>NZ_MPZT01000001.1:0-1126644 GCF_002020145.1 Thioclava sp. DLFJ4-1
GCCGTCCTCGACCACGGCGATGCCCGGATTGGTGCAGAACTGGCCCGCGCCCATCGTCAGCGAGCCTGCCCAGCCGGTGCCGATCTCGGCGCCGCGCGCCTTCGCCGCTTCAGGCAGCAGGAACATCGGGTTGACCGAGCCGAGCTCGCCGAAGAACGGGATCGGCTCGGGGCGTTGGGCGCACAGATCGAACAGCGCGCGGCCCCCGCCCAAGCTACCAGTGAAGCCCACCGCCTTGATCAGCGGATGCTGCACGAGCCCTTGACCCACGTCACGGCGTCCGCCCTGGATGAGACTGAAGACGCCCTTGGGCATGTTGCATTTCTCGACTGCGGCCTTGATCGCCTCGGCCACGATTTCGCCGGTGCCGGGATGGGCGGAATGGCCCTTCACCACGACCGGGCACCCCGCGGCCAGCGCGGCGGCGGTGTCGCCGCCTGCCGTCGAAAACGCCAACGGGAAGTTCGACGCGCCGAAGACGGCCACGGGGCCGATCGGACGCTGCATCATCCGCAGATCCGGGCGCGGCAGCGGCTGGCGATCGGGAAGCGCCTCGTCATGGCGGCGGTCGAGATAGTCGCCGTTGCGAATGTGGCTGGCAAAGAGACGCAGCTGGCCCACGGTGCGGCCCCGCTCGCCATTCAGGCGCGCTTCGGGCAGACCGCTTTCCTGCGTACCGATCTCGGTGATCGCCTCACCGCGTGCGTCGATCTCGTCGGCGATAGTCTCGAGGAACTTAGCGCGGGTCTCACGGCTCGAATAGCCGTAGTCCCAGAATGCCTCCTCAGCTGCCTCGCAGGCCGCATTCACCATCTCGACCGTGCCGACGCAGAACTCATGGCTCGGCCCATGGGCTGGATCGGAAGAGAACGTCTTGTCGGTGCCGATCCATTCGCCAGCGATCAGGTGTTGTCCGTGCGGGGTGAAGGTCATGATGTCTCCTTTTCGCTGGGCGTCATCCGCGCCCGATGTAAGGCATGGCCGCGGCCATCACCGTCATGAATTGAACGTTCGCCTCGAGCGGCAGCTGCGCCATGTGCAGAACCGAAGCGGCGACATGGTCGACGTCGATCATCGGCTCGACCGCGATACGCCCGTCGGCCTGCGGCACGCCCTTGGCCTGACTTGCGGCCATGTCGGTGCGCGCATTGCCGATGTCGATCTGGCCGCAGGCGACATTCACCGCCCGCCCGTCGAGCGAGAGGCTGCGCGTCATGCCCGTGACCGCGTGTTTCGAAGCGGTGTAGGCGATCGAACCCGGCCGCGGCACCTGCGCCGAGATCGAACCGTTATTGATGATCCGCCCGCCCTGCGGCACCTGCGCCGCCATCCGTGAGAATGCGGCGCGCGCGCAGAGGAACATCCCGGTCACATTGGTGTCGATCACACGGCGCCACTGTTCGAGGCTCACCTCATCGACGCGGACCGATTTCAGTCCGACGCCTGCATTGTTGAAGAGCGCATCGATATGGCCCCATTCCGTCATCGCGCGGTCGAAAGCTGCCTCGACCGAGGCCTCGTCGGTCACGTCGCAGGGCAGCGCCAATGCCTTGGCGTCGCCCTGCCCCGCTTCGTTGAGCGCCTCTTCGCGCCGTCCGATCAGACCGACACGCCAGCCCGCAGCGAGGAAGGCCCGGGCAGTGGCGCGACCGATCCCGCCCGAGGCTCCGGTGACGATGATCGTGCGATCACGCATCAAACGAGTCCGTTCGCGCGCAGAAAGCTTTGCATCTTCGTCTGCTGCGTCTCGGTCAGCGGCCAGGCGGAGGGCGGACGCGTGGGCCCGCAATCGTGGCCCGTCGCGATCAGCGCTGCTTTCACGCCAGTCACATTGGTGCCGTTCAACTCCTCTGCGCGGATGTCCTCGAAGGGTTTCATTTCGCGGATCAGCGCGTTGGCCTTAACGTAGTCGCTCGCCTCGAGCGCGGCGTGGATCGCCATCGACCGCTCGGGCCAGATGTTGATCAGCCCCGAGGTGAAGCCGCGCGCGCCCACGGCGTAAAGCGCGGGCGCCCAGACCTCGGCCAGACCGCCCACCCAAGTGATCGAAGGATCGCAGGCTGCAATCGCATCGGCCAGTTTCTGCGGGTTCGGCGTCGCCCATTTCACGCCCTTCACACCGGGCAGATCGCAGAGCGCCTTGATCCCGTCGGTGCCGATCGCGTCGTTGCGCAGATAGAGCATCAGCGGCAGCCCGCCCCCGGCCTCGGAGACCTGACGGACATATTCCACCGTGCCGCGCGGCGAGACGAAAGGGTCCGGCGGCTGGTGCACCATCAGCGCCGACGCGCCCGCCTTCGCGGAAGCCTCGGCCAGCTTGCACGCATCGCGAATACCGCGTCCGACGCCTGCCAGAACCGGCGCGCGGCCATCCACCATCGCGGTGACTTCCGCGACCATCGTGCAGGCCTCGTCGGTGGTCAGCGCATAGAACTCGCCGGTATTGCCGTTGACGACAGGGATATGCATCCCCGCCCCCAGCGCGCGGTCGATGATCGGGCTCAGCCGATCGGGCGCGAGATTGCCGTCTTCGCCGTAGGGCGTCACGAGGATGCCCGAGATTCCGCCCAAGGCTTTGTCGAGATCGAAGCTCATGGAGCCCTCCTTAGAAAATGTCGGGTTCGCCTGCGGCTTGACCGAAATCGGCCTGCAGGAAGTCGAAGTCGCAGCCCTTGTCGGCTTGCGTCACGTGGCGCGAATACATCCAGCCCCAGCCCCGCTCGAAGCGCGGCTCCGGCGGCGTCCACGCAGCACGGCGACGCGCAATCTCGTCTTCGTCGACGAGCATGTCGAGCCGCCGGTTCGCCAGATCGAGCCGGACGATATCGCCCGTCTTCAGCAGCGCGAGCGGGCCGCCGACAAAGGATTCCGGGGCGACATGCAGCACGCAGGCACCGTAAGACGTGCCCGACATCCGCGAATCCGAGATCCGCAGCATGTCGCGATGCCCCTGCTTGATCAGCGCCTTCGGGATCGGCAGCATGCCCCATTCGGGCATCCCCGGACCGCCCAGCGGGCCTGCATTGCGCAGCACCATGACCGTGTCGGGCGTGACGTCGAGGTTCTCGTCATCGACCGCTTTTTTCATCTCGGGATAGCTGTCGAAGACCAGTGCCGGACCTTCGTGATTGTAGTATTTCGGATCGCAGGCCGCGGGCTTGATGACCGCGCCGTTCGGGCAGAGATTGCCCTTCAGCACCGCCAGAGAGCCCTCGTGATAGACCGGGTTCGACAGCGGCCGGATCACGTCGTCATTATACACCTGCGCCCCTTCGAGGTTCTCGCCGATGGTTTTGCCGGTCACGGTCAGGCAGGAGGTGTCGAGACGATCCTCCATCTGCTTCATCAGCGCGCGCAGACCGCCCGCGTAGAAGAAATCTTCCATCAGATAATCTTTGCCCGAGGGCCGGACATTGGCGACGAGTGGCGTGGTGCGACCCAGCTGGTCGAGATCGTCGAGCGTCAGGTTGATCCCTGCCCGCCGCGCCATCGCGATAAGGTGGACGACCGCGTTGGTCGAACAGCCGGTCGCCATCGCGACGAGAGCCGCGTTCTGCACCGCCGCTTCGGTGACGATCCGGTCGGGCGTAAGGTCTTCCCAGACCATATCGACGATGCGACGCCCACAGTCGGCCGACATCCGGTTGTGCCCCGAATCCACCGCCGGGATCGACGACGCGCCGGGCAGCGTAAGCCCCAGTGCATCGGTGATCGACATCATCGTCACCGCGGTACCCATCGTCATGCAGGTGCCCGCCGAACGCGCGATGCCGCCCTGCACGCCAAGCCACTCCTCGTCGGTGATATTGCCCGCGCGGCGCTCGTCCCAGAACTTCCACGCATCCGAGCCCGAGCCGAGGATCTTGCCTGCGTAATGGCCGCGCAGCATCGCGCCGGCGGGAAGGAAGATCATCGGCACGCCCGCGCTGATCGCGCCCATCACGAGACCGGGCGTGGTCTTGTCGCAGCCACCCATCAACACCACGCCATCGAGCGGGTGCGATCGGATCATCTCTTCGGTCTCCATCGCGAGCATGTTGCGATAGAGCATCGAGGTCGGTTTGGTGAAGCTCTCGTCGACGCTGAGCGTCGGCATCTCGACAGCGAAACCGCCTGCCTGCGCGACGCCGCGTTTCACGTCCTGCACCCGCTCGGGGAAATGGCTGTGGCATGAGTTCAGCTCCGACCATGTCGAGAGCACGCCGATCACCGGTTTGTCGCGATAATCTTCTTCGGAATAGCCCAACTGCATCATCCGCGACCGATGCCCGAAACTGCGCAGGTCATCGGGCGCATACCAGCGGGCGCTGCGCAGCTCGGAAGGCTGCTTGCGGATCGACTCGGTCATGTGTTCCTCCCGTATCTTCTCGTTTTGTGTATGCGCATTCATTTTAGACTGTCAACACGATTGCACGAACGAAACACCTTTATAAAGGCGCCAATCACGTTTTTGAGGATTCCATCAGCCTGATGATTGACAGAATGCATTTGCTATGCTGAAAAAGCATGTATGCGTATTCATGCGCCGGGCCACAGGAGCGAGGGCCCGACGAAAATTGCCGCCTCACGCGGCTCACTGGGAGGGAAACATGTCCATTAACCGTAGAACGCTACTCGTCACCGGCTTGGCGGCCGCGGCAGCCACGCGCCCCCTTGCGGCGCTTGCCGAGACGAAGCTGCCGCGCAACGTGCGCCTTGTGATCGGCTCTAAATCGACCGGCGGCGACACCTATCAGAACTCCGCCATCGTGGCCGATGCGCTGGCCAAGAAGCTTGGCATCAATGTGAAAGTCGACGCAGTCGGCGCATCCGCGGCCTTCAAAGCGCTCGATCGCGACAGCCGCGGCACCACCTGGATGATCTTCCACGATCAATCCTATCTCGGCTGGCTCTATGGCCAGACCGGCTACGAGAACCCCTTCGAGACCTATGCGGTCGGCCCGACCGTCGCGATCAACCCGGGCAACGCCTATCTCGTGCCGAAGAACTCGCCCTATCAGTCGATGGACGACATCTTCAAAGCGGCGGCCGACGGCACCAAGATCCGCGTCGCGATCCAGCCGGGTGGCGTCTCGGAAATCGGCTTCTCGGCGATGAAGAACGCCGCCAAGGTGATGAACCCGGGCTCGGAGAAGAACATCGTCGCGGTGAACACCGGCTCGCAATCTGACAAGAACCAGGCGATGTGGGACGGGCTGGCCGATGTGATCAACGGCTCGATCCAGGCAAACGAGCAGTTCACCCAGCTTCCCGCCGACGATCAGAAAGCGATGCGCTTCGTCTGGATCACCGCCCGCGAGAAAACGCTCGAACAGGCACCCGAGGAAGGCATGGGCAAGACGACCCGTGCGGACTTGCTGAAATACGCGAGCCCCGAGACCAACGTCACGCTCGACGGCAAGGAAGACTTCACCTTCGACAAGGAATTCTTCTTCCTGTTCAACAAGGACATGGACCCGGCGATCAGCAAAGCGGTCTCCGATGCGCTTGCCGAAATCTACAAGGAAGGCGAGATCGAGAAGCGTCAGAAGGCCGCGTTCTTCATCCCGAACTACCTGCCGACCGACGAGGCTCAGTCCCATCTCACCGAAAAAGCGGACACCTATAAGCAGGTGATCGAGGACATCACCTCGAGCTGATCCGCTCCGTTTTCGAAGGCCCGGCCGACCCGTTCGGCCGGGCTATTTTTCTCGCGCATCGCAATCTCGCGGAGGCCGCATGGGCAGCCTGACCCATATCAAGATCAACTTCGACACCTCGCATCTGATCTTTCCGACCATTATCGCCTGCATTCTCGCCCTGCTGGGCATCGCCATCGCGATCACGCATCGCCGCGCGATCCTCGCTTCGGGCGCGCATTGGCGCGGTATCTTCGCGCAGATGGACAAGCTGCGCTTCTTCGGCACGCTCGTCCTGCTGCTGGTCTATTTTTCGGCGATGGAGCCGGTAGGCAATATCTGGCCCAACACGGGCATGGGTTTCCTGCTCTGTTCGATCCCATTCGTCTTCCTGAACGGTCTCCTATTCCTGCATCAGCGCGGCTGGCGGCAGGTCTGGCCGCTCGCGCTGACCGCGCTGATCGCGCCCACATTCGTGTGGTGGCTTTTCGGCGACCTGTTCTACCTCACCCTGCCCTGATCGGACCCACATCATGGAATTTCTCGACCAGATCACCCCGCTCTTCGTACTGCTGACCGTCTCGGGGACGGTGGTCGGCATCATCTTCGGGTCGATCCCGGGCCTGACCGCCACGATGGCGGTCGCAGTCTGCCTGCCGCTGACTTATTCGCTGGGGCTGGTGAACGGCCTCGGTCTTCTGCTCGGCCTTTATGTGGGCGGCATCTCGGGCGGGCTGGTGCCAGCGATCCTGCTGGGCATTCCGGGCACGCCAAGCTCGATCACGACCACCTTCGACGGGCACCCGATGGCGCAGCGTGGCGAAGGGGAAAAGGCGCTCAAGATCGGCATCGTGTCGTCTTTCGTGGGCGGCATTCTCAGCCTTCTCGCGCTATTCCTGTTCGCGCCGGTGCTGGCCGATTTCGCGATCAAGTTCTCCTATGTCGAGAAATTCCTGATCATCTTCTTCGCCCTCACCGTGATGGCCGCACTGTCGTCGGACATGCTGCTGGGCATTTTTTCGGGCGTGCTGGGCATCTTCATCAGCCTGATCGGCACCTATGACGTCTCGAACGGCGGCAACGGCAAGGAGCGCCTGATCCCGCCGGGCACGGAATACTGGCTGCAGGACGGGTTCTCGCTGCTGCCAGTGCTGATCGGCCTCTTCGGTCTCGCGGCGATCCTGCAGGAGGCGGAGTATGGCGTACCCAAGGGCCAGTCGCTGAGCGACATCAAGGTCGGCGCACATTCGCGCTTCTCGTTCAGCGTCTTCAAGGGTCAGGCCCTGAACCTGATCCGCTCGTCCGGGATCGGCACTTTCGTGGGCATTCTGCCCGGTGTAGGTGGCTCGGCGGCGTCGATCCTGAGCTATACCAACGCCAAGACCTTCTCGCGCCATCCCGAACGGTTCGGCAAGGGCGAACCCGCGGGCATCATCGCCTCGGAATCGGGCAATAACGGCCTGACGGGGGGCGCGCTGGTCCCGCTTCTGTCGCTGGGCATTCCGGGCGACTCCACGACCGCGCTGCTGATCGGTGCTTTCACCTTGCAAGGCGTGCAGGTCGGGCCGCTGTTTATCTCGGACAATCCCGCGACGTGGGACATGATGATCTTCGGCATGCTGCTCGCGAATATTGCGATGTTCGTGGCGATGTATTTCGCGATCCGCTATCTCGCGCTCGCCGTCGCGATCCCGAAACACATCCTGTTCCCGGTCATTCTTATGATGTGTGTGATCGGTGCCTACACGATCAACTACGGGATCATGTTCGACGTCTGGACGCTGGCAATCTTCGGCTTCTTCGGCTGGCTGATGACCAAGCTGCGCCTCGAAGTCGCGCCCTTCATCATCGGCTTCATTCTGGGCCCGTCCGCCGAGGTCTATTTCGTCAAGACGCTCGAGAGCTTCGGCTCGGTCACGATCTTCTTCACCAAGAGCTGGATCGCGGTTGTCCTGTGGCTCCTGATCGTGGGGTCGGTTGCGGGCTCGATCTACTTGTCTCGCCGCGCAAAGCGGGATTCCGAAACGGCCAATCCGTCGCAGCCCGGCTAAGCGCGGAATGGTTGCGCAAATCGCGCAGATCGGGAAAAACGATGGGCATGATGGATACGGATCCCGAGCAAAGCCGAAAGCGCGGCCCCGGCGGTCGCGGCGGCGGCGGCGTGACCATGGCGACCGTCGGCAGGATTGCCGGCGTGTCGCAGGTCACGGTCTCGCGCGCGCTCTCGGACCCGTCCAAGGTCTCGCCCGCGACGCTCGAGAAAATCCGCGAGGCGATCCGCACCACCGGCTTCGTACCCAATGCCGTGGCGGGCGCGCTGGCCTCGAGCCGCTCAAAACTGGTGACGGCTCTGGTGCCGTCGCTCACCAACATCGTCTATTCGTCGCTGCTGCAATCGTTCAGCGCGACCCTGCGCGCCAACGGCTACGAAATCCTGCTGTCCGAAACAGGGTTCGAGCCTGAAACCGAAGAGGCACTGATCGCGACCCACCTCTCGCGCCGTCCCGACGCGGTACTGCTGACGGGCATCCACCACTCCGCACAATCGCGGCGGATGCTGATCGGCGCCGACATTCCCGTGGTCGAGGTCTGGGACATCACCGACACCCCGATCGACATCTGCGTGGGCTTCAGCCACGCCGAAGCGGGGCGCGCCGTGGCCAGCTTCGTGCGCAGCGCGGGCAGCCAGCGCGCCGCGACGGTCACCGCGAATGACGCGCGCGCGCATCGCCGCCGCGAGGCATTCACCCGCGATTTCGAGGCCGCTGGCGGGGAGCCGGTGACCCGGGTCGATTGCCCCGGACCGGCAAGTCTGGCTGCCGGTCGCGCCGGGCTCGCCGAGGCCATCGACATTCACGGCTTCCGCTCCGGCGTGATCTTCTGCAGTTCGGACCTGCTGGCCCATGGCGTCTTGATCGAGGCGCGAGTGCGCGGGATCGACGTCCCCGGCACGCTCTCGGTCATCGGCTTCGGCGATCAAGATTTCGCCGCCGATATCGCCCCGTCGCTCACCACGGTGCGGGTCGATCGCGATCGTCTCGGCCGCACCGCCGCAGAGGCATTGCTGGCACGTTTCGAAGGTCAGGACCCACGCCCCGCCGTGCGCGATCTGGGTTTCGAAATCATCGAGCGGCAATCTTTTCAGACCGGCCAGAGCCCTCGATCCATGTAAGACTATCGTTCCATTTCCAAAGCCACTTTCAGAAACATAGTTTGACACTCCCCGCCCTCCCTCTACGCGCCCGCCGCCGCGCACTCGGCCACACTCAGGCAGCTGTCGCCTCATCAGCGGGCGTCAGCATCCCGGCCTTGCGCAATCTAGAGACCGGCCGCGGCGCGATCGGCTCGCTTGCGCGGCCCCACTGGGGCCACAGCCCCCTCACACCGTGACACTCTCTTCCGGCTTGTGTCGCTTCGCAGCCATTCTGATCCTCCGTTTTCCTAAACATAACGGCGGATCCCTTCATTGGGGGAGGCTCGAAGGACGCATTCGCGCTGTTCCAAACCGCCCCGCCCATGCGATGCTGACGCCAAGATGCGGATCGCGAGCCTCAACACCCAAAACATGCGCCTGCTACCGAACCGGGAGCTGGGGCGGCTGCATGGGGCTTGGGACAGCGACGACCCCGAAGACCCGCGCCTCGATCCGATCGACCGGCGGCTGACGGCGGAACTGCTCGCCGGGATCGACGCCGATCTGGTCGCGCTGCAGGAGGTGTTCGACCTCGCGACGCTGGAGCACTTCCACGCGCGCTACCTGCTGCCCACCGGCACGCGGCCTTACCCCGAGCTGGTCTGCCTGCCGGGCAATGACGGGCGCGGGCTCGATTTGGCGGTGCTGTCGCGCCGCGCGCTGGGAGCGGTGCGCAGCCATGCCGCTCTGACGCCGGGCGATCTGGGGCTGGAGTTGCCCGAGGGCGTCGATCCCGAGATGCCGGTCTTCCGGCGCGATTGCCTGATGGTCGAAGTGGGCGCGCTGACGATGTTCATCACGCATTTCAAATCGCCCTACCCCGACGAGGCCGCCGCCTGGCGCACCCGGCGCCTTGAGGCGCTGGCGACACGGGCGCTGATCGAGCGGCACTTCGACGTTCCGGCCGAAGCGCTCTGGCTGATCCTTGGCGATCTGAACGAACCCGACGACCCCGAGCGCCCCCTGCTCCGCGCGACGGCGCCGCTAGAACACGGGTTCAGCGTGGATCTGATGGCGCGGATGCCGCGCCCCGAGCGCTGGACCTATTACGATCCGCATTCGGGGCGCTACCATTGCCCCGATGTGCTGCTCGCCTCGCCCGCGCTGGCCGCGCGCTACCCCGATGCGGTGCCGCGTATCCTGCGCAAGGGCTTGGGCACCGAGGCCGCCCGCTACGCTGGCGAGCACCTGCCCGGCATCGGCCGCCACCGCCCCCATGCAAGCGATCACGCGGCCGTCGCGATCGACCTGCCGGGGCTGTGAAGCGCGGCTAGAGCTCGAAGCTCTGGTGCAGCTCGGGCATCACGACCTTCGCCGGATCGAGCCCTTTCGCGAAGGCCTCCATCGACTTTTTCTCGCCATGCACGAGGAAGATCTTTTCCGGGTGGCGGGTGCGGGCCAGCCAGCGTTTCAGATCGCTCTGATCGGCATGGGCGGAGAAGCCGTTGATCGTGTGGATCTGCGCACGCACCGGGATCTCCTCGCCGAAAAGCTTCACGTGCTTCGCCCCGTCCACGATGATCCGCGCCAGGGTCCCTTCGGCGGCATAGCCCACGAAGATCACAGCACTTTCTTGCCGCGCGAGGTGGTGGCGCAGGTGATGGCGCACCCGCCCGCCCGTGCACATCCCCGAGCCCGCCATGATCACCGCCCCCGAGCGGATCTCGTTGAGCGCGATCGAGTCCTGCGTCTCGCGGGTGAAATGCAGCTCGGGCAGCTGGAACGGGTCGCGCCCCTTGCGAATGATCTCGGCCAGTTCCGGGCGCAGCGCCTCGTCATGGCGCGCGAAGATCCGGGTCGCCGAGATCGCCATCGGGGAGTCGAGGAACACCCGCAGCGATTTCTCGATCTCGTCCGAGGCCATCCCCTCGCGCAGGAACCACAGCAGCTCCTGCGCACGCTCCAGCGCGAAGGTCGGGATGATGACATTGCCGCCCCGCCCCGTGGTCGCGCGGATCGCGGCGAGGAATTCCGCGATTGAGGCCTCGAGCCCGCGATGGTCGCGCTCGCCATAGGTGGTTTCCATCACCACGATATCTGCATCCTCGGGCGGGTCGGCATCGTTGAGAAGCGGGCGATTGTCGGGGCCCAGATCGCCCGAGAACAGAACCTTTCGGGTGCGGCCATGCTCGGTCAGGTCAAGCCGGATCGAGGCCGAGCCGAGGATATGGCCCGCGTCGAAAAAGGTCGCCTCGATCCCGTCAAACAGCGAGAGCGTCTTGCGATAGGTGGCGTTGCGCCCGAACCGATCCACCGCATCGAGCGCGTCCATCGTGTCGTAAAGCGCCTCACGCGACCCGCCGCGCCGCCCATGGCGGTGATGATGGCGCGCCTCTTCCTCTTGCAGATGTGCCGCGTCGAGCATCACCAGTCGCGCCAGATCGCGCGTGGCCGAGGTCGCGATGATCTCGCCCTTGAAGCCGCGCTTGACCAGAAGCGGCAGCCGCCCGCAGTGATCGAGATGGGCATGGGTCAGCAGCACCATGTCGATCTCCGAGGGCTCGAATCCGAATTTCGCGGCATTATCCTCGGTCAGTTCCGAGCGGCCCTGGAACATGCCGCAATCGATCAGGATCTTGCGCCCCGCGCATTCGACGAGATGGCAGGACCCCGTCACCTCATGCGCGGCACCGTGAAATGAAATCTTCATCCTCTCCTCCCATTGGTTCGTCGATATTGCGACCGAACTGCGCATACCAACGCCCGATATCCTCCCAGATCTCATCGGCGCTTTCGGCATACCAGAACAGGTCGCGGTCCTCGGGGTCGATCACCCCCTCCTCCACAAGGAATTCCGGATCGAAGACCCGGCTCCAATAGTCGCGCCCGACAAGGATCACCGGCAGCGGGCGGATCTTGCGGGTCTGGATCAACGTGAGCGTCTCGAACAGCTCGTCGAGCGTGCCATAGCCGCCCGGAAACACCACCAGCGCCCGCGCGCGCATCAGGAAATGCAGCTTGCGCAGGGCGAAATAGCGGAAGCGGAAACACAGGCCCGGCGTGATGTAGGGGTTGGGGAATTGCTCATGCGGGAGCGTGATATTGAGCCCCACCGTGCGCGCGCCCGCATCATGGGCGCCGCGATTGGCGGCCTCCATCATCCCCGGCCCGCCGCCGGTGACGATCACCAGACGGTTGCCATGCGTGCCCTCGCGCGCACCGACGATCTGGCCGAAAGCGCGGGCGACGTCGTAATAGCGGCTTTTCGCGACGACGCGTCTGGCGATCTCGACGCGACGGGTCAGATCGTCATTGCTGGGATCGGCCGCGCTGCGGGCCTCCATATCGGCCAGCTTCTCGCGCGCGGCTTCCGGTTCGGGGATGCGGGTGCCGCCGAAGACCACGATGGAATGGGCGATGCCCTGTTCGCGCAGCAGCGTCTCGGCCTTCTGGTAATCGAGCTGCAGGCGCGGGCCGCGCATGTCGTCGCGGTTGAGGAAATCGACATCCTCATCGGCCTGCAGGTAGTTCGGATGCGCCATGATCTCGCGGATCAGATCGGGGGCGCGGACATCCTCGTGGCCGGGCTTGGGCTGGCACCACGGGAGATCGACCTCGCGCGCCACGTCATCGGCGGGCTGGGGCTTGGCGCTGTCCTCTTCGATTGTCTCCGACATCGGCTCCTCCTCGATTACCGAACCGGCAGGCTTGCGGTGGCAAGCTTGACGATCTCCTCGGCGCAGGCAAGTCGAACCTTGCGATACGAGTCCACGGTGAAAAATCTTCGAACCCTCCCTGTCGCCAGAAAGGGCAAAATTGGACGACTTCTACGCCGCCCGCAGCAGGCGCATCCCGCCGATACCGTGACCGACTTTTGCTCCGCCGTTCTCACGCAGCGTTCTCACAAAAACAGATGTCAGCTTAGGGCCGACCGCTACCCGCTCGGTGGCCTGGGCGGAGAGCCGCCCTTCGGCCTCGGGCAGGCTGCTCAGCAGGGCCGCAGCACCGGCGTAGTCACTGACCTGGCCGGCTGTCATGAAGAACTTGATCGGGCGGCCGTTCGCGTCCGTGACGGCATGCAACTTGGTGTTCATGCCACCCGTTCTCAGGAAAACGATCCCCCGGATCGTTTTCTGATCTTCGAACTCCGCCCAATCAGCGTGCCACGCCCCCCCTTTTCAACCGCAGGCTTGAAGCCGTGCGGTGCGCCTTGAGATAGGTGCGCAGGCTCACTCGAACGCATGGCGTTCGCCTGCTCACATCGATCATCACTGTCTTCCGGTCGGCGGCCTCGGAAGCAAGCCCCTCCATCATCCGGGCGAAAATACCCCGTTCGTGGCTTCTCTCGGACCAGTGGCGTTCAGCCACTCACCTCCAGCGCTTCCATCGGTTGCAGAGGGTCTTAAGTGGACCATACTCTGGCGGCGCATCGGACCAACGCAAGCCATTACGATTAATGAATATTATTCCGCTCATGACCCGCCGGTCATCGACCCGCGGTTTGCTTTGGCTCTTTGGAAGTGAGGAAGGTCAGACGCGGCCCGTTCAGCGTCGAGCGCCTATTTGCGGGCGAAACAGCTTAGCATTTTTATCGGGAATTATTGACCCAAGTATTTTTGTCGGTTATTCGACGGGCGAACAGACAAGCAGGAACATCATGACCCGTATTTCACGCATCATTCCCGCGTTCATCGTGCTGGCCTGTGCGCCGGCCCTTGCCGTGGCAGATGAAGCCGTTCCCACGATCACCCTGACAGACGGGGTCATCGCTCCGCAAATGATCGACCTGCCAGCGGACACCGGGGTGACGCTCACCGTTTCCAATACCGGCAAGACTGCAGCGGAATTCGAGAGCAAGCGCCTGCGTATCGAAAAGATCATCGCGCCGGGCCAGACCGAGACGATCGACCTTCCGGCACTACCTGCTGGCAACTATCCCTTCGTCGAGGAATTCCACGAGGATCTCGACACCGCCAAGGGCACGATCGTCGTCAAATAATCCATCTTCCACCCGCAGGAGAATGTCATGGACGGACAGATCATCTTCATCCTGTGGCGCGAAAGCGTCGAAGCGCTTCTCGTCATCGGCATTCTCGCGGGCTGGCTCGCGCATGAAGGCGCCGGACGTCGAGCGGCACGCTTCCTTTGGGGTGGCGTGCTGACGGGGCTCGCGCTGGCGCTTACCTTTGCGCTGACGCTGTTGGGCTTCTCGAAGCTTCTGTCGGCGGATGTCCGGCAGGACCTGATGACGGTGATGGTCTTCGTCGCAGCCGGGCTGATCGTGCAGATGGTGGTCTGGATGCGCGGCCATGGCCGCACACTGAAACGCGACCTCGAGGCCGGGCTGAAAGCCGCCGCGATACGCCAAAGCTGGTGGGCGGTCTTCATTCTCGCGATGGCGGCAGTGGCACGCGAAGGCTCGGAAACGGTGGTCTTCCTCTATGGCTCGCTAGCGGCAGCGAAGCAGAGCGAGATGGCGGGGGTTCTGGCCTCGATCGCCGTGGGCGTGGCAGCCGCTGGGGCAAGCTATGCGGCGCTGCGGGCCGGGGCGCGTTTCATGCCGTGGCGCGGCTTCTTCCGGGTGTCCGAGGTCATGCTGCTGCTTCTGGGCGCGGCGCTTTTCACCACCGGTGTCGATGATCTCGTCTCGGCAGGCATCCTGCCCTTCGGCGCGCCGCTCTGGGATATGAGCGCGGTGCTCGATGACGGGGGCCGTCTTGGCGGGCTGATCTCGGCGCTGACCGGCTATCGCGCCGCGCCGGACGCCGCGACACTGGGCGGCTGGATCGTCTACTGGGCAACAGTCGCAGGTATCCTGCGCTGGCAGAGCCGCAGCCTGCAGGCCCGTCTGGCCTGAGGCTCGTCCTTACAATTCAGATTTTTTTGCCCCGGCCGGGATTATTCCCGCGCCGGGGTCGTCTTCTTCCCTACAGGACCCAATTCCGAGAGGAGAGGAAGATGAAACGATTTCTGCTGACCACTGCCGTTTTGCTGGCCGCGAGCTTTGCGCAAGCCGATCCCGCCAGTGTCACCGACACCGCCAAGGGGCCCACGCTGGTCGATTCCGCGGGCATGACGCTCTACACTTTCGCGAAGGACAGCGAGGGCATGTCCGCTTGCAACGGTCCTTGCGCGACCAACTGGCCGCCGCTGATGGCCACCGCCGAAGATCAGGCGACGGGCGACTGGAGCGTAATCACCCGCGACGACGGCACGAAGCAATGGGCGTATAAGGGCCAACCGCTGTATACTTGGAAGAACGACATGAAGCCGGGCGACGTGACCGGCGATGGCGTCGCCAATGGCGCCTGGAAGGTCGCCCAGCCCTGACGCAATCTCCGGGCGGCGTTCCATCGAGGCCGCCCGGTCGAACAAGGCCCGCCCATGTGACCCTTCGCACCCGCCATCTGATCGAGGCGCAGATCCCCGCGCTGCGCCGCTTCGCCTTCGCGCTGACCCGCGAGCGCGATGCGGCGGATGATCTGGTGCAGGACTGCCTCGCGCGGGCGCTGACGCGCTGGCACCTGCTGCGCTCGGAGGACAAGCTGCGGGCCTGGCTGTTTCGCATTTTGCGCAACCTTTACCACGATGCGCATCGTCATCGCGCCCGGCGCCCCGAGGCGGGTGCCGTCGATCCCGACGATCTCGCCGGGACGACGGCCGATGCCGAGACGGTCGTGTTTCTCGGCGATGTGCTGGGGGCTCTGGCGCGCCTGCCGATCGAGCAGCAGGAGGTATTGCTTTTGGTCGGAGTGGAGGATTTCAGCTATGAGGCAGTCGCCCGGATCCTCGACCTGCCCAAGGGCACGGTGATGTCGCGCCTTGCCCGCGGACGAGAGGCGCTGCGCGAGATGACCGGCCATGACCGCCCCGACCGCCCGCGCCGTCCCCATCTGCGGAGGCTCAAATGACAGATCCCCATGCGGAAACCAACATGCTGAACGAGGCGGAGCTGCACGCCTATCTCGATGACCGGCTCCCGCCCGAGGCCCGCGCCCGGGTGCAGACGAAGCTCGCGGCGGACCCCGCGCTGGCGCAGCGGCTCTCCGCGATGCGCGCCGATCGCGACGCCCTGCGCGCGGCCCTCGCGCCGATCCACGCTGCGCCTATCCCGGCGCGGCTACGCATCGCCCCGCCGACCCGGCCTGTCTGGACACGGATGGCGGCCGCTTTGGCGCTCTTCGCTGCAGGGCTTGGCGCCGGTTGGGAGCTGGCGCGTCAGGATGGGAGCGCCCCACCGACCGCCCCACTGAGAGAGCTCGCCCGCGAGGCACAGGTCGCCCATGCGGTCTATACGGTGGAGGTCGTCCATCCGGTCGAAGTCGCCGCACGGGAGCGCGATCACCTGATGGCCTGGCTGACGAAGCGGCTCGACCGCAAGCTCGTCGCCCCGGACCTCTCGGCGCAGGGCTACAGCCTCGTGGGCGGGCGCCTGCTGCCCGCCGATCAAGGCCCCGCCGCGCAGCTGATGTATGAAACCCAAGCGGGGGCGCGGCTGACGCTCTATGTCACGGCGCTGTCCACCGGAGAGACCGCGTTTCGCCTGACCGAAGGGGCGGATGGTGTGGCGAGTCTGATCTGGGTGGATCGGGGCTACGGCTTCGCCTTGTCCGCACCTTTGAGCGGCACCGCGCTCTGGCCGATCGCCGAGGCGGCCTACCGGCAACTCGCCTTCAGCCAATGATTTTTCTGCGCTGTGGCGTCCTTCGGAGCGCGCCGTTGATCTGGCTCAATGTCCGGCACTCATCAAAGGTGTATCGACGCCAAAACAAACGTGTGGAGGCGACTATGATCAAACTTTCTCTTTTCACTGCATGTCTCGCACCCCTTGCTCCGGCAGTCGCTTTCGCCGATGCGCCGGGCGGCTATGCAGAGGGCTATTACGGGCATCCGATGATGTGGGGCGAAGGCTACGGCTTCTTCGGTGTCGGCATGATGGTCGTGTTCTGGGGCGTGCTCATCGTCCTCGCCGTGCTTGCCGTGCGCTGGTTGATGGAGCGCGGACCGGGCCGGAGCCAGAGCACCGCCCTCGACATTCTCAAGGAACGCCTTGCGAAGGGAGAAATCGATCCCGAGGAATATCAGGCCCGCCGAAAAGCGCTCGAAGAATGATCGGGCTGCGCTCGGAGATCAGCCTCGGCGAACGGTTGCGAGCCGTCGGGCCCGATCTCCCGAGCGCCAAGCTGGCCCCTTCCCATGACCGCTTGGATCAGGGCCGCGACCCGAAGACCGAGATGGGTCGCTTGGAACACAAGGCCATTTCAAGCTATTCATGAGCCCATGCTCTCCATCCTCGCAGACAGAACCTATCGCCATCTCTTCGCCGCGCAGATCGTAGCGCTCCTCGGCACCGGGCTCGCCACGGTGGCGCTCGGGCTGCTGGCCTATGATCTGGCGGGGGACAATGCGGGGATGGTGCTGGGCACGGTCTTCACGATCAAGATGGTCGCCTATGTCGGCATCGCGCCGGTGGCAGGCGCCTTCGCCGACAGGGTGAACCGACGGGCGCTTCTGGTCACGCTCGACCTTGTCCGCGCCTGCGCGGCGCTGGCGCTGCCGTTCGTGACCGAGGTCTGGCAAGTCTATGTGCTGATCTTCGTGCTGCAATCGGCCTCCGCCGCCTTCACCCCGACATTTCAGGCGACGCTGCCGGATGTGCTGCCGGAAGAAGAGCGCTACACCCGAGCGCTTTCCCTGTCCCGACTGGCCTATGACCTTGAGAATATCGTCAGTCCCACGCTCGCGGCGCTGCTGCTCGCGGTGATGAGCTATAACAGCCTGTTTCTCGGCACGGTCGCGGGGTTTGCGGGCTCGGCCATGCTGGTGGTGTCGGTGATCCTGCCGAGCCCGCAGGCGGCAACCCGGCGCGGCATCTACGACCGAACCACACGCGGTATCCGGATTTACCTCGCGACCCCCCGGCTGCGCGGGCTTCTGGCGGTTAACCTCGCCGCGGCCGCGGCGGGCGCGATGGTGCTGGTGAATTCGGTCGTGCTGGTGCGCGGCGGGCTCAACCTCTCGGACAGCGATCTGGCCTGGACGATGTTCGCCTTTGGGGCAGGGTCGATGCTGGCGGCGCTCGGCTTGCCGCGCCTGCTCGAGAGCGTGCCGGATCGCCCGGTGATGCTGTCCGGTGCAGCCGTGATGATCGCCGCGCTGCTCGGCCTTGCCGTAGCGATCTCGGCCATCGGGCTCAGCTGGCCTCTGCTGCTCGCGGCATGGCTGGCGACGGGCCTGGGCTATTCGGCAGTGCTGACTCCGTCGGGTCGCTTGCTGCGACGGTCCTCGCATTCGGAGGATCGACCGGCCCTCTTCGCCGCGCAATTTGCGCTGAGCCATGCCTGCTGGCTGATGACCTATCCGCTCTCCGGCTGGCTGATGACCAAGTTCGGCGCGGTCCCTGCGCTTCTCGGGCTCGCAGGGGTGGCGACGTTCGGCCTGATCGTGGCGCTGCGAGTCTGGCCCTCCGGCGATCCGGTCACGCTGGAACATCGCCACGACAATCTCTCGCCGGATCATCCGCATCTTCAGGGCCAACGCACGCATCGCCATCCGCTGGTGATCGACGATCTTCACCCGCATTGGGGCACTCGCTTCTGAGGCTCAGGCGGTCGCGAGCGGCAGTCGCACGAGACCGCACCGACGACCCGACAGAGTCTTCGCGGCAGATCGAAAATTACGGGGTAACATTTTCACCATGCAGCAATCGGTCTTCTGCCGCAGGAATTATTAACGGCCACTTTGGGCCGTTCGCAGCACCTGAAGGGAAGGACGGAAAGCTGACATTCGCTGCGCTTCTGCCGAATGTCGGCTTTCTGCTGTTCAGCGACATCTCGTTCTTCTGGCTATGGCGCGGTTATTCGCTGCGTGGTGCGCAAATCGCCGGAAGCACCGGGACGATCGTCACGACATCAACCAAGAAAGCATTCATGGGCTGTAAGAAAGCTCCGCAAAGCACTCGACGGAGCGCACAGACGGTGGCCGCCCTTCACTCTTTGGGCATTACATTCGCTCCCCGATAGCTCCGGACATGCAGCGAAAGAGGGTGGCGGAGAAACGCAGCGCAAGCCTCTGGAATGCGGTGCGCACCGTGAGATCACGGAGCCCGAGTGCGATCACCGCTCTTTGCGACGCCTGACGGACACGATGCAGTCGGAATGATCGGGGTGCAAGGCGGGCAAATCGCGCCCGAGCACATCGACCGCGCCGACATGGCGGAGCGCTCCGCTGACCGCGACCTCGCCGTCGATAAAGCGTTTGCGCTTGCCGTGGCCGCTCGCGATGCAATTCCACGAACCGCCTCCGTCAGCGGACGCAAAGCGCGGCGGATCGTGCGGCGCCTGGCGACCGGCCGTGTGTGTGACGTGCTGCTTGCCAAGGGCGGGCTGCTGCACCGACGGGGCATGCGTGACCTTTCCGCCCGTCGAACTGGTCATCATCACGCCAACCGGTCGCGGCTTCGGGCGCGGCACCATCACCGGCACGGCCTGCGGCGTGGCTGTGGGCACTTGGCCGGGCACCATCTGCGGCGAGGCGACCGGCGTTGCGACCTTGCTCGGCGCCAGCACCGGCGTGGATTGTCGCATCGGGGTCGGCACCGCGTAGGGCGCCTGTTGGGGGATCGCCTGCGGCGTGGGCTGTGGAACCCGGCCGTAGCCTCCGAAAGTTTGTCCCGGGTTTGCCTGCACGATGATCGAGGCGGGCACTCGGCCATAGCCGCCAAAGGTCGTCGGAGGGTTCGGCACCACGATGATAATGGGCAGCCCCTGCCCGGTGAAGGACGGCGTCGCAATCGGTTGAATGGTCGGCACCGGAGAGACACCGGTGACGGTCGTAGGCGTCAGCGGCTGGATGACGTAGGGCAACTGGCCCGTTCCGGTGAAGGACGGGGTCTGCAAGGCCTGAGGCGGGTTCACCGGGCCGACGCCAGTCAGCACAGTTTGCGGCACTGGCTTGATCACAGTCAGCAACTGCCCCGTGCCGGTGAAGGACGGTGTCTGCAACGGCTGAGCCGGGTTCACCGGGCCGACACCGGTCAGGACGGGTTGCGGCACAGGCTTGATCACGATCGGCAACTGACCCGTGCCGACGATCGGCGCGCCCGGCTGTCCCTGCACGGTCGGAACCGGGCCATACCCTGTAGTGACCGTCGGCTTTGTAGGAACGACATTGATGATCGCGGGAACGGTGGGAAGGGTTGGTTGAGTGCCCGTCGTCGGAAGCTGGGTGGTCGTCGGGATTGTCCCCGGTGTTCCCGTGCCGGTGCCTGTCCCGCTCGGCCCGCAATCTGCCGCCCCGTGCTTGTTTCCCACACCATTGCAGAACCCGAAGTGATTGCCTTCGCCGAAGGCAGACACCGCTGGAAGCGTGAACAGGACGACAGTCAGAGCAAGAGACGGTTTACGCATGAGATCACCAGCTTTTCGTCAGACCAAGATAGAAGGCAGGATCGCCCGCACCGGTGGACGGCCCATCGGTCAAGGGCGCTGCCACATAGCTTCGCACGAAGACCCCCGCCGGGAATTCGGCATCGACCCCGAGGCCGAGGGACGCGAAGGTTTCTTCTCCCAACTCGTCCACCGAGGGACTGTTGTTCTTCACATAGCCAAGATCGAGGAAGCCGAAGGGCCGAACGCGCCGGACCTGCCCCGCGCTCGGGAAGAGATCGCGACCGACTTCGATCGTTGCGGACACGCCGCTGTCCCCTTGCGCTTCTGCAAACCGGTAGCCGCGTTCATCCTCACGTCCGCCGATATAGAATTCCTCGATACTCGGCAGGCGATCGGGCGAATATTGCCCCCAGAACTCGGCGCGCACGGCGCTTTCTGGACCGAACCATGAGACCGGGTGCTGGTAGCCCAATCCGACGCGCAGATGCGAGAAATGCTTGTCGCCGTCATCAAAGCCCGCGGCATCCGATGTGCGCTCGCCGACAGAGAGGTTCAGCGCATATTCATAGGCCCCGCCGCCCGGCAGCGCCTTGCCGAAGATCCAGGAAGCCCCGACGACATCGACCGCGCTGTCGAATTTCGTGCCAGAGACATCCACGTTGGATTCGACCCGCTTCGCCTCGAGAAGCGCATAGCCATAGGTATCCACATCGCGCAGGACCGGATAGCCGAAGGCGAGCATGGCCGTGTTGCCCTCAATATCGGTGGACAGAAGCGTGCCGCGCGCGTCCCGGCGTGCCGTGACCGAGCCCAGATAGACCTCGCCGAACCCACCGCCCCCGCCAAGGGGCATGCGATAGGCGAGAGCGCCCCAGACGCTGTCGCCGCCGCCATCGAATTCGGACGAGCCGGACAGCTCGAACCGCAACCGGTCGCCCGGGGTCAGCGCGCTGAGGAATTCCTGATGGACGCTCAGGATCGCGCTTTCGCCGAAATCGCGCGAGGGGTGATCGAGGCTCACATATCCCGAGGCCCGATCCTCCGGCGTCGTGATGACGCGGACCCGCGCGGCGGAGGCGCCTTCCGGATAGTCGACCTCTGCCGTGGCCGAGACCGCTTCGATATCCTCCACGAGCATGATCGCGCGCTCGAATTCCTTCTGGGTGACGGCGCGCCGCCCGACAATCGGCTCCACATAGCGGCGGATCAGGCGATAGGTCGGCTCATCCACCCCTTCGATCGACACATCGCCGATCTGCCCCTCGTCGACCACGAGTGTCTGCCCATCATCTGCGACGAACACTTCGGCGAGGAAATACCCATCCTCGCGATACATGATCTCGAGCGTCTCAGCGAGGTCTTCGGCCGTAACGGTCCCGGTGCGTTGCACGACGACCTGCGCGGCATATCCGAGGATCTCCGCCGTATCGTAAACGGTTACCCCGGTGAGGTTGAATTGGGTGCCTTGCGCCGAAACAGGAGCCGCGGCCAGCGCCAGAGCGAGGCTCAGCGCGATTGGTTTCACTCGAAAAATACCCACGGAAACATCCTGAAAAACCGCTCGATCACAAATAGTTTACCCAAGGGCAGTCGCTTGTCTAGCCTGAACAGTTCTCGCTAAGGTTGTGCGTGACATCTGAGCCGCACGGCGCACCTCGCCCTGCGCCGATCACGCAAGTTCCTGTCTTCCCAGATACAACGCCCCCGGGTAACGTTAGGTAAGCTTTGATTTCGGGAGAGGCTGAGTTGGAAGGTTCTGCGATCCGGGACATTCGGCGCCGCTTGGGCATCACCCAGATCGAACTGGGCGAAAGGCTCGGGGTCGATCAGGGCACGGTGAGCCGCTGGGAGCGCCAAGTGGAAAATCCGCGCCCCGCAACGCTCGCGCGCCTGCGATCACTTCTGGAGCGCGATGAGGAGCGGCGAGCCTTCAACAGAAGCCTCGCGATCGTGCGGTGTGACCTGCGCCCTGCGTCACTCCTCGATCAGAATCTTCGGCTCGTCGAAATTTCGGCCTCCGGCAAGAAGGCCTTCACCGATCGCGGACAGGATCCCTTCAAGCTCATGGGAACGTCCTTCGAGACCTACTCCAATCGCATCGGCGCGCCGCATCTTCGGGATCACCTGCTGGAATCGGGTTTTCTCGACGGGGCGGCGCTTCTGTTCAGCTTTACGGTGAATGCACGCGGAAACGGAAATGTCACGATCTGGGAGCCTCTGACGGAGGACGGGCAGTTTATCGGGGCGCTCAACTACATCACCTCTTTCTTCGACTTCCCCGCCAATGACGAATTCACGATCGAGAAGATCGGCTTCGTTGCGACCGACAATCCCGGAACCTTTCATGTCACCCATGCGGGTCAGCGCGCCCATCTGATCGACGGCGCGTCGTTATACTGACGGGGACCGGGGCGGCCGCAGCGCTTGGATGATCGGCCCCCTCGCCGCGCAACTCATCGGGCCCGCCAAAACGCATATTTCCGCCCTCCCACCGATCACCGCTTCGTGATCAAATGCCAAGAATGACGACGGCGCACGACCTTAGCGGGAGCGGCCACCCTCTTGCTTTTGGCACCACGCCACTTCCGTCACCCCTTGCGCAACGCATTCAGAGAGGTCCTCAAAATGAACAAGCTCGTTCTCAGCGCCATGCTCGTCTTCGCGCTTTCGGCATGTCAGGAAGAGGAAGACAAGACCGAGGAGACCGGCTCGGCGACTACCTCAACGACGCAGAGCGCGGAGCCCGCAAAGGAAGATACCGCGACGGCCGATGACGGCGGCGGCGCGATGGATGAGGCCCCGAAAGCCGCAGCGCAGGAGCCTGCCGCGACGCAAGCGGCGACCTCGTCCGAAGTCAGCCAGGAGGCAATCGACGCCTGCATCGACGCGGTGCGCGCGGCGCATGGCGCGATGGGCGGCACGGTTTTGAGCACCGAGTTCTCCGAGGCGAATTCGCTTGTCATGCTGAAAAGCGCCGACGATGCCGAATGGCGTTGTCTCGTCTCGAATGACGGCAGCGGTGCGAGCGTGGAACAGGTCAGCGCTCCGACGTCCACGGAAGACAGCGCCACGGCCGACGACGGTGGCGGTGCGATGGACGGTGCCCCTGCGGAAGATCCGGCGACGGCGGATGACGGTGGCGGCGCCATGGATGGCGCGCCGCAGGAAAGCGGCATGCCGTCAGTCGGCAGCCCGACCGATGTGACCGATTTCGTCGGCGCGCCTGCGGGTCAGGCGGTCGGCCGGTTGGAGGCGCTCGGCTTCGAGTCGATCCGCACCGAAGGGCTCACCGCCTTCTGGTTCAACCGGGCAACCGGTGCCTGCGCGAAGATCACGACCTCAGATGGGAAGTTTTCTGAAATCACGATGCTTCCTGCAGAAGACTGCTGAAGGTGTAAGGGGTGAAACCAACGAGATGACGCTCTGTCGGATCCTCCTCGGCCTCTTCGTGCTCCTCTGGATCGCGGCGCTGCTGCTGCTCGCAATCGGCACGTTTGGCTGGTTCGGACAGGAGCGCGATCCACTTTCTGGCGTCTTTCTGATGCCGCTCGGCCTGCCGTGGAACATGATCGTTCCCGTGCCGGAAAGTGCGGCCGCTCTTTGGGCGGTTGCCGCGCCCGGCGTAAATCTCGTCCTGCTTGTTATCGTTTGCAGAGTGCTGCGCCGTCGCCACTAAGCGGCCCGAACCACCACGTTTTCACTGCTTATATGCGTCGGCGCATCCCGGAAAACGACACCACCTTGCCCTTAGGTCAACAGATTCTCCCAAAACGCATATTTTCGCCCTCCCCAAACTCACGCCCGCGTGATCTGATTTGCTAAAGCATGGTCTGAAAAGAAATTTTTAGCCCGGACGTCGCTCACCCCGATCGGGAACGAGCGGAATTTTGCGAGCGCGCGTGGTCCATTCCCAGGCCCCGCGGCCTGTCCGAACCGAGAGGAGACACGTCATGTTTCAAGCGCCCCCATTCCTGCACGCGCTTCGCGCCGCCTCGACCGCCGCGCTCTGTACGTTTTCCCTCGCGCTCGGCGCGCCCCAAGCGGCTGCGCAGGAGAGCGTGCCGATCAGCTTCCCGCGCGGGCAGTCGGGCGTGACCATCAACGGCGCGGTGACCGGTCGGGACTTTATCGACTACGTGCTGCGCGGGAACGCCGGCCAACGGATGAATGTCGATCTGACGGTCACGGGCACGAACGGCAACGGAATCGCCTATTTCAACATCCTACCCGCGGGAATGGACTATAATGGTCTGTTCGTTGGCTCGAATGAAGGCAGTTCGGCAAGCGTGGTGCTGCCCGAGACCCGTGCCTGGGCGATCCGCGTCTACCTGATGGGCAATGACAGGGATACCGGCAAGACGGTCGGCTTCACGATCAATGTCTCGATCACCGGGAAAGGCAGCGGCGGCTCGGCCTCGGGCGGCAGTCAGAGTGGCGGGATGCTTCCCGAAGAGGATTTCTTCGTCGTGACGCTCCGCACGCCTGGCGACACGCTCAATATTCGCAACGCACCGCGCCCCAGCGGTCGCCTGCTGGGCAAGCTGCCCAACGGCACAGTCGTTCGCAATGTCGGCGGCTGCACGATGTCGGACGGTCGGCAATGGTGCAAGGTTCAGGACTCGCAAGGTGGTGTGCAGGGTTGGGTCGCGGCTCGCTTCCTGCGCCTTCCCGGACCGGGTGGCGGAGAAAACACCGCAACCGCCGATGACGGCGGCGGGGCGATGGCGGGCAGCGGGTCGGCAGACATCCGTGTGCAGTTCGCGCCCGGTTCGAGCGGCGCGGAGCTCTCCGGTCAGCTGATGCCGCAGAAATCGCAGCGATATATCCTCGGCGCGGGCAACGGGCAGGATCTGTATTTCCGCCTCGCCGCCAACGGCCCCGGGATGACTTACGTGATCTACAACCCGGACGGGTCCGTCCTGCTCGACGAAATGCCGGCAACGCAGGAATACCGTGGCCAGCTCTTTCAATCGGGCGACCACATCATCGACGTCTACAACACGGCCAACGGCGCACAATCCTACACGGTCATCTTCGGGATCGACTGACATCCGAACTGCCCTCTCGACCTCAACAGAAAGGAAGAAGACATGCCCAGACTGATCGGAATCATGGCCGGTTTCTGTGCGCTCACTGCACTCTCGGCCTGTGTCGAGAGCACAGGCGGATCGGCAGCCCAAATGCCTGTCGCGCCCGGCAGCCCGCCCTTCATCACCAGCATGTCTCCGGATGTCAGCCAGGCCGCGATCGACTCCTGCCGGTCGGCCTTGGCGGCCCAGACAACGGGCGGCGTGACCGTGGTCGGTGGAGAGACGTCGCAGGCCGCAACCGCCATCTACATGCGGGTCGGCGCAAACGGCGCTCCGTGGCGCTGTCTCGTCGGCGCGGATGGAAGCAACCCGCAAACCATGTTCATGGGCAGCGAAGGCTACCTCTGATCGGCACCGACCTTCTGGAGCGGCGTATGGCCCCTGCCCCGAAAGCCTCAACACGTGGAGACAGCCTTGCTCGATACTCTCGGCACGCCCGTCAAATACGGACTCATTGGCTGCGTCGCCCTGATCATCGGGTCGTTCATGTCACGCACCTTGGGCTTCGGAGGCACGTCTTGGTGGGAATACCGCTCTTGCCGGGGCCGTGGGCGGCTACATCGGCGGAATGCTCCGGGAGAGGCGGGGGAAATCCTGATCGGGGTCGAGAGCCGCTCGTCTGGCGCGAGAGATTTCACAGCAATCTTGGGAATCCAGTGATGAAACAGAGACTACTCATGGCGGTCGTGGCCACCGCTTTCGCAGCGCCCGCCTTTGCGCAACAAGGCCCCGCGAACGCGGTCGGCGCCGGGATGGGGCTGATCATCGGCATCCTGATTGCCGTCGTCGTCGGCGGGCTCGTCGGCTGGCTTGCGAGCCTGCTCGTGAAGGGGACGGGCTCCGGTATCGGGCTCGACATCCTGATCGGGATCGGCGGCTCGATCCTCGCGAGCGTTCTGCTCCGGCTGTTCGGAATTCAGATCGCGAGCGCGCTCGGCTCGCTGATCGTGATGTTCCTCGGAGCGGTGCTCCTGCTGTTGATCGTGAAGATGGTTCGCAAGACCTGAGCCCTGCGGAAGACGCCCGCACTCACCGACGACCAACCTGGAGGGAGAAGAACCATGAAGACCACTGTGACCATCGCAGGCCTGTTCGCGGCCTCGGCCCTGCTCGCAGGCTGCGTCGAGACCGGAGGCTCGGACCCGGCGCTCAGCGGCACCGATGCCCAGTTCGACACCATGACCGGCCCCTGTATCGCGCAGGCTGCGACCCTGACCGGCACCAGCGCCAGCTCGGTTTCCATCCTCGATCGCATCCAGACCGACGGCGGCCCGATCCTGACCCTCATGGCAGGCGGGAGCAAATACACCTGCCGCCTTGAAGCGAACGGCAGCGTCACAGTCTTCAGCGAATACGCGAACTGACGCGCCTCCTGCGGCCCCGCACCCCCTCATAGCGGGGCCGCAGCCAAGATTTTCCAACCGCGCATTGATCTGAACTGGCGCACAAACTGTCGAAGGAGACAAACATGAAGACGAAACTGATCTGGACCTGTGCCGCGGCCCTTCCGCTTGCCGCCTGCGTGGAGACCGGCGACACGAGCATGCCCGAGCAAGGTCGCCCAGCGGTCGGCAGCGAATACGACCTCTCCTCCTTCGAGGGCGCTCGCGCGGGTCAAGCCGAAGGCGGGATCATGGCGCTCGGCTATGAGCGTATTCGCTCCGAAGGGCTAACCTCGTGGTATTTCAATCGCTCCACTGGCGCCTGCGCACGCATCACGACCTCGGATGGTCGTTACTCCGACGTGACCATGCTGCCAGCTGAAGATTGCTGACGGACGCTACGGTTTCCCGGTCCGTTAGCTCGTGAGCAGTCTGCATTCGCGCTACGCCGCTTTTTGCAGAGCTGCCTCGGTGCCGGTTTTGAACTGTGTCTTCCTGAAAGACAGATGCGGGGCTGCACATCGTGCAGCCCCGAGCTCATAAATCCTATCACGTGAAGCTTTCGCGGGAGGGCAGCTTCCGAGCGATATTGTTTGGGGACCGAACGTCCTTTTTTGATTGGAAATAGCACACATTGGTTGGGGCTAGGGCCTACGACAGCACAGGGCCGACCGCGACGCTCTGATGGAAATCGGCAGGAAACGGACGTCCGCTTCGCCAGACACGACCGGCAGCGACGCAGGCTCGCTGCCGGTCGCGGCGCGCGCCCGGATCACCTGTCCCGTGCCCTCTGCCAATGCGTCACGATGGTGATGACGCGACTTCTCAGGTTGTGTGAGAGGCATCCGGAAACATACATCTCGTTGATTACGATCAAAGAGGAATCCCTCCTCCTATGTTCTTCTTGCTTCGACGCGAAGGCGTCAACACGGAGGAGGATATGGAAATGCGTAATTCAATGTTCACGAACAAGTCTCGCGTATCGCTCGTCGCTCTTGCTGCGGCATTGGGACTTGCGATCGCATGGCAAGCACCGGTCGCCGGTCCGTTCAGCTTCGCGGCCAATGCACAGGAGTCCGGCGGCCAAGGGACCGGCAAGGGAAATCAAGGCGGTCAGGGTCAGGGCAGCAAAGGCGCCCAGACCGGACAATCTCAGGGTCAGGGCCAAGGCGGGCCGGGCGAAGATTCCGACGGCAAGGGGCCGCAAGCAGGCGCGCCCTCCTCCTCCGGCGGCGGCAAACCGACCTGGTCGCAGGAAGGGATTCCGGAAGTCGAACTGGGGCGCCTGAACGTCGCGCGCTCGCCGGAACATGTGCTCGATCAGGCCTATGAAGAAGCGCTCGCATCGATTTCGCCCGAGATGGTTTCGTTCTACAACCTTTCGCTCGACCAGGCGATCGAGGAGCTCTCCCTGAACTGGGACAACGTGAGCTTCATAGACTCCCCGTTGCAGAACCTCGGCCTTCTGCAGGCGACGCTTGAGGGGTCGACCCCGCTGTCTAGCCTTGGCGTCTCGAATGATGCCGACACGCTCGCGGCGATCTTCCTCGGCGCGGCTTCGGACAAGACCGTTCCGATCACGACCGATACGGTGATTGCGGTGACGCAGATCCTCGGGGTGCCGGTCACGGGGGCTGCGGCCGCGTCTCTTGCAGCCGATGCCGAAGCTGTGCGCATCGCGATCCTCGCCGGACATGGCTGATCGCATCTGACGAACATCGACCCGGACCCGCCTCTGGCGCGGGGTCCGGGTCAAGACGACCAACATCTCATAACAAGGAGGCAGTCATGACACGCAAGACTGCAAAGAGCGCAACTGCCGTGGCAGGAATTGCGCTGATCGCTGGGCTGGGGCTCACCGTGCAGCCCGGCCCGAGCTTCGGGACATTCCATCTTGTCGTGCCAAGCGCCCTTGCGCAGGATAGCGGCACGCATACCGATGGCGATCACACGGATGGTGGCCAACAGAAGGGCAAGACCGGAGAGGCCGGGCATGGCTCGAGCAGCGGCGGCCATGAGGACGACGGCTCGCATGAGGAGAGCGGCGGCCATGGCGGCGCCAGCGGGTCTTCCGGGCAGGGTCAGGGCGGCCCGGGCGCGGATTCCGAGGGCAAGGGCCCGCAAGCCGGCACCCCGTCCGGCACCCGCGGCACCAAGCCGGTCTGGTCCAAAGAGGGTATCCCGGAGGTCGAGCTCGGGCGGCTGAACGTGGCCCGTTCGCCCGATCACGTGCTGCAGCGCGCCTATGAGGAAGCGCTGGCAACGATTTCGCCGACCATGGTCTCGTTCTACAACCTGCCGCTCGATCAGGCGATCGACCAGCTCTCGCTGAATTGGGACAACGTCTCCTTCATAGACTCGCCGCTGCAGAACCTCGCCCTTCTCAAGGATGCGCTGGATGGCAGCTCAGCGCTTTCCAGTCTCGGAGTGACGAACAACACCGCAACGCTCGAGGCGATTTTCCTGGGCACCGCCTCGGATAAAACCGTGCCGATCACGGCGGCTACGGTGACGGCGGTGACGACCATTCTTGGCCAGCCGGTGACGGGCGCCGCGGCGACCAGCCTCGCCGCGCAAGCCGAAGCAGTGCGTATCGCGGTTCTCGCAGGTCACGACGGCTGAGAGGCTATGGAACCGAAGCAACACTCTGCCCTTGCGTGAAGCGGGGGCAGAAGTTTCTTCTTCAACGCGCGCAGCCAGAGATCCATTATGTCGCGGAACAGGACCATCCGGTCAGGCGGATGGATGAGGCGGACGGAGAGTCATCGAAATGGTTTTTTCAATCAAGCGGGCCGCAGCCTGCGCCCTTGTCTTCAGTCTTGCAGTTCCGGCGGTAGCCGCTGCGCAAGACTCGGCCAGTTTCTTCAAGGTCGGCACGGCGAGTGTCACTTATGGACCTTACGTGCGCTTCGGGCTCGGGGCAGCAAACACCCGACCGTCTGACGAGCACTGGCTGCCGCCCGGCTACCCGTCCGATCCGCGAATCGATTTCGACCTGAGCAACGACACGACTGGCTTCGGCGAGATCGCCTTCGGCTATGACTGGATGAACGGCTTCCGCGGCGATGTCAGCTTCCTCACGACTGGCGCCGCCCATACCACCGGTCCGCACACGACCAGCGGCGACCATGCCGACATCACCGCGGCTTCGGTTTCGACCACTGCGGTGATGGGAAACCTCTACTATTCCCCGTTCGAGCAGATGGGCGTCAATTCCCGCCTTCATCCCTTCGTCGTGGCGGGGCTTGGTTACGCGAACAACAAGGTCAGCGACTGGACGCGGACGAACACCGCAAAGGCCTCCGTAGACCGGACCTTCTCGGGCGATACCCATGGCGATTTCGCCTATTCGCTCGGCATCGGCATGGCCTACCAGCTGACGCCTCCCGGCAAACACCCGGCGATCCTCGAGATGTCCTATCGCTATTACAGCTTCGGGACCGCGAAGGGTGGCAGCACGCCGGTGACCGGTGGCGATGAGCCGGTTGCTCCGCTGAGCTTCGAAAACGACGCACATGTGCTCTCGATTAGTCTGCGCATCCCGCTGCAGCGGCTCTGAGGCGGAGTTGGACGTTACAAAATCGCTGACGGCCCGATAGACGAACGGTGACATTCGCTGCCGTCAGCGTTCGTCGGCTCTGGGCCGTCCGCGACGGGTCCGTAGGTCTGGGCGGTGCGCGGCCGTTCGCTTCGTTCGGTCCCTATTCCTGCTATGCGCCCAAGTATTCGCTTGCTACCCACCTTAGCGGCAACTGCGAAAGCACACAAAAGCGTCAGTAGTCGTCTTAGGCTTCATCGACCGGAGCGACTTACTGCGACCGACCTCATGCACCAGCTTCAACCGGTCATTTCAGCGCGTCACGATCCCGTCCGCCGGGCTGAAGCGCGGCTTGGCGAATTGCTCTTGATGCCATAGCGGGTAGATCAGCGGCGGGCGGCTCACCTGGTCCAGGCGGGCTAGCTCGTCAGCCGAGAGCGCTACTTCGAGCGCGCGGAAATTGCGCTCGAACTGCTCCACCTTGCTGCCGCCCACCACGAGCGAAGCGACGCCCGGACGCGTAAGCAGCCATGCCAGCGCGATCTGAGCGGCCTCGACGCCATGCGCCTCGCCCAATTCGTTAAGCACATCGACGATCTTCCACAGCCGTTCCTGATCCCGGATCGGCGGCTCGGTCCAGCCTTTCGCCTGACGGCTGCCCTCCGCCACCGGATTGTCGCGGGTGTGTTTGCCCGACAGCAGCCCTGCGGCAAGCGGGCTCCAGATGGTCGCGCCAACGCCCTGATCGACCGCGATCGGCAGCAGTTCATATTCCGCCTCGCGCGCCTCGAGCGTGTAGTGGATCTGCTGGGTGACGAAGCGCGCCCGACCGGGCTTGTCCGAGGCCATGAGCGATTTCATCACCTGCCAGCCGGTATAGTTCGAGCAGCCCGCGTAGCGGATCTTGCCCTGATCGGTCAGCGTCTGCAGGGCTTCGAGCGTTTCCTCGACCGGGGTTTGGCCGTCCCATTCGTGGATGTGGTAGATGTCGATGTGATCGGTGCGCAGGCGCTTCAGGCTGCGCTCGCATTCGCGGATCAGATGCCAGCGGCTCGCGCCCTCGCCATTGGGGCCATCATCGATCGGCATCCGGGCTTTTGACGAGATCAGCACCTTGTCGCGGCGGCCTTGCAGCGCCTCGCCCACGATCTCTTCGGCGGTGCCGGTGGAATACATGTTCGCCGTGTCGATCAGGTTCACCCCGTGGTCGATCACGCAATCAAACAGATCGCGCGCCTCGGCCACGCCCTGACTGCCGACCATCGCGAAGGGACCCTCGCCACCGAAGGTAAAAGTCCCCATCGCGAGGGCTGAAACCTTCAGCCCGCTCCGTCCCAGCGTATTGTAGTACATACCCTCTCCTACGCGCCGAAAGCGGCGCTTGTCTCTTCGATGAGGATGCAGGCGACGGTGCCGCCCGCGTCCTGAATGCCTTTGGATTTCTCGCCAAACGCGGCAGCCTTGCCGTGCTGGGCTTCCATGTCCTTGGTCGCCTCCAACGCCTCTTTCGCGGCTTGGGCCGCCGCGCGTGATGCTTCGGCGGGCGATGCGCCTGCCTGCGCCTGCGCGGCGATGGTCTCGGCCATCGGGTGCAGTACGTCGAGCACGGTCTTGTCGCCGAGCTGCGCCTTGCCGCGCTGCGCGATCCCGTCGCGGAAGGCCGCCCAGAAATCTGCAAGCGCCGCGGTATCCATCACGTCCACACCGTCGAGCGCTTTCGCGCCGCGCAGGAAGCCCGTCGCCATCAGTGTGCCCATGGTCGAGGGGGCAGCTTTCGCGATCGCAGCGCCTGCGGTTTTCATTCCGTCCGCCAGCGTCTCGGGCGCCTTCTCCTCAAGCGCGGTCGCCGCAGCGGTGAAGCCCTTCGCCATGGTCAGTCCCAGATCGCTGTCCCCGACCTTGCCGTCGAGCTCGATCAGCGCCTGCTTCTCGGCGGCGAACCGGTCCCGGTAACGGTTGAACAGGTCCGGCAGTGCCTTCGCATCCATCGTCATGGCAACCCTCACTTCGCGATATGTTTGAAGAACGGCGTCGTCGCGCCGCGAGCGATCAGCGGTTTCAACTCGTCATCGAGATGCAGCACCGAGATCGAGGCGCCCGCCATCTCCATCGAAGTCGCGAATTCGCCGATCCAGACCTGCGCGACGCTCACGTTGCGCTCTGCGAACAGCTGCGAGATGCGACGGTAGAAGATGTAGAGCTCTTCCATCGGCGTCGCACCCAGCCCGTTGACGATGATCGCCACCTCGTCGCCTGCCGCGTAGTCCTGCTCGGCGAAGATGCGCTCCATCATTTCGTCCACGACGGCATCTGCGGGCTCGAGCGTCTTGCGGGTGATCCCCGGCTCGCCATGGATGCCCATGCCGATTTCCATCTCGTCCTCGCCAAGCGTGAAGCTGGGCTTGCCGACCTCCGGAACGATACAGGGCGTCAGCGCGACACCCATGGTGCGCGTGCGCGCCTTCGCCTTCTCGGTCAGGCGGACGACTTCGGCGAGCGGCTTCATCTCGGCGGCGGCGGCACCCGCGACCTTGTAGAGAAAGACGATCCCCGCCACGCCGCGGCGCTTGTGCTCCTCGCCCGGCTTGGAGGAGGCGACATCATCATTGCCGACCACGGTGGCGGTCTCGATATCGTCGACCTCGGCCAATTCCCCGGCGAGGTCGAAATTCATGATGTCGCCGCTGTAGTTGCCGTAGAGATAGAGGACGCCCGCCCCCTGATCGACATGCTTGGTCACTTCGAGGATCTGGTCCGAGCTGGGTGACTGGAACACCCCGCCAACGCCCGCACCATCGAGCATCCCGTCGCCGACATAGCCAAGGAACAGCGGTAGGTGGCCGGAGCCGCCCCCCGTCACGATCCCGACCTTGCCGGGGACCGGGTTGGCCGTCACGAAGCAATGCAGATCGTCCGCGACATGGGTCACTTCCGGATGGGCGGCGTAAATCCCCTCCAGCATCTCTTCGACGAAATCTTCGGGTTTGTTGAGAAATTTCTTCATCGGATCACTCTGCTTTGCGTTGCTTGGGTTTTTGCTTGCGGCGCACGAAGAAGGCCGCTGCGAGAAGGATGAACGCGCCCACGACGAGGCGCTGCCAGGTGCTGGGGATTCCCACCAGAACCAGGGTGTTGCTGACGACGGTGATCAGGAGAACACCGGCCACGGTGCCCAGCACCGAACCCGTGCCGCCGGTGATCCGCGCCCCGCCCAGAACGACGGCGGCGATCACTTCGATCTCGGTGCCGACCAGATCGAACGGGTTGGCCATGCGGGTCGCGCTGACATGGATGATGCCTGCAAGCCCCGCGAGCGCGCCCGCGAAGGCGAAGACGAAGACATGCACCACGCGCTGGCCATAGCCGAGCCGCGCCGCGACCTCCGGGTTGCCGCCAGTGGCGAAGATCGCCCGGCCCATCAGCGTGCGGTCGAACAGGAACCACGCCAGCCCGACGACCACGGGGAAGATCAGGAAATAGGCGGGCAGATCGACCGTCACGCCATTCGCGCCCTGAAACTGATAGAGCGCGGCCTTGCCGAAGGCGGTCATCTGCGGCGGAAGCTCCATCAGCCACACCGTGCCGACGAAAGCCAGCAGGATCCCGCGGAACAGATATTGCGTCCCGATCGTCACGATCAGCGAGGGCACGCGCAGACCGTGGACCAGAAGGCCGTTCACCGCCCCCAGAAGCGCCCCGGCCACGACGGCAATTCCGATGATCGCGGCCATCGGCAGATCGGGCGCCACGGTGATCACGAATTTCGTCAGCGAATACATCGTCAGCGCCGCGATCGCGGTGAAGGAGACGTCGATCCCCCCTGCCGCTAGAATGGCAAAGACGCCGAGCGCGAAGAGGCCGGTCACCACGCTCGCGCGGCCCATGTCGATGAGCGAGCCCGGCTGCAGGAAGTTGGGGTTGATGATCGACACCGCCACGCAGATCACGACGAGGATGGTCAGCGTCACCATCTCGGGTCGGCGTCGCAGGGTCTCCCAAATCGTCAGTTTGTCCTCGGGACGTTTGGGCGTTGATCGGTCATTCATCTCTTGCACCATGGTCATCAGGCAGCCTCGTTCGCCGAGCCGAGCATCGATTGATAAATACGGTTCTCGTCGGTGGTCGCGGCGTCGAGTTCGTCGACGAGGCGACCGCGGTTCATCACGAGGATCCGGTCGCAGTTCTGCAGCAGTTCCGGCAGATCGTCGGAGACGATGATCAGCCCGATCCCGCGCTCCGCCATCGCCTGGATCGCGCGGTAGATCGTGTCCTTGGAGCCGACATCGACGCCGACCGTCGGGCCGTGCAGCACCAGCAGTTTCGGCTCGATGCTGAGCCACCGGCCGATCAGCACACGTTGTTGGTTGCCGCCAGACAAAGCCGACACCGGCAGATCGATATTGCCGGTATTGAGGTTCATCGCCTCGGAAATCTTGCTCGCCGCCTCGCGGCCTTTGCGCTTGTCGACGATGCCGCCGCGACCGCGCAGCCGGTCGAGGATCAGCGTCACCTCGTTCTGGTAGATCGATTTCTGCAGGAACAGACCCTCGGAGAGGCGGTCCTCGGGGACATAGCCGATACCGCGCGCAATCGCGTCAGCGGGAGAGTCGAGATGCACCCGCGCGCCCGAAATCTCGAAATGACCGGAACTCAACGGCTGGTGGCCAGCCAGCGCGAGGGCGACCTCGTTGCGCCCGGAATCCGAGAGCCCCGTGATCCCCAGCACGTCGCCCGCTTTCAGCGAAAAGGCGACATCTTCAAAGGCCGCACCGGAGCTCGCGCCCTCGACGCGAAGCACTTCCTCGGCCTGCGGGATGCCCTTGCGATAGCGCATCGTGTCCAGCTCGCGCCCGGTCATCAGATGCGACAGCTCGGCCCGCGAATAGTCCGCGATCGGGCCCTGCGAGATACATTCGCCGTCGCGGAAGATGATCGCCTGCCCGCCGATGCGGTAGCACTCCTCCAGCTTGTGGGTGACGAACAGCACCGCCACGTCGCGTTCGAGCAACTTGCCGACCAGTTCGATCAGCGCGTCGACCTCGTGCCGGGTGAGCGATGTGGTCGGCTCGTCCATGATCACCAGCCGCGCATCGGCGGCGATAGCGCGCGCGATGGCGACGCGCTGACGGATCGCAAGCGGCAGGTCTCCGACCATCGTGCCGAGGAGTTTCGCCGTCGGCTCCAGCCCGACATTGCGGATCGCCTCGCGGGCGGTTTCGCGCAGCCGGCGGCGGTTCAACAGACGCATCAAGCGCCCGTTGCCGCTTACCAGCTGGTCGCCAAGAGCGACGTTTTCCACGACGGAGAGGTTCGGCAGCAGGGAGAGGTCCTGATAGACCGTCTCGATCCCCGCTTCGAGCGACTGGATCGGCGACAACTCGTTATGCGCCTGCCCGTCCAGTATGATCTCGCCTTCGCTGGGCGCGTGGGCACCTGAAATAATCTTGATGAAGGTGCTCTTGCCGCAGCCATTCTCGCCCAGCAGGTGATAGGCGACGCCGGTATCGATCGTCACATCGACGCCACGCAGCGCGTGAACACCGCCAAAGCGTTTATGAATGCCGCGCAGCTCCAGAAAATGTCCGTCTGACATCTGATTGCTCCCCCCTGAACACCGGTCGCTTCCATCCCATGCGCCAAAGCTCCTCCAGCCTGGGCACGGGCGGTCTGACAGTCGGCCGGGGCTGCCCCCGACCGACCAGTTTTTTTCACGCCTTAGAAAAGGGTCTCTTTGTAGGTGTCCTTGTCGACGAGAACCATGCCGTTGCCCACGACCAGCACGCCGTCACCTGCGCCGGGGCGCACGCTGACACTGTGGTAGCCGTCGACTCCCAGATCCATGCCGTCGGTGATCTCCTCACCCGCGAGAATCTTGGTGGCCAGCGAGTTCATCGCCATGCCGGCCTTCTGGGGATCCCAGAACCCGATCGCGGTGATTGCGCCGCTGTCGAGATAGGCCGCCGAAGGGTTCGGCAGACCGGTGCCCACGAGGCAGACCTTACCGGCCAGACCCGCTTCTTCGATCGCGCGACCGACGCCGAGAACGTCATTGCCCGCCGAGGTCTGGAAGCCCTTGATATCCGGATGCTTGCGCAGGATTTCCTTGGCTTTCTCATAGGTGCCCTGGGCGTCGTCGAAGCTTTCGTTATTCGGATCGACGAGTTCCATATCCGGGTATTTCTTCGCGTTCTCCTCGCCCGCGCCGACCCATTGCATATGGGTGCGGCTGCCCAACGAGCCGACGAAGGTCGTCCACTTGCCCTTGCCGTCCATGCACTTGGCCAGACGCTCGTTCAGGGCCGCACCATATTCAGCGTTATCGAAGGCTTCGACATCGGCCATGGTGTTCTTCTGGTTATCGGCCTCATGGGTCACGACGACGATGCCGCGATCCATCGCGCGCTTGAGCACGCCTTCGAGGATCGCCGGATCCATCGGCACGACGGCCAGTGCATCGACGCCGCGTGCCACGAGATCCTGAACGATCTGCAACTGCTGCGCGGAATCCGCCGTGGCAGGGCCGACTTGCTCGATCTTCATGTCGGAATGTTCCTGCGCGTATTTCTCGACGCCGGTCTTCATCCGGTCGAACCACGGAATACCGCTGATCTTGACGACCGTGGTGATCGACTTGCCCTCTTGTGCCGCGACCCCTTGCGCACCGGCAAGCATTGCCGCCGTGGTCGCGGCCAACAGGCCGATTTTAAGTCCTTTGAATGCCATGATGATCTCCTCCCTGGATTACATTCTTCGGCTCAGTTTTTCGGAGCGCGCGCCGCGCGCCCCAGCGAAAAGCGTGTGATGAACTGGTCGACCAGCTCGAAGCGGTTCACCGCGAGGAAGCACAGCAGCAGCGCGCCCCAAGCAAAATCCCGCACGAAATTCGAGAACCCGACGAAGTTCAGCAGACTCGACAGGAGCTGCAGAGTGATCGCCGAAAGCACCACGTTGACGACGCGGCCATACCCGCCATCAGGACGCACCCCCGCCATCACCGCGACAAGGATCGCGATCAGAAGATACGAGGTGCCGTAGTCCCATTTCACGTTGATATTGCGTGCCGCGATGATCACCCCGGCAAGCCCGGCCATCAGCCCTGACAGTGCGTAGGTGGTGATCAGGATGCGGTCACGGTTGAAGCCGCTGAAGAGCGCCGCTTTCGGGTTTGCCCCGGTGAGCATCAGCTTCATCCCGTAGGGCGTAAACCGCAGGACGCCCCCCAAGATCAAAGCCGCGCCGAGGAAGATCAGGAAGCTCGCTGGCACTCCGAAAATCAGGCCGTTGCCCAGATCATAGAGCGCGGGCGGCGACCCGATCATGACCGAGCGCCCTTCCGAGAACACGACCGCCGCACCGGTAAAGGCCATCTGGGTGCCCAAGGTGCACAAGATCGGCGTGATCTCGAAGCGCGAGATCAGAAATCCGTTCAGCGCGCCCCCCAGCATGCCGATCAGCAGGCAGCCCCCAGCGAAAGTGATGGTGAACAGCACCGGGGCCTCGTCCACCGGGAAAATCGAAAGAGCCACAAGCCCCGAGGCCACCCCCGAAAGGTTCGCCAGCGCGATCCCCGACAGGTCGATCCCGCCATTGCCCGAGCACATCGCGAGCATCACGCCGATGGCGAGCAACCCGATCTCGGGCACTTGGTTCGCCATCGACTGCAAATTGTAGATCGAAAGGTAATTGCCGCCGGATGCCGCGCCGCCGACTGCGAGAAGCAGCACGATGAGCACGGACAACACAAACAGATTCCCGTCCAGTTTCGACATCTCCTCCCCCGTGTCGTTTACTGAATAATTATCTTATTTACTAAATTGCTACTATTATGTTTACTAAAGTCAACCCCGTTTGTTCACTAGCCCCTCTCGGCGCGTGAGATTAAAAGGACCGTGCGTTCCGCCCATGTGCGGCACAGACAAATCGCGATGAAATGAAGGTGGGATGAGCGAGACCATGGAAGTTCAGCCGAAGAAACCGGTCACTTTACGCGAAGTTGCCGGGCATGCGGGGGTCTCCGCTGCCACCGTGTCGTTGGTTCTGAACGATAAGGGCGATATCTCAGAGGCCACCCGCGCTCGCGTCCTGCAAGCAGTGGAAGCGCTGAATTACACGCCGCGTTCGAATCGGCCACGGCAGGAAGCCACCAACACGATCCGCTTCCTGAAAATCGCGCGGCACGGCCAGACGGTGAACCGCGACCACAACCACTTCATCTCGGATTATATCGACGGCATGTCCTTCGAGGCGCTACGGCGCGACTACGCCTTGCAGGTCGTAAGCTACGAGCAGGAATCTCTTCAGCAGATGCTGTCCGACCTGGAGGGGACGGAGCCGCGCGGGATCGTCGTGCTCGGCACCGAACTGTCGCGCGAGGATATCGAGACGATCATTGAATACGCGCCGCTCCCCACCGTGCTCATCGACACATATCACCCGTTCCTGAAGGCGAATTTCGTCGACATGGACAACGATCAACTCGTCCACGACGCGCTCTCACATCTGATCGCGCGAGGCTTCCGCAAGATCGGCTATGTCGGGAGCTACAGCGAGGTGATGAACTTCCGACTGCGTCAAAGGGCTTTCCAGACCGCGGCCGCGGCACTCGGATTGCAGGGCGAGGATGCGCAGGAACTTTCGGTGATGTCGACGCTGGAAGGGGCCTATAAAGAGACCCTGGCTCAATTGCGCGGCCAGCCCGTCGCGGATGCCTATTTCTGCGCGAACGACATAATCGCCTTCGGCTTCGTCCGGGCCTTGCGCGAATTGGGCCACAGAGTGCCGGAGGATGTTTCGGTCGTGGGCTTCGACAACCTGCCTACCTCGAGCGTGTTCGACCCGCCCCTGACCTCGGTCGACGTGCCGAAAGCGCGCATCGGCGCAATGGCGATCCGCCTGCTCGACGACCTCATAGCGGCGGACGACCGTGACCAATCCCCCGTCAAGGTTCTGATGACGGGGGAACTGGTCGTGCGCGACAGCGTCGCAAAGGCACAAGACAGGAAGCGCTAACCGCCTATGCTTCTGCTATCGTGCAGCCAGAGGACGGGCATGGGCGGGAAGCCGACCTTCGCTGCGTCTTTGACGAACGACAGAAATGCGCACACGTTTCAGATGCGTTGCTGCGGACTCGGTAGGGAAGCATAATGCAAAAACATAGATAAAATTGCCATTTAACCGGGATTATAATCTGCGATGGTATTCATAACTTGCACACGGGATACCCAAGTGTTTCGCGTTTTAACATCCGTCCCAGTCGAGCGAAACTGCGCTCATTACTGAATGCTAATGCCTACCGCCATCCTGCTTTTGGTTTTCCTTGCAGACGTTCTATCGCGAGGAAATCTTTGTTATTAGCCTCCAGAACGCCCCGAAAATCATAGTAATTGACTGGAAACGCAGATGTATTCCAAGTTTCCAAAAGGTAATGTTTGAAGGCATTGGCTTTTCGGAAACGATCATTGATGTAGAATGACGATGCGAGATCAAAGACTAATCTTCTGGCTTCTGCTTCGAGGATTGGAGTGTCGGTAGACATCGCATCCAAATATGGGAAGCTTCCGCACCAATGTCTGATATGATACAATCCTACCGATGTTGACCTATAGCTGAAGGAAAATGGAGAGACACCTTCGCTTACCGGAATCTCGCGAAAATGAGAGTGTGGCGTCTCAATGATGCGGCCCTCAGCAGCGCGACGCAAGACCTCTGCAATCTGCTCATCAGCGAAGCCGTTCCTGGAAAGCTCGGCTCTGATATCCTCTCCGAAGAAAAATCCATCGTTGTCCCTCACGCCCTGATTTGACGATAGGAAGGAGACGATTAAGGGCATCAAGAAGTGCTCTCGAGAATCTGCCGTGTGTATGTCAAAGATATTCGTCGCCAGCTGGGATGATCTCGGATTGTAATACGAATATTCTCCAAGAAGAGCGTGTTTTGTGAACTCGTGAAGTGGAACTTTATAGTTCCCAAACTTCTCTTCGATCTGGATTATCTTCCTGCAGTCAACGTTTGAGCTTCCGCAGAATCCGGTGATCATCTCAATAACTGCTCGAGTGTTGCCGCCGCTGATGTTACTTAAGAACTGACGGATATCATCGTTAGACTTCACGGATCGAAGCGTGGCTTTAAGAAATGTCGCGACGTTCTTTAAGTTGAGCCTAATTCCTTCGAGCGCTGCCGGAGCTGCCTTCCCTTCAGCAACCCTTAAGGCGAAAGTTAGACGCTTGACGACAACCTCATCGATGGGGGGAGGCGAAATTGAAAGTATTTTATTCTGATAGGCAGATAGGGCGCCCGTCGTTTTTGAGGTCAAGAAAGTGCTTGGCCTCAAAGCTACGAATACAATGAGGTTCCTCGTTGCGGCCAACTCCTGAGCTATAAGAAATGCTTCCTGTTGAACAGGATAGCTGCGCTGGTCTGCATTGTCTATAACGAGAGTGATTTGCTTTCCTTGGCCTCCGGAGAGGAAGGAGAGGCTAGCATGAAGATGAGAGTCTCTAGCTTCGACTAAGTCCTGAGTGAACTTTATCTTTTCTATCTCGTAAGCCTTGGGGTCAATCTCCTTCAAAGCCCCGGCTGTCCGACGGTCAAATTCAGACAGTTGCCTTTGATATACGTTTCTTACGAAGCCTCTCTCAAAAATGTCGCATCCGTAATTGTCGGCAAGCACCCGGGGAATTTCACTCAGGACAAATGACTTGACACTTTCCGTTAGGTTGGCTTTCCTCCCTAGATCTATCTTGATGTAGATGCTAGATGATGATGTTTTCGCGGTGTTAATCTCCAGATTTTCAAAGAATGAAGATTTTCCCACGCCAACGTCACCTAAGACTACGATTGGACGGGAGCCGATCCGAGGGGCCGCACTCTCCAGTAAATCACTAACCGATGGAGCCGTAAGTGGGGCAGGAGATGAAGCTTCTTCTCCTGATCTTTTATATCTTCTTTCAATAATGTTTTTGCTTAGCAGGAGATGACGATTATTCGCTTCTAGAGAGACGTAACACTCGGAGTAGAAGTCCTCTTTTGTCCGGGGGTTGTCTTCGATCTCCTCAAGCAAAAGGGAGCCGATAAGCTGTAGGCTTTCCTGCATATCATCTCTATACCGGTGCTTGAATGGTTCAGGTATAGCACTCGAAGCCTTTGCAGGCATTCTGGGACTTCTTAGCTGTGAAAGTCTTTGAAATGCTCGGTTTTCTGAGATTCCTTCAGGGGAAAGGAGTTCCCAAAGCAGCGGGAAACTTCCAACAAGATCCTTTAGTCCGTTGAACAAGAAGCACAGTCCATGGGTAGGGGGCTCCCCAACAGTTATCGCCTGAAATACCGCAAGTTGTCGACCGTTAGATACCACAGCCACTGGGATCCCACGGAAGGAACAGTATGGTATGACTTGGCGCACTATATCTGCAAAATTTTGGCAAGATTCGGTCAGTGACTTAATGTCGCGAGGCCGGTTCGGGCTTCCGCCGGGAGGTATGTTCCATATTTTTGCTTCACGCTTCGCCTCCAATACGGCACGTGGGGGCTTTCCGAGAATATAGTCGGCCCTGCCGCCAGATTCGTCCGTGCTTTCAACTTCCAGATAAATGTGATCCCAGCCGAGACACTCCAAGAGCAACCGATCAATTAATTGGAACCTATTTTGAGCCTCATTCCAATGCTTGCTGCTTTCAGGAAACTCCTCAGAGATCTCCTTGAGTTGCCGCAATCCATCAGCCAGTTCATGCTTGGAATGCAATTTCCAATTCCCTCTTGTTCGTTTACGGAAAGAAGAGCGTGTAACAATGGCGCGTGTCAACCATTCGTCGTGGCTGTTCGGCTTGAACTTAGAACGTATTGTAGTTGCACGCCTCCATGGTCAGGCGCAGCGCTTTGGCTGCCCCTTGACGGTCTCGTTTCAGCTGCGATCGGCAGAAATGCGTTGGGACCGGTCATCGGCTTCGCCGAGCGCGAAGGTCCGCAATGGGCCGAGATTTTCCCTCTCGCCAAAGGGGGAGCATGGATATTAGCTGCACCCGGCGCGAATGGCCGGTCCCATGCTCAGACGGTCTGGGCAGTCCGCCGCATGACGTGACTTCCCTGATCACCATGCAAGCGGGCGGAGCAGGCGTAAACTCGGAGAGCAATCTTCTTCGTCCGTTTCTCATAAAATGCTAGAATTCGCCGTGTCGCCAAGGATTTCGGCGGCGGCGAGGAAAGTCTGGACTGCAGAGAGCGAGGCTCGGCGATGGAAGCGACAACGGAACGACATCACATCGTTGGCGGCGGCATCGCGGGCCTTGCCACGGCGGTATTTCTGCTACGCGACGCGGGCGTGGATGGCGCGGCGATCAATGTCTACGAACAACTCGGCACCGCGGGCGGTTCGCTGGACGGATCGGGCGATGGCGAGGACGGGTATCTCGTCCGCGGTGGCCGGATGTTCGAGGAGCATTTCGCCTGCACGTTCGATCTGCTCGGCTCGATCCCCTCGGCGGACGATCCCGCCACCTCGGCAGCACAGGACATCTTCGCCTTCAACCGCATGGTGCCCGGCTCGGCCAATTGCCGCATCGTGCGCGGCGGCAAACCCGCCGAGGACCGTTTCGACCTTACCCTCACGGCGCAGGACATCGTCGATATCAACCGCCTGATCCTGCATCGCGAAGGATCTCTCGGGGCCGAGACGATCGAGGACTGGTTCCAGCCCACGTTTCTCGCCAGCAACTTCTGGCTGATGTGGTCGACGATGTTCTCCTTCCAACCATGGCATTCCGTGGTCGAGATGCGGCGCTACCTGCGACGCTTCATTCATCTCTTTCCCGGTTTCACCCGGATCGCCGGCATCCTGCGGACCCGCTACAACCAGTATGACTCCCTGATCGCGCCAATCGTGAGCTGGCTGCGCGACCGAGGCGTGCAAATCGTCACCGTCACGCAGATCGTCGACATGCGGATCGAGGGCACGCGGCAGGACCGCCGCGTCAGCGCGCTGGTTTTCGCCAGTGGCCAGGAAGTGCCGGTCGCCGAGACCGACAAGGTCTATCTCACGCTCGGCTCGATGACCGATGCCTCGGTGACCGGATCGAACGACCGCGCGCCCAGCTGCGATGACCGCGAGGGCGGTGCCTGGACGCTGTGGCGAAAGCTGGCGGCGGAACATGAGGGCTTCGGCCGCCCGGAGGTGTTCTGCGGCGAGACCGACAAAACCGCGTGGCATTCCTTCACGGTCACGCTCGACAGCCCCGATTTCTTCGAGTTCATGGAGGATTTCACCGGCAACCGCACGGGCACGGGCGGGCTGGTGACCTTCGCGGACTCGGGCTGGACGCTCTCGATCGTGCTCTTCCACCAACCCCATTTCCGCGGCCAGAAACACGGCACCTATGTCTTCTGGGGATACGGCCTGCGCGGAGATCGTCCCGGCGATTTCACCACGAAACCGATGTGGGAGGCGACCGGCGACGAGATCCTGACGGAGCTTTTCGGCCATATGGGCCTGACGCCCGAACAGCAGGCCTGGTTCAAGACCGCCCGCGTGATCCCCTGCCGGATGCCCTTCATCACCAGCCAGTTCATGCCGCGTCAGCCCGGAGATCGCCCCGACACCCGGCCCAGCGGCGCCAGCAACTTCGCGATCATCGGGCAGTTTTGCGAACTCCCTCGCGATTGCGTCTTCACGGTGGAATATTCCGTCCGCTCGGCCCGGGCCGCGGTGGCGAGCCTGATGGGACGGATCACACCTCCCCCGCCGGTCGCACGTACGGACCTCGACCCGAAAGTGCTCTTCAACGCTGCGCGGGTGCTGATGGGCGTGTAGCCCTTCGGAACGCGCGACCTGTGACCGATGCTGGCACGGTCTGCCACAGCCTTCGACGACGCGCTGACCGGAACGGCGACGCGGCTCAGGAGGCCAGCTTTTTCTCGGCAGCGAAGGGGCTGAGGCCCAGCCATTTCTGCATCGAGGCCACCACGTCTCGGGACCCGATAAGGTCGAGCTTGCGGGCGGCCTTCGACACGGTCGTGAGGCCCATCCAGATCTCTGTCATCGTGCGCAGATCCGTCGTGACGAAGAGGTCCACATCGAACCCCGGATCGACCTGACACAGATCGACATCGCCGCTCGCCTCCACGATCAGCCACCACGAGGATTTTGACGCCGCGAGCTCGGGGAAGTGGAAATTCAGGACCGTCCGGCCCGGAGGAAGCGGTGAAGGATCGAGATTGCGGCGCATGTCCCACATCAGTAGCGACACATCGAGCCGCTCCAGAGACGGCTCGGACTCCACCCATTTCTGCCCCCAGATCCCGAAAGCCTCGACGAGCGGCAGCAGGTCCTTTCCCGCATCGGTGAGAAGGTAGTCGACGGCTTGAGTGCCCGCGACCGGGTGTCTCTCGACGATCCCGGCCGCCTCCAGCTCCCGCAGGCGCTGCGCAAGCAGTGTGCGCGACATGCGCGGGACACCTCGCCTGATATCGTTGAAGCGGGTCGATCCGGCCACGAGTTCGCGCACGAGGACCATCGTCCATCGGGTGCAGAGGATTTCGGCGGCCATCGCGACCGGGCAAAACTGGAAATAGCTGGCGTTGGACATCGGAGATCTCCTCCATGGCTTTTTCCAGCATAGCGCAAATTGCGCTTCTTGTATCCAACTCCGTGCCCACACCCTGTGCCCGTGCAGACCGGTCCAGTTTCGCCACTGGTTTGAGACCCGCGGCGCGCTCATCCTTTCAGAACCGCAAACAATCGAACGCGGCAGACGCGCGAGGGGTGGATCGCGTCGCTGTGCGCCATGATCTCACAGGGAGAAAGACATGTCGGATATCATTGAAATGAACGGGCTGGACGGCACGCGCAAGAAGATCACCGGCGCGGACCGGGAGGCCCTTGGAGCCGCTCTGCGCGGCAAGGCCCTGATCGAGGGAGATGAGGGCTATGACACCGCGCGGTCGATCTGGAACGGGATGATCGACCGCAAACCGGGGCTTGTCGTGCATGCGATGGGAGCCAGCGACATTCAGGCTGCGGTCGCCTTTGCCAAGGATAAAGGGCTTCGGATGGCCGTTCGGTCCGGCGGCCACCAGATTGCCGGTCTCGCGGTCGAGGACGGCTCGCTGATGCTGGACCTGTCGGGCATGCGCTCGGTTCACGTCGATCCTGAGGCCGGGACCGTCCGGGCCGAACCGGGCGCGACACTGGGCGATGTCGATCGCGAGTCGCAGGTGCATGGGCTTGCCGTGCCTGTCGGCGTGAACTCGACAACCGGGATCGCGGGGCTGACACTTGGCGGCGGCTTCGGCTGGATCACCCGGAAATACGGGATGACGGTCGACAACCTCTTGTCGGCCGACGTGGTGCTGGCCGATGGGCGCTGCGTCAAGGCGTCGAAGACGGAGCATCCGGACCTTTTCTGGGCGCTGTGCGGCGGGGGCGGCAATTTCGGGGTGGTGTCCTCCTTCGAATTCCAGGGCCACGCTATCGGCACCGAGGTTCTGTCCGGCCTCGTCATCCATCCCTTCGCGGAGGCGGCCACTCTGCTGCCGAAGTTCCAGGAGATATGCGACAAGGCGCCGGACGAGCTGACGGTCTGGTCGGTCCTGCGCAAGGCGCCGCCCCTGCCCTTCCTGCCGGAAGACTGGCATGGGCGAGAGGTGCTGATCTTCGCGGCCTGTTACGTTGGCGACATGGCCAAGGGCGAAGAGGCGATGCGCGAGCTGCGCGCCCTCGGCACGCCTATTGTCGATGTGATCGGCCCGCATCCCTTCACCGGCTGGCAGGCGGCCTTCGATCCGCTGCTGACGCCCGGCGCGCGCAATTACTGGAAGAGCCGGGACTTCCTGAAGCTCGGCCCCGGCACGATGGAGGCGATCCTCGGCGCGGTCGAGGAGCTTCCCGATCCGCAATGCGAGATCTTCATCGCCCATGTCGGCGGCGCGATGGCCCGCGTCCCCTCCGACGCGACCGCCTATCCGCAGCGCGACAGCCACTTCACCATGAACGTTCACACCCGCTGGGACGACGCGTCGAAGGACAAGGCCTGCATCGCATGGGCGCGCGATCTGTTCAACGCAACGGCAGCGGACGCGGCGCCCAGTGTCTACGTGAACTTCCTGCCAGCGGATGACGCGGATCGCCTTGCCGAGGCCTATGGCGGCAACCTCAACCGGCTGCAGGAGATCAAGGCGCGCTACGACCCCACGAACCTCTTCCGGGTCAACCACAACATCCAGCCGCAGCGTGTGCAGCAGGCCGCGCAATGAGCCCTCATCCCGGGCGCAAGCCAGCGCCCGGGGTCCAAGCTGCAAACAGTTCGGATAGCGAACAAGGAGCAAGAACGATGGAACAGACCCTCTACGACCGGCTGGGCGGAAAGCCCGGGATCAAGGCGCTCGTCGACGATGTCCTCGAGGCGCATATGGTAAACCCCGCAATCAGCGCCCGTTTCCTGCCATACCGCGAAAGACCGGACGACCTGAAAGACGCCAAGGCCCAACTCTGCGCTTTCTTCGGCGCAGGCAGTGGCGGCCCCGAGCAATATACCGGGCGCGACATGGTGGCGGCGCATCGGGGCATGAATATCAGCACCGGCGAATACATGGCCGCAATCGACGACATCATGTCGGTCCTCGCCGCGCATGAGATCGACGAGATGACCCGCAAGGACGTGCTGATGATCGGCTACTCTCTCAAGGGCGACATTACGAACCAATGAACGTGTCGGACGGGGTGGCTGTGTCGTCAATATTCGGACGCAGCTATGGGAACCTCGCTGCCTTTTTACGCTCCGGTTAGTCGGCACTGACACTCTGCGTGCCAAGCTCAGGCGACCAATACCTCGAAGTATTGGTGTTTCGACTCCAATTCGGCTGGCACCTTCTGGCTGGCCGGAGCTAATCTCGAGATGAGCTAAGAACACTTGGTGAACGCAGCCAAGCCAACCCTTCTGTCAAGCCGAGCGATTTTTCGGCTCGATAGCGTGATCGGACTACCGAAAATACCTTGCCGCGCCGAAATCGAACACCCATCCTTAGGACATCCAACTGTGGCAAAAACCACGGGACTACGCAGAAAACCCTTAACGACTTCAACTTCTTAAGACTGAATCCAAGACAGCCCCGTTCCCTGCCGCCGGGGCCAAATCTCTCGCAAGAGACTGACTTCAGAGAGAAAAGCCCAGAGTTCGCTCCGGGCTTTCTTTTTTCACTTCCCGAAGGCACAAACGCGGCACGCTCCGAGGCACATTTGCGGCACGGAGCAACGGAGCCGCGCCGGTGGCTTATTGCGCGTCGCGCGCCGCTTGCACCGCTTGCATCCGTTCCGGCCATGTCGATCGGATGAAGCCCAGTATATCGAGGATCTGCGCGTCATCGAGCGTTCCGCCGAAACCCGGCATCCCGCTTGGGAAATCGGCGACCCCGCGCGCGGCCAGCGCATCCGCCCCGCCCTGTTTGACGTAATCGAACAGCAACGCGGTCTCGTGGTGCCATGTGTGGCCGGTTTCGTCGTGCGGCGGGGCGGGCAGGACGCCATCGGGTCCCGCCTCGCGCCAGTCCGGCTGACCTTCGAGATTGGCACCGTGGCAGCTCGCGCAGTTCTGCGTATAGAGTTCCTTGCCCGCCGTGATGTCGCGCCCGTCGAGCAGACTGGCGGCTTGCGCGCCCCCTGCCCCGAGCGCGATCACGACAGCCAGACCTACGGCTTCAATTCGCATCGCCGCTTACTCCCGATACTCGTCGTGGCACTCCTTGCAGGTCACCCCGAGCTTGACGAGAGCAGGTCCAAGCGCCTGACGGGACTCGATCGGCTCCGAGAGCGAATTGGCCGCTTCCTCCAACGCCTGCGCCTGACCGCGGAAGTCATGGAATTCGTCCCAGATCGACGGATGGGCCTCGGATTTCGGGTCCTGCGCCTCGGGCTCGAAAAGCACCGGAATCTGTCCCGCTTCCTCTTCGATCCGGGTGATCGCGCGCCGGACCTTCTCGGCTTCGAAGTCTCTCTCCCCTTTCGCCATCGTGCTGAGAAGCTTCATCTCGGTCCCGAGCCGCTTCATGCCTTCCATCCGAGCGAGAACCTGCGGGTCCTCCACCCCGCCATGCGCGAGCGCCATCGGCGCCCAGCCGAGCAGGAAAAGGGTCGTCATCAGGGGTTGTTTCACAGTCACTCCTTTCAACGTCATCTCAGGTCACGTCGATCCAGGACGACATCCCCGCCGCCGCATGGGCGAGCATGTGGCAATGCAAAAGCCATTTTCCCGGATTGTCGGCGGTGAACGCGACCTCGTGGCTGCGTCCGGCAAAGGTCAGCACCGTGTCGCGCATCGGGCCGAGGCTTCCATCCTCAAGCACCTCGCGGAAATGCATCCCGTGCAGGTGCATCGCATGCGGGAAGGCTGTGTCGTTGACGAAGCGCAGCCGCACCGGCTCGCCCTTGGACAGACGCGCAAACGGCGCATCCCCCGGCCCGGCCTTGCCGCCGAGCGTCCAGAAATTGCCGCTCTGCATCAGCCCCTGCATCTGGCTGCGCGACATCCGGCCCATCGCGCCGCCTTCGATCTTCATCTCCAGCGGGCGGGCCTGCGTCAGATCGGTCGGGGCCATGTTCGGATTGGGCGGCAAAGGCGCAGGCGCGCCGCGCCGCGTGCGGCTTGCCTCCCCGGAAATCTCGAACGCGACCTGGCTGTGCCACTGCTCGTCGTTGCCCAACCGTTCGATCGCTGCTTGAGCCCCATCGCCGGTTACATCGACGATCAGATCGACGCGCTGCGCGGGCGCGAGGACCAGTTCCTCGGGAATGGGTTCCGGCGCGGGCAGCGGCATCCCGTCCAGCGCCACCTGCCAGCCCGAGAGCCCGGTCAGCCGCAGCACGAAGATCCGCGCATTGGCGGCGTTGATCAGGCGCAGGCGCAAGCGCTCGTGGCGTTTCGCCGTCAGGGTCAGGGCATAGTGCCCGTTGGTCCCCACCAGATTACCGAAACGCCCACCGTGGCTGAGGTCCATCGGATGGGTGAAATCCGGCTCCAGCTGCGCGGTATCGGGATCGAGCAGCCAATCGTCGAGCAGCAGAACCTCGTCGCGATCGACATCCGGGGCGTCCGGCTCCTCGATGATCAGCGCACCGGAGAGGCCGCGCGCGACCTGCTCCATCGAATTCGTATGCGCGTGATACCAGTAAGTGCCCGCGTCCGGCGCGACAAAATCATAGTCGAAGGTCTGGCCGGGCGGCACGGCGTCCTGCGTCAGCCCCGCCACGCCATCCATCGCATTGTCGATGCGAATGCCGTGCCAATGCACCGAACTGGGCACGTCGAGCTTGTTGACGAAGCGCCGTTGCAGGCGCGCGCCCTGCGGCACCCGCAGCTGCGGCCCCGGCAGCGTGCCGTCATAGGACCAGACCTCGGTTTGCGGATAGCCCTCGGGGGCGATCTGGGCCATGGCGCGCTGCGCGGTCAACGGCGTCGGGGCGGTTGCCGCGTTACCCATGCGCGCCGTCAGCGCCGTGGCCCCCATTCCGGCAAGGACCGCGCGGCGGGTCAGTTGGAAATTCTGCATCTCACTCGATCCCGTTCGCGCGCTGCAATTCGCGCACGTAAGTGACGATATTGGCGACATCGCCACGGGTCAGACCCTCCTGCGGGGGCATGTTGCCGAACTTCCAGTGATGCGCGCGCACGCCCGCCTGAACGGCGGCCTGAAAGGCCATGTCGCCGTGATGGGACGGTTCGTAAATCTTGTGAACAAGCGGCGGGCCGAAGCCCATCTTGCCGGTGGCATTCGCGCCGTGACAGGCCGCACAGGTCGCGTCGAAAGCGCGTTTGCCCATCTGGGCTTGCTCTGAGAGCGTATTCGGCAAGGTGACAGCGACAAGCGGCTCACCTTGTGCGGGCGTGGCCGCCTCGGCCTCGCTCGCAGTATCGGGTTGCATCACGAGCCAAGCGCCCGCAGCGAGGGCCGCGACGACCGCGGCAGAGAAAATATAGCGTTTCATGGAGTATCCTGTTCGATCATGCGCCCGGGCTCGGGACGCGACAGACAAGCCCACTCAGGGGCCAGTGACGGTGTGATCGATCAGATACGCGGTGGCGGAAGGTCGAGCTGGGGCTCATGCGCCAAGGGCGCGGGCGTCTCCGCAGGCAGGAGCGTCACGGACAGGTCGGCCCGGCTCAGAGAGAATTCCGGCGCGAAGTCCAGCGTAGCCGAGACCATCATCTGCGCGTGGGGGCAGGTCTTGTCCTGCATCGGCCCCGCATCGTGATGGCTGTCGGGACAGGCGGCACAATCGCTGACGGTGATTGCGTCCATCGCATCCATCGCACGCGCATGGGTCATCGCGGCAGCGGGTGCGCCCAACTGCGAAAGGCCGATCAAACAGACCAGCCCGATGATGACGATATGCAGCGCTTTGCGCATGGCTCTCCCGGTTCTCCCTGCCCTCTATCTGGTGGGCTCTGGCGCGGCTGTCAATTCCCGCGCTGCCCCATCAGGTCATCGAGGATCGCACAATCGGGGGCATCGTCGCCATGACATTGCGCGATCAGCCGCTGGAGTTGCGCCTCCAATGCACTGAGAGAAGCGATCTTTTCTCGCACCGCTTCGAGGTTTTGCTGCGCGAGCGCGCGCACATCGCGGCTCGCCCGCCCCTCATCTGCGCTCAAGCTGAGCAGGCGGCGACATTCCTCGAGCGAGAACCCCAGATGGCGCGCCTGCGCCAGAAGCCGCAGCTGCTCCACGCAAGCCTCGGAGAAATCGCGATAGCCATTCGCCCGCCTGTCCGGCGTGACGAGGCCAATCTCCTCGTAATAGCGGATTGTCTTGACCGGCAGCCCGGTCTGCGTCGCGGCGGTTCCGATATTCATCTGCATAGGCCTCCTGCGCTTGGTATATAAACCTTCCAGTCACTGGAAGCAAAAGTCACGCTCACGTGAGGGCCGCCGGAACATAGGGACGCGGGACCGGGTTTGGGAAAAAGATCGGTTATACTCTTGACCCTCCAGCAACTGGAAGCCCTATCTGATCGGGCGAAGTTGCCGAAAGGATGAACGGATGACATCGCAACACGCCCACAACGAGACCCACGACACGCAGGATACGGCGGACGCGATCACGCGTGACCCGGTCTGCGGAATGACCGTCGACCCGAATGCCGACAAGCCCAGTGCCGAGCATGACGGGCATCGCTACCACTTCTGCTCGCAAGGCTGTCACGACAAGTTCGTGGCCAAGCCCGATGACTACATCAAGGCGACCGATCCGGTCTGCGGCATGAGCGTGGAGCGTGCCACGGCGAAATATATGGCCAAGCTCGACGGCGAGCGGTTCTATTTCTGCTCCGAGGGATGTCAGCACAAGTTCGAGGCCCGACCCGAGGATTATCTGGGTGTTCGTCCCGCTGCCAAGGCAATGCCCGAGGGCACGCAATATACATGCCCGATGCATCCCGAGATCGTCGAGGACAAGCCCGGCGACTGCCCGAAATGCGGCATGGCGCTGGAGCCGATGAGCCCCAGTGCCGATAGCGGCCCGAACCCCGAGCTCGTCGATTTCCGGCGCAGGCTCTGGATCATGGGGCCGCTGGCGGCTGCGGTATTCGTGCTGGAGATGGGCGCGCATATCGGGCTGCCCTTCGCCGAGTGGATCGGGCCGAAAGCCTTCCTTTGGCTGCAATTCGCGCTGGCGACCCCGGTTCTGTGGTTCGCGCGGCCCTTCTTCGTGCGCGGCTGGAAATCGGTGGTGAATGTCTCGCCCAACATGTGGACGCTGATCGCGCTCGGCACGCTCGCGGCCTATCTGTTCTCGCTCGCGGGGCTTCTGGTGCCGGGTATCTTTCCCGCCGAAATGCTCAATGAGCACGGCCTGCCGCCGGTCTATTTCGAGGCCTCGGCGGTGATCCTCGTGCTGGTGCTGGTCGGGCAGATCATGGAGCTTACGGCACGCGAGAAGACCGGCGATGCGATCCGCGCGCTGATGGACCTCGCGCCGAAAACCGCGCGCCGCGTGGGCGAAAACGGCGAGGAAGACGTGCCGCTCGATCAGGTGCAGACGGGCGATAAGCTGCGCGTGCGCCCGGGCGAGACCGTGCCGGTGGACGGCGTGGTCACGGAAGGTTCCTCTGCCATCGACGAGAGCATGATCACCGGCGAGCCGGTCCCGGTGGAGAAAACCCAGGGCGACGCGGTCACCGGCGGCACGCTGAACAAGCAGGGCAGCTTCGTGATGGAAGCGCAGGCCGTGGGGTCGGAAACCACCCTTTCGCGCATCGTCGAGATGGTCGGCAAGGCGCAACGCTCGCGCGCCCCGATCCAGGGGCTGGCGGATCGGGTGTCGCTTTACTTCGTGCCTGCCGTGGTGATCTGCGCTATCCTCGCCTTCATCGCATGGCTGGCCTTCGGCCCCTCGCCCGCATTGGGCTATGCGACCGTGGCCGCCGTCTCCGTCCTGATCATCGCGTGTCCCTGCGCGCTGGGTCTCGCCACGCCGATGTCGGTGATGGTCGGCACCGGGCGCGGGGCCAGCGCAGGCGTGCTGATCCGCGACGCCGAGGCGCTGGAACGCTTCGCCAAGGTCGACACGCTCATCGTCGACAAGACCGGCACGCTGACCGAGGGCAAGCCCGCGCTGACCGATGTGATCGCCGATGGGGCCTCGGAGGAAGAGGTCAAATCCCTCGCCGCCGCGCTGGAACGCGGCTCGGAACACCCGCTGGCCGAGGCCATCGTTCAAGGAGCCGAGGATGCGCCCAAACTGGACGCCGAAGGCTTCGAGGCGGTCACCGGCAAGGGCGTCACCGGACGCGTCGACGGCGCACAGATCGCGCTCGGCAATGCGGCCCTGATGGAGCAGATCGGCGCGGATACCTCCACTCAGTCCGAGACGGTCGAGCGTCTGCAATCGGACGGCAAGACTGCGATGTATCTCGCCCGCGACGGCAAGGTGATCGGGGTGATCGCGGTGGCCGACCGGATCAAGGAGACCACGGCGGACGCCATTCGCGCGCTCCACGAGGAAGGCCTGCGGATCGTCATGGCCACCGGCGACAGCGAAGGCACCGCGCGGGCCGTCGCGCGCGAGCTGGGCATCGACGAGGTCCATGCCGGGGTCTCGCCCGAGGATAAGGCCGCGCTGGTCGAGAAGCTGCGCAAGGACGGTGCCTCCATCGCTATGGCGGGCGACGGGGTGAACGACGCGCCTGCGCTCGCCGCTGCCGATGTCGGCATCGCCATGGGCACCGGCGCGGATGTCGCGGTGGAGAGCGCAGGGCTCACGCTGGTCAAGGGCGACCTGACCGGCATCGTCCGCGCGCGTCGCCTCGCCGAGGGCGTGATGCGCAACATCCGCCAGAACCTGTTCTTCGCCTTCGCCTACAACACCGCGGGCGTGCCGATCGCGGCGGGCGTGCTCTACCCCGTCTTCGGCGTGCTGCTCTCGCCGGTGATCGCAGCGCTCGCGATGAGCTTCTCGTCGGTCTCGGTGATCGGCAACGCGTTGCGCCTGCGGAGGCTGAAGCTGTGACATCCCAGATGAAAGATGGCAGGGTAACGCAAAACTCCGGAGGACCTATGACTCGTTTTCTCAGCATTCTCGCCCTCGTGGCGTTGCCCGCCGTCAGCTACGCGCACGGAGATGGTAGCGCGGATGGGAGCGCGCATGACATGACGTCGGGCGATCACATGATGATGGACGACGCGGACATGGGCGACCATGAGCATATGGGCAACGACGAAGACATGCCCGCACATGACGTCCACATGATGTCCGACGGGCAGATGCCGATGACCTCGACCGCGCAGATGCCCGGCATGCAACCCGAGGACACGGGCGCGATCACCGAGCCGGGCCAGTCCGCCTTCGCGGCCATTCAGGAGATCGTCGCCTATCTGCTCGCCGACCCCGACACGGATTGGAACCGCGTCAATATCGAGGGTCTGCGCCAGCATCTGATCGACATGAACAACGTCACTCTGCGCGCCAAGGTCAAAGAGGACGACATCGATGGTGGCGCGCGCTTCGAGGCGACCTCGGACGACCCCGAGGTCACCGCCTCGATCCGTGCGATGGTGCCCGCTCATGTCGCGACGATGAACGGGGTCGAGGGCTGGAAGATGAGCGCCGAGGAAATCCCCGGCGGCAGCGCCCTGACCGTGACCGGCGCGGATGCGCAGAAGATCCGCGCGCTCGGCTTCATCGGCATCCTGACCGTCGGCGCGCATCACCAGCCGCATCACCTGGCGATGGCGAAGGGCGAGATGATGATGGGGCATTGAGGTCCTGATGTGCCTCGAATAACCCCATTCGCGAAGGGGCGAAAAGCAGGGGCTCGCCGGTGAAACTCGGCGGCTCCGACCTCCCGCTTGCGCTTTGGGTTGTGACAGCTTCGGCGTCAGAAATCGGCGAGCAGCGGCGCTTTTCCGGCTTTCCCCACGTCCCGAGATTGCAGCTCCGCCGTGCCGCCAAGGCGCGCGACACGCTTGTCGTGACGGATCAGGATGATCGCCGGGTTGCCGATCGCTTCCGCCCGGATCGTCGCGGCGAGCGCGCCAAGCTGGCAGGTCGCGATCCTCTGACGGTCGGTCGAAATATCCGAGACGATCTCGACCTCGGAGACAGCCGGGACACCCGCCGCGAGAAGGTTCGCCTCGATTACGGGCGCCTGCCGCACGCCCATGTAAAGCGCGAGCGTCGTGCCCGGGCGTGTGGATGCCCCCCAATCGGGCGTGTCGTCGCCCGCGCGACACATGCCGGTGGCGAAGACCACGCGGTCGGTGGCGCCGCGTTCCGTCAGCGACCGGCCGAGGGCCGCCCCTGCCGCGGAAGCCGCGGTGACCCCGGGCACGATCTCGACCGGGATACCGTTCGCGCGCGCGGCGGCGAGTTCTTCGGTAGCGCGTCCAAACATGCACGGATCGCCGCTTTTCAGCCGCACGACCCGTTTTCCCTGCAGCGCCGCCGCCACGATCACCGCGTCGATCCGCTCCTGCGGCCAGGCGCAAGCGCCGACGGCTTTTCCGACATAGACAAGCTCGGCCTCCCGGCGCGCCAGCTCTAGAACCTCCGGATCGACGAGGCGATCGTAGAAGACGATATCGGCTTGGATCAAACGCTGAGCCGCCCGAAGCGTCAGCAGATCCCGCGCACCGGGACCCGCGCCCACGAGCGCGATCGCACCCGGTTTCGCGCGAGCGGGCGCGGGGCGCGTCGGGGGCGCCGCCTTAGGCGAGACGCCTGCCAGAGCCAGCCGCCAGTCGTGGAAAACCTCGCTCATGAAGGCCAGAATCCCCGGCTTGCGGGCGCGAAGCGCGGCGTCGCTCGGGGCAAAGGGGGATGCGGCAGAGAGCTTCATGATCATCTTCCTATCAAGCGGCGCGCGCGCTGTGTCGGCGTGCCCAGAGATCGGCGGCGCGCGCGCGGGGCTGTGCGATTCCGGCGGTGTCGAGCGCCAGTTCTGCCGTGCCGAGAACGATTTCGGTCGCGAAGGGATCGTCGATCTCGCCCGACCAGAGGCGCCCCAGATCGGCGGGATCGGGGGTTTCGTCGGCAAGGCGGCGGGTCGCGCCGCAGCTGGCCGCACCCTGCCCGGTCCATGCCTCCCCCGACCGCAGGCCGAAGAGCGCGATGTCCTTGCCCGGATGGCGCTCGAACTCGCCGCCACCGCCCTTGATCACCGTCATCGCTTGCAAACCCAGCAGCGCGCAGGCATCGGATTGCAGCTCGCGATACGGCGGATGGAAGACACCTTGCACCGAGGCCCTTGCGCCGCCCGGGTTGAGCACGCGCAGCACGGTATTGACCGCCGAGCGCAGCCCCAGCACCTCGCGCAGCCGCAGCAGATCGAGCGCGCGCGGAGCGAAACTCTCCAGCGGCAGATAGGCTATCTTGTCACGCGCCAGCAGCGCGGCGGCGTTTGCCATATCCGTCGCAACGGCAATCCCTGCGCCTGCGAGCGCGTCGCGGACGGAAGCCACGGGCGATTGATGCGAGTTCCAGCCGTGGAGCAGAACCGGCTCTCCCGCCATTGCCACCAGCCGCGCGGACAGCAAAAACCACGGCAAGCCCCGCGAACGCCCCGCCGCATAGCTCGGCCAGTCGAGCGCAGGCGCGGGTCCCGTCCAATCCGGCACGGTCTCACGGATCGCTTCGGCGAAGCCCGCGATCTCGGCGGCACTCTCGCCGCGATAGCGCATCAGCATCAGAAGCGCGCCGACGGCTTCGGGGGCCGCCTCGCCGCGCAGGATGTGGCCCATCGCGTCAAGGGCCTCGTCGCGGTTCAGCGACCGCGCCCGGCCCGGACCTCGGCCCATCGCGTGAATGTAGGGAGCGAGGCTCATTCGGCGGCCTCGCGCGGTTGGGCGTTCGCCAGCAGCGCCGCGAGTTCCGGTCGGCAGGAGCCGCAATTCGTGCCCGCCTGCAGGGCCGCGCCGATCGCCTCGACCGAGGCCAGCCCCTGATCGGCAATCGCGGCGAGGATCGTGTTCACGCCGACATCGAAACAGGCGCAGACGATCGCGCCCGGATCGGGCTGATCGGCACCGGCGCGCCCGGCCAGAAGGCTCGGTTGATCGGTCTCGCCCAGCAGCGCCGCGACATGGCCGCGTGACACCGCGACTGGCTCGGGGGCCGCAAAAAGAACCGCCGAGACGTGTCCCTCGACCATCAGCGCGATCCGCGCGAGCCCCCGGCCCGCGTCGCTCATCGTGACCGCCTCGGCGTCGGGCAGAGCGAAGAGGTCGCGCGCGAACGCCTCCCAATCGGCAGGTGCCTCGCGCCCGGCCAGCTCGATCCGCCAGCCGCTCTTGCTGCGCGCCTTCGCCCAGTAACCGGTGCGCGGGGTCACGTCCTGCACGCTCGCCGCAAAGCCGAACCACGCAGCCTGATAAGGCGAGATCTGGACCGCGCAGCCCTTGCTTTCGGGCTGGCCCGAGACGGGATCGACATGGGCGGCAACCAGCGCATCGACGCGTCCATCGGAGGCGGTCTCGCCCGTCCAGTGCATCGGTGCGAAGACCGAGCCGGGTTGCATCCGCGCGCTTTCCAGAACCCGCAGAACGGCGCGGCCATGGGTGTTCGAAACCTCGGCCAGCCCGGCGGGACGCAGCCCCATCCGGGCCGCATCCGCAGGGTGAATTTCCAGATAGGGTTCGGCCATATGCAGGCTCAGGCGCGGCGATTTCGCGGTGCGCGTCATCGTGTGCCAGTGATCGCGCACCCGACCCGTATTGAAGCGGAAAGGCGTCTGCGGGCTCAGCGCGGTTTTCGGCGCGCGCGGCGTGATCGGCAGCATCCGGCCCTTGCGGTCGGGCGTGAAGAACCCGCCATCGGCGAAGAACCGGCCGCCTTTTTTCATAGGTCCTTGCGGCCATGTGAATGGCGCGAGCGCCTCATACTCGGCGTCCGAGATCGTCTTGTAATCGGAGATGTCGAAATCCCGTCCCAGCCGTCCCGCAACCTCCGACAGCGCCGCATACTCGCGAAAGATCGCCGCCGGGCCGTCATAGGAGAACTCCGCGCCCCAGCCCATTTTCGCGGCCACATCGCAGATGATCTTCCAGTCGTGACGGGCCTGACCCGGCGCGGGCAGAACGGCGCGCTGACGCGAGATGCAGCGCTCGGAATTGGTGACGGTGCCATCCTTCTCACCCCAGCCGGTCGCGGGCAGGATCGCATCGGCCAGCTGCGCGGTATCGGTCCGGTCGGTGATGTCCGAGACCACGACGAAATCGCAGCCCGCGATGGCGGCGCGCACGCGGTCGGCCTCGGGCATCGAGACGGCGGGGTTGGTGCAGATGATCCAGAGCGCCTTGATCCGGCCCTCCTCGACGGCGCGGAACATGTCGACCGCTTTCAGCCCCGGACCCGGCGCCATCGTCGGGCTCGCCCAGAAACCCTGCACCGCGTCGCGATGGTCCGCGTTCTCGATATCGAGGTGACAGGCGAGCATATTCGCCAAGCCCCCCACCTCGCGCCCGCCCATCGCATTGGGCTGACCCGTGACCGAGAACGGCCCCGCGCCGGGCTTGCCGATGCGGCCCGTGGCGAGGTGGCAGTTGAGGATCGCGTTGACCTTGTCTGTGCCGGAGCTGGATTGGTTCACGCCTTGGGAATAGATCGTGACGACGCGCTCGGCACCGATCCAGAGCCGCGTGAATTCCGCGAGATCGGCGGCGCTGAGCCCAGTCGCGACCGGATCGCTTTCCTGCGCCGCCGCGAGCGCGTCGTCAAACCCGCTGACATGGGCCGCGACGTAATCACGATCCACCGCGCCCTGCGCGGCGATCTCGGCCAGCAGCGCGTTGAACAGCGCCGCATCCGCGCCGGGCGCCAGGGCCAGATGCAGATCGGCGATGTCGCAAGTCGCGGTGCGGCGCGGATCGACGACCACGACGCGCATCTCGGGCCGTGCTTTCTTCGCGGCGGCGATACGTTGATACAGCACCGGATGGCACCAGGCGAGGTTCGATCCGACGAGCACGATGACGTCGGCCAGATCGAAATCTTCATATTGCCCGGGCACGGTATCGGTGCCGAAGGCGCGCTTGTGCCCCGCCACCGACGAGGCCATGCAGAGCCGCGAATTCGTGTCGATATTGCCCGAACCGATGAAGCCTTTCATCAGCTTGTTGGCGACGTAATAGTCCTCGGTCAGCAACTGACCCGAGACGTAGAAAGCCACGCTGTCGGGACCGTGTTCGGCGATGCTCGCGCGGAACTTTTCGGCCACCAGATCGAGCGCTGCGTCCCAATCCGTCTCCTGCCCGTTCACGACCGGGGCCAGAAGGCGCCCCTCCAGATCAACCGTCTCCCCCAGTGCCGAGCCTTTCGAGCACAGCTTGCCCGCATTGGCGGGATGGGACTTGTCGCCCCGGATTTCCATGCCGCCCGCGCCGTCGGGCGAAGCGAGAACGCCACAGCCGACGCCGCAATAGGGGCAAGTGGTGCAAATGGTCGGAGCAGCGCGCGTCATCGTTCCACTCCGGTCAGGCGGCGCTTTGCGCAGCGAGCTTGCTTGCGTCGATCAGCAAACGCCCCGCATCGACGCGCAGGTCATAGGTCGGCACCTGCCCCTCGTCGGCACCCTGAGCTTCACCCGTCTCGAGGCTGAACACCCAGTTATGCAGCGGGCAGGTCACCTTGTGGCCGTGCACGATCCCCTCCGAGAGCGGCCCGCCCTTGTGCGGGCAGCGATCCGAGAGGGCGAAAACGGCATCATCGGCGGTGCGGAACACCGCGACACAGCCCATTTTGGTCTTGATGACGCGCGCGCCCTGCACCGGAATGTCGTCGAGGGCTCCGATATCGATCCAGCTCATTCCGCGGCCTCCTTCGTGAGATCGGCAAGCGGGCTCCAGGCACGCTCGTAGTGAGGGGTCGCGCGTTCGGCCCATGGGTCTTTCTGATAGACGGATTGGGAGATATCGAAGCGCTCGATCAGCGCCGCGCGGTTGTCGAGATCGTCCACGACCTGCGCGATGATCCACTCCAACCCGCCGGTCTTCGCGATCCATTTATAAGGCCGGTCGAGGTAATTCGCGCTCTCGCGATAGAGCTGCAGGAACGCCACCGAGATATCGATCACCTCCTGTTCGGTCGCGACCTTGGCCAGCGGCTCGGTCTCTTTCAGCTCCATGCCGGCCGCGCCGCCGACGCTGATCTCGAAGCCCGAGTCCACGCAGACCACGCCCAGATCCTTGCAGGTAGCTTCGGCGCAATTGCGCGGGCAACCCGTCACCGCCATCTTGAACTTGTGCGGCGTCCACGAGCCCCAGAGCCGCTTCTCCAGCTTGATCCCGAGCCCGGTCGAGTCCTGCGTGCCAAAGCGACACCAATCTGTGCCCACGCAGGTCTTCACCGTGCGCAGACCCTTCGTGTAGGCATGCCCCGAGACCATCCCGGCCGCGTTCAGATCGGCCCAGATATGCGGCAGATCCTCTTTCTTGATGCCCAGAAGGTCGATGCGCTGACCGCCCGTGACCTTGACCGTCGCGTCGTATTTCTTCGCGGCTTCGGCAATCGCGAGCAGTTCCTCGGGGGTGGTCATCCCGCCCCACATGCGCGGCATCACCGAATAGGTGCCGTCCTTTTGGATGTTCGCGTGGTTGCGCTCGTTCACGAAGCGGCTTTGCGGATCGTCTTGATATTCCAGCGGCCAATCGGCCAGCAGGTAATAGTTCAGCGCCGGGCGGCAGACATGGCAGCCATTGGGCGTCTTCCAGCCCAGCTCCTGCATCACCGCCGGTTGCGATTTCAACTCTTTCGCCTTGATTAGACGGCGCACATCCTCATGCGGGTGATCGGTGCAGGCGCAGATCGGTTTCGCGGTGGGCAGGACGAAATCATCGCCCAACGTGACCGCCAGAACTTGCTCCACCAGCCCCGAACAGGTGCCGCACGACGCGCTGGCTTTGGTGGTGGCCTTGATCGCGTCGAGCGAAGTCGCGCCCGCTTCGATCGCGGCCACGATCTGACCTTTGCATACGCCGTTGCAGCCGCAGATTTCTGCGTCAGCCGGTAAGGCTGCAACGGCCGCCATAGGGTCCACCGAGGCGCCCCCTTGGAAGGCCGGGCCGAAGATTAGCGTCTCGCGCATCTCCGAGATGTCGGTGCCGTCCTTGATCAGACCGTAGAACCAGTTGCCGTCGGCCACGTCGCCATACATCACCGCGCCAATGACGCGGTCGCCCTCCAGCACGAGGCGCTTGTAGACGCCGCGCGCGGGATCGCGGAAGACGATGTCTTCGCGGCCTTCCCCTTCGGCGAAATCGCCTGCCGAGAACAGGTCGCACCCGGTGACTTTCAGCTTGGTCGAAACTTCGCGGGGGATGTATTCGCTGGCCTCCCCGGTCAGGGTCTGCGCAGCGACCTTCGCCTGATCGTAGAGCGGCGCGACAAGACCGAAGATCTGCCCGTCGAACTCCACGCATTCGCCAAGCGACAGGATATCGGGGTCGGAGGTCAACATCTGCGCGTCGACCTGAATGCCGCGCCCGGTCTCGAGGCCTGCCTCCTTGGCCAGCGCGACCGAGGGACGAATGCCCACGGCCATGACCAGCAGGTCGCAGGGCAGCTCGGTGCCGTCATCCAGCTTCAGCGCCCGCAGCTTGCCATCTTCACCCAAAATCTCCTTGGAATTCGCCGAGCAGCAGACTTCGATCCCGCGATCGGTGAGCGCACGGCGCAGGAGGTAACCCGCCGCCTCGTCGAGCTGACGCTCCATCAGGTGGCCCATGATATGCACCACGGTCACGTCCATGCCGCGCAGACGCAGACCCGCCGCGGCCTCGAGCCCCAACAGACCGCCGCCGATCACCACGGCGCGCGCGCCGGGGCGCGCCGCCTCGATCATCCGGTTGGTGTCATCCAGATCACGATAGGCGATCACGCCGTCCAGATCATGGCCCGGCAGCGGGATGATGAACGGGTTCGAGCCGGTGGCGATGACCAGCTTGTCGTAAGCGACCTCACCCTGCTCGCCGATGACGACCTTGCGGTCGCGGTCGATCCCCACGACCTTTTCGCCGAAGCGGCAGGTCACGCCGTGGGCGTCATACCAAGCCTCGCCATGGGTAACGATTTCCGCGTAGCTCTTCTCGCCCGAAAGCACCGGCGAGAGCATGATGCGGTTGTAGTTGCCCCGCGGCTCCGCGTTGAAGAGCGTGACATCCCATGCGCCGGGAGCGGCTTCGAACAGATGCTCGAGCATCCGACCCGAGGCCATGCCAGCACCGATAACGACCAGTTTCTGCATCTTGGTCACTCCTCAAAGATACCAGGCGACGATATGCGCGATCTCGCCATCGCGATGGATGGGCAGCGCGACCATCGAGCTGTAGCCGGCCGCGATCTGCGCCCCGCCGATCACCAGCGGCAGGCCTGTGCCCAGCACCTTGCCGATCGGGCCCTGCCAGTCCTGCGCCCGCTTGGGGTTGTCCTCGTTCCAAAGCGCGCCTTCTCGCTCGCACAGGCCATCCACCAGAACCGCGCCGCCGTCGCGACCCACACGGGCCTCGCGGGCGTCCCAAATTTCGAAACGGCGTGCGATCGGCGTCCCGCGTGCCGACAGCAGCGTTGCCACATAGTTCTGATCGCCCGGCACCGGGATCGGCAGGCCGAGGCCCGTGGTCAGCCCGGCCGCGCCTGCGCTTTCCGAGCGGATGAAGCGATAGCCCGACCCCAGATCGCGCATCAGCATCGGGGTCTGCGCGGCCCAGACACCGCCCGGCAGGCCCTGCCCTTTCGGGAAATGCGTGTGCTTCGAGACCCATTCGAAATGCTTGGCCGCGCCGTAATATCCGTCGTCGAGCATCAGGAGCCCGTCCCGCTCGGCCCAGACCTCGATCGCGCCGGTGGTCATTTCGTCATCGCCGCACAGCACGACAAGAACCGCCTTGAGCGTGTCGCCATCGAAAACCGGCAGCGCGACGGCCGAGGTCAAGCCCGCCTCTTTCGCTGCCTCGATGCGCTGGAAATAGGACCCGTCGAACCCTTTCAGGACGACCGGGCGCCCTTCGGCCCATGCTTTGCCCGGCAGGCCCTCGCCATGAGCGAAACTGGTGCGGACCGAGGCTTCCTCGAACGCCGTGTGCGCGCCGTAATCGCCCGCGGCATGGACCAGACGGTCGCCCTCGGGTACCCAGACTTCGCTGACGCCGATGAAGGCGCGTGCGGGGGTTGCAGTTGCAGCGTCCATCACGCGGCCTCCGATTTCTTGGGCGTGTGGCCCTGTTCATATTCTTCGAGGAAGTTCAGGACCTGCTCGCGGTAGAGGTAGTAGTCCGGGTGTTCGAGCAGCGCCTTGCGGGTGCGCGGGCGCGGCAGATCGACCTCCATCACCTTGCCGATCGTGGCGCGCGGGCCGTTCGTCATCATCACCACGCGGTCGGCCAGCAGGATCGCCTCGTCCACATCATGGGTGACGCAGACGGCGGTGACCTTGGTGCGCGACCACACCTCCATCAGCACCTCCTGCAGTTCCCAGCGGGTCAGGCTGTCGAGCATCCCGAAGGGCTCGTCGAGCAGCAGCAATTTCGGCGAAAGCGCGAAGGCCCGCGCGATACCCACGCGCTGGCGCATCCCGTTCGACATGTCCGAGGCGGGCTTGTCCATCGCATCGCCCAGCCCCACGCGCTCGAGGTAATAGTCGATCACGTCCTGACGTTCGGCGCGGGATGCCTTGGGATAGACCTTGTCCACGCCCACGGCGACGTTTTCGCGCGCCGAGAGCCACGGGAACAGCGAGGGCGCCTGGAAGACCACGGCGCGCTCGGGATCGGCGCCCTTCACCTCGAAACCGTCGAGCTTGATGCCGCCTTTGGACACATCGTTGAGCCCCGCGGTCATCGTCAGCACGGTCGATTTCCCGCAGCCCGAATGGCCGATCAGCGAGACGAATTCGCCCTTCTTCAGGGTGAGGTTGAAATCCTCCACCACGGTCAGCGGCCCTTTCGGGGTCGGGTATATCTTGTGAAGCTGCGAATACTCCAGATACTTCCCTTCTAGCGCCGAGCGCGCGGCGTCGGACACAGCTTTGGGCAGCGCGTGCAGCGGCGTGACATCGGGCAGCTTGCGCGAGCCTTCGGCCTTGGCCTGCATGCCCACATCCATCAGGTAGTTCGTGACGGCGGCGCGCAGACGCTTGAAGCCCTCGTCATGGTTCATCGCACCGCGGTCGCGCGGACGCGGGATGGTGACCTTGAACTCTTCGCCCAGCGTGCCGTCAGGGTTCAGCGCGATGATCCGGTCGGCCAGAACGATCGCCTCGTCGACGTCATTGGTGATCAACACGCAGGTCTTCTTGTCCTGCTCCCAGATATGCTCGATCTCGTCAGCAAGGTTGCCCCGCGTGAGCGCATCGAGCGCCGAGAGCGGCTCGTCGAGCAGCAGCACCTCGGGGTTCATCGCGAGCGCGCGGGCCACGTTGACCCGCTGGCGCATGCCCCCCGACAGCTCCGCCGGGCGGCGGCTCGCGGCGTGGCTGAGGCCCACCATCTTCACGTAGTGATCGACTTTCGCCTGACGCTCTTTCTTCGACAGGCCCGGGAAGATCGTCTCAACCGCGAGAGCCACGTTCTGATCCACCGTCAGCCACGGCATCAGCGAGTAGTTCTGAAAGATCACGCCGCGCTCCGGACCGGGGCCGGTGACCGGCGCGCCCTTGAACAGGACCTCGCCCTTGGAGGGCATCTCAAGCCCCGCCATCAGGTTGATCAGGGTGGTCTTGCCGGTGCCGGAGAAGCCCAGCAGCACGAGGAACTCGCCCTCTTTCACGCTCAGGTCGATGCCGTTGAGCACGTCGCTGCGCGCGGTGCCTTCGCCAAAGCTTTTCGAGACGGATTTGAATTCGAGGATGCTCATGAGGATCACCGGTTGTTCGAGAAGGTGAACATCGACTGGATCGCGAACATCAGCCGGTCGAGGATGAAGCCGATGATGCCGATGGTGAACACCGCCACCATGATCCGCGCGAGGCTGTCCGAGGAGCCGTTTTGGAACTCGTCCCAGACGAATTTGCCCAAGCCCGGGTTCTGCGCGAGCATTTCCGCCGCGATCAGCACCATCCAGCCCACCCCAAGCGACAGGCGCAGACCGGTGAAGATCAGCGGCAGCGCCGAGGGCAGCACCAGCTTGGTGATCTTCGTCCAGGTGCCCATCTTCAGCACTTTCGAGACGTTCACGAGGTCCTTGTCGATCGAGGCCACGCCAAGAGCTGTGTTGATGATCGTGGGCCAGAGCGAGCACAGCGTGACCGTGATCGCCGAGATCAGGAAGGACTTGGAGAACATCCCGTCGCTCGTCGTGTAGACCGCCGAGACGATCATTGTCACGATCGGCAACCACGCGAGCGGCGAGACCGGTTTGAAGATCTGGATCAGCGGGTTCATCGCGGCATTCGCGGTTTTCGACAGGCCCGCCATGATGCCCAGCGGCACCGCGACGATCGTGCCAAGCGCGAAGCCGAAGAACACCGTCTTGATCGAGGTCCAGATCTGGTCGAGATAGGTCGGCTTGCCGGTGTAGTCGCGCCATTTCACCCGGTCTTCCTTGCCGTCGGCGACCAGTTTGGCGTTACGCGCGTCCTGCCGTTCGTAGAAGGCGGCGGCCTTGTCGCGCTCGCGCAGGTGATCGGCATAGAGGACTTCGGTCTGCTCCCAGACCTGTGCGGGCCCGGGAATGGCGCCGAGCGAGGTCTGCACCTTCGGGGCCAGCACCGCCCAGACGGCGAGGAAGGCGATGATCGCGACGACCGGCACGCCGAGAAGCTGCCAGATCTCTTTCATCTGGGCCTTGGGATTATCGCCGGCCGCAGCGCGAAGAACCGGCGTGACCCAGCTCAGGCCGAGCACCTTGAACCAGCCATCGGCCTTGTTGATGCGGGTGAAGAGACGTTCGCGGCGGGCCTCGCGGGCCTGCTGTGCGGTCAGGGCGTCAGGATCGATGGCGGTCATGGCTTGGCGTCCTTGGGGGAATGTAGAGAGGAAAGGACGGGCGAGACCTCGGCGGCCCCGCCCGCAAGTCAGGGGAGTTACCCTTCGACCTTGTTGCCCACGACTTTCTGGCCCGATTTCAGACCGATCGGCAGGCTGTCGATATACGCGTTGGGAGTGCGGCCGTCATACTCGACACCGTCGATGATGTCGGAGGTGGGCTCACGATACCCATCGGTATCCCAAGGGAAATCCGCCTTGTCCGCGATACCTTCATCGACCAGCATCTGGGCGGCCTGAAGGTAGATATCCGGCTTGTAGACGGACTTGGCGACCTCGTCATACCAGTCGTCGCTCTGGCTCTCGGGGATCTGGCCCCAGCGGCGCATCTGGCTGAGATACCAGACCGCATCCGAGTAGTAGGGATAGGTCGCGTAGTAGCGGAAGAAGACGTTGAAGTCCGGAACGTCGCGCTTGTCGCCCTTCTCATACTCAAAGGTGCCGGTCATCGAGTTCGCGATCACCTCGGCATCCGCACCCACATATTCCGAGCGGGCCAGGATCTCGACCGCCTCGGGGCGGTTGGCGTTGTCGTTCTCATCGAGCCACATCGCGGCACGGATCAGCGCCTTGGTCAGCGCGAGCGTGGTGTTGGGGTTTTCCTCGGCGAATTCCGCGGTGATGCCGAAGACCTTCTCGGGGTTGTTCTTCCAGATCTCGTAGTCGGTGATCACCGGAACGCCGATGCCCTTGAACACGGCCTGCTGGTTCCACGGCTCGCCCACGCAATAGCCGTAGATCGTACCGGCCTCGAGGGTCGCGGGCATCTGCGGCGGGGGCGTCACGGACAGGAGCACATCGGCGCCGATCTGGCCCGACACGTCATCGGGCGAATAGTAGCCCGGCTCCAGACCGCCCGCGGCCAGCCAGTAGCGCAGTTCGTAATTATGGGTCGAGACCGGGAACACCATGCCCATGTTGAAGGGCTTGCCCTCGGCGCGGTAGCTCTCGACGACCGGCTTGAGCGCCGAGGCCGAGATCGGGTGCACGGGCTTGCCCGCGTCATCGACGGGGATGTTCTTCTTCATCTCTGCCCAGACCTCGTTCGACACGGTGATGCCGTTGCCGTTGAGATCCATCGAGAAGGGTGTGATGACATGCGCCTTGGTGCCGAAGCCGATGGTCGCGGCCAGCGGCTGACCGGCCAGCATATGCGCCCCGTCCAGTTCGCCGTCGATCACGCGGTCGAGCAGAACCTTCCAGTTCGCCTGCGGCTCGAGCGTGACGAAGAGGCCCTCATCCTCGAAATAGCCCTTCTCATAGGCCACCGCGAGCGGCGCCATATCGGTGAGCTTGATGAAGCCGAATTTCAGCTCGTCCTTCTCGACATCGAGCATTTCCGCCAGCGCGGGGCTGACAAGGCAGGTGGTGGTGGCAATGGCTGCCAGAAGCTTTTTCATCGTTACGGTCCCTGTTGCATCGTCATGTGCGTCGAAAACGAAAAAGCCGCCCGACCCGAGCGCGCCACTTCCAAGGGAGGAGGAAGATCGGCGATCAGGGTCGAACGGCTTTGTTCGGAGCCTCACAGCGATGCGAGGCGGAATATGTTGGAAATCGAAACGCCCTTGCTTCGATAGGACCAGAAAACGACCTTTGCACCCGCAGCGTCAACAATTGGGTTTCATGCTGCGCCTGCGAAGGGATGATTTTCTGCAGCATGCTTAGAAAATGCTCACGAAACCGTCATCAATTCGCGAAAGGATCAAAAATCCAGCCGTCGAAGAACGCATCGCTCGGCAGAATCACCTGCCCCTGAATGGCCGGGATGGCGCCCGGAGCGGTCAGCGCGCCTTCGATCTTCTCGCGCGCCTCGGGCAGATCCGCCCCCAGATCAGCGAGATTGCGGGTGTAGAGATCGGTCCGGCAGATCGCACGCGCCGAGGCCATCGCCTCCTCGCGCGACAGCCCCAGTCTTGTCGCGAGCCTAGCGGCCACGAGGGCACCCTGCGAGGCCCAGGGGTAGCCCGCCGCGCCGGTCTGGAAGCTCATGTAGCCCGGCACGCTGCGCATCTCGCCCCGCGGCGAAATCACGAGATTGCCGGTCAACGTCCGTTCTATCAGTTCCGGCGGCAAGTCGAGATAGTCGCGCCGGGCAAGCAGCTCGGCCGCCGTCAGAAGGTTGCGCTCATGTCCAAGCCATCGCCCGGCCTGCCACACCGCCCGCATCAACCGCCGCGTCAGCCCCGGCTCGGCTTCGGCCCAGTCGTGGCGCACGGCCAGAACCTTCTCCGGCGCGTTGGCGCGGATCGCCGTGCCGGGCAGCAGCATTTCACCGACCCGGTTCTCCACCGCGATAGAGCCCCAGGGCGCCCCCACGCAGAAAACATCGATCTCGTCCGCCGCCAAGGCCTCCGCCATCAAAGGCGGCGGGACGGTGTGAACGTCGAGATCCTGCGGCGCGCTTAGTCCGATCGCACCCAGCCAGTGATAGAGCAACTCCGCATGCATCGAGAACGGGAACGGCACGCCGATGCGCAAACGTCCCGACGCGCCTGCGATCAGAGCCTCGCCCGCCGCGCGCGCATCCGCGAAATCGAACCCGTAGCCCTGCGCCCGCATTCGATCGGCCAGCGCACGCGACACGCCGATCGAATTGCCGTTATGCGACAGGATCTGCAGGATATCGATGCGCGTGTTGAACCCGCCCAGCCCCAAAGCGGCTGCAATCGGCATCGGGAACAGCATATGCGCCGCCTCGAGCCGCCCCAGCATCAGTTGATCGCGCAAGGTCGACCAGCTCGGCGCGGCATTGAGCGTCAGCGCGAGCCCCTCTTCCTCGGCGAAACCGATCTCGCGCGCGATGATCAGCGGCGCCGCATCGACGAGCGGGATATATCCGACCGAAATCGGCACACCGCTCATGACAGAAGACCCGCGGCCGTCACCAGCGCATGGGCGACATCCGCGACCCGCCTGCCCTGATCCATCGCCGTCCTGCGCAGCAGCGCATAGGCCGCGTCCTCGTCGATCCCGCGCGCCTTCATCAACAGGCCCTTCGCGCGGTCGATCACCTTGCGCTCTTCCAGCGCGCGCCGGGTGGTCTCCAGCTCGGTGCGCATCCGCTGCACCATGTTGAAGCGCGCAATCGCGGCATCCATGATCGGCTTGATGCGGTCCGCGCGCAGACCATCAACCACATAGGCGGAGACGCCCGCATCGATCGCGGCCTTCGTCGCCCCGTCATCCGAGCGATCGACGAACATCGCCACCGGACGCTCCAGCGGCCCCGAAGCCAGCGTCAGCTCTTCGAGCATGTCGCGCGAGGGGCTTGCCATATCGACCAGAACGATATCCGGGTTCATCTCGGAAATCCGCCGCGCGAGACCGGTCGTCTCGGGGATCACGGTGATCTCAAAGGAGCCCGCTTCGCGCAGACTGTCCTCGATGAGCCCCGCGCGCTCCGGGTCTGTTTCAATCACAATGATGGAGAGAGCTTCGGGCATCGATCACATTCGTTTTCCGTTGCGACCGGCATAGAGCCAGCGGACGAACATTCGAAGCGCGGACGCAGATCGGACAAGCTCTAATTCACGGCTGACGGATTGGCGGTCAGCTTTCGGGCTTCATGCCTGAATTTTGTGCGGTCCGTGGCGAATGCCGGCCACTCCAATAACATGTGCCCCCGCGCGGCCCGATGGCCTTCGAAGTCGGGCCGTCGCGATCAGGACGCTCCTAGGCGACCTCCCACAAAGGGCTCCGACTGACCCGCCTTGCAAAAAAGCGAAGCGGCAGGAGTTTCCCCCTGCCGCTCCACGTCCCGGCACGTCGTGTGGCGAGCATCGGCCGGTTCGCGTGGAACCTCACATCGCTCAGCCTTCATGCCGGGAATTCCGGTCCTGATCTTCGCGAAGACCTATTTCTGGGCGCTGCGCGACGCTGTGCTTTCCCCGTTCGCAGCTCTCTCTTCGGACAGAGTCCGGAAGAATTGAGGCCAGGCGAGGGCGGCATGGCCCTTGTTGTTCGCGATGTCATTCGTCTGGGGCGTCTTACCCTTGGGCAGTTTTTCGATAGCCATGTTCGGCCCTCCATTTTACCCGCGAGGGATACTCGCGGAATTCCTCTGGATGACCGAAATTTCGGTCAGTTTCGCTCGTGTCTCGGCGGTGCCTCCAAGGATGAGGCGCGATGCGGCGTCCGTCCGGTCCCGAGCCGTCGGGGCTTTCGGGGGCAGATCACGGAAGACGCCGTCGAAGTCGTGTTTGCGGGGCATAGTCCCGCTCTGGTCGCGAAATCCGATCTGAAGACCGGCTACGGAACCGCATCAGCTGGTGCCAGATTGCAGACGGTCTCACGACCGTCGCGTCCGGTTCCGAATTCTCAGGTAACGGCCTGTCTGTCTTCGCGCAGAGAGAGACCTGCACGCGCAAGGGCCGAGATGTGGACGAAGATATCCCGTCTGCAGAATAGATCAGCCAAGCTCAGTCATTTCAGCAGGAAGACCGGAGCCGGCAGAGAAGAGAAATTACAGATGAGACGAGCGTAGTCCGGTATACCTAAGTGACCGCGGCCCCTTTTGCAAAGGAAATCAGCAGCGAGCGAACGGCACGCACGGCCACGTCTTTCCGAGCGCGCAATTTATATCTCGTACAATCAAGCCGTTGCGCGAAAATTCCGGTGCCGAAACGCAATTTCCTCGTAATTTGGGCGCAAATCCCTTATGTCTGCACTCGCATCTCTTAATTCTCGGACCCTGTTCCTCCCGGCTCAGCGACGATCTTGAGCTTTGTCGGGCCGCAGCTTTTGAAAGGCGGCAGTAAGGAAAAGGAGCTTCCCATCGGCCCATGCTGCCGTGACGCCGTTCGAGCAGACCAACCCATTCAGCCCTGCTACCGGGATGAACTTGGTCGATACCGCAATTTCTGCCCCTCGCGACCTCCACGAGAGCTTCGCATGTCAGAGGGGCCGGACCGCGATCCGCGCGCATTGACGCTGACGCCTCGCGATCCGCTCGGGATACCAAACCGGCGCGCCCTCGCGCGCAGACCTAATTCACCGCATAGAAACGGCTTAGCCCGCACTATGCCTCCGTGATCGCGCGACCGTTCAAATCGGAGCCGTCACGACCGCTTAGAAAGATACGAACCTTGATCGAAATTTACTGGGGCAAACCCATCTCCCTCGTCGTGTCGCCGGACGGCGACGTCAAAACCTTCAGCACCATCGAGCAGGTGCACTACTGGCTGCGCGAGAAATGGCCGGTCAATGATACCGCACAGATCCGTGCAATTGACCGCGTCGAAGCGGCCATGGAATGTCTGGGCACCGTGGGCGACGCGCGCAGCGCATTCCTCGGGGCCGCGACCACCGCCGGCTTTTCACCATTCGAAACCATGGATCACCCGATTGCAGCCTGATCACACAGCACATACGGCGTCGCGCGCGCGACGCGGACGGGCCGGCTCGGCCCCGAGGTTCGAAGGTCTACGCTCGAGGCTCTTTGACGTAGCCTTCGGGGCGTGGACGGCACTGCAAGCGCCGATGATCCCGGTCCTCGCGCTGGCGCGGCGCCCCCGGCTCGTGCGCGCCGCCGTGCGGGTCTGGACCGGCGGGGTCTTCGCGCTCGCACGCGGGATCCTGCGCGTGCGCGTGCGCGAGCAAGGGCTCGAGAACAAGCATCTCGACAGCCCCTGCATCTATGTCTGCAACCACCAATCCACCTGGGAGACGCTGGCCTTCAACCAGCTTGTCCCCGATGTTTGCATCATCGCGAAACACGAATTGCGGCGTATCCCGATCTTCGGCTGGTTCCTCGAACATTCGCCGATGATCCTGATCGACCGCAGCGGCGGCGGGCGTGCCCTTGCCGGGATGATCACCCAGGCGCGCGAAGAGGCTGCCAAAGGCCGCTCGATCCTGATCTTCCCCGAAGGCACACGGGTCGGCGTGACTGATCGCTGCGAATTCCAGCCGGGTCTCATCGCGCTTTATCGCAAACTCGGCCTGCCCATCGTGCCGGTCGCGCATAACGCGGGCCACGTCTGGCGCAGGGACGTGAAGACCGGGGGCACGATCACCGTCGCCTATTTCCCGGCGATCCCGCCCGGGCTTCCGGGCGCCGAGGTGAGCGCGCAGGTCGAAGCGCTTCTCAATGTCGAGAAAGACCGCCTGCCCCCCTGCACAGCTCTGAGCGACAACGCAAAATAGGTCGCGCCCTTTTGGCATTGGGCCGCTCTCGCCTCTTGTGAGGCGGCCCTGCTGGCCCCGTGCCTATCGAGCTTCGAATTTCCGACCGCGACACATCCCAGACATATTGATATCGGTGACACGCAGGCCGATCAGGCATTTCTCAAGCTGCGATGAAGATCTAAGGTCGACATCCTGTTGGACGCGCGGCCCCACCGCTATGCATGAAGGTTCTTTCCATGGCCACCAAACCGATGTTGCACCCGCGCAATCAACACCGGGCGGGGTACGACTTTGAACGTCTGATCGTGCAAACCCCGGAGCTGGAGGCATTCACGACGAGAAACCCGCGCGGTCGGATGACGATCGATTTTTCGGACGTGGACGCGGTTCGCATGCTCAACCGGGCACTCTTGCGGACGCATTACGACATCGATTTCTGGGATCTTCCGGCCACTTATCTGTGCCCTCCGATCCCCGGCCGTGTCGATTACATCCACTATCTCGCGGATCTTCTGGCCGAGTGTAACGACCATGAGATCCCGCACGGCCCCGAGATCAAGGCGCTCGACATAGGGACCGGCGCCAGCCTCGTCTACCCGCTGACCGGTCAGCATGAATATGGCTGGGATTTCACCGGCGTCGATATCGATCCGGTGTCGATCAAGTCGGCGGCGGAGATCTGCGACCGCAACGGTCTGAACATCAGCCTCAGACGCCAGTCCGATCCGGAGGACATCTTCGAAGGCGTGATCGGTCCCGACGATATCTTCCATGTCACCCTGTGCAATCCGCCGTTTCATGCGTCCGTCGAGCAGGCGGACAAAGGCACCCAGCGCAAGTGGCGGAATTTGGGGAAAGGTCACTCGAAGAAACTCAATTTCGGCGGCCAGAACGCCGAACTTTGGTGCCCCGGTGGCGAGATCGGCTTCATCGCCAGAATGATCGAGCAGAGCATGGACATCGCCGATCAATGCCTGTGGTTTACCTCTTTGGTGTCGAAGAAAGACAACCTACAGCCAATTTCCAGACTGCTGCGCAAAGCGAGGGTTGCCGAGTCCAGGGTCGTCGAAATGGCGCAGGGGCAGAAGACAAGCCGGTTCATAGCCTGGACCTATTACCCCGAAGCACAGCGATCCCTATAGGGGGATCGGGTTCGTCGGCAGGACGCAAGGGCTGGCGCCTGCTCCCGAGCGACTGGCGCATTCGAAAGGACTTCGGATCACGTCGCGCTCAGGGCGCATTGCCCGGCCGCCGCGGACATTTTTCTGGATCGCCGCCGACGCCAGCGTCCCCCGCGCTCTGCGCGACGACCTGACCGCCCGCGGTCATCCGAAGGAATGGCTGAAGGCGGCAGGATACTGGATTGCCGGACAGGCCGACGGCTCGGCCAAGGATCTGTGAGAAGCGCAGGCCCGCGCGGAGATTTCCGCCGCGGGCCCGAAACCGGGCCCACCGAGAGCGTCAAGTGCCCCTGCGACACTCAAGCCGCAGGCCGCCGCCAGCTTTCGCGGTGATAAGCGCTGTCCCAGAACCGCCATTCATGCCAGCAACTGCGGGCGAAGGCGCGGTGCATCCGCTTGCGGGCGGCGTCATCGGCACGCGCGCCCAGCCTGTCGGTCAGCGCCAGCATCCGTTCCACGCTCTGATCGAAAGTCTCGCCCGAATAGGTCGCGATCCAGGCGGCATATGGGTTCGCGTCCCCACTGACCTGCGCAATTTCCCGGCCGATATCGCGATAAATCCAGAAGCAGGGCAACAGGGCCGCCACCGCCTCGGGGAAATCGCCCGTCGTGGCACTGCGCAGAAGGAAGGACACATAGTGATCGCAGGCGGCAGAGGGCTCGATCTTCGCGAAATCGTCGGCCGAGACGCCGAACAGCCCCATGTAATGCGCATGCAATTCCCGCTCGACCGCGATCGCGCCGGCCGCCGAACCTGAGAGCTGCGCGACGGTCGGTGCATCGGGGGCCTTCGCGGCGGCCAGCGCGAGCGCCCGGGCGAAGCCTTCGAGGTAATGGGCGTCCTGAATGATGTAGCCCTGGAATATCTCTCGATCGAGGCGGCCCTCCGCCAGTTCGCGATTGAAGGGCATGTCGTGGATCTGGCGGCGCAGCGGTGCGGTCGCCTGCGCGAGGTCTTGGGTGAAGCTCATTGGCCTGCCTCCTGAATGGCATGGAAATGGTGCACCGGCCCGTGGCCCGAGCCGACGGACAGCCGATCGGCCCCGGCAATCGCGGCGCTCAGATAGGCCTTCGCGCGCCGTGTCGCGTCCGGCAGCGGCAGGCCCGCGCCGAGCCACGTCGCCAGCGCCGAGGACAGGGTGCAGCCGGTGCCATGCGTGTTGCGCGTCGCGATGCGCGGCGCATTCAGCCGAACTTCGTCACGCGCGGTGACCAGCAGGTCCGGGCTTTGTTCGCCCTGCAGATGCCCGCCCTTCAGCAGCACCGCAAGCGACCCGAGCGCGCGGAGCGCATGGGCCTGTTCGCGCATCTCGTCAAGCGTCGTCGCCTCGGCGCAGCCCAAGAGGTCGGCAGCCTCGGGCAGGTTCGGCGTGATCAGATCGGCGCGCGGCAGCAGGCTGCGCAGCGCGGTCACAGCCGCCTCTGCCAGCAGCCGATCGCCGCCTTTCGCGACCATCACCGGGTCGAGCACCACCGGACACTCGAGCCCCGCCAGCCCCTCGGCCACGGTCTCGATGATCGCGGCATCGCCCAGCATCCCGATCTTGATCGCGTCGATCCGGATGTCATCGCGCAGCGAGGCCATCTGCGCCGCGATCAGCCCGGTGTCGCACAGGCTGACCGCCTGCACACCGCGCGTGCTCTGCGCGGTCAGCGCAGTGATCACGCTCATCGCGTAGCCGCCATTGGCGGAAATGGCTTTGATATCGGCCTGAATGCCCGCCCCGCCCGATGGGTCGGAACCGGCGATGGTGAGAATATTCGGGATCATATGTCGCTCCATGCGCTGCGCAGGGTTCGGGTGGCGCGCGCCATGTCAGGGGCGCGCGAGATGGCGGAAATCACGGCAAGACCGGCACCGCCCGCCGCGCGGATCGCGGGCGCGTCAGTCGCGGTGATCCCGCCGATCGCGACACAGGGGAGGTCCGTGCGTGCGGCGATCGCGGCAAAGCCCGCATGGCCGATCGGGGCCGCGTGGTCGGGCTTCGAGCCGGTCGCGTGGATCGGGCCGACACCGAGATAGTCCACGCCCGCGGGCACAACGGCGATCTGTGCCTCGGTCTCTATCGAGAGGCCAAGGATCGTGTCGGGCCCGATCCTGCGGCGGATCGCGGCGGGATCGCCATCGCTTTGGCCGATATGGAGGCCAGCGGCGCCGATCTCGATGGCCACGGCGACCCGGTCATTCACGATCAGCGGGACGTCATAGGGGGCGAGCGCCGCGATCAGCGTTCGGGCGAGTGCTGCGAACTCCGCATCGGGGAGCGTCTTGTCGCGCAGCTGCACCCAGCCCGCGCCGCCCTCAGCCGCAGCGATAGCCTGCGCGATCACGGGCTGCGGGGCGTCCGGGTCGGTGACGAAACAGATGGGCGGGATCATGCGGGTTCGATCCGCGCACCGGCGGTCAAGGTGTCGGCGTCGATCGCATGGAGCGCATCGAGGAAGGCGACCTGAAAGCTGCCCGGACCTTGGGCGGTCGCGCCCGCGCGCTCTCCCGCAAGCCCGAAATAGGCGAGCGCCGCGATAACCGCCTCGAACCGGGGCTGGCCTGCCAGAAAGGCGGCGACGACACCGGTGAGCGAACAGCCCAAAGCGGTGACGCGCGGCATCATCGCATGACCATTCGCAACCCGCGCAGCGCGCTCCCCATCGGTCACGAAATCGACCGCGCCGGTCACCGCGACCACGGCCCCGCTATGGCGCGCCAAGGCCCGCGCGGCGCCTTCAGCCGTCGCAACGCTCTCGGTGGCATCCGCCCCTTTGCCCGCGCCGGCCTCGCCCGCAAGCGCGAGTATCTCCGAGGCATTGCCGCGGATTACCGTCGGACGCAGCTCCACCAGCCGCGCCCCGAGAGCGCGCCGATAACCCGTCGCGCCGACCGCGACCGGGTCGAGCACCCACGGAATATCCTTGGCGCGCGCGACCGTGGCCGCCGCCTCCATCGCCTCCGCCCATGGCGGCGACACCGTGCCGATATTGATACTCAGCGCCTGCGCGATCCCGGCGAACTCGGCCGCCTCCTCGCGCGCATGGACCATCGCGGGCGAAGCGCCGGACGCGAGCAGCACATTCGCCATCACGTTCATCGCGACGTAATTGGTGATGTTGTGAACGAGCGGCGCGGTCTGCCGCATTGTTGCGAGATATTGTCCGGGGTCTTCCATCGCACTCTCCTTGGCTGCGGGCAGCAAGAGGAGTGCGAGGGGGGCAAAGGCGGGACTGCGCCTGACCGTCTCACGCGCCTCCCTCCGCCGGCATTATCCGGTTCAGGTTCTAAGGGTTCGTCTCAGCCCGGTTTCCCGAGCGCCCCTGTCGCTTCGCCCAAAGAGGTGACACCGTCGGAGCCCCCCGTCAAGCGGTGTGACGACAAGCGGTGGGACGACAAGCGGGGGCCTCGATGGTTCGCGTCTGTCCAATCGCGCGATCGTTGCAATCTATCCGGCGCGCCGCCCTTGCAGAGCCCTGCCCCATCCTTTAGAGGCCCGCTCAACCGGTCGCAGCCTACCCGGTCATCAAAACAAGGGTTCAAATATGAAGACTCTCGTCATCTGCTCGGGCGGACTCGATTCCGTGTCGCTCGCCCATATCGTCGCCGCTGAGGGTAATCTCACGCGGCTTGTTTCCTTCGATTACGGCCAACGGCACCGCAAGGAGCTTGATTACGCCGCCGCCGCCGCGCGCCGCCTTGGCGTGCCGCATCATCTCATCGACATGCGCCCGATCGGGGCCGCGCTGACCGGATCGGCGCTGACCGATGATATCGACGTGCCCGACGGGCATTACGCCGAAGAAACGATGCGCATCACCGTCGTCCCGAACCGCAACGCGATCATGCTGGCCATCGGCTTCGGCGTGGCCGCCGCGAATGGCGACGAAGCGGTGGCGACTGCGGTGCATGGGGGCGATCACTTCATCTACCCCGATTGCCGCCCGGCCTTCACTGAAAGCTTCGATGCGATGCAGCGCATGGCGCTCGACGGCTATGCCGATGTGCGGCTGGAGACGCCTTTCGTGCATCGCTCCAAGGCCGACATCGTGGCCGAGGGCGCCAAACACGACACGCCCTTTGCCGAGACGTGGTCGTGCTACAAGGGCGGCGAGGTGCATTGCGGGCGCTGCGGCACCTGTGTCGAGCGGCGCGAGGCATTCCATCTTGCGGGCGTCGCGGACCCGACTGCCTATGCCGATCCCGATTTCTGGGCCAAGGCCGTCGCCGAGAAGGAGGCCCGCTGATGTTCCGCATCCGCAAGGAATTCCACTTCTCCGCCTCGCATCAGCTTGCGCATCTGCCAGACGATCACCAATGCGCGCGGCTGCACGGGCATAATTACATCGTGGTCGTCGAACTGGCTGCCGCGTCGCTCGATGAAAACGGCTTCGTGCGCGATTACCACGATCTGAAACCGCTCAAGGCCTATATCGACGACACTTTCGATCACCGGCACCTGAACGACGTGATGGACGTGCCCTCGACCGCCGAGAATATGGCCAAGCATTTCTACGACTGGTGCAAGGCGCGTTGGCCCGAAACCAGCTCGGCGCTGGTCAGCGAGACGCCCAAGACCTGGGCGGAATACCGTCCATGACCACCCTGCGCATCGCCGAGATTTTCGGCCCGACCATTCAAGGCGAAGGCGCGCTGATCGGCGAGCCCACGCTTTTCGTGCGCGCGGGCGGCTGCGATTACCGCTGTTCGTGGTGCGACAGCCTCCACGCGGTCGACAGCGCCTATCGCCACACATGGGCACCGATGAGTTCCGAGGAAGTCTGGGCGGAGCTGCGTCGGCTGTCTGGCGACCGCCCGCTGACAATCTCGCTCAGCGGCGGAAACCCGGCCATCCAGGATTTCGGACCGCTGATCTCGCTCGGGCGAGCCGCCGGCTACCGCTTCGCCTGCGAGACGCAGGGCTCTGTCGCGCGGCCTTGGTTCGGCGATCTCGATACGCTGGTGCTGTCGCCCAAGCCGCCCTCGAGCGGGGAGCAGGTCGATTGGGGCGCTTTTGCCGCGTGCGTGGCAGCCGGAGAAACGGCCCGCAGCACCGTGATGAAGATCGTGATCTTCGACAGGGCGGATTACGATTGGGCGAAGGACGCCCATGTCCGCCACCCGGATCTGCCGCTCTATCTTCAGCCGGGCAATCCCGAGGTCGATCCCGAGGTTCCGGTCGATCCGCAGGGTCTGGCCGACCGGCTTGGCTGGCTGACGGACACCGCTATGGCGGATAACTGGTTTGCGCCCCGCATCCTGCCGCAGCTGCATGTTCTGATCTGGGGCAACAAGCGCGGCGTTTGATCCACAAAAGCGGCGAAGCGCCAAAACATCACTCGGGCGCGACCCGCGTCACGCAGGACCGCGGTTTGCGAAACTGGTGACGCGACGCACCATTTCGTCGAAATCGAATGGCTTCAACAAAACTTCAGTGTCCGTAAGCGTCGTGGCCGTTGCCGCTTCCTCGTCATAGCCGGTCATGAACATCACTCTCAGATCTTCTCGCGCTTCGCGCGCCCGGGCCGCGAGTTCCCGGCCCGTCATGCCGCCCGGCAAGCCGATATCCGTCAGGAGAAGCGTCACCTCGGGCTGGTCTCGCAGCACCTGAAGGCCGGCCGCCGCATGGGCCGCCTGATAAACCGTGAAGCCTGCCTCTTCCAACGCCTCCACCACAACGAAGCGCACGATCGCCTCATCGTCGACGACGAGGATCGTGTGTCCGCCCCCTGTGGCGGGCTCCTCGCTTACAGGCAGGTCCACCTCGGCGCGCGCGACCGTCTCGACCGAGCGCGGGAGGAAAATGTTCACGGTCGTCCCCTTGCCCAGTTCGGAGTCGATCGTCGCGCAACCGCCGCTTTGGCGCGCGAACCCGTAGACCATCGAAAGCCCGAGCCCAGTGCCCTTCTCGCTGGGCTTCGTCGTGAAATAGGGATCGAAGGCTTTCGAAATTTCCTCCGCAGTCATCCCCGTTCCGGTGTCGCGCACGGACAGACGCAGGTAGTCGCCGGGCGGAAGCTCCGAGTTCTCGGTCTCGATGGCCTCGTTGGTCGTGCCGATCGTGATCGTGCCGCCATCGGGCATCGCATCGCGCGAATTGATGCACAGATTGAGAAGCGCGCTTTCAAGCTGGTTCGGGTCGACCATCGCGGGCCAAGCCTCCGGGTCGTCCTCCGCCCTTACCAGAATATGCGGCCCGATGGAGTGCCGCATCAGGTCTTCCATGCTGCGGACCAGCTGCGGCACGTCGGTGGGTTTGGGCATCAGCGACTGCTGACGCGAGAAGGCGAGCAAACGCTGTGTGACGCTGGCGGCCCGCTCGGTCGACGCCTGCGCGGCTTCGAGATAGCGCAGAATTTCCTCGCGTCGCCCGTCTTCAAGCCGCTTCTCTACGAAGTCGAGCGACCCGGAAATCGCCGTGAGGAGATTGTTGAAATCGTGGGCGAGCCCTCCGGTCAACTGCCCGACGGCCTCCATTTTCTGGGCCTGCCGGAGCTCTCCCTCCCGCTGCATGAGTTTCGCGGTCTGCTCTTCGACGCGCTGCTCAAGGGTTTCATTCAACTTGGACAGCTCGGCCGCCGCCTTGTCGCGCTCTTCGAGAATGGCGCGCCGGTCATCGAGATCCATCAGTACGCCTGCGAAGATGCGCGGCGTATCGGCCTCCATCCGGCCATTGGCTTCGACCCAGTGATACAGCCCGTCGGTCCGCTTGACCCGAAACTGATATGCATACGGCGTCGTCTGCTGCGTGGCGCGATCGATCGCCGCCATGAGACCTGGCTTGTCGTCCTCATGTACGTTCACGACAATCTGGTCGATGGTCCGACCTTCGGCCCCCTGCGCGGGATCGAGCCCCATGCTGCGCGAGAATTCTTCATCGAGATCGAAGGTTTCGCTGTCGAGATACCAGACCCAGGTGCCAAGGATCGCCCCGGCCGACAGCGCGCGTGCGACGTGACGTGCACTCTTTTCCGCGCGGCGCTGGCTTTCGCGTAGTTCGCGCTCTTTGCGTTTGCGCTCGGTGATATCGCGAAACAGAACCGCGACCTGCGCTTTCGCGGCGGGCTCCACCCGCGTCGCGGAAACCTCGATATGCCGCCCGGCCTCGACGAACTCGCGCTCGAACCTCAGAGGCTCTCCGGTTCTGAGCACTTCGCCGTAGATTTTGACCCACTCGGCCCCGTCTTGCGGGGCGACATCGAACACGGTCTTGCCGACGATACCGTCGATCCCGGTATGTCTTTCGTAACCGGAATTGGCTTCGATATGGACATAGTCGCTGAGGAGCCCTCTGGGCCCGTCGATGAACTGGATGACGCAGAATCCGTCATCGATCAGCTCCATCAGGGCTTTGTAGCCGGCATCGGGAGCCGCGTCGTCCTCAGTTCCGCGCGCATCACGCCGGAAAGCTTCTTGCCAGGTCACATAAGATCCAATGCAGGTTAATGCGTCTCCACCACGCATCACAAGTATAGCTTTTCCTTAATCTTACAAACATGTTTCGGTCACATAAAAAATGGTGGACGAATTGCCGCGAGAAAAATTATCTATAAAGCATGACGGATACACCTCATGAAACACATTCGCAGCGCATCGCGCGGATACTTTCGGATCGCATCATTTCCGGAGAGATTCCGCCCGGCGCCCGGCTGAGACAGGATCACATCGCGACCGAGTTCGGCGCGAGTCACGTCCCGGTGCGCGAAGCCTTTCGCGAATTGCAGGCGCGCGGATTGGCCGAGAGCGAAGCGCGCCGCGGCTTTCGGGTAACCGAGTTCGACGTGGCCGAACTGCGCGAAGTGGCGGAGATGCGCGCCAGTCTCGAACCCTTGGCGCTGCGCCATGCGGCCCCGAACATGACACGCGCAATTCTCCAGAAAGCAGAACAGGTTACGCGTATCGGAGACAGTGCCAGAACAGTCCGTGATTGGGAGGCCGCGAACCGTCAATTCCACCAGTTGATCCTGACACCCTGCGGGATGCCACGACTTCTGGAGACGATCGACAATCTGCAGACGACCAGCGCACGCTTCCTTTTTGCTGCCTGGCGTCGCGACTGGGAAGCCCGCTCGGACCATGACCACCGGATCATCATTACCGCCCTCCACAAGGGGCAAACAGACCTGGCCTGCGCAACCTTGGCACGCCATGTCGGCTGGATAGGAAAACGCAAGTCATCGATAAAAAATGCCGAAGTACACGAGACTTACGTGATTTCTGGATAATTATCTATAACTTCAATTGATAGCCACTGATGCGCCTGCATAGTCATAGATAGAAACTCCAACTATCGACTGAGGACAGGTTCAATGACGGTTTTCGACACTTCCCAGAAGCTCACCCACACTCTCTGGCGCGGCCTTGGCCTCGCGCTTTGCGGCGCGGCCCTGATCACACTCGGCGCGAAGCTTCAGGTGCCGTTCTGGCCCGTGCCGATGACCCTGCACACGCTTGCGGTCTTCTTCATCGCAGCGAGCGTCGGCCCCAGAATGGCGGCTGCCGCAATGACCACCTATCTCGCCATGGGCGCGATGGGGGCGCCGGTCTTCTCGGGCACACCCGAGCGCGGCATCGGGCTGGCCTATATGATGGGGCCGACCGGGGGTTACCTGCTGGGCTTTCTGCTCGCGGCGCCCCTGATCAGCCTTCTCGCACAAGGTCGAGGCTGGCTCGGCAGAGCGCTGGCGATGCTTGCAGGGCTGATCGTGGTCTATGCCGCGGGCCTCGCCTGGCTCGCCAATTTCGTGCCCGCGTCAAAACTTCTCGCAACCGGCGTCGTGCCGTTCGTTCCCGGGGATCTGGTCAAGATCGCAATTGCCAGCGGTCTCGCAACAGGCCTCACTCGCCTGAAGGAGCGCGCGTAATCATGGCGGGAGGCATCAGAAACGATTGGAGCATGGCGCAGGCGAAAGCGATCCACGACCTGCCCTTCCCCGAACTTCTTCACCGGGCGCAAACGGTTCACCGCACCCATTTCGACCCGAGCGCGCTCGAGACGGCGAGCCTGCTGTCGATCAAGACCGGCGGTTGCCCGGAAGATTGCGGATACTGCTCGCAATCTGCGCATTACGACACCGGCGTGAAGGCCACCAAGCTGATGAAGACAGACGAGGTTCTGAGCGCGGCACGACGCGCGAAGGCCTCAGGCGCGCAACGGTTCTGCATGGGCGCGGCGTGGCGCAGCCCGAAGGATCGCGACATGGATGCACTATGCGAGATGGTGCGTGGCGTCTCCGATCTGGGGCTGGAGACCTGCATGACGCTGGGCATGCTCTCGCCGCAGCAGGTCGCGAAACTGAAAGCGGCGGGGCTGGATTTCTACAACCACAACATCGACACGTCGCCGGACTATTACCGGAAGATCGCGACGACCCGCACGATGGAGGATCGGCTCGATACGGTCGAGAACGTGCGCAAAGGCGGCATTCGGGTCTGTTGCGGCGGGATCCTGGGCATGGGCGAGGCCGAGGCGGATCGGATATCCATGCTGGTGACGCTCGCCGCCCTGCCCGAGCATCCTGACAGCGTGCCGATCAACCTCTGGAACGAGATCGACGGCGTGCCGGTGCAAAAGAATGCCGAGCCGGTCGACCCTTTCGCGCTGGTGCGGGTCGTCGCACTTGCGCGGATCCTGATGCCCGCGTCGGTGGTGCGGCTTTCGGCAGGCCGCACCGGGATGAGCGACGCGTGGCAGGCGCTGTGCTTCCTCGCGGGCGCGAACTCGATTTTCGTGGGAGATCAGCTTCTGACCACGGATAACCCCGCAGCCTGGAAAGATCAGGATCTGTTGGCGCGGCTGGGCATGCATGTGGCCCCCGCGAAGCCGCGTGTCGAGCCGGCACCCGTGGCTTGAGCGCGCGACCGTCTCGGGCAACTCGCCCGAGACGGTTAACGGAAGCATCCCGTGAGCTCACGCTCAGATCAGCGCTGACCTTCCGCCTCGGCAACATGGCCTTTGACCTTGAGGAAACTGTCCGGCGTCACCGAGATCGAGTCGATGCCAAACTCCACCAATCTACGGGCGAATTCCGGGTAGTTCGACGGCGCCTGACCGCAGAGCCCGACCTTCGCGCCCACGCCATGCGCTCTTTCGATGACGCTCCGGATCATCCACTGAACGGCGGCATGCCGTTCGTCGAACAAGGGCGCGAGCCGGTCGCTGTCGCGGTCGATACCCAAGGTCAGCTGCGTCAGGTCGTTTGACCCGATGGAGAAGCCGTCGAAGCGCTTGGCGAATTCCTCGGCGAGGATGACGTTCGAGGGCACTTCGCACATCACGTAGATCTGCAGACCGTTCGATCCGCGCACCAGCCCTTCCTCGGCCATCACCGCCAGCACGCGGTCGGCCTCCTCGGGCGTGCGACAGAACGGAACCATCACCAGCACATTGTCGAAGCCTGCCTCTTCGCGCAGCCGCCGGATCGCCCGGCATTCGAGCCGGAACCCCTCGACATAGGCGGGATCGTAATAGCGCGAGGCGCCGCGCCAGCCGATCATCGGGTTGGATTCCACCGGCTCGAATTGCCGCCCGCCCAAGAGGTCGGCATATTCGTTCGTCTTGAAATCGCTCAGCCGCAGGATCATCGGGTTCGGATAGGCCACGGCGGCGATCCGGGAGAGCCCCAGCGCCAATTGATCGACGAAATACTCGTCCTTGTCCTCGTAGCCCCTTGTGAGCCTTTCGATTTCCTCCCGCACCTCCGTCTCCTGAATGTCGGAGAAATGCAGCAGCGCCATCGGATGGACCCGGATCGTGTTCGAGATCACGAATTCCATCCGCGCCAGACCGACACCGTCGATCGGCAGCCGCCACCAGCGCGCGGCAATGGCCGGGTTGGCGAGGTTGAGCATGACCTTGGTCTTCGTCTCCGGCACCGCGTCGAGGTTCAGATCTTCGACCGAGAACTCGGCTATTCCGTCATAGACCCGGCCCTCGTCGCCTTCGGCGCAGCAGACGGTCACCTCCTGCTCGTCATGCAGCACATGGGTCGCGTCGCCACAGCCGACGATGGCGGGCACGCCCAATTCGCGGCTGACGATGGCGGCGTGGCTGGTTCTGCCGCCGTGATCGGTGATGATGGCCGAGGCCCGTTTCATGACTGGCACCCAGTCGGGGTCCGTCGTCGAGGTGACGAGGACCGAGCCGTCCACGAAATCGTCGATATCCTTGACGTCTTCGATCAGGCAGACCCGCCCGGTCGCGATCTGCTCGCCGACCGACAGACCGCTGACGACGACCGGACCATGCGCGCCGATGGTGTAGCGCCTGAGCGAGCCGGCAGAGACCCGCGACTGCACCGTTTCAGGGCGCGCCTGCACGATGAACAGCTTCCCCGTGACGCCGTCTTTCGCCCATTCCATATCCATCGGCTGGCCGTAATGCGCTTCGATGGTCGCCGCCTGCTGCGCGAGGTCGAGCACCTCGTCATCCGACAGGACGAATCTCCCGCGTTCGGCTTTCGATGTCGGCACGTTGCGCACCGGGTTCGGGGCGTCCGGCCCGGCATAGATCATCTTGATCTCTTTCGCCCCGAGCTTCTTCTCGATGATCGGTTTAACGCCTGCCTTGCCAAGGAAGGGCTTGTACACCTGAAACTCGTCGGGCGTGACCGCGCCTTGCACGACATTCTCGCCCAAGCCCCAGGCCGCGCTGATCAGCACGACCTTGTCGAAGCCGGTTTCGGTGTCGATCGAGAACATCACCCCCGACCCACCGATATCGGAGCGCACCATCTGCTGGACGCCCACGGAGAGCGCGACATCGAGGTGATTGAACCCTCTGAACTTGCGATAGGTGATCGCGCGGTTGGTGAAGAGCGAGGCGTAACACTTGCGGCACGCGGTCAGAAGCTCCTCTTCGCCCGAGACGTTGAGATAGGTCTCCTGCTGACCGGCAAAGCTGGCATCGGGGAGGTCTTCGGCCGTCGCGCTCGAGCGTACGGCGACGGAGACCTCGGGCACCCCTGCCCGCTTCGACAGATCGCGGTATGCCTCCCGGATCGCGGCTTCGGTCGAGGCTGGCCAATCTCCGGCCACGATCGTGTCGCGAATGCTCTGACCCGCAACGTGAAGGCTGATCTTGTCGGCATCGTAATCGGCGAGATAGCTCGCGATGGCCTCGGTCAGATTGTTTTCCTCGAGAAACATCCGATAGGCGTCGGAGGTGGTGGCGAAGCCCGGCGGGACCTGAATTCCCTTGGCGCCAAGTTCCTGCACCATCTCGCCAAGCGAAGAGTTCTTGCCGCCCACAAGCGCGACATCCTCGCGGCGTAAGCTATCGAAAGGAATGACTTCTTTCTTCGTGGCCATGAGCTCGCCTCCCCTGTTTGCACCTGCCGGCACTTTATCGCAGAGGCGCATTTTGACCTTGATCTTTGTCAACGCGGGCCCGCTTGTCCCACATCCTCCAATCTGTTCTGGACAGCACCGAATTTTCCTGCGATCAAATCCGGGATGGTGTCCGGCCCCAAAGGGTCGGCTGAAAAGGGAACACGGTGCGGGCGATGCCCAACTCCGTGACTGCCCCCGCAACTGTAAGCGGCGAGCGCCACCGGAAACGCCACTGACCTGCAAAGGTTGGGAAGGTCCGGTGAAGCTACGACCCGCGAGTCAGGAGACCTGCCATCTCGGATGCGCGCCTAGCGCATCTCGGTCACCTTAAACCCGGGCGGGGTGCCCTGGGACGGAGAGACGAGAGATGGACCAGATCGGACCTCGCATATCGCCGTGCCGCGACCACTCCCGCCCTTTTGCGCGGAGGGCGCGATGCTTTTGGAACGAACGCTTTCACTGCTACAACTCGATATAGGACCGATCTCGCCGCTGCGTGCGCGTGAGTTGGGGACGCTCGGCTACATGGAATGGCTCGGTACGCTGCCGGGCGACATACCCTATGCGAAGGCGGCGATCGTCGCCCATATGCAGGCCTATCCGCACTCGCTGATCTCGCCCGCGGTGGAGGTGTTCTGCGAGCTCCTGCTGGAGTCGCTGACCCCGCAGCCTTTCGCCTTGCCGATCGAGATGCCCCCGCCGGTGCGGCGGGGCGGCGCACGCGCCCGACGCGGCCTCTGACCCGTTTTTCGTCTTGCGGTCGCATGCTGCGGCCCGGCCGAGGACCATTGCAGCAGGAAACGGCACTCCGTTTCCTGTGAGGCTCGGCTTTTCCAAACGATGGTCATGGATGAACTGAGAGGATCTCTCCATGAATGACAACAAACTGACCCGCCTGCTCGACGCGCGCCCGGTGATCTGCGCCGAGGGCTTCCTGTTCGAACTGGAACGGCGCGGCTACCTGACCGCCGGGGAATTTGTGCCCGAGGTGGCGCTCGAATACCCGCAGGCGCTGCGCAATCTGCATGTCGATTTCCAGCGCGCCGGCAGCGATATCGTCGAGGCCTTCACCTATAACGGTCACCGCGAGAAGATGCGCGTGATCGGCAAGGAAGACCTGCTAGAGCCGCTCAACCGCGCGGCGCTGAAGATCGCGCGCGAGGTCGCCAATGCGAAGACCGGCAACCTGATGGCGGGCAATATCTCGAACACGAATATCTGGGACCCGGCCGATCCGGCACGGCAGGCCGAGGTGCGCGCGATGTTCGACGAGATGATCGGCTGGGCGGTCGAGGAAGGCGCGGATATCATTATCGGCGAGACTTTCTACTACGCGGGCGAGGCGTTGTGCGCGCTGGAAGCCGCGAAGACGTCGGGTCTGCCGGTGGTGCTGACGCTGGCGCCGATGGCGGGCAACGAGATGATGGACGGAGTCGGCATCGTCGAGACCTGCCAGCAGCTCGAGCAGGCGGGCGCCGATGTCGTCGGGCTGAACTGCTTCCGCGGGTCGCAGACGATGATGCCTTGGCTGCGTAAAGTGCGCGCGGCGGTGAGCTGCCATGTCGGCGCCCTGCCCGTGCCCTACCGGACCACCAAGGAGGAGCCCACCTTCTTCAACCTCTCGGACCACAACGGCTGCACCTGCCCCTCGCCGCATGGCCGAACCTTCCCGACCGCGCTCGATCCGCTGGCGTGTAACCGCTACGAGATCGGCGCCTTCGCCCGCGAGGCGCAGGCGATCGGGGTGAATTACCTCGGCGTGTGCTGCGGGGCGAGCCCGATGCATATCCGCGAAATGGCCGAGGCCGTGGGCCGCGAGACCGAGGCCAGCCGCTTCTCGGAGCGCATGGAGAACCACTTCATGTATGGCCAGAACGCCCGCCTTCCGGCGCATATCCGGGCGCTTGGCGACGGCGCCTGAGGCTTGACGCAGCCCTGCCGCGCGAGAGTTTCGCGCGGCAGGGAAATCTATATATTGACACCCATCCACCCTACCGCCCAATATGATGTTGCTTTGGTTCCTGCGAGTCACTCCGCAGGCGAAGAGGGAAGCCGGTGAGATTCCGGCGCTGCCCCCGCAACTGTAAGCGGCGAGCCTTAGGTCCGAATGTCACTGGTGCGATGCACCGGGAAGACGGACCGAGAGGCGCTCGAGCCGCGAGCCAGGAGACCTGCCAAAGCAGATAGACGACGACCGCGGCGGAGGGCCCGGGCGCGTGGCAGTGTGCTTTGCGCCCTGCCCACGAGCCTTGTCCCGCGCTGCCGACAGCAAACAAAGGGACAGGAACCATGACCATCACCGTCTACTCGAAACCGGCCTGCGTGCAATGCACCGCAACGACCCGCGCGCTCGATGCCAAAGGGATCGATTACAACGTGATCGACCTCACCGAGGACGCCGCCGCGATGGAGATGGTGCAGGACCTCGGCTACCGTCAGGCCCCGGTCGTGATCGCGAACGAGGATCACTGGGCAGGCTTTCGCCCCGACATGATCAACCGGCTGGCCTGAGGCCAAGCCGACATGGAACAGGCACGACTGGTCTATTACTCCTCGGCTTCGGGAAACACGCAGCGCTTCGTGGAGCGGCTGGGCCTGCCCGCGCTGCGCCTGCCCGTCTCGGCCGAGGGGCCGATGCCGACCCCGCCCGGCCCCTATGTCCTGATCTGCCCGAGCTATGCCGACGGGAAGGGGCGCGGCGCGGTCGCGAAACCGGTCATCGCCTTCCTCAACGATCCCGCCCGCCGCGCCGGTCTGCGCGGCGTCATCGCCAGCGGCAATCGCAATTTCGGCGCGCTCTTCGCCTGCGCGGGCGATCTGCTGGCGCGCAAATGCAATATCCCCGTGCTTTACCGCTTCGAGCTGGCCGGCACGGACAGTGACATCGACCGCGTGCGCGCGGGTCTCGAAACCTTCTGGAGGCAGGAATGCTCGATAGCGACGTGAAACCGAGCGGGGCCATGGCCTCGGAATTCGCGGGGCTTGATCACCACGCGCTCAACGCGATGCTCAATCTCTATGACGCGGAGGGCAATATCCGCTTCGATGCCGACCGGATGGCGGCGCGGCAATATTTCCTGCGCCATGTGAACCAGAACACGGTGTTTTTCCATTCGCTGGACGAAAAGCTCGGCTATCTGGTGGAGGAAGGCTATTACGACGCCGCCGTGCTCGATCAGTATTCGCGCAACTTCCAGCGCGCGATCTGGGACGCGGCTTTTGCCGCCAAGTTCCGTTTTCCGACCTTCCTCGGCGCGTTCAAATACTACACCTCCTACACGTTGAAGACCCGCGACGGGCAGCGCTATCTCGAACGCTACGAGGACCGGGTGGTGATGGTGGCGCTGACGCTCGCGCGTGGCGACGAGGCGCTGGCGATGCGGCTGATGGAGGAGATGCTGGCGGGCCGTTTCCAGCCCGCGACGCCGACCTTCCTCAATGCGGGCAAAAAGGCGCGGGGCGAATTCGTGTCGTGTTTCCTGCTGCGACTGGAAGACAACATGGAAAGCATCGGGCGCGGCATCAACTCGGCGCTGCAACTGTCGAAACGCGGCGGTGGCGTGGCCCTGATGCTGACCAATATCCGCGAATATGGCGCGCCGATCAAAGGGATCGAGAACCAGTCCTCCGGCGTGATCCCGGTGATGAAGCTGCTCGAAGACAGTTTCAGCTATGCCAACCAGCTTGGCGCGCGTCAGGGCGCGGGCGCAGTCTATCTGCACGCGCATCACCCCGATATCCTGCGCTTCCTCGACACCAAGCGCGAGAATGCGGATGAGAAAATCCGCATCAAGACGCTGAGCCTCGGCGTGGTGATCCCCGATATCACCTTCGAACTCGCGAAGAAGAACGAGGAGATGTATCTCTTCTCGCCCCATGACGTGGAGCGGGTCTATGGCTGCGCCTTCTCGGAGATTTCCGTGACCGAGAAATATCACGAGATGGTCGACGACGCGCGCATCCGCAAACGCAAGATCAACGCCCGTGCCTTCTTCCAGACGCTGGCCGAAATCCAGTTCGAAAGCGGCTATCCCTATATCATGTTCGAGGACACGGTGAACCGCGCCAACCCGATCGCGGGGCGCATCACCATGTCGAACCTGTGTTCGGAGATTCTGCAGGTGGCCGAGCCTTCGGAATTCGATGAGGATCTGGGCTATGCGCAGATGGGCACCGATATCTCGTGCAATCTGGGCTCGCTCAACATCGCGAAGGTGATGGATGGCGGCGATCTCGGCGCGAGCGTCGGGGCCGCGATCCGGGCGCTCTCGGCGGTGTCGGAGATGAGCGCGATCAACGCCGTCCCCTCGATCCGCAAGGGCAATGAGGAAAGCCACGCGATCGGGTTGGGCCAGATGAACCTGCACGGCTTCCTCGCCCGCGAGCGCATCCAGTATGGCAGCCCCGAGGGGATCGAGTTCACCTCCGTCTATTTCGCCGCCGTGGCCTATCACGCGCTGGCGGAGTCGAACCGGCTCGCGACCGAACATGGCCGCAGCTTCAAGGGGTTCGAGGCCTCGGCCTATGCCGATGGCAGCCTCTTCGAGACATACGTGACCCGCGACTGGCTGCCTGAGAGTGAGACCGTCGTGGCCCTGTTCGACCGCTTCGGGATCACCCTGCCCTCGCGCGACGACTGGGCCGCCCTGCGCGAGCGCGTGATGGAAACCGGCCTGTGGAACCGCAACCTGCAGGCCGTGCCGCCCACCGGGTCGATCAGCTATATCAACAACGCCACCGCCTCGATCCACCCGATCACCGCGAAAATCGAGATCCGCAAGGAAGGCAAGATCGGCCGGGTTTATTACCCCGCGCCCTACATGACGAACGACAATCTGGAGTTCTACCGCGACGCCTATCAGATCGGCCCCGAAGCGATCATCGACACCTATGCCGCCGCGACCGAGCATGTCGATCAGGGTCTCTCGCTGACGCTGTTCTTCCCCGCCGAAGCCACGACCCGCGACATCAACCGCGCCCAGATCTACGCATGGCGGCGCGGCATCAAGACCATCTACTACATCCGCCTGCGCCAAGCGGCCCTCGAGGGGACCGAGGTGCAGGGCTGCGTATCCTGTTCCCTGTGAGGCCCGCCATGAAAGATCTGCACACGCCCCGCCCCGTTCCGCGCCCCGTCCCCCGTGCCGTCAACTGGAACCGCCTTCAGGACGACAAGGATCTGGAGGTCTGGAACCGTCTCACGTCGAATTTCTGGTTGCCCGAGAAGGTGCCGCTGTCGAATGACATTCAAAGCTGGTCACAGCTGACCGAGGACGAACAGACCCTGACGATCCGGGTTTTCACCGGGCTGACGCTGCTGGACACGATCCAGAACACGGTCGGCGCGCCCGCGCTGATGGCCGATGCCGCGACGCCTCACGAGGAAGCCGTGCTGTCCAACATCGCCTTCATGGAGGCGGTGCACGCGCGCAGCTATTCCTCTGTCTTCTCGACACTGTGCAACACCGCAGAAGTCGACGAGGCCTTCCGCTGGTCGCAGGAGAACCCGCATCTGCAGGCGAAGTCGCGGCTGATCCTCGATGAGTACGACGCGACCGCGAGCCCGCTGAAGCGCAAGGTGGCGAGCGTCTTCCTCGAGAGCTTCCTGTTCTATTCGGGCTTTTACCTGCCGATGCACTGGTCGAGCCGCGCGCGCCTGACCAACACCGCCGACCTGATCCGCCTGATCATCCGCGACGAGGCGATCCACGGCTATTACATCGGCTACAAGTTCCAGCGCGCGCTGGAGCGCGTGACCGAGGCCGAGCGCGCCGAGATCAAGGATTTCGCCTTCTCGCTGATGTTCGACCTATATGACATCGAGGGCCGCTATACCGAGCAGCTCTACGATGGTCTGGGGCTGACCGAGGATGTGAAGCATTTCCTGCATTACAACGCCAACAAGGCGCTGCAGAACCTCGGCTACGAGGCGCTGTTCCCTGACGAGGCCACCCGCGTGAACCCGGCGATCCTCGCCGCGCTCTCGCCCGGATCGGACGAGAACCACGACTTCTTCTCGGGCTCGGGGTCGAGCTATGTGATCGGCAAGGCGGTCGCGACCGAGGACGAAGACTGGGCGTTCTGAACCCGCCGCCGCCCGCGCCTCAGACGGGGCGCGGGTCGGTATCAGAGGGCGCGGTCTCGCCGCTCGATTTCAGCGTGGCGATGAACCGCTTGGTGCGCTCGCGCTCGGGCGCATCGAAGACCTGCCGCGCCGGGCCGGTCTCGACCACACCGCCGCTTTCCAGAACCACCACACGCTCGGCGATTTGCGAAGCCAGCCGCAGGTCATGCGTCGCCATCACCATCGTCGTGCCTTCTCGGGCAAGCTGCGCGAGAACGTCCACGACTTCAGCGGCCAGTTCCGGGTCGAGCGCCGAGGTCGGCTCGTCGCAGAGCAGCACCTTGGGCGACGGCGCCAGCGCGCGCGCAATCGCGATCCGCTGCTGCTGACCGCCCGAAAGCGTCGCGGGCCAAGCATCGGCCTTATGCGCCATGCCGACCTTTTCGAGCAGCGACATCGCCCGCTCGCGTGCCTTCGCGGCAGGCCAGTTCTGCACGGTCACAAGGCTTTCCATTACGTTCTCGATCGCGGTGCGATGCGGGAAGAGCTGGAAATTCTGGAACACCATGCCGGTCTGCTGGCGGATGCTCTGGATCTGGGCGCGCGAAAGCTTGCCGCCTTCGCTCAGCGTCACCGAGGCGTCGCCGATGGCGAGCGTGCCGCTCGTGGGCACCTCCAGCAGGTTGATCGTGCGCAAGAGCGTGCTCTTGCCGCCGCCCGAGGGGCCGATCAGCGCGGTCACGGAGCCCTCAGGCAGAGACAGCGAAATCCCCGATAGGACCTCGTTCTCGCCGAACCGCTTGGTGATGTTGGACAGCTCGATCATGTGCGTTCCTCCAGAAAGCCGCCATATTGGCCGAGGCGCCGTTCGAGCCGCCCCTGCAGCGCCGACAGGACAGAGCAGAGCGCGAGATAGATCAGCGCCGCCTCGACATAGAGGACGAGAGGTTCATAGGTGGTCGCCACGATCCGTTGCGCCGCTTGAAACAGTTCCGGCACGGTGATCGCGGCGGCGAGCGACGTATCCTTCACCAGCGAGATGAAGCTGTTCGACAGCGGCGGCACCGCGACCCGCGAGGCCTGCGGCACGATGGTGCGGGTCATCGTCTGCCGCCAGTTCATGCCGATGGAATAGGACGCTTCCCACTGGCCTTTGGAGACCGAAGACAGCGCCGCGCGCAGGATCTCGGACGTGTAGGCGCCGACATTCAGCGTGAAGCCGATCAGCCCCGCCACGAAAGCATCGAGCGTGATCCCGAGGCTCGGCAGCCCGTAGAAGATCAGGAACAGCTGCACCAGAAGCGGCGTCCCCCGGATCACCCAGACATAGAACCGCACGATCCACACCAGCGCGCGCGGACCGAAGAGACGGATCACCGCGCAGAGCAGCCCGAGCGCAAGGCCCAGCGTGAAGGTAATAAGCGTCAGCGGGATCGTGAAGGTCACCGTCGCCTGCAAAAGCGGCACGAGCGACGCCCACATCAGGGGCAACCAGTCAGCCATAGCGGATCCTTTCCGAGAGCCTCACGCGCGCCTCCGGGCCGAACCCCGAGGCGCGCGCGGCTCTACATGCGCCTTACTTCGAGACGTCCTCGCCGAAATATTCCTGCGAGATCTTCTGATACGTGCCGTCCGCCTTCATCTCGTCGAGCGCCTTGTTGATCGCAGCGAGCAGCTCGGGCTGCTCCTTGGCGATGATCACGCCGGAATAGTTCGCGTCCGGCTGCGTCGCGGCCAGTTTCACCGGGGAATCCGGCTTGTGCTTCTTGAAATCGAGGAAGGACAGGCTGTCATTCACCGTCGCATCCGCGCGGTTCTGCAAGACGAGCGCGATCGACTGATCGAACCCATTGGTTCCGATCAGTTCGGCGCCGTGATCGGAAGCGATCTTGCCGAAATTGCTCGACAGGGTCTGCGCTGCGGTCTTGCCTTTCAGATCGTCGAAGCTGGTGATGTCGGTCTCGCCTTCGCGCACGATCAGCGCCGCTTTCGACGCGATATAAGGCTGGGAGAAATCGTATTTCTTCTTGCGCGCATCGGTGATGCCCACCTCGTTGATCACCGCGTCGTAGCGGTCGGCGTCGAGGCCAGCGATCAGACCGTCCCAGCGGCCTTCGAGGAACTTCACCTTCACGCCCAACTTCTCGCCAATTGCGCGGGCGATGGCGACGTCGAAGCCGGTCAGCTTGCCGGACTCGTCGTGGTAGGTGAAGGGCGGATAGGTGCCTTCGGTGCCGACGCGGAAGACGCCGTCTTTCTGGATGTCGGCGAGGCTCGCGGCCTGGGCTGCGGGCGCCACGATCCCGGCAAGGGCTGCGATGGCGATGAGGGTGCGAATGGGTTTCATGCGAGATACCTCCGATAGGTCGAAGACGCCGCCCTGTGGCGGGTCGGAATAACAGGCGCCTTACCTAGTAATGCGGCAAGGCGAAGTCGATGCGGCAGGCAAACATATGATAAAATTAGTCTTTTATTCCCTCTCGCATGGCGGGAGCGGAACGAATTCCAGCACCGTGTCGCGCGGTGGAAAGCCTGTTCCACGGCATGCGGGCGCAGCGAAACACTGTCATCCGACATAGGGTTGCGCGCCTCCCCGATGTTGCGAAAAGGCGCGCTCTGCCCCGGCATCGCGCTACGCTTCCGCCCCAGCGGACTGCCTGCCCAAGCGCCGCGTCAGAGCGGTCTCCAACAGGCTCAGCGCGTCATAGACGAGCACCGCGAACAGCCCCACGATCACGCCGCCTTGCAGGACGAAGGCGGTGTTGCTCGTCAGAAGCCCCGCGATGATCACCTCGCCCAAAGTGCGCGCGGCCACGGTGGAGCCGACCGTCGCCGTGCCGATGGCGATCACTACCGACAGCCGTATGCCCGTCAGGATCACCGGCAAGGCCAGCGGCAATTCCACCCGGATCAGACGTTGCCATCGAGTCAGGCCGATGCCGCGGGCGGCCTCCATCGTGGCGGGCGGCAGGGTCGAAAGCCCCGCGATGGCCGTCTCGAAGATCGGCAGCAACCCGTAGAGGAACAGCGCCACCAGCGTCGGCCCGGCCCCGAAACCGAGCGCGGGCACCGCCAGCGCCAGCACCGCGACGGGCGGGAAGGTCTGCCCGATATTGGTAATCGTGCGCGACAGCGGCAGGAAGGCCGCCCCCGCCGGCCGGGTCACGAGGATGGCAAGGCCCACCGCGACCAGCGTCGCCAGCCCCGAGGCCAGCGCCACGAGCCCCAGATGGCTCAGCGAAAGCGACAGGATCGAGGCGCGCTCGTAGATCACCGGGCCGCCCGCCGGAGCGAAAGGCGCGAAGACCGGCGTGAACCAATGTGGGCGCAGGACCAGCGCCAGCAAAAGCGCCACGCAGGCGGCCCGGATCATGCCGCTACGGCTCATGCCAGCTCCGCCGCGCGGGCGCGGATCGTTGCCAGCGTGACCCGGCCAAGCGGGGTGTCCCCGTCGGCCACCGGCAGCGCCTCGACGCCGCGCCAGAGACACAGCGACAGCGCATCGCGCAGGCTGGTGTCGGGCGCAATCGGTTCACCGTCAGCAGTGCCGTCTTCCAACGCCTCCGACACCGGGATCAGCGACAAAAGCCGCAGCGGACGATCGACCCCGCCCACCATCTGAGCGACGAAATCGGTGGCGGGCGCGGCGATGATCTCGGCGGGCGTGCCATGTTGCAGCAGCTTTCCGCCATCCATCACCGCCACCCGGTCGCCCAGATGGATCGCCTCTTCCATGTCATGCGTCACGAGCACGATGGTCGAACCGAGCTGCCGCTGGATATGGCGCAGATCGGCTTGCGCCCGGGCCCGAATGATCGGGTCGAGCGCGCCGAAGGGCTCGTCCATCAGCAGCAGATCGGGCCGCGACGCCAAGGCCCGGGCCACGCCGACGCGCTGTTGCTGGCCGCCCGACAGCTCCGCCGGGTAGCGGTCGCGAAACTGCGCGGGCTCCATCGAGAACAGGTCCAGCAGCTCGTCGACGCGGGCGCGCGTCTTGTCCTTGGTCCAGCCGAGCAGCTTGGGCACCGCGCCGATATTGCCCGCGATCGTGTAATGCGGAAACAGCCCGTCGCCCTGAATGACATAGCCGATCCGGCGGCGCAGCTCGTGCTTGGCCAGCGCGCTTGTGGCCTCGCCGTTGATCCGCACCTCGCCGGAACTGGGCTCGATCAGCCGGTTGATCATCCGCAGAAGCGTGGTCTTGCCCGAGCCGGAGGTGCCCACGATCACCGTGATCGTGCCGGTCTCGACCGTCATCGACACGTGGTCGACCGCTGCCGTGCCCTCATAGAGCTTCGTGATCTCGTCGATTTCGATCATTCTTCACGCTCCGTTCGGGGGGTCGTCAGTTCGACGAGGACGTCCATCGCGATGGCCGAAACCAGCGCCAGCGCGACAGTGGGCAATGCGCCCAGCAAGATCAGGTCACCCGCCGTCTGGTTCAGCCCCTGAAACACGAATGTGCCGTACCCGCCGCCGCCGATCAGCCCGGCGATCACCGCCAGCCCGATATTCTGCACGAGCACGATGCGCAGCCCCGACAGCACGACCGGCAGGCCCAGCGGCAGTTCCACCCGGGTCAGGCGCTGGCGCCATGTCATGCCCATTCCGCGCGCGGCCTCGAGCGTGGCAGCAGGCGCGGTACGCAGACCCGCCAGCACGTTGGCGACCACCGGCAGCAGCGAATAGAGGGTGAGCGCAAGGAAGGCCGGCGCGAAGCCGATCCCGGCGATGCCGATCGCGCGGGCGCCGGGGATGACGCCGCTCAGCCAGCTCAGCACCGGGATCATGATCCCGAACATCGCGAGTGAGGGGATCGTTTGAAGGAAGCTCAGCACCGGCAGGAGCGCGCGGCGCAGCCCGGCGTTGCGGTGGGAGAGCACGCCCAGCGGCAGGCCGATCACCGCCGCCGCCAGAAGCGAGCCGAAGGCGAGACCCAGATGGCGCAGGCTCGCGGTGTAGAACGCATTCTTGCGGCTCGCGAATTCCTGCGCGATCGACAGATTGCTCAGCGCGCCCGACCACAGCAGGGCCGCCACCAGCGCGAGCACCAGAACCAACAGCCCCGCCCGCGCTGCAGGCCCCGGCGACAGCGCGCTCAGCGCATCGGCCATCATCAGCGCGAAGACCACCAGCAGGAACCAGAAGCCCGCCGCCGGAGAGACGCGGGCATACTCTCCCGCCTCTGCAAGCAGGGAAGACGCGCCGAGAACCAGTAGCCAGACCAGCCCCGCAAGGCCAAGCGCAGCCCCCGCGATGCGCAGATACGGCCGCGCGGCGGGCAGCCCCAAGGCAAGCCCCAGCAGCATCAGCGCGATCCCCGGCCCCGTGATCTGCGGCGCGGCTAAGGTCCAGAGCGCCTTGCCCTCACCGGCGACGATCCGGTTCGCCGCCAAGGTCATGAAGGGCGCGAAGATCGCGGCCAGACCCAGCACCGCGAACAGCACGCCGGGCGGCGACAGCCCCGCGATCGCGGAGCCTGTGCCCGCCCGTTTGCGCGCCGCCGCAGTCAGTTCAGCACTCCGATCTGCGTCAGGTAGTCCTTCGCGACCGCCTCGGCGGGCTCACCGCCGACCTGAATACGACCGTTGAGCTTTTGCAGCGTCTGCATGTCGAGCTTGTCGAAGATCGGGTTCAGCACCTCGGGGATCTTCGGATAGTCCTTCAGCACCGCGTCGCGCACGATCGGGGTGGGCTCGTAGACCGGCTGCACGCCCTTGTCGTCTTCCATCACGACGAGCCCCGCCGCGCCGACTCCGCCATCGGTGCCATAGGCCATCGCCGCGTTCACGCCGGACGTGCCGCGCGCCGCCGCCTGAATGGTCGCCGCCGTGTCACCACCCGAGAGCACCACGGTCTGATCGGGGCTCAGCTTGAACCCGTAGGCCGTCTGCATCGCGGGCAGCACGGCGGGGGACGAGACGAACTCGGTCGAGGCTGCGAGCTTCACATCGCCGCCATTCGACACCCATTTGCCGAAATCGGACATGGTGGTGAGGTCGTTTTCCTTGGCCAGCGCGCCCGTTACGGCAATCGCCCAGGTGTTGTTGGCCGGCGCGGAGTCGAGCCAGGTGATATCGTTCTGCTTGTCCAGTTCGGCGGCGCGGTCATGGGCCTTGGCGGCATCCTTCCAGATGTCGCTATCGGCCTCGTTGAAGAAATAGGCCGCGTTGCCGGTATATTCGGGGTAGATGTCGATCTGGCCCGCGAGGATCGCCTTGCGCACGACCTGCGTGCCGCCCAGTTGCAGCCGCCGTTCCACCGGCATCCCGGCATTTTCCAGCGATAGCGCGATGATGTTGCCCAAGAGACCGCCTTCGGTGTCGATCTTGGAGGAGACGGTGATATCGGCCTGCGCGGCGGAGGCGAGCGCGCCCCCGAAGACCGCAGCGGCCACGATGAGAGAATATTTCATGGCTGGTCTGGCTCCCTGACTGATGTCTGTGCGTGTCTCGAGACGTGATCCTGCCTGAGGTAGGGCCCGACCCGCGCCCGCCAAGCCTCCCCCGACCCACCAGCCGCATGCGACGCCCCGGCCCGGCCACGGGGCCTTTCAGGGGGTGCGTCACATTTGCGCTAGCCCGACGCGCCAAGGTTTGCATAAGTAGTCAAAAGACATGCGCGAAGAGGGACGTCATGGTTGGAATTGGTACGGGCCTCGCACGGCTCGCGATGGTGGCGGTGCCGAGCGCACTTGGTGTGGCGGCGATCGTTTTTGCGGGCGATCTGAAATCTCTGCCCAGCCCGAGCGAGGCGAACCGCCCCGCCGCGCTGGTGCGGGTGATCACGCTCGCGCCCATCGAGATGATCCCGCGCGTCACCGGCTATGGCACGGTCGCGCCGGTGCGCGAATGGCGCGCCGTTGCCCGGATCGAGGGGGAAATCCGCGACATCGCCAAGCCGCTCGCACCGGGCGATATCGTGGCGAAGGACACGCCGCTTTTCACCATCGACGACAGCGATCTGAAGCTGCAGCGCGCCAGTCTCGAGGCGCAGGTCGCGGCCTCCAAGGTCAAGGATGAGACGGTGCGCACGAGCCTCGAACTGGCGCGCTCCGACCTTGCGCTGGCCCAGGACGAGCTCGACCGCCAGAAGACGCTGCACGATCTGGGCCGGATCACCCAGCCCCAGCTCGACGCGGCGCGCCGCCAGCAGCTGACCGCGCAGACCAAGGTGACCGATCTCGAAAGCCAGCTGAAGCTGAACGAGGCCGAACGCGAGGTGCTCGATACGCAGGCGGCGACGATCGACCGGTCCATCGGGTTTTCGACGATCACGGCGCCTTTCGAGCTGCGGGTCAATTCGCTCGACGCGGATCTGGGCCAATACGTCAATCGCGGTCAGGTTCTGCTGAGCGGCGAAGGCGTGGCGGCCGTCGATATCTCGGCGCAATTCCCGATCGGGCGGATGGGGCCCCTGCTCCGGCTCGCGGGCGATGGCACCAAGGTCACCGATCTAAAGGCGCGCGTCACCCTGCCCGAACCCGAGCATCCCATTGTCTGGAAGGCCCGGGTCGAGCGGATGGGCGAAGCGATCGACGAGACCACGCAAAGCGCGCCCGTCGTGGTGCGCGTCGACGATCCGCTGGGTCAGGCGCAGGCGGGCGAGCGCCCGCCCCTGCGGCGCAACATGGTGGTGGCGGTGGAACTCGCCGCGCCGAAGCAGAGCCTGCTCGTCGTGCCCGCCGAGGCGGTCGCGGGCGGGAGTGCGATGGTGGTGTCGGAAGATGGCACGCTGGAGAAGCGCGCGGTGAAGACCAGCTTCGTCTCGGGCGATCTGGCGGTGATCGCGCAGGGCCTCAAGGCGGGCGACAAGCTGGTCGTCACCGATCCTTCGATCGCCGTGCCGGGCATGACGGTGAAAGCGACCGAGGATGAGGCGCGCAAGGCCGAGATTGCCGCCGAGGCGCTCGGCCAGACGGCCACCAGCCCGCAACCGGGCAGCGGTGGCGGTGGCGGCGGAGGTGGCGGCAAGGGGGCCGCGCCCGAAGGCGACGCCGCCAAGCCCGCGGGAGATGCGCAATGATCGCGCTATTCGCTGGTCACCGCACGGCGGCCAATATCGCGATGATTGCGATTGCGGGCCTCGGGCTGATGGCGCTGCCAAGCTTGCAGCGCGACACCTTCCCCGCGACCCCGCCCTCGGATGTCTCGGTCCGTATCACCTATCCCGGCGCCGCGCCTTCGGAGGTCGAGACCGGCATCTGCACCGTGACCGATCCGGTCCTAACGCGGGTCGAGAACCTTGCGAAACTGACCTGCCTCGCGCGCGACAACAGCGCCCAGATCACCGCCGAGATGATCGAGGGCGCGGACATGACGCGCTTCTACAACGACATCAAGGATGCGGTGGACGGAATCAATTCGTTCCCCGACAAGGCCGACGATCCGGTGGTTCAGATCGTCGAGCGCACCGCCTCGGTCTCGTCGGTTGCGGTGACCGGGCCGGACGATCCGGCGGTGCTCTACGCCTATGCCCAGAGCTTCGCCGATCAGCTGCGTGCCGATCCGGCAATCTCGCTGGTCTCGGTGAACGGCTTTTCCGACCGCGAGATCGCGATCGAATTCGACCGCGCCGCGCTGGAGCGCTTCGGGCTCGACATGGGCTCCGTGGGTGCGACGCTGGCGCGCTACAGCCTCGACATGCCCGCGGGCTCGCTCGAAGGGCGCTCGGGCGAGGTGGCGATCCGCTTCCTCGGCGAGAGGCGCACGCCTGCCGAGTTGACGCAGATCCCGATTGCGGGCAGTGCCGCGGGCGGCGAGGTGCGCTTGGGCGATGTCGCGACGATCCGCGAAGGCTTCGCCGATCCCTCGCAGGCCACCTATTTCGACGGCAAGCGCGCCGCCATCGTCTCGGTCCAGAAGACCGCCTCGCAGGATGCGCTGCGGGTGCGGGCCGCACTCGATCGCGAGATGGCACAGGCGCAGGCCGAGGCGCCGGGCAATATCCAGCTCGCCATCTCGGCGGATTCCACGCGCAATATCGTCGAACGCCTGCGCATCATCGGGGTCAACGGCTTGCAGGGTCTGATCCTCGTGCTCGTCGCGATGTGGCTGTTCTTCGGGCTGCGCATGTCCTTCTGGGTCGCGATGGGCCTGCCGATCAGCTTTCTCGGCGCGATCTTCGCGATGCAGTTCCTCGGCTACACGATCAACATGATGACGATGGTGGCGCTGTTGGTCGCCACCGGGCTGTTGATGGACGATGCCATCGTGATCTCGGAAAACATCGTGCGCAGGCGACAAACGGGAGAGCCCGCCCGCGTCGCCGCCGTCAAAGGCACGATGCAGGTCTTTCCCGGCGTTCTGGCGTCTTTCCTGACGACCGCGATGGTGATCGGGCCGCTCAGCTTCCTGACCGGCAATATCGGCGCGCTGCTGAAATACATCCCGATCGTGCTGCTGATCACGCTGACGGTCAGCCTGATCGAAGCCTTCCTGATCCTGCCCGCCCATATGCGCCACTCGCTGAAACACGACATGCGCCCCGGCCCCGTGCAACGCGCGGTCAACGGCGTCTTCGAGCGGCTGCGCGACCGTGTCATCGTCCCGCTTGCCGGGGTCGCTCTTCGCTGGCGCTATCTGACGCTTGGGCTTGCGATCTTGCTCGTTTCGCTTTCCGTGGCGCCCTTCACCGGGGGCTTCCTGAAATACCAGAGCTTCCCGACGCTGGAGAGCGACACGGTCGAGGCGCGGCTTCTGCTGCCCGCGGGCGCGCCGCTCTCGCTGACCGAGGCGCGGGTGAGCAAGGTCGTCAAGGCGCTCAAGGAGATGGATGCCGAGCTGAGCCCCGCTCAGCCGGACGGCCAGCCCCTCGTCAGAAGCTACACCATCACCTATGGCAGCAATGCCGACAGCCCGACCACGGGGCCGAACATGGCCACGGTGAGCGCCTCGCTGCTGCCTGCCGGGACGCGCACCACCGATGTCGGCACGGTGCTCGACCGCTGGAAGCAGCTGGTCGGCAAGATGCCCGACATGGCCGCCTTCCGGATCACCGACAAGGAGCGCGGTGCGGGAGGCAAGCCGATCGATCTGCTCGTCACCGGCCCGGATCTTGGCGAACTGGCAACCACCGCGCGCGAGCTGCGCCGCTTCTTCCGCGGCTTCGACGGGGTGCGCGATGTGACCTTCGATCTGCAGCCGGGCAAGCCCGAGCTGGTGGTGCGGATGAAACCGGCGGTGGCGAACCTGCTGGGCGTGACGCCTGCTGCGCTGGCGGGTGAGCTACGCGCGGCCTTCCGTGGCGACAGCGCCGTCAGCTTCGCCGATGCGCGCGGTCAGGTCGATATCGTGGCCCGGCTCGCGCCCTCCGAGCGGCGCGCTATCGGCGATGTTCTCGCGCTGCGGGTGCCCGGCAAGAACGGCGCGCTGGTGCCGCTCTCGGCCGTGGCGACGGTCAGCGAGACACGCGGCTACACCACGATCACCCATGTGAACGGGCAACGCGCGGTCTCGGTGCAGGGCACGATCGACCCGACGCGGGCCAATTCGCGCGAGCTGATGGCGGCGATGCGGGCCGATTACCTGCCCGAACTGGCGCAAAAGCGGCCCGACGTGAAGGTGCAGGTTCTGGGCGAAGAACAGGACACCGCGACCACCGGGGCGTCGCTCGTGCGTTTCATGACGGCGGGGGCAATCGGGGTCTATCTGTTGCTGGCCTTCTACATGGGCAGCTTCATCCGCCCCATCGCGGTGATCGCGACGATCCCGCTCAGCCTGATCGGCGTGATGTGGGGGCATGTGCTGCTTGGCCTTCCGCTCTCGCTGCCGAGCCTCGTGGGGCTGGCGACGCTGGCGGGCGTGGTGGTGAACGACGCGATCCTGCTCGACGCGTTCATCGGCGAGAGACGTGCGACCGGAACCCCGATGCTCGAGGCCGGGAAGGAGGCCGTGCGCGACCGCTTCCGCGCGATCTTCCTGACCTCGCTGACGACGGTGGTCGGGCTTGGCCCGCTTTTGCTGGAGACCTCGACGCAGGCGCAATTCCTGCGCCCGATCGTGGCGAGCCTCGCCTTCGGTCTGAGCGCGGCCACGGTGCTGTCGCTCTTCGTGACCCCGGCGATCCTCGCCGTGCTGGAGGATTTCGGCATCCGAACCGCCGATCCCGAGCCCGAGGAGACCGACCCCTCTGTCGAACACCCCGCCGACGCGTTGCGCGTCTGAGTGGGCATTCGGTCCGATCTGGTTAGGAGAGCGTCGGTCTGACGCTCTCCGCCTGGAGGCTGTTGCCCGCCGCTTTGGCTTTGTGACGTCCCCCCCCTTGCAATCCGCGCCTCGGTGCCCGGACTATCACTATGATTGCCGGGGAAGACGCGACACCCGACGGGCGTGCGCGGTACTCCGCAAATGCGACAGAAATTGAGGAGGAGACTACCCATGAAAGAGATCGGATTGCTGCTGAACGGGGCCTCCGCCCCTGCCGCCTCGGGCGCAAGTTTCGACCGGATCGATCCCGTGACCGGAGAGGTCGCCACCCGCGCCGCCGCGGCGGGGCGCGATGATGTCGAGGCGGTCGTGGCCGCTGCCGCGCGCGCCTTTCCCGGCTGGTCCGCGACCGGGCCGAACGGGCGGCGCAAGATCCTGTCGAAAGCCGCTGACGTAATGGAGGCTAGAGCCGACGACTTCGTTCAGGCGATGATCACCGAGACCGGCGCGACCGGGGCCTGGGCCGGGTTCAACGTCCATCTCGCCGCGGGCATGATCCGGGAGGCTGCGGCGATGACCACCCAGATCGGCGGCGAGATCATCCCCTCCGACAAGCCCGGCACGATGGCGATGGGCGTTGCGCGCGCCAAGGGCGTCTGCCTCGGCATCGCGCCGTGGAACGCGCCCGTCATTCTCGGCACGCGGGCGGTCGCGATGGCGCTTGCCTGCGGCAATACCGTGGTGCTGAAAGCGTCCGAGATGTGCCCCGCGACGCATCGCCTGATCGGGGAATGTTTCGCAGAAGCCGGACTGCCCGAGGGCGCGCTCAACGTCGTGACCAACGCGCCCGAGGACGCGGCCGATGTCGTCGAGGCGCTGATCGCGCATCCTGCGGTGAAGCACGTGAACTTCACCGGCTCCTCCGCCGTCGGCCGGATCATCGGGCGGCTTGCGGGCGAGCATTTGAAACCCTCGCTGCTGGAGCTGGGTGGCAAGGCGCCGCTGATCGTGCTCGACGATGCCGATCTCGACGGGGCGGTGAATGCCGCGATTTTCGGCGCCTTCATGAACCAGGGCCAGATCTGCATGTCGACCGAGCGGATCATCGTCGACGAGAAAGTGGCCGACACCTTCGTCGAAAAGCTCGCCGCACGCGCCAGTGCCCTGCCCGCGGGCGATCCGCGCGGCGATGTGGCGCTGGGGGCGCTTGTCTCCGAGGCGGCGGCCGAGAAGATGGATGCGCTGATCGCCGACGCCACCGGGAAAGGTGCAAAGCTGGTCGCCGGTGGTTCGCGCGAAGGGACGATCGTTGCGGCCACGCTGCTCGACGGCGTCACGGAAGGCATGCGCATCTATGCCGAGGAGAGCTTCGGCCCGGTCAAATCGATCATCCGCGTGAAGGGCGACGAAGAGGCGCTGAAAGTGGCCAACGATACCGAATACGGGCTGTCGAGCGCGATCTTCAGCGCCGATGTCTCGCGCGCGATGGCGCTGGCGAACCGGCTCGAAACCGGGATCTGCCATATCAACGGCCCAACGGTGGGCGACGAGCCGCAGATGCCCTTCGGCGGGGTCAAGGCCTCGGGCTACGGGCGGTTCGGCGGGCGCGCGGCCATTGCCGAATTTACCGATCTGCGCTGGATCACCGTCGAGGACCCGAAACAGCATTATCCGATCTGAGCCGGGTTCTCAGAGGTTCGAAACAGCAAGGAGCCGGCCCTGATGGGCCGGCTCCTTTCAATGTCGGATCGCCGCAGAGGCGGCCCGCCCGGATCAATCCGTCTTCGGTTTGGGATAGACCGGCAGATGCGGGATCAGAACGTGATCGGGCTGGTCGATCGCGAAGAGGAAGGCCCGCGCGACATCTTCGGGGCGCAGCGCGTCGGGTTTCGCCTCGTCGAAGAACGGCGTGTCCACCATGCCCGGATGCAGGCAGGTGACGCGACCGCCCGCCGCGCCAAGCTCCTCACCGAGATTGTCGGCATAGCCGCGGATGAACCACTTGGTCGCCGAATAGACCGAGCCGAACATCGCGCCCTGCGACGCCTTCGAGCCGGTCAGCACCATATGCCCTTTCGAGGCGCGCAGATGCGGCAGCGCGAATTTCGCGGTGTAGGTCACCGCGAGGCAATTCACCTCGATCATATTCTGGAAGCTCTCGACCGATCCGGCCTCGGTCCCGCGCGCCGAAGCGCCGACGCCCGCATTGGCCAGCACCACGTCGAGACGCCCGAAATGCTCGACTGCGCGCGCGACCATGCGTTCCTGAGCGTCGGGGTCGGTGACGTCAGTGGGCAGCGCGAGGGCGTTGTCTGCACCCAGATCCTTCACGAGCGCTTCGAGCTTGTCCTCGGAGCGCGCGGCCAGCGCCACCTTGTGACCCGCTTCGACCGCATGGCGCGCGCAGCTCTCGCCGATCCCGGTGGAGGCGCCGGTGATGAGAATGATTTTCGACATGTCAGCCTCTCTGAATTTCGTGGGAACGAAGAAGGCGCCACCCGGACCGGGCGGCGCCTCTCGATATCAGCCCAGCAGGGCCAGCACTTCTTTCGCAGCCGCCTCGGACGACGCCGGGTTCTGGCCGGTCACAAGACGCCCGTCGGCCACCGCATGGGGCTGCCAGTCGTCGGTGCTCTCGAACTGAGCGCCCAACTCGCGCAGGCGGGTTTCCAGCAGGAAGGGCACCGCGTCGGCAAGACCCACGCCGCGTTCCTCGCTATCGGTGAAGGCCGAAACCTTGCGGCCTTTCACGATGGAGTCGCCGTTCTTGTCCAAGACCTTGTCGAAGGCTGCGGGACCGTGACAGACCGAGGCGACCACCTTGCCGCTATCCCACGCGGTGCCGATCGCCTTGGCGGAGATATCGCTCTCGGCGAGGTCATACATCGCGCCGTGGCCGCCGGGTATGTAGAGCGCATCATAGGAAGTGATGTCCTCGTCCTCGATCCGCGACGGGTTCGCCAGAACCGCCTTGGCGTCGGCGTCATCCCGGAAACGCGTCACCGAGGCCGGCGCGTCATCGCCGGTCACGTCGGAATTCGGGTCGATCGGGATCGAGCGACCGCCGATGGTGGCCACTTTCACCTCGTGGCCTGCATCGAGAAAGGCGTAATAGGGCGTCGCCAGTTCCTCATACCAAACGCCGGTCTTTTTGCCGGTGTCGCCCAGAGCGTCGGCTGCGGTCGAAAGAATAAGAATACGTGCCATGGGTTTGGCCTCCTTCGTCATGAATGTGAGGGCATTTCCGGCCCTGTTCGCTTCGAGCCGTCAACGCGTCCCAACAGAGATAGGTTGCGTTCACTGATCGAGAAATTGATGCAGACAACGTCAGAAATCGATATTCCGGAGACATGACACCCGATATCTCGCTTCTGCGCGTGTTCCATGCGGTCATGGAAGAACGCAATGTCACCGCCGCGGCCCAACGGCTCGGCCAATCCCAGAGCACCGTGAGCGCGGCGCTGTCACGTCTGCGTGCGGCGCTGGGTGACGAGCTGTTCCTGCGCGCCCGCTACGGCGTGGAGCCGACTGAAAAGGCCCTCGAGATCGCGCCCGACATCGCCGCGGGGCTGGAGCGGCTGGAACAGGCCTTCCGCGCCGCCGAACCCTTCGATCCCGCGCGCACCACGCGCCGCTTCCGGCTGTTGCTGGGGCCCTATGCCGAGATCGTTCTCGCGCCGGAACTTGCGGCGGCCTTTGCCGATAGGGCCCCGTCGGCTCGTCTCGAAATCTCGCCTATCGGGCCAGATCTGGACCCCCGCGCGCTTGCCGGGCGGGCCTTCGATCTGGCGGTCGGGCGGTTCGACTCCCCGCCCGAGGATCTCGTGGTCTCCGACCTGTTCGAGGACGGGTTCCGCTGTATCGTGGCCCCACAGGCTTTACCCGAGGGCGCGTCGCTCGACCGGAACCTCTATGAGACGTTGCCGCATGTCGTCGTCGCCCCGCCCGGCAAGTGGCGCACCGGAGTTCACAAACGCACCGAGGCGACAGGTTTGCACCGGAACACGGCTGTCGTGGTCACGCATTTCCTGACCGCCGCACCTGCGGTGGCTCGGCTGGGCGGGATTGCCACGGTGCCTGCGCGGGTCGCCGCGATGACCGCCGGACCCTATGGCTTGCGCGATGTTCCCGTGCCCATCGACCTCGGCACCTTCCCCAGCCAGATCGCCTGGCACCCGCATCTGCGCCGGGATCAGGGCCATGTCTGGCTGCGCGAGCTGATCCGAGAGGTCGTCGCCGAGTTTACGACGCCGGGCTGACGGCTGCGCAAAGACCTACGTCTAGGTGACCCGTCCGCGCGCCTTGAACGCAGGGGTATCCCAGGCCCGCTGTGCCATCACTTCGCCGAGGATTTCAGCGGCGCGGGTCACGTCGGCCTCGTCGAGGTAAAGGGGCGTGAAGCCGAAGCGCATCGCATCGGGCGCGCGGAAATCTCCGATCACCCCGCGCGCGATCAGGGCCTGAACGACGGCGTAGCTCTCTGCGAAACCGAACGAGACCTGACTGCCGCGGGCCTCCGGGTCGCGCGGGCTGAGCAGCGTGAGGTCTGGGCAGCGCGCCTCGACCTCGCGGATGAACAGCTCCGACAGCTCGATGGAGCGCTTACGCACCTCCTCCATCGTCAGCCCGTCCCAGGCCTTGAGCGCCTCTTCGAGCGCGGTCATCTGGAGGACCGGCGGCGTGCCGACGCGCATCCGCTCGACTGCGCGGCCGGGGCGATAGTCGAGATCGAAGGCGAAGGGCGCCTCATGGCCGAGCCAGCCGCTGAGTGCGGGGCGCACGGTCTCCGCGATATCGGGGCGGACATAGATGAAGGCCGGGGCGCCGGGGCCGCCGTTGAGATATTTGTAGGTGCAGCCGACCGCGAATTCGGCCCCGTTCGCCGTCATGTCCACCGGCACCGCGCCCGCGCTATGGGCAAGATCCCAGATCATCACCGCCCCGACCGCGTGGGCCTTGCGGGTGATCGCCTCGAAATCGTGCATCCGTCCCGTGCGGTAATCGACCTGCGTCAGCATCACCACCGCGACCTCTTCGGTGATCGCGTCGGCCACATCCTCGGGCGCGGGTGTGCGCAGCTCGTGCCCGCGAGCCAGCGAGCGGATCAGCCCATCCGCCATATAGAGATCCGTCGGGAAATTGCCCTTGTCAGACAGGATCACCTTGCGGTCGGGCCGCATTTCCAGCGCAGAGGCAAGCGCCTGATAGACCTTTATCGAGAGCGTATCGCCCAGCACGACCGAGCCCTCCGGCGCGCCGATCAGCCGACCGATACTGTTGCCGACGCGGGCGGGCTGATCCATCCAATGCGCCTCGTTCCAGCCCCGGATGAGCATCTGCCCCCATTCGTCGCGCGCGCTGCTTTCCAGCCGCTCCGCCACGCCGCGCGGCAGCGGCCCGAGCGAGTTCCCGTCGAGATAGATCACCCCCTCGGGCAGATCGAAAAGATGCTTTCTCGGCAGGTTCGGCATGGTCATTTTCCTCTTGTTCTCACGGCTCGAAAGCGCGTCTCGAAACCCGGCAATCGGCTGGTGGATCACGAAAGTTTCGGCTCGGGCGCACGCTACCCGCGCAACCATGCCCTCGCAATATCCCGCGCTATATGCTCTGTCTCCAAATGGGACGCGAAACGAGCGGGAGGGAACATGGAAGACCTGAGCGGGATCGACTGGGAAGACGCTTTCGAGAACGGCGGCTATATCGAGAATGGCAGCGCCTACCCCGATCTCTGGGCCAAGCGCGCCGCCGAGTTCCGGTCGCGCCATGCCGATCGGATGACCGAGGTCGCCTATGGCGAAGCGTCCCGCGAAAAGATCGACCTCTTCCGCCCCGAAGGCGCGTCCAAGGGGCTCGTGGTCTTCGTGCATGGCGGCTACTGGCTGAAATTCAGCAAGGACATGTGGTCTCATCTGGCGCAAGGCGCGCTGGCACAGGGCTGGACCGTCGCCCTGCCCGGCTACACGCTCGCCCCGGAGAACAGCATTCCCGGCATCGCGCAGCAGATCGCACGGGCGATCGATCACGCGGCGGGGCTCGTGGAGGGCCCGATCCATCTCGTCGGCCATTCTGCGGGCGGGCATCTGGTAACGCGCTCGGTGTCCGAGGGCAGCGCGCTGTCAGACGAAACCGCAGCGCGCATCCGGCGGGTGATCTCGGTGAGCGGCGTGCATGATCTGCGTCCGCTGCAGATGCATTCGATGAACGCGCGGCTGGGGATCACGCCCGAGATTGCCGCGAGCGAGAGCCCCGCCCTTCTGAATCTTCGCCCCGGCGTGAAAGTTACCGTCTGGGTCGGCGCGGCGGAGCGTCCGGAATTCCTGCGCCAGTCGTCCCTGCTGGCCGAGCACTGGCCAAAGGCAGATCTGGTCGCGGCCTACCGGCGGCACCATTTCGACGTGATCGAGGAGCTGTCCGACCCGTCCAGCGCGCTGTTCACGGCGCTTCTGAGCACGGATTAAGAAAGCGTCACCCGCCACCAAAACCGCCTCACCGTTCCACACATCAGCTTCACGTTCGCGCGCTCGGGCTTCGCTGCACTTGCATTCTAACGGGCCTTGGGGTCTCAAAAGAGTGCATCTGTGCACCATAGCGTCTTGCGAGTGTCGAACATGAGCGATGCCAAGAATACCTACGAACACAGCGTTCCCTTCTTCTGGCCGATGGCGGCGGCGATGGAATGGCAGAAGATCGGGCTCGACGCGGTCGCGAAAGGGCTGACCTATCTCGACGAGGCGGCGAAGATCACGCACCCGCCCGATCCGAAATGGGCCACCAAGAACGACGTTCTGCTCGATCTCGACACGATGCGGCTGCGCGATTTCGGCGGCACGGGCGACGGCATCCCGGTGATCGTCGATGCGCCCTATGCCGGGCATTCCTCGACCATCGCGGATTACGCCAAGGGCCAGAGCCTGATCGAGACGCTGCTGGATGCAGGGCTGGGGCGTGTGCTCTGCACGGACTGGAAAAGCGCGACGTCGGAGATGCGCGATTTCGACATCGACAAATACCTCGCCGAGATCAATGTTGCAGTCGATGAGCTCGGCGGGCGGGTAATGCTGGTGGGGCTGTGTCAGGGCGGCTGGATGTCGGCGATGTATGCCGCGCGCTTCCCCGAGAAGATCGCGGGGCTCGTGCTCGCCGGATCGCCCATCGACACCGATGCCGGGCACGGTCCGATCCGCAAGCTCGCCCATGAGATGCCCCTTTCGGCCTATCAGGAGATGGTCGAGGCCGGTGAGGGCCGGATGCCGGGGCGGTTCATGCTCACCGGCTGGAAGAACATGCATGCCGATCAGCAGTATTTCGGCAAGTTCGTCGATCTCTACGAGCATATCGACGACCGCAATTTCATGAAACGCACCGAGCGGTTCGAGAGCTGGTACGAGAACCCCATCGACCTGCCGGGGCGCTATTACCTGCAGGCGATCGACCTGCTGTTCAAACAGAACCTGTTCGCCAAGGGAGAGTTCGTGGGTCTCGGGCGCAAGCTCGATCTGGACGCGATCACCTGCCCGGCCTTCCTGCTCGCGGGCAAGGCCGACGACATCACCACGCGCGAACAGGTGTTTGCAGCCGAGACGCTGCTCGGCACGCCGCGCAAGGATATCGTGAGCCGCCTCGTCGAGGGCGGGCATATCGGCCTCTTCATGGGCAGCCATACCCTCTCGAATGTCTGGCCGGAAATCGGCCAGTGGCTCGGAACGCTCGGGGCCAAAGCTGGAGACACGAACAATGGACCAGACCGTCGCTGAACCGATGACGCAGGATGTGCCGCAAACGGACCGCAAGACAGGTCTGAGCGCGGCAGAGGCGGCACAGAGGCTCGAGCGATACGGTCCGAACGCGCTCCAAAGCGACGAGAAAACCCTACTGCAACGGATCGCGGGCTATTTCTGGGGGCCGATCCCGTGGTTGATCGAATTGGCGGCGCTGTTGTCGCTCGTGCTGCGCGACTGGTCCGATTTCGCGGTGATCTTCGTGATGCTGCTGCTCAACGCGGCCGTGGGCTTCAAGGAAGAGAGCAAGGCGAGTTCGGCCATCGCAGCGCTCAAGGCGCAGTTGGCCCCGAGCGCCCGCGTGAAACGCGACGGGCAATGGCAGGAGATCGCCGCGCGCGATCTCGTGCCCGGCGATATCGTGCGCCTGTCGATCGGCCAGATCGTCCCGGCTGATCTGACGCTCTTTGAGGGCAAATATCTCTCCATCGACGAGGCGGCGCTGACGGGCGAGTCCCTTCCCGTCGACAAGGGGGTCGGTGACAGCGCCTATTCCGGCTCGGTGGTGAAGCTGGGCGAGATGACCGGCGAGGTCACTGCGACCGGGATGGAGACCTATTTCGGGCACACCGCCTCGCTCGTGCAGACCACGAACGGCAAATCGCATTTCCAGAAAGCCGTGATGCAGATCGGGAATTTCCTGATCGCGGCGGCGCTGGTTCTGGTGGCGATGATCGTGATCGTCTCGTTCAAGCGGCATAATCCGCCGCTCGAGGTGATCCAGTTCGCCCTGATCCTGACGGTGGCCGCGATCCCGGTCGCGCTGCCTACGGTTCTGTCGGTGACAATGGCGGTGGGGGCGGAGCGGCTTGCGCGGATGAAGGCGATCGTCTCGCGGCTGGTCTCCATCGAGGAACTGGCGGGCGTCGATGTGCTGTGTTCCGACAAGACCGGAACCTTGACGCTGAACGAGCTGACCGTCGAGGACCCGCGCCCGGCAGAGGGCATCGCGGTCGACGATCTGCTGCGCGCATCGGCGCTCGCCTGCGACCGCGACGCGCCCGATGCGATCGACAAGGCGGTGCTGGCGGCGGCGGAGGGCATTGCGCTCGACGCTATCGAGACGCTCAGCTTCACCCCGTTCGATCCGGTGAGCAAACGCAGCGAGGCGGAGGTCCGGCACGAGGCCGATCGCTGGCAGGTCGCGAAAGGCGCGCCGCAGGTGATCGTGGAGCTTGCAGCCCTCGCAGATGAGGCGCGCAAGGCGGTGGAGGACGAGGTCGAAACCCTCGCGCAGCAGGGCTACCGCGCGCTGGGTGCGGCACAGAAGCGCGCCGGGCAGGCGTGGGAATTCCTCGGCCTTCTGCCGATCATCGACCCGCCGCGCCCCGATGCCGCCAGCACCATTGCCGAGGCCCGCAACATGGGGATCGACGTCAAGATCATCACCGGCGACCACGAGGCCATCGCGCGCCAGATCGCGGGCAAGCTCGATCTCGGGCAGAAAATCTATCCGGCGGGCCAGCTGCTCGATGGCGACCCGGCCACGGTGGAGGCCAATGTCCGCGCCGCCGACGGCTTCGCGCGCGTCCTGCCCGAGCACAAGTTCCGCATCGTCGAGGTGCTGCAGGCCGGGCATTCCATCGTCGCGATGACCGGCGATGGGGTGAACGACGCCCCTGCCCTGCGCAAGGCCGATGCCGGGATTGCGGTGAGCGGGGCCACCGATGCCGCGCGCGCCGCCGCCGATCTGGTGCTGACCGACAAGGGCCTGTCGATCATCACCACGGCGATCGAGGAAGCGCGCCGGATCTTCGAGCGGATGACGAGCTACGCCACCTTCCGCGTGGCCGAGACGATCCGCGTGCTCTTGTTCATGACGCTCTCGATCCTGATCTTCGATTTCTACCCCGTCACCGCGATCATGATCGTGCTGCTGGCGGTGCTGAATGATTTCCCGATCATGATGATCGCCTATGACAACGTCTCGGTCTCGCCACGCCCGGTGCGCTGGGACATGCGGCGCGTGCTGACGGTGGCGGCGACGCTGGGCGTGACAGGGGTGATCGAGACCTTCGTGCTGTTCTGGTTCGTCGATGCCTATCTCGGCCTGCCGCGCGACCAGATCCAGACGATCATCTTCCTCAAGCTCCTCGTCTCGGGGCATATGACGCTGTTCGTGACGCGCCACCAAAGCTGGTTCTGGCGGCGGCCCTTCCCGGCGCTGCGGCTGTTCGCGACGACCGAGGCCACGCAATTGCTGGGCACCCTGATCGCGGTTTACGGGCTTTTCGTGACGCCGATCGGCTGGGGGCCCGCGCTGCTGGTCTGGCTCTATTGTCTCGTCTGGCTGCCGCTTGAGGGGGCGATGGCCTTGCTCATACGCGCGCTTTATGATCGCAGAGCACAGGCGCGCGGGCAGTAAGCCCCTCACGGCGCGCGCAGGAGGCACATGACGGACGACGCGCAAGAGGCACAGGACACGCCAGCGGGCAAGTTTGGACGCGGATTGCCGGTGGGCATCTGGGCGCTGGGGTTCGTGTCGCTCTTCATGGATATCTCCTCCGAGATGATCCACGCGCTGCTGCCGGTCTATCTGATGACCGGGCTTGGCGCGACGGCGCTGGCGGTGGGCGTGATCGAAGGGATCGCCGAGGCCACCGCCGCGATCACCAAGGTCTTCTCGGGCGCGCTGTCGGACCGCATCGGGCGCCGCAAGGAGCTGGCCGCGCTCGGCTACGGGCTGGCGGCGGTGACGAAACCGATCTTCCCGCTCGCGCCGACATTCGACTGGCTTGTGGCCGCGCGTTTCATCGACCGGGTGGGCAAAGGCATCCGCGGTGCGCCGCGCGACGCGCTGATCGCCGACCTCGCGCCAGGCAAGATGCGCGGTGCGGCTTTCGGATTGCGGCAATCGCTCGACACGGTGGGCGCGTTCCTCGGGCCGCTCGCCGCGATCGGGCTGATGTGGCTGTTCTCGGATGATTTCCGCTCGGTCTTCTGGGTCGCGGTGATCCCGGCCTTCCTGTCGCTCGGGCTGATCCTGTTCGTGGTGAAAGAGCCCGCCCATCCCCGCACGCAACGCCGCGTGCGCAACCCGCTCGCCCGTTCGGAACTCAAGCTCCTGGGCCCTATGTTCTGGTGGGTCGTGGTGGTCGCGACGCTGTTCACCCTCGCGCGGTTCAGCGAGGCCTTCCTGATCCTGCGCGCCAATGACGACGGCATCCCGGTGATGCTGGTGCCGCTGGTTCTGGTGGGCATGAACGCGGTCTATGCGCTGATCGCCTATCCGGTGGGGGCGTTGTCCGACAGGGTCGGTCGCGTCGGGCTACTGCTGGTCGGGCTGGGGCTGTTGATCGCGGCGGACCTGACCCTGGCGCTGGTCAGCGGGATCGGCGGGCTTGCGGTTGGCGTGCTGCTTTGGGGGATGCATATGGGCTTCACCCAGGGGCTGCTGGCCGCGCTGGTAGCCGAAGCGGTCCCGGCAGAGCTGCGCGGCACCGCTTTCGGCATGTTCAACCTCGTGACCGGCGTGGGGCTGCTGATCGCAAGCGTGCTGGCCGGGGCGCTATGGGAGATTGGCGGCGCGCAATGGACGTTCCTGGCGGGCGCGGGTTTTGCGACGACGGCGGCGCTGAGCCTGTTGCCGCTGCGCGCGCGGTTCAATGGCACGCATAAACCCAAAGACGCAGCCTGACGCAGCGAGCGCCGCGCGGAGACCCCGCGCAACGCTCGCAATGCTTGAGACGGCTCAGGCGGTCGCCTCGACCTCCAGTTCCAGCTCCTCGATCATCGCATCGCGCATGACGAATTTCTGCGGCTTGCCCGAGACCGTCAGCGGCAGGCTCTCCTTGAAGCGGATCACCGCCGGAACCTTGAAATGCGCGATCTCGTCGCGGCAGAACGCGCGGATAGCGTCTTCGGTCAGTTCGGCCCCGTTGCGCGGCACGATCCATGCGGCGACGATCTCGCCGAACTTGTGATCCGGTATCCCGAAGACCTGCGCCTGACTGATATCGGGATGGGTGTAGAGGAATTCCTCGACCTCGCGCGGATAGACGTTCTCGCCGCCGCGCACGATCATGTCCTTCACCCGACCCGTGATGTTGCAATAGCCCTCGCTGTCGATCCGGGCGAGATCGCCCGTATGCATCCAGCCATCGGCATCGAGCGCCTCATCCGTGCGCTCGGGCTCGCCCCAATAGCCGCACATCACCGAGTAGCCGCGCGTCAGCAGCTCGCCCTGCTCGCCCACATTGGCGAGCGAGCCATCCTCGCGCACGATCTTCACCTCGAGATGCGGCTGCACCTGACCGACCGAAGACACGCGTTTTTCCAAAGGCGTATCGGTGGCCGACTGGAAGGAGACCGGCGCCGTCTCGGTCATCCCGTAGGCGATGGTCACTTCCGACATGTGCATCTTCGACTGCACCTGCTTCATCACCTCGATCGGACAGGGCGCACCCGCCATGATGCCGGTGCGCAGCGAGGACAGGTCGTGGTTCGCGAAATCGGGATGCTCCAGGATCGCGACGAACATGGTCGGCACGCCGTAAAGCGCGGTGCAGCGCTCGGCGGCGACGCATTCCAGCACGCTCTGGGGATCGAAGCCTTCGCTCGGCACGACGATGGTCGCGCCCTTGGTCACGCAGCCCAGCGTGCCCATTACCATGCCGAAACAGTGGTAGAACGGCACCGGGATGCAGACGCGGTCCTGCTCGGTCGCGAGCATCGCGTGGGTCACGAAATGCGCGTTGTTGACGATGTTGCGATGGGTCAGCGTCGCGCCTTTCGGCGACCCGGTCGTGCCGGAGGTGAACTGGATGTTGATCGGCTCGTTCGGGTCCAGCCGAGCGGTAATCGGATCGAGCGCGCTACGGTTCTGCGCCTCGCCCAGCGCCTCGACATCCGAGAAGCGATGGCATCCGGGATGCTGGGCCTCTCCCAAAGTGATGATGTCGCGCAGGTCGGGCAGTTTCATGGTTTCCAGCTGGCCGGGCTCACTCGTCGCAAGCTCCGGCAGCAGGCGCTGGATCATCGACAGGTAATCCGAGCTCTTGAAGGTCTCCGCCAGCACCAGCCCCCGGCAACCTGTCTTGCGCAGCGCGAATTCCAGCTCGTGCAGACGATAGGCCGGGTTGATGTTCACGAGGATCACCCCGATCCGCGCCGTCGCGAATTGCGTCAGCAGCCATTCCGAGCGGTTGGGCGACCAGATGCCGAGCCGATCGCCATGCCGCAGACCGAGCGCGAGCAGACCCGAGGCGAGCCGATCGACCCGTGCCGCGAATTCCGCCCAAGTCCAGCGGATCCCTTCCGAGGTGAAGATGGCGGCCTCGCGATCGGGCCAACGCGCGGCGGTGCGCTTCAGCACGGCCGGGATCGTGTCCTCGATCAGCGGGGTATCGGTCGGCCCGGCGACATGGGCCAGACCGCGTTTCGGGGCCACACCGAGTTCAGGGTGCGGGTTCGTCTCGCTATGCATGATTTCCTCCTCTGACACCCCATCGCCGGCACATTGGGCCAACGATCCTCCATGGGGGCGCTCATATTAAATGAACGATGGTTCATTTAATGCAACCCTAAAGCGTCGAGACAAGGAATTCCTGCCCTGCTCGCGAAACCGTGTTCGAGACGGTGATCGCCGCGGAGCCCAGCAAAACCTGACGACTCGCCGCGTTTCTGCTATAATGAGAAGATGTCGAATCTTCTGGGGGAGGAGAGAGAATGCGACCGGAACTCACGACGCGCCGCCGCGCTTTGCGTCTTGCGTTCGAGCGTTACATCGAGGCGGACAGAGCGTGGCGAGACGCGCTTGTCGCCTTGAACGACTGGTTTCCGCCGAGTGCGGACCGCCGTCCGGGAATGATCGGAAATCCGGGTTCACCGATACGGCGGCTCTATGACGCGCGCAGCCGGGCGCTGGTGCGCTTTGAGGTCACGCAGGTCAAGCTGGCCACCGCAAAACAACGGCTGGCAGAGCGCCGCGCGCGCGAGTTGCCGCCCGTGTTTCTGATCGGGCCGCCCTGCTGACAGCAATGCGCCGCGTTTAGGCGACGTCCCTTCAAAGTCACGGCGGACGCGTGTTTCCTCCGCCGGGGGTGCTTGTCATTTCCCCAAGGCTGACGCAGCTTCGCAACGGGCAGCACCGTTCTCGCAACGGTGCGGCGGGGTCCGACTCGCGCCTATAGCCCCGATACGCCCCTTCTCTGGAGAGCTTCATGAGCAGTTTCGTCACGATCACCCACGAGGATTGCCTCGGTCACGATACCGGGCCTCATCATCGCGAGCGTCCTTGGCGGCTGGAGACGGTGCGCGGACTGATCGACGAGATGGAGCTGCCGGTGATCGAGGCGCGCGAGGCGAGTGACGAGGATCTCCGGCTGGGCCATGATCCGGCTTATCTTGCCGCACTCGAAGAGGTCTTCGCGCGGCAAGAGCATGCCGATCTCGACTCGGACACCCATGTCTCGCCCGGGTCGCGCCGTGCAAGCCGTCTGGGCGCAGGCGGTGCCCTGCAGGCTGTCGATCTTGTCCTCTCGGGCGAGGCCAAGCGCGTCTTCGTCGCGACCCGCCCGCCGGGGCACCATGCGACGCGGACGCGGGCGATGGGGTTCTGCATCTATGGCAATACCGGGCTTGCGGCGCTTCATGCGCTCGAACGGCATGGCCTGTCGCGTGTAGCGGTGCTCGATTTCGACGTGCATCACGGCAATGGCACGCAGGATATTCTCTGGGACGAACCGCGCAGCCTGTTCATCTCGTCGCATCAGGAGCCCAAGTCGCTCTGGCCGGGCACAGGGGCGCGCTCGGAGACCGGCGCGCATGACAACGTGCTCAACCTGCCACTGGCCAGTGGAAGCGGCGGCTCCGAGATGAAGGTCGCGTGGGAAGACGGGCTGGCGCGGCTCGAGGCCTTCAAGCCCGAGCTGATCATCGTCTCCGCCGGGTTCGACGCGCATCGCGAGGACGATATCTCCGGGCTGCTCTGGACCGCGGGCGATTACTGGTGGCTGACCAATGCGATCCGGAGCGTCGCGCGCCGTTGTTGCGAGGGGCGTATCGTCTCCTGTCTGGAAGGTGGCTACAATCCGACCGCGCTCGCGGAAGGGGCTGCGGCTCATCTCGAGGCCTTGGCGCGCTGATATCCGAGACGCGACAGGCCGGGTCCGGTCCGCTAACCTTCCCCGAAAGACAAAGGCAGGCACGAGATGGCACGTAACCGCTACTATTCCGGCCCTGTCAGCGACCATTTCGACGGCGAGCGGTTTCGCCCGCAGGACCAGCCCTCTACCGACCGCTCCTTTCGCGACATTCTCAAATGGCACCGCGAGGGTCAGCGGGCGCGCTGGCCCAAGCATGTCCCGGTCGAGCCGAACATCCCGCCCGAGCGCAGCGACACGGCGCGGCTGACCATGGTCGGGCATGCCTCGGTTCTCATTCAGGTCGCGGGGCTCAACCTGCTGACCGATCCGGTCTGGTCGGAGCGCGCGAGCCCGCTGCGCTTTGCCGGGCCCCGGCGGGTGACCGCGCCCGGTATCGCCTTCGACACTCTCCCACCCATCGATGCGGTTCTGATCAGCCATAACCATTACGACCATCTCGACACCGTGACGCTGCGCAAGCTGCATAAGCGCCACCGCCCTAGGATGGTGATGCCGCTGGGCACGGATGCGACGGTGCGAAAAGCGGTCCGCGGGGCACAGATCGAGACCGGGGATTGGCATGACCGGATCGCGCTGACTTCCGAGGTCTCGGTCACGCTGACGCCTGCGAACCATTGGTCGGCGCGCGGGCTCGGCGACCGGCGCATGGCGCTCTGGAGCGGGTTCTGGATCGACACGCCGCGCAGCCGAATCTGGTTCGCGGGCGACACCGGCTATGGCGACGGGGCGCTCTTTCGCGATATCCGCGCCCGGCACGGCGCGCCGGACATCGCGGTGATCCCGATCGGGGCCTATGAGCCGCGCTGGTTCATGCAGCCCCAGCATGTCGCGCCCGAAGAGGCCGTGCGCATCTTCACCGATATCGGCCCCACGCAGGCGCTTGGCTGTCATTGGGGGACGTTCCAGCTGACCGACGAGCCGCGCGAGGAACCGCCCGCCCTGCTGGGTCGTAGCCTCGCAGCCTCGGGGATCGCGGCGGAGCGCTTCCTCCCCTTCGCCCCGGGCGAGGTCTATCTGGCACCTTCCACGACCTGAGCGCATTGCCCTGACGTGACGCAGGGTCACGTCAGCGTTGACGGAGTCTCGCTCCCTAAATATAAAACTGACGTCAGTTTCATATTTGGAGCGGAAACGTGAAGCCCTCTCTCGCAAATGCGTCACAGGACGCCGCCGTGTTCTCTTTCCCGGAGCATCTTGCCACGACCAGCGCCGGACGCCCGAAGGGAGAGCGCACCCGCGCCCAGCTTCAGATCGCCGCCTGTAAGGTTTTGCAAGACGGCGGGCCGCAGGGCCTGACCGTGGCGGAGATCTGCAAGGAAACCGGCGTCTCGAACGGCACGTTCTACCTTTACTTCAAGGATCGCAACGCCCTGCTCGACAGCCTGCTTCGGGCGTTCGTGGCCTTCCTGCAACTGGCGATGAGAGCGGCGAGCGAGCGCGAGGGCCATGATGCACCGCGCGCGGCGACCCGCGCCTATCTCCGTCTGTTCGAGCGAAATAGCGGGTTGATGCGCAGCTTGATCCACCCGACCGACGGCTTCCCCGAGGCGCAGGCGGCGTTTCAGACGCTGAACCGAGAATGGATCGAGGCGGTGGTCGCCTCCGTGGAACGCAGGCAGCGGCAGGAGGGCAAGACGGCGCCCCCGCGCGACGAATTGCTGCGCCGCGCCTATGCGCTGGGGGGCATGGTCGATCAGTACCTCTCCAACCTTCTGCTGGCGAAGGACCCGGCCCTGATCGAGATATCGCAGGACCGCGATGCGGTGCTGGAGACGCTCTCGCTGCTCTGGGACCGGGGGATGACGGCATGAGCACCATTCCCGGCGCCGAGAAACTCTCCCGCGCGGAGCTGCAGCCCGAGATCGAACGCAGCTGGCAGGCTCAGCGCGCCCATGTCGCCGCGCATTCCGCATTTTACCAGAACCTCTGGCAGGGGCGCAGGCCCCCCGAGGACCTGCGCGACCTGCCTGAATTGCCGCTCTCCGACAAAGCGCAACTGCGGATCTCGCAGGTCGAGCATCCGCCCTTCGGCGACTACCTCGCCGCCACACGCAGCACCGCCAACCGCCTGCATCGGACGTCGGGCACCACCGGTCAGGCGATGAACCTCGCCCTATCGGCCCGCGACGCGTTGGTGACGCAGGAGGTCGGCGGTCGCTGTCACCGCTCTGCGGGGCTGACGGCGGAGCATACGGTGGTGCATTGCCTGAATTACCAGATGTGGATGGGCGGGCTGACCGATCACATGACGCTGGAGGCGACGGGCGCGCTGGTCGTGCCCTTCGGCGTCGGCTCGACCGAATTGCTGATCCAGACGATCCGCGAGGTCGGCATCACCGCGATTTCCTGCACGCCCTCCTATCCGTCCGTCCTCGAACGGGTCATCGCCGAGAAACATCCCGGACTGACGCCGCGCGATCTGGGCCTCAAACTGGGTCTGTTCGGGGGCGAGCCGGGGCTCGACGATCCCGCCTTCCGCGCCCGCCTGCGCGAGACCTGGGGGATGGAGCCGCGCAACGCAAATTACGGCGTCTCGGATGTCTTCTCGAACTTCGCGGCGGAATGTCCGCATGACACGAAGCTGCATTTCATGGCCGCCGACGTGCTGCATCCCGAACTGATCGACCCCGATACCGACGCGCCGATCCCGCTGGAGGCCGGGGCGCGCGGCGAATTGGTTCTGACCCACCTCGTGCGCGACTGCCAGCCGCTGGTGCGGTTCCGCACGGGCGACATCATCACCATCGGCGAGACCGAGCCCTGCGCCTGCGGCTGCACCGGGTTCCGTTTCTCGGTCGTCGGGCGCTCCGATGACATGGTGGTCGTGCGGGGCCTGAACATGTTCCCCTCGATGGTCGCCGCCGTGCTCAACGAAATCCCCGAGCTTTCGGGAGATTATCGCATCACCCTCGACACGCCGCCGCCCTATGACACCCTGCCCGTCAGCGCCGAACTGGCGGAAGGCGAGCACGCCACGCCCGATCTTGCGCGCAAGGTGGAACAGCGGATCAAGTCGAAACTGGGCGCGAGCGCGCTCGTCACCCTCCTGCCCGCCCACAGCTTCCCGCGCACCGAGGGCAAGACCAAACGCGTCATCCGGAGTTTTCAATGAGCCATTTCAGCTACGACACCGTCCTGAGCCAGCTTGGCGCCAAGGGCGTGCGCACGATCACCCTCAACCGACCCGAACGCCTCAACGCGATGAACCGGCAGCTGGTCGTCGATGTGGCACACGCTTTCGAGGACGCCAATGCCGACCCGGCCACCAAGGCGATCATCTTCACCGGGGCGGGCAAAGCGTTTTGTGCGGGCGATGACCGCAAGGCCCATACCCATCCCGAGACCGAAGAAGAGGCGCGCGAGATCGTGCACGCGATCCAGCGCGCGACCCATGCGATTACGCTCGGCGAGAAACCGGTGGTCGGCGCGATCAACGGCTGGGCCGTCGGCGGCGGCTTGGAATGGGCGATCAATTGCGACTTTCCGATCTGGGCGGAGAGCGCGAGGGGCTTCTTCCCCGAGGTCTCGCTGAACCTGTTCGTTACCGGTGCCGTCACCTCGCTCCTGCCCGCGCTGGTCGGGCTGAACAAGGCGCGCGAGATGCTGACCTTCGGCGACCGGTATTCCGCGCAGGAGATGGGCGAGATTGGATTGGCGTGGAAGGTCGTTGACGATGCCGCGCTGATCGCGGTGGCCGTCCAGACCGCCGAACGGCTCGCAGATCTACCCACCCTGTCGGTCCGCGCGATGAAACGCGTTCTCAATCACGCCGCGGTGCCGGACCTGCACCGGGCGCTGCAACTCGAGACCGATGCCACGGTCGCGGGTTTCCTCGACCCGGAGACGACGCGGCGCGTGACCGAGTTCTGATCTGCGCGGGCAGAAGCTTTTTCAAGCCCCGTCACTTATTGGGATTGCTTGCTTGTGGTGACCGGGACGAAGGGTCAGATTGAGGGCGGCGGACATCCATGTGCCGCGCCCCGCTTTCGGGGCAACCGCACGGCAGAAAGAGAGGGATGACATGAGCTGGTCCTATTCAATCGGCAAGATCGGCGGCACGGTTCTCAGGGTGCATGTCACCTTCGTTCTGCTGATCATCTGGATCACCGCCTCGGCCTGGGCGGCGGAGGGACCGCAGGCCGCGCTGGTCAACATGCTCTTCATCCTGTCGGTCTTCGCCTGTGTCGTGCTGCACGAATTCGGCCATGCGACGATGGCGGCCCGGTTCGGCGTGCGCACCCCCGACATCACCCTTCTGCCGATCGGCGGGCTGGCGCGGCTGGAGCGGATTCCAGAAAACCCCAAGCAGGAAATCCTGATCGCGGTGGCGGGTCCTGCGGTCAATGTCGTGATCTTCCTGATCCTGACGATCTTCCTTGGCGGCAGCGGTTGGCTGAGCGACCTGCAATCGCTCGACAATCCGGCGCAAAGCTTCTGGGGCCGGCTCGCGCTGGTGAACGCGCTGCTCGTCGCGTTCAACATGATCCCGGCCTTCCCGATGGATGGCGGGCGGGTCTTTCGCGCCGTGCTTGCGCTGTTCATGGACCGGGTGAAGGCCACTCAGGTCGCGGCGCGGACCGGGCAAATCATCGCCGTGCTCTTCGCCTATTGGGGGCTGACGAGCGGCAACCCGATCCTCGTGCTGATCGCGGCATTCATCTTCTTCGCGGCCGGAGCGGAAAACTCGGATGCGGCGATGCGTGGCCTTGCCCATCGTTCGGCCGCGCGTGACGCGGTCATCACCTCCTTCGTGTCGCTGACACCCGACGACACGCTCGACACCGCCGCTCAGGCGATCCTGCACAGCTCGCAATCGGAATTCCCCGTGCTCACGCCGGCGGGACAGTTCGTGGGCTTTGTCACCCGCGAGAGCGTGCTGGCTCGGCCCGACCCCGAATTCCGTCAGCGCCCCGTTTCCGAGATCATGTTCGACAATGTGCCCGTCGTGTCGCTGAAGACGGGGATGGACGATGTGCTCGACGCGTTCGCGAAAGGGCGCATTCCGGCCGTGGCGGTGATCGGAAAGACCGGCAATTTCGTGGGCTTCATCAATCGCGAGAATATCGGCGAGTGGTTCATCCTCGCCCGCGGCAGCTAAGAGGGGCGTTCGCGCCCTGCCCTAGAGATAGACAGACAGTCCCCGCCAACCCGCAAGCACCGCCGAAATCGCCATGACCACGATGGCGAGAGAGCGATACTGCGTATTGTCGAGCCGCGCGAAGGCAGCCGTACCCGCCCATGTCCCCAGCGCCAGCGCGGGCACCGAGACCAGCGTCAGCCAGAGCGCATCGCCATTCACCGCGCCTGCCCAGATCAGCCCCGGCGTGGCCAGCAGCGAGGCCACGAAGAAGAACAGAAGCAACGAGGCCCGCGTCTGCACCGCCGTGGTGCCCGCGCCGAGATAATAGGCCACCGCAGGCGGGCCCGGCATCGCGGCCAATCCGGAAAACGCCCCCGAGGCGACGCCCGCCAGCAGCGCGAGCCCGCCATGGGGATGCGGGCGCGCAGGCTTGTAGCGCAACAGCAGCGCCAGCCCCGCCAGCACGGCGAGCGCGATCATCACCCGCGCGGCATCGGCGCTGACGGCAGTGAGCGCGAAAATCCCCGCCGGCGTACCCACGATCGCGCCCAGCGACAGCCGCGCGAGCGAGGGTTTGTGCACATGCCCGTGCAGGGTGAAAAGATCGCGGCACCCGACCACGACCTGCAGCAGCACCGCCAGCGTCACAGCCTCGATCGGCGGCACCATCAGCGAGACGATCGGCACGGCAGCCAGCGCGAAACCGAACCCCGCGATGCCGCGCAGGAAGGCGGAGAAGAACACGGCTGTGATGACCAGCAGGGTCGTTGTGCTCAGCATCCGGTCACGTCTCGGCCTGCGCGATCCGCGCCGCACAGCCCGCCGCGCAGAAGGCGACCAGCCCCTCGACCGAGGCTTGCGCATCTGACTGCGAGGCCAGCGCCGCGATCCGCCATTCCGAGGTCAGGAAGGCCAGAAGGGCCGCGACCGAATAGACGACCCCTTCGGCGACGACCGCCCGGCTGACCTTGGGATGCAGCGCGCAGATCTCATCCATGAAACGCTGCGCGGTCGGGTCGAACAGATCGGTCGAGATATCCGCCCAGGCCGGATCGGCAGAGACCATCGCCACCAGCCGCGCATAGGCCAGCCATTGCGGATCACTGCCCGCCGCCTTCGCCAGATAGGGCCGGAAGAAGCAGCCGAGGATCGCCGTCAGATCGAGCGGCCCCTGCCCCTTCGCCTGCGCCAGAGCCTCCAGACGCAGACGCGCCAGCTCTTCGGCGCGCCGCTCCACCACTTCGCGAAACAGCGCCTCTTTCGAGCCCCCGTGATGGTTCACCAGACCCAGCGGCACCTCGGCCAGCGCGGCGATGTCACGCACCTTCGCACCCTCGAATCCGTCCCGCGCGAACACCGTTTCCGCCGCATCGAGAATCCGTGAACGACTCGCGAGAGAGCGCTTCGACGGCGCTCTAAGCCTTTGTTTCTCGGTCGTCTTTTTCGTCATCAGATCGGGGCTTGCTTATTTTGAACAATGGTTCAATTTAAGAATGTCTGGGAGGAGACGCAACATGACAAATACGAGGGGCACGTTCGCCCTGATCGGCGCGGGCCCGATGGGCCTGGCCGCGGCCAAGGTGCTGGGCGAACAGGGAGTGGACTATCAGGGCTTCGAGCTGCACAGCGATGTGGGCGGGCTCTGGGATATCGAGGGCGCGCATTCGACGATGTATGAAAGCGCGCATCTGATTTCCTCGAAACGGATGACGGAATTCACCGATTTCCCGATGCGCGACGAGGTGGCCGAATATCCCAGTCACCGCGAGATGGCGCAGTATTTCCGCGATTTCGCCGATCATTTCGACATTCGCCGCCATTACCGTTTCGGCGCCGAGGTGACGAAGGTTGAACCGCTGGGCGGCGATGGCGAAGGCTGGCGGGTCAGCTGGCGCGATGGCGAGGGCGAGCATTCGGAGGTCTATGCGGGCGTCTTGATTGCCAATGGCACGCTTTCCGAGCCGAACATGCCGGACTTCCCCGGCCAGTTCGACGGCGAGCTGATCCATTCTTCGGCCTATCGCGACCCCTCGCAATTCAAAGGCAAGCGCGTGCTCGTCGTGGGCGCGGGCAATTCTGGCTGCGACATCGCGGTGGACGCGATCCACCACGGCAAGAGCTGCGATCTTTCGATGCGGCGCGGCTATTACTTCGTGCCGAAATACGTCTTCGGCAAACCCGCCGATACGCTGGGCGGGGCGATCAAGCTGCCGATGTGGCTCAAGCGCAAGATCGACGGCGCGCTGCTGAAATGGTTCGTCGGCGATCCGCAGAAATACGGGTTCCCCAAGCCCGACTACAAACTCTACGAGAGCCATCCGATCGTGAACTCGCTGGTTCTGTTCCACGCAGGCCACGGCGATCTGAAAGTGCGCCCCGATATCGAGCGGCTCGACGGTCACACGGTGCATTTCAAGGATGGCACGCAGGCCGAGTATGACATGATCCTCGCGGCCACCGGCTACAAGCTGCATTACCCGTTCATCGCGCCGGAGCTGCTGAACTGGCAAGGCGATGCGCCGCATCTGTACCTGAACGCGATGCACCCGAAGCGCGACGATCTCTTCGTGCTGGGCATGCTGGAGGCGAGCGGGCTTGGCTGGCAGGGTCGCCACGAACAGGCCGAGATGGTGGCGCGCTACATTCGCGGGCTGCACGATGGCTCGGAGGCCGCGAAGCGCCTGCAGGCGAAGAAGGCCGAAGGGTTCGAGCGCGCGACCGGCGGCATGGCCTATCTCAAGCTCGCGCGGATGGCCTATTACGTGGACAAGGCGACCTATCGCAAGGCGGTCACCGGCTGGATCAAGGCGCTCGGCGGGAAGGCGGCGGCATGACGGGGCTCGACGCGGTTCGGCTGAATTTCAGCCCCGGCGCCCTGCATCTGCTCAACGCGATCCTCGGCATCGTCATGTTCTCGGTCGCGATCGACCTCTCCCCACGCGATTTCCGCCCGCTGGTGCGCAGGCCCTGGGCGCTGATCGTCGGGTTCACGTCGCAATTTCTGGTGCTGCCCGCGCTCACCTTCGGGCTGGTGCTGGCGCTGCAGCCCAGCCCGTCGATCGCACTGGGGCTGATCCTCGTGGCGGCCTGCCCGGGCGGGAATGTCTCGAACTTCTTCACCCATCGGGCGGGTGGGAACACGGCGCTCTCGGTCTCGCTGACCGCCTTCGCCACGGTGGCGGCAATCGTGCTGACGCCGCTCAATATCGCCTTCTGGGGCAGCCTGTACGCCCCGACGCGGGCGCTGCTGCACGAGACCCATATCGACCCGGTAAGCGTGGCGATCACCGTCGGTGTCATGCTGCTCTTACCGCTGATCGCCGGGATTGCGCTGAACCATTACCGCTATGACCTCACGACGCGCATTCGCGATCCGCTGAAATGGATCTCGATGGCGATTTTCGTGGCGTTCGTGGCGCTCTCGCTCAGTGCCAACTGGCAATATTTCGTGCAATTCGTCGGGCTGATCGCGGGGATGGTCGTGATGCACAACGCGCTGGCCTTCGCGGGCGGCTATGGCACCGCGACGCTGGCGCGGCTGTCGCCCTTCGACCGGCGCGCGATCACCATCGAGACGGGCATCCAGAATTCAGGTCTCGGCCTCGTGCTGATCTTCGCCTTCTTCGGCGGCTTGGGCGGCATGGCAATCGTCGCGGCTTTCTGGGGCATCTGGCACATCATCGCGGGCTTCGCGATCTCGACCATCATGAGACAAAAGGAGGCCGCGCGATGACCCGGATTCTGATTACCGGAGCGGGCGGCATGATCGGCCGCGTACTCACGGCTGAGCTGTCTGAGAGCGGCCACGAGGTCATCGCGACCGATCTGGCGGCCCCCGAGACCCTGCCCGAAGCCGTGCGCTTCGTGGCGATGGATGTGACCACCGATGCCCCCGGCAAGGTCATCGCGCGCGAACGGCCGGAGGTGATCGTGCATCTCGCCTCCATCGTGACGCCGGGCGCCGGCATGGGGCGCGAGCTGGCCTATAAGGTCGATGTGGAGGGCACGCGGAAGGTGCTGGAGGCGGCGCATTCGGTCGGGGTTCGGCGGCTCGTCGTGACCTCCTCGGGCGCGGCCTATGGCTATCACGCCGACAATCCCGTGCCGCTGCGCGAGAGCGACCCTGTGCGCGGCAATCCCGAGTTCGCCTATGCCGATCACAAGCGGCAGGTCGAGGAGATGCTGGCCGAGGCGCGCGACACCCACCCTGCCCTCGAGCAGGTCGTGCTGCGGGTGGGTACGGTTCTGGGCAAGGGCACCGACAACCAGATCACCGCGCTTTTCCGCAAGCCGCGCCTGCTCGCGCTGAGAGGCTGCGAGAGCCCCTTCGTCTTCATCTGGACCCGCGATCTCGCGCGCATCCTGATCCGCGCCGCGACCGATGGCCCGCCGGGCATCTTCAACGTGGCGGGCGACGGCGCTTTGGGCGTCACCGATCTGGCGCGACGTCTGCGCAAACCGGTGCGCCGCCTGCCCGCGCTTGGCATCAAGGCCGCGCTCGCCCTCGCCCATCCGCTGGGGCTGAGCCGCTACGGGCCAGAGCAGGTGCGCTTCCTGCAATACCGCCCCGTGCTGGCCAATGACGCGCTGAAGGAGGTCTTCGGCTACACGCCCGAGCTGACCAGCGCGGAAGTTTTCGACCTCTGGGCCTGCGAGGCCGGGCTATGAGCACGCGGGTTGCGGTAATCTCGGGCGGCACCGGGGGGCTTGGGCAGGCGCTCTCGGCGGGGCTGCGCGCCGAGGGCTGGCAGGTCGTGCTGCTCGACCGGGATATCTCAAGTCTGACGGCCAAGCCGAACGAGGAGGCCATCGCCTGCGATCTGACCGATCCGGCGCAGCTTGCCAGCGCCTGCAAAGAAATCCTGACGCGTCGTCCCCGCATCGACCTTGTGATCTACAACGCAGGCGTCACCCAGATCGGGCCGTACTCCGAGCTGACCGAGGCCGCGCATCGCAAGGTCTTCGAGATCAACTATTTCGCGGCGACCGCGATGGCGCGGCATTTCCTCGCCCCCCTGCGGGAAAGCCACGGCACGCATCTGGCAATTTCCTCGGTCGCGGGATTCTCGCCGCTCTACCACCGCACGGCCTATGCGGCGTCGAAACATGCGCTGGAAGGGTTCTTCAAATCTCTGCGTTCGGAGGAGGCCCCTCATGGCGTGCGCGTGCAGATCGCGGCGCCGTCCTTCGTGGCGACCAATATCGACCGGGCCGAGCGGCAATCCGACGGCATCGCGCGCCCCGGTGCGGCTGCGGACGGAGTGGATTACATGACGCCCGAGGCTGCCGCACAGGTGATCCTCGCCGGGCTCAAGCGAGGCCGCCCGATGATCCCGGTGGGCCGCGTCGCGCGGCTCGCATGGTGGATCAACCGCGCCTCGCCCCGGCTGTTCCAGCGGCTCATGGAGCGCAACATCGCGAAGGGCCAATCCTGAGGCCGAACACAGTGACCTTTCGCTAGAGATCGAGAAAAATCGCGCCCGACTTGATCGAGCGCATTGAAGCGACGCACCCCCTTAGCGCTAATCTAGCCCCGGTCCTGTGAAGGTCGGAGGCCCGTGATGCGATCACTCTCATCGATAGTTTCCCGTACCCCGGTGGATGGGTGCGACCGAATGCTCCACCTCGGGTGCGTTGACTCCATTTGCGCGAATGCGCATATGCAAATGTAGAAATGGAGGCACCGATGATCGTGACTGTTCTTTCCGCGCTTGCCGAACCCACCCGGCTGGGGGCGATGCAGCTTTTGCATGACGGGGGCGAGCATTGCGCCTGCGAGTTGATGGCGCGTCTCGATGCCACCCAATCGCGCATGTCGCGCCATATGGGCGTGCTGAAAGCCGCCGGGCTGGTGGTCGACCGGCGCGATGCGCAATGGGTCCGGTATCGGGTGAACCCCGACCTCTCCCCGGAAATTCAGCAGATCCTGAGCGCGGTCATGAAAGCCAGCGCCAGCGCAGAAAGGACCGCGGCATGAGTGTGACACAGCATGAAACCCCGCATGGCGGGATGCCCGGCTGGGCGTGGAGCGTGGTCGTCGCGGCAGGCCTCGTCGCGTGGTGGGTGGTTTACCACCAGCTCCCGGCCCTCTCCGAATGGATCGTCTCGCTGCTGCCGGTCGCCCGCGACACCCATACCGGCGAGGCGCTGGCCTTCTTCTTCTACGACGTGCCGAAAGTGATGATGCTGCTCACCCTGATCGTCTTCGCGATGGGCGTCGTGCGCAGCTTCTTCAGCCCGGAAAAGACCCGCGCGCTTCTCTCGGGCAAGCGCGAGGGCGTCGGCAACGTGATGGCGGCGGGCTTGGGCGTCTTGACCCCGTTCTGCTCCTGCTCGGCGGTACCGCTGTTCATCGGCTTCGTCTCCGCAGGCATCCCGCTGGGCGTCACCTTCTCCTTCCTGATCGCAGCCCCGATGGTCAACGAAGTGGCGCTGATCTTGCTGGTCGGCCTCGTCGGCTGGTCCGTGGCGCTGGTCTATCTCGGCTTCGGCCTCGCCATCGCGATCGTCGCGGGCTGGGTGATCGGCAGGCTCCATGTCGAGGGCTGGCTGCAGGACTGGGTGCGCGACATCCATTCCGGCGCAACCACGCCGGGCGCGGTCGAGAGCGACGATCTGAACATGACCGACCGCTATCGCCTCGGCCTCGAGGCGGTGCGCGAAATCTTCTCCAAGGTCTGGATCTGGATCATCGTCGGGATCGCCATGGGCGCGCTGATCCACGGCTATGTGCCGCAGGATCTGATGGTGCGGATCATGGGCTCGGGCACGTGGTGGTCGGTGCCGGCTGCGGTGCTGATGGGCGTGCCAATGTACACCAACGCCGCCGGGGTCATCCCGATCGTCGAGGCGCTTCTGGGCAAGGGCGCGGCGCTCGGCACGGTTCTCGCCTTCATGATGTCGGTGATCGCGCTCTCCATGCCCGAGATGATCATCCTGCGACAGGTCCTCAAACTGCGCCTGATCGCTGTGTTCATCGGGGTCGTCGCCAGCGGCATCCTCGCCGTCGGCTTCCTGTTCAACGCATTGTTCTAAGGAGAAAAGAGATGAAGGACGTCAAGGTTTACGGCCCCGGCTGCAAGCGCTGCGAAAAGACCGAGGAGATGGTCAAGGAAGCGGCCGCCAAGCTCGGCATCGAGGTCTCGGTCGAGAAGGTGACCGACCCCCGCGCAATCGCCATGGCTGGCGTGATGTCGACCCCCGGCGTCTCGGTCGACGGGAAGCTGGTCCACACGGGCGGCCTGCCGGATAGCGGTAAGCTCGAGGGTTGGCTGTCGGCCTGAGGGGCCACTTAACCCTCCCGAAAAAGAAGACCCCGCGCCGGGTGGCGCGGGGTGAATTAGGGCATTGCGTCCATCATGGGACCGGCTGACCGAGCCCGGCCTCGTAGAGGCGGAACCACGTCTCCCTGTCGATCTGAACCTTCAAAGCATCGGAAAGCTTCGCGATCCGCTCGAGATTGTTGGTGCCCATCACCGGGATGATCCGCGCGGGATGCGCCAGCAGGAAAGCCGTCGCGACGGCTGCGCGATCCACGCCCTGCGCCTCGGCGATCTCGTCGAGAACGCTTTGCACCGGCCCCTCGCCCGTCATCAACGCGCCGCCGCCCAGTGGCGACCACGCCATCACGGGCTGGGACTGCCGCTGGTGAAAGGCCAGATCGCCATTGGTGAAGGGCTGCAGGCAACCGAGGCTAATCTCGATCTGGTTGGTCACCAGCGGCGTCTTCATCCCCGATTGCAGCAACTCCCAGTCCCACGGGCGGAAGTTTGACACGCCGACCGCGCGCACCTTGCCGGACGCCACGAGATCGTCGAGCACCGCTCCCGTCTCGTGATGATCCATCAGCGGATCAGGGCGGTGGATCAGCAGCAGGTCGATCCGGTCGGTGGCCAATTCCCGCAGCGAAGCCTCGACCGAGGCTTCGATATGCGCGCGCGAGGTGTCGTAATGCTTCACCTTGCGATGAGCATGACGGCCCGCCGCGACGATGATGTCGCATTTCGTGACGATCGCCATCTGATCGCGCAGCGACGGGTCCTCGCGCATCGCCGCGCCGAAGACCCCCTCCGCCGTGTAGCCGCCATAGATATCGGCATGATCGAACGTGGTGATCCCCTGCGCCAGACAGGCGTCGATCTTGGCGCGCACATGGGCGGACGAGGTGTCGGCATCGTCGGCGAGCCGCCACATGCCATAGACGATCCGGCTGAGCGCGACATCCGAGGTAAGGTCGATCTTTTCCATTAGCGGCGTTTCCCTTCTGCGAGCGGTGTTGAGGGCGGTCCCATAGATTTCGGGCAGCGAGACCGTGTCGATATGCGGATAGCCCTACAAGGTGAAGGCGCCAATGCCCATCTCGCGGTAGTCTTCAAGCTTCGAGAGCACCTGATCGGGTGAGCCCACCAGCGCCGCACCGCAGCCGGAGCGTGCGCCCCACCCCGGTCCAAAGGTTCGGCGCGACATAGCCGCTCTCATCCGCACTGCAGTCATGCGTCTCTCCCTCGCGATTTCTCTTCGACTTAGCTTAGGTAAACAACCTACTTGATAGCGCACCGGCCTGCCGATCTATCATCAGGTTTCCGAGTTGCTGTGTCGAGATATCGCAGCGGAACCCGAAGGGCCCGGTGCAGCGCTCGATCGAGACCGGCGAGGCAGTGCACTTCCCCGCGCAGCCTTGGCGTCGCGTAGCCTGAAGGCACAGGTGGCAGGCCGGACCATGGCCCGACCGCCTGCGCTCTGGGCACGCAGGACTGCGACGCTGAGTCACCCCTCAAGCGTTTGACGCGGATCAATTCTCGGCTCACCCTCATGTGATACGAGCTTGAACAATGACCCGACCCCAACGCGCCTCCAGAGCCTTTGACGGCAAGATCGAACGCGGCCCGCGCCTGCACGCGCCGCGCTTCGCTGGATTGCGCCGCGCGCAATCGGCGCTGCTGACCGCGCTCGTCGCGATCCTGCTGCAGGTCGTCCTGCTGACCGATCATCTGGGCGCGGCCGCCATCGCCGCCACCGGCCGGGCCGCGCCCGGTGCGCAGATGGGGCTGCTGCAGACCTGTACCGGCGAGGGGATCGTCTACATGACCCCGCAGGGCGAAACGGTCGCCGCGCCGGATGGGGCCGCGCCCCTGCCCGGCCAGACCGCGCCCACGGGTCAGGTCCACAGCCAATGCGCAGTCTGCGGCTCGGCCTCGGTCTGCGCGTTTGAGGCTCCCGACACGATCGTCACCCCGGCCCGTCTCGACCGCGAGATCGCCCCGCTCCATGCGTCCCTTGAGCGGGTCTCTCTCCCGGTGCAGACCGCGCCCCGTTTCCGGCACGCCCGCGCCCCTCCTGTCGTCTGAGTGCGTCCCTGCACGTCGATCCGGACGTGCTTTTTTGCAAACCAGACACATGGCTCGCGACTGCGCCCGTCTCTCGATGGCGGTGCGTTGCGATATGACAGGATGATCCCAATGAAACGACGCGACTTTCTTCTGACCTCTTCGACCGGCCTCGCGCTGGTGGCCTCCGGCGCCGCTGCCGAGGATATGAAACCGATGGACGGCATGCCGATGTCGCCGATGGACTGGACCGACCAGAACGGGCTGACCCGCTTTCTCAAGACCGACACCGCGCCGCTCGAGAACGAGTTCGAGAAATACCCCCGCTGCCCCTATTGCGGCATGATGCGGCAGATGTTCAGCCAGACGCGCCACCTGATCGTCTATGACAACGACACGGTCGACGGCACTTGCTCGCTGCATTGCGCGGCGATCAGCCTCGCGCTGAACGTGGATGCGGGACCGAAGACGATCTACGCGGGCGATGCGGGGGCCACGGCCAAGGTCAAGCCGCTCGCGGTGGTCGATGACATGACCTACGTGATCGACACGAAAAAGCCCGGCACGATGACCGGCACGTCGAAATACGCCTATGCCGATCCAGCCAAGGCGGATGCGGCGGCCAAGGACGGGGGCAAGCTGGCGAGCTTCGACGAGGCGCTGGTCATGGCCTATGCCGACATGGCGCGCGACACGATCAACATTCGCAAACGCCGCGCCGAGCGCCGCGCCCGCGCCGGTCAGTGATCGCCTCAAGGCGGGGCCCGCGCGGTCCCGCCACATTCCGAATACGTTTCAAGGAGTTGCAAGACGATGTGCAACCATCCCTGCCATCACGGCGGCACGCCGGCACGCCCCCCGTCGCGCCCCATGTCGCGCCCGACGCGGCGCCAGATGCTCAAACGCGCGGCAGCCCTCGCCGCGGCCCTCTCGCTCGGCCCGGGGCTGAGCCCCGCGCGTGCCGATGCGCCCACACTCGACCTGCCCCCGCCCGGCCCCGGCGACACCTGCCCGGTCTGCGGCATGTTCGTCTACAAATACCCCGAATGGGTCACCACGGTGCTCTACGCGGATGGCTATGCCGATCATTTCGACGGTGCCAAGGACTACTTCAAATACATGTTCGACATGGAGAAATACGCCCTTGGCCGCAAAGCCGACCAGATCACCGGCATGGGCGTGACCGAGTATTACGGGCTCAAGCTGATCGACGCGCGCGAGGCGCTTTATGTCGTGGGTTCGGACGTTCTGGGCCCGATGGGGCACGAGCTGGTGCCGCTGATGAACGCGGTCGATGCGCAGGATTTCATGCGCGACCACAAGGGCCAGAAGCTGTTGCGCCATGACGAGGTCACACCGGAGCTGATCGACGCGCTCGATCAGGGCGGCCCGTTCTGATGCGACGCTCGAGCTATGTTTTCGCGGGGCTCGGTTGCCTGACGCTGCTGCTCGCGGTGGAGCTTTATTACCCCGTCTTCGCGCGTCCCCATCGTGATGGGCGTCTGCTCGAAGAGCGCACACTGGTCGCGCGGCTGGGGCTGACCGACCCGGCACTGTTTACCGAGGCGCGCTACACCCGGAACCCCAGCCTCGCCGATCTGAACACACCGTTTCAGGACCACCCGGGCAGCTTCGACCACTTCCCCTCCGGCACCTTCGTGCCGCCCCCCGCCACGCCCGGCAAGGGCTGGCTCCTGTTCCAACCCGAGGCCGCGAAATGACCCCATTCCTGCGCCGCCAGCGCGCGCTGGCCGATTTCACCCTCGCCGCTCTCGCCCGCCGCAAAGGCAAGAATATCGCCCTGATCGCGGTCTATTCCGTGGTGGTCTTCGTGCTCGCCTCGGCGATGTTCTTCGCCGCAAGCCTGCGGTTCGAGACCACGACCGTGCTCGAAGGCGCGCCCGAGATCACCGTGCAGAAGATCACGCTGGGCCGTCAGGATCTGATCGAAGGATCGGTCGCCGACGAGATCGCGGCGATCCGCGGTGTGACCGAGGCCCATCCCCGGCTCTGGGGCTATTATTACGACCGGATCAACGGCGCGAATTACACCGTCATGGTGCCCGACGATCCCGAGATGATGCCCGACCCCGGTCAGATCGCGATTGGCGAGGGCATCCCCCGCGCACGCGGCCTCGAATGGGCGGGCGCGCCGGTTTTCCTGTCGCGCTATGAGGGCGATCTGAAGAAATTCGACGTCGCCAAGACCTTCAGCCGCGACTCCGCGCTGATGACCTCGGATCTGATGCTGATGAACGAGGCCGATTTCCGCGACTTCTTCGACATTCCCGAAGGCCGCTACACCGATGTCGTGGCCCGCGTGCGTAACCCCAACGAGGTCGCCACCATTGTCCAGAAAGGCTCGAACGCGCTGCCGCAGATGCGCTTCGTCACCCGCGCCGATATCGCGCGCACCTATCAGAAACTGTTCGACTGGCGCGAGGGGCTGCTGACGGCGCTGGCCTTCGCCGGCATCCTCGCCTTCGTCATCTTCGCCGCCGAAAAAGCCAGCGGGCTCTCGGCCGAGGAAGCGCGCGAGATCGGCATCCTCAAGGCGGTCGGCTGGAACACGCGCGACGTGATCGCGATGAAGATGTGGGAAGGCGGGCTGATCTCGCTCGCGGCCTTCCTGATCGGCACCGTCGCGGGCTTCGCCCATGTGTTCTTCTTCGGTGCCCCGCTCTTCGCGCCGATCCTGCAGGGCTGGGCGGTGATCTATCCCGATTTCCCGCTGAGCCCGCATGTGGACGGGCTGCAATTGCTGACGCTCGCGCTGCTGACCACCCTGCCCTATATCGCCGCGACCGTGGTGCCGATCTGGCGCACGGCCTCGGCCGATCCCGATGCCGTAATGCGCTGAGGAGGCCCCCATGATCACTCTGCAATCCGTGACCAAGACCTATAATGCGGGCCGCCCCAATGCGGTGACCGCGCTGGACGGGATCGACCTGAGCATCGAGGGCCGGGCCGTCACCGTGCTCAAGGGGCCGTCGGGCTCGGGGAAATCCTCGCTGCTGTCGGTCGTGGCCTGCATGGCGCGGCCTTCCACGGGCCGCGTCAGCCTCGATGGCGAGGTCGTCTCGGGCCTGCCCGAGCACTTCCAGACCGAACTGCGGCGCGAGCGGTTCGGCTTCATCTTCCAGCGGTTCAACCTCGTGCGCGGCCTGACCGTGCTGGAAAACGTGATGCTGCCCGCCGCGCCGCTGGGCCAGCCCTTCGGAGAGCTCCGCGCGCGGGCGATGGACCGGATCGAGGCGCTGGGTCTGGGGCCGCGCGCCCAGACCCGGATCGAGTTGCTCTCGGGCGGCGAGGCGCAGCGCGCAGCGATTGCGCGGGCGCTCATCAACGATCCGCCGATCCTGATCGCGGATGAGCCCACGGCCAATCTCGACAGCGCGCTCTCCGAGACCTTCCTGCAGATCGTCGCCGAGGAGAAAGCGCGCGGGCGCACCGTCATCATGTCGAGCCACGACCCACGTGTCTGGGGCGCGGACTGCGTCGACCGGGTGGTTTCGATGCGTGACGGGCGGATCGAGGACGCGCCTGCCCAGCAGGAGCCGCAGCCATGATCTTTCAAACGCCGATCATGGCGCTCTTGCTGGTGGCGGGGCTGGCCGCGCTTACGGCCTTCTGGGCGGGCGGCTTCGCCGTCACCGTTCTGCGCCGCTGGGACCTGACGGATATGGGCGCGCGCCAGCTGCGCATGGAGCGGATGACGGAGCTGGTCTCGACCCTTTTCGCCGCCGTCATGCTGGCCGAGCTCGCGGCGCTTTTGCTCTTCGTCTTCAATGCCGACCGGATGTCGTCGCTATTCGTCGGCGCGATGTGTGCGGTCGGCACGCTCAACGTGAACGATTACGGTTTCCCCGCGCTCTATCTCAAGATCGGGGTGTTCTTCGCCGCCGTGATCTGGCTGATCCTCGACCGGGCCGACAGGCTGGGCCGGGACTACCCACTGACCCGTGTGAAATACGCACTCCTCCTCGCAATCACGCCGTTGATCCTTGCCGATGGCGCGGTCGAGCTGAGCTATTTCCTCGACATGCAGACCGATGTGATCACCTCGTGCTGCTCGAAGCTGTTCACGCCGAACAATCCCAATCTCGCGAACCAGATGGCGGGCGTCAGCGAAGCGCAGGCGCTCTGGCTGCTTGGCCTCACCGCGCTGATCGCCTTGACGGCAGGGATCGCGGCGCTGATCCGCAAGCGCGGCTACGAGCTTTACGCGCTGGCCTCGGCGCTGATGTTCGGGATGGGGCTGACCGCGATTGTCGCCACGATCTCGCTCTATATCTATGAAAACCCCAACCATCATTGCCCGTTCTGCATCCTCAAGCCCGAATACGGCTATGTCGGCTACGCGCTGTATGTGCCGCTGTTTCTGGCCACCGCAGCCGGTCTTGGGGCGGGCGCGCTCAGCCCGTTTCAAAAGCGCGCTTCGCTGGCGGGGCCCCTGCCGGGTCTGATGCGGCGGCTGCTGATCTGGTCGATGGCCGGGTTCGCCACCTTCGGGATCGTCTGCCTGATCGTAATCTGGCGCTCGCATCTGATCCTCTTCGGCTAAGCTATCCGCGATGCGGGCAGCCCCGATTTGGGCCATTGTCGCGCCGGGCTATGTCGTAAGGCAACCCCGCCGGGCGCGGGAACGCGAACTGGAGGAGGACTGACCATGAGCAAGGCACAGGCGGTGATTATCGGAGTGGGCGACGGGCTTTCAGCCGCAGTGGCGCGGGAGCTTGCGCCCGATTATGACCTGACGCTGGCGGCTCGCAGCGCCGAGAAGATGCAGGCGCTGGCCGATGAGACCGGTGCGCGCATGGTGCAACTGGATGCGACCGACGAGGCCGCGATTGCCGATCTGTTCGACGTCCTGCCCGCGCCGCCGCGCGTCGTCGTCTACAACCCCTCCGGCCGGGTGCGCGGCCCGGTGGCGGAACTCGATGCCGACGAGGTTCGCGCCGCCGTCGAGATCACCGCGATCGGGGCGTTTCTGACCGGCAAGCACGCCGCGCGCCGGATGCTCGAAGCCGACCCTGCCGAGGGTACTCGCGGCACCATCCTGTTCACCGGCGCCTCGGCCGGGGTGAAAGGATTTGCGCGCTCCGCCCCCTTCGCGATGGGCAAATTCGCGCAGCGCGGGCTGGCCGAGAGCATGGCGCGCGAATTGCACCCGCAAGGCATCCATGTGGCGTGGGTGAATATCGACGGCATGATCCTCAATCCGGGCCGCAGCGAGGCGCCCGACAAGCCCGGCTCGATGCTGCGCCCCGCGGCGATCGCGAAGACCTATCGCCAGCTGATCGAGCAGGATCGCAGCGCCTGGACGAACGAGATCACGCTGCGCCCCTGGGTCGAGACGTTCTGAGGCGGCGGGCGCTCAGCGCCCCTTGCCCGCCTCCAGCGCCGCAGCCCGCATCGCCGAGAGCGACTGGCGTGGGGTCAGCGCCTCGGGCGAGATCACGAGATCCAGCACCGCGCCGGTCTCGGACGCCCGCGCGCGTTCGAAAGCGGCGGCGAAATCCTCCGTCCGCTCGACCCGCTCGCCGTGGAAGCCATAGGCCTTCGCGAGCGCCGCGAAATCCGGGTTCACCGCCATCGAAGTGCCCGACACGCGGGTCGGATAATTGCGCTCCTGATGGGCGCGGATCGTGCCGTAAATCCCGTTATTGTGGATCAGGATGATCGGCTGCGCGCCCGCCTGCGCGGCGGTGGCAAGCTCCTGCGAGGTCATCTGGAAATCGCCATCGCCCGCGAAACAGACCACCGTTCTCTCGGGCTGCGCCACCTTGGCGGCAATCGCGGCGGGCACCCCGTAGCCCATCGCACCCGATTGCGGCGCAAGCAGCGTGGCGTTCGGTCCGAAGCGGAAGAACCGCCCCGGCCAGACCGCGAAATTGCCCGCCCCGTTGGTCAGGATCATATCCTCGGGGAGTTCCTCGCGCAGATAGGCGCAGACCTTGCCCATATCGACCGGCGAGGGCAGATCGGGCAGATCGAAGCCGGCCTCATAGGCCGCGCGGCCCTCGGCCCGCCAGTCGGCCCAGTCACCCTTGACCGGCTCCAGCGCGCCAAGGGCTGCGGCAAAGGCGTTCGGCCCAGCATGGATACCCAGTTCGGGACGGTAGATCTTGCCGATCTCCAAATCCGAGCCGTGGACATGGATCAGCCGCTGCGCGGGCTGCGGCACGTCAAGAAGCGTGTAGCCATCGGTCGTATTCTCGCCAAAGCGCGCATTGATCGCGAGGATCACGTCGGCCTCGCGCATCAGACGCTTCACATGCGGCGCCATCCCGACGCCCGCATCGCCGCAGAAGACGGGCGAGTTATTGTCGAACTGGTCCTGATAGCGAAACACCGAAAGAACCGGGATATCAGAGGCTTCCGCGAAGGCCTTAATGTGCGCAGTGCCGTCCCCGCGCCAGTTGCACCCACCATAGAGGATCAGCGGACGCTTGGCCCCGGCCAGCATCTCGCGCAACTCGCCCATCGCGACCGGATCAGGCTGCGGCTCGGTGATCCGGACGGGCGCGCCAAGCGGCGCGGCCTCGGTCATCGCGGTCAGCATGTCCTCGGGCAGCGCGACCACGACCGGACCGGGCCGACCGCTCACGGCCATCGTCCAGGCGCGCGAGAGGATTTCGGGGATGCGCTCGACCCGGTCGATCTCGACGGCCCATTTCGCCATGGTGCCGAAGACCGCCTTGTAATCGAGCTCCTGAAACGCCTCGCGGCCCTTCATATCGGTGCCGACCTGCCCCACGAACAGGATCATCGGCGCGGAGTCCTGCATCGCGGTATGCACCCCGATCGCGGCATTGGTGGCCCCGGGACCGCGCGTGACCATGCAGATGCCGGGCTCCCCGGTCAGCTTGCCGTAAGCGGCGGCCATGAAGCTCGCCCCGCCTTCCTGACGGCACAGCACGAAATCCAGCGTGCCCTGCGTGTCGTGCAGCGCATCGAGCACCGCGAGATAGCTCTCGCCCGGCACCCCGAATGCCTTGCGCGCACCAAGCCCCACGAGGCTTTCGACCAGAACCTGACCACCGTTTCTCATGCGCGCGTCTCTCTCCCGTTTGCGGCTCCGCGCGATGACGCGGATCTTGCGAGAGGCCTAGCACGCGCCAAATCCGAGCGCACCCCCGGCAGACCGCGAGCCCGCGCGGAAGCTTATCCGGCGAGGTAGGTCCGGAACCACGCGATCATGCGTTCCTCGGCCAACTTGGCGGCGGCCTCGTCGTAGCGCGGCGTCGTGTCGTTGTGAAACCCGTGGTTCACGCCCGGATAGATATAGGCCTCGTAGCGCTTGTCGTTCTCCTCGAGCGCCTTCTGGAACTCCGGCCACATCGCGTTGATCCGCTGATCGAGGGCTGCGAGCTGGATCATCAGCGGCGCTTCGATCATCGCGACCTGCGCAGAGTCAGGCGCGGCCCCGTAGAACGGCACGCCCGCACCCATCTCGGGATAGGCGACTGCGAGCTTGTTCACCACGCCCCCGCCATAGCAGAACCCGGTCGCACCGACCTTGCCATTGGTGCCGTCGAGCGTCTGGAGATACTCGAACCCGGCGAAGAAATCATTGAGCAGCGCGCCCTGATCGAGGCTGCGCTGCATCGTGCGCCCCTCGTCATCATTGCCCGGATAGCCCCCGAGCGAGGACAGCCCATCCGGCCCCATCGCCACGAACCCCGCCTTGGCCAGCCTGCGCACGACATCGCGGATATAGGGGTTCAGGCCTCGGTTCTCATGCACGACGAGGATAGCCGCGGGCGGATTGTCCGGGGCGATCTGCGTCGGGCGCACCAGATAGGCGGTGATCTCGCCGGTGCCGTTTGGGCTGGGATAGGTGATGTCTTCGCCCTGAATCTCGGGATCGTCCTCGGCCACCTGTTGGGCGAGCGCGTAATCGGGCGCGAGCGCGCCGAGGATCGCCAGCGCGGTCACGCCGCCCACCGCCCATTTCCCCGCCCGATCGAGAAATTCCCGTTTCGAGATCTTGCCATGGACATAGTAATCGTAGAGATCGAGAAGTTCCTGGTCGAAATCGGCCGCCGTCAAGCGACGCGCATTGGCTGGATCGGTCATGGTGAATCCTCCTCCTGAGACCGGGAAGCATATCACGAACGAGTGATTTTCCGTCGCATTATCGACGCGCATTTCATGCGAGGCGCCCTCCTCACGCCGCGGCTGATCTAGCGTGCCGCGTCGCATCACAAACCAAATATTCTCAATAGATCCTGGGTTGCATCTTGCAATTACGTTACGTTTATAGGTTGTTAAACCTATTGGCCCCGCCCCGCTGTAACGTGTCATCTCGAGGAGCCCCGAATTGAAAACTTTTCGCCCTGTCATCGGTATCGTTTTAGTCGCGGGCGCGCTTTGGGTGATCGTCGGAGAGCAGATGTCGGGCGTGAGCGCCGATGCCGTCGTCAATGCGCCCGTGGTCACGGTGCGCAGCGGCACTGCCGGCAAACTCTCGATGCCGAAACGACCGCTTGGCGCCCATGTCGACAAGGGTGAGCGGCTGGCCACCGTCGATGATATCCTCTCGGACACGACGCGGCTCGAAGATTTGCGAATGGAGCTGGCGAATGCCGAGGCGAATGTCGCGCGGATAAAAAGCGACCTCTCCGCCAAACGCACGCATCGCGACGCCTATAGCGCGCGCACCAAGCTCTATCGCACGCATCGCATCGCCGAGATCGAGACGAAGCTGAAATTCGCCCGCGCGCGGCTCGACCGGCTGCAGCCCAATGCGCAAAGCTCGGAGACGAGTGCCACGAAAGTGGCGCAGACCGCCCCTACCGCCTCGGCGGAGAACGGCCCCGCGACGCAAGCGCGCGAGGACGTGGCGCTGCTCGAAAACGCGCTCGATGCCGCCAAGTCCGGCGTCTATCTGGGCGACGGCTATAACGACGCCCCAAGCTCCGAACAGCGCGGCGCACTTCTCGACGAGGAAATCGCCTCGCTTGAGGCGGACCTCACCGAGGCCGAGACGCGCGTCAAGACGCTCGACGCGCGCCGGGCAAAGGAACAGACGCGGGTGAACACTCTGGCCTCGAGCCAGGTGACATCGCCCGCGAACGGGATCTACTGGGAAACCCTGCAGGCGGATGGCGTGACGGTGCAGCGGGGCGATCCGATCATGTCGCTCGTCGATTGCGACGTCTCGCTGGTGACCGCCTCGGTGAGCGAAGGCGTCTACAACAACCTCAAGGTGGGCGATTCCGCGACCTTCAAGCTGGCCTCGCGCGACAAGATCTACGACGCGACGATCGCCCGGCTCGCCGGCAGCGGCGCGGCGCGCGTCTACCAGCACCTCGCCATCGCGCCGAGCCAGAAACATCTCGAGCGCTACGATGTGACGCTTCTCGTTCCGGACCTGAAATCCGATGCCGATCTCGACTGTCCCGTGGGGCGGACCGGGCGCGTGTTCTTCGAGCACCGCCCCCTCGACTTCCTGCGCTGAGGGCGGGGCGGCATGTTCTTCTATCCGCAACTGGGAGAGCTTGGCTCGGCGGCGATGCAGCTCATCCTCGTGGTGGGTATCACAGCCATTCTGCCGAGCTTCGTCAAACCGCGGCGCAATTGGCACCGGGCGGTCTTGCTGGGGATCAGCGCGGTGCTCGCGCTGCGCTATATCTGGTGGCGCGGAACCGAGACCCTCGCCCCGCCGGGCCTGACGCTGGATGTACTGGCAAGCTGGTCTCTCTACGCGCTCGAAGTCTTCACCCTGATCGGCTCGCTCAGCGCCTTTCTGGTCCTGTCGCGGATCAAGCTGCGCAGCGAGGAAGCGGATCAATACGCCAATCTCCCGAAGGAGAAAGAACCGCTCGTCGCAATCCTGATCGCCACCTATAACGAAGATCGCGACGTTCTCGAACGTACCATCGTGGGCGCGAAATTCTTGCGCCATCGCAACAAGATGATCATGGTCTGCGACGACAGCCGCCGCGACTGGCTGCGCGATTTCTGCGAGACCAAGGGCGTGCGCTACATGCGTCGGCCCGATAACGAGGGGCAGAAGGCCGGCAACATCAACCACGCGCTGGACCGACTGGCCGAGGAAGAGGTGCAGCCAGATTTCGTGGCAATCCTCGATGCGGATTTCGTGCCCCATCGCGGCTTCATTTCCCGCACGCTGGCGCTGTTCCACGACCCGGAGGTGGGCCTCGTGCAGACGCCGCAGCATTTCTTCAACTCCGACCCGATCCAGCACAATTTCCGGCTCGACAGTTCCTACCCGGACGAACAGCGCTTCTTCTTCGACCAAATGCAGCCCGCGCGCGACGGCTGGGGGATCGCTTTTTGCTGCGGCACCTCCTCGGTCTGCCGCTGGAGCGCGCTGCGCGAGATCGGCGGCTTCAACACCGAGAGCGTGACCGAGGATTTCATGCTGACGCTGGCGTTGCAGAATGCAGGCTGGCGCACCGTCTATCTGGCCGAGCCGCTGACCGAAGGGCTCGCCCCCGAAGGCCTCAAGGAATACATCACCCAGCGCGCCCGCTGGTGCCTCGGCCTGCTGCAGATCGCGCGGTCCTCGCTCGGCCCGTTCTCGAAAAGCAATCTACGCCTGCGCGACCGCTGGAGCGTCATCGACTCGATCTTCTACTGGACCACGACCTTCCCCTTCCGGATCGCGGCGATCTGCTACCCGCTGCTCTACTGGTATTTCAACATCACGGTGGTGAATGCGGGCCTCGCGGATGTGCTGAGCTATTTCGGGGTCTATTACCTGTGGAGCCTGATGATACTGAACATGCTCAGCCGCGGCATGGTCGTGCCTCTGCTGAACGACGTAAGCCAGTTGATCGGTGCGATCCCGATCGCCCGCGCCGCCTTCACCGGCTTGCTGCGGCCCCATGGCCACCCGTTTTCGGTGACGGCGAAAGGCGGGGATCGGTCGAAAGTCGTCGTGCAATGGCGGATCATGATGCCGTTCCTGATCCTGTTCTTCCTGACGCTGGGCGGTCTTCTGATCGGGATCGTCTGGGACCGCTTCGCCTATTACGACGCGGGCGACGGCAAATGGGTGATCCTGTTCTGGACGGTCTATAACCTGTTCCTGCTGGCCGCGACCTGCCGTGCCTGCGTCGAGCTGCCCCGGCGCGAAATCCATGTGGCCGACAAGCCCGAGCGGATTTCCTTCGTCTCCGACGGCACGGAATACTGGGTCTGGATGACCTCGTTCACGATGGACACGGTGCGCCTGCGCGGCCTGACCCTGCCGGAACAGACCCGCGGGATGCTGACGATCGACCAGATCACCGACCCGATCGAATGCTACGTCATCGCGAAGACCCGCGACGGCGCGCGGCTACAGCTTCTGCCGACCGAGGAACAGCGCGAGGAGCTGTTCGTGCGCTTCTATGCCGAAGGGGACGAGCCGGGCGTCAGCCATGTGAGCGCGAGCGCGCTTCTGCACGACATCTACCGCCGCTTCTTGCCGAAATATTCCTCGGACGAGTGAGCCCGCGGGGCGCGCGATTAATAGGTATTGATGGAGATGCCGACGAAGGCTTCCTTGGCCAACGCGCGCCAACCCGCCCGGATCGAGACCGGACCGTCGTCGATTTTCTGGGTCACCGCGATGGTACGCTCGGAATAGGTGTCGCTTCCGCCCGCGGAGAGCTCTAGCCCCAGCCCGGAGCGGTTCCCGGCCTGAAACAGCGCAAACCAGTCCTGATCGATCGTGTTGTATTGCGCCAGCATGAAGACATGCCCGAAGCCGGTCGGCGTATACCGCTCCAGCCCCACGCGCGCACCGAGTCGCCAGTTATCGTCCGCCAAGGTGCGACCGATGCTGGGGCCGAGCTTCAGCGTGCCGATTCCCTCGAGCGCGAAGTCCCGCGTGACGGCCGCGCCGGTCGACCATCCGCCTTCGTAATCAGAGAAATTCGCGCTGAAGCTCACTTTCCCGCGCGACATTGAAAAGACCGTGTCGGAGGTATTCTGCGCCGCGTCGAACTGCACAAACGTGCCATCCGCGCGGGCTTGCGAGCCCGCCCCCAGTGACAGTGCCAGACAGGTCGCGATCGCGACGCTTACATCTTGAATCTTTTGCATATTACGTGTCCTGTAAGCCTGTGCCCGAGACCTTTGCGGCCCCTCGATCTGCTATTTGGTTTTTGCGGAAAGACCCGTCGATAGAGCCCTCGCAGCCCCGTGCCCCGGGAGCTTGTTCCTTCGAGTGTTTGACATCGCTTTGCGCTTTGCAAGCCATCCTTCCGGTCCGCGAAAAAATTTACCTTGAAATGGGCCCGCACCACTTTCTCGCCGTATTTACTCAGTAACCATGATTTAAATCGGACCCCTTCTACAATTAACGTAGGATTGAAGCGAAGATGACCATTCGTCGACATCACAATCTCGGAGGCATTTTCCTACGCACCGCTCTGGCGATGGTGCTCGTCGTGGCAGCGACCGCCGTCTTCGTCGCCAAGGTCGTGTCGGATCAGGCCCATGAATTTCAGACAACCATTGAACACAAGCTGGTTCTGAGAGGCTCCGACGCGATCGCGCTCAGCTTCAACACCGCGCTGATGCGCGAATGGGACAGTATGCATGCCGTTGCGCGAAGCATCGGCACCGCGTCGAAAGACGACATCAACAAGTTCATGGACGCCGTCGCCCGCACCGGGGGTCAGGTCGCCTGGGCAGGCTTCGCCGCGCCCGATGGCACCATCATCTCCGGCTCGAACGGCTATGATGTCGGCAAGAATGTCAGCTCCAAGCGGTGGTTCCGCGATGGCATCCGCGTGCCGTCGGTCGATTCCATCACCGAGACGGCCACCAATGCGCTGACCGGCAAGATGGAGTATTTCCTGAGCCTCTCGACCCCCGTGAAGGGCCCGGACGGCCAGAAGATCGGCGTGCTCGTCTACCGCGTGCGGATCGCATGGGTGCGCAGCTTCCTGTTCGAGGCGAGCAAGGAGCTTGGCATCGACGTGGTCGTGCAGGACATCAACGGCGATACGGTCATCGACACCCGTCACGAGAGCACGCCCCTGCCCAAAAGCCTGACGTCAAGCGCGAGCCTGCGCAGCAAGTCTTCCGGCGTCTTCCACCTTGTCGACGGCAAGGACGGCGGAACCTATGCCTTTGCGCCGGATTTCGTCTGGAACAAACTGCCCAACTTCGGCTGGCGCGTCTTCGCGGTTCTACGCCGCGACAACATCTCGAACGATCTGCCGGTTTTGACGCAGGTGACGCTGGCGACGGTCGCAGCCGCGGCGCTGTGCCTGCTGGGCGTAACGCTGGTGTTCCTCAAGCTGCTGCTGCGCCCGGTCGAGCGGCTGGCGGAGGATGCCAAGAGCATCGCGAACGGCAAATACGTCTTCCCCGAAGAAGCGACGAGCTCTCAGGAAGCCGCCTCGCTGTCGAGCGCGCTCGCGATCATCCAGAGCAAGCTCACCCCGCAGCGTAGCGAACGACCGCCTCGGTCGACACCTGAGGCGACACCTGAACCGCATTCGTGATCTGGGCCTGACTTGGGATCGAGACAGAAAGGGGCGCATCGGCGCCCCTTTTTCCTTGGGGCGACGCGTCTAGAGCGGCAGCCCCGTCAGCCGCGCCACCAGTTCGGCGGTGTTGCGCGCGCCGAGTTTCGCCTGCAGTCGCGCGCGATGGGCCTCTGCGGTGCGCGGCGACAGCTCCAGCACCCGCGCGATCTCCTTGTTGGTCTGCCCCTCGGCCAGAAGGGCCGCCACCTGCCGCTCGCGCGCGGTCAGATCGACGACGGGCCGTAATTCCGACAGATCGGCAAAGCTCCACACCGCGCGGGCGAAGGGATCGTGGGGCGTCAGCGACTGCCCCCGCACCCGGCACCAAAACAGCGACCCGTCGCGGCGCTGCATGATCCGCTCATCGGCGTAGCGCCCGGTCTCGCGCATCCGCCGCAACCCGATCTCGCCGATGCGAAGGAATTCCTCCTGCGACGGGTAGAGCACCGCGAGCGAGCGCTGCGGCAGCTCGTCTTCGCGATAGCCGAAACTCTCGCAAAACCGCGCGTTGCACCGCTCGATCACCCGGTCGCGGGTGACCGCCAGCCCGACCGGCGCATGCTCGAACGCCAGCCGCGCCATCTCATCGCTGTCCAGCAGGTCCTGCTCCATCCTCTTCTCCCGATAGCGTAGTTCTACGAATAGAGGTCGTGCCGCCCCTGCGCTAGTCTCCCCCGCAACGGAGGATCATTGGGAGGAGACCCGCATGGACGCGAAGATCGTCGGCTGGGGCCATACGAAATTCGGCAAGCTGGAGGGGCGCACGCTCGAGGATCTGGTTCTCGAAGCGGGCGGCGGCGCGCTGGAGCACGCAGGGATCGACCCGGCAGAGATCGACGGCATCTGGCTGGGGCATTTCAACTCCGGGCTGGTGCCGGATGGGTTCGCAAGCTCGCTGGCGCTGGGGATCGACGACAGGCTGCGCTTCACGCCTGCGACCCGTGTGGAGAATGCCTGCGCGTCGGGCTCGGCTGCGATCTATGCCGCGCGCGATGCGATCCGTTCGGGCCGGGTGAAGGCCGCGCTGGTGATCGGGGCGGAGAAGATGACCGCGAAGGACACCGCAGGCGTCACCGAGGCGCTGGCCGGGGCGTCCTACCAGATGGAGGAAGCGGGTGTCTCCTTCCCGCAGATTTTCGCGCGTTTCGCGCAGGCCTATTATCAAGCGCATGGCGACCGTTCCGCCGCACTCGCCCGGATCGCGGCGAAGAACCACCACAACGCGCTCGCCAATCCGCTCGCGCAGATGCGCAAGGATGTGGGGTTCGAGTTCTGCAACACGGTGAGCGACAAGAACCCAATGATCGCCCCGCCCCTGCGGATGACCGATTGCTCGCTGATTTCCGACGGGGCGGCCGCGCTGGTCATGGTCGCCGACGACCGCGCGGGCAATTTCGCCAATTCCATCGGTCTCCGCGCCGCCGAGCAAGTCAATGACTACCTGCCGATGTCGCGCCGCGATCTGCTGGCTTTCGAGGGCCCGGCAGAGGCCTTTCGCCGCGCCTATGCTTCGGCGGGCGTGCGGGTCGACGATCTCTCCTTCGCGGAGGTCCATGACTGTTTCACCATCGCGGAATTGCTCGTCTACGAGGCGATGGGGCTGGTGCCGCAAGGCTCCGGTGCGCGGGCCATCGACGACGGGTTGGTACTGCGCGACGGTAAGCTGCCGGTGAACCTCTCGGGCGGGCTGAAGGCGAAGGGCCATCCCGTAGGCGCGACCGGCGTGTCGATGCATGTGCTGGCTGCGATGCAGCTCACCGGTCAGGCGGGCGAGATGCAACTGCCCGGCGCGGAGCTGGGCTGCGTCTTCAACATGGGCGGCTCGGGCGTCGCGAATTACTGCTCGATCCTCGAAGCGGAGCGCGCGGCATGAACCCGGCGGAGTGGCTGATCCGCAGTGCGGTCCGCACCCCCGACGCCCCCGCGCTGCTGCAGGGCGAGGAGCTGCGCGCCACCTATGCGGAATTCGCCGACCGTGCCGCCCGCATCGGGGCTGGGCTGGTGGCGTGTGGGATCGCTCCGGGCGACCGCGTGGCGCTGTTTGCCAAGAACTGCCCCGAATATCTCGAGGCGATCTATGGCATATGGTTCGCAGGCGCGGTGGCGGTGCCGATCAACGGCAAGCTGCACCCGCGCGAGGCCGCATGGATCATTGAGGCCTCCGAGGCGAAGCTCGCCTTCACCGGCGATCCGGGGACTGATCTGGGCGTCGAGACGGTGGACCTCAAAGGCCCGGCCTATGCCGATCTTCTGCGCTATGACCCGATGCCCGCCCCGGTCGAGATCGCGGAAAGCGAGACGGTCTGGCTGTTCTACACTTCCGGCACGACCGGGCGGCCCAAGGGCGTGTGCATCACTTCGGCCAACGTGCAGGCGATGTGTCTGGGCTATTTCTCGGATGTCGACAGCGTCGAACCGCAGGATGCGATCCTCTACGCCGCACCGATGTCGCATGGCGCGGGGCTTTACAACTTCGTCCATGTGATGCGCGGCGCGCGCCATGTGGTGCCGCGCTCGGGCGGGTTCGAGGCTGACGAGATCCTCGAGCTTGCGCCGAAGCTGCAACATGTCTCGATGTTCGCAGCCCCCACGATGATCCGCCGTCTGGTGGACCGCGCCCGCGCGACGGGCCAGACCGGCGAGGGCATCAAGACGATCGTCTATGGCGGCGGGCCGATGTATGTCGCCGATATCATCGACGCGGTCGAGGTGATGGGGCCGCGCTTCGTTCAGATCTACGGCCAGGGCGAGAGCCCGATGACGATCACCGCCCTGTCGCGCGAGCTGGTCGCCGACCGTACCCATCCGCGCTGGCGCGCGCGGCTGGCTTCGGTCGGTCAAGCACATAGCCCGGTTTCGGTACGCATCGCCGATGCCGAAGGCCGCCCCCTGCCCGCGGGCGAAACCGGCGAGATCCTCGTGCGCGGGGCCGCGGTCATGGCGGGCTATTGGCAGAACCCCGAGGCGAGCGCGAAGGCGCTACGCGACGGTTGGCTTTGGACCGGCGATCTGGGCACGATGGATGCGGACGGCTTCGTCACGCTGCGAGACCGCTCGAAGGACGTCATCATCTCGGGCGGCACGAATATCTACCCCCGCGAGGTCGAGGAAGCGCTGCTGCTGCACCCCTCCGTCCACGAGGTCGCGGTGGTCGGAAAGCCCGATCCGGAATGGGGCGAGAGCGTCGTGGCCTTCGTCACGCCTGCGCCGGGGTCCGAGATCGACCCTGCCGCCCTCGATCAGCATTGCTGCGAGCAGATCGCGCGGTTCAAGCGCCCCAAGGCGTATCGCGTGATCGCGCAGCTTCCCAAGAACAATTACGGCAAGGTCCTCAAGACCGAGCTGCGCAAGAAAGTGACGGAGGAGGACTAATGTCGCGACTGGATGGAAAGACGGCTCTGGTAACGGGTTCGGTGCAGGGCATCGGGCTGGCAATCGCGAAATCGCTGGCCGAGGCGGGTGCGCGCATCGCGCTCCACGGTCTCGCCGATGAGGCGCAGGTCGCCGAGGCGAAAGCGGTGCTGGAGGCCTCGGGCGCGCCCGAGGTGCGCTTCTTCGACGCCGATATGGCTGATCCCGCGCAGATCGACGCGATGATGGATGCGGTCGCGGATTGGGGCGGCGCGGATATCCTCGTGAACAACGCAGGCATCCAGCGCACGGCGAGCCTTGCCGAGGCCACCCCCGAAATCTGGAACGCCATTCTCGCAGTGAACCTGTCGGGCGCGTTCCACACGATGCGCCGCGCGATGCCGGGCATGGCCGAGCGCGGTTATGGCCGCGTCGTGAACATCGCCTCGGTCCACGGGCTCGTGGCCTCGGCCAACAAGGCGCCCTATGTCGCCTCAAAATTCGGTCTCGTCGGCATGAGCCGGGTGGCGGCGCTGGAATATGCGCAGGCGGGCACGCGCGAAGCGGGTGGCGTGACGGTGAACTGCATCTGTCCGGGCTGGACCGAAACCGACATTCTCGGGCCCCAGATCGCGGAACGCGCGGCGGCGCATGGTGGCGACCGGGCGGCGGGGATCGCGGATCTTCTGGCGGAGAAACAGCCTACCCGGCGCCTCTCGGACCCGTCCGAAATCGGGGCGCTCGCGCTGTGGCTCTGTGCGCCGATCGCGCATAACGTCACCGGCACCTCGATCCCGGTCGATGGGGGCTGGACCACGCAATAAGGCTCGGAGGTGAGAAAGGGGCGGCGGGTTGACCACCGCCGCCCCTTCCTTCGAACCGGCGCAGGCACCTCGGGGGAGGTGTGATGCCTGCGCTAGGGGGTGCGGTCTCAGTCCGAGATCGCACCCTCGTCATCGCCACGCTCGTGCATCCGCGCTTTCACGAAGCGGCTCAGGAACAGCGGCAGGATGAAGCCCACGATCGCCACGGTCCACAGACCGATCGCCAGCGGGCTGCCGACCAGCGTCCAGTAATCGCCGTTCGAGATCGTGACGGCCCGGCGCAGGTTGTTCTCCATCGTGTTGCCCAGAAGCGTGCCGAGGATGATCGGCACCAGCGGCACGTCGAGCTTGCGCAGCAGCCAGCCCATCACACCGAAGCCGATCATCACCAGCAGATCGAAGCTGGAGCCGGAAATCCCGTAGATCCCCACGAAGGACACCATCGCGACGATCGGCATCAGGATGCGCGGCGGGATCATCAGCACGCGGGTGAAGATACCCACCATCGGAATGTTCATCGCGAGCAGCATGAAGTTGGCGATAAACAGCGCCGCGATCAGGCCCCAGACCACGTCGGGGTTGTTCTGGAACAGCAAGGGGCCGGGCGTGATGTTGAGCGACAGAAGCACCGCCAGCAGCACCGCCGTGGTGCCCGAGCCCGGCACGCCGAGCGCCAGCATCGGCACAAGCGCGCCACCGGCTGCCGCGTTGTTGCCTGCCTCAGGAGCGGCCACACCGCGCGGATCGCCCGTGCCGAAGGTGTTCTTGCGGTCCACCAGCTTCTTCTCCATCGAATAGGAGATGAAGGAGCCCAGCGACGCCCCTGCCCCCGGCAGCACGCCCGCGACGAAGCCCAGGAGCGACGAGCGCAGCATTGTCGGCGTCGTCTCTTTCACCATCTTCCACGGCGGCGTGATACGCCCGACCGAGACCTTGTGGCCCGCAGCCGAGGCCGAACCGTGGCGGTGCTCGAGGAAGATGAACACTTCCGACAGCGCGAAGAGGCCGACGATGGCGACGAGGAAATCGAGCCCGTCATAGAGGTGCACCTCGCCGAAGGTCAGACGCGGCACGCCGGTCTGCGTGTCCACCCCGATCACCGACAGGCCGAGGCCCAGCATCGCGGCGAAAGCCGATTTCGCCTGATTGGTCGAGGAGACCCCGCCCAGCGTCGCGAAGGCCAGCGCGAAGAGCGCGAAATATTCCGCCGGTCCGAAAAGCAGCGCGAATTTCACCAGCTGCGGCGCCAGCAGGATCAGGCCCCAGGTGGCGATGAAAGCGCCCACGAAGCTTGCGATGCCCGAGAGCGACAGCGCCTCGCCCGCAAGCCCCTTCTTGGCCATCGGATAGCCGTCGAGACAGGTCATCATCGCGGGTTCGTCGCCCGGAATGTTCAGCAGGATCGAACTGATCCGCCCGCCATACATCGCCCCGTAATAGACCGAGGTCAGAAGGATCAGCGAAGGCGTGGCCCCCAGCCCCAGCGTGAAGGCCAGCGGGATCAGGATCGCGACGCCGTTGGACGGCCCGAGGCCGGGCAGCGCGCCCATCATGGTGCCGAGGAACGTGCCCAAGAGCGCGAGCGCGAGGTTCTCGAAGGTCAGAGCGGTATGAAAACCGTCTGCGAGTGACATTAAGGTGTCCATCATTTCACCTCAGAAGCCGAAGGGGCCGCTGGCGAGCGAGAGGCCCAGAACCAGCTTGAAAATTACGTAGATACCGATCGAGGTAGCGACACCCACGACGACGGATTGCAGCGGTCCCGTGCCCAGCCGCCATGTCAGGTAGGCGCTGGCAAAAGCGGTCGCGATCAGGAAGCCCACGACGGGCAGAAACTCGGCATAGAGGATCATCACCACAACGGCGGCGAGGATTTCGGCAAGCCGGGCGAGGCTCGGCCAGACCGGGTCGGGATCGGGGCGCAGCAAGATCACGAGCGAAGCCAGCCCGAGGATCACCGCGATCACCAGCGGGAAGGTTTTCGGCCCCACCGCATCCGACAGGAAACTTTCTTGGATTTGCAGCGTCGCCCAGCCGTAGAACAGCGCAAGGCACAGGCCGACGGCGCCGAAGATGCGATCACTCATGATCCCCTCCCTTGGTATGAAGGCGCGGCGGCGCTCGAAAGCCCGCCGCGCGCATGGGTTGTCTCGCTTACTTGATGATGCCGATCTGGCGCGAGATGTCCTGAATCTGCTGGACCGAGTTCTGCACGAAGCTCTCGAATTCAGCGCCCTGCAGGTCGAGCGGGGCCAGACCGTTGGCCGCCATCACCTGCTTCCACTCGTCGGAGGCGTAGAGCTGGCCGACCTTGTCGACCCACATCTGGTAAGCCTCGTCGGACATGCCGCCCGGCGCGTAGAAACCACGCCAGTTCGCGCCGATCGCATCCACGCCCTGCTCTTTCGCGGTCGGGAATTCCGAGAATTCGCCGTCCAGACGCTCGGGCGCCAGCACCGCGATCACGCGGATATCGCCGGAATCGACGAAGCCCTTGGCTTCCGACAGATCGCCGGTGAAGGCCTGAACGGAGCCCGCCAGAAGCTGGGTCACCGCTTCGCCGCCGCCGTCGAAGGCGATGTATTTGACCTTGCGCACATCGTCGATGCCATAGGCGTCGGCGGCGATCAGCACCTTGAGGTGATCCCAGCCACCCACGGCCGAGCCGCCCGCGACCGAGACGCTGGCCGGATCGGCCTTGATCTCGTCGAGCAGTTCGGGAAGCGTCTGGATGTCGCTGTCGGCGGCCACGGCGATCACGCCGTAATCCGCGCCGATCGAGCCGATCCACCGGACCTGATCCATCGAGTTGCCCGGATAGGCGCCTTGCGCCAGACGGGTCGCGGTGGCCGAGGAAGCCGCGACGATCAGGTTGTCGTCGTCATTGCGCTTGTTCACCACTTCGGCGAAGGCCACGCCACCGCCGCCACCGGCGAGGTTCACGACCTGCATGGTCGAGTCGATGAGACCCAGATCCTGCATGGATTTGCCGACCTGACGGCAGGTGAAGTCCCAGCCGCCGCCGGGGTTCGCGGGCGCGATGCATTCCTGCGCCGAGGCGCCGGTCGCAACGGTGAGTGCCGCGACAGCAATCGCCGCGCGCATGAGTTTAAAAGCCATGATATATCCTCCACTGTCCGCCCGTTGCCTCCCGCAGCGGGCTATGGACCGGGTTTTACCGCTTGAACCTGTCACGAACCTGTCACAGGCTCAGAGCCGGAATAGGGAGGACGGATGCGGCTCTTGCTTGTCGAAGATGCCGAGGAGCTGGCCGAGGCCACGCAGCGCAGGCTTGCGCGCTCGGGCATGGCTTGCGATCTCGCCGCCACCGTGGGCGAGGCGCGCGACTTTCTGGCGGTGCAGGCCTATGACGCGGTGATCCTCGACATCAACCTGCCCGATGGCACCGGCACCGACCTCTTGCGCGAGATGCGCGCGCAGGCCGCCACGATGCCGGTGCTGATGCTGACCGCGCAATTCTCGGTCGATGACAAGATCTCCGCCTTCCAGCTCGGGGCGGATGACTATCTCGTAAAACCCTTTGATCACCGTGAGTTGGAGGCAAGACTTCATGCGATCGGGCGCAGGCAGACGGCGGATCGCTCCGCCGATCTCGAACTCGGCCATCTGCGCTATAACGCGACGGCGGGCAGCGCCTCGGTCGGGGATCAGCCGCTGAAACTGACGGGCCGCGAATTCGCGCTGCTGGGCCTGCTGATGCGCAATGCGGGGCAAGTGATGTCGAAGGACCGGCTGCACGAGGGGCTCTACGCTTTCGACGACGCGGTGCCGGGCGACAATGCGATCGAGCTTTATATCGCGCGGCTGCGCAAGAAGATCGCGGGCAGCGGGGTCGAGATCGAGACCCTGCGCGGACGCGGCTACCGTCTGGCGGCGCGCGATGGCGATGTCTGAGGGCGCGCGCTCCCGCGAGATCGGCATCTCCGCCACGCGCTCGCTGACCGCGCGGCTTGTCACCGGGCTGTCGGGTCTGATGATCGTCGGCGGGCTGATCCTCGCACTGGCCGCCTTCGCCTATGGGCGCGCGGCGGCGCGCGACGCGTTCGACCGGCTGCTGGTGGGCGCAGCCAATGACATCGCCGCCTCGATCTCGATCCGCGACGGCGCGCCGGTCGTCGATCTGCCGGTCTCGGCCTTCGAGCTCTTGGCGCTCGCCCCCGATGACCGCATCGCCTATCAGGTGAGCGGCCCGAAAGGCGCGGTGCTCACGGGCTATGAAGACCTGCCCCGCCCCGGCACGACCGCACAGGATTCCGAACTGTACGACGCGCGCTTCAAGGGAGAGCCCGCGCGCTACATCCGGGTCACACGCCGTTTCGCGGAACGCCAGTTCTCCGGCACGGTGGAGGTGATCGTCGGTCAGACCCTGCGGGCGCGTACCCAGCTTGCACTCAGCATCACCCGCAACGCGCTTGGCGGGCTGGCGGTCGGCGGCATCGCCATGCTCGCCTTCGCGATCATCATCGTGCATAGCGCGCTGCGCCCGCTGGAGCGGCTGGCCCATCGCATCTCGGAACGCGATCCGCAGGACCTGACCCCGATCCGCGCCGCCGTGCCGCGCGAGGTCGATGTGCTGGTGCAGGCGACGAACGGGTTCATGGGGCGGCTGGACCGGCAATTCGCCACGATGAAAAGCCTGATCTCGGACACCGCGCATCAGCTGCGCACCCCCGTTGCGGCCCTGCGCGCGCAATCCGACCTCGCCGCCGAGGAAGACGACCCGGCGCAGCGTGCGCAGATCGTCGCGAAAATGCATTCCGGCACGGTTCGGTTGAGCCGCCTGCTCGACCAGATGCTGTCGCGCGCGCTTGTGATCCACCGCGCCGACAGTGCGCGGCGCGAGCGGGTCGATCTGCGCAACATCGCCTTGGATATCTTCGAGGAAGGCGATCACGCGGCCCTTGCACCGGGGAGCGAAATCCGGCTGGAGATCGCCGAGGCGGAGGTGCCCGTGCTGGCCGATGAGCTTTCGCTGTCGGAGGCGGCGAAGAACCTGCTGGGCAATGCGCTGTCGCATGGCGAGGCCCCGGTCACCATCGGCGCGGACATGCGCGACGGGCGTGCACGCCTTTGGGTGCGCGATGCAGGCCCCGGCCCCACGCCCGAGCTGCGCGCGCGGCTGGGCGAGCGTTTCGCGCCGGGACATTCGGACACAAGGCGGCGCGGTGCGTCGAGCGGGCTGGGCCTCGCCATCGCGCAATCGGTGGCGGAAACCTATGGCGGCACGCTCGAGATGGAGAGCGACGCGGCAGGCTTCACCATCGCGATCACCCTGCCCCAGGCCGAGGAGACAACATGATCCGCACGCTCCCGTCCCTGACGCTCTGGCTATGCCTGAGTTCCACCGTCGCGGCCGCTGAGCCCGAGGCCATCCGCACCTTCGGCCCCGATCAGCCCGCACGCAAGATCACCCTGCGCACCACGACCGACGTCAATATCCTCGCCCCCGCGATCGAGGCGTTTCTCGACACCCAGCCCGGCCTCGCGATCCGGTTCGAGCAATGGGGCTCGAACGACCTCTACGATATTTCCGAGGCCGATTGCGCGTCCGGCAAACCCGGCGCTGATCTGGTCATCAGTTCGGGCGTGCAGCATGTGGTGAAGCTGGTGAACGACAATTGCGCCGCCACATGGGTCTCGCCCGAGACGACGGCGCTGCCGAAGGACCTGCGCTGGCGCGATCAGGTCTGGGGCATCTCGCGCGAGCCTGCGGTGATGATCTACAACCGCGCGCTGGTCCCGCCCGAGGACGTGCCGCGCACGCGCTTCGATCTGGTGGACCTGCTGCGGCCCGCGCAATCGCCCTACACCGGCAAGGTCGCGACCTATGACATCGCGGATTCCGGGCTGGGGTTCCTGTTCGCTTTCCTCGACAGTCAGGAGGCCAGCACCTTCGGCGCGCTGACCGAGGCCTTCGCGCGCTCCGGCGCGGTCGCCACCTGCTGTTCGGCCGAGATTATCGACGGGGTCGCGGGCGGGCGCTACCTGATCGCCTATAATATCCTCGGCTCCTACGCGGCGCAGGCGGCACGCGACAATCCCGATCTGGGGATCATCGCGCCCGCCGATTACACGCTGGTTCTGTCGCGCGCAGCCTATCTGCCGGGGCGCGAGCCCAATCCGACCGCCGCGAAACTGCTGGATTTCCTGCTCTCGCCCGCAGGCAAGCGGGCGCTGACGAAGACCAAGCTGATCGACCCGATCACGCGCGACGGTGGCGGCAGCGACAGCGACGAGACGCTGGCGCTGCAACGCCTGATCGCGCTTGGTCCGCCGCTATTGGTTGCCACCGACACGATGAAAACCGCGCGATTCCTCGAACGCTGGCGGGACATCTTCGCGCAATAGCGTTGGCCTAGCTCGCGAGCGCGCCGAACTTGCCACCACAGAACAGAAGCGGCCGGGCCTCCAGATCGCGCTCGATCTCGACGACCTTGCCGATGAAGAGCGTGTGATCGCCCGCCTCCACCTCCTGCGCGACCTCGGTCACGAAGACGCAGGCCGCGCCGGGCACGACGGGCATCCCGGCGCGCTCGATGAAGGGGTCGTTATGCGCCGGATCGTGGCGGCCCGCGAAATGCATCGCCAGCCCTTCCATCTCGTGATTGAGCACCGAGACCGCGTAGCGCCCGGAAGCCCGCACCTTCTCGCGCAGCTTGCAATTGTGATCGAGCGAAATGGTGATCAGCGGCGGGTCGAGCGAGACCGACATGAAGGCATTGGCCGTCATCCCGTGATCGCCATCCTCGGTGCGCGTCGAAATCACCGTCACGCCGGTTGCGAAACTGCCGCAAGCGTCGCGCAGATCGCGCGGATCAATTCCGGACATCGAATTCCTCCCCAAATCTCATATCCTGTGTCAGAAGCGCGCCCGACATCAGCGCAGCGGCATCGGTCGAGCCCTGAAGGGCCACGGCTTCGCGCGACCGGCCCTCGGCGCGCAGGCCCCGGATGCGCGTGGACGAGATGACCTCGCCGCCTTCGCACAGCACTGCGGGCGCCAGCGTCACGTCGAAGCGCTCGGCCAGTGTCGTCACGCAGCCCGCCTGTTTCGCGCCGAAGCGGAAATCCGCGCCGACATGGATGCGGGCCGGGTTGATCCGCGCCAGATCGTCCAGAAAGGTCTGCGGGCTGCGCGCCGCGTAGCTTTTGCAAAACGACGCCAGCACGATGTAATCCGGCCCGAGCCGCGCGATCCGCGCGAGTTTCTCCGACACCGGCGACAGTTGCTTGGCGCGCCCGAAGAACACTTTCGGCGGCGGATCGAAGGTCCAGACGACCGACGCCACGCCTGCCGCCCGCGCCTCGGTCACGGCGCGCGAGATTAGCGCCTGATGGCCGCGATGGACGCCGTCGAACGCGCCGATGGTCAGGACGCTCGCAGGCAGCGCGATCTGGTCGTCGCGCAGCACCTGCGTCTTCATCCCTGTGAAATCCAAACTCATGGGGCTCCTCCTTCCCCGGGGTCGTGGGCCGCGCGAGGATCCCGCGCAGCCCCTTCAGTCTCAGGCCTGGAACCCGCCCTTGAGGCGGTTCACGTCCCAAGGGTTCACGAGGTCCTTCGACACCCAGCCGTCGAGGTCGTATTCGCTCATGAAATTGTCGACGAGGCCGCGCATCATATCCAGCTCGCCCGTGGCCTGAGCGGTGAACATGGTCTCCATGCGGATCGCTTCGTAATTGCCCGCATAGTTGCTTTCATACAGCTCGTGACGGCCGCCGAATTCCGAGCCGATCGCGTCCCAAAGAAGCTTCAGCAGCTTCACCCGGTCGACCGCGACCATCCCGTTCGAGCCGCGCACGAAGCGGTCGAGATAGGGGCGCACGTCTTCCGATTGGAAATCGAGCGTCGAGGACGGCAGGTAGATCAGACCCGAGGCGACGTGGCGCTCGATCAGCTCCTTGATCCGGGAATAGGCCATCGGCGCGAAGACACGGTAGGCCATCGCCGAGGACGATTTCGGCGCGAGATAGCCATCGGTGCCGACCCAGTCATCGGGGTTCATGACCATCGCGTCCGAGAGGCCCCAGAACAGGTTGCGCCAGCCGATCACCTCGCCCACCGCAGTTTGCGGGCCGCGGAAGCCGCCTGCCCCGGTCGCATCCAGCGCCTTCGAGAACAGACCCGCGATGAAGTCGAGCTTCACCGCCAGACGGGTGCAGCCATGCAGCGTGAAGCGCGGCGCGAAGCCGGACGCCGGGAAGAAGCCGTTCACCTTCTCGATGTCGCCATAGAGGAACAGGTTCTCCCACGGCACGAGCACCTTGTCGAAGACGAGGATCGCGTCGTTCTCATCGAGGCGCGAGGAGAGCGGATAGTCGAAGGGCGTGCCCATGACGGCGGCGTTGAGCTCGTAGGACGCGCGGGAGATCAGCTTCACGCCGGGGCTGTCCATCGGCGCGGTGAAGGTCAGCGCGAACTTCTTGTCTTTGATCGGCACGCCGTAATAGCCGATGAAGTTGTAATGTGTCAGCGCCGAGCCGGTTGCGACCACTTTCGCGCCAGACACCACGATGCCCGCATCGGTCTCCTTCTCGACCTGCATGAACACGTCGCCGGTCTCCTCAGCCGGCAGGTGACGGTCGATCGGCGGATTGATGATCGCGTGATTCCAGTAGTCGAGACGCTCCTGCGACTTGGCATACCAGTTTTTCGCGTTCTGCTCGTATTCTCCATAATAGCCGGAATTCGCGCCCAGCGTGCCAAGGAAGGCCGCCTTGTAATCCGGGGCGCGCCCCATCCAGCCATTGGCGACGCGCTGCGTCTCGGCGATGGCGTCACGGCCCGCGATCAGGTCTTCCTTCGTCTTCGCGCCCTTGAAGAACGGGTGCGTCCAGCCGCCCGAGCCGGTATCGGTGGGACGCCCGATCGTGTCCTTCTCGGCATGCAGCTTGTCATACCAGCGCGCCACCATGCGCGACGAGTTGCGAAATGCCGGGTGCTTGGTGACATCCTTGACGCGCTCGCCATGGACATAGACTTCGCGGGCGTCCTGCAGGCTCTCGAGATATTCGTCACCGGTATAGGGGGTCGTGACGCCGCTCTGGGCGTCTTTCACTTGGTCTTTCATGGTTCCTCCTCCATCAGGTCGGATGAACGAAAGACATGTCCGACCTGTCCCCTTCACGGTGCCGGAGCCGGGCTGATACCGAAAGGTATCGACAAATACCGCGACTTTTTCCGGCAATACCGGAATTCTGGGACCCGAAATCACCGCGGGAGGGTCCAGATGAAGACATTACGCAAGGTCGGGGAGCTTTTGCGCCAGTTCACCGCCGCTCAGCCGGAGCATTCGGTCACGGACCTTTCACGTGCGATCGGCAATTCCGTGAGCGGCACGCATGACCTCGTGAACGGTCTGGCCCGAATCGGATTGCTGCGAAAGGTCGAGCGCGGGCGCTATCGGCTGGGTCCGCTGGTCGCGACGCTGAACCGCGCGTTGGAGGATAGTTCCGCGCTGACGGAGGCCGCACGCCCCGTGCTCGCAGCGCTCTGGCGCGACTATGGCGAGACGCTGCACCTGACCTTGCACGATCACGGGCGGCTTCTGGTGCTCGACGCACTGGAGGGCACGCAGGCGCTGCGGGTCTCTCGCGAGGCGCTGGGGTCGTGGATTGCGCTGCATGACAGCCCGCCGGGGATGCTGCATCTGGCACAGTTCTCCCCGGCCCAGCTTGATGAATATCTCGACCGGCACACGCGGCCCGGCTCGCGGCTGGAGGATCGCGCACGCCTGCGCGCGGAGCTGGACGCGCTCGCACGCGACGGGTTCAACGCGGGCGCGCCGAAGGACGAGGCGGATGTGATCTGCGTCTCGGCGCTGATCCGCGACCACATCGCCCAGCCCGTCGCGGTGCTGGTCATCTCGGTCCCCCGCTCGCGCCACGAGGTCCAGCCGCGCGCCTTCCGCAATATCGCCCTGGGCGCCGCGCGGACGATTTCCGAACGCCTGGGGTATGAAATTCGCCAAAACTGAACCTTTGAGGTATTACAGGATACCGCGCACCCGTCTGGCCCAAGCCGCGTGCACCATGCAAATCTCTCCTTATCGAATTGAAGGTGCTGCCCGGAGGAGGGCCGCCCACCGCATCCGAGGAGGAGACTTATGCGCAACGTAACCGTGGATAATGTGACCGATGTGGTCATCGACTCGCTGGGCCAGCACGCCACGCTCGAGCCGCGCCAGCGCGAGATCATGGAAAGCCTGATCAAGCATCTGCACGGGTTCTGCAAAGACGTGAACCTGACCCATGACGAATTTCTCTATGCCTGCGACTATCTGGGCCGCGCCGGTGCGCTGTGCTCGGACAAGCGTCAGGAATTCATCCTTCTGGGCGACATTCTCGGCGTCGAAGTTCTGGTCGACATGCTCTCGAACCCGATCTCGGGCGACGAGACCGTCTCGACCGTGCTCGGGCCGTTCTTCCGCGAGAACGCTCCGGTGATGCCGAAAGGCGCCTCGACCATTCAGAAGAACTTCGAGGGTCAGGAAACCGTCTATGTCGAGGGCCATATCCGCGACAACAAGGGCAACCCGATCCCCGGCGCGATCATCGACGTCTGGGAAGACGCGCCGAACGGTCTTTACGAGAACCACGATCCCGATCAGCCCGAATACAACCTGCGCGGCCGCTTTGAGAGCGACGAGAACGGGCATTACGCCTTCGTCGCGATCCGCCCCGTGCCCTACCCGATCCCCGGCGACGAGACCGCGGGCGAGTTGATCCGCTACATGGGCCACCACTGCATGCGTCCGGGCCATATCCACATGATGGTCACGCGCGAGGGCTACCGCCCGCTGATCTCGCAGATCTACGACGCCGATAGCGACTATCTCGACAGCGACTCGGTTTTTGCCGTGAAGGAAGACCTGATCGGCAAGTTCGAGAAGGCGCCCGAAGGCTCGGACACCGATCTGGTTCTGCGCTTCGACTTCACGCTGGGCAATCAGGCTCAGGCGATGGCCGCGGAATGATCCGAGTGGCGTAAAGAGTTCCCGGCGCCGCACGCGCGGCGCCGGATTTACCTTGAAGACCAATGACATATTTCGAAGGACAGAGCCGATGACTACGCCCGGCGTTGCGAAACTCGCAGATCATTTTCAGGGCGCGGACGCCCATGCGGGTCGCCAGATCGCGAAGATCGAGACGATGATCGTCGATTGCCCGACGACCCGGCGTCACAAGCTGTCCAACACGGAAATCAACTTCCAGTCCTATGTGATCGTGCGTGCCGAACTGGCCGACGGATCGGTCGGTTGGGGCGAGGCTTCGACGCTGGGCGGCCCCCGCTGGGCCGAGGAAAGCGTCGAGGCGATGAAGGCCAATATCGACACGTATCTGGCCCCGGCACTGGCTGGGGCCAATGCGCTCGATTTCGAGCTGAACGCCGCCAAGATGGCCAAGGCCGCGAGCCGCAACAACGCCGCGCGCGCCGCCGTGGATGCAGCACTCTACGATGCGGCCGGGCACTCGCTCGATCTGCCGGTCTCGGTCCTGATGGGGGGCGCGGTGCGCGACAAGATCGAGGTGATCTGGGCGCTGGCCTCGGGCGATGCCGATCAGGAGATCGAGGAAGCCAACCGCAAGTTCGACGCGCGCGAGCATCGCCGCTTCAAGATCAAGCTTGGCTTCAACGCGCCCGATCAGGACATGATCCGCCTGCGCAAGATCGTCTCGGCGCTGGAGGGCAAAGCCACCGAGATCATCGTCGACGTCAATCAGGGCTGGACCGAGGCGACGGCGATCCGCTACCTGCCGCAACTGGCCGAGATGGGTGTGTCGCTGATCGAACAGCCGCTGCGCCCCGGTCTGATCGCGGCCACCGCGCGTGTCGCCGCCCGCGCCGCGATCCCGATCATGGTGGACGAAGCCGCCTTCACCGGCCCCGATATTATCGCCAACGGCATCGCCGCGGCAGGCTCGGTCTATTCGCTGAAACTTGTGAAATCGGGCGGCCTGAATGAAATCAAGCGCGCCGCCGGGATCGCGCAGGCCTGCGGGATGGAGCTGTATGGCGGCTGCCTAATCGAAAGCGGCATCGGCGCCGCGGCGCATCTGGCCGTGTTCTCCACCCTGCCCCGGCTCGAATGGGGCTGCGAGCATTTCGGCCCGAAGATCCTGAAAACGGACCTGACCGGCGGCGAAATCCGCTTCGCCGATTTCCACGTCCATTGCCCGACCGGCCCCGGCCTCGGGATCACGGTGAACGAGGACGTGCTGGCCTCCGTCGCGCGGAAAGGCTGAGCCGATGCCGATCCTGCACTGGTCCCCGCGCTCGCCCTACGTCCGCAAAGCGATGGTCGCGCTACATGAGAAAGGTCTCGCCGATAAGGTCGAGACCGTGCGCACCCATGCCGATCCGATGATCCCGCATGAAGGGCTGATGGCGATCAACCCGTTGTCGAAGATCCCGACGCTGGAGCTGGAAGACGGCCGCGTGCTGTTCGACAGCCATGTGGTCTGCGAATGGGCCGATCTGGAAAGCGCGGACGGCCCGCAACTTTTCCCCGCCGATCCCGCCGCGCGGCTCGAGGCCGAGCGCGACGAGGCGCTGGGAACGGGGCTTCTGGACGTGGCACTGCCGTGGCTGGTGGAGCTGAGGATGCGGCCCGAGGAACAGCGGTCCGAGCAGATGCTCGCCGTCTACCGGACCAAGATGAACCGGGTTGCGGATTGGCTCGAAGACCACGCCCCGCGCCTGACCGAGCGGCCCTTCGATATCGGTCATCTGAGCATCGGCGTCGCGCTGTGCTATCTCGATTTCCGCTTCGACGGTGAGGGCTGGCGCGAGGGCCGTCCGGCGCTGGCGCAGTGGCATGCAGGCTTTGCCGAACGCCCCTCCGTGCAGGCCACGACCTTCCGCGACGACCCGCGCCCAACTTAACGCATCACTTGAACTTCGCGCCGCAACCTACTGTTTGCGTGCGAATTTACGCGTGACTTCCAGAAAGTGCATCACCTGCGGCGCGCGATTGTCGAGCCGCGCATGCACGGTCAGCCCGGTCCCCGGATTATAGCCCTTATAGGGCCGGAAGATCACGCCGGGGCGCTGCGTACGCGAAACAGATTGCGGCACCACCGCGATCCCCACGCCGACCGAGACGAGGCTGATCGCGGACTGGAAATCCTGCGCCAGATCAACTGCCTTCGGCTTGAACCCTTCCCGCGCGCAGATATCGAGCACGACATCGGCATAGCTGGGCCGGGGCTTGCGGGGATAGAGGACGAAGGTCTTATCGGCGAGATCGGCGAAATGGATTTCGGCGCGGGTGCCGAGGTCGGAATTGTCGGGCAGCGCGAGGATCAGCGGCTCGGTGCAGAGCGGCTCGCGGCGGAATTCCTCGTCATCAAGGATCGGGCGCGCCACCGCGATGTCGATCTCCCGGCTCACAAGCGCAGTGTGCAGTTCGGCATTGTTCATCGCCGAGAGCTGCAGCTCGACCTCCGGATAGAAGGATCGGTAGGATTTGATCAGCGTCGGCAGCACGCCGTGCGAAGCCGAGCCGACAAAGGCGATCCGCAGCCGCCCGCCCGCACCGGAGCCCACCATCTTCGTCTCGCGATAGGCCGCATCCAGCCGTTCGAGCAATTGCCGCGCGTGATCCTGCAACACCTCGCCCGCCTGCGTCAGCCGGATCTGGCTGCGCGAGCGGTCGAAGAGCTGCACCTCCAGCTCGGCCTCCAGCGCCGCGATCTGGCGCGACAGCGGCGGCTGCGCGATATCGAGCCGGTTCGCTGCGCGTCCGAAATGCAATTCCTCGGCCACCGCGAGGAAATATTTGAGCCGCTTGAAGTCCATTCCCACGCCTCCTCCCGTTGATACCATATAGGTCATAACGGAACCCTCCTCACTATCGCAAAAGGTATTGGATAATGCCGGGCACGAATGAGGGCTCGCGCCCGGCCGGGGAGGATCAGAAGACCTTCAGGAAACGCAGTTCCGCGACCACGTCGTTGCGGAACCCGCCATCGCTGTTCACGTCCTTTGCCAGCATCCCCTGCACCTGAACCGTCGGGGTGACGAAAGTATTGGCATAGAGGCGGATCTGATCGCGCTCGGTGCGCTGGCCGGTATCGGTGCCGCCCACCTTGATCTTGCCGCCACGCTGCGAGGACAGACCGAAGGACACGGAGGTCTTCTGGCCGAATTGCTTGCGCAGATAGGCCTGAACCTGCGTGGCGGGGCTGCGCTCGATCTTCTGGCCGCTCTCCGTGTGGTCCATCGTGACCGCCACATCGGCCATCGCGTCGAAATAGAGCCCCTGCCCGAGCCCCTGAATGAACCCGATCTGCGGCGTCAGCGTCCACGTCCCCGAGCCCGCGCTGACCTTCGACGCGTCATACTGCCCCGTGGGCGCGGTCACGAAGGCGGTCACGCCCAGCGTTGTCCCGGTCTCAGCGTTCGACGGCTGCACCGGCCAGACCGAGAAGCCCAGCGTCAGATCGCCCACGCCCGATTTGGTCGGCATATCCCCACCGCCGATCCGCGCGGTGTCGAAATTCACGATCGGCAGCACCGCCTGATAGAGCGCAGGCATCCCGAAGGCTTCGGAGTAGTGCAGCCCGCGCAGGACCATCAAGTTCACCTTGGCCTTGCTGTCGGGCACCTTCGTCCCGCCGAGCTCGAACGTATCGGCGCTTTGATGCTGCAGATAGAGCAGCCCGATAGTCGTGCCGGACGGCAGGATGTTGTAATCCCCCGGGGCCACGTCTATGGCATGGGCCGGCAATGCGGCAAGCGACATCAGCGCGCTCAAAGCGAGCGCGGCGCGTTTCAGTTTCATGGATTTCCTCCCTTCGCGTTTCTTTGGTCCGGTCGCTCCGGGCATCAGGGCTCCTCTTCCCCTACCCGGTCCGGCTTTCCGCGCGCCGTTGGGACCGACGCGCGGAAAGGATCTGTCAGGCGCTCTCCTTCAGCAGACCGCGTTCGCGCGCCATGGTCATTGCGGTGTCCTGGATCATGTCTTCCTGACCGCCGATCATCTTCTTGCGGCCCAGTTCGACAAGGATGTCGCGCGCCGGGATGCCGAAGCGCTCGCCTGCGCGTTTCGCGGGCAGCAGGAAGGTCGAATAGACCCCGGCAAAGCCCAGCGTCAGCGCCTCGCGGTCGGCGCGCACGACGTGATCCATGAACGGAACCACGACATCCTCGGCCAGATCCATCAGCGCGAAGGTGTCGGAGCCGGTCTCGATCTCCATCCGGTCGCATACAGCGGCCAGCACCTCGATCGGCGCATTGCCCGCGCCGGCGCCAAGCCCCGCCAGCGAGGCGTCGATCCGCGTCGCGCCCGCACCGATGGCGGCGATGGAGTTGGCGATGCCGAGACCGAGATTGTGGTGGCCGTGGAAGCCGATCTCGGTTTCCGGTTTCAGCGCATCGCGCATCATCGAGATCGCATGGGTGACCTCATGGGTCAGCATCGCGCCCGCGGAGTCCGTGACATAGACGGTGTTGGCGCCATAGCTCTCCATCAGGAGCGCCTGTTCGGTCAGCCCTTCGGCCGAATTCAGATGCGACATCATCAGGAAGCCCGACGCATCCATGCCAAGCTTGCGCGCGAAGGCGATATGCTGCGGCGAGGTGTCGGCCTCGGTGCAATGGGTCGCGACATGGACCGAGCGCGCGCCGCACTGATAGGCCTCTTCGAGCTCTTTCATCGTGCCCAGACCGGGGATCAGCAGCACCGAAATCGTTGCCTGCTTCACCACCTCGGCCACCGCCGAGATATATTCCGCGTTCGACGCCAGCGCGCGGCCATGCTGGATCGAGTTGCCACCCAGACCCGCGCCATGGGTGACCTGCATGTAAGGCACGCCCGCCGCGTCCAGCCCCTTGGCGATCCTCACCATCATCTCGACCGGGATCTGCTCGCGCTTGGCATGCATCCCGTCGCGCAGGGACATGTCGTGCAGTTTGACCTTGCGGCCCTCGAGGCCGGATTTCACTTTCTGTTGGATCACGCTCTCTGAGGTCATTGTGCCGGCTCCAGTTTCTTGAGTTCCATCGAGCCGTCGAGGATCCGCTCGGCGAACATCTCGGCGGTGCGTGCCGCCGCCGCCGTCATGATGTCGAGATTGCCCGCATAGGTCGGCAGGTAGTCGCCTAGCCCTGCGACCTCCATGAAGACCGCGACGCGATTGCCGTCGAAATCGGGGCCGTTCACCAGCTTGTAGCCGGGCACGTATTTCTGAACCTGCGCGATCATTTCCTTGACCGATCTGGTGATCGCGGCCTGGTCCGGCTCGCCCTCGACCTCGCAATAGATCGTGTTGCGCATGATCATCGGCGGATCGGCGGGGTTGATGATGGCCAGCGCCTTGCCCTTCTTCGCGCCGCCCACCTTCTCGATCGCGTTCGAGGTGGTGAAGGTGAACTCGTCGAGGTTCGCCCGCGTGCCCGGCCCGATGGATTTCGAGCTGAGCGAGGCGATGATCTCGGCATATTCGACCGTCTGCACCGCGCCCACGGCGGAGACGATCGGGATCGTCGCCTGACCCGCGCAGGAGATCATGTTGACGTTCATCGGCGTCGCTTTCGCCAGATCGCCAAGGTTCACCGGCGGCACACACAAGGGACCGATCGCGGCGGGCGTCAGGTCAACCATGAACACGCCCAACTCGTTGAGCTTGCGCGAGTTCTCGGCATGGACATAGGCCGAGGTCGCGTCGAAAGCGATCTGGATACCGTCTTCTTCGACATGGGGCAGCAGCCCGTCGACACCCTCATGGGTGACTTTCAGCCCCTTTTCCCTGGCGCGCTTGAGGCCGTCGGAATTGGGGTCGATGCCCACCATCCAGACCGGCTCCAGCACGTCCGAGCGCAACAGCTTGAACATCAGGTCGGTGCCGATATTGCCCGACCCGATCAGGGCACATTTGATCTTGTTCATCTTGAACCTCCTTGGCTCGGGATCACTCGGTGAAAGTGACCGTGATCGAGCCCATCTCGTAAAATCTCGCGGTGATGGAATCGCCGGGTTTGACGGCCACGGCGGCGGTGATCGCGCCGGCCATCACGAAGCTGCCCGCAGGCAGCACCTCGCCCATGTCATCGAGAACGCCGACCAGCATCGCGATCGCCTCGGCGGGGTGGCCCAGCACCTCGGCGCCCGCACCGATCTGGGCGATCTCGCCATTATGCTCCAACACGACGCCCACGGTCCGCAGATCGAGCGCGTCAGGGCGGATCATCCGCCCGCCCGGCACATAGCGGGCCGAGCTGGAATTGTCGGCCAGCACCGATTCCAGATCGAACTTGAACCCGGTGAAGCGCGAGTCGATGACCTCCAGCGCGGGCTGGACGTAATCGGTGGCGGCCAGCACGTCTTCTCGGGTGACCTTGCCCGACAGTTCGGTATGGGTGACAAAAGCGATCTCGGCCTCGACGCGCGGGTGGATCATGTCGCTGACGGTGATCTTGGAATTCGCCGGACGCTCCATCGCATCGGTCAGGAAGCCCACGCCGGGGGTCGAGACCCCCATCTGGGCCATTTTCGGCTTCGACGTCAGGCCCGCTTTCCAGCCGATCACCCGCTCGCCCTTCTTCTCCAGATTGCGCCGCAGCGCGGTCTGGACGCGGTAGGCGTCGGCGATGCTCAGATCGGGGTAATCCTCGGTCAGCTTGCGGATCGGCACCGCGTAGCGCTGCGCGGTCTCGACGCGCTCGGCCATGCGGATGATCGCTTCCTCATCGACGGTTTTCGGTTGATCGAGGCTCATACCATCGCCCTCCCGGCAAATCGCATCTCGCACGAGCCGATGCCCGCGATCTCGCAAGTGAAATGATCGCCATCCGTGACGGCCAGCAGCGGCGCCTGCGCGCCCGAAAGGATGATCTCGCCAGCTTTCAGCGGGATCCCCAGACGCCCGAGCGTATTGGCGAGCCATGCGACCGCCATCACCGGCGAGCCCTGCACCGCAGCCCCTGCCCCGGTGGCGACGACTTCGCCGTTCTTCTCGATCACCATGCCTGCGAGGCTCAGGTCCAGATCGCGCGGATCGGCCTTGGCCTCGCCCAGCACGAACACGCCGCAGGAGGCATTGTCCGCCACGGTGTCCTGAATCTTGATCTGCCAATCCTCGAAGCGCGTGTCGACGATCTCGAAGCAGGGCGTCACGTAGTCGGTCGCGCGGATCACATCCGTCACCGTCACACCCGGCCCGATCAGGTCTTCCTTGAGGCGGAAGGCCAGCTCGCCCTCGAGGCGCGGCTGCATCAGTTTCGACAGGTCGATCGTCGCGCCATCCTCGAACAGCATCCGCTTCGTCACCTGCCCGAAATCGGGCTGATAGACGCCAAGCGCGTCCTGAATGGCGCGGCTGGTCAGGCCGATCTTCTTGCCGACGACCTCGTCGCCCGCCTCCAGACGCCGCTCCAGCATTCGCAACTGGATGCGATAGGCGTCCTCGATATCGCTCTCGGGTTCGAGCGCGCTGATTTTCTGGGTCGGTCGGCCCGAGCGCAGCGCGTCATAGAGCGCATCGCCCAAGCTCTCGATCTTGGTGCTGTCCAGCATATGTCCTCCGTCGCGGCCCTCATCTGCGTCGGTCTCGTGAAACCGATACGGGCTGCCTCCGGATCAAGGCTAAGACGGCGGCGCGATACGCTCCAATACTTTGACGGGCCGGGCTTGATACGGGTTTTGCATCGCGCCCCGATGCGGCATCATGCAAAAACGGTATCGCGTGCGGGATGCAAAAGCATTGGAGCGTATCGGCCGGGTTGCCTAGCTTGTCGCCCAAGAGGTGGCTCACGGGAGGACGATATGACCACGCATAAGCTCTTCATCGACGGCGAATACCGCGCCGCGCAATCGGGCAAGACCTTCGACAAGATTTCCCCGTCCACCGGCGAAAAGATCGCCGATGTGCATGAGGCGCTGGCCGAGGATGTGAATGACGCGGTTGAGGCGGCACAGGCGGCGCTGAAAGGCCCTTGGGGCAAGATGCCGAAGGCGCAACGCTGCGATCTGTTGATGAAGCTCGCCGACGCGATCGACGCGCGCAAGGCCGATTTCATGGAAGCGGAAGTGGCCGATACCGGCCACACGCGCGGCTTTGCCGAGAAGGTCGAGATCCCGCGCGGGGCTGCGAATTTCCGGATCTTCGCGGAGATGCTCAAGAACACAGGCGGCGAGTATTTCCATATGGATACGCCCGATGGCACGGGCGCGGCCAATCTCGAACTGTACCGTCCGAAAGGCGTGATCGGGGTGATCTCTCCGTGGAACGCGCCTTTCCTTTTGATGACGTGGAAGGTTGGCCCGGCGCTGGCCTGCGGCAACACCGTCGTCGTGAAGCCCTCCGAGGAAAGCCCCGCCACCGCGACCCTGCTGGGCGAGGTGATGAACGAGGTGGGCATCCCGAAAGGCGTCTATAACGTCATCCACGGCTTCGGGCCGGACAGCGCGGGCGAGTTGCTGACCCAGCATCCGGGCGTCAACGGCATCACCTTCACCGGCGAGACCCGCACCGGCGAGGCGATCATGAAACAGGCCGCGGTGGGTCTGCGCGATGTGTCGTTTGAACTCGGCGGCAAGAACCCCGCCATCGTCTTTGCCGATGCCGACATGGACAAGGCGATCGAGGTCACGATGCGCTCGTGTTTCGCCAATACCGGGCAGGTCTGTCTGGGCACCGAGCGGATTTACGTCGAACGCCCCGTCTTCGAGGAATTCGTCAGCCGTCTGAAAGCGGGCGCGGAAGCTCTGATCCAGGGCGGCCCGGATACCGACGGCGCGACCATCGGCCCGCTGATCTCCGCCGAGCATCGTGAGAAGGTGCTGAGCTATTACAAAAAGGCCGCCGATCTGGGCGCTCAGATCATCACCGGCGGCGGCGTTCCCGACTTCCCCGAAGGCGACTATCGCAACGGGGGTTTCTTCGTCGAGCCCACGATCTGGACCGGCCTGCCCGAGGACAGCCCCATCGTGCGCGAGGAAATCTTCGGCCCCTGCTGCCACATCCAGCCCTTCGACAGCGAAGACGAGGTGATCGCGATGGCCAATGACACCAATTACGGGCTGTCGGCCACGATCCTCACCGAAAACCTCAGCCGCGCCCATCGCGTCGGCGGGCAGATGGAGGCCGGTCTCGTCTGGGTGAATTCGTGGTTCCTGCGCGACCTGCGCACGGCCTTCGGTGGCTCGAAATCCTCCGGGATCGGGCGCGAAGGCGGGGTGCATTCGCTCGAATTCTACACCGAGCGGACGAACCTCTGCCTCAAGCTGTGAGCGTCCTCCCTCGTCTCAAGGCTTGTGCGCGCGTCCCGGCTTGCCCGGGGCGCGCGTTCGCGTAACTCTGGACGCGGAAAGGGAATGTCATGAACCTGCGCCAGCTTCGCTATTTCATCGCCGTGGCCGAGGAGCTGCATTTCGGTCGCGCAGCCGAGCGGCTGCATGTCTCCCAGCCCCCGATCACCCGCCAGATTCAGGCGCTGGAGGAACAGCTCGGCGCGCAGCTTTTCAACCGCACGCCGCGCGGGGTGGAGCTGACGCAGGCGGGTGCGCTGTTTCTCGATGAGGCGCGCAACATCGCGGCGCTGCTCGATCAGGCGGCGGACCGGGTGCACCGGGCGTCCGAGGGCGGGCTTGGCCGGATCGACATCGCGATCTTCGGCACCGCGATCCTCAGCTTCATCCCGCGGATCATCCTCGAATTCAAACGCCGCTATCCGGATGTGAAAGTGGTGATGCACGCGCTCGACAAGCTGGCGCAGATCGAGGGGCTGCAGAACCGCTCGATCGATCTGGGCTTCAACCGGATGCTGACGCCGGTGCCGGGGCTGGCGATCGAGGAACTGGCCTCGGAGCCGCTCTATATCGTCGTGCCCGATCCGGGGCCTTTCGCGGATCGCGAGAGCGTCGCGCTGTCGGAACTGGCGCGCGAACCGATGATGCTGTTTCCCGCCAGCCGCGCGCAGGGGTTCGTCGAGAAGGTCACGGGGCTCTGCCACGAGGCGGGGTTCGCGCCCAATGTCGCGCAGGTCGTGGGCGACGGCTTTACCGCGATGGCGCTGGTGGCGGCGGGGTTCGGCGTCTCGGTCGTCCCGCAATCGATCACATCGGTCATCATGGAGGGCGTGAAATGCCTGCCGATCAGTGATGTGAGCGAGACCGCGCGGGTCGATATCTCCTGCATCTCGCGAGAGGGTGACACGTCCCCGATCGTCGCGAACTTCCTAGAAGTCGCACGCAGTTTAAGTCAATAAATTCCGCCACTTGCAAAACGTTCTTCATGCGACAGACCGGACGCGATCCGGGTACTGCATCATGCCATTTGACGGGTTTGCTCTTACCCGGAGCGATGCGCCTTCGGTATCGAAACCCGGACTAAATGGTATTTGATCGTATCGCCGTTTCTGCCCCAATCTCGGTCCACGGACACGCCGAGGAGGCCCCGACACGCGGGGAATGAGGGCGCGTCCCGGGATAGAGGAGCAGTCATGCCGGTAATCCAGATCAACCTTATGGAAGGCCGCACCGAGGCGCAGAAAGAAGCGCTGATGCGCGAGGTCACGCGCGCGGCGGTCGAGACGCTGGGCGTCAAGCCGCAGGCCGTTCGGATCATGCTCAACGAGCTGCGCTCGGGCCATTACGCGGTCGCGGGCGAGCCGAAATATGCCGAAGCGAGCGAGCAACCCGCCGCCGCCTCGAACGGCACAGCCCCGACCAACGGCCACGAGAAGGCCCCCGCAAACTGACCGCATTCACCTTATCGAGCTTTAGGGAGGACACCATGAGCTTTCAGGAACAGATCCACGATATCGCGCAGCTTGCCTGCATCGAACTCTTCACCCCCAAATTCGAGGAAAGCTTCTGGTTCTTCCACGATGTTCTGGGCATGACCCCCACCGAGGATGACGGCAAATCCTGCTACCTGCGCGGCTACGAGGACCGCTATCACCACTCGCTGAAGCTGACGCGCTCGGACAAGGCCGGGATCGGCATGGTCGGTTGGCGCGCCTCCTCGCCGCAGGCGCTGGAGCGTCGCGTGGCCGTGCTAGAGGCCTCCGACAATCCGGGGAAATGGGTCGAGGGCCACAAGGGCTACGGCCGCGCCTATGAATTCACCACGCCGGACGGTCACAAGCAGCACCTGTTCTGGGAGGTCGAGTATTACGAGGCCCCGGCAGAGCTGAAATCGAAGCTGCTCTCGCGCGCCCAGAAACGCCCGCTGCGCGGCGTGCCAGTGCGTCGTCTCGACCACGTCAACCTGCTCTGCTCGGACGTGACCAAGAACGGCAAGTTCCTGCAGGACAATCTCGGCTTCCTCAAGCGTGAGAACGTGGTCTTCGGCGGCTCGGACGAGCTGGCCGCGTGGTTCTCGGTCAGCCCGCTCGTGCATGAGGTCGCCTTCACCAAGGATCAGGCAGGCCCCGGCAACCGTCTGCACCATGTCGCCTTCTGGTATGGCAATCAGGGCCAGATGCTCGACCTTGCCGATATCTTGCAGGAATACGACGTCACGATCGAAGCGGGCCCGGCGAAGCACGGCGTCTCTCAGGCCTATTTCATGTATGTCTACGAGCCCGGCGGCAACCGCATCGAGCTGTTCGGCGACACCGGCTACCTGATCTTCGATCCGGACTGGAAGACGCTGACCTGGGACGAGAGCAACTTCTTCAACGGCGGCGGCGTCTGGTTCGGCGGCGAGCTTCCGCAGGACTTCTTCGTCTATGGCACGCCGATCGTCGAGGCCGCGATGGCCGAGGCGGAGACCAAGGACGAAGTGGCCGAGCCAGCCGAGTAATACCTCTCCGCGATTTCGGAGACTGGCCATCCCCTCGGGGGTGGCCTTTTTGGTTTTGGGGATGGCGTCGCCCCCCGGTCTCGCCCGGGGCGACCAGCCCCGGGCAGCGCCCGACCTCCCCCCGGGAGGGCGCTTTTGCGACGCTGCTGCGCGCACCGATCACTCTCGGATCTTGCGAGATAAAGCGCGGACCACGACTGTCGTCACGCGCCCACCCGAGGTCGGGCGCCGCCCTCTGGCGCGGCTCGGGGCTAGTCGCCCCGCGCCAAGTAGATCCCGCCCCCTCCGAAGGTATCACCGAGGTAACCCCCGATACCTCCGCGGTATGTTTTCCTTCCCCCGTCCCGCGCGCTACAACCTCCCACAAAGAGGAGGCTTTCATGCACGCACTGACCCATGGCGGGGTGACGCTCCACATTCTCGACGAAGGCCCGCGCGACGGGCGCGTGGTGATGTTCGGCAATTCGCTCGGCAGCGATCTGCGGCTCTGGGAGGCGCTGATCCCGCATCTGCCCGAGGGGCTGCGGCTGATCCGCTTCGACAAGCGCGGGCATGGGCTGAGCGATTGCCCGCCCGGCCCCTACAGCATCGAGGACCTCTCGGGCGACGCCGCCGCGATCTGCGATGCGCTCGGGCTTCGGGATGTGACCTTTATCGGCCTCTCGATCGGCGGGCTGATCGGACAGAGCCTCGCCGCGCGCCGCCCCGATCTTCTGCGCGCGCTGGTCCTGATGGATACCGCCGCCAAGATCGGCACGCCCGAGATGTGGAACGAGCGGATTGCCAATGTGCGCCGCGACGGCATCGCGAGCATCTCCGACGCGATCCTCGCTCGCTGGTTCGCACCCGGGTTCGCCGAGGCCCACCCGGCGGAGTTCACGCTTTGCCGCAACATGCTCGAACGTGGGCCCGACGAGGGCTATGCGGGCTGCTGCGCGGCGATTGCCGGGGCCGATCAGACCGAGGCGACACGGGCGCTGACACTGCCGGTAATGGCGATGACGGGTGCGGATGACGCCTCGACCCCGCCCGATCTGGTGCGCGCCACGGCGGAGCTGTGCGGCGCCGCGTTCCACGAGATCGCGAATGCGGGCCACCTGCCCTGCTACGAGCAGCCCGAGGCTGTCGCGGCGCTGCTGAAGAATTTCTTGGACAGGACCTGAGCTAACACCCCGCCCGGTGCGCGCCGAAGGCGCAGGGCGCGCGACGGCCCGTCCCGACGGGCTGGCGCGATTGGGGCCGCGTGGCCAGCGGGAAGCTCAGAGGAATGTGGCGGGCATAAACCGCCACAGCGGACAACGGGCGCGCGCCACCCCACGGGCCGCCGCGCGCCCTGCTTTTGTTACACCGCCTCCAGCGCCACGGCGATGCCCTGCCCCACGCCGATGCACATCGTGGCAAGCGCCCGGCTGCCCTTGCGGCGCACCAGTTCCAGCGCTGCCGTGCCGGTGATCCGCGCGCCCGACATGCCCAGCGGATGGCCAAGCGCAATCGCGCCGCCATTGGGGTTCACGCGCGCATCGTCATCCGCAATGCCGAGATCGCGCAGCGTGGCCAGACCTTGGCTCGCAAAGGCCTCGTTCAGCTCGATCACGTCGAAGGCGTCCTGCGTCAGCCCCAGCCGCGCCATCAGCTTCTTCGACGCAGGCGCGGGCCCGAAGCCCATGATCCGCGGCGGCACGCCCGCCGCGGCCCCGCCGGAGATCTTCACCAGCGGCGTCAGCCCGTGTTTGCGCACGGCATCCTCGGAGGCGATGATCAGCGCCGCTGCGCCATCGTTCACGCCGGACGCATTGCCCGCCGTGACCGTGCCGTCGGGGCGCACGATGGGCCGCAGCTTGGTCAGCGCCTCCAGCGTGGTGCCGGGGCGCGGGTGTTCATCGGTGTCGACCACGACCGGCTCGCCCTTGCGCTGCGGGATCGTGACCGGGGTGATCTCCTCGGCCAGACGGCCCTCTTCCATCGCCTTCGCGGCACTTGCTTGCGAGCGCAGCGCGAAGGCATCCTGATCTTCACGGCTCACGCCGAAATCATCGGCCACGTTCTCCGCCGTCTCGGGCATCGAGTCGACGCCATGGGTCTCTTTCATCAGCTTGTTCACGAAGCGCCAGCCGATGGTCGTGTCATAGACCGCATTGGCGCGGCTATAGGCGGCCTCGGCTTTCGGCATCACGAAGGGCGCGCGGGACATGCTCTCGACGCCGCCGGCGATCATCAGATCGGCCTCGCCCGCCTTGATCGCGCGCGCGGCGGTGACGATGGCATCCATGCCCGAACCGCAAAGCCGGTTGATCGTGGTTCCCGGCACGTTCACCGGCAGACCCGCGAGCAGCGCCGACATGCGGGCCACGTTGCGGTTGTCTTCGCCCGCCTGATTGGCGCAGCCAAAGATCACGTCTTCGACCGCCTCCCAATCGACGCCCGTGTTGCGCGCCATCAGGGCTTTCAGCGGGATCGCCCCCAGATCGTCGGCCCGGACAGGCGCCAGCGCGCCGCCGAAACGGCCGATCGGGGTTCGGATATAGTCGCAGATATAAGCGTCACGCATCGGCCAACTCCTCGGGACAGATCAGATCACCCACCTCGCCCTCGACATGGAGGGTCGCACCGGTGACGGATTGCAGCTCCTCCATCGAAATCGCGGGGAGCTTTTCGCGCAGGACGAAGCGGCCATCCACCACGTCCACCACGGCGAGCGAGGTGTAGACGCGGGTCACACAGCCCACACCGGTCAGCGGGAAGGTGCAGGCCTCGACCAGCTTCGGCTGGCCCTTCTTGGTGACGTGGTCGGTGATGACGGCCACGCGCTTGGCCCCGTGCACGAGGTCCATCGCCCCGCCCACCGCCGGCACGCCTTTCGGCCCGGTCGACCAGTTCGCCAGATCGCCGCTCTCGGCGACTTGGTAAGCGCCGAGGATCGCCACGTCGAGATGCCCGCCGCGCACCATCGCGAAGCTGTCGGCATGGTGGAAGAAGGCGGTGCCGGGTTTCAGCGTGATCGCCTTCTTGCCGGCGTTGATCAGGTCCCAGTCCTCCTGACCGGGTTCGGGCGCGCGGCCGAAGCCGAGAACCCCGTTTTCCGTGTGAAAGATCGCCTCGCGGCCTTCGGGCTGGAAGCGCGCGACCATCTCGGGAAAGCCGATCCCGAGGTTCACATAGGCGCCGTCCTCGATGTCCTGGGCGGCGCGCCAGGCGATCTGTGCATTGCTCAGTTTCTGGGTCATGGGTGATGGGCTCCGGCGCGGTTCAACTCTTCTTCCTGGGCGGGGTTGGCGACCTCGACGATCGCATCCACGAAGATGCCCGGGGTGACGATGACTTCCGGGTCGATCTCGCCCGGCTCCACCGCTTTCGTGACCTGCACGACGACCCTTGAAGCCGCCGTCGCCATCAGCGGCGAGAAGTTGCGCGCGGCCATCCGGTAGGTGAGATTGCCGAGCGCGTCGCCCTGCTCGGCCTTGATCAGCGCGTGATCGGCCTTGAGCCAGCGCTCCATCACGTAGTCACGGCCGTCGAACTGCTGCACCGGCTTGCCCTCGGCCAGATCGGTGCCCACGGAGGTCGGCGTGAAGAAGCCCGGAATGCCCGCACCGCCTGCGCGGATACGTTCGGCCAGCGTGCCTTGGGGCACCAGTTCCAGCTCGATCTCACCCGCCAGATACGCTTGGGTGAACACCGTCGGGTCGGCCGAGCGCGGGAAGGAGCAGATCATCTTCTTGACCATACCCTGCTCGATCATCGCGGCGATGCCGACATGGCCGTTGCCTGCGTTGTTGTTGATCACGGTCAGCCCCTTGGGCGAGCCGGTTTCGAGAAAGCGGTCGATCAGGGCGTGGATCAGTTCGATCGGGGCCCCCGAGCCGCCAAAGCCGCCGATCATCACCGTGGCGCCGTCTTGAATATCGGCCACGGCTTCGGTCAGCGAGGAAAGTCTCTTGTCCATTTGCGGTCCTCCTGAGGGCTTGGATTTAGACCTGCGTGGGACGGCTTTCCACGGATTTCGTGCGCATCTTGACATTTGTTCGCATCGCGAGAAAACCTGTTCGCATGTTGAACAAACCGACCGATTTCATCGCCTCTTTCGCGAAAGGCCTGCGCGTCATCGAATGTTTCGGGGCCGAGACGCCGCGGCTCTCGATTGCCGAGGTGGCGCAGGCGACGGGCTTCGACAGGGCCACCGCGCGGCGCTGCCTGCTGACGCTGAACGCGGAGGGCTACGCGGAATACGACGGCAAGTTCTTCACGCTGACGCCGAAGGTTCTTCGGCTCGGGATGGGGGCGCTGGCCTCGCTGCCGCTGCCGCAGATCGTGCAGCCGTGGCTCGATCAGCTGACGGATCGGATCGGGCAAAGCTGCTCGGTCTCGATCCTCGACGGCACCGAGATCGTCTATCTCGCGCGCGCCGCCCAGCGGCGGGTGATGTCGATCGGGCTGATGCCGGGGTCGCGGCTGCCGGCGCATTGCACTTCGATGGGGCGCGTGCTGCTGGCCGCCCTGCCCCCGGAGGAAGCCCGCGCCGCCGTGGAGGCGTCGGACCTGACGCCGCGCACCGCCTATAGCCTCACCGATCCGGGCGAAATCCTCGCGCGCATCGATCAGGTGCGCCGCGAGGGTTACGCGGTGATCGATCAGGAGGTGGAGATCGGGCTGCGCTCCATCGCGGTGCCGCTTTACGACATGCACGGGCGGGTCGTGGCCGCGCTCAACACCGGGATGGCCGCTAGCGCCGATCCGGCGGAGACGCTGATCGAGACCTATCTGCCGGAGCTCACGCGGGTGCAGACGGGGCTGCGGCGGGTGCTGCGCTAAGGCTCACTCCGCGACGGTGATCTCGGTGTCCCATTGCGCGCAAAGCGCCATGAGCGCGTCCGGCAAGGGCTTGTCGATGAAGACCCGGTCGATATCGGAGAGCGAGGCAAGCCGCACCGGCGCGGAGCGTTCCAGTTTCGACGCGTCGGTCACCAGAAAGCTCTGCCGCGCCTGCCGCAGGATCCGGCGGCTCACGCGCACTTCGGCCAGATCGTAATCGAGCATGTCGCCGTCGGCATCGAGCGCGGAGGTCCCGATCACCGCGAAATCGGCTTTGAACTCGCCCATGAAATCCGCCGTCAGGTCGCCCACCAGCCCGCCATCCGAGCGGCGCAGGTTGCCGCCCGCGACGAGGATATCGCAGCTCTCGTTGGCCAGCAGGATATTGGCGACGTTGATGTTATTCGTGACCACGGTGATGTTGCGGTGATGCAGAAGCTCGCGCGCCACCGCCTCGGTCGTGGTGCCCAGCGTCAGCACGATGGAGCTGTTATCCGGGATCGCCTGCGCGCAGGCCCGCCCGATCGCCGCCTTTGCCGCCTCGTTCATCCGGCGGCGTTCTTCATAGGCGAAATTCACCACGCCGGTGCGGATCACCGCCCCGCCATGCACGCGCTCCAGATGCCCCGCCTCGGACAGCTCCGTCAGGTCGCGCCGGATCGTCTGGACCGAGACATTGAAGCGTTCGGCCAAGGCTTCGACCACGACACGGCCCTCGTCGCGCGCGATTTCGAGAATTTCGGACTGTCGGAAATTGAGCGCCATCCTGCCCCCCTTTTGGGCCTTGCTGCCACAGGTTACCGACAAAGTCATGTCTCGGCAGTGTTTTTGTGTGAAATCACCGGGGACGGTGTGGCGCGGTCAGTTCAGGCTCAGCCCCTCGATCCGGGCGCGGATCGCGCTGTCGGTGTCGTCGCTGTCGCCTGACAGCGCCAGCCCCACAAGCTGCGTCGGCTGGCCTCCAAAAGCGCGCTGGTAATCGCGCGCCAGATCGACGCTCTCGGAATGCGTGCCGGTGCCCGCCGGGCGCAGCACCACGGTCTTGCCGCGCGCGCCCAGATAGGGCGAGGGCAGCAGCGCCCCGCGCCCATGCTTGCCGCCCCAGACATACATCAGAACGCGCGCCTCCTTCACCGCCAGAAGCTTGCGGATGCTGGCCCCTTCATTGGCGCGGGCGACGGCCTCGGGCATGAAGACGAAATAGAGCGACAGATCGCGATCATCCCCGCCCTTTCGGTCGAGCGGCGTGGGCGGGACGCTCTGGCTGACCGACCATTGCCACGCGGCCTTGCGCGTGCCCCACTCGGCGCGCGGAAGCGCCCGCCAGATCAGCGACACCGAGCCGTCCGAGCGCATCGCAACACCATCGCGCGATTGCTGCCAGTCGTTGGAGGAGAACAGCGAAAACCTCTGCTCGGTCCAGCCGCCGAAAATCGAGGCCGGGGCGAGGCTCGGCATCAGCGCAGCGCAAAGGCTTGATGCGAGAAAGGCGATCGACAGGCGGCGCATGGCACTCTCCTCTTGCTTGGGTGACAGGGCTACGCAAAGGACCGCCGCGCCGGATCACTCGGCGGGTCGCGCGCATAGACCCACGACCGTCACTGAAGGCTGTCGAGGCGCAGCACCGCTTTCAGATCCTCCATCGTGGCGCGGACGATGTCGGCATTCTCGCTCAGCCCATCGCAAATCCCGAGTGCCGCCTGATCCTCGCAAAATCGCGGCAGGAGGCGGGCGCTGGAGGCGCAGACACTGGCGACATTCCCGAGCGTGTGCAGCGCCGCGCGGAGTTTCGCGATTTCGTCCTCGGTGAAATCGGCCCGGCTGCCGCCGACCGTGTTGGCACTCACATTCATGGCGACCCCCGTTTTGCCCAGTCCCGCGGGGTCAGAATTATCACGGAAACTTACATGTCAGATACGTCAAATCGTTATTGGACCGTCAGATATGATCGAAGTTCTGTGCGTAGGGTCACGCAATTGCGTTTTGCAAAGCCTCTCTGAGCGAGTCGGAGGAGAAGGGTTTCTGGACGACCGTGCAGGGCGGGTAGATTGCCAGCAGGTCAGGCGCAGACCCGTAGCCCGTGGCCAGCACGAAGGGCACGCCCATCTTGTGCAACCGTTCGGCAACCGGCACGGATTGCTCGTCCCCGAGATTGACATCGAGCACTGCGAAATCGGGTCGCGCGCCCTCCAGCCATGTCAGCGCGCCTTCCACCGAGGAGGTGATCTTGACGTCGCGCGCGCCCAGATCCTCCAGCACGCCGGCGGCATCCATCGCGATGATGAGCGTGTCTTCCAGCACCAGCCCCTGCCCCGACAGGCGGAAGGCGGCGCCGGTCTGCGCGGCGGGTGCGGCCGCAACGTCTCCCTCCGTGCCAGGCTGATCGATCAGCTCCGCGATCGTGGTCGGCGGGATGCGGAATTGCGCCTCCACCCCGGTCATCTTGTAGGAAATCTCGGCATCGCCGCGCAGCTCGTGCGGGATCGAGTTCTCGATGATGATCGAGCCGAAGCCGCGCCGTTTCGGCGGGGTGACGGGCGGACCACCGCGTTCTTTCCAGTCGATCAGCAGACCGCCGCTGTGATCAGTGGAGAGCGCGATCTCGACGCGCCCGCCACTATCGCACAGCCCGCCATATTTGATCGAATTCGTCGCCATCTCGTGCAGCACGAGCGCCAGCGTCGTATAGGCCTGGGGCGAGATCAGCGCGTCTGGGCCGGTGATGATCACACGCTCGGCCTTGCGGTCGGCATAGGCCGCGAATTCGCATGAGATCAGCCCATGCAGGGAGGCGGGCTCCCAATGCTCGGCGGTAAGCTGGTCATGCGCCCGCGCCAGCGCCTGAATGCGCCCGTCGAGATTGTCGGTGAACTCTTCGAGCGAGCGCGCCGAGCTGCGCGACTGCGCCAGCAGCCCGCGCATCAGGTTGAGGATATTGCGCACCCGGTGGTTCAGCTCCGAGATCAGCAGTTCCTGATGCTCCTGCGCGCGCTTGCGCTCGGCCGAGGTCGCGTCGGTGATCTTGAGGAAGATCTCCAGCAGCACCGTGCGCAGAAGCTCCGCAGCATGGCATTGCTGGTTCGTCCAGGGGGCCGAGCGCCCGGTGACCGTCTCGCGCCACACCTCGAAGCTCTTGCGTGGCGTGAGCCGCACGCCGTTCGGGCCAAGCTGCGCGGGTTTCGTCGGATCGCCCGCCCATTCGACCGTGTCCGCGATCTGGCGGCGGAACAGCACGAGATAGTCGCGCGGCCGTTTCGAGATCGGAATGGCGAGCAGCCCTGCGGCCCGTTCCGGAAAATCGCGGGCCGGTTCGTGGGCGCGCCCCAGCTGATCGGTCGCGAAGGTCGAGGACCCGATCGACCGGTCCAGCATGCGCGCGATCCCGGCGAATTCCTCCTTGGTCGGCGTCGTCCCGGTCGCGCTGAATTCCTCGTTCTCATAAAGGACGAGCCCGTCATGCGGGATCACCAGACGGATCTCGTCGGAGACGGCCATCAGGCTTTCCGACAGCGCCTTGCCATCGGCCATATGCCCCATCAGTGTGCGCTGCAGGCTGGCCGTATCGGATTGCGCCTGCTTGCGCTCCCCATCCTCGAACTTGCTGAGTTCATAGGAAAACATATGGGCGTACATCTCGATCGCGGTGCGCAATTCGTAATCGATATAGCGCGGGTGATTATGGTGGCAGGCGAACAGCCCCCACAGCTCACCATCGCGCATGATCGAGACCGACATCGAGGCCCCGACGCCCATGTTGCGCAGGTATTCGATATGGATCGGCGAGACCGCCCGCGTCACCGCCAGAGACATATCGAGCGGCTGCCCGTTCAGATCGACGCCCGGCAGCACCGGCGCACCGGGATCGTCCACATCCGCGATCAGCCGCAGAAGCGCGCGTTTATACAGCGCCCGCGCCTGCACCGGGATATCGCTGGCAGGGAAGCGCAACCCGTCATAGAGGCGCTGCTGGTCCTTTCGGGTCTCGGCGATGACCTTGCCCGACTGATCGGGCTGGAACTGGTAGATCATCACGCTGTCGAAGCCCGAGAGCGCCTGCAGCCCCATCGCCGCATCGCGCGCAAGCCGCTCCAGCCCCCGGTCGCGGCGCAGACGCGCGATCTGCGGATACACGTCGGTCATCACATCACGTCCGCGCGTTTCCAGCTTCGGCTCGAATTCGACGACCAGATACGGCCCCGAGGCATGGAGCGAGACGTCGAAACTCTTCCCATTCGCTTTCAGTACCACACCGAACAGCCGCACCGCCGTCTCGCCGCCCTCCGCCGTGCGCAGGCTCGCGCGGATCCGATCGAACCCGTCCGAGACGATCAGATCGGCAAGTGGACGGCCAAGCGCCTCCTCATAGGCCATGCCGAGGATCTCCTCGAGATTGCTCGAGGCATGTTGCACGATCCAGTCGCTCGAGAGCGCCAGAAGCGCTCCGTAGCTCTGGACCCGGCCAAGCTGGTGGATCGGCTCGCGGTCGCAATCGGTCAGATCGACGGGGCGCTGGCTGGGGGCGGGGCTGGTATCGGGCGTCACGTCGGCTCCTTGGGCGTCAAATCGGTGTCTGTCGCGATCCTGCCGGGCGGCGGATGGTCAATGGAATTGGAGGCAAGCGCCGGTGCGAGAGCGTCGGACGTTGTGCCCGCCCCCTGCGCCTGCACGGCCTGCGCGAAAAGATAAAAACCCCGCGTCGCATCGGCGACGACACGGGCCGCGCGCGGCTCTGCGGGGCTCAGCGCATCGAGCGTCGCGCAATGCCGTTTCCACAGCGCCCCGGCGGCAGGGGCCTGAAAATAAAGCGGTTTGGCCTCGGCCGGGGTCTCGGCGAAGACCTTGCGGTCGATCACCTGCGTGCCGAGCCGCGAGCCCAGCACGAGATAGTCGACCGCCAGCGGGTCGAGCCGCCCCTGCTCTGCGTCCGGGGCGGGCACCGGGTGCACAGGACGGCCCAGCCGCGCCAGATCCCGGTCGAGCCGGTCGAGCAAATCGCTCAGCAATCCCGCGCAGAGCGCTCCGGGGCCCGCATGGCGCGCCAAAACGCCAAGCCCTGCGGCCTGCGCTGCGAGGAACCAACCCAGCTTCTGCGCCGGGGCCGCGAAGAACTGGGAGAATTGCGCCTCCCCCGCCTCATGCGCGGCGGAGGTCTCGTGTCTCAGGATTTGTCGGAAGGACACCGCATGCGAAGGCGCGGGCCTGTGAATCTTGGTCATTACAAACCCGTCTGCGGCGTGTCGTAGAAGCTGGAATATCTTCAACGCCGGAGCTCGGCAAAGGTTTCTTTGCGGGAACCAGAATTGCAGATTCCGGTTCGCGCGCGCGGGAATTCGCAGTGCGCAGGGCCACGCGGGCCGCTCGCCGATGCGGCCTTGCGCCACGCTCTCGCCGCCCCCCACAGGCCACGCTTTTGACCATTAACCTCAAATTAACCTCGCTTGCGCGACGGTTAACGCGAGGTCAACCAAGCGCGCGCCCCGTCGCCTCCCGACCTCGCGAACCGAGTGAAGGAGTGGAATTGTGATCATCAGCGGCGCATCGCTCGACATTCTGATGCTGACCCCGTGGTTTCCGAACCGCCCCGACGGCTGGCCGAGCCGCTTCGTCGCCGACAGCGCGCGGGCGCTCGCGCGGCAGGGTCACCGCGTCCGGGTCGGCGTGCTGCGCGGATTGACGCCTGTGGGCACGGCGCGGCTCGCCTCGCCCGAGCATCGTGGAGAGATCGATGTCACGCACTTCCCCGAGATCGAGGAGATCCGCCTCGCGCGCTACCCGACCTTGCCGGGCGGGCTGATGCGCAAGCTGACCAATCGCACGCTCGACCGGGCGCTCACGGCGCTGGCGAGCGAGATGATCGCCGCGCGCCGTCCCGATGTGATCCTGGTGCAGACAGAGACGCTCGCCCCTGCGGCGCAGGCGTTGGCCGCGCGGATGGGCCTGCCTGTGGTCGGCGTGCTGCACGGCGAGAACAGCAATTGGCGGTATCTTTGGACCAATGGGCAGGCCGAGCGGTTTCGGGACGCCTTGGGCGGGCTCGACCGGCTTGTGGTGGTGGGCGAACCGCTGCGCCGCTTCGCGACCGATCTGTCCGGGCGTGGGGATCATATCGAGGTGGTCTGGAACGGGGTCGATCCCGCGCCCGACCGTCCGCCCCCGCAGCTACCGGACGAGGCTCCCCTGCGGCTGGTGAGCGTCGCCAATCTGCATCCCGCCAAGGGGCTGAACCTGCTGATCGCGGCGCTCGGACGGCTTGCACGCGAGGGGGACGCGCCATGGCATCTGACAATCATCGGCGACGGGCCCAAGCGTGCCAATCTCGCCGCCCAAATCGCGCGGCAGGGGCTTGCGCATCGGATCACCCTCGCCGGTCCGAAACCACATGAAGATGTTCTCGCAACGCTCGGACAAAGCGACATTTTCGTATTGCCCTCATGGCGAGAGGCTTTCGGGATCGTCTATCTCGAGGCGATGGCGGCCGGCGCGCTCTGCATCGGGGTCGAGGGCCAGGGCCCCGGGCAATTCCTGCGCAACGGCGAGACCGGCTATCTGGTCGCGCCACGCTCGGTCGGGGCGCTGGTCGAGACGTTGCGCCCCCTGGTGACCGGACCGCGTGCCGAGTGGCGCCAAATTGCGCGCGCGGGCACCCGCTTCGCCCGCGATCATGCCAGTTGGGATGCCCATGCCCGCGCATTGTCCGAAGTGCTGCACGTCGCCTGCGCCCGCGCCGCCCCTTATCCGCAGGAGGCCCGCCTTGTCGGTTAAGCCTCCCTGCCCCGAAGCCTGCCCCGGCTCCGCGCTCGCGGTGCTGATCGAGCCCGCGCCGTACATGGTCGCAATGACCACCGCGCTGGCAGAACAATTGCCCACCGGTCTCACGGTGCGCTATGTCTCGGCGGCGGTTACGCAGAGATGGGCAGACGCCGCGCCCGAAACCATCCTGCCCGCGAAGCGTCTGGCGGCCCTCGTCACGCTCTGGCGCGAGATCCGCAGCACGCGCCCCACAGTCATTTTCGTCGCCGGTTGGGCGCATTTCCCCCTGCTGGCTGCGATCGTCCTAGGCAAACTCTCTGGCGCGCGGATCATCGCGCTGAGCGACACGTGGATGAGCCCTGCACGCGGGGTTCGCGCGGTGCTCAAGCGTCGGATCCTCGAGATGATCGACGGTTTCTGCCCGGCAGGCCAGCGTGCTGCCGACTATCTTCGCGACCAAGGCGTGCCGCCCGAGAAGATCGTCCCCGGACGGATGAGTTCGGACACCGCCGCCATCGCGCGCCACGTTCGCACCCTCGGCCCTGACGGGCGGCAGAAGATGCGCGCGCGGCTCGGGATCGCGGCCGATGCGCCCGTGTTGATGTTCCTCGGGCGGCTCGCCCCCGAGAAAGGGCTGGACCTGCTGCTGGACGCTTTCGCGCAGCTCAACGCCGCTCAGGCGCGTTTGATCGTGGCGGGCGACGGGCCGCTTGGCGAGACACTGGCGAAGGCGGCGGCACGCGATCCCCGTATCCTGTGGCGCGGGCGGCTCGAAGGGGCGGCGCTGCGCGATCACCTCGCCGCCGCGGATTGCCTTGTCCTGCCAAGCCGCGCCGAACCTTTCGGGCTGGTGATCGGCGAGGCGCTCGCCGCCGGCTGCGGTGTCGTGGCAAGCGGGGCCTGCGGCGCGGTGCCCGACCTGCTGGGCGGGCGCGAGGCCGGGCTGATCGTGCCGCCGGGCGACGCCGGCGCATTGCATGCCGCGCTGGCCCGCGCCCGCGCCCAACCGCAAGGCGGAACGCGCATGAGGCTCGCGATCCGCAAACGCGGCCTGTTGCTGGGCCTCGGCATCGCCGCAACCGCCGCGCCGAGCGTCATCTATGTCAACATGATCTTCGGACCCGGCGCGCGTTGGGCGGTGATGGGGGGGCTGGTCCTCGCGCTTCTGCTCAATGGGCGGTTGTGGCGCAAGATACCGGGCGACGGGATGTATTTCCGGCTGGCGCTGCTGGGCTTGGCGGCGCTGTCTGCGCTGTGGTCGAGCGTTCCGCATCTGAGCGGGCCGAAAGCCGCGACCTACGCGTTGACCGCGCTGGCCTTCGCCTCGGCGGGCGCTGCCTGGGCACAGCACACGCGGCGGCGCGATCTCTTTGCGATCCTCTGGCCGCTGCTGGCGCTGGTGCTGTTCGCCGGCATCGGGGGGCTGCGTTCGGGCTTCGGCACGGTCGAGATGAACGCGGATATCTCGCTCTATCGGGGGCTGAGCGCCAATTCCAACTTCCTCGCCCTGATGATCGTGACCGTCGCGCCACTGCCGCTGTGGCGGCTCGCCCAGCGCCGGATCGGGCGTCAGAGACGGCTGTTCTGGCGCGCGGTGGCGCTGATCCTGACGGTGCTGGTGCTGATGAGCCTGTCGCGGGCGAGCCTGCTTTCGCTGACGGTGCTGATCGCGGTCTTTCTTCTTGGGCGCGGCTTCAAACGGCTGGCGATTGCGGCGGCAACGCTTGGGGCCGTGCTGTCGCTTCTGTGGCTCTATTTCCCGGACCGGGCGGAGACGCTGACACAGCGCTATCTCTTCAAGGCGTCCGCACAGACCGAGACCCTGATCGCCTCGCGCGCCGAGACATGGGCCGCGACGCTCGAAGGGGCCCGCGCGGGCGGAATGTTCGGGCTGGGCTTCGGCGTCTCCGACGGGTTCGACGACTACGCACTGTCGGCGAGTGCGTCGCACTATGGGCGCGAGAAGACCAATTCGGCGCTGGCTCTGATCGAAGAGGTCGGGCTTGCGGGGGCCGCGCTCTTCACCGGAATGCTGCTCCTGATCACGCGCGGCGCGGTTCTCGCGGTCCGGCATGCGCGCCACCGCAGAGACCGGGTGCTGATGGCGCTGTTGCTGGGCTACCTCGCGGCGCTCTTCACGCATGCGCAGTTCGAGGCATGGCTGCTCTCGCCCGGAGGTGCCGCCACCCCCGCCTTCTGGACCGCGCTGGGGATGACGACCGCGCTGGCCAAGCGCATTCGCACCCGGCTCAAGCCCGCACGGCTCAACCCGAGCGTGTCAGGCGCGATCGAAGCGGTCCGGGTACGCTTCCCCCAAGCTGCGGTGCGCTCCAATGCCTGATGCCATGCCCCTCCCCGTCCCGCCGCAATCGGGCCCCTCCTCCCGGCAAGGTCCCTTTCGGCCGATCGCCACGCAGGACCTGTCTCGCTTTCCCCGCCCGGTAATCGCGGGCAATCGCAGCTTCGGCTGGCGCGTGGCGTGGTATCTGGTCAATGCGCTCTTCTTCCAATCGGCGCTTCTCGCCCTGATCCCCTCGCGCACGAAAGCGGCGATCCTGCGCGGGTTCGGGGCGAAAGTCGGCCCCGGCCTCGTCTGCAAGCCACGCGTCACGATAAAATACCCGTGGCTTCTGGAGATCGGCGCGCATGTCTGGCTAGGAGAGCGCGTCTGGATCGACAATCCCGGCCCCGTGCGGATCGGCGCACATGTCTGCATTAGCCAAGGGGTGCGCATCGTCACCGGCAGCCATGACTGGGCGCGCGGCGATTTCCGCTTCTTCGCGCGGCCCATCGAGATCGGCGACAGCGCGTGGGTCACGGCGCATCGCGTCCTGCGCCCCGGCGCCATCGTGCCGCCGCGTGTCGTCGTTTTGGGCGATGTCAGCGCCGGAGACGGGCGCGGCCCGCGCGCGGCATCGGATGGCGTATCGTCGGAAGGAGGTGTCCGATGAGCGTCTCCGTATTGTCCCCCCGGCCTTTGCCCTCCTCCTCACCACAAACACCTCCGTCGCGTGCGATACGCAACGGGGCGATTGCATGGGGGCAGATCGCAGGCGGGCTGGTCGCGCGGTTACTGAGCACCCGCTTCGCGCTGGCCGCTTTGGGGGTCGAAGCGATGGGCGCCTATCTCTCAGCGCTCGCCATGGCGCTGATCGCGAGCATTGTGACCGGCGCGCTGCAAAGCACGACGCTGCGCGCGCTCTCCCTTGCGCCGCTGGCAGAGCGCCCGCGCCTCTTCAACGCGCTGATCGGGCTGCATCTGCGGGTGGCGCTCGGCGTGGCGGGGATTGGTGCAGTTCTCGGCCCACCCGCGCTGGCGCGGCTGTTCGATCTGCCCCCCGCGCTGGCGGATCAGGCCCAGGTCGCCTTCTTCTGCGTTCTGGCGGCAAGCGTCGCCGCGATCGCGCTCGCCCCGTACGAAATCGCCTTGCAGGTGCGCGAACGGTTCGGCCTGTTCGCCGCGCTCGATCTGGCACGGGCGGTGGCGCTGATCCCGGTGGCCTTTCTCCTCGGTGGGCAGACTACGCCGCCGCTTGCCGCTTTCGCCGCGCTATCCGCCGGGCTGAGCCTGAGCGTAACCCTTGCCGGGGCGTGGCGGGTGCGCAAATCCCTGCCCGAGACGCGGCTGCATCTGCGCTGGATCCTGAACTTCCGCCCATCCCGCGGCCAGACCGCGCTCCTGTCGTGGTCGGTCCTCGGCGGGTTGGCGGCGAGTGCGCGGGCGCAGGGCATGGTTCTTCTGATGGCGGCGCTGGGCGGTCCGGTCGCGAGCGCGGCCTATGGGCTGGGCAACCAACTCCCCGCCGCTTTGCGCCAATTCGCCGAAGCGACGCGTCAGGTTCTGGCCCCGCGCATCTATGCCGATCATGCGGCACTAGGCTCTGACGGCAGCATCACCGGCGCGCTGGTCGCCAGCCGGATCGCTGCGCTGATCGCGTTCGGGGCGGCGATCCCGATGGCGGTAAACGCCCCGGCGCTGCTGTCGCTCTGGCTGGGGCGCAGCAACCCCGAGATGGTGCTGGTGGTGCGGCTGATGCTGGCGGCACTCGCGCTCGATCAGCTGAGCGCGGGCTTGGGGCTGGCGTTCCTCGCACGCGGTCGCATCGCATGGATGCAGGGCTGGGGCGCGGCGCTGGCGGTGATGAGCCTGCCCGCCGCCTTCCTCGCCGGTCGGGCCAGTGGCGAGATCGGCGCGGCTCTCTGGGTCGCCCTCGCCGTCACCACCGCGATCGCCGCGTTACGGATTATGCTACTGACGCGCCTCTCCCCCGGCACCGCCACACGCTGGGCGCGCGAGACGTTGATCCCGGTGCTGGCGAGCGTGCTGCCCGTGGCGCTTGGCGCGGCGCTGGTGCAGGCACTGCTGCCCGAGGGCGCGGCGCGGCTGGCGCTGAGCCTCGGGCTCTGCGCGGCGCTCTGGCTCGGGGTAAGCTGGCGGCTGGGGCTGAGCGCGCCGGAACGCGCGCGGCTGACCGCACTCCTGCGACGCCGCCCGACGGAGGGTCCGGCATGAGCGCGCCGTCCAAAAAACCGCGCGCCGTGCTCGCCCATGCGATCTGGGGGCGCGGCGGGGCCGAGGCGGTGGCCGCTTGGACGCTCGTGGCGCTGCGCGAGCGGTTCGATCTGACCCTCATCACGCGTGGCGGCTTCGACTGCAACGCGCTCAACGCGCTGGCGGGCACCGACCTCTCTCCCGGCGACCTGCGGGTTCTCACCCTTCCCGCGCGAAGCCGCATCGGCACGTTCGAGGCCGCGCGGTTCAATCGGGCGCTGGCGGCGCTCGGGCGGGATTACGATCTGCGGGTCTCGCTGTCTGGCGTCCGCCGCTGGAACGCGCCCGCGCTGCATCTGCTCTCTGCCCGCGACTGGCATCCCGCGCTCGCAGGGCAAACGGGCCCGCGCGCCAAGATTCTGTGCCGCGTGATCGACGGTCCCGCCCTGCACCCGCGCCCCGATGACATGGTGATCGCCAATTCGCATTGGCTCGCGGCGGCGAGTGCCCCGCTTTGCCCCGGCCGGGTCCGCGTGATCCCCCCCGCCGGTGGCGCTGGCCGCCGCCCCAGGCCCGATCCGCGACTGGGAGGCGCGGCGGGAGGATGTGCTCGTCTTCGGCCGGATCGTCCCGGAAAAACGGATCGAGCGGGCCATCGCCATCGTCGCGCGCGCTCGTGCCCAAGGGTTTCGCGGCAGGCTCGTGATCGCCGGGCCCGACGGGCCGCCCGATTACATGGCCCGTATCCGCGCACTGATCGCAGGGCAGAATTGGATCGAACGGCTGCCACCTCAGAGCGGCACCGCGAAAACCGCGCTTCTGGGATCGCTGCGCTACGGGCTCAACTGCTGCGAGGTGGAGGCCTTCGGCATCGCCACCGCCGAGATGGCCGCCAGCGGGATGATCCCTCTGGTGGCGCGCGGAACCGGGCAGGACGAGATCGTGTCCGCCCCGGACTGCCGCTTCTCGGACGAGGCAGAGGCCGCGCGCCGACTGCTGTCCCTGTCGCGCGACGCGGGCCTGCAATCCCGGCTCAGCACCGCCCTGCAGGCCGACATCGCGCGCTTCACCCCTGCCCGGTTCACCGCCGCCCTCGCGACCGCGGCTGCGGACCATCTCTCTGCCGACCCTATGCCTCAACCGGAGTTCTCCCATGACTTCTCCCCCGCCTGAGATCACCGTTCTGCATGTTGTGCCGGACCTGCGCCGCAGTGCCGGTGGGATCGCAGCCAATGCGCCCGCTCTGGCGGAGGCGCTTGCGGCGCAGGGCATCGCGAGCCGCTTTCTGACCCGTGCTTTCGACCCGGACGCGGAGATCGCCCCGCGCTGCCTGCGCGTCGCGCCCACGCAAGGTCCGAACGTCGCGCAGCTCGCACGGGCGATGGCCGGGATGCGTGCGCAAGTGAGGGCCGGCGCGCGGATCGTGGTGCATAGCCATGGGCTGTGGGACCCGCTGAACCATGCGGGGCTGCGCCTTGCCGCCGATCTGGGGCTGGGCCGGATCGTCAGCCCGCACGGGATGCTGCTGCCATGGGCGCGGGCGCATAAGCGGCGCAAGAAAGACCTCGCGTGGCACCTGTATCAGCGCCGCGATCTGGCGCGGGCGGAGCTTTTGCACGTCACCTCGCAGGCCGAGGCGGAGGCGGTCGCGCACCATTGCCCGGTCGCGCGGATCGCGCAGGTTCCGCTGGGGATCGCCTTGCCACCGGAGGGTGCGCCAACCCGGACGCGCAGCCCGAATGGGCGCAAACGGCTCCTGTTTCTCGGGCGGCTGCACCGGGTGAAGAACCTCGACACGCTGATCCGCGCCTTCGCCGCCTGCGCGCCGCGCGATTGGGAGCTGCGGATCGCAGGCCCCGACGAGGACGGCCTGACCTCGGCGCTGCGCGCCCGCGCGGTCGAGCGGGACGCGGCAGACCGCATCGCCCTCGCGGGACCGATCTGGGGCGCTGCGAAACAGGCGGAAATCGTGGCGGCCGATGCGCTGATCCTGCCGAGCCATACCGAGAATTTCGGCACCGTCGTCGCAGAGGCGCTGGCCGCCGCACGTCCCGTGATCGCCACGACCGGCAGCCCTTGGGGGGAACTGGCCGAGGCGGGCTGCGGCTGGTGGGTCGCGCCCGATCTGGCGGGCTTGGGCGGCGCAATTGCCGCGCTTGGTGCAACGACTGCGCCCGAGCGGGCGGCGATGGGCGCGCGCGGGCGGGCGCTTGTGGCCCGAACCTATCTCTGGCCGCAGGTCGGGGCGCAGATGGCGGCACTTTATCGGCAGGCGGCGGCCCTGCGTGCGGAGGCCGCACGGAGCGGCCACGGCGCGACACCCCAAGACCCCGAACGTCTCGCCAGCCTCATCGGGAGGGCGGGCGAATGAGCCTCATGCTGCGCCACCGGATCGACCGGCTGATGAGCTATCATCTTACCGAGCGGCTGCCCCAACAGGGCCTTGCGCTGGCGCGGGGCAACGGGCTCAGCGCCTATTGGTTTCGCGAGTCGCTGAATTTCGGCGATCTGCTGACGCCCGCGATCCTGCGCCATCACGGTTTTACCCCGGTCCATGCTTATCCCGACCGCGCGCAGCTGACCGCGACCGGATCGGTGCTCGAACACCTGACCGAACAATATCGCGGCACGATCCTCGGCTCCGGGTTCATCAATGCGCGCAGCACACGGCGCTTCACCGGGGCGCGGATCGTGGGGCTGCGCGGCGCGCTGAGCCGGGACCGGGTCGAAGGGCTGGGCCATAGCGTGACCCTCGGCGATCCCGGACTTTACGCAACGCGGCTTCTCCTCGGCGGGACCGAGAAACGGCCCTCCCTGCCCGCGCCGAGCCATGCCTTCGGGCTGGTGGCCCATCACGCCCATCTCGACGCGCCGGAATTCGCGGCACTGAAAGCACGGCACGGGTCGGCAATCCGGCTGATCTCGCCTGCGGCTCCGCCCGCGCGAGTAATCGCGCAGATCGCCTCTTGCGAACGTATCGCCTCGGCCTCGCTGCACGGGCTGATCGCGGCGGATGCGCTTGGCCTGCCCGCGATCTGGCTGGCCGCGCCGGGGCTGATCGGCGGGCGGTTCAAGTTCGACGATTACGCCAGCGCGGTGGCCCGGCGCGGCTGGGAGCCCGTAGCGCTCACGGGCTTGGAAAACCTTGCCGATCTTCGTGCCCTCGCGAGCTGCGCCCCGCAAGACGCTATCGACGGCACGATCACCGGGCTGGCCCGCGCCTTTACCCAATTCGCCGAGGAGGTCGCCTTCACATGACCGCGCTTTCGCCAAGGATGGAACGGCCCACCCGCATCTGCACGCCCAGTGTCAATGTCGACCGCTGCGCCGATCTGAGCGTGGTGATCCCGCTGCATGACAAGGCGCTCTTCATCGCGCGGACGCTCGCCTCGATCGAGGCGCAGCGGCCTGCGCCCGCCGAAGTGGTGGTGATCGACGACGGCTCTCGCGACGAGAGCGCCGCCCTCGTGGAGCGGATCGCCGCGCGTTCGCCGCTTACCATCCGTCTGATCCGGCAGGACAATCGCGGTGTGAGTACCGCGCGCAATGCAGGGATGCGGGCCGCGCGGCGCGACTGGATCGCCTTTCTCGACGCAGATGACACCTATCTGCCGGGCGCGCTGGCCGCGTTCGAGCGCGCAAGACGGGCGGTGCCGGGGGCGGAGGTGATCTTCGGCGAGGTGTGCCAAGCGGGGCAGGATAGTCTGTCCGCGCTGGAGCTGGCCGAGGCCCCGGTGCTTTTCCTGAGCGATTACTTCGCGCATCTGGTTCGGGGCGGGCCAGAGGTTACCGCCTCCTCGGTGATGATCCGCCGTGGCGCGCTTATCCGCGCGGGCGGATTTCCCGAAGGCGTCACGGTCGGCGAGGACAGCGACACTTGGTTTCGGCTGGGCTGCGAGACGCGGTTTGCCTATCTCCCCGCCCCCGTCGCACGCTACCACATCGAAGACGGCGCGAGCGGCTGGCGCGCGCATCAAGGCGAGGTGCCGCATTGGCACCAGACCTTCGCGGACTGGATCGCGCGCGGACGTATCGCTTTGCCACGACGGCGGAGCGCGGCGCGGTTTCACGCCTATTCCTGCCTGCATGCGGTGATCTGGCAGGCCAATGCGGGCCATCGGGACTTGGCACTCGCGCGGCTGGCGCAGGTGGATTGGCAGGTCGCGCCGAAAGCGCTTTGGGTGAAGGCGCTGGTGATCGCGCTTGCGCCCTCGCTGCTGAGAGCGTGGCTGCGACTGAAACCCCGGAGGGCCGTGCGATGAACGGGGGTGAGCAGGAGCTGTCCCGCGCGATCCGTGCGCAAGCCGACGCCCTTGCCGGGGAATTGCAGGTGCTGGCGAAGGCGCCGGGCCCTGCGGCGTTGCAGCAGGCGCGCACGGGCTGCGCCTTGCTCGCCCATCACCTCGCGCAGGGAGACGCCGCGCAGGGCTTCGCGGCGCTGGCGGGGTGGCTGAAGCTGACCTATGGCGCCGCGCGGCTGTCCGAGACAGAGGCGGGCTGCGACACGACGCTCGCCGCACGCTGGCACGACAGGCTCAGCCCGGAGCTGTCGGAGGCTGCCCGCGCCACGCTCGTGCAAGGCTTGGCACACCTGACCGAGACACTGGCCCGACCGCCCGGTCATGCGCTGCGCGTGCTGTTCATCGGGGATTGCCTGATCTGGGACATCGCGACCCAGCTTCAGATCGCGGCGGCGGCGGAGGGCATCGCGATCACGCCGCAGCTCTGCGCCCAGCGCGACGCGGCGGAATTGCGCCGCGCGGTGGAGGGGGCTGGCCCGGTCGATCTGATCTTCTACGCCCCTTTCGGTTTCGGCTTCGCGCAAAGCTATACGCGCGCCCTTGCGCCCAGCGCCGTCCTGCGGCCGATGGCGCGCGACCTGCCCGGCTTGCGCGCCACGTTGGACGAGGTGGAGGCGACGCTATCCCACCTCCTCGCGCGGACCGACGCCCCGGTTTATCTGCATGACATCTCGGGCGCGCGGCAGGCTTCGGGCTGGCGTGGTGCGGTGGCGGATCGCTTCGGCGCGCGCAGGCGGGCCCGTGTGGCGGCGTGGCTGAACGCAAGGCTCGACGCGCTGGCGCAGCGGGCGGCGCGCCCGGTTCTGCGTATCCCGGAGGCCGTAGAGGCGCATCGTCTGGGTCCCGCGGCGGGGCGCGTGCTCTTCGAGGCGGGCGATCTGCACCCCACGGCGCTGGCGGCCTCTCTTGCATCCGGCCCCTATCTGCGCGCCTGCCGCGCGGCGCATCTGCTCTCGCGGCGCAAACTGGTGGTGAGCGATCTCGATAACACGCTCTGGGCGGGCGAAATCGGCGAAGGTCCGATCACCCATCACCACGACCGTCAGGCCCTGCTGCGGCGACTGAAGGCGCGCGGGGTGTTGCTCGCGGTGGCCTCGAAGAACGATCCGACGAATATCAGTTGGCGGGGCACCGCGCTGCGGGCCTCCGATTTCGTCGCGCGCGAGATCGACTGGGCGCCGAAAGCGGGCAATATCGCGAAGATCGCGGCGCGGCTGAACCTCGCGCCCGAGAGCTTCGTCTTTCTCGACGATCGCGCCGATGAGCGTGCGCTGGCCGAAGCGGGGTGTCCGGGGCTGCTGGCGCTCGACCCGAACGCGCCGGAGACGTGGCAGTTGCTGGACGACTGGGCCGTTCAGCGCGCCGCGTTTGCGGGTTCCGACCGCACCACGCTCTATCAGGCGCGGGCGGCGCGGCAGGCCTATGTCGCCACGCCTTCCGAAGACCCCGGTGCCGCTTATCGCCAGCTTGGACTGCGGGTCGCGATCCGCACCGCCAAACGGCGCGATCTGCCCCGGGTGGGTGAGTTGATCGCGCGCACCAATCAGTTCAACACGACGCAGGTTCCGATCTCGGCCAAGGAACTCTCCGATCCCTCCCGCCATGTGCTGATCGCCGAGGCGGGTGACAGGTTCGGGTCGATGGGGATCGTGAGCGCGCTCGTGATCGCGGATGGGGCCGAGGCGAGTGAAATCACCCAGTTCGTTCTCAGTTGCCGGGCCTTCGGCTACGGGATCGAGACGGCGCTGTTGCAGACCGCGCTGGCGGCACGCCCGGGACGCCGTCCCTTGCACGGACGGATCAACGAGAGCCCCCTCAACGCGCCCTGCCGCGACGTCTATGCCGCAAACGGCTTCAAGCTGCGGGATCAGATCTGGACGGCGCCGGAGCCACGGCCAGATCTGATCCCCGATTGGCTGACCCTCGACATCGCGCCCGACCTGCGCGCGATCCCCGCACAGGCCTCGGCATGAGCGCGGGTCTGCCCTATCGGCGCGACATTCAGGTGCTGCGCACGCTCGCCGTGGCGATGGTGGTACTTTATCACGCCGAGCTGCCCCTCGCGGGCGGCTATCTCGGGGTCGACATCTTCTTTGTGATCTCGGGCTACCTGATCACCGGGATGATCGCGCGCGCAATGGCCGAGGGGCGGTTTTCCTTGCGCACATTCTACCTGTCGCGCGCCAAGCGGCTGCTGCCTGCGGCCTTTGCCGTCTATCTCGCAACCGCCGTGGCCGCGCTCTGGCTGCTGTCGCAAGCCGAGATGGCGCGGTTCCTCGACACGCTCGGGGCGGCGTTGAGCTTCACCTCGAATATCGCTCTATGGCGGAGCGTGAATTACTTCACCGCCGGCGCGCAGTTGAACCCGCTTCTGCATAGCTGGTCGCTGTCGCTGGAGGAGCAGTTCTACCTCGTCACGCCCCTCGCCATGCTGATTACACCGCGCAGGCACTGGCCGTTGCTTTTGCTGGGGGCTCTAGCGATCAGCCTCGCCGGCTGCCTCGTTTTGGCCCCGCGCAGCCCGGTTGCGAGCTTTTTCCTGCTGCCGACGCGGGCGTGGGAGCTGATGGCCGGGGCGGTGGTGATGCTGTTCGAGCCGCGGATCGAAAGGCGTGCTGGGCGCTGGCTGCGCCTGCTCAGCCCCTTGGCGCTGGCCGTATTGCTGGCGGTCTGCGCCATCGCGCCGGGTGCGGGCTGGGGCTCGGTACATCCGGGGCTGGATGCGGTGATCGTGGTCGGGGCCACGGCGCTTGTTATCGCGGCGCGACCGCCTTGGATGAATGGCAGCCATTGGGTGATGCGACCGCTCCTCTGGCTCGGCGGGATTTCCTATGCGCTTTACCTCGTGCATTGGCCGCTTTTCGCGCTGACGCGCAACGCGTGGCTGGATGCGCCTTTGCCGCTCTGGCTGCGACTGAGTCTGATCTCTGTTTCGCTGGGGTTCGCCCATCTGCTGCATATCGGGGTCGAGCGCCCGCTGCACAGCGCGCCGCCGCCCTCTTGGCCGCGCGCGGCGGGGCTGGCGCTTGGCGGGACGGTGGCGCTGTGGCTGATCGCCCTCGCCCTGCCCGGCCTGCGCATGCCTCCGCGCGACTACCTCGCGCTCGGGGCCGCGAATACCGGGATCGCGCCGGGATGCGACTTCACCGGGGCGTTCGACCCGGAAGCGCTGTGCACGACTGGCCCGCACCCGACCACATTCCTATGGGGCGACAGCTACGCGATGCATCTGGCCGCGACCCTGCCTCCCGAGATCGGCCCGATCGCGCAGGCCACGAAATCCGCCTGCGCGCCGGTGCTCGGCCTGTCCCAAATTCAGCCGGAGGTCGGTCAGGGTGCTATCTGGGGCGAAGGCTGCATCCGCTCGAACGCCGCAATCATAGCCTATCTGCAGGCCCATCCCGAGATCACCCGCGTGGTCATTTCCAGCCCCGTCGCACAGATCCTCGGCTCTGAACCGCAGGGCCTCGCGATGGAGCGCGGCCGGATCGTGCCCGTCGCAATGAGTTTCGCCCGAGGCCGCGCCGCCTTGCACGCGGCTGTGCAGGCCATCGCACGCCCCGACCGTCAGATCGTCTTGGTGAGCCCGCCCCCGTCCGTCGGCACGAATTTCTTCGCCTGCCGCGAACGGGCGGAGAGCGGGCTTCTCAGCTTTGGCCCCCGCGCGCGCTGCGAGATGCGGCAGGCGGAGGCGCGGGCCTATCGCGCGCAGGCCTTCGCCGCGCTCGACGGGCTAGAGACGATCGCGGGGGTGCGGGTGCTCGACCTGATCGGTGTGCTCTGCCCGGATGAGACCTGCCCGCTGGAGGAAGCCGGCACGCCGCTTTACCGCGATGCGGGTCACCTGAGCATCCAAGGCGCGCAGGCCTTGGGCGCGCGCGACGCGTTGCGATTTCGCGCGCTGTTCGGTCTGGACGAAAAACTCACGCGGCTGGAGAAATGAAAAACCCGGCCATGTGGGGCCGGGTTCGTTCAAATCGCTTGGGACGCGCTCAGCTGAGACCGAGTTTCTTCAGCCGGTTCTCGCGGAGCCGCGCGAAATCGTCGCCCGCGTGATAGCTCGAGCGGGTCAGCGGCGTGGCGGACACCATCAGGAAGCCCTTGCCGTAAGCCGCTTTCTCGTAATCGCGGAACTCGTCCGGGGTGATGAAACGCATCACCGCATGGTGCTTCGGCGTCGGCTGCAGATACTGACCGATCGTCAGGAAATCGACATCGGCCGAGCGCATGTCATCCATCACCTGACGGACCTGCGGCGCGTCCTCGCCCAGACCGACCATGATGCCGGACTTGGTGAACATCGACGGGTCCAGCTCTTTCACGCGCTGCAGCAGACGCAGCGAGTGGAAGTAACGTGCACCGGGGCGCACGCCGGGATAAAGGCCCGGCACGGTTTCGAGGTTGTGGTTGAAGACGTCGGGGCGCGCCTCGACGACCTTCTCCAGCGCGGCGGGCTCGCATTTCAGGAAGTCCGGCGTCAGGATCTCGATCGTGGTGTCGGGCGAGCGGTGGCGGATCGCGCGGATCGTCTGGGCGAAATGCTCCGCCCCGCCATCGTCCAGATCGTCGCGGTCGACCGAGGTGATCACGACGTGGTTCAGCCCCAGCGTCTCGACCGCATGGGCGACACGGCCCGGCTCGAACACGTCGAGCGCATCGGGGCGACCGGTGGCCACGTTGCAGAAGGAACAGCCACGGGTACAGATCTCGCCCATGATCATCATGGTGGCGTGACCCTGGCTCCAGCATTCGCCGACATTCGGGCAGCCTGCCTCTTCGCAGACGGTGACCAGCTTGTTGGTCTTCAGAATGTCGCGCGTCTTCTTGTAGCCTTCCGAGACCGGCGCTTTCACGCGGATCCAATCGGGTTTCTTGGGCTGGGCATTGTCGGCGCGATGCGCCTTTTCGGGGTGGCGTTCACCGGGCATCTTGAGATCGCGCATGATCCATCCTTTCGGAGTGCGGTTGATCGTCACATAAGCCGATTGCGTGTCGGATGCAAATGCGCAGGCCCGAAGGCAGCCTTGCACATCGCGCGCGGCTGACCTGCGCGGAAGCGGCGGTCAGGATCACCACAAGGAAAACGAATTCAAAGACGCCGAACATCTCCGCGCATCCGAAAGGGTCTCGCGCAGCGAATGCCGCAACTGCAAAGTCAGCGATTGTGACCGAAAGGGACATCCGCTAGTCAGGACACTCTCCAAAACGCAACCTCCCCAACCGATAAAGGAGACCTCCCCATGCTTTCCGGTTCGAAACTGCCCGAAGTGACCTTCCACACCCGCGTGCGCGATGACAGCATCGAGGGGCCGAACCCCTTCCGTTGGGAGGACAAGACCACCTCGGATTACTTCGCGGGCAAGCGCGTGGTGCTGTTTGCACTGCCCGGCGCCTTCACCCCCACCTGCTCGACCTACCAGCTGCCCGGCTTCGAGAAGGGCTTCGACGATTTCGCCGAGCAGGGCATCGACGAAATCTACTGCCTGTCGGTCAACGACGCCTTCGTGATGAACCAGTGGGCCAAGGCGCAGGGTCTCGAGAACGTCAAGGTGATCCCCGATGGTTCGGGCGAGTTCACCCGCCGCGTCGGCATGCTGGTGCGCAAGGACAATCTGGGCTTCGGTCTGCGCTCGTGGCGCTATGCGGCCGTCGTCAATGACGGCGTGATCGAAGCCTGGTTCGAAGAGCCTGGCCTTGAAGACAACCACGGCGAAGACCCCTATGGCGTGTCCTCGCCCGAGACCGTCATGAACTGGCTGGTCAACGCCAAGGCCGAAGCGGCGGCGTGACCCTATGCCGGCCCGTAATCGGGCCGGCTTATGAGGGACCGGGCGCGCGACGCTCAGAAGCGTCTGCGCGCCTGCGCGACCAAGCCCTCGCCCGCTTTTTGCAAGACCTGCGCGAGCGGGTCGAACCACGCCTCGGCATCGGAAACTTCGCGGGCACGGACCAGCCTTACGGTCCGTGCCGGCTCTTCGTCGAACCGGCTGAGCGCGAGCGTCGGGAACGCCCGGGTTTCCTGCAAGCTCGCGATCTCGGGCACCAGCGTCAGCCCCATTGCCTGCCCGGCCAGCGCGCAAAGCGTGGTAAGCGAGGACGCCCCCAGATCGATGCGCTGCGCCGCCCGCGTCAGCCCGCACAGCGCCAGCGCCTGATCCGCGAGGCAATGGCCTTCGTCGAGCAGCAAGAGTTGATCCGGGTCGATCGCCTGAGGGCTGAGGCCGCGCACCATGGTCAGCTGATCCGGCGTCCCGGCCAGCAGGAAACGGTCCTCGAACAGCGGCGTCTCGAACAGTTCGGGCGCGGGCGTCGCGATGATCGCCGCATCAAGGCGCCCCTCGGCGATCTCGGCCAGCAGCGACTCGGTCGTGGCTTCGCGCAGCCGAAGCCCCCCTTGCGCGCGCAGCCCCGCCAGAGACGCAGGCAGCAGATAGGGCGCGATGGTCGGGATCACACCGAGATTGACCTGCCCCAGCCCGCGCCGCGCCTCGGACTGGAGATCGCGCAACTCGCCCGCGACCCGCTCGGCGGTCTCCAGCACCCGCCGCCCCGCCCGCGTCAGCCGCACATCGCGCGGACGCCGCTCGACCAGCGGCTGACCCACCTGCTCCTCGAGCTCACGGATTTGCACCGAGAGCGCGGGCTGGCTGACATGGACGATTTCGGCGGCGCGCGAAAAAGAGCGTGCCTGACCGAGCGCCCGCAGATAGGTGAGTTGGCGAAGCGTGATATTCATAATCTTCGATTATCGACATGCGAAAAACTTTACAACTTCGCATTATACCATTTCCACATGGATGGCTCATGCCACGAAGAGAACTCGTGAGGGTGCGCGCCATGCCCGGCAGGACGCGAACCAGCGACAAAAAGAAAGGGCGCGAGAAAATATCACGCCCTTTTTTGCGTTTTATCAGAGTCTTGCGAAGCAAAGCTAAGGCACCACCTTAACTTTAACGGACTGTTAGGCATTGAGGGTTTGGCCGCGTGAGAGCGTCCGGATAGCTCTTGCAGCACGCCCGGACCGCCGTTCACCCAATCATCGGACTGGCCCCGCCATAGGTGTCGTCGTAATGCCGCTTGAGGCGTTGTAGCGCGATGCGCAGGACGATCTTGCCCGAGCGCGCCGACCAGCCGAGCCGCTTCTCCGCCGTCTCCAGCCCTTCGAGGAAGCAGCAGCAGCGCAGCGCCATGTCGCCCAGTCCCGGCCCCAGATCGCGCAGCGCCAGCGCCACCCGCTCGCGCGCCGTGTCGGAGCCGCCGCCCATCGCCAGCTCGGGGCGATACTGCCCGCGCCCGCCGCCACCGGTCAGGAACCGTTCCCAGTTCTGCCCCACGCGCGGGCCCATCTGCGCCAGTTCGAAATCCTCGCGCAGACGCTCCCCTGCCGCGACCAGATCAGCGCCAAGGAACGGCCGCCCCTGTTTGTCACGCCGCCGCGCGAGCACCGCGAGCGGGCTTTCGGCCAGATTGGCGCGCACCCGGCGCTGATGCCCGTCCGCGTCGGCACGCGTCTCGTGGACGAACTCGCCATGTTGCGCGGCGAAGGGATTGGCGGCGGTCTCGCCGCGTGCCGCGGCCTCTTCCTCCAGCACGCGTTTCAGCGCCGCGCGGCCCGCCTGCGTGATCTCGTAGCTGGTGACGCGCCCCGCATGAGCGACCTCGATCCAGTCCTTGAGCGCGAAAGCCTGCGCCACCGCGCGCTCCAGCACCGCCGTGCGCACCGTGCCGCGCAGCACCACGGCCTTGTCCATCTCGCGCCCCACGATCAGGAGCGCGCCCGGCTCGGCCAGACGGCGCAGGATGCGGCGCGTCTCGCGGCGCAGCTGGTCTTCATCGGCGGGCGCCTCAGAGGGGCGGAAAGCAGCGGTCATGGGCGTGTCCTTTTGGAGCACGGTCGTCATCGGAGCCTCGGGATAATTGGCAGCGCCCGGTCCGGCCGCGCGGCCAAGACGTTCGAGCGCCTCATCGACCAGCGGATCCTCCCGCCGCGCCTCGATCCGGCGCACACGGCGCAGGATGGTCGAGGCCGCGCACCCTTCCGCCCGTGCCAGTGCCCGTATCGGAACGCCTTCTTCGACATGGCGCAGATAGAGTCGGGCATGTTCGGGCAGCCAGGCGGGAAGCTCCGCCGGGGCCGGTGCGATCGAAGTCATATTGTCCCCCAGATTGCGCCGCAAAATGCGCGACGAGTCCGTCCGGTAACAACCGTGAGTTGCTTTGGTTACCCGTTCGTTAATAAACGGGACGCCAGCAAGAATTCCTTAAACTTCCTAAACAAAGCTTTGCGGGGCGCGCGCTTGAGGGCGAAATTGCGCAACCCCGCCTGAGGCTGGGTAACGCTCGGGATCTCACCTCAAGGGAGTTTCCGATGACCTTCGCATTTCGCCAGAAATCCACGCCCGCCGTTCACGCCCCGTCGCCGCTGCGCCTCGTCGAACCGGCCGCCGTCGACAGCCTCGCCCCTGATCCCGATCCTGTCACCGCCGTGGCGAAGCTGCGCCGCCCGCGCCTGTTGATCCGCGCGGCCCGGCACGGGCTGAGCGATTACAGCCGCAAGCGCGACCTCAAGCGGGTGATGCGGATGAGCGAGCTGCCGCGTCCGGGCGCGGCCCTACGCGCGCTGATTGCCGAGGAAGCGGCGCTCGATCAGGCGCGGCGCGCGGGCGAGGCGACCTATTCGGTCGCCCGCCATATCGAGCTGCTGATCGCGCTTCTGGCGGAGGCGCGGCTGGCGCCGCAGCCCTCTGGGGAGAGCGCGGGCGCCTCTTCGCTTAGCGCGACTTGAAGAGCGAGCCGAGAACCCCGCGCACGATCGTCTGGCCCGTCTTGGTGCCTAGCTGACGCGCAAGGCTCTTGCCGAAAGTCTCGAGGATCGTATCGGACCGGCGCGAGGATTTGCGCGCCGGTTTCGACTTAGCCGTCGGATTGTAGCGCCGCGCATTGTTGAAACTGTCGAAGCCCTCATCGAGCTCGGAGCGGCCCGCGGCGGTCTTGGCCGCTTTCTCACGCGCCTCGGCCTCCGCAGCCTCGCGCGCGGCCAGTTCGGCACGCTTGGCGAGGATTTCCTGCGCCGACTCGCGATCCACAGGCGTGTCGTATTTCTCGCCCAGACCGCTTGAAGCGATCACGGCGGCGCGCTCGGTATCGCTGAGCGGGCCGAGGCGCGACTGCGGCGGTCGGATCAACGTGCGCTCGACCATACCCGGCACGCCCTTCTTTTCGAGGAAGGAGGTCACCGCTTCGCCGGTGCCGACCTCCTTGATCGCGATCTCGGTGTCGAAACTCGGATTGGCGCGGTAGTTCTCGGCGGCGCGATGCAGGTCGCGCTGATCCTTCGCGGTGAAGGCGCGCAGCGCATGTTGGACGCGGTTGCCAAGCTGGCTGAGAATGCCGTCGGGCACGTCGCCGGGGTTCTGGGTGATAAAGAACACCCCCACCCCTTTTGAGCGGATCAATCGCGCCACCTGCTCCACCTTGTCGACCAGCGCCTTGGGCGCGTCGTCGAACAGCAGATGCGCCTCGTCGAAGAAGAAGACCAGCTTGGGCTTGTCCGGATTGCCGACCTCGGGCAGTTCCTCGAACAGTTCCGAGAGCAGCCACAGCAGGAAGGTCGCGTAGAGCTGCGGGCTGCCCATCAGCTTGTCGGCGGCGAGGATGTTGATCTGGCCCATGCCATTTTCGTCGATCTGGATCAGGTCGGCGAGGTCCAGCGCGGGTTCACCGAAGAACTGCGCCCCGCCCTGGTTTTCCAGCACCAGCAGGTCGCGCTGGATCGCGCCGATCGTCGCGGTGCCGACATTGCCGTATTCCAGCGCGATTTCGTCCGCGCGCTCGCCGATATGGCGCAGCATGGCGCGCAGGTCGTCGAGGTCGAGCAGCGCCAGCCCCTCCTTGTCGGCGATGTGGAAGGCGATATTGAGCGCGCCTTCCTGTGCCTCGGTCAGCCCCAAAAGGCGGCTCAGCAGCAGCGGACCCATCTCGGAGACGGTCGTGCGCACCGGATGGCCCTTCTCGCCGAACATGTCCCAGAAGACCGTCGGATAGGCGCGATATTCCAGATCGAAACCGATGGTCTGCGAGCGCTCCATGAAGGCGTTGTGTAGTTTGGCCTCAGCCGAGCCAGTCGCCGCGATGCCCGACAGATCGCCCTTCACATCGGCCATGAAGACCGGCACGCCCGCCTGCGAGAAGCCTTCCGCGAGGATCTGCAGCGTCACCGTCTTGCCGGTACCGGTCGCGCCCGCAACCAGCCCGTGACGGTTGCCGTATTGGAGCTTCAATTCCTGCGGGCTTGCGTAGCCTTCACCACCGCCCCCAACGAACACACCCTCTTCGGTCAGAACACCGGTCATCTTGCCCTCGCCAAACAAATTTCGGCTCCGACAATACTACCTTAACCCTTTTGCGCCAGTGTGATCCTGCCCCCGGAGTGCGCTTTTGCGCGGATGGGGGCGCTTCCTCCCTGTTGAACTGGCCGCGCCACGCTTGGCGCGGTCTTTTTCTTCTGTGCCAAGGGATTGCGTTCCGGAGTTCATCGCCTCACCGCCTGTCACACTTCCTCAACTTTGCCTGTTGACCTGTGAAAAATTACGGCCTAGCGTACCGGCAATGACGAAGTCGGCCAGTCCGACAGGGGGAAAAGGAAGGGGTCCTGAACGGGCCCCTTTCGCTTGGAAAGCCCAGCTTTCGCGCCCCCGGAACACCCGATCCAGCCTGCGCGAGACGCGACTGAACCGCCCCGCTCTTTCCACGAAATCCCCCGCCTGGCCCGGCTCTTATGCAGGCCGTCGAACCGCTCACGAAACTGTGGCAGTTTGCCGCCGATCCGTGAGCGCCGCTGCGGAATTCGCGACTGACAGGGGCGCAGCCCCGTGTTAAGCCTTCGCCCAATACGTTTCAGGAGAAGAGTAATATGTCTCAACTGACGAAACCGCTCGCCGTCGCTCTGGCCCTCGGCCTTGCAAGCGGGGCGTGGGCGCAAGATACCACCTCGAGCGACACGACCACGACCCCTTCGGCGGATGCGACCGCGGACGCGAGCACCGATGGCGCGGCGACCCCGGCGGCGGATGCGGGCGCAGACGCGACCAGCACCGATCAGGCGCCCGACGCCACCGCGAACGGTGCTGACGCCACGCCGACGATGCCCGGCGCCGATCAGCAGGCCCAGAAGCCGCAGGAGCCGCAGACCTACATCAAGGCCACCTATGAAGACTGGCAGCTGCAATGCGCCAAGTCGCCCGACGGCAAGGATCCCTGCCAGATGTATCAGGTGATCAAAGACCAGAATGGCGGCAACGTGGCCGACATCTCGGTGATCGGCCTGCCCGATGGCAGCCAGGCCGCAGCCGGTCTGACCGTGATGGTGCCGATGCAGACCCTGCTGTCGCAGAACCTCGTGATGCAGGTCGATGGCGGCAAGGCAATGGTCTATCCCTATTCCTTCTGCGACCCGCGCATGATGGGTTGCTTCGCGCGCTTCGGCGTCGGCAAGGCCGAACTCGAGTCGCTCAAGAAGGGCAGCAAGGCGACGATCACGATCACGCCGCTGGCCAACCCGCAGCAGAAGGTGAAAGCGGATATCTCGCTCAAGGGCTTCACCAAAGCCTTCGACGAAACCGTGAAAACCAACAAGGAAAACGGCGTTCAGCAGTAAGCTGGATGGATGAGCTTCGGCTCGCAACCGTTTGAAATCAAAGACGCCGCGCCCACCCGGGCGCGGCGTTTTCATATCGCGCGCAAGGCCAGCACCGCGTTGAGCCCCCCGAAGGCGAAGGCATTCGAGAGTGCCGTACCGACCTGAGCCTTGCGGGCCGTGTTGGGCACATAATCCAGATCGCAGTCGGGATCGGAGGTGGCGTAATTCGCCGTCGGCGCGATCACCCCATCGCCAAGCGCCATCAGGCAGGCGATCAGCTCCACCGCGCCGGTACCGCCGATGCAGTGGCCGTGCAGCGCCTTGGTCGAAGAGACCGCGACGTGATCGGCCGCCTTGCCCAACGCCGCGCGGATCGCGGCGGTCTCGATCCGGTCATTGGCTGCCGTGCCGGTGCCGTGGGCGTTGATATAGCCGACCTCTTCTGGCGCCATACCCGCATCGCTCAACGCGCCGGTGATCGCTGCGGAGGCCCCGTCGAGCGACGGCATCACGATATCGCTCGCATCGGAATTCATCGCGAAGCCCGCAATCTCGGCCAAGGGCTGCGCGCCACGCGCCTCGGCGCTCTCCAGCGTCTCGATCACGAAGACGCCCGCGCCCTCGCCCTGCACCATGCCGTTGCGATCCGCCGAGAACGGGCGGCAGCCATCGGGCGACATCACGCGCAGCCCTTCCCACGCTTTCAGCCCGCCGAAATTGAGCATCGCCTCAGAGCCACCCGCGAGCATCCCCTCGGCCATGCCCGAACGCACCATCTGGAACGCGAGGCCGATGGCGTGGTTGGAGCTGGCGCAGGCGGTGGCGACGGCAAAGCTCGGCCCCTGAAGCCCGTAGCGGATCGAGAGATGCGAGGGCGCGGCATTGGCCATCAGCTTCGGCACCGTCAGCGGATGCACGCGGTTCTTTTGATCCGCAAAGACAGCGCGATAGGCGTTATTCGCGGTCGTATGCCCGCCGCCTGCGGACCCGATGATGCAGCCCCAGCGGGCGGGATCGGGGGCTGCCTCCAGCCCCGCCTGCGCCATCGCCTCCGCGCCGGAGATCAGCGCGTATTGGGTGAAGGGATCGTATTGCGCGAGCTGCGCCGAGGTGAAGCGGTCCGACGCGTCATAGCCGCGGATCTGACCGCCGATGCGGATGCTTAGCCGCTCTACATCCTGAAAGCTGAGTGGGCCGATGCCGCTGCGCCCCTCCGCCATGGCCGCCTTGGTTGCCGCAACGCCCTCGCCGAGCGCGTTGATCGTGCCCGCGCCCGTGATGACGACGCGCCGCATCAGGCGACGGCGGTCGACGGCTTGCCGCCCGAGACGAGACGCTCCACCGCGCCGACGATCGCGCCGACTGACGACATGTCGAATTGCGAGACGGCGGGTTCGTTGGCGTTGAAGGGTACCGAAACGTCGAAGGCTTCTTCGATGGCGAAGATCACTTCGACGAGGCCGAGGCTATCGAGCCCCAATTCGTCGAGTGTCATCTCGGGCGAAAGCTCGGAGGGCTCGCGAAGGGCTTCGCGGGCGATGATCGAGAAAACCTGGTCTTGCACGTCTGGCCTCATATCTGGGGTTACTCCGTGCCGCCTTTTTGCGTGAGTTTCGTAACAGTTTCTCGAAGCTCGGCCATTTGCGCAAACAATCTCGGCAATCTGCGGACAGATTTGTTGATCTCGAGCTGCGTTTCCATCTTCACCGCCGGGCTCCCCCAGATCGTACGGCCTTTGGGAACGTTGGTATAGATATTGGTGCCGCCCGCCGCGATGACGTCATCGCCCACGGTGATGTTGTCCGAGACGCCGCATTGGCCTGCCAGCACCACGCGGTGCCCGATCCGGGTCGAGCCCGCGATCCCGACCTGACCGCAGAGCAGGCAATCTTCGCCCACCTGCACGTTGTGGCCAATATGGACCATGTTATCGAGCTTGCTGCCCGAGCCGATGGCGGTCGCGCGCACCGTGCCGCGGTCGATACAGGCATTGGCGCCGATCTCGACATCGTCGCCGATCTCGACCGTGCCGAGCGAATGGATGCGGAACCATTTCTGCTCCGTGATCTCTTCGCGCTGCTCCAGCGTGTGGCGGATTTCCTCGACCCCCGAGGGATCGGGCGTCACGAAGGAAAACCCGTCCGAGCCGATCACCGCGCCAGGCTGACAGACCAGACGATCGCCGATCAGCACCCGCGCCCCGATCCGCGCGCCGGGATAGATCAGCGCATCAGAGCCGATCTGCGCGCCTTCCGCGATGGTCACCTGCCCCACGATCCGCGCATTCGGGCCAATCTTCACCTCCTTGCCGATCACGGTGAAGGGGCCGATGGCAGCATCCTTGCCGATGATGGCGGTCGGGTCGATCACGCAGGTCGGGTGGATGCCGGGTTCGACATTGGGGCCGGGATCGAAGGCTTTCGACAGCCCGGCCATGGCGAGACGCGGGCGGGTCACGAAGACCGCCGCCTCCAGCCCGAGCGCGCGCCAATCCGCGCCTTCCCACAGAAGCGCCGCGCGGGCCTTACCCTCGCGCAGCCCTTCGGCGTATTTCTCGCTCATCGCGAGGGCGATCTGGTCGGGTTCCGCCGTCGCAGGCTCGGACGCGCCGGTCACCTCGATCGACAGGTCGCCTTCGGCGCGGGCGCCCAACGCCTGCGCGATATGCTCGATTGTCTGGGACATGGCCGATCCTCTCATGGTCGCATGAGGGCGCGCTTACCGCCCCCGTTGCCAGAGATTTAGCTGTCCTGCGTGCCCAATTCCACCCCGGCCTTTTGCAAGGCATTGAAGAGGATCGCGTCACGCCCATAGACGTCGCGGCGATACTCGACATGCCCCGACGCGGTCGGCCAGGCGGTGAAGTAGGTCAGATGCACAGGCACGTGCTTTTCCAGCGGCACGACGGTCTCGCGCCCCGAATTGAGGATGCGCTTGAACTCCGCTTCGGGATTGTCGCTTTGCGCGCCCAGAAGCGTGTAGGCCAGATCGAAGGGATCGCCGACACGCACGCAGCCATGGCTGAAAGCCCGCGTCTCTTTCTTGAAGAGCGATTTCGACGGCGTGTCGTGCAGGTAGATGTTCCAGCGGTTCGGGAACAGGAATTTCACCAGCCCCAGCGCGTTGCGGTTCGACGGCGGCTGCTTCATCGCGAAGGGGAAGTTGCTCGCATTATAAGCGGCGAAATTCACCGCCGAGCGCGGCACCACCCGGCCCCGGCTGTCGATCAGCTGAAGCTGGCTCGCCGCGTTCGGATTGCGCTTCATCTGCGGCAGGTATTCCTTGGTCACGATCGAGCGCGGCACATGCCAGGCCGGGTTGATGACCATCCGCTCCATCTCGTCGGAAAACTCCGGCGTGCGGCGGTCCGAGCTGTTTTGGCCCACCACCGTCACCGAGCGGAACGTGGTCTTGCCATTGTCGATGACGCGGACCGAGAAATCGGTAATGTTGACCCAGACGTAGCGGCCCGAGAAATCGATGCCGTTCATCCAGCGCAGACGCTCCATCGCGACGAGGATGGCTTTCATCCGCGCCTCAGGGCTCTTGTTGATCTCGCCCAGCGTGCTGGGCCCGGCCACGCCATCGGTCGCGAGCCCCTGATCGGTCTGATAGGCCTGTACGGCCTTCTGCATTTCGGCATCATAGGTCGCACTGGCAGAGCGGCCCAGATAGCCCATCTTCTGCAGCCGGTCGCGCAGCGCCACGACGTCCGGCCCGCGATCGCCGGGCTCGAGCTTGGTGCCGGGCACCGTCGGCCCCCAGCCGCCCGCTTCGATCTGATGCTCCAGATCGAGACGCGCCTTCACCAACTGCGCATATTGCGGCATATGCGGCGCGAGTTCGCGCAGGAACAGCGCCGGGTTGGTCGCGGCGGCGAAGGCCGTCATCCGGGCTTCGGGATCGGCGCGTTTCGGTTCGCGCTTGATATCGGAAATGACGCTATGCGGGTCGAGCACGCCATGCGACAGGTCATGGGCGTAATCGAGGAAAATCTGGCTCATCTTCACTTCGAGGAGCCCGCGCTGACGCTCGGACTGAACGGCGGCGAAGGCGACACGCAGCCCCTCGGGGTCGTAATGCGCGGTGGGCAGCCCCTGCATCGCCGACAGATCGAGTGCGCGCATGAACGCCGCGCGGCGGTCCGCATCCTCGGCGGCGGTCCAGATCGGCCGGTAATCGCGGGCGGCATAGAAGGCCGCCAGAGCGGGATTGTCAGCCGCAGCTTCGGCCACGGCCTGCGTGAAGCCCGAAAGCTCGACCCCTGCCAATGGCGACATGGCCCCCTGAGCTGCAATCTGGGCAGTGCCTTGCGCCTGAGCGCCGGCGGCGAGCGTAGCTAGCGCGAAGGCCAGCCCTATCTTACGGAAATTGCGCGTCATAGCGTCTAAACCCCTGCCCGGACCCATCGTTCCAGATGTTCCAAACTTACCCGCATCTGTCCAGCGAAGCGTTGCCTGCGCGCAACGAACTGGGCCAAGGCATGAAGAACGATGCAGGGGCGCAACAGCAAGTCTCCGCCACCTTTCGCCCCGCTCTCACACCGCTCGCACAGGGGCGTGAGGGTATTTTTACTACCGGCAGGCGAATTTTTGCCGACCTGCCCCTTCATGGCAAAGATGCATCAGTTCCGTTCTTTATCGATTAATCTGTCTATGCCATAAGGAGTAAGAAGTTTGGGTCTACCATCCCTCAACCGCTCGAAACAGGGCGGGAAAATCGAGAGACAGGCGAACACAGGAACTTGCTATGACGACGATTTCCCGGCGCGGCCTTCTGGGCGCATTTGCTGCGACCATGGTGACGGCAGCCCCCACCATGAGTAACGCTTTCGGTCTACTCAAGGGCGCTGGGGACATCCGACGGATCAAGATGTATAACGGTCGTACGGGCGAGACGCTCGACACCGTTTACTGGATCGAAGGCGAGTATATCCCCGACGCGCTGAAGGAAATCACCTACTTCGCCCGCGACTGGCGCACCAACCAGCTGAAAAACATCGACGCGCGCACCGTGGACATCGCGGCGGCAGCCCACAACCTGATGGACTCGCGCGAACCCTACATGCTTCTGTCGGGCTACCGCTCGCCCAAGACCAACGCCATGCTGCGCTCCCGCTCGAAAGGCGTCGCGAAAAACTCGCTGCACATGCAGGGTCTGGCGATGGACCTGCGGCTGAAGTCGCGCTCGGTCAGCCAGATGTACAAGGCGGCCGCCGCCTGCCACGCCGGCGGCGTTGGCAAATACTCGCGCTCGAACTTCGTTCACATGGATTGCGGCCCGGTGCGGCACTGGGGCTCCTGAGCCGCTCCCCTTCCTTTCGGGGTTACCGATAGCGCCGCTCGTTTGAGCGGCGTTTTTCTTTGCCTGCCCTGCCGGGGGACACCCCGAACCGCGGACAAGAAAAAGGCCCCCGCGTGGGGGGCCTCGATGTAGCTTTGAGGGGCGATGCTCAATCGAGCACGCGGCCCTGCTGGCGGAAATAGGCCTCTGCCTCCGGGGTCAGATCCACCTTCTCATAGCCCGAGACCATGGGCCGCACATGCTGGCGGAAGCCGTGGCCGATGGTGAGCAGGTAGACATGGACCACCACGAAGCTCGCAATGGCGAAGGCCGCGAGGACGTGGAAATTCGCGATGATCTCTAGCCAGAACGAGCCGCCGTCGAGGTGATCCCAGAACCCGTAGCTGAGATAGGCCAGCCCCGAGATCCAGATCGCCGGGAAGAGCATCATCTTGAGCGCGAAATAGGCCGCCGCCTGCAGCGGGTTATGCCGCCGCTCGTAGCTCTTGATGTAGGGATGTTCCTCGCCCTTGAAGACGCCATAGGCGTAGAAGCGGCTGACCTCCCACATGCCCTGCATGCGTGGGATGAACTGCTTGTAGCCGCCCGTGGTGAACAGCCAGAAGGTCGCGAAGGCCCAGAGCAGCAGGAGCGCCAGCGCGACGACCGTATGGATCAGCACCGCCGCCCCGAAAGGCAGGATCGGATGCAGCCCCAGAAGCCGCGCGCCGGTGAAGAACAGCAACATGATCGAGCCAACCTGGCTCCAGTGCCAGAGCCGGTTGAAGCGCGAATAGACCTTTACGCAATGCTCAGCCATGGTGGTCTCCATTCTTCTTGCCGCGGTTGATCAGGCGCAGCGCGCCATGGCCCAAGGCCCCCAGAAGCGCCATCAGGAACATCGCGAGCCCCAGCTTGCCGCCGAAATTGATTTCCGAGCCGGGAACGTAGATCCCTGCCAGATCGGCCATCCGACCGCCCTGCGTGTGGCAGCTCTCGCATTGCAGCGCATCGTCGGCGGGCGCGACCATGTGGGTGATCGGCCAGTACATGTAGGTATGGACGAAATCGAACTCGCCCGAATACTCCACACCGGCATAGTCCATGCCCGCCTTGAGCGATTTCTCCCAGTCGTAATAGGACCAGAGCGCGGTGCCGTTGCCGGGGCCATATACGTTGTTATAGGCCAGCACATTGCGCTGCGTGTCATAGGCCTGCGTGCCGACCATCCGCTTGAACGGGAAGATGCGACTGTCGGGCTGACCGGGATTGCCACCGATCTTGTTGATCTCGACCACCTGCGTCGGGTCGATCTCTTCCTCCGGCAGGGTGAAGGTCATCTCGCCGTTGGACCATGCGTAATAGGGCGTGACGTTCTCGCCCCATTCGAAATTACCCTTCTTCGACATGTAGGTGTGCAGGTGCTTGCCGTCGGATTGGGTGAAGCCCTCTTCGGTAATCGGCTTGCCGTTCTCGTCGAGCTTGCCCGCCGTGGACCAGTCCCAGACGGTCTTTGTGGCCACCCCGCCCCGCGCGAAGCTGGGGATGTGGCAGGTCTGGCAGGCCACCGTGTCGGTGTGATCGTTGAGCTTCGCCGCGATCAGCGGGTTCGGCCCTTCATGCGGGCTGTCCGTGTGGCAGGACTGGCAGACGGCCGCGTCATGGGCGGTGCCCGCCTTGCGATCGGGATGCGGGTCGATCACGTCGGTCTCGTAGCGCGAGCCCTCGAAGACGTGCTTGTCCGAGACGTGGCAGGTCTCGCAGGTGAAGTTCTGACCGTCGGGCGACATATGGACATCGACGTCGCGCGGCGGGTTGAACAGCGCCGAGCTGAGATCGCCATGCTTCACGTTATCGCCGCCACCGCCGTAGAAGTGGCAGTTGCCGCAATTGTCGCGTCCGGGCGGTGCGCCCACCGATTGCGCGGCCTCGGCCAGATTGACGGGCCATGCGGCGGCGCCGGTGATGGTCTTCGCGCCTGCGGCCACCGGATCCAGCGGCGGCTCGCCCGCGAGGTTGTCCTGTTTGGTATATTGGCCGGATTTGTCGTGACAGACGAGGCAGTCGACCTTGGTCGGATCGTCGGGCATCGGCTCGCGCACGTCCGTCCAGCCATAGCCCGTATGGCACGACGTACAGCGCACCTCGTTCGAGGCGACATTGCCGCAAAACGCGTTCATCTCATGCGCTTTGCCGAGCGTCTGGCCAGTGGCCTCGTTCTGGTATTCCCAGGTCCAGTGGACCGAATGCATCACCTGATTGGAGGCCTCAGTATGGCACGACAGACAGGCTTCCGTCACCTCTGAGCCCGACGCGAACGGTCCCTTGAGCTGATCGAATTTCGAGTGGTCGGCAGTGAGCTCTTTCACCGGATCGCTCATATGGGCGGCCTTCGAGGCCCCTTGCGCGACGGGTGTCGATTGCGCGCCGATTGCGGGCGTCTCCTCCCCGGCCGCGTCCTGCGCGTAGGCGGGAAGCTGGCCCAAAATCACGGCTGAGACGAATGCCGTGATCCGCAATGCACTCTGTGTCATCGATGCTCCGACTGGCTCACTACTGGTTACTCACATTGCTTAGCGCGATCGCGTCGATCACGGGGATGCGACATTTCGTGAGTTTTGCGTGACTTAGTGTCGCATCGGTTTTGGCACGCGCGGAGGCGCGGCACGCATCACGCAGCCCTGATCTGCCGTGAGCGGTGCGGCGAGGAACGAAGCGCTGCGCCCCGCGCTGAGCCTCACCGGGCGCGGACATCCCCGTTTCCGGCCCTCAAATCGATTTCACAGGAGAGTTTCATGCAGCGCGCACCCCGCTTCGTTCTTCCCGCCGCCCTCGCCCTTGCCCTCGGTTCGGGCGCGGCGTTCGCCGCCTCCTCGAGCAACGACGGCTCGAAAACCGAATGGATCAACCCGGTCGTGAAGGACTACGGCAAGATGCACCCCGTGCCCGATGGCGCGCTCAGCCCCGATCCGAACAAGGACTGGAAGATCGTCTTCGATGTCGGAATGGGCGAGACGATGGACGGCGGCGTGAACGCGGCGCTGTGGCATGTCGCGCGCGCGGTGAACGTCTACGGCAATGCGGGCGTCGACAAGGAACATCGCAAATTCGCGGTGGTGCTGCATGGCGCGGCGACCCCGCTCGCGCTTTCGCCCGAAGCGTATAAGAAGAAATTCGGCAAGGACGATCCCGACACCAAGCTGAAGCAGGAGCTCGCGGATGCGGGCGTCACGCTTTACGTCTGTGGGCAGGCACTGGCCGATCACGGCTTCACCGAAGATCAGGTCGGGCCGAATGTCGATGTGGCGCTCTCGGCTCTGGCCGCCGTGCCCGTGCTGGAAAGCCAAGGCTATCAGCTTTTCCCGATGTAAACGCGCCTCTCAGGTGGACATGAAAAAACGCGGGCAGCTTGCGCTGCCCGCGTTTCTTTTTGCTTGGCGGAGCGAGGCCCTAAGGCCCCTGCCCCTCGGCTTACATGCTGCCGGCGCCCATACCCATCCGGCTTGCCAGATCGGCCAGCACCCAGACAGTGCCCGCAGCCATCAGGATGATGAGCAGGAAGGTGAACAGCACCAGATACAGGTCCGGACGCGCCTCTTTCGAGAAGTCGAGGTGCATGAAGGCCCAGAACTGGATCACCAGCTGCGCGATGCCGAGGATGCCCACGATGGACCATGCGAGGCCCGTCGAGAACACGCCACCCGCGACGATCACGACGCCTGCGAGCGTCAGGACCACCGAGAGCGCGAAGCCCCAGACATAGCGCGCCATGTCGTGCTTGTATTCAGCCGAGTCCATGCCGACGTCGGAGTTGATATAATCCATCACAGCACCCCCATCAGGTAGACTTTCGTGAAGAGCGCGATCCAGACGATGTCCAGCATGTGCCAGAACAGGCCCAGACGCACGAGACGCGACTTGATCAGGTCGTTCATCCCGAAGGTCTTCATCTGAACCATCAGCAGGATGCCCCAGATGATACCCGAGGTGACGTGCAGACCGTGCAGACCCACCAGCGAGTAATAGGCGGTCAGGAAGCCCGACACTTGCGGCGTGTTGCCCTCGGTCCAGAACTCGTGGAATTCGTAGAGTTCGATCCCAAGGAAGATCGCGCCAAGCGCCAGCGTCACGACGAGCCAGCCCACCGTGCGCTTCATCGACGCGCCGTATTTCATCCCCAGCGTGCAGATGCCGAAGGTGAAGGTGGAGATCAGCAGCGCCATTGTCTCGATGGTCGGCAGGCCGAGGCTGAACAGCTCATGCGGGCTCGGCCCGTTCGCGATGCCGTGCCATTCGGCATCGGCGTAGTTGGCGATCATCAGCGAGAAGGCGATGAGGTCCGACATCAGGAAGATCCAGAAGCCGAAGATCACCGTGCCCGTCTTGTCGTGATGGCCGTGATCGTGGGAGGCAGCGTGCGCTGCCCCCGTGTTGCTCATAGTTGCACTCATACCTGCGTCTCCATGATCAGGCCGCGGTTCTTGGTGGTGAACTCATCGTCGAGCCGGATTTGCGGCGTGGTTTCGACGAGGCGCTTGTGGGCTTCATAGCCCTCACGCAGTTCTTCCGCGGTGACGGTTTCTTCCCAGTCGGTGTCGTAGGAGCGGATCAGCACCAGCACCCACATGGCCACGAAGCCCACCGCAGCGATCAGCCACATCTGGAAGATCATGGCGAAAGCGAAGAGGGTCGCGACGAGGCCCACCAGGAACGGCATACCGGTCGGTTTCGGCAGGTGGATGTCGACGAACTCGGTCGGATCCATGACCCGCTTGCCCGCTTCCTTCGCATCGACCCACGGCTCGCGCGAGGTCATCGCCGGGATGGTGGAGAAGTCGTATTCCGGCACCGGGCAGCCCAGCGACCATTCGATACCACGACCGTCCCAGGGATCGCCCGCCGGCACCATCAGGCTCTCACGGTTCTTGACCGAGACCCAGACCTGAATGATCTGCGCGGTCAGACCCGCCAGCACGCACAGCGCGCCGAGCATCGCGATTACCAGCCACGGGAAGTAGGCCGGCTCGGTGAAGAAGGCCATGCGGCGCGGTGCGCCCATCAGACCGATCGCATAGAGCGGCATGAAGGCCCCGTAGAAGCCGATCATCCACAGCCAGAAGCTGCGACGGCCCCATTTCTCGTCCAGGCGGAAGCCGAAGCAAAGCGGGAACCAGTAGTTCACGGCCGCGAACATACCGAACAGCAGGCCCGGGATGAGCATGTTGTGGAAGTGCGCCACCAGGAACAGCGAGTTGTGGGTCGCGAAGTCGATCGTCGGGTTGGCGAGCATGACGCCCGTGATCCCGCCGATCACGAAGGTGAAGATGAAGCCGGTGGAGAACAGCATCGCGGTCGAGAACCGCAGCTTGCCGCGCCACATGGTCAGCATCCAGTTGAAGACCTTCACACCGGTCGGCACACCGATCGTCATCGTCGCGATGCCGAAGATGGCGTTAAGGTGGGCGGTCTGACCCATGGTGAAGAAGTGGTGCACCCAGACGGTGAAGGACAGCACTGCGATGGCAATGGTGGCCCAGACGAGCGAGGTGTAGCCGTAAATCTTCTTGCCCGAGAAGGTCGGGATGACTTCCGAGAACACGCCGAAGGCCGGCAGGATCAGGATGTAGACTTCCGGGTGGCCGAACAGCCAGAACATGTTGGCGAAGTTCATCATGTTCCCGCCTTGGGTGGCGGTGAAGAAGTGGAAGCCCGCCTGACGGTCAAGCGCCAGCATCAGCGAAGCTACGGTCAGCGGCATCATCGCGAAGATCATCAGGATCGCCGTGCAGAGCGTCGCCCAGGCGAAGATCGACATGTCGAACAGCTTCATGCCGGGGGCACGCTGCTTGTAGATCGTCACGAGGAAGTTGATGCCCGAAAGCGTCGAGCCCACCGAAGTCAGGCCCAGCGACCAGATCCAGTAATCCACGCCCTCGTTCGGCGACAGCTTGATGCCCGTATAAGGCGGGTAAGCGGTCCAACCGCCGGTCTCGAAGTGACCAACAACGAGCGAGGCCATCACGAGCGCCGCGCCGCCGATCGACAGCCAGAGCGAGACCGCGTTCATGAAGGGGAACTCCATGTCGCGCGCACCGATCTGGAGCGGCATGACGACGTTGATGACGCCGGTCAGGAAGGGCATCGCCACGAAGAAGATCATGATCGTGCCGTGGGTCGAGAACAGCTCGGCGTGGTGTTCGACCGACAGGAAGCCCGGTGCGGGCGAGACCTGCTGGGCGCGCATCACGACCGCCTCGAGGACGCCGCGGATCAGCATGATCAGCGCCAGAACGATGTAGATGACACCGATCTTCTTGTGATCGAGCGTGGTGATCCAGTTCGACCAGAGCGGTTTCCACCAACCTTTGACGGTCAGCAGAACCATGACCGCGAGCGCGCCGAGGACGACGATGCCGCCCGCGCCTGCTGCGATCCCGGTGGACAGAGACGGATCCGTGAAGAAGGGAACGATGAAGATATCGTTCCAATCGAGACTACCAAGAATACTCATTGAGCGTCCCCTTGATGTTGGTTTTGCGAGACATGCAGTTCTTCGCGGATCGCGTCATCGATCTTCTTCTGCTCAGGCGCGTGGTCGGGCAGGATCGCTGCGCCGCCATCGGACAGCATGTCAGGGTTCATCATTACTTTGCCCCAGTAGCCTTTCTCCGGCGGCTCGAAGAGCTCAGGCCCCGACCACGTCGCGGTCTTCTTGAACGCTTTTTCGAGCTGGGCGAAAGGGTGCTTGGGTTCTTGCAGGAACGCGTCGAACTGCTCCTGGCTCACCACGTCGACCTCAAACTTGTTGAGCGGGAAGGCCGCGCCGTTGAACTGGCTGTTGAAGCCATAGGTCTGCGACGGATCTTCCGAGGTGGTCAGGTTCATCTTCGTGCCCATGCCGGGCATTGCGTAGATCTGGCCGGCAAGACGCGGGATCCAGAAGCTCTGCATCGCGCCCGTGGCGGTGATATCGAACTCGACGGGGGTGTTCTCGGGCAGGACCAACCGGTTCACGGCGGCGACCTTGCCGGGATAGATGAACATCCATTTCCATTCGGACCCGATGACCTTCACATGCATCGGCTCTTTGCCCGTTGCCTTGTAGGGGTCTTCGCCCATCACGTGGCCCCAGGTGAGCCAGCCGACGATAAGGAAGGTGAGCGTGGCACCACCCCAGATCACGACTTCGGCGGCAACCGAGTGCGACCAGGTCGGGTCATATTTACCTTTCCCACCCTGACGGCGATAGCGCATCGCGATCCACGGCGTGCCGATCAGGATCGGCAGGGAAATGGGCAGCATCCAAAGGAAGAAGCTGATCAGGTGAGCGCGTTCTCCGGCCGCCACCGGGCCGAGCGGGGTCATCACCCCGTTCTCCGCGCAACCTGACAGCCATGCAGCCGCAACGGTCAACAGGACCGGGGCAGCGAGGCGGCTGGGCCGCTTGTAGATTTTTTCAAACAACACGGAAATACCTTTCCTATTCCCTCTTCTTGGCGCGGGGGCATAGGGGTCTCTCGGGGGAGGCCGCGAGGGCTCCCGTCCCGCGCGATGCCTCCCACTCTAGGGCAGCGCCCGCGAGGTCAATCGGTGTTGACAAATTGTCGCAGGAACGAGCGTAACCGACTGAAAATCATGCACAAATGTCATCACACACCTGCGACGCACGAAAAAATAACCAATAAATAAAGGGGGTTGGTCTTGAACGGGCGCGCCCGAATACAGGGGTAAACGGGCCCTTCTCTCGCGCTTGTGATGGAGCGGTGAGCGATCCGTGAGCAAAATGAGCAACTTAGCCGATCACGGACGCTTGAGGTCACGCGGTGCGTGAGGGGTGTCATCCGCTCAGGCTCCCGCCTCGCCCCGCCTTGACGGGAACGGGCAGCGCCCTCCCCCGGCACATGACAAACCAACGCCGCGGAAACCCGCGGCGCGCTGTCAGAGAGGGTTAGCGGAAAGGAGCGGTCAGAGCGCCGCGGCTCGGCGCAGCGCCGGGAGCGAGGAGATCCGCACACGCCCGCCAGCAATCCGGAACAGGCCCTGATCGCGCAGGCGGCGGATCGTCTTGTTCGTATGCACGAGCGACAGCCCAAGCGAGTCCGCCACGACCTGCTGAGCGAAGGGAAACGGTGCGCTGTCCTTCTCGATCAGCCCGACCGCCTCGGCACGCTCCCATGCGTGCATCACGAACCACGCGATCCCCTCATTGGCGTTGCGCTGCCCGACCGAGGCCAGCCAGCCCGACAGCCGCGTCAGTTCGCGCGTCATCAGCCACACGAGCGTCGTGGTGCGGTCGGGACCATCTGGCAGAGGCTGATGCAGATCGGCCGGATCAAAGCTCGACAGCATCATCGGCGTGAGCGCCTCGTAATAGCTCGCCCCCGGACCGTAGAGCACGCTCGTCAGCCCGCACAGATCGCCCGGATAGACCAGCGCTTCGACTTGCCTGCGCCCGTCTTCGAGCAGCGTATAGCGCATGGCGATCCCGCGCTCGACCCGCACGATCAATGGCGTGGACTCGGGCAAAAGCGCCGCTCCCGCAGGAATGGCGCGTTGCGATTGGGACAGCTCCGCCAGATAGGCGAGGTCAGGTTTTCGAGACAGGTTTTCCAAGCTTGCTCGGTTCCGTTTTGTTGATTTCTGCGAAGAAACCAGCATCTGCCGCGAAAGCGCTGAGCGCGCTACGTCATAGGACATTGATGCAGGTTTTTTTGGATATTCCTCGGCGTCACCCGGCGGAAAAACGCTTTTCGCTTATGTGAAAAGCTTTAGGAATCGCTGCACGACTGCAGCGTTCCTGAGGAATTCCGCCACTCTCCTGCGCGACTATAAATAGTAGCGCGGTGGCCCGGCCCCGAGTTCGACGACTCCTATATCGGCGAGCCTTTCGAGATCGGGCAGTTCGAGAATCCCCTGCGCCCATCTGACGAGCCCTTCGGACCGCAGACGGGCAAGCGTCTTGTTGGTGTGAACGAGCGATAGCCCGAGCGCATCCGCGAGATCCTGCTGCCGCACCGGGAACGGCATCTTGCCGTCGCGCACCAGCCCGGTCTGCGATCCGCGCTCGAACAGAGTGACGAAGGCCCATGCGAGCGCTTCACGTGCAGAGCGCTGCCCGACCGTCACCAGCGCCTCGCTCAGGAAATGCTCCTCGCGCGCGACCTGCCATGTCAGCATCATCGCACGCTGCGGCATCTTCGAGAAAAGCTCCCACACTTGTTTACGGTCGAAAACGCTGAGCTTTACCGGGGTCAGCGCCTCGGTCGTGTGCGAGGCCATGCCCATCATGATCGCGTCGAGGCCGATCAGATCGCCGGGAAAGAGGAAATTGAGCACTTGGCGCCGCCCGTCTTCCAGCATCCGGTAGCGCATGGCCTGGCCTTCGATCAACGTGAAGAAGCGTTGCGGCTCGTTGCCTTCCATCACGACGGTCTGCCCTGCGGGCATCCGTAGCTCGCCCGCGCGGGCGGCTTCGGCGATTGCTTCCTCGTGCGCATCGGGCGCCATGAAGGCGGGATTATCGACGAAGGGACAATTTCTAAAGTTGCGTGTCATGCCTTGGCTCACTTTTACGTCATAAGGCAACGCGAAGGACCGTGGCAGGTTCCTTTCAAATTTCGTGGGTGGATTCCGTATTTCCCCTTATTTCCCTCACTATCTGCGCCCCGCATGTTCACGATCGCTTGTGTAACAGGCAGCCCTGTGGGATTCATGCCAGCTAGACGCTTTGCAGCAGTATGTCATAGTTAAATGACCCCGGAGATTACGAGGTGCACTAAGGTCCAAGAGGCCTCTCAGCGCACCGACAATCAGGCTGAAGCCTAAAAGCGTTATACTGACGTCGGATCGATCCCGATCCTATCCCCCCCTCCAAATGCAGTAATCTGCAAGGACAGGAAGCTGATGCCCCGGATTTTCCAACACGAACGAAGCGAGATCCGCGTAAGCGGTGCCCGCCTCGCGGCTAGGCGGTCCTCGTGACTCTTTGTTCCCCCCCTCGGATCGACGGCACCGCGCTGGTGCTCGAAGACGCGATGATCGTGGCCTATGATGCGGCCGCGATGCTGAGCGAATTCGGCGCGCGCGATGTGGTCATCTTCGGCACTGTCGAAGAAGCATTGCTCCATATTTCTGGCGGCAATGAAATCTCGATGGCGCTGCTCGACATCAATCTTGGCGATGAAACCTCGCTGGAAGCCGCCAAGGCGCTGCGCGAACGTGCGGTGCCGATCCTCTACTCGACCGGATATGATGAACAATCCGTGATGATGGACGGCTTTCCCGAAGGCAAAATGCTGATCAAGCCCTTCACCAATGACGATTTCGCCAATGCCCTGATTTCGATGGGTTTTGCCGAAGCCTGATCTCTGCGCCCTTGGCGCTGAGATCGATATGCCATGCGCTCTGTGACATTTGCTATGCACTCGGCGCATACCTGCCAAACATGGACATCCCGCGCAACCTCGCGTTCCTCGTCAGCGGAACACTAGGTCGCGCGGCCATGCGGGGCAGAGAGGAGCCCCGTTCCGCGCCATCACGACCGAACCATCGCGAAGGAGGCGCTTGTTCATGAACCATACGATCCGCAAAGCCCATGCCGGGCTCGCCGCCAAGGTGATGTCGGCCGAAGAGGCCGCAGAGCTGATCGACAATGGCGCGACCATCGGCATGTCGGGCTTCACCGGCTCGGGCTATCCCAAGGCGGTGCCGATGGCGCTGGCCGCGCGGATCGAGGCTGAGCACGCGGCGGGCCGACCGTTCAAGGTCAAGATCTGGTCGGGCGCCTCGACGGGCCCCGAACTGGACGGTGCCTTGGCCAAGGCCGACGGGATCGAATTCCGCCTGCCCTACAATTCCGACCCGATCGCGCGCGAGCGGATCAATGCGGGCCAGATGAAATATTTCGACATGCACCTGAGTCAGGTCGCGCCGATGGCGTGGATGGGCTTCATGGGCAAGCTGGATACGGCGGTGATCGAGATTTCCGGCATCACCGAGGATGGCAAGCTGATCCCGTCGAGCTCGGTCGGCAACAACAAGACGTGGCTCGATTGTGCCGACAAGATCATCCTCGAAGTGAACCGCTGGCAATCGCCGCTGCTGGAGGGGATGCATGACATCTATTACGGCACCGCCCTGCCCCCGAACCGCGTGCCGATCCCACTGGTGAAGCCTGACGACCGGATCGGCCAGACCTATTTCGAGGTCGACCCCGAGAAAGTCGTGGCCGTGGTCGAGACCGACGCGCCCGACCGCAATGCGCCCTTCAGCCCGCCCGATGCGGTGGCCGAGGCGATTGCGGGCCATATCCTCGATTTCCTCGGCAACGAGGTGAAACAGGGCCGCCTGCCGCGCGGGCTTCTGCCGCTGCAATCTGGCGTGGGCAATGTGCCCAATGCCGTGATGGCCGGGCTGATCGAAGCGCCCTTCGACCAGATGACCGCGTTCACCGAGGTCATTCAGGATGGGATGCTCGACATGATCGAGGCAGGCAAGCTGCGCATGGCCTCGGCCACGGCGTTTTCGCTCTCGCCCGAGAAGGCGCAGTATTTCAACGACAACGCCGCCTATTTCCGCGACAAGCTGATCCTGCGCCCGCAGGAGATCTCGAACCATCCCGAGCTGGTGCGCCGTCTGGGCTGTATCGCGATGAACGGGCTGATCGAGGCGGATATCTACGGCAACGTGAACTCGACCCACGTGATGGGCTCGAAGATCCAGAACGGCATCGGCGGTTCAGGAGATTTCGCGCGCAACGGCTATGTGTCGATTTTCATGACGCCGTCGGTCGCGAAGGGCGGCAAGATTTCCGCGATCGTGCCGATGGCCGCCCATGTCGATCACATCGCGCAGGATGTGCAGGTGATCGTGACCGAGCAGGGTCTGGCGGATCTGCGGGGGCTGTCTCCGAAGCAGCGCGCCGAGACGATCATCGAGACCTGCGCCCATCCCGCCTATCGCCCGATGCTGCGCGACTATTTCGAACGCGCGAAGAAAGGCAGCTTCGCCAATCACGCCCCGAACCTGCTGGGCGAGGCGCTGAGCTGGCACCAGCGGTTTGTGGAAACCGGGACGATGGAGGAGTGAGGCCCTGAGGGCCGCGCCCGAGCCTCGGGTGGGCGCTTCGATCGGCGGGTGGCCGGGCGATTTATCTCTCAAGCCCGAATGACGTTCGAGCCCGCGCTGACATCGCCAATGCGCCCTCCCGGGGGGAGGGTCGGGCGCGGCCCGGGGCTGGTCGCCCCGCGCCATTTAGGAAATAGGCTGCGCCACCCCTCGGGCCGGCACACGCCCAGCTCCGCGACCAAGCGAAAAGGGGCGCCCGACCGGACGCCCCTTCCCCAATCTCAAACCCCGACAATCAGACCTTGAGCGACGGAATGATCTGCTTTTTCCGGCTCATCACGCCGGGCAGCACCACCGTGTCGCCCTCGACCGTGGCGTCGAAGCTCTTCTCGGCCACGCCCTTCACCAGATCGTTCGGCACCAGCAGCGTCGCCTCTTCCTTCAGGATGTCGATCACGAAGAGCAGCACCTGATCGACGCCGTCTTCCTTCGCGACCTCTTCCATCGAGGACATCAGCGAGGCCTTCCGGTCCAGCACCATCTTCGGTGCGGTGGTCTCCAGCACCGAGACGCGGAAGCTCGTGCCGTCGACCGGGTATTCCTTGGAATCCATCCGCAGCAATTCCGCATCGGTGAAGGCGGAGACGTCCGATTTCGCTTCGAACATCTTCTCGGCCAGCTCGTGCATGTCGATGCCCAGATCCGATGCCAGCGCGTCACAGACGGCCCGGTCGTGATCGGTGGTGGTCGGCGAGCGGAACTCCAGCGTGTCCGAAAGGATGCAGCTGAGCATCGCACCCTTGATGCCGCGCGGGGCCTTCGCCACGTCGTCGCCCATCAGATCGTAGAGGATGGTCGCGGTGCAGGCGAGCGGGCGCATCGTGATGTCGATCGGCCCCTTGGTCTCGATCCCGCCGGTCAGCTTGTGGTGGTCGATGATCTGGATGACGTTGGCCGCGTTGATACCGCTCGGCAGCTCGGCGGGGTTGTTGGTGTCGACGACGACCACGTCCTCGCCTTCTTCCACGTCAGAGATGATCTCGGGCTTGTCGAGACCCCAATGCTCGATGACGAAAGCGGCCTCGGTATTGGGCTCACCCAGCAAGCAGGGCTTGGCCGGAGTGCCTTTGACATCATTGAGATACCACGCCCAGGCGATGGGCGAGCCGGTGGAGTCGGTGTCGGGAGCCTTATGGCCAAAAACCTTAATCGTCATGGGGAGATCCTCACGGATAATAATCTGTCGGCGCAGGTTATAGGCGCTGTGTCTGGGCTTGTCACCTAGGGGTCTGGCAATGCGGAAAGGGGCGCGCCCGAACCTTGGGCGGGCGCCCCGCAAAGGCGGTATTTCAGCTTATCAGCTATCGAGCCGCTTGATCGTCCAGCCGTCCTTTTCGAGCAGCCGCAACAGCCCCTCTTCGCCGGACAGGTGCAGCGCGCCCACCGCCACGACGACCGGGCCATCCTCTGCCGCGGCCTCGATCTCGGGCAGCCAGTTTTGGTTACGCGCCACCATCAGAAGGTCCTCGGAAAGCTTCATCTGACGCTCGACCTCGTCGGCATCCATGCCCGCCGCGACCGCCTGATAGCGCGCGAGTTCCCAGATCAGACGCGGTTCGCCCCGGAAATAGAGATCGCCCATCGTCACGCCCATGTCGTCGGCCAGGGGCGCGCCGATCACCGCCGCGCGCAGCATCTCCAGCGCTTCGGTCTCGGTGATCCCGTTGAAGAGCTTGAAGACGGTATCCCACGGTTCGAGCGCCTCGACCGGCACGCCGTCCGCCTCGGCCTTCGTCATCACCTGCAGGTCCAGCCCTCCCTGCCCCTTCGCAAGCTCGGCCGTCGCACACGGCGGAAGCGAGAGCGTCATCGCGACGAAAGCGGGCCGCATCTTGGCCGCGAGGAAGGCGGGCATCCCGTGGGCCGCCAGCGCCGCCTTGGTCATGTTCCAGTCCTGCTCCGACATCATCTGCGGCAGCGTCTTGCCGGTCGAGAACATCAGCGTCGGGTCGGTCTTGATCGCATGTTCCAGCTTCCCCTGCTCGTCCGGACCGGCCTCCACCAGAAGCCGCGACGCATCGTCGAGCGCTTTCGAGAGCGCGCCGACGAGTTTGTCATGGCGCGGATCGGGAAGGTGGTAAGTGCCAGCCAGCGTGATCTTTTCCTCGCCTTTGGTTGCAGAGAACAGCAATCCGCGAGAGAAGGGCGCGGAATCGGCCTCGGCGGTCAGCGCCTCCTGCTCGGCTGCTGGCAGCGCGTCGAAAATATTCTTGCCGCGACACTCGGCCCAAGCGGGCAGTGCAAGGCAGAGCGAGAGCGCGGGGGCCAGCAGCGGCCGAAGGAACGTGGCGAGTTTCATGACGGCGAGAGTGCCATGCGATCTGCATTCCGCATAGAGGCGAAATCGCCGCGCCCCGATCGCTCGAATTGACGCAAAAAATTCGTCATCCGGTTATTGACACCCGCCCGCCCCAATGACTAACTCCGCCATCGTTAGCACTCACCAGTGACGAGTGCTAAAAGCTTTCGAACCTGGAACCTTTAGGGAGTGACCCAGATGGCATTCAAACCGCTTCATGACCGTGTGCTGGTCAAGCGCGTGGAGAGCGAAGAAAAAACCAAGGGTGGCCTGATCATCCCCGACAGCGCGAAAGAAAAGCCCGCAGAGGGTGAAGTTGTCGCAGTGGGTGACGGCGCGCGCAAGGAATCGGGCGAGCTGATCGCACCGGGCGTCAAAGCAGGCGACCGCGTTCTCTTCGGCAAGTGGTCGGGCACGGAAGTGACCCTCGACGGCGAAGAGCTGCTCATCATGAAAGAAAGCGACATCATGGGCATCATCTCGTAAGGCGCCCTGCCCTTACCGAGACCCCCTGATATCCCAAGAACAACTCAGTCAAGGAGCCAACAAACATGGCAGCCAAGGACGTGAAATTCTCCACCGACGCCCGCGATCGTATGCTCGACGGCGTCAACATCCTCGCCGACGCGGTGAAGGTCACGCTGGGCCCGAAAGGCCGCAACGTCGTGATCGAAAAGTCGTTCGGCTCGCCGCGCATCACCAAAGACGGTGTGTCGGTCGCCAAAGAGATCGAACTTTCGGACAAGTTCGAGAACATGGGCGCGCAAATGGTGAAAGAAGTCGCCTCGCGCACCAATGACGAGGCTGGCGACGGCACCACCACCGCCACCGTGCTCGCTCAGGCGATCGTCAAAGACGGCCTGAAAGCTGTGGCCGCTGGCATGAACCCGATGGACCTCAAGCGCGGCATCGATCTCGCGACCTCGAAAGTCGTCGATGCGATCAAGAGCGCTGCTCGCCCGGTCAAGGACTCGGACGAAGTCGCTCAGGTCGGCACCATCTCGGCGAACGGCGAAGAAGCCATCGGCAAGATGATCGCCAACGCAATGCAGAAAGTCGGCAATGACGGCGTCATCACCGTGGAAGAAGCCCGCGGCATGGAGACCGAAGTCGAAGTCGTCGAAGGCATGCAGTTCGACCGTGGCTACCTGTCGCCCTACTTCGTGACCAACCCCGACAAGATGGTCGCGGAACTCGAGGACTGCTACATCCTGCTCCACGAGAAAAAACTCTCGTCGCTGCAGCCGATGGTCCCGCTCCTCGAGCAGGTCATCCAGTCGCAAAAGCCGCTCCTCATCATCGGTGAAGACGTCGAAGGCGAAGCGCTCGCGACCCTCGTGGTCAACAAGCTGCGCGGCGGCCTGAAGATCGCAGCCGTGAAAGCACCGGGCTTCGGCGACCGCCGCAAGGCCATGCTGCAGGACATCGCTGTCCTCACCGGCGGCCAGGTGATCTCGGAAGACCTCGGCATGAAGCTCGAGAACGTCGGCATGGACATGCTGGGCACCGCCAAGAAGGTGACCATCACCAAGGACGACACCACCATCGTCGAAGGCGCTGGTGACAAGGCCGAGATCGAAGCGCGCGTCAGCCAGATCCGCACCCAGATCGAGGAAACCACCTCGGACTACGACCGCGAGAAGCTGCAAGAGCGTGTCGCGAAACTGGCCGGTGGCGTTGCTGTCATCCGCGTCGGCGGCATGACCGAAGTCGAAGTGAAAGAGCGCAAGGACCGTGTGGACGACGCTCTGAACGCGACCCGTGCGGCCGTTCAGGAAGGCATCGTCGTCGGCGGTGGCGTCAGCCTCGTGCAGGGCGCGAAAGTGCTCGCCGGTCTCACCGGTGCGAACTCCGACCAAGAAGCCGGTATCGCGATCGTCAAGCGCGCTCTCGAAGCGCCGCTGCGTCAGATCGCCGAGAACGCCGGTGTGGACGGTGCTGTCGTGGCCGGTAAGGTCCGCGAGAGCGACGACCTGAACTTCGGCTTCAACGCGCAGACCGAAGAATATGGCAACATGTTCGAGTTCGGCGTGATCGACCCGGCGAAAGTGACCCGTACCGCGCTCGAAGACGCGGCTTCGGTTGCTGGCCTGCTGATCACCACCGAAGCGATGATCGCCGAGAAGCCGGAGCCGAAAGGCGCTGGCGGTGCCCCCGACATGGGCGGCATGGGCGGCATGGGCGGCATGATGTAATCAGCCGTTCCCGCTTCAGGGATCTAATGGGAAGGGGCGCTCCGAAAGGGGCGCCCCTTTTCACATGCGTAAATCGCAGGTTTTCATGCGTGCATTGAGCTATGTCACGGGGCAGCGAACGAATGGCGCTATACTTCCCCCAACGTCAATTTCGTTGGAGGGTCCCGGTCATGTCGCGCAATTTCCTCGTCAAATCCCTCGCCTGCCTCGCTGTCGCGCTGGCCGCCTCGGTCGCGGCGGCTGAGGAAACTCAAGACTGGCGCTTCGGTGGAGACGCCTATCTCGCGGGCCGCACCGTGAGTGCGACGGGCGAGAACATCCACGATCTTTTCGCCGCCGGTCAGCATGTGACATTGGGCAGCCCGATTACCGGCGCAGCGCATCTCGCGGGCCAGAATATCGTGATTGGCGCGCGGGTGGGCGGCGACCTCTATGCGGCGGGACAGGATATCGACCTCGCGGCCCCGGTCGCGGGCGCGGCCACGCTTGCGGGTCAGGCGCTCACCATCAAGGGTCCGATCTCGGGCAACCTGCGTGCGATGGGCCAGCAGGTCCGGCTTGAGGCGCCGGTCGCGGGCAGCGTGATCATCGGGGCCGACGACACGCTGATCAACGGCGAAATTTCGGGCGATTTGGTGCTGGGGACAAAGACCGTCACCTGGGGCGATGGCGCGACGGTCACAGGCAAGGTCCAGGTCTACACCGACACGCCCGGCGAGGTGAGCGTGCCCGCCAGCGTCGCCCCGGCAGATCGGGTCAGCGTCCATGAGGCGAAGGAGTTCGAGCAGGCGAAGACGCGCGCAGCCCCGGAGCGCAATTACCTCATCGAGACCCGCGACTGGCTGGGCGGCGTGCTCGTGGTCGGGATCGTGGCCACGCTTCTTGCCGTCTTCGCGCCGGGCTTCATGGACCGGATGCGCCAACGCAGCCTCGCCCATCCGTTGCGCGCAGGGCTTGCGGGGTTCATCGGGCTCTCGGCGCTGGTCGGCTCGATCCTGCTGCTCGCGATGACGGTGATCGGCATCGTGCTTATTCCGTTCTCGCTGCTCGGGGTGCTGGTGCTGGGCTTCGGCGGCTATATCGTGGGCATCTGGGTCATCGGCGCCTGGGCGCATGATCTGGTCGGGCGCGGCCATCCCGTCACCAATGGAGAATGCGCGCTCGCGGCCTTCGGCGGGGCGGTGATCGGTGCGCTCATTTGCATGATCCCCTGGGTCGGTTGGCTCGGCATGATGGCGATCTTCCTGTTCGGCGCGGGCGCGATCGTGCTGCGCGTGACCGGGATCGGTGCGCAGAAGACCGCAGCCTGACGCCCCCTCCCACCTCTGGCCATCCCCGCTTTCGCGCGCTATCGCTGCGCGAAGGACAGGGGGAGGAACCATGACCGAGCTTGTGATTTTCGACTGCGACGGGGTGTTGATCGATTCCGAGATCATCTCGGCGCAGATGCTGATCGACGAGCTGGCGAAGCTGCGGGTGTCGATCGACCTCGACTATGTCGCGCGGCATTTCCTCGGACGGTCCTACCCCACCGTGATGAAGCAGATCCGCTACGAATTCGGGCTCGATCTGCCGGAGGAGTTCGAGGCGCAATATCGCGCAAGGCTGCTGGATGCATTCGAGCGCGAGTTGCAGGTAATGCCGGGCGTGGCCGATGTGATGGAGAGGCTGGACGTGCCGTGGTGCGTGGCGACCTCGTCGAGCCAGCCGCGCGCGGAACGCTCGCTGGAAATCGCGGGGCTGCGCAAGATGGTGGGCGACCGGCTGTTCACGGCAAGCGAGGTCGCGCATGGCAAACCCGCGCCCGATCTGTTCATCCATGCGGCAAAGAAGATGGGCGCGGCCCCGGCCCGCACGCTGGTGATCGAGGACAGTCTCAACGGCATCCGCGCCGGGCTTGCAGCGGGAATGGAAGTCTGGCGCTTCACCGGCGGCAGTCATCTGGCCGGGCGCGATCTGACCCCGCCGGAGGACGCGCAGCCGCATCGCGAATTTGCGCATTTCACCGAGTTCTTCCAGAATGAGGCGACTAGGGAGACAGATTCGTGAACCGTATGAGTGACGCCGAAACCTCGCGCGATGACGAGGCGGCACGGGCCGGATGGCTCTATTATGTCGGCGGAATGACGCAGGACCAGATCGCCGCCGAGCTGGGCGTCTCGCGCCAGCGCGCGCAGCGGCTGGTGAGCCGCGCGGTCTCCGAGGGGCTGGTGCGGGTGCGCATCGAGCACAAGATCGGGGCCTGTCTGGAACTGGAAGCCGCGCTGATCCGGCGCTTCGGCCTGCAGACGGCGCGCGTCGCGCCCTCGCTGGGCGAACGGGGCGATCCGTCCGCGGCCACCGCCGCCTTCGCTGCCACGCTTCTCGAACGCATCCTCGCACGCTCCGAGCCGCAGGTGATCGCCTTCGGCACCGGGCGCTCGCTCTCGGCGATGGTGAACGAGGTGATGCAGCGCCCCGCGACCGCGCATAAGATCGTCTCGCTGATCGGGAACATCGCGCCCGACGGCTCGGCCTCGTTCTATGACGTCATCATGCGTATGGCCGACAAGCTGCGCCTGCCGCATTACCCGATGCTGGTGCCGGTGATCTCGGAGACGGTGGAAGAACGCGCGATGTTTGACAAGCTCAAGCCGGTGCAGGCGGTGCAGCGGCTTGCGGCGGCGGCGGATGCGACCTTCGTGGGCGTCGGTCAGTTGGGCGAGGACGCGCCGGTCTACAAGGACGGCTTCGTCACCCTCGCCGAGCTGGAGGAATTGCGTGCCGCAGGCGGCGTGGGCGAGCTCGTGGGCTCTTTCTACGATGCGCAGGGCAATTACATCGCCACCCCCACCACGGCGCGCTTCGGCTCGTTCCGGATCGAGCCCAAGCGCGAGGCCCCGGTGATCGGCATCGCAGCCGGCCCATCGAAACTGGTCGCGATTCGTGCAGCCCTCGCAGGCGGGCTTCTCAACGGGCTCGTGACCGATGAGCCGACGGCCCAGGCCCTGTTGGAAGACTGACGCCGAAACAAGGCGTTACTGTCAGCGTTAACAATTAATCAAGACATCGCAGGAATTCTGGATTGACAGTTTAGGTCGCGTTTGTGAATATTTTCTCACAGTTTGGGCATATGCTCAAAACTCAAGGGAGGAAATCTATGACTTACACGATCCGGGCGCTCATGGGCGCCTGTGCTCTTGGCGCGCTTGCGACTGCCGCAGCGGCCGAGACCACCATCACCGTCGCAACCGTGAACAATGGCGACATGGTCCGCATGCAGGGCCTGATGGACGACTTCTATGCCGAGCATCCCGACATCAAAGTCGAATGGGTCACGCTGGAAGAGAACGTCCTGCGCCAGAAGGTCACCACCGACATCGCCACCAAGGGCGGTCAGTTCGACGTGCTGACCATCGGCACCTACGAGGTTCCGATCTGGGGCAAGCAGGGCTGGCTCGTGCCGCTCGACGGCATGCCCGACAGCTATGACGTGAACGACCTGCTGCCCGCGATCCGCTCGGGCCTGACGGTCGACGGCAAGCTCTATGCCGCGCCCTTCTACGGCGAAAGCTCCTTCGTGATGTATCGCAAGGATCTGATGGAAAAGGCCGGGATGGAAATGCCCGAGAAGCCGACCTGGGCCGACATCGAAAAAGCCGCCAAAGCGATGACCGACAAGGACAATGAAGTCTACGGCATCTGTCTGCGCGGCAAGGCCGGCTGGGGCGAGAACATGGCCTTCCTGAGCGCCATGAACAACTCGATGGGCGGCCAGTGGTTCGACATGGACTGGAAACCGCAATTCGACGGCGAAGCGTGGAAAGAGACCCTGACCACCTATCTCGACCTGATGAACAACTACGGCCCGCCCGGCGCTTCGTCGAACGGCTTCAACGAGAACCTGGCGCTGTTCCAGCAGGGCAAGTGCGGCATGTGGATGGATGCGACCGTTGCAGCCTCCTTCGTGACCAACCCGCAGGACTCGACCGTGGCTGACAAGGTCGGCTTCGCGATGGCTCCGCACAAGGAAGGCATCGACAAGAACGCGAACTGGCTCTGGGCTTGGTCGCTGGCGATCCCGGCTGGTACCCAGAAGGAAGACGCCGCCAAGACCTTCATCGAATGGGCGACCTCGAAGCACTACACCGAGCTCGTGGCGGAGAAAGAAGGCTGGGCGAACGTTCCCCCGGGCACCCGTACTTCGCTCTACGACAACCCGAAGTATCAAGAAGCGGCCCCCTTCGCCGATCTGACCATCAAGTCGATCGACGCGGCTGACCCGCAGCATCCTTCGGTGAACGACGTGCCGTACACCGGCGTCCAGTTCGTCGCGATCCCCGAATTCCAGGCCCTCGGCACCGCTGTCGGCCAGCAGTTCTCGGCGGCTCTCGCAGGGCAAGTCTCGGCCGATCAGGCGCTGCAAAACGCACAAAGCCTGACCGAGCGTGAGATGAAGAAGGCCGGTTACATCAAGTAACCTGCCCCCTCCCTGGCCGGGGCGGTCATATTGGGTCTGACCGCCCCGTGCCTCTTTTTGCAAATCCCGATAACCGGAGCCGGACCGATGTCCACGCAAGCCTCGCGCTCTGCCGCGCGCCTTATGATTTCGCCATCCGTCATCTTGCTGTTTCTTTGGATGGCAGTGCCATTGGGCATGACGATCTGGTTCTCGTTCCAGCGCTACAACCTGTTGATGCCCGGTCAGGGCGGTTTCGTTGGCTGGGACAATTACTATTACTTCCTGACCGATCCCGCCTTCTTCACCGCGTTGATCAACACGCTGGTACTGGTGGGGGGCGTGCTTCTGATCACCGTCTTCGGTGGCATCCTGCTCGCGCTGCTGCTCGATCAGCCGATCTTCGGCCAAGGCATCGTGCGAGTCCTCGTGATTGCGCCCTTCTTCGTCATGCCGACCGTGTCCGCGCTTGTCTGGAAGAACATGCTCTATAATCCGGTGAACGGCATTTTTGCCTATCTCGCCAAGGCGATAGGGCTGCAACCTTACGACTTTCTCGCCCATGCGCCGATGCTCTCGATCACGATTATCGTGGCATGGCAGTGGCTGCCGTTTGCGACGCTGATCCTGCTGACCGCGCTGCAATCGCTCGATTCCGAGCAGCTGGAGGCCGCCGAGATGGACGGTGCCGGTGCGCTGTCGCGGTTCTTCTACATCATGCTGCCGCACCTCGCGCGCGCCGCGACCGTCGTGATCCTCATTCAAACGATCTTCCTGCTGTCCACCTTCGCGGAAATCCTCGTGACCACGAATGGCGGCCCAGGCAACGCGTCCACCACCCTCACCTACCTCGTCTATGTCCAGTCGCTGCTGCAATTCGACGTGGGCGGAGGCGCTGCGGGCGGTGTGGTTGCCGTGATCCTCGCAAATATTGTCGCGATCTTCCTGATGCGGATGATCGGCAAGAACCTGGAGGCGTAATCCAATGGCGCGCAAAATCTCCAACCGCCGCCGCGTGATCATGACCGTGATCGCATGGGCGCTGGCCTTCGTGATCTTCTTCCCGATCCTCTGGACGATCATCCTGTCGTTCAAGACCGAGGGCAACGCGATCAAGGCCCCGTGGGACGTGCTGACCTCGGCCTGGACCTTCGACAGCTACAATGTCGTGCAGGAACGCTCGAACTACTTCCGCCACTTCATGAACTCGGTGGTGATCTCGTTCGGCTCCACCCTGCTGGCGCTGGTCATCGCGATCCCCTCGGCTTGGGCCATGGCCTTCGTGCCGGGCAAGCGCACCAAGGACGTGCTGATGTGGATGCTGTCCACGAAGATGATGCCCGCGGTGGGCGTGCTCGTCCCGATCTACCTGATGTTCCGCGACTGGGGCCTTCTGGATACGCGGACCGGTCTGGTCATCGTGCTCTGCCTGATGAACCTGCCGATCGTGATCTGGATGCTCTTCACCTACTTCAAGGAAATCCCGAAGGACATCCTCGAAGCCGCGCGCATGGACGGGGCGACGCTGGGGGGCGAAATCCTCTACGTGCTCACCCCGATGGCTGTGCCCGGTATCGCCTCGACGCTTCTGCTGAACGTGATCCTCGCTTGGAACGAAGCGTTCTGGACCCTGAACCTGACGGCGGCGAAAGCCGCCCCCCTCACCGCTTTCATTGCCGCCTATTCCAGCCCCGAAGGGCTGTTCTACGCGAAACTCTCTGCCGCCTCGACGCTGGCTATCGCACCGATCCTGATCCTCGGCTGGTTCAGCCAGAAACAGTTGGTACGTGGCCTGACCTTCGGCGCCGTGAAATAAGGAGCTAAACCCATGGGACAAATAACCCTCAAGGGCGTCCGCAAGGCCTTCGGCGATGTCGAGGTCATCCCCCCGCTCGATCTGGAAATCAACGATGGCGAGTTCGTCGTCTTCGTCGGCCCCTCGGGCTGCGGCAAATCCACCCTTCTGCGCCTGATCGCGGGTCTGGAAGATGTCTCCGGCGGTGAGATCGAGATCAACGGTCAACCGTCGGCCGAACTTCCCCCCGCCAAGCGCGGTCTGGCAATGGTGTTCCAGTCCTACGCGCTCTACCCGCATATGTCGGTGCGCAAGAACATCGCCTTCCCGCTGAAGATGGCGAAGCTCGACCCGGCGGCGGCGAAGGAGAAAGTCGACAATGCCGCGCGCATTCTCAACCTGACCGACTATCTCGACCGCCGTCCCGGCCAGCTCTCGGGCGGTCAGCGTCAGCGGGTCGCGATCGGCCGTGCTATCGTGCGTGAACCGGCGGCCTTCCTGTTCGACGAGCCGCTGTCGAACCTCGATGCGGCGCTGCGCGTGAACATGCGTCTCGAAATCTCGGAACTGCACCAGAAGCTCAAGACCACGATGGTCTATGTGACGCACGATCAGGTCGAGGCTATGACCATGGCCGACAAGATCGTCGTGCTGCAGGCTGGCCGCATCGAGCAGGTCGGCTCTCCGCTCGAGCTGTATCGCACCCCGCGCAACAAGTTCGTCGCGGGCTTCATCGGCTCGCCGAAGATGAACTTTATCGAAGGCGACGAGGCCGCGAAATACGGCGCCGACAGCATCGGCATCCGCCCCGAACATATCGAGGTCTCGACCACGGAAGGCGCGTGGAAAGGCACGGTCGGCGTCTCCGAGCATCTGGGATCGGACACCTTCCTGCATGTCGACACCGAGTATGGCCTCATCAACGTGCGCGGCGGCGGCGAGATCGGCCTGCACGCGGGCGACACGGTCTATCTGACGCCTGATCTGAGCCAGCTTCACAAATTCGACGCGCAAGGGCAGGCAATCTGATGCGACTGAAAGGCAAACGCGCCCTGATCACCGGCGCCGCGCGCGGGATCGGCCGCGCCTTCGCGGAGAAATACATCGCGGAAGGGGCCGAGGTCGTGATCGGCGATATCGACATCGCGCGGGCCGAAGACACCGCAGCCGAGATCGGTGCTGTCGCTCTGAAGCTCGACGTGACCGACCCGGCCAGCATCGACGCCGCGATGGAGAAGATGCGCGCCTCGGGCGGGATCGACATCCTGATCAATAACGCAGCGATCTTCACGGCGGCCCCGCTCGTGGAGATCACCCACGAAGACTACGCCCGCGTCTTCAAGATCAATGTCGAAGGCACGCTGTTCATGATGCAGGCGGCGGCGAAAGAGATGATCGCGCAGGCCCGTGGCGGCAAGATCATCAACATGGCGTCTCAGGCCGGGCGGCGTGGCGAGGCTCTGGTGGCGGTCTATTGCGCCTCCAAGGCCGCCGTCATCAGCCTCACCCAATCGGCGGGTCTGAACCTGATCGAACACGGCATCAACGTGAACGCGATCGCGCCCGGCGTGGTCGACGGAGAGCATTGGGACGGCGTCGACGCTTTCTTCGCGAAATACGAGAACAAACCCTTGGGCCAGAAGAAAAAAGAGGTGGGCGAAGCCGTCCCCTTTGGTCGCATGGGCACGGCTGCCGACCTGACCGGCATGGCCGTTTTCCTCGCCTCGGACGAGGCCGAATACATCGTCGCCCAGACCTACAATGTCGACGGCGGAAACTGGATGAGCTGATATGACACTTTCCAACGACACCCTCTCCGAGCTTCCCGCAGACGTTGCGCGCCCCGGTTACGACCGTGCCGCGCTCACCCCCGGCATCGTTCATATCGGCTGCGGCAATTTCCACCGGGCGCATCAGGCAGTCTATCTCGACGATCTGTTCGAGCTTGGCGAAGGCCATGACTGGGCGCTGATGGGCGCGGGCGTGCGCGCGGGCGATGCGAAGATGCGCGAGGCGGTTCTGGCGCAGGACGGTCTGTATAGTGTGATCGAGCTGGACCCGGCGGCAAAATCGGCGCGCGTGATCGGCTCGATGGTTGGTTTCGCCGAGGTCGCCTCGGGCAATGCGCCGCTGATCGCCGCGATGTCGCAACCCACGATCCGGATCGTCTCGCTCACCGTGACCGAGGGCGGCTATTACATCGACCCGAAGACCGGGACGTTCAGCCCCACCCATCCCGACATTCAGGCCGATGCGGCCAACCCCGACGCCCCCGAGACCGCCTTCGGTGCGATCATTGCGGCGCTGAAGGCGCGCCGTGCCTCGGGCGTGCCGCCCTTCACCGTGATGTGCTGCGACAACGTCCCCCATAACGGTCATGTTACGCGCGACGCGGTGTGCGGGCTGGCGGAACTCTCCGATCCGGAATTGAGCGCGTGGATCAAGGCCAATGTCGCCTTCCCGAACTCGATGGTGGATCGGATCACCCCGGCCACCGGCCCGCGCGAGCGCGCATTGGCCCAAAGCTTCGGGATCGAAGACGCCGCCCCCGTCACCTGCGAGCCTTTCCGCCAATGGGTGATGGAAGACAATTTCCCCGCAGGCCGCCCCGCGCTGGAGAAGGTCGGCGTGACCTTCACCGATGCGGTCGACCGGTTCGAAACGATGAAAATCCGGATCCTCAACGGCGGGCACGCGATCATCGCCTATGCTGCCGGGCTGCGCGACATCGAATACGCCCATGAGGCGATGGCCGACGATCAGATCCGCGCCTATCTCGACAAGATCGAGACGACCGAGATCCTGCCCATCGTGCCGCCGGTGCCGGAGACAGATCTGAACGATTACAAGCAGTTGATCCTCGACCGCTTCTCGAACCCGGAAGTGGCCGACACGATCCGCCGCCTGTGCCTCGATGGGTCAAACCGGCAGCCGAAGTTCATCATCACCTCGATCAACGACTGCGTCGCGCAGGGTCGCGATTGCACCGGGCTGATCCTCGAAAGCGCGCTGTGGTGCCGCTATTGCTATGGCACCAGCGAGACCGGGGCGGAGATCGCGCCGAACGATCCGAACTGGGATCACCTCGTCGCGCAGTCGAAGCTGGCGAAGGACCGTCCCGCCGCGTGGCTGGAAATGTCGGAGATTTACGGAGATCTGGCCGAGAATGCCGAGGTCGTGGCGAAATTCACAGCACTTCTGAACGACGTCTGGGCGCGCGGCTCGCACTCGGTGATCGCGGATTATCTGGCGGGTTGAGCACCCGCCCCCTTCCCTCGATGCTCCCCCCTTGCAAAACTCTCGCAAGGATTCGAAATTAAACGGGTGTTCAATTCATCCGGTTGAGGTCGAGCCTTTGCCGAAAGTGAGCTCGGGGAGGAGTTTCATGGATTACGCGCTCAGCGAGGAACAGCAGGCCATTTTCGATATGGCTTACGCCTTCGGGCAAGACGAGATCGCCCCCCATGCCGAGGCGTGGGAAGAGGCTGGCACGATCCCGAAAGAGCTCTGGCCGAAAGTGGCCGAGCTGGGTCTGGGCGGCATCTACGTCTCCGAAGACTACGGCGGATCTGGCCTGTCGCGCCTCGATGCCACGCTCGTCTTCGAGGCGCTGGCGATGTCCTGCCCCGCCGTTGGGTCTTTCCTGTCGATCCACAACATGTGCGGTGGCATGATCGACAAGTTCGGCTCGGACGAGGACAAGACGCGCTGGCTGCCCGATCTGGTCAGCATGAAGAAAGTCTTCTCCTACTGCCTGACCGAGCCGGGCTCGGGCTCGGACGCGGCGGCATTGCGGACCAAGGCCGAGCGTTCGAACGAAGGCTGGGTGCTCAACGGCACCAAGGCGTTCATCTCGGGCGGCGGCTATTCGGATGTCTATGTGACGATGGTCCGCACCGGCGATCCGGGGCCGAAGGGCATCTCCACCGTGGTCGTCGAGGACGGCGCAAAGGGTCTCAGTTTCGGCGGTCTGGAGCGCAAGATGGGCTGGAAAGCCCAGCCGACCGCGCAGGTGCAATTCGACGATTGCCACATTCCGGCGGAGAATCTGCTGGGCGAAGAGGGCAAAGGTTTCAGTTATGCCATGGCAGGCCTCGATGGCGGGCGTCTCAACATCGCGGCCTCGGCTTTGGGCGGCGCGCAGGCCGCGCTGACCAAGACGCTGGCCTATATGGGCGAGCGCAAGGCCTTCGGCAAATCGCTCGACCAGTTCCAGGCGCTGCAATTCCGCCTCGCCGAGATGGAGGTGAAACTGGAATCCGCGCGCACCTTCCTGCGTCACGCGGCGTGGAAGCTCGACAACAAGACCCATGATGCCACGAAGTTCTGCGCCATGGCTAAACTCTATGTGACGGATGCCTCATTCGATGTGGCAAACCAATGCCTGCAATTGCATGGTGGTTACGGCTATCTTGCCGATTACGGGATCGAGAAGCTCGTACGCGACCTGCGCGTGCACCAGATCCTTGAAGGCACGAATGAAATCATGCGGCTGATCGTCAGCCGCGCGATGCTGGCGGAGCGTGGATGACCGAAGAAACGATGATCGCACGAAAAGAAGGTCGCGCCGGACGGCTGACCTTCAATCGACCCAAGGCGCTCAATGCGCTCGATCACGAGATGGCCATGGCGATCGAGGCGGCGCTCGACGCGTGGCGCGACGACCCGGAGGTCGATCTTGTCGTGATCGACGCGGTGGGCGATCGCGCCTTCTGCTCGGGCGGCGACATCGCCGCCGTCTACCGGGCCGGGATCGCGGGCGACTATGCGCCGGGACGCGATTTCTGGCGCGACGAATACCGGATGAACGCCAAGATCGCGGAATATCCCAAACCCATCGTCGCCTTCATGCAGGGCTTTGTCATGGGCGGGGGCGTCGGCGTTGGCGGCCATGCCAGCCACCGAATCGTGGGCGAAAGCACGCAAGTGGCGATGCCCGAAAGCGGCATCGGGCTGATCCCCGACGTGGGCGGCACGCTGTTGCTGGCGCGCGCGCCGGGCCATGTGGGCGAATATCTCGGCCTGACCGGGGCGCGGATGAACGCGACAGACGCGCTGTACGCGGGGTTCGCCGATATGTTCGTGCCCGAGGCCGATTGGGACGATCTGAAGACCCGGCTTATCGAGACCGGCAATATCGACATCCTGCCCCATCCGCGCACCTCGCCCGAACCCGGCAAGCTGGAGGCCCTGCGCCCCGAGATCGACCGCATCTTCTGGGCCGAGAGCCTCAGCGCGATCATCGCCAAGCTCGAGACCTCGGGCAGCGAGTTCGCCGAGAAGACCTACAAGACGGTGCTGCGCAACTCCGCGCTCTCGATGGAAGCGACGCTGCGCCTGATCCGAATGACCCGCGCCGAGAACACCATCCGCGCCGCCCTCACCCATGAGTTCCGCTTTACCTGGCGTGCGGCGGAGCTAGGTGATTTTCTCGAGGGCGTGCGGGCGCAGATCATCGACAAGGATCGCAATCCGCAATGGAAATACGCTCTGGATGCGCTGCCGGAAGAGGCGGTCGCGCAGATGCTGGAGCCGCTCGGCCCCGAATGGGCCATCTGGGAGGAGACACCATGAAAATCGCATTTATCGGGCTTGGAAACATGGGTGGGCCGATGGCGGCCAATCTGGTCGCCGCGGGTCACAAAGTGATCGGCTTCGACCTCACCGCCCCGCCGCCCGAGGGCGTGGGTCAGGCGACGACCGCAGCGGCGGCCGCGCAGGAGGCCGAGGTCGTCATCACCATGCTGCCCAACGGCCAGATCCTGCGCGACGTCGCCAAGGAAGTGATCCCGGCGATGCAGGAAGATGCGGTGTTGTGCGATTGCTCGACCGTCGACGTGGATAGCGCGAAAGCGGTCGCGGCGATGGCGGCGGAGCGGGGCCTCGGCGCGCTCGACGCGCCGGTCTCCGGTGGCGTGGGCGGCGCGACCAACGGCACGCTGACCTTCATGGTGGGCGGCGACGCGAAAAGCTTCGAGATCGTGAAGCCCCTCTTCGACGTGATGGGCCAGAAGGCCGTGCATTGCGGTGAAGCGGGCGCCGGTCAGGCGGCGAAGATCTGCAACAACATGATCCTCGGCGTGACGATGATCGCGACCTGCGAAGCTTTCGCGCTGGCCGACAAGCTGGGCCTCGACCGCGAGAAGATGTTCGACGTGGTCTCGACCTCCTCGGGTCAGAGCTGGTCGATGAACACCTATTGCCCCGCGCCGGGCGTCGGGCCGCAATCGCCTGCCGACAACGACTACAAGCCGGGCTTCGCGGCCGAACTGATGCTCAAGGACCTGCGGCTGAGCCAGCAGGCCGCCGAGAGCGCCGATGCCGACACGCCGATGGGCAAGCTCGCCTCCGCGCTCTACGCGGCTTTCGTCGAAGCCGAAGGCGGCAAGGGGCGCGATTTCTCGGCCATGCTGCCGCGTTTCGAGAAGCGCTCGCGCAGCTGAGCGGGGGCGCGTCACCGCGCCTCCCGCAGTTAATCCTTGCCGCTTGAGCTTGCGTAACAGTATCAAGATCAAAGGAAACTGCGCCACCGAAAGGGCTTTGCATGTTCAAGAACAATGTCGGCGGCATCGACCGCACTCTGCGCATCGTGGTCGGGCTGGCCCTGATCATCGGCTTCTTCGTCACCCCGCCCGGCCCCTATCACTGGCTGTACTGGATCGGGTTGATCCCGCTTGCGACCGGGTTGCTGGGCACCTGCCCGCTTTATTCGATGCTGGGCGTCAATACCTGCCAGAAGTGACCCCTACGACCTAAGCTCGCCCTCGGGCGAGCCGGACCCCGCCGAAGGACCGTGTGTCTTCGGCGGGGTCTTGCTTGTGAGAAGGTATGTTTCGATTCCGCAATGGAACGGCCCGGCAGGTATGGTCATTTATATCCCGAGACGCGCCTGAGGCGCTTATGGAAAGGAGAGGTCACATGAAACGCCTGACCCAGCTTACCCTCGCCGCCGCCCTCGGGGCGAGCCTTCTGCCCGGTGCGGCCCTTGCCGACGGGCATGGCCACGGCAAGTGGAAGAACGACCGCGGCCACGCGGAGCGCAATTACAAGGGCTGCCCGCCGGGGCTGGCCAAGAAGAACAATGGCTGTCGCCCGCCGGGCCTCGCCAAGAAGAGCTATCGCCATGACGACGAGCGCGATGACGCATGGCGAGACGCCGACCACCGCTGGCGTCGCGGCGACCGGATCATTGGTGACTACGTCCTGATCCGCGACCCGAATCGCTACGGGTTAAACGACAATCGGACCTACTGGCGTTCGAACGGATACGTCTATCAGGTCGACCGTCAGACCGGCGAAGTGCTCGCATTGATCGGTCTCGCGCGCTCGATCCTCGGGAACTGACCGCGCAAACGCAGAAACGGCGTTCAAAATGACGTTACGAAAAGTGAAGACCCGCGCGTGTTTGCGCGGGTCTTTCATATTTTCTGAAACCACCATTAGAATTTATTTAAGCATTTTCAGCGCCCTAGCAAAACCACCGGCACACAATCGCACACAAACGCGTGCATAGCGGTAATGCGGAATCTGCAATGGACCTTTTCGCCGCAATGCGGCATTTGGTCCGCCAAGACGAAAGGAAACGCGCATGACTTATCTTCCCCGTATCGCGCTGATCGCGGTGATCGGTGCAGCCCTTACCCCGATGGCAGCTCTCGCAGATGGTCCGATGAGCGCCGCAGGTTCGAAACTCGCTTCGAGCGTCTCGGTCGCAAACCAGGCAAATGCTGAAAAGCCCTCGGTTCGTAACAACCTTCTGTGGCAAGTTGGCCAGCAGATCACCGAGAACCACGTTCGCCTCCGTCAGCCCGACGCATTCGGCCTGAAGGCTGACGCGACCTACTGGCGCTCGTTTGGCTACATCTACGAAGTCAGCCCCGAGAACGGCGAAGTGATCGCCCAGATCGGCAAAGCTTCGGACGTCGTCGGCTTCTGAGCCACAGTCCAGACGGAAAGTTACGAACGGGCGGAACCACTCCGCCCGTTTTTTCTTGTCCTCAAAAGCTTGGAGGACAGAAACATGCGTCGATTCTCAATTTCATTGCCCGATGGCATCTGCGTGGCTAGGCTTTCGTGATGAGGATCGTGACACGCCCGCTCGCCCTGATCGCGCTGTTCTGCGCCCTGCCCGCCCTCGCCTCCGCCGAAGGATCGGCGCAAGGGGTCCAAGTGATGCGTGGCGGCAAGATCGACATGGGCAATGCCACAGCCGAGACCAAGACCGCTGCAAAAGCCGCGCCGGAGTGCAAGACGCTCACGACGGGGGACACGTTCTGCAAGGTCGCCACGACCAACGGAACGGCGCGCTGGGTACTGCAAGGCCAGATGGAGCCCGAGTTCAGCGTCGGCGACGACTTCCCGGTCTATCAGCACTCGATGATCCTGAACCTGCGCCGCTACGACCTGCCGATCGTGACGGGCGCCTGGCGCTACTACAGAGTACGCGGCGTGATCTACAAAGTGGGCGCGGAAGACCACAAGGTCATGGAAGTCATCGGGCGCACCGCGCAGCGCTGAGCCCGCGGTTACGGTCAAAGTCATCGGCGCGGCGGATCACTCCGCCGCGACCTTCACTCCCAGCATCTGCGCGAGGTAATGGCCGGTATGGCTGCGCGGGTTTTCGGCCACCTGCTCGGGGGTACCGACCGCCACGATCTCACCGCCGCCATCGCCGCCCTCGGGACCGATATCGATGATATGGTCGGCGGTCTTGATGACGTCGAGATTGTGCTCGATCACCACGACAGTGTTCCCCTGCTCCACGAGACTGTGGAGCACCTCTAGCAGTTTTCGAACATCTTCGAAGTGCAGACCGGTCGTCGGCTCGTCCAGAATGTACAAAGTGCGACCTGTGGCGCGTTTCGACAGTTCCTTGGACAGCTTCACCCGCTGAGCCTCGCCGCCCGAAAGGGTCGTCGCCTGCTGGCCGACCTTGATATAGCCAAGGCCCACCTCCATCAGCGCGTCCATCTTCTCGCGGATCGAAGGCACCGCCTTGAAGAACTCCTGCGCATCCTCGACCGTCATGTCGAGCACATCCGCGATGGACTTGCCCTTGTACTGGATCTCCAGCGTCTCGCGGTTGTAGCGCTTGCCCTTGCAGGTCTCACATTCGACATAGACGTCGGGCAGGAAGTGCATCTCGATCTTGATCACGCCATCGCCCTGACAGGCCTCGCAGCGCCCGCCCTTCACGTTGAAGGAGAAGCGCCCCGGCTTGTAGCCGCGCGCCTTCGCCTCCGGCAGACCGGCGAACCAGTCGCGGATCGGAGTGAAGGCCCCGGTATAGGTCGCCGGGTTCGAGCGCGGCGTGCGCCCGATCGGGCGCTGGTCGATATCGATGACCTTATCGAGGTGCTCCAGCCCCTTGATCGTGTCGCAGGGCGCGGGCGTCTGACGCGCGCCGTTGAGCCGCATCGAGGCAGTTTTGAACAGCGTCTCGATAGTGAGCGTAGACTTGCCCCCGCCCGAGACGCCGGTGACGCAGACGAACTTGCCCAGCGGGAACTCGGCCGTGACGTTCTTGAGGTTGTTGCCGGTCGCGCCAACCACCTTGAGCTTCTTCTTGTTGCCCTTGCGCCGTTCCGTCGGCACCGCGATCTCGCGCTTGCCGGACAGATATTGCCCCGTCAGCGAGGCCGCATCGGCGGCGATCTCGTCGGGCGTGCCGCGCGCGATGACCTGACCGCCATGGACGCCCGCGCCGGGGCCGATATCGAAGACGTAATCGGCATGGCGGATCGCATCCTCGTCATGCTCGACCACGATCACGGTATTTCCCTGATCGCGCAGGTTTTTCAGCGTTTGCAGCAGCCGGTCATTGTCGCGCTGGTGCAGGCCGATCGAGGGCTCGTCGAGCACATAGAGCACGCCCGTCAGCCCCGAGCCGATCTGCGACGCCAGTCGGATCCGCTGGCTCTCGCCGCCCGAAAGCGTCCCTGCCGCGCGGCTCATCGTCAGATAATCGAGGCCCACGTTCACGAGGAAACCGAGGCGTTCGCGGATTTCCTTGAGGATCGCCGTCGCGATCTCGTTCTTCTGGTTCGACAAGCTGCCCGGCACGGTGGCGACCCAGTCATGGGCCTCCTTGATCGACATCTCGACCACATGCCCCACATGTTTGCCGCCGATCTTCACGGCCAGCGCTTCGGGCCGCAGTCGATAGCCGCCGCAGGCGTGGCAGGGGCGGTTGTTCTGATACCGCTCCATCTCTTCGCGCGACCAGGCGGAGTCGGTCTCGCGGTAGCGGCGCTCCATATTGGGGATGATCCCCTCGAAGGTGCGACTGACCTCATAGACGCGCCCGCCCTCGTCGAAGCGGAACTTGATCTCCTGATCGCCCGAGCCGCGCAGGAACAGCTCCTGCACGTTTTCCGGCAGGTCCTTCCACGGCTTCTTCGGATCGAACCCGTAATGTTTCGACAGCGCCTCGATCGTCTGGGTGTAATAGGGCGATTTCGTCCGCGCCCACGGCGCCAGCGCCCCGCCCTGCACCGAGAGCGTCACATCGGGCACCATCAGGCGCTCGTCGAAGAACAGCTCGACGCCGAGACCGTCACAGACCGGACAGGCCCCGAACGGCGCGTTGAACGAGAACAGGCGCGGCTCGATCTCGGGAATAGTGAAGCCCGAGACCGGACAGGCGAAGTTTTCCGAAAATGTCGTGCGTTCGGGATCGCCCTCGCCTTCGCGCGGGGCGCTCTCGAAGATCGCGATGCCGTCAGCAAGGTCGAGCGCGGTGCGGAAGCTGTCCGCCAGCCGCGTCTCCATCCCCTCGCGCACGACGACACGGTCCACGACCACATCGATGTTGTGGCGGAATTTCTTGTCGAGCGTCGGCGGTTCTTCCAGCTCGTAGAATTCGCCATTGACCTTCACGCGCTGGAAGCCCTGCTTGCGCAGCTCGATGAATTCCTTGCGATATTCGCCTTTGCGGTCGCGCACGATGGGGGCGAGCAGATAGCCGCGCGTGCCCTCCTCCATCTGCATCACGATATCGACCATGTCCTGCACCTGCTGCGCCTCGATCGGCTCACCGGTGGCAGGCGAATAGGGCGTGCCCGCGCGGGCGTAGAGCAGACGCAGGTAGTCGTAGATTTCGGTCACGGTGCCGACGGTGGAGCGCGGGTTCTTCGACGTGGTCTTCTGCTCGATGGAGATCGCGGGCGACAGGCCCGAGATGTGATCGACATCGGGTTTGCCCATCATGTCGAGGAACTGGCGCGCATAGGCGCTCAGACTTTCGACATAGCGGCGCTGCCCTTCGGCATAGATCGTATCGAACGCCAGCGAGGATTTCCCGGAGCCCGAAAGCCCCGTGATCACCACGAACTGGTCGCGCGGAATATCGACATCCACGCCCTTGAGATTGTGCTCGCGCGCGCCGCGCACTTCGATGAACTTCAGTTCAGCCATCCACGCCCCCTTTATCACCAGCCCTAGATAGGTGTTTCCGCGCGAGTCTCCAATCCAAATCTGCGAACGAAATGTGAACTTTCTGCACTGCGCGCATGCGGGCCGCAATCCGCGCGCCGCCCGCCCGCCTCGCAGCACGATCAAAATCGTGGCAGATCGGCCTTAAATTCCATTTCTTGAATGTATTTTCCCTCCGTTCCGCGCTAATACTCTTGAAAGCCTCCCGGCATTTGCCACATGAGGCGGGAAACGGATCTTTCGGGTCCAGCGAACGCAAGAGGTATTGAGATGCTGAACTTCCTTCGTCCGTCCGGCGGTGGCCGCGTGGAGAAAATCTCGGCGAAAGACGCCGTGGCCAAGGCGAAAGCCGGCGAACTGACCGTCGTCGACGTGCGCGAGGGCATGGAAGTCAAAAGCTCGGGCAAGGCCAAGGGCGCGCTGCATATCCCGCTCGCGACGATCCGCATGAAGGCCGATCCGTCGAGCCCCGAGAAACATCCCAAGCTGGACACGTCGAAGCCGGTCGCTCTGTATTGCGCCTCGGGCGCGCGCTCGGCCGGTGCGGCGCAGATGCTCGCCCAGCTTGGCTACGAGCATGTCTACAACATCGGCGGTCTGGGCGACTGGCACGCAGGCGGCGGCGAGATCGAACGCTGATCGCGCGCTGCATCGCATGATTTTGAAGGGGTCCCGCCGGGGCCCCTTTTGTTTTGCGCGCCCCGCGGAATTGCGCGGGCGCGGCGCGTGCCTATATCGAGACCGAGTGTTTTCGCGTGGAGATGATCACGATGGGATATGCCAAGACTGCGATGCTGATGGCAGCGATGACGGCGCTGTTCATGGGGTTGGGCTACCTGATGGGGGGCGCGACCGGCATGGTGATCGCGCTGATCTTCGCCGCCGGGATGAATGTCTATTCGTGGTGGAATTCGGACAAGATGGTGCTGCGGATGCATAACGCGCATCTGGTGGCGCCGGGCGACCGCGCGGGTCTGAACGCGCTGGTGGGCCAGCTGGCGAAGAATGCCGATCTGCCGATGCCCGCCGTCTACCTGATCGACACCCCGCAGCCCAACGCGTTCGCCACCGGCCGCAACCCCGAGAATGCCGCCGTGGCGGTGACCGCCGGGCTGATGCAGAGCCTGTCGCGCGAGGAGCTGTCCGGCGTGATCGCCCACGAGCTGGCCCATATCAAGCACCGCGACACCGCGATCATGACGGTGACGGCAAGCTTTGCCGGTGCGATCTCGATGCTGGCGAATTTCGCGCTGTTCTTCGGCGGCTCGCGCGAGCGGATGGGGATCATGGGGACGCTGGCGATGATGTTCCTCGCCCCGATGGCGGCAGCGCTGGTGCAGATGGCAATCTCGCGCACCCGCGAATATGCGGCCGACAAGGAAGGTGCTGCGATCTGCGGCAATCCGCTCTGGCTGGCGTCGGCGCTGCAGCGGATCGAGGCGGGCGCGCGCCGGGTCGAGAATGTCGCCGCCGAGCGCAATCCCGCGACCGCGCATATGTTCATCATCAACCCGCTGAGCGGGCATGGCGCGGATAACCTGTTTGCCACCCACCCCTCGACCGAGAACCGCGTGGCCGCGCTGCGGCAGATGGCGGGCGGCGGTGGTGCGCGGCGGGAACGTGCGGCCCCTGCCCCCGAGGCGGGCGTTTGGAGCGGCGCGCGGTCGATGCCGAAAGTGCGGCGGAAGGGAAAAGACGGGCCTTGGTCATGACCAGCACGGGGCGACCAGCCCCGGGCCGCGCCCGACCCTCCCCCCGGGAGGGCGCATTGACGATGTCAGCGCAGGCACATCCGACTTGCGGGCTTGCGGGATAAACCGCCCGGCCACAGGCGACGCGCAGCGCCCACCCGAGGCTCGGGCGCGCCCCTTACCGCGCAACGAAAAAGGCCGGGGTCACCCCCGGCCTTTCGCATTCCTCGGCACATCCGATCAGAAGTGGATCGCGCGCCCGTAAGCGTCGAGCACCGACTCGTGCATCATCTCCGACAGGGTCGGGTGCGGGAAGACGGTGTTCATCAGGTCTTCCTCGGTGGTCTCGAGCTGACGCCCCACGACATAGCCCTGGATCAGCTCGGTCACTTCCGCGCCGACCATATGCGCGCCCAGCAATTCGCCGGTCTTCGCGTCGAACACGGTCTTCACCAGACCTTCGCTCTCGCCCAAGGCAATTGCCTTGCCGTTGCCGATGAAGGGGAAGCGGCCGACCTTGATGTCGTAGCCCGCCTTTTTCGCCTTTGCTTCGGTCATGCCGACCGAGGCGACCTGCGGCTGGCAATAGGTGCAGCCCGCGATCGAGCCCGGCTTGACCGGATGGGCGTGCTTGCCCGCGATCAGCTCGGCGACCATCACGCCCTCATGGCTCGCCTTGTGCGCCAGCCACGGTGCGCCCGCGATATCGCCGATGGCATAGAGCCCGTCGACGCCGGTGCGGCAGTATTCATCGGTCACGACATGAGTGCGGTCGACTTTAACGCCCGCCTCTTCAAGGCCCAGATCCTCGACATTGCCGACGATGCCGACCGCAGAGATCACGGTGTCGACTTCCAGCGTCTCGGTCTTGCCGCCCTTATCGAGCGTCGCGATGACCTTGTCAGCCTTGCGGTCGAGCTTGGTCACCGTGGTCTTCTCGCGGATCGTCATGCCCTGCTTCTCGAACTGCTTCTTGGCGAATTTCGAGATTTCCTCGTCTTCGACAGGCAGCACACGATCCATCACCTCGACGACCGTCGTCTCGGCGCCCAGCGTGTTGAAGAAGCTGGCGAATTCGATGCCGATCGCGCCGGAGCCGATGACCAGCAGCTTCTTCGGCTCATGCGGCGGGTTGAGCGCATGCTTGTAGGACCAGACGCGCTTGCCGTCGGCCTCGAGCCCCGGCAGGTTGCGCGCCCGCGCGCCGGTGGCCAGCACGATATTCTTGGCGGTCAGTTCCTCGCTACCCTTGTCGGTTTTCACCGAAACCTTGCCCTTGCCGGCAAGCTTCGCCGCGCCCATCACGACATCGACCTTGTTCTTCTTCAGCAGATGGCCGACGCCGGAAGCGAGCTGCTTTGCCACCCCGCGCGAGCGCTTCACCACCGCGTCGAGGTCATAGCCGAACTTCTCGGCGCTGAGACCGAAATCCTTCGCGCGCTCCATCAGGTGGAACACCTCGGCCGAGCGCAAGAGCGCTTTCGTGGGGATACAGCCCCAGTTCAGGCAGATGCCGCCCAGATGCTCGCGCTCCACGATCGCGACCTTAAGGCCCAACTGTGCGCCCCGGATGGCGCTGACATAGCCCCCCGGCCCTGCCCCGATCACAATCATGTCGTAGCTTTTCGATGCCATGTCTTCCCTCCGGTCAGAAACTGGTTTGGCATTAAACTATTTTACGGACAGCTTCAACTCATCCGCATCCGCAAGCGCTTTGCGGTAGCCGCCCTGTTCCATAAATGCCTGTTCCTCGGGCGTCGTTTCGCGATCTAGCGCGGAATTGCGCCAAGGGAAGCGCCCGAACCGTTCGATCACTGAACGATGCGCGCGCGCATGGCGCAGGTTGTCTTCCGAGCGCCATCGCTCGGCGAATAGCGACACGGCGCGATCCTGATCGGATAGCTCCTCGGAATGCATGAAAGGCAGGTAGAAGAATTGCTGCAGCGGCGGGCCGATCTTCAGGTCGAACCCTTCGGCGATCGCGCGATCGGCATGGCGGCGCGCCATCGGGTCGGTCTGGAAGGCGCGCGGGTCTTCGCGGAACATGTTGCGCGGGAACTGGTCGAGCAGCAGCAAAAGCGCCAGCGCGCCCTCCGCGTTACGCTCCCATTCGCTCAGCGCACCTTGCGCGCCCACCTGCCAGAGCGGCGCATAGCGACGCCGGATCGCGGCGTCGATCTGCTCGCTCGACTGATACCAGTATTTCTCGCCGACCTCGATACGCCAGAAGCGTATAATCTCGTTGATGCGATCCATGGTGACGGCCCTCCCCTGCCGTGCCTGCCCCGCCTGATCTTCAGATCATGGTAGGGCAAGCGCAGGGGCAGGCAAAGGGGGCTTGCGTCAGCCGGTGGTCTCGGTGCGCTTGTCGGCCTCGGACGGCTCTTCCGCCTCGGCCTCGGCTTCCGCTTCGGCTTCCGCTTCTTCCTGAGCGACTTCGAGACGGGCCTCGACCGCGACCGCCGTCGCCGTCGGCGAGAGCAGCGTGTAGGAGCCGGTCTCGTCCGCCGAAGGCGCTTCGCGGCGCGTCATCCGCCACGCGGCATAGCCCGCGATCCCGGCACAGAGCACCCCGATATAGAGGAAGAAGCCGCCCGGTCCCATGACGCTCATGAGCCAACCGGTCACCAGCGGCCCCGCCACCGCACCAAGCCCGTTGATGAACATCAGCCCCGCCGAAGCGGACGCCATATCGGAATAATCGAGATAGTCGTTCGTGTAGGCGATCAGCAGCGAATAGAGCGGGTTGGCCACACCGCCGATCAGCGCAGCCCCGATCAGCAGCACCCAGAAGGGCGGGTTCGTCGCGAAGATCGCGAAGGTCACTACCGCACCTACAAGCGCCGCGCCCATGATCACGCGGCGCCGGTCCATCCGATCCGAAGCCCAGCCAATCGGATATTGCAGGAAGAGGCCGCCCACATAGATCGCCGCCACGAAGGCCGAAATCTGCTTCACGTTGAGCCCTTCGGCGGTGCCCCAGACTGAAGCCATGCCGAACATCGCCGAGATGATGCCGCCCAGCAGGAAAATCCCCACCATGCCCAGCGGTGAGGCCTCCCAGAGCCGCCTGAAGGTCATTCGCTGGATCGTCTCGAAGCTGGGTGCGGGCGAGGCCGCGAGCAGGATCGGCGTGAAGGACAGCGACACCAGCACCGAGGGGATCACGAAGAGGAGATAGCCCGCCGGATCACCCACGTTCAGCAGCGCCTGCGCCGTGACGATGCCGAACATCTGCATGATCATGTAGAGCGACAGCGCCTGCCCGCGCGTCTCGTTGGTCGAGCCCGCGTTCAGCCAGCTTTCCGCCGTGATATACACGCCCGAGAAAGAGAAGCCGATCAGCACGCGCAGCGCCACCCAGGAGGGCCAGTTCGGGAAGGCGGCATAAAGGACGAGGATCGCCGAGATCAGCGAACCGAGCGCCGCGAAGACCCGCACGTGACCGACGCGCGCGATCATCTCCGGCACCATGCGCGACCCGAACAGGAAGCCCGCGAAATAGGCCGACATGACGAGCGACATGTAGAAAGTGTCGATACCCTCGATCTTGCCGCGGATACCAAGCAGCGTGCCCTGCATCCCGTTGCCGACCATCAAGAGCATGATGCCCAGCAATAGCGGCCATGTCTGGCGCAGCACTAACAACATGTCTTGGACTCCCGGGGACTGATTTGGATTGCGTCGTGTCGCGGCATCTAGTCCGCGGCGAAGACATTTCCAAGCCCTGAAAGCGACTCTACGGAATTAGAAGCGACGCATCGCCGTAAGAGAAGAAACGATAGCCCGTCTTAACCGCATGATCGTAAATTTCGCGTATACGATCTTGGCCCATCAATGCCGAGACCAGCATCAGCAGGGTCGATTTCGGCAGGTGGAAATTCGTCATCAGCGCGTCGGTGATGCGGAACTCGAAGCCGGGATAGATGAAGATGTCGGTGGCGTCGCGGAAAGGCACGATATGGCCCTTTGCGCCGCCCTCGGCGCGCGCCGCGCTCTCGATCAGGCGCAGCGCGGTGGTGCCGACGGGGATGACGCGGCCGCCCGCCTGTTTCGTCGCGTTGATCTCGGCCGCCGCCTGTTCGCTCACCTCGCCCCATTCGGCATGCATCTTGTGGGTGGTGACGTCCTCGACCTTCACAGGCAGGAAGGTGCCCGCGCCGACATGGAGCGTGACTTCGGTGAACTCCACGCCCTTGGCGGCCAACGCCTCCAGCAGCTCGCGGGTGAAATGCAGGCTGGCGGTCGGAGCCGCGACCGCGCCGGAATGGCGCGCGAAGACGGTCTGGTAATCGCGCTTGTCCTCTTCATCGGGGGCACGCAGCGCCGCGATATAGGGCGGCAGCGGCATCGCGCCCGCCTCGGCCAGCGCCGCGTCGAAATCCTCGCCCGACAGATTGAAGCTGAGCCGCAGCTGGCCGTTCTCGATAGCCTCGACCCTGGCCGAGAGCGCGTCGGAGAAGACGATCTCCTCGCCCTCCTTCACCTTGCGCAAAGGCTTGGCCAGCGCCGACCATTCGCCGCCCGGTGCGGGTTCCAGAAGCGTCACCTCGACCTTCGCGACCACCTCGCCCTGCGCGCTTTGCCGGGTCCGGGTGCCTGCCAGCCGCGCCGGGATCACCTTGGTGTTGTTGAGCACCAGCCGGTCGCCGGGGCGGAAGATGTCGATCAGATCGCGCACATGGCGGTCATGGATCGCATCGCCCTCGGCCAGCAGCAGCCGCGCCGCATCGCGCGGGCGCGCGGGCCGCGTCGCAATCAGCCCCTCGGGGAGCTCGAAATCGAAATCGTCTAGCTTCATCGTCAGCCTTATTCGCTCAGCACCTTGGGCGGCCCCGCCCGGAACAACTCGCGCAGACCGCCCGGCGCGAGCACCGAGAGCGGATTGATCGAGACCTTCGGCGCATCGGAGCTTCCGCGCAGCGAGTAGTTGAACCCGAAAAGCCCCTCGCCTTGCTTGGAGATGACCTGACCGATCCCGTTCACGAGATAGAAAGGCGAGATCACGCCCTTCATGTTCAGCGTCTTCGATTGCGGGTAATAGTTGCCCGTCATCGTCACCCCCATCGAGGCCCCCACGGCGGCGCCCCGTGTGACACTCACCCCGTTGGGCGTCAAGCGGAAGGCGCCATCGACCGAGCTGAACAGGATGCCATCGCCGCTGAGCTGCTCCAGCAGCCCCACGCCCGAGGCCGCGGACAGCAGCGAGGCCAGAACCGGCGCGTCCTTCACCCGCAGGTTTGCGACCGTGAGCTTGCCGTCATAGCTTTTCTGCCCAAGCGGCGTCAGCACCAGCGCGCCCTGCCCGCCGCGGGCCTTGGTGAAGATCCCGGTCGCCGCCAGCGCGCGGCCTGCGTCGCGGGTTTGCGCGCGCACCGCGACGCGCAAACCCGCAGCCGGGATCACCGTGCCGTCGATCGGCGCGCTACCGTTGAGCTGCCCCTGGAACCGGCCCGAGAGGCCGCCCCGCGTGCTGAAATCGCCGCGGAAGCCTGTCAGCGCGATGCCATCCGTGATCTGCAGCCGGTCGAGCGACGCGCTGATCGCGGTGCCGGAACCGCTCGCGCTGGCGCCCGCACCGCCGCCCAATTCCGCCTTAGCGAGGTCCAGCCTGCCCGAGGTGACATTCACTTTCGGCGGACGCGCCTTGCCCTGACCGATCAGATCGACGCTGCCGGTGAACCAGTTGCCGACGCTCAGGCTCGAGAACCGCGCCCGGTTCAGCCCGCCGCCCTTGTTCAAGGTGATGTCGCCCTGCGTCTTCAGCCCCGCAGCACTCAGCGACAGGCTGTCGACCTGCGGCGGCGCGCCGAGCGTGCCGGACATTTTCAGATCGCCCGCACTGCCCGGCGCTTTGCTCCAGCCGATTTCCGGGATCGACAGGCGGATCCCCTGCAAGGCGCTCGCGAAGGTGAACCGCGTCGGTTGATCCTTGCGCAGGTCGAGCGCGATACGGCCCTTGCCCGAACCGCGCACCATGCCGTTGGGCAGCGCAATCCCCAGCCGGTCGAGCCCATCGGGGCTGACATCGACCGTGCCCGCGACCTCCGAGCGCCCCTTGTTCTCCGGCCCGAATTTCTGCGTCCAGGCGGCATCGAACCCGACACCGGACAGAGTGCCCTTGCCCGAAATCGTCATCCCTTGGGGATCGGCCTTCAGCGTCAACAAATCGGACCGCAGCGGCCGGTCGGGCACCAGCGTGTCGCTCTTCACTTCGGTCAGCCGGGCGGTCACGTCGAAATCGATCTCGTCCTGCGGCACATTGGGCTTCAGCGGCAAGCGGATCACCGAGCGCGCCTCGGCCCAGCCCTGCGCCACATCGGTGCTCATGCCCGCCTTGCTGAGGAATTCGAACGGCGGCTGATCGAGCAGCGACAGAGCCGCCGGGATCGGCGAGCGCGTCATCAGCGTGACCTCCGCCGGAGCGGGCTTGATGCGGATATCGGGCACGATGAGCGACGAACCCGTCACCTCGATCCGCCCGCCCGACGGCGCGGTCACATGCCCCTCCTCGACCTTGAGCGCCTGCCGCGTGTCGATGATCGTGGCAAAACCTCGGCCCTGCTGCACGGGCGGCAGGGTCTTGATGATCCGCACATCCGCGCCCCGGAACTCGTAGCCAAGCGCCAGTTTCGGCTGCGCGCCCGGCACGAGCCGCAGCGCCACGCGGGCATTGCGCAGCTGGCCCGTGGTCACGTTCTTCTCGAGCCACTCGCGGGTCTTCGGCACCACCGCAGGCGGCCAGAGCGCGAGCAGCTTGGTCTGGTCGATCTGGTCGATCCCGGCATCGAGCGCGACTTTCCAGCCATCCTTCTCGGCGCTGACCTTGCCGCGCGCCGAGATCGTCGTGTCGCCCTGATCGTTGAGTTCCAGCTGGCCGATATCGATACGGAACGGATCTAGGTTCAGCCGGAAATCGACCGCCCCTTGCGCGAATTGCACCGGGCTCTCGAACAGCCCCGCCGGATCGAGCTGCAGATCGGAAATCGCGATCTGGCCGACGATCTTCTTCGGCACGCCGCCTTCGAGATCGCGCAGATAGGTATGGCCCGCCGCCTTCAGGCGCAGCGCCCGGCTGTTGAGCGAAAGCGTCGAGACCTCGACGCGCTGCCGTTTCGGATCGTAGTTGAGATAGAGCTTGCCGTTCTCGATCGGGATCGGGTTCACGCCCTCGTTGGGCCGGATCGCGCCGCGCCCGATCTCGAGCATCGCGTTCATCCCGGTCAGCTCGCCCTTGTCGTTGAGCCCCGAGCGCAGCGCCCCCGAGATCGGCGCATCGAGCACGCCGAGCGCCGCGAGCGCCGGGGCCTGCACCGCCAGATCGCGCGCCGGAAGCGCAGTCACCGCGGCCCCGAAACTGGCTTCACGGCTGGCTTTCTGCGTGGTCATCGACAGCGCGACCTGCGCCGGTTTCGTCTGCCCGCTGCCCAAATCGAACCCCAGCGCGACCGAGATTTCACTGTCGCTTTGAGTCAGCTTGAAGCGGCCATCGGTGACCTTCCAGAGCCGGTCGAGCCGCTCATCCATCAGCCGGATTTGCAGATCCTCCGCGCTAATCTGCTGCAGCCGGGACAGCGCCGGAACCTCGAGGGTTTTCTCAAAGGTCTCAATGAGATCGGAGGCGTTATTCAAGTCGATATTGGCGAAGCGATTGCCGCCGCCGAAATCGAGATCCAGATTGCCGTCGGGCAGACGATGCAACGAAAGGCTCGCCCCGCGCAGCCTGAATGAGCGCGGCTCGACCCGCCCGCGCAGCAAAGGCTCCGCCCAGAGCGTCATACGCAATTCCGGCAGGACCGCGATCGGCAGGCCCGAGGGCCGCTCCAGCCGCACCGTGTTCAGCCGGATCCGGGGGCGCATGCCGTCATCGACATAGAGATCGATCCCGCCGGACAGCCGGACCCGCATCTGGCCCTGCAAGGCGTCATTGGCGCGGGTCTCGATGCGCGCGACGATCCATTGCGGCACGGCGACCGCGCGGTGGGTGATGACGAGAAAGGCGCCGGCAGCCACGACCCCAAGAAACAGGAAACTGAGAACAAGAAGCAGACCGGTGCGGGCACGGCGGCCGCGGCTCACCGGAGTCGCTGCCCCGGGCTGGGTCTCGGCCTCGGGTTTGGGCGTCTCGGCATCGCTCAACGACGCATCGCTCGCCCTTTCGGGCGCGCCGGACGTTTCGCGACTATCGGGACGCTGTCTCTCCATACCGTTCGTCTTGCGCCCGTTGGATCGGGGCTTTTTCTCCCTCGGCGGCGGCGCGTGCCGACCCCGTCTCTTATGCCGGGCCCACCGCGCGCGGTCTTGCCCGGGTCTCCTGCCTCGTGGTTAAGTCTCGCGCAAGCGGGCGTGGAAAGTAAGCCCCGAAACTGCAAGGAGGTTCCCCAATGATCGAGACAGGCGAAAAAGCGCCGGAGTTCGCCCTTCCCGCCACGGGCGGCAAGAGCTTCGAAACGCTCGGAAATCCGATCACGGAAGACGGAAATCTGACGCTGTCGGCCTTTGCGGGCCGTCCGGTCGTGCTGTATTTCTACCCCAAGGACAACACGCCCGGCTGCACCACCGAGGCGCTCGATTTCACCCGCCTCGCTCCGGACTTCGCCGAGGCCGGCGCCGTCGTCATCGGCATCTCGAAGGACAGCCTGAAGAAGCACGAGAATTTCTGCGCCAAGCATGATCTGGGCATCTACCTCGCCTCGGACGATGGTGGCGAGACCTGTGAGAGCTATGGGGTCTGGGCCGAAAAATCGATGTATGGCAAAACCTTCTGGGGCATTGTTCGCGCGACATTCCTGATCGGTGCGGACGGCAAGGTGGCTAAGGTCTGGCCGAAGGTGAAAGTCAAAGGCCACGCCGAAGCGGTGCTTGAAGCCGCCCGCGAACTGGGCTGAGCCGCCACGCGGGCGCAGCGCCCCGCATGGCACCCCGGCGGGCGGCTTATGCCGCGCCGCGGGGGCGTTGTGTGACGCGCGCCCATCGGCAAGTGCGGATCACACCAACGTGACGCCCAGATGACCAGCTGGGACGAAACCGCCGGGCCACCCTCCCTTTTGGGCAGAAAACCGCTCATACCGCGCGCGCGAGGGAACCGTGACCAAATGCGAGGGGGAAAGAGGTTGCCGGGACCTGCCCCCCTTGGTAATCCCTTTGGCCAAGGGCGGAGGACTTATCCACAAGCAGGACGGGTGCGCCGCCGCAAGTGACGTGCGGCCCCGTGGCCGCGCTTGATCCGCAACAAACACAGGACCGACCGGCTTGCCTAGACGCATTCTCGACCGCCTGAACACCCGTCTCGAGCGCATCCTGCCCGAACAGCGGCTGTTTCTGAAATCAGACAGCGCCACGCGGTTCGTCCGACTGCGCCCCCTCACCCAAGCGAGTGTACTGGCGATCGGCGCAGGCGTATTCGTGTGGTCGATGGCCGCGACCTCGATGCTCTTCATCGACGGAATTTCCTCCGGCGGGGCCGAGCAGAACGACAAGGTCGCGAAACTCGCCTTCGAGCGCCGCCTCGACGCGCTCTCGCAAGAGCGCGACGCCCGCGCCGCCGAAGCCCTCGCCGCGCAGGACCGTTTCCAGACCGCCCTCGAGCAGGTTTCGAAGATGCAATCCACGCTGCTCGCCTCGGAAGAACGCAAGCGCGAGCTGGAGACCGGGATCGGCGTGATCCAGGCCACCCTGCGCCGCACCATGGACGAGCGCGACACCGCCCGGCTCGCGTTGGCCAAGGCCGAGGGCAAAGGCCCCGATGCGGGTCCTACGCCGATCGCCCGCGCCGAGGACATGGAGAAGACGGTCGACATGCTGTCCACCGCGCTCGGCGAGACCGCGAAGGAACGCGACACCGCAAATGCCGACGCCAAGACCGCGCAACTGCAGATGGACAAGATCGCGCTGCAGAAGCGTCTCCTCGAACAGCGCAACGACGAAATCTTCACCACGCTCGAAGGGGCGGTGAAAATCTCGATGGAGCCGCTCGACAAGGTCTTCAAACAGGCCGGCATGGACCCCGATCACGTGCTCAAGGAAATCAAACGGGGCTATTCGGGCACCGGCGGGCCGCTCTCGCCGATCTCGCTCTCGACCAAGGGCACGGCCGATCTCGATGGCGACACCGCGCGCGCCGAGAACATCCTGCGCAAGCTCGACGAGATGAACATGTATCGCATCGCCGTCGACAAGCTGCCCTTCTCGATGCCCGTGAAGGCGCATTTCCGCTTCTCGTCGCCCTTCGGCTGGCGCTGGGGCCGGATGCATGAGGGCGTCGATATGGCCGCCCCGATCGGCACCAAGGTCTATGCTCCTGCCGATGGCGTCGTGATCGCCGCCGAGCACGAGCGTGGCTACGGCAATATCGTCAAGATCCGCCACGAGTTCGGCATCACCACCCGCTACGGCCACCTCAACAAATTCCACGTGAAAGTCGGGCAAAAAGTGTCGCAAGGCGAGTGGATTGCTGATATGGGCAATACCGGACACTCCACGGGACCGCATCTGCACTACGAGATCCGGCTCGGAGGCAAGCCAATTAACCCGATGACCTTCATCAAGGCTGGTAAGAATGTTTTCTAAATCGAAAATCCATGAACCGGGCCCCAAGGCCGACGGCGACAAGCCCAAAACCGGTGAGAGCTCGACCGCTCCGAGCCGCCCGACGTCCAGCTCGAGCGACTACACGCCGAGCGCCGCGCCGCGCTCGAAGCCCGCGCCCTCGGTTCTCTCCTCGGACCTGACCATCACCGGCAACGTCAAGACGACCGGCGACATCCAGATCGAAGGCACCGTCGAAGGCGACATCCGCGCCCATCTGCTGACCGTCGGCGAAAGCGCCACGATCAAGGGTGAGATCATGGCGGACGACGTCGTGGTCAACGGTCGCGTCGTGGGCCGTGTGCGCGGCCTGAAGGTGCGCCTGACCTCGACCGCACGCGTCGAAGGCGACATCATCCACAAGACCATCGCGATCGAGAGCGGTGCGCATTTCGAAGGTTCGGTTCAGCGTCAGGACGACCCGCTGCAGACCGGTCAGGGCACGCGGAAACTCGCGCCCCCGGCCTCCGAGACCGCCGCCGCAGCGCCGGCGCCGACGGGGTCGGAACAGAAATAAAATCAGGCGATAGCCAGAGCAGGAGGGGCGGCCGATCGGGTCGCCCTTTTATTTTGCGCCGGTGCCATGTCCCGAGCGGGCAACAGGGGCGCTGCCCCTCTTCGCATTCGCGAATTCACCCCGGGATATTTCGGCCAAGCCGAAAGAATATCCCGTGTTTTCGCCTTGGTGGAAATATCCCGGGGGAGCGCGCAGCGCGGGGGGCAGAGCCCCCTAGACCTGCCCATAGAAAAGCGCGCCGCGTGGAAATGCCACGGGCGCGCCAGGTTGGAAAGGCGGGGCATGAGACCGGGTTCGGTCCCTGCCCCGCTCGGCTTATTTCACGACCGTCTCCGGCCCCATCGCCATCGTCGGCAACCAAGTCGACAGGAATGGCACATAGGTGACAAGGATCAGGAAGACGAAGAGCACGGCAAGGAAGGGCGCGGCCGCCTTCACGACCCGCATGATCGGCATCCCCGCCACCCCGGAGGTCACGAAGAGGTTCAGCCCCACCGGTGGCGTGATCATCCCGATCTCCATGTTCACCACCATGATGATGCCGAGATGGATCGGATCGACGCCCAGCTCGATCGCGATCGGGAAGACCAGCGGTGCGACGATGAGGATCAGGCCCGAGGGCTCCATGAACTGACCGCCGATCAGCAGGATGATGTTGACGATCACGAGGAACATGATCTTGCCCAGACCCGCGCCGAGCAGCGCCTCGGTAATCTTCTGCGGGATCTGCTCGTCGGTCAGCACGTGCTTGAGGATCAGCGCATTGGCGATGATGAACATCAGCGTGATCGTCAGCTTGCCCGCCTCGAACAACGTGTCGCGCGTGCCCTTGTGCCAGACGGCAGTGATCAGCGCCTGCGGCTTTTGCCAGAGCGCGATCTTCTTCTCGCCCTGATCGAGCGGCCCCATGTCGCGGTAGATGAAGTTCGCAACGAACCACGCATAAACGGCGGCGACGGCAGCGGCCTCGGTGGGGGTAAAGATGCCCCCGGTGATGCCGGGGATGCCGTAGAGGCCGACCATGATGATCGCGATCAGCATCAGACCCCAGAACGCGTCGACGAAGCTTGCGGCGACTTCGCCCCAGCCTTGCCACTCGCCTTTCGGCAGGTTGCGCTTGATCGCGAAGAACAGAATCGTCGCCATCAGCATCACGCCGGCCATCAGGCCCGGAATGACGCCCGCGAGGAACATCCGGCCCACCGACACGTCGGTCGCCGAGGCATAGACCACCATCACGATCGACGGCGGGATCAGAATGCCCAAGGTGCCCGCGTTACAGATCACGCCAGCGGCGAAATCCTTCGAGTAGCCCACCTGCCGCATCGCCGCGATGACGATGGAGCCGATGGCGACCACGGTGGCGGGCGACGAACCCGAGAGCGCCGCGAACAGCATACAGGCGAAGACGCCCGCGATGGCCAGACCGCCCGGCAGGTGGCCCACTACGGCGATGGCGAAGCGGATGATGCGCTGCGCCACCCCGCCCGTCGACATGAAGCTCGAGGCGAGGATGAAGAACGGGATCGCCAGCAGCGTCGCGTGATTGTCCATCGCGTCGTAGAGCGACTGCGCGATGGAGGCGAGCGAGGCGTCCGAGAAGATCAGCAGGAACAGCGTCGACGCGAGGCCCAAGGAGACCGCGATCGGCACGCCGATCAGCATGAAGCCGATCACCATCACGAAAAGGAACAGGATATCCATGCCTCAGTCACCCTTGTTGATATGGGCCACGTCGGCCACTTGGTCTTCGGCTTCGTGGCTCACGATCAGCGCCGCGCGGCTGCCCACGGCGACCCCGATTGCCGCCTGCACGAACCGGATCAGCAGAAGCGTCACGCCGATCGGCAGGATCAGATAAGGAATGAAGCGCGGCAGCTTGTCATAGGCCTCGCCCATGTTGAACCGATCGCCCAGCCAGACGGCGAGCCAATGCGCGATCGGCACCTGATCGGTCTCGTAGAAGGCGCGGTCGCGGGTGTCCTGAAAACCCGTCGGGAACCAGCGGCCCGAGGTCTGATCGAAGCCCGCGAAGGGGGCCCAGTAATCCCATGCGCCTTTCAGCAGCAGCACCGCGTAGAGAATGCACAGGCCCGCCGCGACGAGGCTCATGGCCTTGCGCGGCCCGGGGCGCAGCATGTTGATGATCGCATCGACGCCAAGATGCGCGGTCACTTTCACCGCGTAGCTCATGCCCAGCAGAACCAGCCAGGCGAAGAGGATCAACGTCGTCTCCAGCCCCCAGATCAGCGAGGAGTTGAAGACGTAGCGCAGCACGACATTGACGAAGGTGATCACGGTCATCGTGCCGAGGATCAACGCGATCAGCGTCTCCTCCAGATGATGGATCGCCCGCGAAAACCCGTTGCGCGGCTCATAGCGCTGGCTCATGGCTCACTCCGGTCTGAGGTCGAGAGTTGAAAGTGGCGCGCGCGGATATGTGGGGGGCCGCGCGCGCCGTGAGATCGGGCAACGAGTGGGGGTCGTCGCCCGTCCGTTCGGATCAGTGCTTGGCGTTGATCGCCTGCGCTGCGTCGATGTTTTCCTGACCGACGTCATCCTTGAACTGGTCCCAGACCGGCTTCATCGCGTCGACCCATTGCTGGCGCTGCTCGGGCGTCAGTTCGCGGATCGTCGCACCGGCGTCGAGGATCGCCTGACGGTTCTCTTCGTTCACCTGATTGATCGCGGCGTTACGCTCTTTGGTGACCTCGTCGAGGATCGACTTGATCTGATCGCGCATCGCCGGGTCGAGGCTGTCCCACCAGTCGACCGAGGTCACGACCATGTAGTCGAGCAGGCCGTGGTTGGTCTCGGTGATGCCGTCCTGCACTTCGTAGAACTTCTGACCGTAGATGTTCGACCAGGTGTTTTCCTGCCCGTCGACAACGCCGGTCTGCAGCGCACCGTAGACTTCCGAGAAGGCCATCGGCTGCGGCGAAGCGTCGAGCGCTTCCATCTGCGCGATAAGCACGTCGGAGGGCTGCACGCGGAACTTCAGACCCTTGGCGTCGCCCGGCACCAGCAGCGGCTTGTTGGCCGAGAACTGCTTGAGGCCGTTATGCCAGAAATCGAGGCCCAGCAGACCACGACGCACCATCGCCTCTTTCATATTCTGACCGATGTCCGAATTCTGGAATTCGTCGACGGCATCCATGTTCTTGAACATGAAGGGCAGATCGAAAATGCGGTATTTCTTGGTGAAGGTCTCGAATTTCGAGAGGCTCGGCGCAGCCATCTGCACGTCGCCCTGCAGCATCGCTTCCAGCACCTGATCATCGTTGTAGAGGGTGGAGTTCGGGTAGACCTCGACGCAGGCCTTGCCGTCCATCTCTTCGTTCACGCGCTTGGCGAACAGCGCAGCCGCGATCCCTTTCGGGTGCTTGTCGGTGTTGGTGACGTGGCTGAACTTGATGACCATTTCGCCTTCGTCGCAGCCCGTCGGATCGGCCATAGCGACCGAGGCCGAAGCCATGAGAGCGAGCGCCGAAACGGCGGCGGTAAATTTCTTCATAATGTCCTCCCGGAATTCATGTCACGCCGGTCCTCCCCGGCATTGGGGTCAGCAAAAAGCCGCCGAGAGATCCGATCAACTGTTTCGTGAAGCTCTTGTGACGAAGACATTATCCACGCGGAATCAGGGCCTTACGAGGACACCTTCATTACAGCGCGCCGAGGTGTGTGCGAAATCCCGCACAGATGGACGCGGCTTCGTGCGAATCCTCGCCCGCCGCTAGTCCCGATACTCCTCGGGGCGCAGCCCGTGGCGCGCGAGCTTGTCGTAGAAGGTCTTGCGCGGCAGTTTCAGCGCCGCCGCCGCCTCGGTCGCATTGCCGCCCGCGCGGGTCAGCGCCTCGGCCAGCAGCGACTTCTCCACCGCCGCCATGCGCTCGGACAGACCAAGCTCCTCGGGCGGCTCGCCCGCCTCGAGCCCCATCGCAAAGCGCATCGCCTCGGACATCAGCGCGCGGGCGTTGCCGGGCCAGTCGCGCGCCATCAACTGCGCGGTCATCTCGGGCGGGATTTCGGGGGCGCGCAGGTTGGCCTGTTCGCAGGCGGTGGCGACGTAATGGCGAAACAGCGCGGGAATATCCTCGGGGCGCTCGGACAGCGAGGGGATGCGCACCTTCAACGCCTCCAGCCGCCAGTAGAGATCGGGGTGGAAGCGCCCTGCCCGCGCCTCGCCCGGCAGATCGCGATAGGTGCCCGCGATCAGGCGCGTGGCGGGCCGCGTCTCCAAGAGTTCGATCAGCGCGAACTGTGCGGGGCGCGGCAGGTCGGCCACCTCATCAAGATACAGCGTCCCGCCCTCGGCCTGTGCGAAGCCCGCCTCCAGCGCCTCCACGTCGAGGCCCGCCGCGGCGAGCTTCACGAAGGGACGCCGCGCATTGGTCGAGAGCAGATGGATCACCTCGGCCAGCTTGGAATTGCCCGCCCCCGGCGCGCCGGTGATCAGCACCTCGGCGCCCGAGCGCGCGGCGCGGCGCGCGGCTTCGCGCAAGCCCTCCGCCACCGGGGAGCTACCCACCAAAATCCGCGCCGCCGCATCGCCGCGCTTGCCCGCAGCCCGCGAGAACCGCGCCTCCATCACCCGCGCGCGGGTCTCCAGCGCCTTCTCGACAACGGCCAGCAAGTCTTTCCCCGTGCAGGGCTTTTCCAGAAAATCGAACGCACCCGCCGCCATCGCGCGCACAGCCATCGGGACATCCGCCTCCCCGGTCAGCAGCACCACGGGCAGCTCCGCATCGGCCTTTTGCACGAGATCCAGCAGCGCGAAGCCGTCCTTGCCCGGCATCCGGATATCCGTGACCACGATGCCTTCGAACTCAGTCGAGATATGGTCCTTCGCCTCGATATAGCTGCCCGCGAGCGTCGGCTTCAGCCCCGCCAGTTCCAGCGTCTGGCCCAGCGCCTCGCGCACCGCACGGTCGTCATCGACAAAGAGAACCCGGCGCATCATGTCTCCACCTCGATCGGTTTGGGTTGGGCCGTGGCTTCGCGCAACTCGATGGTGAAACGCGCCCCGCCGCCGGGCACATTCTCGCCCCGCAGGTTGCCGCCGAACCCTTGCACCAGCCCGTAAGAGATCGAGAGGCCGAGGCCAAGCCCCTCCGCCGATCCCGCCTCCTTGGTCGAGTAGAACGGATCGAAGATGCGGTCCGGATCGGCGATGCCCGGCCCGGTATCGCGCAGGCTGAGGCGGATCATCCCGTCCGCGCGCCCCATGCGGATCGTCAGGCGGCGCTCAGACTGGCCTTCCATCGCCTCGATCGCGTTCGAGATCAGGTTGATGACGACCTGGCTCAATCGCACCTCGCCGCCCATCACGATGGCGGGGAAGTCGGGGCGCTGCCAGTCCACGGTGACGCCCGCGCGCCGCAGCCGTTCGTCGAGCATCTCCAGCGCGCTCTCCACCACCGCAGCCAGCCCGACGCGGGTCGCGGGTTCGCTTTCCTGCCGCGCGAATGCGCGCAGGTTGCGGATGATGCGCGCCATGCGATGCGCCATCGCGCCGATCTTGCCGAGCGTCTCGCCCGCCTCCTCGGTCCGACCGCGATCGAGCAGCAGTTCGGCATTCTCGGCGTAAGACGAGATCGCCATCAGCGGCTGGTTCAACTCATGACTGATCCCCGCCGACATCTGCCCCAGCGCCGAGAGCTTGCCCGCCTGCACGAGTTCAGCCTGCGTGCGCCGCAATTCTTCGTTCGCGGTCGACAGTTCCGCCGTGCGTTCCGCCACGCGGGCCTCGAGCGCGGCATTGGCCTCGGAGAGCGCCTGCCTCCGCTCCCACAGGGCGAACATTACCGCCCCCACGGCCAGAAACCCGGCCGCGGTCGAAAGCGCAGCGAGCCGCGCCGCGCGCAACACCGGGTCGGCGGCAGCGAGGGCATGGCCCTCCATTTCGATCACCGGCAAGGCGCGCGAGACGTCCAGTGCGGGACCGGAAAGCGAGCCATCTCCCGACACCAGACGATGACCCGCAAGGTTGCGTTCGCGCAGGTGCAGCACCCCGGCGAGCGACCCCGCCGGATAGGTCGCGGGATCGGGCTTTGCACCGGGCTCGGACAGCAACACCAGATCGGTGCGGTTGGTCAGGAAACTCACGCCGCTATCATCGGTGAACCAGACCGGCACCGGGTTGCCGCGCCCCTCGGCCTCGACATCCTCGGCATTCAGCCGCAGCAGCACGATCCCCGCAACATTGCCGCCGGAGGCAAAGACCGGCGCGGCGAAGACGAACAGCCGATCGCCGGTATCGGGGTCCACGAAATGCTCCGACCCGGTCGCGCCTTGCGCCGCCCGCGCCAGCGCCCGGTTCATCGTGACCCGGTCGGGGCTATCCGCCGGACCTGCGAGTACCGTGCCGCCCGGCGCGATCAGCCAGATGTCGCGCGCGCCCGCATGGTCGGCAAGGCGTTGCAGCGTCAGGCTCACCGCCGCATCGCGCCATGTGCCGACCTCCTTGCCACCTTCGGCGAACCGCGCCGCCAGCGCGACCACGTCGGGATGATCGGCAGCCAGCACCGCCACTTCGCGAAATTGCAGAAGTGCTGCCACCAGACGATCCGAGGCCAACCGCAGATCGGATTGCCCCTGCGCTTCGATCCGCGCCAGACCCTCGCGTGCCGAAACCCGCCACACCCCGATAGAGGCGGCGAGCGTCAGCGCGATCCAGATCAGCAATATGGCGACACGGCCCAGCATCAGCACTCTCCCGCCCCTTTCCTTGCGGCCTACCGCGCGGCAATGCAAGGCGGAGCGTTCGCTTGGTCTTGCATCCCCGGGCGCGTTGCGGCCAATCTGGCCCCGAGTAACCGGAGCGCCGATGCAGACCCTTTCCCAATCCCCGCTCGATCCTGACTTCGTCCAGAACCCCTACCCGTTCTACGACCGGGTGCGACAAGGCGGCCCCTTCGTGCAATGGCCCGAATACGGGTTTCGCGTCACCGCGCGGGCCGCGATTGTCGGCATGGCGCTGCGCGACCGGCGGCTGGGGCGCGAGGCACCGCCCGAGCAGGCGGTGGACATCCCCAAGCATCTCGAACCCTTCTACGCCATCGAGCGCCATTCGATGCTGGAGCTGGAGGCGCCGACCCACACCCGGCTGCGCAAGCTGGTGACGAAGGCCTTCACCCCGCGCCGGATCGCGAGCATGCAAGACGAGATCGCCGCGCTCTGCCAACGGCTGATCGACGAGATGCCCGAGGGCGGCTGCGACCTGCTGGAGCATTTCGCCAAGCCCCTACCGGTGATCGTGATCGCACGGCTTCTGGGCGTACCCGAAAGCGACGCGGACAAGCTCTTGGCGTGGTCGAACGCGATGGTGCAGATGTATCAGGCGCGCCGCGATATCAGCCTCGAGGAAGACGCCGCGCGCGCTTCGGCGGACTTCGCCGCCTATCTGGGCGATCTGATCGAGACCCGCCGCAAAGCGCCCGGGGAAGATCTGATCTCGGAGCTGATCGCCGTCGAAGAGGAAGGCACCCACCTGACCCGCGACGAGCTGATCTCCACCGTGATCTTGCTGTTGAACGCGGGCCATGAGGCGACTGTCCACCAGATCGGCAACAGCGTGAAGACGCTGATCGAACAGACCGTCGCCCCCCATTGGCTGGAGCCCGCGCGGATCGACGGCACGATCGAGGAGCTGCTGCGCTTCGATCCGCCGCTGCATCTCTTCACGCGCTGGCTCTATGAGGACATGGAGTTTCAGGGACAGGTGCTGCGCAAGGGCGAGCGGATCGGGCTGTTGCTTGCCGGTGCGAACCGCGATCCGTCGGCTTGGGACGATGCGAGCGTCTTCGATCCGTCGCGCCCCGTGCGCACCAATTTCAGCTTCGGCGCGGGGGCGCATTTCTGCATCGGCGCACCGCTGGCGCGTCTGGAGCTGAAACTCGCCCTGCCGATGTTGATGGAGCGGCTACAGGGGCTCGATCTGCCGCGCCGCCCCTATTACGCGGATCTCTACCACTTCCACGGGCTGGAGAAGCTGCAGGTCACCTACACCAAGCGCTGAGCCTCACAGCGGCAGCGCGGTGGTAGATTTCAGCTCCTCCATCGAGAGAAGCGCGGTCACGTTGTGGATTTTCACTTCCGAGATCAGCGCCTGATAGAAGCGGTCATAGGCACGCGCATTCTCGACCCGCACTTTCAGGATGTAGTCGATATCACCCGCCAGACGGTGCGCCTCCATCACCTCGGGGCGCGCGCGCAGAGTGGCGAGGAACTTGTCCTGCCACTCGGCCTCATGCTCGGAGGTGCGGATCAGAACGAAGAAGCAGGCATCGAAGCCAAGCGCCTCGGGATCGAGGATCGCGGTCTGCTTTCCGATCACCCCCGCCGCGCGCAATTTACGAATCCGGTTCCAGACCGGGGTCTTGGAAGACCCTGTTTTCCGCGCGATTTCGTCGAGCGACTGGCTCGCATCGTCCTGTAGCTCCGCGAGGATTTTCCGATCCAGCTCGTCGATCTGCACCGCCATTCCGATTTCCCTCCGCTTGTTAGGAGATTGTCACTCCTCCCAAATCCATAAGGAACGATTGTCCTTATTGGCAAGGGTATATGGTCAAAAACCGGAATAATTTCCTATATTCACGCTCAAGACGCAGACGAGGAGCGTGACATGGAAACTCTCGAAACTCAGACCCGGGTGACCCTTGCCGGGGCCGGTCCGGGCGATCCGGACCTGCTGACCGTGGCGGTGCTGCGCGAGATGATGTGCGCCGACGTGATCCTGCACGACACGCTGGTGAGCGCCGAGGTGCTCGCGCTCGCGGGTCCGCAGGCGCAGCTGATCGAGACTGGCAAGACCGGCTTCGGCCCCTCGATGAAGCAAGGCGACATCTCGTCCCTGATCGTTCGCCTCGCGCAGGAAGGCCAGCGCGTGCTGCGCCTGAAATCGGGCGATCCGGGCGTGTTCGGTCGGCTGGGCGAGGAACTGGACGCGCTCGACGCGGCCGGGATCGCCTATCGGGTGCTGCCGGGCATCACCGCAGCCTCCGCTGCCGCTGCCTCGCTTGGCCAGAGCCTGACCGAACGTGGCCGCAATCGCGAGCTGCGCCTGCTCACCGGGCATGACGCAGACGGGCTGGCCGAACAGGATTGGTCGGCGCTGGCCCGCCCCGGCGCGGTCGCTGCGATCTATATGGGCAAGCGCGCCGCGCGCTACGTGCAGGGGCGCCTGATGATGCATGGCGCCTCGCCCGCGACCCCCGCCTGTGTGGTCGAGAACGCCTCGCGCGCCGATCAGGTGATCCGCCCCGCGACGCTCGCCACCCTGCCCACCGTTACCGCCGAGGCCAAAGGCCCCGCCGTAATCCTTCTCGGGCTCGCCCCGCGCGACGCCCGCACCGCCCTCAAGGAGGCCGTGCTATGAGCAAGAAATTCATCCCCGGCGTGATCAGCGCCAATGATCTGCGCGAAGGCCACGTCGTCTACATGAACGACGCGGGCCAATGGGTGCTGCGCCTCAAGGATGCCGCCTTCCTCGACGATCCGGTGATCGCGGACATGTGGCTCGATCTGGCCAATGCCCAGCCCGAGAAAGTCGTGGGCGCCTATCTCGCGCCCGCCACGCTCGGCCCGAACGGCCCCGAGCCCGCGCATTTCCGCGAGGCCTTCCGCGCCTCCGGTCCCTCCATTGAGCTACCCGGGAGCTGATCCATGTTCCAACCCAGCGATTTCGACCGCGCCGCCGTTCGCGCGCGCGCCGAGCAGTTTCGCCATCAGGTCGCGCGCCGCCTCGACGGCAGCCTGACCGAGGACGAGTTCAAGCCGCTGCGCCTGATGAACGGGCTCTATCTGCAGCTGCACGCCTATATGCTGCGCGTGGCGATCCCCTATGGCACGATCGAAGCCCGGCAGATGCGCCAGCTCGCCAAGATCGCAGATGCCTGGGATCGCGGCTACGGGCATTTCACGACGCGCCAGAACATCCAGTTCAACTGGCCGAAGCTGATCGATGTGCCGGATATGATTGACGCGCTCGCCGATGTGGGCATGCACGCGATCCAGACCTCGGGCAACGCGATCCGCAACACGACGACGGATGCCTTCGCAGGTGCCGCCGCCGATGAGATCGCCGATCCGCGCCCCTATGCGGAACTGATCCGTCAATGGTCCACCGACCATCCGGAATTCCAGTTCCTGCCGCGCAAGTTCAAGATCGCGATCAATGGCGCCGAGGCCGACCGCGCCGCGATCCGCGCCCATGACGTGGGTCTGCAGCTGGTCGAGCGTGACGGCGAGATCGGTTTCCAGGTCTTCGTGGGCGGCGGTCTCGGCCGCACCCCGATGATCGGCAAGGAAATCCGCAGCTTCCTGCCCGCGGTCGATCTGCTGCCCTATCTGGAATCGATCGTCGCCGCATGGAACCTCGCGGGACGGCGCGACAACAAGTACAAGGCGCGCATCAAGATCACCGTACACGAACTTGGAATCGATACGTTTTCCGAGATGGTCGAGGCCGAATTCCCGGCCCGGCGCGCGGCGTTCAAGGGCGCGGACCAAGCGATCCTCGCCGATCTCAAGGCGCAATTCGCACCGCCCGCGCTGCCCGCCCGGGAGAGCGAGAGCTTCGAGACCGCGCTCAGTGTCGACGCGCTTCTGCGTGACTGGGCCGCGCGCTCGGTCTCGCCCCATCACAACCCCGATTACGCGGTGGTCACGGTCAGTCTGAAGGATCACGGCGCGCCTCCGGGCGATGCCACGTCAGACCAGATGCGCCTGTTGGCGGAGCTTGCCGAACGCTACGGCCAGTCGGAGCTGCGCATCAGCCACGAGCAGAACGTGATCCTGCCGCATATCGCGAAGGCCGACCTGCCCGCGCTGTTCGAAGCCCTGCGCAAGGGCGGCCTCGCCGCGGCGAATATCGGCCTGACTTCGGATATCATCGCATGCCCCGGCATGGATTACTGCGCGCTGGCCACGGCCCGCTCGATCCCGCTGGCGCAGCAGATCGCGACCCATTTCCGCGATCTCGGACTGGAGCAGGAGATCGGTGCGCTCAAGATCAAGATCTCGGGCTGCATCAACGCCTGCGGTCACCACCATCTGGGCCATATCGGCATCCTCGGTCTCGATCGTGCGGGCGTGGAGAACTACCAGATCACGCTTGGCGGCGACGCGACCGAGACGATGGCGCTTGGCGAACGTGCGGGCCCCGGTTTCGCCTATACGGAGGTGATCCCCGCGCTGGAGCGTCTGCTGCGCGCCTATCTCGAGGTGCGTGAAAGCGCCACCGAGAGCTTCCTCGACGCGCTGCGCCGCCTTGGCCCGGACCCGTTCAAGGAAGCGCTCTATGCAGAGGCTCAACGCCATGCCGCTCAGTGATGGAACGGATATCGCCCCCCGCGTCGCCGGGTTGAACGAACGCTACCGCCACCACGCCGCAACCGCGGTGATGGAGCGGGCGTTGCGGGACCCCGATGTGGGCAATGTCGCGCTGGTTTCGTCCTTCGGGGCGGAGTCGGTGGTGTTGCTGCATATGGTTTCGGTAATCGCGCCCGGCACGCCGGTGCTGTTCATCGACACGCAGATGCTGTTTCCCGAGACGCTCGCATATCAGCGCGACGTCGCAAGCAAGCTGGGTCTGACCAATGTGCAGGTGATCCAGGCCGATGAGGCCGCGATCGCCCGCGACGACCCGGACGGCACGCTGCACCAGTACAGCACCGATGCCTGCTGTACCCTGCGCAAGACGGTGCCGCTGGAAAACGCGCTGTCGGGCTATGACGCGTGGATCACCGGGCGCAAACGCTTTCAGGGCGGCCAGCGCGCGGCGCTCGATTTCTTCGAGATCGAGACCGACAGCCGGATGAAGATCAACCCGCTCGCCCATTGGGACAAGCAGGATGTGCAGGATTACATGGTCGAGAACCGCCTACCGCGCCATCCGCTGGTGGCGCAAGGCTATCCCTCGATCGGCTGTGCGCCCTGCACCTCGCCGGTCAAACCGGGCGAAGACGAACGTGCGGGCCGCTGGCGCGGCGCTGCCAAGACCGAATGCGGCATCCACTTCATCGGCGGCAAGGCCGTCCGTGTGAACAGTGAAGGCCAAGTGATTGAGAACAAGGAGAATGTGGCATGAGCGTGATCGTTCGCGACGACGGCTTCCACAATGACGACTTCACCGGGGCGAGCCTCGACATCGCGCCGGAGACCGATGCGGGCTACCTGCCTGCGCTGATCGAAGGCGCCGAGATGATCCGCGTCCTGTTCCCGACCTTCTCGGACGGGCGCGGCTTCTCGCTGGCGCGCCGCATCCGCGCGCTCGGCTTCACGGGTCGGCTGCGCGCGGCGGGCCCGCTGATCGCGGATCAATACGCGATGGCGCGGCGCGTGGGCTTCGACGAGGTCGAGATTCCGCCGGAACTGGCCGAGCGCCAGCCGCAGGCGCAGTGGCTGTTCCGCGCCGATTGGGCCGCGCATGACTACCGTGCGCGACTGGCCGGCTGAGGCTTTCACCCGTCCGCGATATCCGATAAACCCAACCCTGACCGGCAATTGAGCCAGATCAAGGGCCAGCGCTGACGCAAGCTGTATCCGATCTGTATATTTGCCAGACCGAGGCGCACGCCCCGGCCCGAGAGAGATGTGACAATGAACGAGAGCGCCGTGACCGAGATCCCCAAGGTGAAGACCCTGCCCGACGCGCAGACCGTGACCGAAGTGACCCATTGGACGGACCGGCTGTTTTCCTTCCGCGTGAGCCGCCCGCAGTCCCTGCGTTTTCGCTCGGGCGAGTTCGTGATGATCGGGCTAATGGGCGACAATGGTAAACCGCTGTTGCGCGCCTATTCCATCGCCTCGCCGAACTGGGACGAGGAGCTGGAATTCTACTCGATCAAGGTGCCCGACGGCCCGCTGACCTCGAAGCTGCAGCATATCAATGTGGGCGATGAGATCATCCTGCGCCCGAAGCCCGTGGGCACGCTGGTCCATGACGCGCTGCTGCCCGGCAAGCGGGTGTGGTTCCTCGCCACGGGTACCGGGATCGCGCCCTTCGCCTCGCTGATGCGCGACCCCGAGACCTACGACAAGTTCGACGAGGTCATCATGATGCATACCTGCCGGACGGTCGAGGAACTGGAATATGGCCGCCAGCTCGTCGAAAACCTGATCAACGATCCGCTGATCGGCGAGATGGTGGACGGCAAGCTGAAATATTACCCGACAACGACCCGAGAGGAATCCCCCCATATGGGTCGGATCACCGACAATCTCGAAAACGGCAAGGTGTTCAAGGATCTCGGCCTCGAGCCGATGAACCCCGAGACCGACCGCGCGATGGTCTGCGGATCGCTCGCCTTCAACAAGGACGTGATGGCGGTGCTCGAAGGGTTCGGCCTGCGCGAGGGCGCGAATTCCGAGCCGCGCGAATATGTGGTCGAGAAGGCCTTCGTCGGCGACGGTATCTGATCTGGATCGGGGGGCTCTGCCCCCTCGGGCTTCGCCCTCACCCCCGGGATATTTCTCAAGAGCGAAGATGGGCGTCTGTCCTGTCTTCGCTCTTTTCAAATATCCCGGGGGGCGCGCGGCAGCGCCCGGGGGCAGAGCCCCCTTGTGACCCAGCGTTTTTTCCGCCGCGACTTGGGAGATCGCCTCATCGTTGCTATCTTAAAGGCATGACTGAGGGGATCACCACGATGACGCGCCACCAATTGAGCCACAGCTTTCGCGAACATGTCGCCGATGGCGTCGTCCATGTGCTGGGCGTCGTTTTCGCCGTGGCAGGCGTCAGCGCGCTGATCGTCTGGGCGTCGCTGGCGGCTCCGGACGGCCGGGTCTGGCCGCTCGCGGTCTATTCCGTGGGGCTGATCGCCTCTTTCTCGCTCTCGGCCGCCTATAACCTCACCCTGCATGCGCCGACGCGCGCGGTGCTGCGGCGTTTTGATCACGCGGCGATTTATCTTCTGATTGCGGGCACTTACACGCCGATGGCGCTGATCGGCCTTGGTGGCGTCGCTGGCTGGGCGCTGACCGCGACGGTCTGGGCGCTCGCGACCTTCGGCATCGTGATGAAGCTCGGCTTCTTCCACCGCTCGGAGCGCACGGGGTTCTGGCTCTATCTGGCGATGGGCTGGCTCGGGATGATCGCGATGTGGCCGCTGATCGTGGCCCTGCCCCTGCCCGCGCTAATCCTGCTGGTCGTGGGCGGGCTGACCTATACGGTCGGCGTGATCTTCTACCAGACCGAGCGCATCCCGTTCTCGCGCGCGATCTGGCACGGTCATGTGCTGGCAGCGGCCGCGACGCATTACGCGGCCGTCATCGTGATCTCGCACTGAGCGGGGTTCAGAGAGGCTCGATATCGCCCATTGCGCGGGTCTCGTGGAATTCCGAGACGAAGCGCGCCAGCGCCCCCTCGTCGATCGCCGCGCGCAGGCCTGCCATCAGTTCCTGATAGTAATGCAGGTTGTGCCAGGTCAGCAGCATCCCCGAGATCATCTCGCCGGAGCGGAAGACGTGGTGCAGATAGGCGCGCGAATAATTCGAGCAGGCCGGACAGGTGCAGGCCTCGTCCAGCGGGCGCGGGTCGTCGGCATGGCGGGCGTTCTTGATGTTCACCTGCCCGCGGCGGGTCCAGGCTTGGCCCGTGCGCCCCGAGCGCGACGGCAGCACGCAATCCATCATGTCGATGCCGCGCTCGACCGCGCCCACGATATCGTCGGGCTTGCCGACGCCCATCAGGTAGCGCGGTTTGTCCTGCGGCAGCATGCCCGGCGCGTAGTCGAGCACGCCGAACATCGCCTCTTGCCCCTCGCCCACGGCGAGGCCGCCGACCGCATAGCCCTCGAAGCCGATTTCCTTGAGTTTCTCGGCACTTTCCTCACGAAGCTCACGTGTCACGCCACCCTGCTGGATGCCGAACAGCGCATGGCCGGGACGGTCGCCGAAGGCGTCGCGCGAGCGTTGCGCCCATCGCATCGAGAGGCGCATGGACTTCGCCACTTCTTCCTCGGTCGCGGGCAGCGCGGGGCACTCGTCGAAGCACATCACGATATCCGAGCCCAAGAGCTTCTGGATCTCCATCGAGCGTTCGGGCGAGAGCATATGTTTCGAGCCGTCGACATGGGAGGCAAAGGTGACGCCTTCCTCGGTCAGCTTGCGCAGAGATGCCAGGCTCATCACCTGAAAGCCGCCCGAGTCGGTCAGGATCGGCTTGTCCCAGTTCATGAACTTGTGGAGCCCACCCAGACGCGCCACCCGCTCCGCGCCGGGGCGCAGCATCAGGTGGTAAGTATTGCCCAGCAGGATATCCGCGCCGGTCGCGGCGACGCTTTCGGGCATCATCGCCTTCACTGTCGCGGCGGTGCCCACGGGCATGAAGGCCGGCGTGCGGATCTCGCCGCGGGGCGTCGAGATCGTCCCGGTGCGCGCAGCACCATCGGTGGCCTTGAGGGTGAAGCTGAACTTGGTCATCTGGGGCTCTCCTTCGGCCCCGGCTGATAGACCCAAAGCGGCGCGAAGGGAAGGCCACGTGGGACGCAAGGGCATGGACCGGAATCGCATTTTGGCCTTACGCTAGGGCAAAAGGAGGCTCGCCATGTTTCGTTCCATCCTTCTAACCCTCTGCGCCACGCTCGCGCCACTCGCGGCGACTGCGCAAAACCAGCGCATCAGCCACTGTATCGCGATCGCGGATGCTGCGCCGGGGATCGAGTATCTGCACAAAGCCAGCTGGTCCGACCCGGTGCCGGAGCAATCGGTGCGGTTGCATTACATCGACCATTCGATGGTGCTCTTGCAGACCGAGGGCGGGCTGTCGGTCGTCACCGATTTCAACGGCTGGACCGGCGGGGCGCGCTTTGCCCCTGATTACGTCACGATGAACCACGCCCATTCGAGCCATATGACCGATATGATCCCCGAAGGCACGGTGGCGCTGAAGGGCTGGTCGGATCAGTTCGGCATCGCCGCCGATCACCATCTGGATCTGGGCGAGATGCTGATCCGCAATGTGCCCACCGCGATCCGCAGCTTCGGCGGGGTCGAGGAGAACGGCAACTCGATCTTCGTCTTCGAGGTGGCCGGGCTCTGCATCGGCCATCTGGGCCATCTGCATCACGAGCCCGATCCCGCGCAATATGCGGCGCTGGGGCGGCTCGATGTGGTGATGGCGGCGGTAGACGGGTCCTACACGGTCGATCAGCCGACGATGATCCGCATCCTGAACCGACTGCGCTCGCGCATCGTGATCCCGGTGCATTGGTTCGGCGAGCCGACGCTGCAGAGCTTTCTCGACGGGATGGAAGGCGTCTTCGCGGTGGAGCGGCCCGGCGTGAGCGAGGTGATCGTCTCGCTCAGGACTTTGCCGCGCGAACCGACCGTGATGGTGCTGGAGCCGGAGCGGCTGCGGTAGGGCTCACCAGATCTCAGGTCTCTGGAAGGCCGCGACACAGCGCGGCTTCCCCGCGATGGTGCCAAGCGGCGTGGACGTCAGCGATTGGCCAAGCCAGCCCTGCGGCATCGACAGCGGATAGGGCGCGGTGATGGCGGCCTCGGCAATCGGCGCAAAGCCCACCTGTCCGTAATAGGCCGGATCGCCATAGGTGAGCACGGCCTCGACGCCCGCTGCTGACAGCTCTGCGAGGGCATGACGGATCAGCCTCTGCCCGACGCCCTTGCGTTGCTGCGCCGGGGCGACCGCCATCGGCGAAAGCAAAAAGACGCGGCGCGGATCGTCGTCATAGCGCAGGCGGGTGAAGCAGACCGCGCCGATGAGGGCCGCTCCCTCCCGCGCGGTGAAACAGTGCAGATCGGCGGGGTCGGTCCGGGCGAGGATATCGCGTACCAGCGCCCCGATCAGCGCACCTTCGTCAGGGCCTTAAGAGGCTGCGAAGCTCTCGGCGAAGAGACCGGCGAAGCGCTCCGCATCTCCGGCATATCCTGCGCTGATGTCCACCCAGCTCAACTCTCCGCCTTCTTCTCCCAGCGGCCGCCCTCTTCCGACCAGTAGATCGCCTTCGCCCCCGCGCCGGTCAGGGTCTTCCATTGCCCGCGCGCATGTTGCACCGCCTGCGGGTCGTTGCCGTCGAACAGGATCCAGACGCGTTTATGGGCGTCGGTTTCCTCCGCCGCGACCTCGGCGCCGTCGACGGCCATCATCGCCTCGCGCCCATCGCCTGCGGGCGCGGTGCCCAGCAGGATCGGCTGCAGCGCGTCATGCGGCCCGCCTGCGAGCCCGTGCGGCAGGAAGCTCGCCTCGGTTCCCATCAGCCAGAGCCTCTGGTCGAGCCAGTCGAGCCGCGCAGAATCGGTCCCGCGCAATTCCACCTTCCAACCCTGCTCCACCGCCCGGGAGGCGAGGTTCAGCACCACCTCCTCGAGGCTGGAGCGGGTCAGATGGTAGAAATTGACCTGCCCCATCTCAGGCTTCGAACTTGTCGCGGATCAGACGGTCGAGCATCCGAACGCCCCAGCCGGTCGGGCCCTTCGGGGCCAGCGTGGTCTCACCCGGCGGAAGCGCCACGCCCGCGATGTCGATATGGCACCACGGCACCTCGTCCTTGACGAAGCGCTTGAGGAAGGCAGCCGCGGTGATCGCACCGCCCCAACGGTTGCCGACATTGCGCATATCGGCCAAACGCGATTTCAGCGCCTTGTCATAGGCGGGCTGCAGCGGCATGTGCCACGCGCCCTCGCCCTCGGTCTTCGCCGCTTTAAGAATGTCGGCTACGAACTTGTCATCATTGGCGAAAAGACCCGCGTTCTCGTGGCCGAGGGCGACGATCACCGCGCCGGTCAGCGTGGCGAGGTTGACCATCGCCTTGGGCTGGAACCGGTCCTGCGCATACCAGAGCACATCCGCCAGAACGAGGCGGCCTTCGGCATCGGTGTTGATGACTTCGATCGTGTCGCCCTTCATCGAGGTCACGATATCGCCGGGGCGTTGCGCGCGCCCGTCGGGCATATTCTCGACCAGCCCGACGAGGCCCACGACATTCGCCTTGGCCTTGCGCAGCGCCAGCGTGCGCATCACGCCCGAGACGACGCCTGCGCCGCCCATATCCATCGTCATCTCTTCCATGCCCGCGCCGGGCTTGAGCGAGATGCCGCCCGCGTCGAACACGACGCCCTTGCCGACGAGCGCGAAGGGCGCCTCGCCCTCTTCGCCGCCCTTCCATTGCATGACGACCAGCTTGGAGGGCATTTCCGAGCCCATGCCGACGCCCAGAAGCGCACCCATGCCGAGCTTCTTCATGTCCTCTTCTTCGAGGATTTCGACATCGAGGCCCAGCTCCTGCATCGCGGCGAGGCGGGCGGCGAAATCGTCGGTGGTCAGGATGTTGGCGGGCTCGTTGACCAGATCGCGGGTGAAGAACACGCCCTCGGCCAGTGCTGCATGCGGGGCCGCGGCGGCGGCGACCTCTTCGGGCTTGTCGACCATGATCGTCACCGGCCCGTAGGCCTTCTTGTCCTCGCCGGTGTGATAGTCGAAGCGATAGGCGCGCAGCGCGAGGCCCAGCGACAGATCGGCGGCGCGCGGATGGTTTTGCGCCACGACGAGCGCGCCCGCCTCCCCCAGTTTGGCCCCGATCGCAGCCCCCGCCTTGCGGGCCTCGTCGGCGCTGGCCTTGCGGTCGAGCCGCACCAGCTGCACCGCTTCGGCGGCGATCGCGGCGGGCCAGCTCAGCTCCATCGCCTCGCCCGCGCCCAAGCCCGCGAAGGCCTCCGAGTCCACCGCGCGCTTGATCGCGCCTTTCATCGCCCGATCCAGCTTGCGCCCGGCCTGCCCCAGCTTGCCGTCACCGCCCACGACCAGCGCGATCCGCCCGCTTTGGGTGGCGAAGACCTCCGGATCGGTTTCCTTGAAGGCGATAGCAACAGGTTGGGTCATGTGGGGTTCTCCGAAGATGAGACCGGCGCGCGCGTCGGCGGCGCTCGGTCGCGATTGGCATCAAATTGCGCGCGAGCCTAGCCCTGCCTCCGGAAAATGAAAAGCACCCCCGCTGTGCCCTTCCCTCACTTCGCCCGACAGGCTAGAGAAAGGGAAATATTCGGGGGTATTGAGAGGGTCGTGACGCAACTGGACAGATATGTTTTGTCCAAATTGATGGCGCTGTTCGGGTTTTTCGCGCTCGTGCTGGTCTCCGTCTATTGGGTCAACCGGGCTGTGATCATGTTCGACAGCCTGATTTCGGATGGCCAGACCGCGACGGTGGTGCTGGAATTCACCGCGCTGACCTTGCCTTACGTCATCCGCATCGTGCTGCCGGTCGCCGCCTTCGCCGCCACGATCTACGCGTTCAACCGGCTCGATCAGGACAGCGAATTGGTGGTGATGCGCGCCACCGGCACCTCGAACTGGCGGCTGGCGCGTCCGGTACTGGTCTTCGGGTTGATCGCATCGGTGATGATGGCGCTTCTGGTGAATTTCCTCGTCCCCGCCGCGAAGGCCCGGCTGGCCGAGCGTCAGCAGGAGGTCGCGCAGAACCTGACCGCGAAATTCCTCACCGAAGGCACGTTCCAGCATCCCGCGCCGGGCATCTCGATCTATATCCGGCGCATTTCCGATCTGGGGGAGTTGCAGGATATCTTCGTCTCCGACAGCCGCTCGGCGCAGACGAGCACGGTCTATACCGCCGACAAGGGCGTGATCGTGAAGACCGAGACGGGGCCGAAACTGATCATGTTTTCGGGCATGGCCCAGACCCTGCGCAAACCGTCGGACCGCCTGTCGGTCACGCGGTTCAGCAATTTCACCTATGATATCGGTTCGTTCCTGAAGGCCGGGAAAGCGCGGGCACCGAAGATCGACGAGATGACGACGCCGCGCCTCGCCGCGATGATGGCCGGGACAGGTCTGGATGCGACACCGGGTGCGGAGAGCGCCAAGGCAGCCCGCGACGCGCTGCGGCTGGAGCTTGCCCGGCGGATCACCCAGCCCCTTCTGGCGCCGATCGCGGCGCTGATCGGCTTCTCGGCGCTGATGATGGGCACATTCTCGCGCTTCGGCATGTGGCGGCAGATGTCGCTCGCCATTGGCGGGCTGATCGTGGTGCAGGTGCTGCAAAACGCTGCCGAGACGAGTTCCGGGCGCGACCCCTCGCTCTGGCCGAGCCTGATTGCGCCGACGCTGGGCGGGATCGTGATGGTGCTGTTCATGCTGTGGTGGTCGGGGCGTCCGCGCCGTATCCGGCCCAAACGGGAGGCTGCCGCGTGACGCTTGCGCTCTATCTTGCGAAACGGTTCCTCCGCAGCTTCCTGATCGTCGCGGCGAGCTTCTGGGGCATCCTGTTCCTGATCGACGTGGTCGAGGAAATCCGCCGCTTCTCCGATCAGGGGCTGAGCCTGCTGCAGCTCTCGGTACTCTCTGCGCTCAACATTCCCGAGACGATTTACACCATCCTGCCGTTGATCGTGATGCTGTCGGCGGTGGCGCTGTTCGTCGCACTGGCGCGCAGCTCGGAACTGGTGGTGATCCGGGCGGCGGGCCGGTCCGCGCTGCGGATGCTGGCAGCCCCGATCGCGGCGGCGCTGGTGATTGGTCTACTGGCGCTGCTGGTCGGCAACCCGCTCGTCTCCGCCACCTCGAAGCGCTATGAGACGCTCGTCGATCACTACACGTCCGATGGTGGCTCGACCGTCTCGATCGGGCGCGAGGGCGTGTGGATGCGGCAAAGCGCGGGCCTTGCCTCGGACGGCAAGTCGCTGGCGCAGGCGGTGATCCATGCCGAGCGCGCCAATGGCGACGCCACAACCCTGCACGGCGTGACCTTCCTGATCTTCGACCCTAATCGCGGCCCGGTGCGCCGGATCGACGCGAAGACCGCGACGCTGGTGCCGGGCGCATGGCAGTTGCAGGACGTGAAGGACTGGCCGCTGGGCGAATCCACCAATCCCGAGCGCGACGCCACCACCCAGGACAGCCTCTCGCTGCCCTCCGATCTGACGGTCGCCAGCATCCGCGACAGTTTCGGCAAGCCCTCCGCCGTGCCGATCTGGCAATTGCCGAGCTTCATCGCGTCGCTGGAAGATGCGGGCTTCTCGGCGCGGCGCCATATCGTGTGGTTCCAGATGGAGCTGGCGCTGCCGGTGCTGCTGGCCGCGATGGTGCTGATCGCTGCCAGCTTCACGATGGATCATGTGCGCTTCGGAGGCATCGGCGCGAAAGTTCTTTTGGCCTTGGCGGCGGGTCTGGGCTTGTTCTTCCTGCGCAATATCGCGCAAGTTCTGGGCGATAACGGACAGATTCCCGTTCTACTCGCGGCCTGGGCGCCGCCGGTGATCGGGTTGATGCTGCCGCTGGCGCGGCTACTGCACCGGGAGGATGGGTGATGCGGCGGCAATTCGGCGCCTTGGCAGGACGGGCGAGCGCCTTGGCGCTGATCGTCGCGCTTGGCATGGCGGGACCGCAGACGGTGCGCGCACAAGACGCCACCGCGACAGCCTCCACCACGACACAGGACGCGGCGATCCCCTCTTCGGACGAACTGGCGACGCTGCTGGCCGACCGGGTCTCGATCCGCAATCAGAACGAGCTGGTCGCAGAGGGCAATGTCGAGGTCTTCTACAAGTCGAACCGGCTTTCGGCCAAGCGCGTGGTCTATGACCAGAAGGCGGACAAGCTCTACCTCGAAGGTCCGATCCGGCTGGTGCAGCCTGGCCAGTCGCAGGCGGTGATCCTCGCCTCGCAGGCGGAGTTGTCCTCGGATCTGCAGAACGGCATCCTGCTCAGCGCCCGGATGGTGATGGCGCGCGAATTGCAACTCGCCGCCGCCCGGATCGAGCGGCGCGACGGCGCGATCACGATCATGAACAAGGTCGTGGCCTCGTCCTGCGAGGTCTGCCGGACCAATCCGACGCCGCTTTGGGAAATCCGCGCGAGCCGCGTCGTGCATAACGCGACCACGCGTCAGATCGTCTTCGAGGATGCCCAGTTCCGCGCGGCGGGCGTGCCGATCGCCTATCTGCCGCGGCTGCGTCTGCCTGCGCCGGGCGTGCGACGGATGACGGGCTTCCTCGCCCCACAATTCCGCACCACGAGCGGTCTCGGACCGGGGCTTCTGGTGCCCTATTTCATCGCGCTCGGGCCCAGCCGCGACCTGACGGTGACGCCCTATTTCGCGACCTCGCGCACCGAGACGCTGAACCTGCGCTACCGGCAGGCCTTCAACTGGGGCAAGATGGAATGGTCGGGCGCGCTGAGCAATGACGACATTCGCAGCGGCACGCGCGGCTATCTCTTCGGCGATCTCGAGGCGCAGCTGCCCCGCGAATTCCGCCTGACCGCACAGCTTCGGCTGGTCAGCGACGACAGCTACCTGCTCAATTACGGGCTCGGCGACGACGACCGGCTGTGGTCGGGTGTCGAACTCGAACGGGTGCGCCGCGACGAGATGATCTGGACCCGCGTCGGCAATATTCACTCGCTGCGCGCGGATGAGAACAACTCCACCGAACCGATGCTGAGCGGCACCGGCGAATGGATCCGCACCTTCCGCCCCGCTGGGATCGGCGGACAGGGCAGCCTGCGGTTTTCTACCTTGGCGACGCGGCGCGCTTCGAGTTCGACGCTCGATCTCAATGGCGACGGACGCCCCGACGGGCGCGACATGGTGCGTGGCTCGCTCACCGCCGACTGGCGGCGCAACTGGCTGTTCGGGCCGGGTATGCTGGGCTCGCTCGAGGCGCAATTCGCAGGCGACATCATCGAGACCAATCAGGACCCCGCCTTCAGCGACACGATCCTGCGCGGCCAACCCACCGTCGCTGCGGAAATTCGCTGGCCTTGGGTGAAGACGAGCGGGCGCGCCGCCTATGTGATCGAGCCGGTGGCGCAGATCGTCTGGGCGCCCGATCATCTGGCCGACGCCCCGAACGAGGACAGCCAGCTGCCCGAATTCGACGGCGGCAACCTGTTCTCGCTGACCCGCTATCCGGGCGAGGATGCGCGCGAGACCGGCCTGCGCGCCAATGTCGGGCTCGGCTGGACGCGCTATGACAGCTCCGGCTGGTCGCTGGGCGTCGCGGCGGGCCGCGTCTTCCGCCAGCGCGATCTGAGCCAGTTCTCGCAGGGCACGGGGCTGTCGGGGACGAAATCCGACTGGCTCCTCGCAACCCATCTGGCCACCGCGAACGGGCTGACGCTGTCGAACCGCGCGCTGTTCGACGATAACTTCTCCGTGTCGCGCGACGAGTTGCGGCTGTCGCGGGCCGGCGACGACTTCAACGTCTCGGCAGGATATCTCTGGCTCGAGAAAAACCCCGCCGAAGGGCGCGACGACAACATGTCGGAACTGATGCTCGACACGGGATGGCGTTGGGGCAACGGCTGGTCGGGCACGCTCAGCACACGTTACGATTTCACCGCCGAGCGCGCCGCGCGCGCCAAGCTCGGCCTGCGCTACCAGACCGAATGCATCGCGGTTGATCTTTCCCTCTCGCGCCGCTTCACGTCATCCACTAGTGTAGCCCCGGAGACCGATTTCGGCCTTTCCGTCCAACTCGTCGGCTTCGGCGCGAGTGGCGGTGCGCCCGCGCGGCGAACCTGCGGAGGGTGAGGCTGAGGATCGCAAAGCGGCCCAGCGGGCCCAGAGGATCAACGAGGCCCAAAGGGCCAAGACTGAACGAGACGAAACGGACAGGCACGCTCATGACGATGATGACCCGACTGCTCACCCTTCTGGCGCTGATGCTCGCCCTGCCTTTCGCCGCAGGGACGGCGCAGGCGCAATCGGGCGGCAGCTTCGCGCCCGTCGTTACCGTCAACGGGATGGGCGTGACCGATTACGAGATCAGCCAGCGCCAGCGCTTCATGCAGCTGCTCAATGCCGGTTCGAACTCCCGCGAGGATGCCGAGAAGGCGCTGATCGAAGATCGCCTGCGCGTCTGGGCCGGCAATCGGATCGGCATCAAGCTCGACGAAGCTGCGATCCAGCAGGGCATGGACGAATTCGCGGGCCGCGCGAACATGACCGGCGAGCAATTCGTGCAGGCGCTGCAGAAGGAAGGCGTCGATCCGAACACCTTCCGCAACTTCACCGAGGCCGGTCTCGTCTGGCGTCAGGTGGTCCGGGCGCGCTTCGGGCCGCAGGTGAACATCACGAAAGCGGACATCGACCGCGCGATGAAGCCCGAAAGCCAGACTGGCAAGGGCGTGAAAGTGCTGATCTCCGAGGCGATCGTGCCCGCCCCGCCGGGCCGCGAGCGCGCGGCGATGGGTCAGGCGCGCCAACTGTCGGCCGCGCAGGGCGAAGGCGCCTTCGCAGCACTCGCGCGTCAATATTCGGCCGCCCCCTCGCGGGATCGCGGCGGGCGTCTGGACTGGATGCCGATCGACAAGCTGCCGCCGCAACTGCGCGGCGTGGTGCTCAAGCTCAAGCCGGGCACGGCGACCCAGCCGATCGAACTCAAGGGCGCGGTCGCGGTCTTCATGCTGCGCGCGATCGGTGACGGCGACGCGCCGTCGGGCCCGCAGTCGCTGAGCTACATGACCTTCGCGATCGGCCAGACCGGCTCGCAGCAATCGGCCAAGATCCAGAGCCAGGTGGCCGCGGCGCGCCAATGCAACCAGCTCTACACCATCGGCAAGGGCTTCCCGGCGAGCGCGCTCACCATGCATGAGGACGTGGCGCAGGCGCAGGTGCCGACCAATGTCGGTCTCGCGCTGGCGCATCTCGACGTGGGCGAGAGCGAAGTGATCCCGCAGGGCGCAAACGATCTTCTGGTGATGCTTTGCGATCGCAAGGTGGCCCCCGAGGGCGACCAGTCGGCCCCCGACCGCGATCAGGTCCGCGCGGCACTGGAGAGCAAGGCCCTCGAAGCCTATGCCAACGGCTACATGGCCGATCTGGAAGCCGACGCGGTGATCGTGCGCAAATGAGCGCCCAGCCGACCGATCGCACCGCGGCCCGTGCGCCCGACCGCCCCGTGATCCTCAGCTGCGGCGATCCCTCGGGGGTTGGCCCCGAGATTGCCGCCCGCGCCTGGGAGCATTGCGGCGCGAAGCTGCCCTTCGTCTGGATCGGCGATCCCGCGCATCTGCCGCGCGGCACGAAGATCCGCGAGATCGACCGCCCCGCCGATGCGCTGCGCCATGCCAGCGCCGGGTTGCCGGTGCTGCCCCATCAATTCCCCGCCGCCGCCCTGCCGGGGGAGCCGGACCCGGCCAATGCGAAAGCCGTCATCGACGTGATCGCGCGCGGCGTCGATCTGGTGATGCGCGGCGAAGGCACCGGGCTGACCACCGCGCCGATCAACAAGAAGGCCCTGAAGGACGGGGCAAAGTTCACCTTCCCCGGCCATACCGAATATCTGGCCCATCTCGCGGGCGTCGAGCGGGTGGTGATGATGCTGGCCTCGTCGCGGGTCGATCCGCCGCTGCGCGTGGTGCCCGCCACAATCCATGTCGCGCTCTCCGAGGTGCCGAAACTCCTGACCCCGCAGCTTCTGCGCGAGACGGTGCGGATCACCTATGAAGGGCTGCGGCGCGATTTCGGCTTCTCTGCCCCGCGGATTGCGGTGGCGGGGCTGAACCCGCATGCAGGCGAAGGCGGCGCGATGGGCTCCGAGGAAGGCGACTGGATCGCCGACACGCTCGACGGTCTGCGCGAAGAGGGCTACGCGGTAGCGGGCCCGATGCCCGCCGATACGATGTTTCACGCCCGCGCCCGTCAGACTTACGACGCCGCGATCTGCGCCTATCACGATCAGGCACTGATCCCGATCAAGACGCTCGATTTCGACGGCGGGGTGAACATCACGCTCGGCCTGCCCTTTGTGCGCACCTCGCCGGATCACGGCACCGCCTATGACATCGCGGGCCAGGGCCGCGCCAACCCTGCCTCGCTGATCGCGGCGCTGGAGATGGCGGCCCGAATGGGAGCCGCGCGTCATGACTGAGGCTGCGTGATGGCGACGATCGATGGGCTGCCGCCGCTGCGCGAGGTTCTGCAGACGCATGACCTCGTCGCAAAGAAGAGCCTTGGGCAGAACTTCCTGCTGGACCTGAACCTGACCGCAAAGATCGCGCGCTCTGCGGGCGATCTGACGGGCGCGGACGTGTTGGAGGTCGGCCCCGGCCCCGGCGGTCTGACGCGCGGGCTTCTGGCCGAAGGGGCGCGCAAGGTCCTCGCGATCGAGAAGGACACGCGCTGCCTGCCCGCCTTGGCCGAGATTGCCGAGGCCTATCCGGGACGTCTCGAGGTGATCAATGGAGATGCGCTGCAGGTCGACCCGCTCGCGCATCTGACACCGCCGATCAAGATCGCCGCGAACCTGCCCTATAACGTGGGCACCGAGCTTCTGGTGCGCTGGCTGACGCCGAAAGACTGGCCGCCCTTCTGGGAGAGCCTGACGCTGATGTTCCAGCGCGAGGTGGCCGAGCGGATCGTGGCCAAACCGGGCAGCAAACATTACGGGCGGCTCGCGATCCTCGCGCAATGGCGTGCCGAGGCGAAGATCGCGATGAGCCTGCCGCCCGAGGCCTTCACGCCCGCGCCGAAGGTCCATTCCGCGGTGGTGCATCTGCGCGCCCTGCCCGAGCCGCGCTATCCGGCCGATGCGGCAACGCTCAGCCGGGTCGTCGCTGCTGGCTTCAACCAGCGCCGCAAGATGCTGCGCGCTTCGCTGAAAGGCGTGGCCCCCGATATCGAGGCGAAGCTGGAGCAGGCCGGGATCGCCCCCACCGAGCGCGCCGAACGCGTGACGCTGGAGCAGTTCTGTCGGCTTGCGCGCATCGTCGCGGGTCAGGAATGATCCGCGCCGCGCGCGAAGACGACCTGCCGCGCATTGCCGAGATCGCCGAGGCGGCCTTCTCCCCCTACATTCCCCGGATCGGACGCCCGCCCGCGCCGATGCTGGCCGATCACGCCGCCGAGCTGCCGCATCTCTGGGTCTGCGAGGGAACGAGCGGGGTCGCGGGCTATATCGGGCTTTTTGCGGATGACGGCACGCCGCCCCGATTGCAGATCGAGCCCGTCGCCGTCGACCCGGCCGCACAGGGGCAAGGGATCGGGCGGCAGTTGATGGCGTTCGCCGAGGCGCGCGCACGCGAGATCGGCGCGACAAAGCTGTGGCTTTACGCCAATGCCGCGATGGAGGAGAGCCGCGCGGTCTATGCGCGGCTCGGCTTTATCGAGCGCGACCGCCGGACGGACGGTGGCTATGACCGGGTCTTTCTGGACAAAGACCTGACCGTCTGAGCGCCGCCCCTGCCCCATCATGCAAAAAGGCCCGCCGATCCGGCGGGCCTTTTGCTATCTCTTGTCCGAGGCTTTACTCGCCCGAGGCTTTGGGCAGCTCGGCGCTCGCCTCTGCCTTTTCAGCCTTGTCGGCTTTCGGGGCGCGCGGCTTGCGCGGGGCGCGCGGACGCTTGGGCTTTTCGGCCTTTTCCGCTCTCTCCGCCTTCTCAGGCTGTTCCGCGGGTTTCGGCGCCTCTTCGCTGCTGCGGCTTTCGGGCGTCTCGACGAGGGTGGAATCCTCTTCGAGCTCCAGCTGCGGCATCGGCGGCATCATCTCGGGGCTTTCGGCGCGCTTGTTGCGACCAGAGGATTTCGCCTCGCTGCGCTCTTCGCGACGCTCGGACGTATTGTTGTCCTGAGCTTCACCCTTCGACTGGGCCTCGTTCTGGCCCTCGTCCTGCTGAGCGTGGTTCTGGCCGTTATTCTGACCGTTGCCACCGTTGTTCTGGCCGCCGCTGTTGTGACCACCGTTATTCTGGCCACCATTGTTCTGGTTGCCATTGTTCTGGTTGTTTTGCTGGCGCTGCTGGTTGCGGGCCTCTTGCTCGCGGGCCTGTTCTTTCTGCGCCTCGCCCAGCATTCGCGTGTAATGCTCTGCGTGCTGCAGGAAGTTCTGTTCGGCCACGCGATCGTTGCCGAGCTGCGCATCGCGCGCAAGCTGAAGATATTTGTCGATGATCTGCTGCGGCGTACCGCGCACCTTGCCTTCGGGGCCGGAGCTGTCGAAGACGCGGTTAACGATATTGCCCATCGACCGTTGACGGTTCGACTTATTGCGCGAACGGGATTTCGAAGATCTCATGGCTTTCGTTTTCTTGGCCCGTTGTCACGGGCTTTTCGGAAATGGCCGCTAATGCGTGGCCTGCGGGCTGAACTGTCACGCTGGGCATACTTGCCCGGTTTCGTTCCTAACACCCGCGCTGTGAAGCTGAGCCGTGCGGTGGATCAATATCCGCCCTGCACAGGCTTGACTAAACATGCGGGGGGCCACCTTTCAAGTCAGAAAATCGGTCAAATCCGCGATTTCCGCCGATTCGCGGGGTTTTCCCCAAGTTTTTGCGCGATTTCGCGCTCAGGAAGCGCCGCAATCCGCCGTATCCCCGGATTTATGCGCCAAAACGACGCGGTCGCGCCCATCGAGATCCTGGCGCGTCTCGATCCGCTCGAAACCTTGGGCCGCGAAGAGGTCACTGACCGCCTGCGCCTGCGTCGGGCCGATCTCCACCGCAAGACGCCCACCTGCCAGCAACCGCGCCCCTGCCCCGCGTGCAATCGCACGATAGGCGTCGAGCCCATCGCCGCCGGGGGTCAGCGCCGAGAGCGGCTCCCAGTCGCGCACATCCTGCGAGAGCCCCGCCATTTCGTCTTGGGCGATATAGGGCGGGTTCGAGACGATGAGGTCGTAGCGCCCCGGCACATTGGCAAACCAGTCTGAAATCAGGAACTTGGCGCGTTTGGCCACACCGAGCGCCTCGGCATTGGATTTCGCGACCTCCAGCGCGGCGTCCGACAGATCGGTCCCCGTTCCCGCCGCGAAGGGCATGGATTTCAGCAGCGAGATCAGGATGCAGCCGGTGCCGGTGCCAAGGTCGAGCGCGTGGACGAAGGGGCGTTCCAGCGCCACCTCGACCAGCAGTTCCGTCTCCGGGCGCGGGTCGAGCGTGTCGCGGGTGACGCGGAATTCGTGCCCCCAGAACAGGCGTTTGCCGGTGATCTGAGCGACGGGCTGACGGGCTTCGCGGGCAGTCAGCGCCACCTCGAACCGGGCGGCTGCGTCCTCTGGCAGCGGGTCTTGCAGCGCGAGCGTCAGCCGGTCGGGCGCCACCTGCAACGCATGGGCCAAAAGCCTGCGCGCATCGGTCTGCGCGCCCTCGATCCCGGCCTCGCGTAATCTCCGGGTGGCTGCGACCAGCGCGTCCTGCGCCCTCACGCCTCCATCTCCGCGAGCTTGGCCGCCTGATCGTCGGCGATCAGCGCGTCGACCACCTCGTCGATCTCGCCTTCCATAACCTTATCAAGGGAATAGAGCGTAAGATTGATGCGGTGATCGGTCAGCCGCCCTTGCGGGAAATTATAGGTTCGGATGCGCTCCGAACGGTCGCCGGAGCCCACCTGCGACTTCCGCGTCTCGGCACGCTCGGAGGCTGCGCGGTCGCGTTCGGCCTCGAACAGCCGCGCCCGCAGAACGGCCATCGCATTGGCGCGGTTCTGGTGCTGGGATTTCTCCGACGATGTGACGACGATCCCGGTCGGGATATGGGTGATGCGCACCGCCGAGTCCGTCGTGTTGACGTGCTGGCCGCCCGCCCCGGAGGCCCGCATCGTGTCGATCCGGATGTCATTGGCGGGAATGTCGATATCGACCGCCTCGACCTCGGGCAGAACGGCCACGGTAGCGGCAGAGGTGTGGATGCGCCCGCCGGCCTCAGTTTCCGGCACGCGCTGCACGCGGTGAACGCCGGATTCGTATTTCAGGCGTGCAAAGACGCCCTCGCCCTCGATCCGGGCTACGGCTTCCTTGACGCCGCCCAGCTCGGTCTCGGTCAGCTCCATCATCTCGAACCGCCAGCCATGTTTCTCGGCGTATTTCTGATACATCCGCAGCAGGTTGCCCGCGAAAAGCGCCGCTTCCTCGCCCCCCGTACCGGGGCGGATCTCCAAGATCGCAGGCCGCGCGTCAGCGGCGTCCTTGGGCAGAAGCGCCACGCGCAAAGCCTGCTCCATCTCGGGAATGCGGGATTTGAGGCGCGGCAATTCCTCCTCGGCCAGATCGCGCATTTCCGGGTCGGTGAGCCAGCCTTCTGCCTCGTCCAGATCGGCGCGCGCCTGACGCCAGGCTTCGATCTGGGTCACGACCGGCTTCAATTCGGAGTATTCGCGGCTGATTTCGGCGATCTTGGCGGGCTCCGCACCAGCATTGAGCAGCGCCTCGAGGTACTCGAAGCGCGCGAGGATCTGGTCGAGTTTCTCTTCGGGCAACATGGGATCGGTTTGGCGCGAAGCGCGAGGGGCGTCAAGGCAGGAGCGTTGGGAGGGGAGTGTGTTCATGAGGCGGAGGGCCGCGCCCGACCCTTGGGTGGGCGCTTTGCATCCTCGATGGCTGGGCCCTTTATCGCGAAAGCCCGCAAGGCAGTCGTACCCGCGATGACGTCGCCAATGCGCCCTCCCGGGGGGAGGGTCGGGCGCGGCCCCGGGGCTGGTCGCCCCGCGCGGCATCTTACATCTCGGCGCACCGCATCGAAGGGCCGCCCGTCGCCATCACATATCAGCAGACAGCCCACGCCTCCCTTTACGGCTCGGGTCCTATCACCTAGATAAACAGTCGAGTAATTCGATAGGCGCCCGCGCGCGCCCCCGCCGATGAAAGAGGCTTCCATGACCGCCACGCCCGAAGAGCCGCTTGAAGGCACGCCGCTGATCAAGCCCTCGACGACCGATCACCCGCTCTACGAAAATGTCGTGGAAGCGTGCCGCACCGTCTATGACCCGGAAATTCCGGTGAACATCTATGATCTCGGCCTCGTCTACACGATCGAGATCAGCCCCGAGAATGACGCGAAGGTGATCATGACGCTCACCGCGCCGGGCTGCCCCGTCGCGGGCGAGATGCCGGGCTGGGTTCACGATGCCGTGGCCTGCGTCGGCGGTCTGCGCGATGTCGATGTCGAGATGACCTTCGATCCGCAATGGGGCATGGACATGATGTCCGACGAGGCGCGGCTGGAACTGGGCTTCATGTGAGGCTCGGAGGGGGCTCTGCCCCCGCCCCCTGCGGGTGCCCCCCGGGATATTTCGACCAAGAGGAAGGGAGCCACGCGGCTCCCTTTTTGCTTTCTCGCATTTGCGCACAGGGGCGTTGCGCTTCCCGCCGCCTTGCCCATCGCGCTGCAAGACCCATCTCATGCTGCCGAACGTCAAACCCGATGAGAGGCCCGACTAGATGACCGACATGGCTGATACGCTATTCTCCCCCACGAAACTCGGTGCGATCGAGATCGCCAACCGTTTCGTGATGGCCCCGCTGACCCGCAACCGCGCGCCCGATCTGCATCCGACCGACATGACGGTGGAATATTACCGCCAGCGCGCAGGCGCAGGCCTGATTATCACCGAAGGCACGCAGATCTCGCCGATGGGTCAGGGTTATGCCTGGACGCCCGGTATCTACAACGACGCGCAGGTCGCGGGCTGGAAGAAGGTCACCGAGGCCGTGCATGGCGCTGGCGGCAAGATCGTCGCGCAGATCTGGCACGTGGGCCGGATTTCGGTGCCGCAGCTTCTGGATGGGCGCGACCCTGTCGGCCCCTCGGCGATCTCGGCCGAGGCGAAAACCTTCGACGGTGAAGGCTTCGTCGCGACCACCACGCCCCATGCGCTGACGGTCGAAGAGATCGCCGCCACGGTCGAGGATTACCGCAACGCCGCGCGCAACGCGAAAGCCGCGGGCTTCGATGGCGTCGAAATCCACGCCGCGAATGGCTACCTGATCGACCAGTTCCTGCGCGACACCTCGAACAAACGCGAGGACGCATATGGCGGCTCGATCGAGAACCGCACCCGCTTCCTGCGCGAAGTGGTGGACGCGGTGACCGAGATCCTCGGCGCCGAACGTGTGGGCATCCGCCTCTCGCCCTGGTCGAACGCGAATAACGTGGGCATCGACAGCAACACGACGGAGCTGTTCGGCACGGTGGTCGAGTTCCTCAACACCAAGCCGATGGCCTATGTCCACTTCGTCGAAGGCCAGACCGGCGGTCCGCGCGAATGGCCCGAGGACGGGATCGAGACGCTGCGCGCGAAGTCGAAAGCGCCCTATATCGCGAATAATGGCTACGACAAGGCGATGGCCGAAGCAGCGCTGAAAGAGGGCGCGGCGGCGGTGGCCTTCGGCAAGCTCTTCATCGCGAACCCGGACCTGCTGACGCGCTTCGAGAAGGACGCGCCGCTCAACGAGCCGAACCCGGACACGTTCTACGGCGGCGGTGCTGAGGGCTATACGGATTATCCTTTCCTCGATGGGTAACGCAGGCCAATTTGCCTGCTAAATAGTTAATGCAGGCGTTTTTACTTGCATATCGCCATGCGCAGGCATTATAACCTGCGCATGGCTCATTTTTGTGTCCTCACCGGCGATATCGTCGCCTCGACCCGGCTCTCGGCGTCGGAGCTGAGCGCGGCGCTCGATGCGATCGAGGGCGCGGCGGCAGTGCTGCGGCCCGCATTGGGCGACACGGCTTTCGCCCGCAATCGCGGCGATGGCTGGCAGATCGCGATCACCGAGCCGCGCTATCAGGCAAGGCTGGCCGTGCTGATCGAGGCCGAGTTGCGCGCTCTGGGCGAGGCATTCGCGACCCGGATCGCGATTGCCGAGGGGGACGGCACACTGCCGCCCGATGGCGACCTGAACGGGGCATCAGGGCCGGTCTTCACCGCCTCGGGCCAACTACTCGATAGCTTGGAGGAGCCGCGCATCGCCCATGCTGCGGGCGGGCCGCTTGGCGCGGCACTGCGGCTGTTCGATCAAATCTCGGAAGACTGGACGCCGGCGCAGGCGAGCGCGATTGCGCCGATGCTGCGCATCAAACCACCGACCCAGACCGCAGCTGCGAAAGAAATCGGGATCACCCGGCAATCGCTGGCACAGGCCTTGGCAAGCGCGGCTTACCCGGCCATCGTGGAGGCCCTAGCGATGATCGAGGAGACCCCATGATCGAGACTTTCGCAGCGCTTCTCTTCGCCCATGCCTTCACCGATTTCGCGTTTCAAAGCAGCGACATGGCGGCGAAGAAGGCCGGGCGGGAGGGAGCGGCTCTGGCCAAGCACATCGCGATCCTCGCGGGGCTGACGCTGTTGGTGGGGCTGCAGCTGAGCTGGGCGCTGATCGGGGTGCTGGCGCTGGTAGCGCTCAGCCATCTCGTGATCGATGTGGCCAAGAGCTTCGCGCCCAATACGCATCCCCTCGCCGCCTTCCTCGGCGATCAAGCCGCTCATCTGGCTGCGACCGGGCTCATCGCCGCCGCCTTCCCGACGTTCTGGGCTAATTCGCTCTGGGCGAACCTCGCATGGCTCCCCGGCGCCCTGACGCTCGCCACCGGGTTATTGATCACAACCCGCGCGGGCGGCTTCGCGGTGGGGCTGCTGATGGCGCAATATGAAAACGATGCCCCGCCCGAAGGCCTGCCCCAAGGCGGGCGGATGATCGGGCTGCTCGAACGCGGACTAATCTTTCTGCTGGTACTCGCCGGTCAACCCTCCGGCATCGGCTTCCTGATCGCGGCGAAGTCGATCCTGCGCTTCGAGGCGGTCTCCAAGGACGGGGCGAATCCGAAATCCGAATATGTGATCATCGGCACGCTGGCCTCTTTCGGCTGGGCGCTCGCCGCCTCTTACGCCACGCTCGCGCTTTTGGGACAGCTTCCGCCCCTTGGAATCCTGCCCGTCCCCGACTAAATTACTCGGTGAAGGAGAGCCCCCATGTTCAACGTCCCCGGACAAGATCCCGTCACCCTGACCGACGCCGCCGTCGCGCAGATCGCCAAGCTGATGTCGCGCGAGGATGCGGCTGGCTTCCGCATCGGCGTGAAGAAAGGTGGCTGCGCGGGCATGGAATACACGATGGAGGTCGCGGCCGAGGCCGGGCCGATGGATATCGTCGTGGAAAAGGGCCCCGCCCGTGTGCTGATCGCGCCGATGGCGCAGATGTTCATGCTGGGCACCGAGATCGACTACGAGACCGGCCTTCTGGAATCGGGCTTCAAGTTCCGCAATCCGAATGTGGTCGATGAATGCGGCTGCGGCGAGTCGATCAAGTTCGCCGATATGGAAGCCCCCCAGACCAACGGCTAAGTCTCGCCCCCGCGCCAATTTGTCCTTTGCGAGCCTGCGCCCCCTGCCCTAATGTCGGCCGCAACGACATCAGGGAGAATAATCGCACATGCGCAAGAAACTGGCCGCCGGCAATTGGAAGATGAACGGGCTCAAGAGCAATCTGGGCGAGGTCTCGGCGCTGACCGAAGCGCATCCGTCCCCCGCCTGTGACGTGCTCCTGTGCCCGCCCGCGACGCTGATCGGCGCGATGGCCGAGGCGGCAAGCGGCAAGCTCGCGGTCGGCGGGCAGGATTGCCACATGAACGAGAGCGGCGCGCATACCGGCGACATCTCGGCGCAGATGATTGCGGATGCGGGTGGCTCCTACGTCATCGTCGGCCACTCCGAGCGGCGCGCGGACCACCACGAAAGCGATCTGATCGTGCGCGCCAAGGCCGAGGCGGCGATTGGCGCAGGTCTGATCGCGGTGATCTGCGTGGGCGAGACAGAGGCGCAGCGCGACGGCGAACAGACGCTCGACGTGATCGGCGAGCAGCTTGCGGGCTCGGTGCCCGACGGTGCGACCGCCGCCAATTGCGTGATCGCCTATGAACCCGTCTGGGCGATCGGCACGGGCCGCACGCCGACGCTGGAGCAGATCGCCGAGGTGCATGACTTCATGCGCAACACGCTGGTCGCGCGCTTCGCCGATGAGGGCAACGGGATGCGCCTGCTCTATGGCGGCTCGGTCAAACCCTCCAACGCGGAAGAGATTTTCGCGACCTCCAACGTCGATGGCGCGCTGGTGGGCGGGGCCTCGCTCAAGGCCAGCGATTTCGGCGCGATCATCGCAGCACTGGAGGCAAGCTGAGCTACGCCTCGCTCCGCACCACGGAGGCCACAGACACAAGGGCCGCGCCGCTTTTCAACGCCGCGCGGCCCACGCAATTTCCCCCGCGCCGCCTTGCGGGCGCCGCCCCGATCTCGTATCACGCGGGCCAAGCTTCAAGAGGATGACAGATGCGCGCCGAGACGCAGAACACCGTCGAACAGATCCGCAAGTCCCTGACCTTGCTGGGCCAGCGGATGGACCTCGAGACCGCGCCGCACCGGATCGAGGAATTCAACGCGATGATCGAAGACCCCACCCTGTGGGACGATCAGGCGCGCGCGCAGAAACTGATGCGCGATCGGCAGCAACTGATGGACAAGTTCGAGACCTATAACCGGATCAAGCAGGATCTGGAGGACAATGTCGAACTGATCGAGATGGGCGAGATGGAAGACGACGAGGAAGTCGTCTCCGAGGCCGAAGCCTCGCTGGCCGCGCTGAAAGAGACCGCCGCATCGAAAGAGCTCGAAGCCCTGCTCGATGGTGAGGCGGATGCCAACGATACCTTCCTCGAAATCAATGCAGGCGCGGGTGGCACTGAGGCCTGCGACTGGGCCTCGATGCTGCAGCGGATGTATGTCCGCTGGGCCGAAAAGCGCGGCTACGAGGTCGAGCTGCAATCCGAAGAACCGGGCGCCGAGGCCGGGATCAAATCCTGCGCCTACAAGATTTCCGGCCCTAACGCCTATGGCTGGCTGAAATCGGAATCGGGCGTGCATCGCCTCGTGCGGATATCGCCCTTCGGCAAGGGCACGCGCGAAACCTCGTTTGCGTCGGTCTGGGTCTATCCGGTGGTCGACGACAATATCGAGATCGAGGTGAACCCCGCCGATATCCGCATCGACACCTTCCGCTCTTCGGGGGCTGGCGGTCAGCACGTCAACACGACCGACTCGGCGGTGCGGATCACCCACCACCCGACCGGGATCGTGGTCACCAGTTCCGAGAAGTCGCAGCACCAGAACCGCGATATCGCGATGAAGGCGCTGAAATCGCGCCTCTATCAGATGGAGCTGGAAAAGCGCACCGCGGCGATCAACGAGGCCCACGAGAACAAGGGCTCGGCCGGCTGGGGCAACCAGATCCGCTCTTACGTGCTTCAGCCTTACCAGATGGTGAAGGACCTGCGCACGCAACACGAAACCTCGGACACGCAGGGCGTGCTCGACGGCGATCTCGACGGGTTCATGGCGGCGACGCTGGCGCTCGGCCTCGAAGGCAAATCCCGCGCCGACGCGCAAGCGGAAAGCTGATCGCGAATGGCGGCGCGGGTTCATATTACCGGCGCCGCAGGATCGGGCACATCTTCGCTGGGGGAACGTCTGGCCGACCGGCTGGGCGTCGTCCATCTCGACACCGATCAGTTCTATTGGGCCGAGAGCGACCCGCCCTACACCGTCAAACGCCGCCCCGCTGAGCGGCTGGCGCTGATGGAGGCGGCGAAAGAGCCCGAGGGCTGGGTGATTTCCGGCTCGCTCGACGGCTGGGGGGAGCCCGCAATCGCAGGCGCCGACCTGATCGTCTTCCTCACCGCTCCCACACCGATCCGCCTTGCGCGCCTGCGCAAGCGCGAGGCGGCGCGCTTCGGAACCCGTATCCGCAAGGGCGGCGATATGGAGGCCAATCACGGCTCTTTCCTGACCTGGGCTGCGGGCTATGACGATCCCTATTTCTCTGGGCGCTCGCTGAGCCGCCATCACGAATGGCTGGCAGGCCGGTCCGAGCCGGTGCTGGAACTGTCGGGCACGCGCCCGCTCGACGAGCTGCTGGCCGAGTGCCTTACCGCGCTTGGAATGAAACCCTGAGCGGTTTTGGCGCGTATCCTCTCCAGTAGCGAGAGGATGAGCACCGTGGACTTCAAGGACAAACGCATCTGGATCATGGGCGCGAGCTCGGGCATCGGGCAAGCGCTGGCGCGCGAACTGGCTACGCGCGGGGCGCGGCTGGTGCTGTCGGCCCGTTCGGTCGAGCCGCTGGACGCGTTGAAGGCGGAACTGGGTCAGGGCGAGGTCGTCCCCTGCGACGTCTCCGACCCCGAAAGCCTCGACGATGCGCGCGGCGAGATCCTGAGCCACGGGCCGTTGGACGCGATGATCATCACCGCAGCACTTTACGATCCCGGCCGCGTCGATGAAATCGAGCGCGACGCGGCGCGCAAGCTGGTGGAGGTGAACCTGCTCGGCACGCTGTGGTTCGCGCAGGCCGCGCCGGGGCTGCTGCGCGAGGGCGGGCAACTGGTGATCTTCGGCTCGGTCGCGGGGATCTTCGGGCTGCCGAAGGGGCAGCTCTATTCCGCCTCGAAAGCCGCCGTCATCAACCTCGTTGAGAGCCTGCGCGTGGAATATGCGCCCGCGATCGACGTGCGCCTGATTTCTCCCGGTTTCGTGAAGACTCGCCTGACCGAGAAGAACGATTTCGCCATGCCCTTCGTCATCGAAGCCGATGAGGCCGCCCGCCGCATCGCCGACGGGCTGACCAAGAACCGCTTCGAGACCCACTTCCCCCGCCGCCTCACATGGCAGCTCAAGCTATTGAAACGACTGCCTTATGCCCTCTCTCTACGGCTGACGAAACGGATGGGCGGCTGAGCCTCGCGGCGACGCAGCACGCAATTCTCTGGACAGATCACGCCTGCGTGACGCAACGTGAAGTTGCGGGCCTTGGGGAGAGGGCCCTCAGTCAGGGAGAATACACATGCAAACGATCGCGTCGCCGCCCTCCGAGGTGCCGCATATCCGCGACCTTCAGGTCTCGGAAATACCAGACATCCTGAAGGCAGGATGGAACGATTTCAAACGCGCCCCGGCCTTCGGGCTGATGTTTTCGGGCTTCTATGTGCTCGGTGGCATCGTGCTCTGGACCGTATTCGCAGCCCAGGGCGAGGAATGGTGGCTGATCCCCTTCGCGCTCGGCTTTCCGCTGCTCGCGCCCTTTGCCGCGATGGGCCTCTACACCGTCAGTCGCAGGCTGGAAGCTCAAGAGCCACTGGTCTGGCGTGAGGTAATCGCCTGCTGCGTTTCCGAGAAAGATCGCCAGACGCCCTCGATGGCGATGTTGATCCTGATGATGTTCATGTTCTGGGTCTTCGTGGCCCACACGACCTTCGCGCTGTTCATGGGGCTGTCGGCCTTCACCAATGTCTCCAGCTCGCCCGAGATCCTGTTGACCGGAAACGGGCTGATGATGCTGGCGATCGGCTCCGCGATCGGGGCGGCCTTCGCGGCGATCCTGTTTTCCTTCACCGTGGTCGGCCTGCCGCTGATCATGGATCGCGAGATCGACATCATCACCGCCATCCTCACCTCGATGCGGGCCGTGGCCGCCAACCCGGTCTCGATGGCGATCTGGGGCATGGTGATCGCTGCAAGCCTATTCATCGGGATGCTGCCGGTCTTCCTTGGCCTGTTCATTGTGTTGCCGGTTCTGGGCCATGCCAGCTGGCACATGTATCGCCGCCTGACGGCCTGAAACCGAAGCGACGTTTTCCAAAGGGGCGCGATTTTCGCGCCCCTTTGTCATGGATTTATTGAAAGGCGAAAAATGTGAACATATAGTGAACGCATGGCAAGAATGACCCTCGATCAGAAACTGGCGATCCTCTCGGATGCGGCGAAATACGATGCCTCCTGCGCGTCGAGCGGGGGGCAGCGGCGCGACTCCAAGGATGGCAAGGGGATCGGCTCGGTCACAGGCTCCGGCATCTGTCACGCCTACACGCCGGACGGGCGCTGCATCAGCCTGCTGAAAATCCTGATGACGAATTTCTGCATCTACGACTGTGCCTACTGCGTGAACCGGGTCAGTTCGAACACCCCCCGCGCGCGGTTCTCGCCCGAGGAGGTCGTTACCCTCACGCTGGAATTCTACCGCCGCAACTATATCGAGGGGCTGTTCCTCTCCTCCGGCATCATCCGCTCGCCCGACGACACGATGACCGACATGGTGCGGATCGCAAAGCTCTTGCGGGTGGAGCATAATTTCCGCGGCTATATCCATCTGAAAACCATCCCCGATGCCGCGCCCGAGCTGATCGAGGAGGCCGGGCTTTACGCCGACCGCCTCTCGATCAATGTCGAGCTGCCGACCGACCGCGCGGTGCACGACTACGCCCCCGAGAAGGACCCCGCCCAGATCCGCCGCGCGATGGGCGATGTGAGGCTGCTGCGCGACACCCGCAAGGAGCGCAGCTTCACCGGAAAGCGACCCCCGAAATTCGCGCCTGCGGGCCAATCGACGCAGATGATCGTCGGCGCGGACGGGGCGAATGACACGACGATCCTGAAGACCTCGACGCGGCTTTATTCGAGCTATGCGCTCAAGCGCGTCTATTACTCGGCCTTCTCGCCGATCCCCGACAGTTCCGCCGCACTGCCGCTGATCAAGCCGCCCTTGATGCGCGAGCATCGGCTCTATCAGGCGGATTGGCTGCTGCGCTTCTACGGCTTCGACGTGGACGAGATTTCGCAAGGCACCACCGATGGCAATCTCGATCTGACGGTCGACCCGAAGCTCGCCTGGGCGCTGGCGAACCGGCATCTGTTTCCGCTCGACGTGAACCGGGCCGAGCGCGAGATGCTGCTGCGCGTGCCGGGGCTGGGGGTGAAGACGGTGGGTCGGGTGCTGGCGACGCGCCGCCACCGGACGCTGCGCTACGAGGATCTGCGCCGGATGGGGGCGAACCTGAAACAGGCGAAGCCTTTCATCACGCTCTTGGACTGGCACCCGCGTGCGCTGACCGATGCGGCAGACCTGCGCGCCCGTTTCGCCCCACCGCCGCAGCAGTTGCAGCTGCTGTGATGCGCACGATCACCCTGCCCGAGATCGGCACGTTCGAGGCGTGGCGAGACGAGGCCCGCGCAGCCTTGGGCGCTGGCATCCCGCCTGAGGAGCTTCTGTGGCATCGCGGGGCGGCGGAGGCCGATCTCTTCGCCCAGGACGCCCCTACCCCCACGGGCGGCGCTGTGAGCGTGCCGAAGGGCTTTGTCGACCTCGCCCGGCTCGTGATCTGCCATCGCGACCCCGAGCGCTTCGCACGGGCTTACGCCGTGCTCTGGGCACTGCGCCGCGACAAGCGCCTGCTGGAAGACCGTGCCGATCCGCGCATCGACCGGCTGAACCGCATGGCCAAGGAAGTCTCGCGCGACCGCCACAAGATGACCGCCTTCGTGCGCTTCCGCGAGATCGGCGATCCGGGCGCGTCCCGCCGCCGCTTTGCCGCGTGGTTCGAGCCCACGCATTACATCTGCGAACTCACCGCGCCGTTCTTCGTCAAACGCTTCGGAGATATGGACTGGTCGATCTTCACCCCCGATCTGACCGCGCATTTCGAAGCTGGCAAGCCGCGCTTCTCCGAGGGCCAACCGCGCCCTGACTTGCCCGAGGATGCCGCCGAAGACCTCTGGCGCACCTATTTCCGCAACATCTTCAACCCGGCGCGGCTGAAAGTCGGCGCGATGCAATCCGAGATGCCGCGCAAATATTGGCACAATCTGCCCGAGGCCGGGTTGATCCCCGAGATGATCGCGACCGCGCAGGCCCGCGCCGAGGAGATGGCGGCCAACGCACCCACGCTCGCCCCGGCCCGCGCGGGCAAGATCACCGAGCGGCTGGCAAGCGACCGCGTCACGCCGCCGCCCGTGGGCGACCGCGCGGAGCTGCTGGCCGGGCTGAATGGCTGCCGCCGCTGCCCGCTCTGGGAAAACGCGACGCAGGCGGTGCCGGGCGAAGGGCCGCTCGATGCGCCGCTGATGATCGTGGGCGAGCAGCCGGGAGATTTCGAGGATCTCGAGGGACGCCCCTTCGTCGGCCCCGCCGGGCAGCTTTTCGACGAGGTGGCAGCACGTGCGGGTCTGTCCCGTGAACGCACCTTCATCACAAATGCGGTGAAGCATTTCAAATTCACTCCGCGCGGCAAGCGGCGCATCCACCAGTCGCCCGACCGGCAGGAAATCCATCACTGTCGCTGGTGGCTCGACCAAGAACGCGGCTTGGTGAAGCCGAAGGCAATCCTCGCGATGGGGGCGACCGCGCTGGAAAGCCTCACCGGGGATCGGCGGGGCCTTCTCAAACGGCGCGGCACGGTGGAGATGCTCGACGACGGCACGCCGATTCTGATCACTGTCCACCCGTCCTACCTGCTGCGCCTGCCCGACATGGAAAAGCCCGCGATGATGCGGGCTTTCGAGGCGGATCTGGCCCGCGCGGTGCAGATGGTGGCCTGAGGGTTCAGCCCAGCACGGCAAGGCTCGGGAAGGTCTCCAGCAGCCAGAAGCTGATCGCCGAGAACGCATTGGTCAGCAGCAGAATCCCCACGACGACCAGCAGCGCGCCCATCGTCTTCTCGATGATGCCCATATAGGCCTTGAGCCGGTTCATCACGCCGATCGCGCGCTGGATGAACAGCGCGGCCAGCAGGAACGGGATGCCCAGACCCAGCGCATAGACCGCCAGCAGAGCCGTCCCGCGCGCCTGATCGCCGCCTTGGGCGGCCAGCGACAGGATCGCGCCCAGTTGCGGGCCGATGCAGGGCGTCCATCCGAAGGCGAATGCAAGGCCCAACACGTAAGCACCCAGCGAGGAGCCGCCCCGGTCGCCCGCATCCAGCCGCGCCTCGCGGTCGAGGATCGGGATACGGAACACGCCGAGGAAATGCAGGCCGAGGATCACGATCACCCCGCCTGCGATCCGCCCGAACAGCACCTGATTGGTCAGGAAGAACCGCCCGAAGGTCGAGGCGGCGAACCCCATGAACAGGAACACCGTCGACAGGCCCAGCACGAAGAACAGCGCCGGGACCACGGCCGAGCGTTTGCCCTCACGCAGATCCCCCATGCTCACCCCGCCCATATAGGCGAGATAGGGCGGCACGATCGGCAGAACGCAGGGGCTGAGGAATGACAACAGACCCGCAAAGAGCGCCACAAAGGCGGCGGGCAGGAACGCAGCGGAGACGAGATCGATTCCAAACATGATCCTCCTCTACCCCATTCCTCGCGCGCGGTCACCGGGTCGTGAGATAACAACAGCGTGGACAAATCAGCGCGGGCGCGCGAGAACCTCCGCCATGACGCCCGATATCGAAATCGATGCGAAGGGGCTGCTCTGCCCCCTGCCCGTTCTGCGCTTGCGCAAAGCGCTCGAGTCGGCCGCGCCCGGCGCACTGGTCCAGCTGGTTGCGACCGATGGGGCGAGCTGGATCGACGTACCGCATTTCTGCGCGCAGACCGGACACGAACTGGTCGAGGCAGAGGATTGGGAAGGCGTGAAGGTTTATCTGGTGCGCAAGGGGTGATGACCCTCGCATCCAGAGCGAGCAACTAAGCCCCTTGCCGAGCGGAAGAACGCGTGCCAATCTCCGGCCATTCTCAGGGCGGGGCGAAATTCCCCACCGGCGGTATGCGGCGAAATCCGCGAGCCCGCGAGCGCCTCGCTGTCGTGCGAGGGTCAGCAGATCAGGTGCGAGGCCTGAGCCGACGGTTACAGTCCGGATGGAAGAGAATATGCAGCCGACCCCGTGCCTTTGCGCGTGGGCGCGGACTGCATGTGATCGCCTTGGGTGACGTGTCGCTATGCAAGGAGATTACGATGACACACACCCGTTACGCCTTCATCAAAGCCAATTGGCACGCCGATATCGTCGACCGTGCGCTCGAGGGGTTTCTCGAAGAGATCCCGGAGGCGCAGGTCGATGTCTTCGACGTGCCCGGCGCGTTCGAGCTGCCGATGAAGGCGCAGCAGCTGGCCCGCACGGGCCGCTACGGCGCCATCGCGGCGGCGGCGCTGGTCGTCGATGGCGGGATCTATCGCCATGATTTCGTGGCGCAGGCCGTGGTGAATGGCCTGATGCAGGTGGGGCTGGAGACGGGCGTGCCCGTGCTGTCGGTCTCGCTGACCCCGCATCAGTTTCAGGAGACCGATCACCACCGGGCGATCTTTGGCAGCCATTTCGTCGAGAAGGGCCGCGAGGCGGCGCGGGCGGCGCTGCAACTGACCCGACAGGCACAGGACCTGGCCGCCTGAGCGCGGAAAACGAAATACGAAAACGAAAAAGGCCGAGCGCTCTGCCCGGCCTTTCTCAAATCTGAAGGTGCCTCAGCGGCTCCACCAGCCCCGTTTCTTGGGCTTGGGCGCCTCTTCGGTCATGGTCTCGCCCTCCGCCTCGGTCTCGGCGAAGGCCGGACCTCCGGGCAGTTCGACCGGCGCATCGGGCTGCGGCGTTTCCGGCGGTTGCTCGAACGGAGTTTCCGGTTCGGGCGCGGGCGGCGCTTCCGGCGGCACGTCGACAGGGGTTTCCTGCGGCGTGGGCTCGGGCGTCTCGACCGGTGCGTCGGGCTGCGGCGTCTCCTGCGGCTCGGTCGGCGCGTCAGGCTGCGGGGTTTCCGGCGGCTCGGGCGTCTCGGACGTCGCTGCGACGGGCTCCTCGACCTTCTTGCGCGCACGGGAGCGACGCTTCGGCTTGGGCGCCTCTTCGGCTGCCTCTGCGGCGTCGGCCTTGACCTCTGCGGCGCTGCCTTCGACGGCGGCTTGCGCATCGGCCTCCGGGTCCACCTTCTTGCGCGACCGCGTGCGACGCTTCGGCTTGGGCGCTTCTTCCTCGGCTTTGGCCTCGGTGCCCTCAACGGGGGCCTCCGCGGTCTCGGCTTCGGCTTTCGGCTCTTCCACCTTCTTGCGGGCGCGCGAGCGGCGCTTGGGCTTCGGCGCTTCTTCCGCGGGCTCAGCCTCGGTCTTCGCGTCGGTTTGCGCCTCGGTCTTGGCCTCGTCCGCCGGAGCTTCTGCCGCATGCGCGGGTTCGGCCTTGGCGGGCGCTTCCTGTCCTTCGGTCACGTCCGAGGACTGATCGCCCGTGGACTGGTCCTTGGCGTTCTGGTCATCCGACGACTGATCGCCGTTCTCTGCGGAGTCGTTATTCTCCCCGTTTTCGCCATTGGACTTCCGGCGACGACGACGGCGACGACGCTTCTTCTTCGGCTGTTCCTCGGCGTCGGTCTCGACCTTCTGGGTCTGCTCCTCGGCCTCCGCCTCGGCTTCAACTTCGATCTCCGCCTCGTCCTCGGCGTCATCGATCTCGGCCATCAGGCTGGCCGAAGCCGACACCACGGGGCTGTCCACTTCCGCGACATTACGCGTCGCGGTCTTGAACTTCTCGATGGTGAAATCGGGCGAGACGAGTTCCGGCGCGGCTTCGATGCGCACGGACATGCCGTAACGCGCCTCGATCACCGCGACATGCTCGCGCTTGGCGTTCATCAGGTAGTTGGCAACCGCGACGGGCGCACGCACCAGAACCTCGCGGGTCCGTTTGCGGGTGCCCTCTTCCTCGATCGCGCGCAGGACGCTCAGCGCGAGGCTGTCATCCGAACGGATCAGGCCGGTGCCGTGGCAATGGGTGCAGGGCTGGGTCGTGGATTCGATCATGCCCGGACGCAGACGCTGACGGCTCATCTCGAGCAGGCCGAAGCCGGAGATGCGGCCGACCTGAATGCGGGCGCGGTCGGTCTTGAGACGCTCCTTCATGCGCTTCTCGACGGCGTTGTTGTTCTTACGCTCGTCCATGTCGATGAAATCGATCACGATCAGACCGGCGAGGTCGCGCAGGCGCAGCTGGCGGGCCACTTCGTCGGCGGCCTCCAGGTTGGTCTTGAGCGCGGTTTCCTCGATCGAGCCTTCCTTGGTCGCCCGACCCGAGTTCACGTCGATAGCAACGAGCGCCTCAGTAACGCCGATCACGATGTAACCGCCGGACTTGAGCTGCACGGTCGGGTTGAACATCGATGCGAGGTAGCTCTCCACCTGATGGCGCGCGAAGAGCGGCAGCGACTCGGCGTAGTGCTTCACGTTCTTGGCGTGGCTCGGCATGATCATCTTCATGAACGCCTTCGCCGCGCGGTAGCCGCGCTCGCCCTCGACGAGAACCTCGTCGATATCCTTGTTGTAGAGGTCGCGGATCGACCGCTTGATCAGATCGCCTTCCTCGTAGATCGGCGCGGGTGCGACGGATTTCATCGTCAGGTCGCGGATCTGCTCCCACAGGCGCATCAGGTATTCATAGTCGCGCTTGATCTCGGTCTTGGTGCGCTGCGCGCCCGCCGTGCGCACGATCAGGCCCGCGCCCTTCGGCACGTCCAGTTCGCCCGCGATTTCCTTGAGCTTCTTGCGGTCGGCGGCGTTGGTGATCTTACGGCTGATGCCACCACCGCGCGCGGTGTTGGGCATGAGCACGCAGTAGCGGCCTGCCAGCGAGAGATAGGTGGTCAGCGCAGCGCCTTTGTTGCCGCGCTCTTCCTTGACGACCTGCACCAGCATGATCTGGCGGACCTTGATCACTTCCTGGATCTTGTAGCGGCGCGGACGCGGCTTGCGAGCCGGACGAATTTCTTCTTCGACATCCTCGTCGGCGACGGATTCGATGCCGCTATCGGCTTCAGCCGCGTCATCGCCCGCGTCGTCGTCATCCTCGTCGGAGTCGTCGCTGTCGTCCTCGTCGGACGCGGTCTCAGCCGCAGCGGCGGGCTTTTCATCAGCCTCCTGAGCGGGCGCGTCCTCGGCCTCGGTGCTGTCGGTCTGCGCTTCGGCTTTGGTCTCGTCGCTGGAGGCGTCGGCGCTCTCGCCTTCCGCCTCGGGATCGACGACGCCCATGCCCGGGATCTCGTCCGAGCTGACGACCGCTTCGTCCTGCTTGGCCTTCTCGGCCTTGTTCGACGACCGGCGCGAACGGCGGCGACGCGAGGATTTCGGCTTGTCCTCTTCCTCGGCGGCGGCCTCGGCGAGCTGGCGTTCTTCTTCCAGCAGCGCTTCGCGGTCGGCGACCGGTATCTGGTAGTAATCGGGGTGGATTTCCGCGAAGGCGAGGAAGCCGTGCCGGTTTCCGCCATAGTCGACGAAGGCCGCCTGCAGCGACGGTTCGACGCGCGTTACTTTCGCGAGATAGATATTTCCGGCGAGCTGCCGTTTGTTGATGGTCTCAAAGTCGAATTCTTCAACCTTGTTGCCGTCCACCACCACGACGCGGGTCTCTTCCGCGTGGGTGGCATCGATAAGCATCTTCTTTGCCATGTAAATCCAATAGGTCAGCCCTTTGCGACCGGCCCGGGGGCGCGGCGCTGTCTTGGGCTGAAACTGTCCTTGAGGCGAGGGTGCGGACATGCGCGCAGACGGCGGTGGCGTGGAGCCTGCCCGTCCTCATCTGCGATATCCCGTCACGCATCATCGCGGTTCTTTCCAAGGCGCGGTCGGCTTAGCCGCTTGGCGCCCAATTAACGGCCTCCGTCCCGGCAAATGCGGAAGAGGGAGACAAACTTGCGGCCTTTCGGCCAATCGGTTGAGCCGGGGCCCCTTGCGCATCATCTGCGCCGGATCGGCCAAGGCATCAGCGAATTTCGGTGGGTTCACACTTATGGCGTGAAACCGACTGGTTCTGACCATAGCGGCACAGCCTACGGGAACACAATCGAATTTTCGTAAGGGAAGGGTTAATCGCACCCCGGATTCTCGCGATGTTCAGCGATTAGGCAGGCCCGTTCCGGGGTTTTGCCGCCGCAGGCCGGAAAATGCCGCGGCGCGGTGCCATTCAGGCCCGCGCCGCTCACGTCGTATTGTTCGAAGGCCACCCTCATGCCCCGCACCTAGAGGCGAAGATGCGGGCACGCGTTCCTTTAAAGGTAATCCGCGCGGGCGAGGCCGTATTTGGCCATCTTCTCGTTCAAGGTCCGGCGCGGCAGGCACAGCTCTTCCATAACCGCCGAGATCGAGCCCTTATGACGCCGCATCGTATTGTCGATCAGCATTTTCTCGAAGCTCTCGACATATTCCTTGAGCGGCTTGCCCTCGGTCGTGATCGCCGCCGGGCCCGCCTCTTCGTCATCGGTCATCAGCAGCGATGCGATCGAGCCAGAGCCACGGCGCGATTGAAGCACCGCGCGTTCGGCGACGTTGATCAGCTGGCGCACATTGCCCGGCCACGGGGCCTGCAGCAGTTGCGCCGCTTCCTGCGCGGTGACTTCCGGCACGTCGCAGCCATATTCGTCGGCGAATTGCTCGGACATGCGGTTGAACAGCGTCAGGATATCTTCGCCGCGCGCGCGCAGCGGCGGCAGGGTGATCTTCAGCGCGGCCAAGCGATAGTAGAGATCGGGGCGCAGCGCGTCCTCGACCGTCTTGCCTTCGCCATGTGTATTGCAGATCGCGACGATGCGCGTTTCCGCAGGCGCCCCCTGATCGTTGATGAATTGCAAAAGCCGCGCCTGCAGCGACTGGCTCAGCGCCTCGACATCCTCGAGGCAGAGCGTGCCGCCGCGCGCTTCTTCCATCAGCGGCAGACCGCCCTCTTCGACCGGGCCGAACAGCTTGGCCGAGAGCGCTTCCTCGGTCAGCGCGGCACAGCTGACCACGACGAATTTCTTGCCCGCGCGGGGGCCCGTCGCGTGCAGCGCATGGGCCACCAGCGTCTTGCCGGTGCCGGTCTCGCCATCGATCAGCACGTGACCGTCGGCCTGAGACAGATCGAGAATATCCTCGCGCAACCGCTCCATCGGCTCGGAGGTACCGATCAGCTTGCCCATCACCTTCTCGCCCTCGGCCAGATCGCGGCGCAGCGCGCGGTTGTCGAGCGTCGTGCGGCGCGCCTGCGTGGCGCGCTTGGCCAGCTCGGTCATCCGATCCGGCGAGAACGGCTTTTCCATGAAGTCCATCGCGCCAAGGCGCATGGCCTCGACCGCCATCGGCACATCGCCGTGGCCGGTGATCATGATGACCGGCAGACCGCTATCGATGCCCATCAGCCGCTTGAGAAAGGCCATCCCGTCCATGCCGGGCATCCGGATGTCGGTGATCACCACGCCCGGCCAATCGGGGCCGATCACTTTCAGCGCGTCTTCGGCGCTGGCATAGGTCTCGGCGTCGAAGCCCGACAGCGCCAGCCATTGGCTGACGGACTGCCGCATATCTTCCTCGTCATCGACGATCGCTACCTTCATTAGTCTTGCCATGTCTTACTCCGCGGCCTTTATGGCCCTGTTCTTGTCCGCCAGGAGGGGCAGCTGAACTTCGAACACTGCGCCCCCGCTTTCGGAATTATGGGCGGTCAGACGACCCCCGAAATCACTGATGATGGAGGATGAGATCGCGAGGCCCAGCCCCGTCCCTTCCCCCGGTTTCTTCGTGGTCCAGAACGGCTCGAACAGCTTGTCGAGATCCGAAATACCGGGACCGTTATCACGCACGCTCAGCACGGCCGTCTCACCCGAGGTAAGCAACAACTCCACTTGAGGTTCCTCAACCGACTTGGTGGCGTCGAGTGCATTTCGCAACAGGTTGATGATCACCTGCTCCAGCCGGATGCGGTCCGCCATGACCATAACAGGACTGCGCGGCATGGTGCGCGAAATATGCAATTTGCGAATTTTCAGCTGCGGCTCCATCATCGAGAGCGCCTCCGACAGAGCCACCCGCAGGTCCACCGGCTCGAAGGCCTCGCCGCCCTTGCGGGCATAGGATTTCAGCTGCCGCGTGATCGCGCCCATGCGGCCGATCAGGTCGTCGATGCGCTGGAAGGACGACAGCGCCTCCTCGACCCGGGCGCGCTGCAACAGCAGTTTCGCGCCTGCCAGATAGGTCTTCATCGCGGCCAAGGGCTGGTTCAATTCGTGGCTCACCGCCGCCGACATCTCCCCCAGAGCCGCGAGTTTCGAGCTTTGCGCGATGGTCTGCTCGGCCACGGCCAGATCCTGCTGCGCCTTCTCGCGCTCGGCGATCTCGCGGCTCAACCGGGTGTTGAGCTGGCGCAGCTCCGCCGATTCCGCGCGCAATTCCTGACTTTGCCGCCGCGCCCGCCGCGACAGCGCGTAGAAGACCAACGCCAGCAGGATCGCGAAGCCCATGATCTCGAGCGCGAGCACCGCATTCACCCGCTCGCGCACGGAATCGTAGCTGGTGAAGGCGATCATCTTCCAGCCGCGGAAGGGAATGCGCGCCTCGGTGCGCATCACCGCGCGACCCTTGAGATAGGCGTCCGGCGCGTCATTGGCCCAGTCCGCGGTCGCCTGCAGCGCGCGTTCGATCGCGGAGGGGGCAGACCGCGCGGCCAGCGCCTCCGACATCGTCACCCCGCGCCAGCGCGGCTCGGTCGTCAGGATGATCTTGCCTTCGCTGTCGACCACGGCCAGCGCATCGGAAATCCCGGCCCAAGCGCGTTCGAATTTCGACAGATCCGCCTCGACGACGATCACGCCGACTGGCTTGTTGTTCTGGATGACGGCCCGCGAATAATCGAACTCGGTGCCGCCCGCCTCGGGCTCGTTGAGCGAGAAGATCGTCCCGCGCGAGCGGGTCGCATCGACGAAGAAGGGCGCATTCGGGAAGGGCGTGCCGATCTGCGTGCGATTGGTCGACGCCACCACCCGGCCCTGCATATCCAACAGCCGGATCGAGGCCACAGCGACCTCTTTCTTGGCCGTGATCAGCTGCGCCGATGCGGTGGAATAATCCGTTGTATCAAGAGCTTGCGTTAGCTCCGGATCGCGCGCGAGCAACAGCGGCACAACCGATGTCCGCTGCAACTCCGACATGATGTTGCCGGTGTAAAGCGCAAGCCGCAGTTCGGTGCGCACGCGCGTCGTCTCGGTGAAACGCTGGGTCAGCCATTGGTTGGTGATCCACATCACCGCCCCCGCCAGCGCGAGGATCAGCACTACAGCGACGCGCAGCAACCAACGGGCGCGCGGCGAGCGCGCCATGACACCGAGCCCGCCCTCACCTTCGGGCGGCTCGTCAGGTAAAATCGTCGAACGTGTCTGCACGTGCGTCATGCGCGAAGTCTAAGCCAAGGCCCAGAGCGCAACAAGCGCGCGAGATCAGGCGGTTGCCAGCATCCCGCTCAACGCGCGGAAAAGCGCCGCCCCATCGGCGCCACCCTGCGCAGGTTCGATCGCGCGCTCGGGGTGAGGCATCATGCCCAGCACCCGGCGGTTCTCGCTCAGCACGCCCGCGATATCGTCGACGGAGCCGTTGGGGTTCTCGACGTAGCGGAACGCCACGCGGTCCTCGCCCTCGATGCGGGCAAGGCCTTCGGGGTCGATCTGGTAATTGCCGTCATGGTGGGCGACCGGGATCACGATCTCCTGCCCCGCCTCATAGCCCGAGGTATAGGCGCTGTCGGTCGTAGCGACGCGCAGAGCCAGCGGTTTCGAGACGAATTTCAGCCCTGCATTACGCATCAAGGCGCCCGGCAGCAGCCGCATCTCGGTGAGCACCTGAAAACCGTTGCAGATGCCGATGACATAGCCGCCCTTGCCTGCGAAATCGGCCACCGCCTGCCCGATGGGCGAGCGCGAGGCGATCGCGCCGCAGCGCAGATAATCGCCATAGGAGAACCCGCCCGGCACACCGATGATGTCGATGCCTTCGGGCAATGCGGTTTCCTTGTGCCAGACCTTGACGACATCCGCCCCGGCTGCCGCGAAGGCCATGCTCAGGTCGCGGTCGCAATTCGATCCGGGGAAGGTGATGACGGCGGCTTTCATGGGTGCAAACTCCTGGCCTTAAGGGTCGAACCTGTCGGGTAAGGCCTGTACGGCCTTCGGCTTGGTACAAATATCCCGGGGGGAATTGGCCGGCAGGCCAAGGGGGGCAGCGCCCCCACCCGACCCGGATCAGGCGATCTCGATGGTGTATTTCTCGATCACGGTATTGGCGAGGAGCTTCTCGCACATTTCCTTCACCTCGGCCTCGGCAGAGGCTGCATCAGTGGCGCTCAGGTCCAGTTCGATCACCTTCCCCTGACGCACGCCTTCGACGCCGCCGAACCCCATATGGCCCAATGCGTGACGGACGGCCTCGCCCTGCGGGTCGAGCACCCCATCCTTCAGCATGACATGAACGCGGGCTTTCATCACGAGCGGTCCTTTCAGTTGATCAGCGTCGGTTTGATCGGCTGGGTATTGGTCGGCAGCACGCCAAGGCGCTTGGCGACTTCGGTATAGGCATCGGTCAGGCTGCCCAGATCGCGGCGGAACACGTCCTTGTCGAGCTTCTGGCCCGTCTTGACGTCCCACAGGCGGCAGCTGTCGGGGCTGATCTCGTCAGCCACGATCAGGCGCATGAAATCGCCATCCCAGACGCGACCGATCTCGATCTTGAAATCGACCAGCTTGATGCCGACGCCGTAGAACACGCCGGTCAGGAAGTCGTTCACGCGCAGCGCAAGCGCCACGATGTCATCGAGGTCCTGCTGGCTCGCCCAACCGAAGGCGATGATATATTCCTCGGGCACGAGCGGATCGCCCAGCTCGTCGTTCTTGTAGCTGTATTCAACGATCGGACGCGGCAGCGGCGTGCCCTCTTCCATGCCCAGACGCTTCGCGATCGAACCGGCGGCGAAGTTGCGCACGATCACTTCGAGCGGCACGATCTCCACCTGACGGATCAACTGCTCGCGCATGTTGAGCCGTTTGATGAAGTGGTTCGGCACGCCGATATTGGTCAGGCCGGTCATGAAATACTCGGACAGGCGGTTGTTGAGCACGCCCTTGCCCTCGATCACGTCCTTCTTCTGCGCGTTGAAGGCGGTCGCGTCGTCCTTGAAATACTGGACCAGCGTTCCGGGCTCGGGGCCTTCATACAGAACCTTCGCCTTGCCTTCGTAGATCTTCTTGCGCCGGGGTGCCATCGCGTCTCCGTTCTCACTTGGCGCGGCGGTGCCAGGGCCTGCGCCGCATACCGTTGGGAATGCCGCGCCCGCCCCTGCGCGCCGTCCGCGAAAGGGTGTTGCCCGCCCTATAGGACAAGCCCGCGAGTCTCGCAAGGTAAAGCGCACGCCACTTCACGCAGATGCACAGCCCCGTCAAACCGGCCAAAACGCGGCCCTTTCCTCTTGCGGCGCACGCCGTGCATGTGCATATCGGAGGTAACGGAGACTTTACCGGGAGGGACGTGGGCCATGACCACCTTCGACGATCGCGAAAACGCCTATGAGAACAAGTTCGCGCATGATGCCGAGCTGCAGTTCAAGGCCGATGCCCGCTGCAACAAGATGCTGGGCCAATGGGCCGCTGAGCTTCTGGGCAAAACCGGCCCCGAGGCCGACGCCTATGTCCGCGAGGTCGTGACCTCCGATTTCGAGGAAGCGGGCCACGAAGACGTGTACCGCAAGCTCTCGGGCGATCTTGGCGACAAGGCCGATGAACAGACGATCCGCGCGAAGATGGCCGAATGCATGGCCGAGGCGCGCCGTCAGGTGGTCGACGAGGCCGAGTGAGCCCTCGCCGATGACGCAGATTGAAAGGCCGGATGCCAAGCGCGTCCGGCCTTTTGCATTTCAGTCCGAGATTGCAGCGCCTTCATCAAGAACATGAAGGAAACGAATTTGCCAATTCCCGCCTGTCATGGCAGGACAAACCCAACCGCCGCGCCCGACGCGGCCCTTTGCATTTGACGAGGCCCTTATGACCGCCCCGAAAACCGACGCGCTGAGCCGCCTTCTGGAAACCCGCGATTGGCTGATGGCCGATGGCGCGACCGGCACCAACCTGTTCAACATGGGGCTGGCCTCGGGCGATGCGCCGGAACTGTGGAATGCCGACGAGCCCGCGAAGATCGCGAAGCTTTATTCGCTGGCCGTCGAAGCGGGCTCGGACCTGTTTCTCACCAACAGCTTCGGCGGCAATGCCTCGCGGCTGAAACTGCACAATGCGCAGAACCGCGTGCGCGAGCTCAACCGCCTCGCCGCCGAGATCGGCCGCGACGTGGCCGACAAGCAGTCGCGTCCCGTGATCGTCGCGGGCTCGATGGGCCCGACCGGCGAGATTTTCGCGCCGATGGGCACGCTGACGCATGAGTTGGCGGTCGAGATGTTCCACGAACAGGCCGAGGGTCTGAAAGAGGGCGGCGCGGATATCCTCTGGGTCGAGACGATCTCGGCGCAGGAAGAATACAAGGCCGCCGCCGAAGCCTGCCATCTGGCGGGCATGCCTTGGTGCGGCACGATGAGCTTCGACACCGCAGGCCGCACGATGATGGGCCTGACCTCGCAGGCGATGGTCTCGATGGTCGAAAAGCTGGCTCATCCGCCGCTGGCCTTCGGCGCGAATTGCGGGGTCGGCGCATCGGACCTTCTGCGCACCGTGCTGGGCTTTGCCGCCACCGGGACCGAGCGCCCGATCATCGCCAAGGGCAATGCGGGTATCCCGAAATATGTCGACGGTCATATCCATTACGACGGCACGCCCGAACTGATGGCGGAATATGCGGTGATGGCGCGCGACTGCGGCGCGACGATCATCGGCGGCTGCTGCGGCACGATGGCCGAGCATCTGGTGGCGATGCGCGAGGCGCTGGAGACGCGTCCGCGCGGCGAGCGCCCGACGCTCGATCAGATTTCCTCGGTTCTGGGTGGGTTCTCGTCGGAGGATGACGGGCTGAGCGGCGATGCGCCCAAGCGCGAACGTCGGGGCCGTCGCCGCAGCTAAGCGCGGTTTGAGGGGCTCTGCCCCTCGGCCTTGCGGCCTCACCCCGGGATATTTGAACCAACACGAAGGAAGGGCCGGGGTTTCCCGGCGGATGGAGCATGCACGCGTCTCAGACGAGATCAGAACAGTTCGAGCTGATCGCCCGGCCGGGGCGGTACGCGGAACTGCGTCACGTCGAGATCGGGCAGATGACGCGAGAAGCCCAGCCGCTTGCAGCTCAGCTTGAACCGCTGCTGCAACAGCTCGGCCATCTCGCCCTCGCCCTTCATCCGCGCGCCGAAGCGCGGATCGTTGAGCTTGCCGCCCCGCATGTCGCGGATCCGGCCCAGCACCTTCTCGACCTTGCCGGGGTGATGCCGCTCCATCCAGTCGGCAAAAAGCGGCGCCACCTCATGCGGCAGCCGCACCGGCATCATCGAGGCGGCCTTGGCCCCTGCCCTGCGCGCCTCGGTCAGGATCGCCTCCAGCTCGTGATCGGTGAGCCCCGGGATCATCGGCGCGGCCATCACGCGGACCGGGATGCCGGCGCGCGACAATTCGCGGATCATGCGGATACGCGTCGGCGGGCTGGGTGCGCGCGGCTCCAGATCGCGGGCGAGTTTGGCGTCGAGCGTCGTGACCGACACACCGACCTGCGCCAATCCGGCCTCGGCCATCTGCGCGAGGATGTCGAGATCGCGCAGAATGGTCGAGCCACGGGTGACGATGGAGACCGGGTGGCGATAGGCCTGCAGCACTTCCAGCACGGCGCGCATGATCTCCATCTTGCGCTCGAGCGGCTGGTAGGGATCGGTATTCGTGCCGATGGCGAGCACGTTCGGACGGTAGCTTTTCTTGCGCAGCTCGTCTTCGAGTACTTGCGGCGCCTCCGGCCGTGCGATCAGCCGGGTCTCGAAATCCAAGCCCGCCGAGAGGCCGAGATAGCCGTGGCTGGGCCGCGCGAAGCAGTAGATGCAGCCATGCTCGCAGCCGCGATAGGGATTGAGCGAGCGCTCGAAGGGCACATCGGGCGACTGGTTGCGGGTGATGACGGAGCGCGGACGCTCCACCGAGACCTCGGTGCGGGTCAGGCGCTCCTCTTCGGGGATGTCCCAGCCGTCATGCTCGGGCGCACGGGCGAAGGGCTCGAACCGGCCCACGGGGCGCGCCGCAGCACCGCGCGCGCGCAGACGCTCGGACGGGGGCGCGGGGGGAAGATCGAATGGCAGACTCATGCCCGGAATTTAGAACGAAATGGGAACATTTGCCAAGTAGAGTCCGGATGCGGACCCACCAACACCATGCGAGGTCGGACAAAACACCGCGCATGTCGCAAATCGCCAAGACTTGACGGGGCCACGGCCTCACCACAGGGTAACACCGGCTAGCAGGAGACTATTGGACATGGCCGAAGACGACGACGATATCATCCTCTCGGAACTCGACGACGACGAGCTCACCGCGCAGATGATGGATGACCTCTATGACGGTCTCAAGGAAGAGATCGAAGAGGCTACCCACATCCTGCTCGATCGCGGCTGGACGCCGTATGACATCCTGACCAAGGCCCTCGTCGCGGGCATGACCATCGTGGGCAACGACTTCCGCGACGGTATCCTGTTCGTGCCGGAAGTGTTGCTGGCGGCGAATGCGATGAAGGGCGGCATGGCCATCCTCAAGCCGCTGCTGGTGGAAACCGGCGCGCCACGCATGGGCAAGATGGTCATCGGGACGGTGAAGGGCGATATCCACGATATCGGCAAGAACCTCGTTGCGATGATGATGGAAGGCGCAGGCTTCGAGATCGTCGATCTGGGCATCAACAACCCGGTCGAGAACTACCTCGAAGCGATCGCGCGCGAAGAGGCCGACATCCTCGGCATGTCCGCGCTGCTGACCACCACGATGCCCTATATGAAGGTCGTGATCGACACGATGAAGGAACAGGGCATCCGCGACGACTACATCGTTCTGGTGGGCGGTGCGCCGCTCAACGAGGAATTCGGCAAGGCGATCGGTGCCGACGCCTATTGCCGCGACGCCGCCGTGGCGGTGGAAACGGCGAAGGATTTCATCGCTCGCAAGCACAACCAGATGAGCGCCTGATCGCCGATTGCGCGCGCATCTAGGCTGATATGCATGGAGAAGGCCCCGATTTTTTCATCGGGGCCTTTTCATGTGCGCTTCCCCGCCCCATACTTGAAGAGAAGGGGGAAACGAGAAATGCCGCTGCCACATTTTCTGCTGCTGATCCTGTTTGTGATCGTTCTGGCGGGCTTGACGATCTGGGCCTTTGCCGCATCGGGCGTGCCGATGGCGATGCTCGGGCTGATGGTTCTCGTCGCAGCAGGCGTTGCCCGGATGATGGCACGGGTGGAATGACCGCCCAGAAAGCTGCCTCGCTTCCCGGCGACACGATCCTATCCGAAAATGGTTTAGCTCCCGAGGGCTCGGGGCGTCTTCTGCTGATCGCCTGCGGGGCGCTGGCGCGGGAGATTCTCGCGCTCAAGCGGATCAATGGCTGGGATCACATCGACCTGACCTGCCTGCCCGCCAATCTGCACCTATACCCCGAGAAGATCACCGCCGCCGTCGAAGAGGCGGTGCTGCGCTATCGCGACCAATATGACGATATCTTCGTGGTCTATGCCGATTGCGGCACGGGCGGGCAATTGTTGGAAAAGTGCAAGTCTTTGGGGGTCGAGATGGTCGAAGGCCCCCATTGTTATTCGTTTTTTGAAGGTAACGCGGCCTTTGCCGAAACCGCCGAGGACGAGATCACGGCCTTCTACCTCACCGATTTCCTGACCCGTCAGTTCGACGCTTTCGTCTGGAAGCCGATGGGCTTCGACCGTCACCCGGAGCTGATCCCGATGATGTTCGGCAATTACGACCGGCTGATCTATCAGGCCCAGACCGACGATCCCGCGCTCGACGCGAAGGCGCGTGAGGCCGCGGAGCGGCTCGGCCTGCGCTATGAGCGGCGTTTTACGGGCTATGGCGATCTGGCCACCAGTCTCGCCAAATTTGCCACGAAATCGGGCAATCCGGCTTAATCCTCTTTGAATTTTTCTTAAAACCCGACCCGCGGGGCTTGGCATCGCTACGTCACCCGGGTATTGGCTTCGCCAAATCTCACATCCCTCCGGCCCGCCCCTCCCCGGTCGCGGGCCTTTCTAATTGCAGGACAACCGTATGACCTTGTCGCAATGGCGCAGCCAGTGGACTGGCAACTACCGCGCTGACATTCTCTCCGGTCTCGTGGTGGCGCTCGCGCTGATCCCCGAGGCCATCGCTTTCTCGATCATCGCGGGCGTGGACCCGAAAGTGGGCCTCTACGCCTCCTTCATGATCGCCACGATCACCGCTTTCTTCGGCGGCCGCCCGGGTATGATCTCGGCCGCGACCGCCGCAACCGCCGTGCTAATGGGCACGCTGGTGCGCAGCTACGGGCTCGATTACCTGCTGGCCGCGACGGTGCTCGCGGGCGTGCTGCAGGTGATTGCCGGGGCGCTGAACCTCGGGACGGTGATGCGCTTCGTGTCGAAATCGGTGATGACGGGCTTCGTGAACGCGCTCGCCATCCTGATCTTCATGGCGCAATGGCCCGAGCTGAACCCGGCCAATGTGCCGGTCGTGGCGACCTATGCCCTGGTGGCACTTGGCCTTGCGATCATCTACCTGCTGCCGCGCTTCTTCCGCGCCATCCCCTCGCCGCTGATCGCGATCCTCGTTCTCAGCGCGGTCTCGATGGGGCTGGGGCTCAACGATGTGCACACGGTGTCCGACATGGGCGCCCTGCCCGATCAGCTGCCCTCGCTGCTGATCCCCAACGTGCCGTTCACCTTCGAGACGCTGCAGATCATCCTGCCCTATTCGGTGGGCGTGGCGGTCGTCGGCCTGCTGGAAAGCCTGATGACGCAGAACATCGTCGACGAGATGACCGACACGCGCTCGGACCGTCGTCAGGAATGCTTCGGTCAGGGCATCGCCAATTTCTGCACCGGCTTTATCGGAGGCATGGCGGGCTGCGCGATGATCGGCCAGTCGGTGATCAACGTGACCTCGGGCGGCCGCACGCGCCTGTCGACCCTCACCGCCGGGATCGCGCTTCTGATCTTCTGCGTGGTGCTGGGCGAATGGGTGGGCCGCATCCCGATGCCCGCGCTGGTGGCGATAATGATCATGGTGTCGATCGGCACGTTCAGCTGGGCCTCGCTGGGACAGCTGCGCACGATGCCGATGTCGTCCAACGTGGTGATGCTGGCCACCGTCGCTTTTGTCGTCGCAACGCATAACCTCGCGATCGGGGTTCTGGTGGGGGTGCTGCTCTCGGGGATCTTCTTCGCGGGCAAGATCGCGCGGATGACCGAGATCTCCTCGCGCTACAACGAGGCGCATCACCTGCGGACCTATTACATCAAGGGCCAGATCTTCTTCGCGACCGTGGAAGAGTTCAACCGCGCTTTCGACTTCCAGGAGAAGCTCGACCGCGTGGTGATCGACCTGACCCACGCCCATATCTGGGACATCTCTTCGGTCTCGGCGCTGGACCGGGCGGTGGGCAAGTTCCGGATGTCCGGCACGGATGTGAAGGTCGTGGGCATGAACCACGCGACCGAGACGATCATCGACAAGCTGTCGAATGGCGGTCAGGTCGCGGCGGGGCACTGAAGAGGTTGGAGGGGGCTCTGGCCCCCGTCGCCGGAGGGCGACATTCAACCAAGCCAGAGGGGGCTCTGCCCCCGCTTGCTGCGCAAGCCCCCCGGGATATTTTCACCAATACGAAGATGGGCGTGCCGGATGCGGCGCGCCCTTTTCTTTAGGCTTCCAGCTCGGTGTCCCAGTAGAGGAAGTCCATCCAGCTTTCATGCAGATAGCCCGGCGGGAAGCGCCGCCCGATGCGCAGCATATCCTCGGGCTGGGGCTGGCGCGCGGGCTTGAGAAGATGCATCCCCGAGCGCTCCAGCGGCTTGTTGGCCTTGCGCAGGTTGCACGGCGCGCAGGCGGCCACGACATTTTCCCAACTGGTGATTCCACCGCGCGAGCGCGGGATCACATGATCGAAGGTCAGATCGCCCCGCTTGCCGCAATACTGGCACTTGAATTCGTCCCTCAGAAAAAGATTGAAGCGCGTGAAAGCCACGCGCTTCTGGGGTCGGACATATTCTTTGAGGACGACGACGGAGGGGATTTTGAAGGCCTGCCTCTGGCTGCGCACCACCTCTTCGTATTCGGCGAGGATCGTCACCCTGTCGAGGAAGACCGCCTTTATCGCCTCCTGCCAAGGCCATAGCGACAGCGGGTAATAGGAGAGCGGCCGGAAATCGGCGTTGAGCACCAGTGCCGGGTGCTGTCTCAGCGCCGCCGGTTCGCGGGTGAATTGGGTTCGAAAATTCGTCCTGTCGCACTCGTCCAGCATGGGTGACTCCGTCCTCGCCCTGTCGCCTGCCTCGGCTCAGGGGCGGGGTCCGCCCCTGCCTTATCCATGACTATATATGGCGTTCGCGATCTGGCAAGCCTCTTGATCTCGCGATTGCTGCCATGCGGCATGGGTAGCAAACAGCCATGACAAAGAAATGACGCTACGCGAGCGTTTGGCAAGGTTGCAGGTGCCGCGGCGATCGGCGGCCGCGGGCATCTCAGCCCGGCAGTTTGTCTTGCAGGAAGGACAGCGCCACCGAGAGCCCGTCGGGCGCGATCCCGTGGCCGGTGCCCTTCATCACATGGGCATAGGTATCGAACCCCGCCGAGACCAGCGCATCGCCCGCCTTGCCCATATCGGCGAAGGGCACGACCGGATCCTGATCGCCATGGATCAGCAGAACCGGCGGTTTGGAGATCGCCTCAGTGCCCAAGGCTTCCGGGCGCAGAAGGCGTCCCGAGAAGGCCACCAGCCCCGCCACGGGCTCGGCCCGGCGCGGCAGCACTTCGAGCGCGGTCATCGTGCCTTGCGAGAAGCCGATCACGGCGAGCTGCGCGGGCGTCAGCCCCTGCTCTTCCAGCACGGAATCGAGGAAGGCATCCACGTCGGCTGCCGCGTCCTTGAGACCTTGAGCGGATTCCGCTTCGCTGGAATTGTCGATCCAGGGGATCGGGAACCATTGCCGGCCATAAGGGGCCGCGCGGCAGGGTTCGGGCGCGTCGGGCGCGAGAAACAGCGTGTCGGGCATGTGCTGGCCCAGCGGATCGGCGAGGCCCAGCAGGTCCGCCCCATCCGCGCCATAGCCATGCAGGAACACCACGGCGGATTTCACCGTTCCCGATTGCGGCTCTTTGCGTCCGGCTTCCAGCTTGCGGGTCATGGGGCAACTCCTTCACGATCTTTACAGGCCGCGTAATAGGCCCAGAGGCCGCGCGCCGCAACCGCGCGCCACGGCGACCAGACTGCCGACAGCTCATTGAATTGTTTGCGCTTCGGCCGCTCGGGCAAATCGAACAGCAGCCGCGCCCCTTCGGCCAGCGCCAGATCGTCCACCGCGAAGACATCGGCGCGGCCCAGAGCGAAGATGAGATACATCTCCACCGTCCAGCGCCCGATGCCGGGGATCGGCAGAAGCTGGGCGACCACCTCTTCGTCGGGCATCGCGCGCAGACCCTCGAAATCGACGCCGGAATTGGAGAGCGCCTGCAGGTAGCGCACCTTCTGGCGCGAGAGGCCACAGGCGCGCAGGTCCTCTTCCGAGGCGCCCGCGATAGAGACCGGATCGCCATAGCCCGCGCCGATCACCTTGTTGCGGATCGAATTGGCGGCCGCGACCGAGACCTGCTGGCCGATAATCGCGTCGCGCAGCGCCTCGAACCCGTCCTCGCGGCGGCGTAGAGGCCACGGCCCCGTCAGCGCGCAAACCTCGGCAAAACGCGGCTCTGTGCGGCAGAGAAATTCGGTGCCCTCGGCGATATCGTCTTCGCAGGTAATGATACGTCCAACCATGCGCGACACCCTGCCTCATGCCGCGCCCGCTTGCCAGCCCCCAATCGCCACGCTAGCAAGCTGTCATGAGTGACATGACCGCCCCACCCGCCTCTCGCGAAAAGCGCAATACGATCGTGCTGGTTCTGGCCCAGGCGCTTCTGGGCGCGCAGATGCCGATGATCTTCACGGTGGGCGGTCTTGCGGGCCAGATGCTCTCGCCCAATCCGTGCCTCGCGACGCTACCCCTGTCGCTGATCATTCTGGGCTCGGTCCTCTCGGCGCAGCCGATGTCGGAATTCATGGCCGCGAAAGGCCGCCGCGCGGGCTTCATCCTCGCCAATGCGATGGGTGCGCTGGGGGCTGCGACCGCGGCCTATGCGCTCTATCACGGGTCGTTTGCGCTGTTCATGCTGGGGTCGTTCTTCACCGGCACCTATATGTCGGCGCAGGGGTTCTACCGGTTCGCGGCGACCGATACCGCCAGCGCGGAGTTCCAGCCCAAGGCGATCTCCTATGTGATGGCGGGCGGGCTTGTGGCCGCGATCATCGGCCCACAGCTGGTGAAACTCACGAGCGAGGCGATGGTCGTGCCATTCATGGCGACGTACCTCGCGATCATCGGGATCAATGCGCTCGGGCCGATCCTGTTTTCCTTCCTCGACATCCCGGCTCCGGGGCGGCGCAAGAAGCACGAACATCACGAGGGCCGCACCCGGCGCGAGCTGCTGAAAGACCCGGTGATCCTCGTCGCGATGATCTGCGCCATGGTCTCTTATGCGCTGATGAACCTCGTGATGACTTCGACACCGCTGGCCGTGGTCGGCTGCGGGTTCGAGCAAGGCGACGCGGCCAATATCGTCTCGGCCCACGTGCTGGCGATGTATCTGCCGAGCTTCTTCACCGGCCACCTGATCGCGCGCTTCGGCAAAGAGGTGATCGTGGGCACCGGCCTCGTGATTCTCGCAGCCTCCGGCGCGGTGGCGCTGACCGGGGTCGATCTGGACCAGTTCTACATCGCCCTGATGCTGCTGGGGCTGGGCTGGAACTTCGGCTTCATCGGCGCGACCTCGATGCTCGCCTCCGCCCATAGCCCCGAAGAGCGCGGCCATGTGCAGGGGATGAACGATTTCGTCGTCTTCGGTGGCGTCTTCCTCGCCTCGCTCGCCTCGGGCGGGCTGATGAACTGCACCCAGAGCGGTAATGCCCAAGCGGGCTGGCAGGCGGTCAACCTCGCGATGATCCCCTTCCTGACGCTGGCGGGCGCCGCGCTGATCTGGCTGGTGCTGCGCCCGAAAGAGACCCGCTAAAGGGGGCGCCGCCCGCCCTTCGGCTTGGCGAAAATATCCCGGGGTGGGAATTCGCGACAGCGAAGGGAGGGGCAGCGCCCCTCCGACAACGGTTCAATTCAGAGTAAGGCTCAAGCCAGCTTGGCGATGCGCTCTTCGAGCACGTCGAAGGGCACGCCCGGCTCGTCCTTGGCGCAGCGGATCACCAGCGAGGTCTTCACGCTGGCGACATTCTCGGCGGCGGTGAGTTGGCCGGTCAGGAAACTCTGGAAGCTCGAGAGGTCCGGCGCCACGCATTTCAGCACGAAATCGATCTCGCCATTGAGCATGTGGCACTCGCGTACGAGCGGCCATTCGCGACAGCGCGACTCGAAGTTCGACAGATCCGCTTCGGCCTGGCTGTGCAGGCGCACCATCGCGAAGACCTGCACTTCGAATCCCAGCTCGCGCGGGTTCACATCGGCATGGTAGCCACGAATGTAGCCCGCCTCCTCGAGCGTGCGCACACGGCGCAGGCAGGGCGGGGCCGAAATGCCCACACGCTTGGCCAGTTCGACATTCGTCATCCGCCCGTCCGCCTGCAGTTCGGCAAGGATTTTGCGGTCGATGTCGTCGAGCCGGGAGGTGGGCATGTTGAAATAATCCTTCGTGGGTTGCGGCAGAACTTACCGCTGGAAGAGAGGATGCGCAATAATATTTCGCGGACCGCTCCGCAAGTGCTATTTGTCGCGGAAAGCGGGGGCTTTTCGGCGGGCCTCGCTCCGACTATATCCGTCGGGCAGAATTCCAAGGAGGCAGGCATGTCCGAGACGAAGAAAACCAAGGTTCTGATCATCGGCTCCGGCCCTGCGGGCTACACGGCGGCGGTCTACGCGTCGCGTGCGATGCTCGAGCCGGTTCTGGTGCAAGGCATGCAGCCGGGCGGCCAGCTGACCATCACGACCGAGGTCGAGAACTGGCCCGGCGAGAGCGAGATTCAGGGCCCCGACCTGATGGTGAAGATGGAAGAGCATGCCCGCGCGATGGGCACCGAGATCATCATGGACATGATCACCGAGCTCGACACCTCGAAGCGTCCCTTCGTGGCGAAAGGCGATTCGGGCACGACCTACGAGGCCGCGGCGGTGATCCTCGCCACCGGGGCGCAGGCGAAATGGCTTGGCCTGCCCTCGGAAGAGAAGTTCAAGGGCTTCGGCGTCTCGGCCTGCGCGACCTGTGACGGGTTCTTCTATCGCGGCAAGGAAGTCGTGGTGATCGGCGGCGGTAACACCGCCGTGGAAGAGGCGCTGTTTCTGACCAATTTCGCCTCCAAGGTGACACTGATCCACCGCCGCGACACGCTGCGCTCGGAGAAGATCCTGCAGGATCGCCTGTTCAAGAACCCCAAGATCGAAGTGGAGTGGAATCACACGGTCGAGGAAATCCTCGGCGACGAAAATCCGCTCGGCGTGACCGGTGTGCGGGTGAAATCCACCGCCGACGGGTCCGAGAAGGTCATCCCCTGCGACGGGTTCTTCGTGGCGATCGGGCACGCGCCCTCGTCCGAACTCGTGAAGGACAGCCTGAAGATGCAATCGGGCGGCTATGTCTGGGTGGAGCCGGGTTCGACCCGCACCTCGCAGCCGGGCATCTTCGCGGCGGGCGACCTGACCGATCACACCTATCGTCAGGCCGTCACCTCGGCGGGGATGGGCTGCATGGCCGCGCTCGACGCCGAGAAGTTCCTCGCCGAGCAGGGCGAGGCTGAGTGATCCCTTTCCACGGCACGGTCTGGCGGATCCTCTCCGCCGACCGTGCCGACGAGGCTTGCGAACCGGCCCGCCATCCGGAGGGCCGGTTTCATCATTCCGGGCAGGTGGCGCTCTATGCCTCGCTGAGTGCCGAGGGGGCTGCCGTGGCGCTCCGGCGCTATGTGCGGACCGCTGACCCGCCGCGGGTGATCGTGCCGCTGGAGATCATGACAGAGGCGATGGACGACCTGCGCGGCACGCCCGATCAGGCGGCGGCGTCTGTGGTCTGGCAAGATGGGAGAGCGAGCGGCGCGCCCTCGCCCACTTGGCGCTTCTCGGATCGGGCACGCGAAGGTGGCGCACAGGGGCTGCTCTACGCCTCGCGCTCGCGTCCTGATCTGAGCCATCTGGTGCTCTTCGAGGTCTCGCCCGCAACAGTGCGGCAGGCGGGCCCTGCGCAACCATGGCACCCGCCCTACCCGATCCCGTCTACGTGAGACGTCATTGCACCGTTGCGCGTCTCCTCTAGGGTGAAGACCATCAGGAGGAAGCCGCTCATGCGCTGGCGCGGGATCAATCACGTCGAATTCTCGGTGCTCGACTATGACAAGTCGATCGCCTTCTACGATGCGATGTTCGGATGGCTTGGGTATAAGAGCTTCTGGACGCTCGATATCGGCTATCGCTCCACCTATTACATGGCGCGCTTCCCGATGCCGCATTCCTATATCGGCATCCAGCCTGCGCGCTCGGGCGAGAAGCTGGACCGCGAGGCGCGGGCCGTGGGCATCCACCACATCGCGCTCTGGGCGAAATCACGCGCCGAGGTGGATGCGTTTCACCGCGACTTCCTGATCCCGCGAGGGCTGTCGGTAACGGACGCCCCGCAGGAATATCCCGTTTATGCGCCGGGCTATTACGCGGTGTTCTTCGATGATCCGATCAACGGCATTCACTGGGAACTGGCGCATATCCCGCGCATTCCGGGCCTTGGTGCGATCGCTAGGTTCCGCGCGGCCTTGAGAGCCGCGCAGAAAGAGCATCCGGAATGGGACGGCCCGCCCGAGAAGATCGCGTTTCGCGACTTGCCCGGGCGGCGCTGATCCTCGGCGCTGATTACGCCAGATGGCCGAGGAAGGCGTCGATTTCCTCGGGCGTGGTGGCCCAGGAACAGACCAGTCGCGCGGCCAGAAGCTCGTCTTCAGGGCCTTCCAGCGACTGGTCGAACGGCCAGAGGTAGTAATAGGCCCCCGCCGCATTCGCGCGCTTATGCGCCCCGCGCGGCAGGGCGGCGAAGACCGCGTTGGCCTGCGTCGGATGGATCAGTTTCGCGCCCTCGATCTGGCCGATGCCTTCCGAGAGTTTGCGTGCCATTTCATTGGCATGGCGCGCGGTCTTCAACCACAGATCGTCGGCCAGATAGGCCTGCATCTGGGCCGCGAGGAAGCGGTGCTTCGAGAAGAGATGGCCGCCACGCTTGCGGCGCAGCTCGAATTCCCAGGCGCGTTTGGGGTCAAAAATCACCACCGCTTCGACGCCCATGCAGCCGTTCTTCGTGCCGCCGAAGCTAAGCACGTCGACGCCCGCCTTCCACGTCATCTCTGCCGGGGTGCAGCCCGCGGACACCAGCGCATTGGCGAAGCGCGCGCCGTCCATATGCACGGGCAGATGGAAGCGGCGAGCGACATCGGTCAGCGCTTTGACGTCCTCGGGCGAATAGACCGCGCCCGCCTCGGTCGAGTTGGTGATCGAGACCATGCCGCGCTGGACATTATGGATGCCACCCCGCCCGGTATGGGCGATGGTGCGCGCGAGCGCGTCGGGGTCCATCTTGGCATCCGGCCCGTCGACCAGAACCAGTTTCGAGCCGCCGGTGTAGAATTCGGGCGCGCCGCATTCGTCTTCTTCGATATGGGCGTTGCGATGGCAGAAGATCGCGCCCCAGGGCTGGGTCAGCACTGCGCAGGAGAGCGCATTGGCCGCCGTCCCGGTCGCGACGAGATAGACACGCGCTTCGGGCGCCTCGAAAATCTCGCGGATCTTCGCCTGCACGCCTTCGGTGATCGGGTCGTCGCCATAGGAATGCACATGCCCCTCATTCGCGGCCATCAGGCCCTCGAGAATGGCGGGATGGGCGCCGGACGTGTTGTCGGAGGCAAAATTCATGAGAGATCCTCGATCGTGTATTCGTCCCATTCTTCTTCGGGCACTTCGAATTCGGGCACGGTCCAGCCGCGCACGCTTTCTCCGGCCTCATGGACCGTCTCGCGCGAGCCCGAGATCAGGTAGTGCCAGTCATGGAGCGGCTTGTCTTCGAAGCGCAACCGATAGGCGCAGGTCGCGGGCATCCAATAGGCGATCTTGTGGATCGTCTTCGGGCTGAGCGTGACGCATTCTGGGACGAACTGGTGGCGAATGTCATATTGCGTGCAGCTGCAGCTCTCGCCATCGAGCAGCCTGCAGGCGACGCGGGTGAAGACGACCTCGCCCGTATCCTCGTATTCGAGCTTGTTCAGGCAGCATTTGCCGCAGCCATCGCACAGCGCCTCCCATTCGGGGGCGGTGAGCTTTTTCAGCGGCAGTTTCCAGAACTCGGGGCGCAGTTTGGTCATGGCGCGGAAAATGGGGCAGCGGCGGGGAAATGGAAAGGGCAGATCGGCGGATCGTGAGCGGATCTGCGATTTGGACATGGCGGGACGGGCAGACCGACGACTTTTGGCGCGGGGCGACCAGCCCCGGGCCGCGCCCGACCTCCGCCCGGGAGGGCGCATTGGCGATGGTGTCGCGGGTTCAAGCGTCATCCGGGCTTGCGAGATAAAGCGCCCAGCCACTGACGACATAAAGCGCCCACCCGAGGTCGGGCGCGACCCTCAGCGCTCGGCCAGTATCTCCCGCGCGCGGGCGCAATCGGCATCCATCTGCGCGACCAGCGCCTCTACGCCGTCGAACTTCATCTCGGGGCGCAGGAATTCGACCAGCGCGACCGAGACATGCTCGTCGTAGAGATCGCCTTTGAAATCGAAGACATAGGTTTCGAGGTTCGGGGTATTCTCACCGAACATCGGGCGCACGCCGAGGCTCGCAGCCCCGGTATAGCTGCCCTTATGCGGCCCGGTCAGCACGTCGAACTTTACCGCATAGACGCCGAGCTTGGGCAGATGCAGCCCGGCCATCGACATATTCGCGGTCGGATAGCCCAGATCGCGGCCGCGCTTGTCGCCATGCAGCACCGCGCCCTCGATCCGGTGCAGGTGGCCCAGCATAGCGGCGGCATCTTCGGGGCGGCCTTCGGCCAATGCGGTGCGGATCGCGGTCGAGGACGCCTCCACCCCCTCGACATGCAGAAGCGGTGCGACGGTGACCTCGAAGCCGTATTTCGCGCCGAGCTCCGTCAGCATGGCCGTGTCGCCCTCGCGCCCCTTACCGAAGCGGAAATCACCGCCCACGGCGACGTGGGTCACGCCCAGACCTTCGGCGAGCACTTCGCGCGCGAAAGCGTCGGCGCTCATATCGGCCAGCTCTTCGTTGAAGGGCAGCTCATAGAGCCGCTCGACCCCGAGCTTGGCGAGCCGGTTGGCCCGCGCCTCGGGGTTCATCAGCCGGAACGGCGGCAGGGTCTTGCCTGCCCGGGCTGCGAAGAATTCACGGGGATGGGGCTCGAAGGTGATGACGCCCAGCGGCGCATCTTTCCCGCGTGCCTGATCGATCACCGATTGATGGCCGAGATGGATGCCGTCGAAATTGCCCATCGCGACGGAGGCCCCGCGCGCGGATTTCTCCAGCGATTTCCAAGTGGTCAAGCGTTTCATCCACCCCGCCCTCCGGCGAGGTCGCCGGGTCAGTCGAACTTGCGCGAGGGCGCCAGAACCAGCGCCTCGCCTTTCACGACCACCGTATCGCCCACCGCGCAGTGGGTTTCAAGCGTGACACGGCGACGCGAATGATCGATCGCCGTCACCTTCACCTCGGCATAGACCACATCGCCGGGGCGCACGGGGGCCATGAATTTGAGCGACTGGCCCAGATAGACCGTGCCATGACCGGGAAGCTGCTCGCCGATCACCGCCGAGATCAGGCCCGCGGTCAGCATGCCATGCGCGATTCGACCCTCGAAAATGGTGTCTTGCGCATAGGCGTCGTCCAGATGGACCGGGTTATGGTCGGTGGAGACCTCCGCGAACATCTCGATGTCGCGGTCGGTGACCTCCTTGCGGAGGTAGCGCACCATGCCGATTTCCAGATCTTCGATGCAGATCGTGCCACGGGGCAGGTTGTCGAGCATATCCATAGGTCCCAGCCGGAAGTTTATGTTGCACTGCGGCATAGCACATGCGGCAGAGCACAGGCAAGGTGCCTGCGCAACTTTTTTACCCTACCGCGACAAAAGGCGCAACAAAGTTACCGCCTGAATTTTACACTCCACTCAGGTCAGATGACCCATCGTGTAGAGCGGGTCGCGCTGACGCGCCTCCAGCCAGGTGCGCAGCAATTCGGGATCGGGGTTCTGCGGATCGGCCCCGAACTGATCATGCGCCAGACCGCTGGAGATGAAGAGGCAGTCGATCCCCTCCCCCGCAGCGCCGGCCACATCGGTATTGATCCCGTCGCCGATGGCGAGGATGCGCGCATCCTCCGCGCCGCCCAGACGGCTCAGCTTGCGCCGCGCGAGATCGTAGATCGGCGGATGAGGTTTGCCGAAATACATCGCCTCGCCGCCCATTTCCTCATAAAGCGCAGCCAGCGCGCCGGCGCAGTAGATGCGCTTGTCGCCCAGATCGACGACAATATCGGGGTTTGCACAAAGCATCGGCAGCTCACGCATCTTCGCGAGCAGGAACTTCGGGCGGTAATCCTCGGGGACTTCATTCACCTCGTCGAAGGGGCCGGTGCAGACGATACCCTCGGCCTCGTCGAAATCGACACGGGTGATCTCGGCCTGCCCCTGCCATTCTTCCGGCACTTCGGTGAAGAACCCGTCATCCTTGGACGGGCCCAGATGCCAGACGTTCTTGCCCACGGCGCCCGCGAACATCGCATCCTGCGCGGCATCGCCGGAGGAGACGACGAGGTCATAGGCGTCACGCGGACAACCCAGCTTGTCGAGCGACTCCATCACGAATTTCGCGGGCCGCGGAGCATTGGTCAGAAGCACGACCTTGCCGCCCTTCGCACGATAGGCCTGTAGCGCCTCGACTGCCGCGGGAAACGCCTTAACCCCGTTATGCAGGCAGCCCCAGAGGTCGCAAAACAGCGCGTCATAGGGGGCGGAAATCTCGGACAGCGAAGAGATGATGCGGGTCATGGCGGCCTTTCGTCAGCAGGGTTTGGCGCGGTCAGAACCCCCGCAGGCGGGGGCCGCGCGCTTACCGAAGCTATATGGCACGGGCGTGACCGAAGGCAAAGCGGTGGGCCGCTCAGTCCTCCTCCGTCGCGGCCCCGTAACCGTAGCCATAGGCGTAGCCGTATTCGGGGGCGGCGAAGCGGAATTTGTTGACCACGACGCCCATGACATTGGTGCGTTCGGCCAGCTCACGCTCGCAGATGTCGATTTCCTGAATCGTGGTCTCTTCGGTCGCGGCGATGATCAGCACGCAATCGACATGGGCGGCGAGCGAGAGCGTATCGTCGCTGACCAGCACAGGCGCGGTGTCGAAGATCATCAGGTCGGGCGCGTAGATCGTCTCGATCCGTTCCAGCGCCTCAGCGGCGCGGCGCGACTGGATCAACTCGGCCGGGGTCTCCACCGGCTTGCTATTCGCTCCAATGGCGAGGTTGCCGCCCAGCCGCAACGCGTGATCGGCAAACTCGGCCGTGCCTGCGAGCACTTCGGAGATCTGCGGCCCGCGCGGCGCGTCGAGCAGCTTCAACAGCGAGGGTTTGCGGAAATCGGCCTCGATGAGCAGCGTGTGACGCTCTTGCTGTCGCGCGAGGCTCAGCGCGAGATTGAGCGCGACGGTCGATTTCCCGCAGCCCGCCGAGGGCGAGGTAATCGCCAGCCGCCGCCAGCCATTGGCCCGCATCTGCTGCACGATCTTGGTGCGCATCAGGTCGATCGGGGCGCTCTCGGCGCTGCCATCCGGGCTGACGATGCGCTTGCCGCGCAGCCGGCCCAAATTCGGGGCGATCGGCGTCAAAGCCTGCCACGCGCCCGCCGTGATACCGTCGACGCCGGGAGAGACCTGCGCCCGGACCGAAGGCTCGGAGGCTGCGCGGCCCGTGCGGGCGGCGCGGGCCTTGGCAATCGCGTCTCGCAATCTTTCCGCCATCTCTCGCCTCCTTGCCTCAGAACAGCCGGTCGAGCGGCATGTAGAACGCGCCGAACAGCACCAGCACGGCGACAAAAGCCGCACCGACCATGGAGCCGGAGACCAGCACCTTACGACGACGGCGGCGCATATCTTCGGGCGTGCTCAGATAGGGCAGCGTCGCGAAAGCCGAGATCCCCAGATGGCGCTGGAGGTCTTCGGGGCGGCGGATGCCGGTGCTGAGCAATTCGCGTAGCGCAATCGCCACGAGACCAAGCAAAAGCCCCACCCCGACGCCTGCCAGCGCGAGCGTCTTGCGATTGGGCTTCACCGGCTCGCCCGGCGCGACCGCTTGATCGATCACGGTCAGCTTCTCGCCCTTGGCCAGCGACTCGATCGTATCGCCCGTCTCAGCCACGGCGCGCGCTTTCACGGCGCTGTCGTATTGATCGGCGAGATTGTCGTGATCGCGGCGCAGCGCCTCGAGCGCCGATGCGTTGGCGGGCACTTTCGCAATCGCCTCGCGGAGTTGCGCGATTTTCAGATCGGCGGCATCGCCTGCGGCCTGCGCGACGAAAAGCGTATCGGTCAATTCGCGCAGACGGCTCTCGAAGGCGGATTTGGCTTTTGGCAGCGGCAGTTCCACCTGCTGCGACAATTCCTGAATCTGCGCGCCCAGCGCCGCGAGGCGTGCGTCATCGGCGGGCAGTAGCGGTTTGAGCGCGTCTCGCTGCGCCTCGAGCCGGGCCAGTTCACGCGCCGCGGGCGGATAGATCGCGTCGCGGTCGACCACACGCCCCGCCGCTTCGCGCAGCCGCACCAGCCGGTCGATCTCCGTCTCGGTCTCGTTCACATGCGCAAGACGGCTCTCCGCACCCGCCTGCACTGCGGCGAGACGGTCGCGTAGCAGCGGCAGTTCTTCGGGCAGCGCGTCGCCGTTCTCCTGCTTGAACTGCAACATCGCGCTGGAGGATTTCGCCAGTTCGCCTTCCAGCCGATCCACCTCGCGCGAGAAGAAATCGAGCGTGTCGCGTGCGGCCTTGGTGCGGATATCGCTATCTTCCTTGAGGATGCGCGTCACCAGCTCGTTCGCGACCCGCGCAGCGCGAGCCGGGGCGCCTGCGCGGAAGGACACCGTCATGAAGGTCGCGTCTTTCGGGGCGGAGCGCGACTTGCTCTGCTCGGAGATCTCGATCTCGACCGAGTTCTGCAGCGCCTCGAAAACCGCATCGGCATTGCGCGCGCCGGACTCGGTGCGCAGGTCAGGGAAAAGCGCCATCCGCCGCGCCATGTCGAGCAGGCTTTCGCGCGAGAGCACCCGCTTGCGGATCACCTGCAGCTTGGCATTGGTGTCGGTGCGCACGGTCGAGGCTGCCAGACCGTCCGGGATGCGGTCCCCTTCGACGACGAGAAGCGCCTTGGCCTCGTAGATCGGCGTGATCATCCGCCCCGCCGCCAGACCGACAAGCGCGCCCAGCAACACCGCCAGCAAAAGCCAGTGGATCCGCCGGGCGAACAAAGCAGCGTAGAAGCGGAGCTCCCGCATCAGCGCCCTCCCCTGTGGAGGAAGGCGGGCGCGGCCTCAGCGGATGCTGCAGCGGTTGGCGCGGGGGCGATCACGCGCGGCTTGGCGCGCTGGGTCTCGACCGGCAGATAGAAGACGTTGTCCTCGATCACCTTGTCGATGATCTCGCCGGTTACCGTATGGGAGCGCGCCGAATAGGCATAGACCATGCCCAGATCGGCCAGCTGGTTCATCAGCCGCGGAAGGCCACCGCAATGGGCGTGCAGTTTCTGCGCGGCCTCGGGGGTGAAGATTTCGCGCGTCGCGCCTGCGACCTGCAGGCGATGGGCGATATAGGGCTGCGCGCAATCGGCGGGCATCGGCCCGAGATGGAAGCCGGAAGACACACGCTGCGCGAACTGGCGCAGCTCTGGCCGTGCGATCAGGTCGCGCAGTTCCGGCTGCCCCATCAGGATCAGCTGCACCAGCTCGTCCTTGTCCGCGTTGATATTGGTGATCATGCGCAACTCTTCGAGCACGCCCGTATCGAGGTTCTGCGCTTCGTCGATCACCACCACCACACGCCGCCCGGCGGCATATTCCTGGATCAGAAGCTGCTGGAACCGGTCGTAGATCAGGACGTAATCCTCGCCCGCCTCCACCCGCTGGCCGAGCGAGAGCATGATCCAGCGGATCACGTCGTCGCGCGAACCCCGCGCGTTCGACACGAGCGCAATCGTCACATCGTCGGAAATCGTCGCCATCAGGTGACGCAGCAGCGTCGTCTTGCCCGCCCCCACCTCGCCGGTGATCAGCGTGATCGGCGCGCGCGAGAACAGCCCGTATTCGAGCATGGTCGCCGCGTGCTTGTGCTCTGGAGACCAGAACAGGAAATCGGGATCGGGCAGCAACGAAAAAGGACGCTCTGCCAACCCGAAGAATTCGGTGTAGATTTCGTTCATGCCTGTACCGGGCCTTTGGCCTCTGGGATTTGTTTGCGCCAGTAAGCTGCATCTCCCCGCCTTACGCAAGAATTCGTGAGCAATTCGCGAGTGGCTGAGGCGAAACTGTCGCAAAAACGCGTCTATTCCTAGGAAAACTGGCTATTTAGACAGGGGGGCGCCGTTCAAATCTCTTTATAGATGACGTCGGAGCAGCTAGCCTTTCTGCCAAGCGCCAGTCAGAGCGCAGTAGCAGAGCAGGCAAGACAGATGCCCCGATACCAGTATGCGCGCGCGAGCTTTTTCGCGCTTTGCGCGGCACTCGCATTGAGCGGCTGCAAGAGTGACGCAGACAAGGCCGAAGCCCATTACCAATCGGCCGAGACCCTTCTGGCCGAGGGCGACCCCGTCCGCGCGATGGTCGAGCTGCGCAACGTCTTCGAATATGACGGCACCCATAAGGCCGCACGGCGCGCCTATGCCGATCTGCTGCTGGCGCAGGGACGTCTGCAGGAAGCCTTCAGCCAATATCTGCGTCTGCTCGAACAGTATCCCGAGACGGTCGAGGTGCATCGCATCCTTGCGGAGCTGTCGCTGCGCACGGGCAATCTGCCGCGCGCGCAAAAGCAGGTCGACGCTGTACTGGAACTCGCGCCCGACGATCCCGGCGCGCAGGCGGTGCAGCTCGCACTCGACCTGCGAGAGGCCAGCCTGTCGCGCGATACGGGCCGCCAATCCGAGATCGCAGCGCAGGCCAAGGCGCTGACCGTGGCGCATCCCGAGATCCTGACCGGCTGGCATGTGCTGATCGACGCGCGCAATGCACAGGGCGACGACGCCGCGACGCTGGCCGCGCTCGATGCGGCGCTGGCCCGCGATCCGGCGCAATACCGGCTGCAGGTTCTCAAGCTGGAGCTGATCTCGAAGCGTGGTGAGAACGCTGAAATCGGCGCGCAGCTCGAAGTGATGCAGGGGCTATTCCCGGAGGACCCGAAAACCCGCACGGCCCTCATCGCATGGTATGTGCTGCGCGACGATCCGGCGGGGGCGGCGCGCTTCCTGCGCAAGCTCGCGACCGATCGCGAGCAGCAGACAGGCGGCTATCTGGAACTCGTGCGCTTTCTGGCCCGCGCGAAAGGCGCCGAGGCAGCACGGGCCGAACTCGACTCGCTCATCACGCAGTCGAAGGGCCAGTCGAATGAGGCGATCTTCACCGCGATGCGGGCCGATCTGGATTTTCAGGCCGGAGACCGGGTGGCGGCTTTGACGCGGATGCAGGCGCTGATCGAGAGCCATCCCGACAGCGAGGAGATGCGCCAGCTGCGCAGCGCTTACGCCCGGATGCTCGACCATGACGGGCAGCGCGATAAGGCGAAAACCGAGATCGCGGCCATCCTGAAGACCGATCCGACCAACGTCCCTGCCCTGCAGCAGCGCGCGGCGTGGCGGATCGAGGAGGATCGCCTCGATCTGGCGATCACCGATCTGCGCAGCGCGCTGCAGCAAGCCCCCGACAATCCGCAGACCCTGACCCTGCTGGGCGAGGCCGATCTGCGAGAAGGCGCGCCCGATCTGGCGATGGGGCGCTTCAGCCAGGCCTATGATGCGGCGGGGCGCGCCGCGCCCGAGGCGATCCGCTATGTCGATTTCCTCTTCGCGCATGACCGCGCCAGCGCCGCGCGGACGGTTCTGGCCGAGGCCGTGGCGGTAACCCCCAACAGCCCCGGACTGCTCAAGCGGCAGGCCGATCTGGCGCTGGCCGATCGCGACTGGATGCTTGCCCATCGCATCGCGGACCGGCTTGCCGCATCGTCGGCCCCGGGCACGGAGGCGCTGGCGCAGTCGATCCGCGCCGCGATCCTGATGGGGCGCGGCCGCAGCGAGAGCGCGATCGAGACGCTGAAAACCCTGGTGCAGATGCCCCCGACCGGCGAAGACGGCGTCACCACGGCCCCTGCGGTCTCGGCGGCGGCGGTCTCGGCCGTGGTGCAGGCGCAACTGGCCTCCGGGCGGGGCGGCGAGGCGCGCGCCTATCTCGAGGCGCAACTGAACGAACAACCCGGCAATCGCGGCTTGCGGCTGCTGGAGGCCAACCTCTGTGCGATTCAGGGCGACACCGACCGGGCCGAGACCGGGCTGCGCACGCTGATGTATGAAGACCCGGCGGATCCGCGCCCGGCCCGCCAGCTCTATCGCCTGCTCGCGGCCCAAGGACGCGAGGGCGATGCGCTCGCGGTGATCCAGACGGCGCTGGAAAAGGCGCCGCAGGCCGATCCGCTGCTGCTGCTCTACCGGGCGCGCTCGGAGGAGAAGTCGGGCCGGTTCGACGCGGCGATCGCGACCTATGACGATCTCTACACCCGCGACAGCGGCGATCTGATCGTCGCCAATAACCTCGCGAGCCTGCTGAGCACCCATCGCGACGACCGCCCTAGCCTCGAGCATGCGGCGCAGATCGCGAAACGCTTCCGCGAGCGTCCCGAACCCGCCTTCAAGGATACCTATGGCTGGGCGGAATACCGGCTGGGCAATTACGGGGCCGCGCGCCCCCTTCTCGCCGCTGCCGCCGCCGGATTGCCGGAGAACGCGCTCGCGCAATATCACTACGCCGCCGTGCTGATCGCGCTGGAAGAAGCCGATCTGGCCGAAGCCGCCCTGCGCGATGCGCTGCGTCTTGCCGGCGAGCCTTTGCCGCCCGCGATGCAGGGCGCGAAGGCGCAGCTTGCAGCGCTGACCGGAGAGGGCTCGTCGGGCAACACCCCGCGCCCGGCCCCGGCCCAGCGCTGATTTTGTCTTTGGATCAAAGCTCTCGCAGGGTAAGCTCATGTTAAGCGCCGCGTCAGACGGCCTATGAGCGAGCAGTCGAGATGATCACCACGAGCCCCCCTCTGCGCGAGGTGCGTGCCCTGCCATGGGGTACGCTCGGCCTGCTGACGCTGGCCGTCCTCTCCTATCCGTTCTTCGCATTGGGGATCGCGAGCCTCGGGGCCGCATGGTCCACGCCGGAATATAGCCACGGGCCGCTGATCCCGCTGATTTCGCTCTATCTTTTCGCGCGCGAATTGCATCATGCACCGCTCACGCTGGAGGCCCGCCCGCAGCGCTGGCAAGGCGTCGCGGTGATCGCAGTGGCGCTCGCCCTCGCCGTTTTCGGCACCCGCGCGCAAATCGCCGATTTCGTGACCTATGCGCTGATTATCTGGATGATGGGCGCGGTGCTCTTGAGCATGGGCTGGCGGGCGGGCAAACGCCATTGGAAGCCGGTGCTGCATCTGATCTTCATGCTGCCGCTGCCGCAGATCCTCTACTGGAAGCTCACCATCGCCCTGCAGCTCGTCTCGTCGGAGCTGGGCGTGATGCTGGTGCGCGCCGCCGACATCCCCGTGCATCTGAGCGGCAATGTGATCGACCTCGGCGTCTACAAGCTGCAGGTGGCCGATGCCTGTTCGGGGCTGCGTTATCTCTTCCCGATCCTCAGCTTCTCCTACCTGTTCGGCATCCTCTATCGCGGACCGTTCTGGCATAAGGCGGTGCTTTTCGCGATGGCCGCGCCGCTGACGGTGCTTCTGAATTCTCTGCGCATCGGCATGGTCGCGATCCTTGTCGACGCCTACGGGATCGAACAGGCCGAGGGCTTCCTGCATGTCTTCGAGGGCTGGGTGATCTTCGGGGCAGCGATTGCGATCCTAAGCCTCACCGCGATCGGGCTGCAGCGGCTGGTGGCCGAGCCGAAACCGCTCTCCGAGGCGCTCGACCTCGATTATCGCCGTTTCGCGCCGGAAGCGCGCCGCTTGCGCAACCTCGCACCGTCGCGCGATCTGGGGCTGGCGGTCATCCTGACGGGGGTCGCGCTGGCGCTCTGGTCGGGCCTGCCGCAGATGACGACGCTCCCGCCGGAGCGCGCGCCGCTGTCGTCCTTCCCGACGCAGATCGATGGCTGGCAGGGCACGCGCCGCCCGCTGGAGCCAGCGACCGAGCAAGTCCTAGCAGCGAGCGATTATCTCAACGCGGTTTATACCGATCCCGCTCAGGACGCGCCGGTGAACCTGTTTGTCGCCTGGTATGCCGATCAGAGCCAAGGCGACGGCATCCATTCTCCCGAGGTGTGCCTGCCGGTCGGCGGCTGGGAGGTCAGCGCCTTCCGACCGCATCGCATCGTCCTGCCCCACCGCGCCCCCTTCGAGGTCAACCGCGCGATCATCACCAAGGGGCTCAACCGGCAACTGGTCTATTACTGGTTCGACGGGCGTGGCCGCGCGATGACGAGCGACTGGCGCGCGAAGCTGTCGGTTATCGTGGACGGGATCACGCGCGCACGGACCGATGGCGCGCTGGTGCGCTATGTCACGCCGATCCGCCGCGACGAGGATATCCGCGCAGCCGACCGCCGCCTGACGCGCTTCATCGGGCAGTCCCTGCCCCGGCTGAGCGCTTCGATTCCGGATTGAGCGGGCTTACGAGCCCAGCGCGACACTCCCGCCCCAGCAGCCCGGGATCGGGTTGCGGGTATCGAACACAAGCGGGCAGGTTTCCACGGCTTTGATCGCACGATCCACGCGCGCATCGGCCATCGCAGGTGTCAGTCCGATCGCGAGCGCATGCACCACCGGATCGTAGAGCGCACGGCCCGTCAGATCAGCGGTCGCATGAGGCGTGGCTTCGCGCAGATCACCCGCGAAGGCAGAGCTGGCAACACCGGTCACAACCAGTGCGGTAAACGCCACCGCCGATGTCCTCCAATGCGCCATACAAGTTCCAAGCCGAATGCTTAACGATATAGGGCGAACCGTCTTGCTGTCCGCCCCTTGAGTTTGTGGCGCAAATGGGGCGGCGCGCAACTGGAATCTTGGCGAAACTTGAGCAAAAAGAATGATTTATAAGAAACAATTCCGCTCGATCTGCAGGTTTTATTTCCCCATCTTGGAGAATATCCGATCATAGGCCGCAAGGAGCTGTCGGGCCGAAAAATCCCAGGACAGCGCATCGAGCACCCGCGCCCGGCCCAGCCGGCCCATCGAACGCGCGCGCTCGGGCGCCTCGATCAGCGCCGCGATCCGGGCGGCGAAGTCCTTCGGATCATTGGCGCGGGCATAGAGCGCGGCCTCGCCCGCAGAGGCCCGCCCTTCGGTGAGTTCGAACTGCACCAAGGGCTTCTCGAGCGTCATGTATTCCATGACCTTGTTCATGGTGGAGATGTCGTTCATCGCGTTCTTTGGATCGGGCGCGACGCCGATATCGATCGCATTCATCGCCGCCAGCATATCCTCGCCGTAGAGCGGGCCGGTGAAGGTGAAATAATCGCTCAGGCCCCGCGCCGCGACATCGGCCTCCACGGTAGGCAACTCGGGCCCGAAGCCCACGATCACCACATGCAGATCGCTGTAGCCGAGCTTGCGCACCAGATGCTCGACCGCCTGCACCAGAAGGTCCATCCCCTCCTGCTGCCCGATCACGCCGATATAGCCAAGCACGGTCTTCGCGCCCTTGCGATAGGCAGGATCGCCGGGTCCGGGCAGGAAGGTCTCGACGCGCGGGGCGGAGCGGACGACGAAGACGTCTTCGGGGGCCATGCCACCGCGGGTGATCGCGATCTTGCGGAAGCTCTCATTCGTGGCCATCGACACCGTGGCGCTGGCGAAGGTGATCCGCTCCCAGATGCGCATCACGCTCCAGAGGAGCCCCTTCTTGCCGAACTTGGCCTCGAACAGCTCGGGGCAGACGTCGTGATGGTCGAACATGTAGCGCACACCCGACAGCCGATAGCGCCAGGCCAGAAGCCAGATCAGGTCGGGCGGGTTGCAGCCCTGGATCACGTCGAAGCCGCGCTCGCGCTTCACCTGTTTCGCCAACCGGAACCACGCCTTGATCGCGTGCCAATATTCACGCGCATAGGCCACCGCGCCGGAATGGGCTTCGGGCGGTGCGGGGTGGCGGTAGATATGGATACCCTCGATTTCCTCGTAAGCCGCGTCCCAGCCGCGCCCCATCGGACAGATTACCGAGACCTCATAGCCCGCCGCGCGCAATGTTGTGGCCTCCAGCCAGACCCTGCGATCCAGCGGCACCGGCAGGTTCTCCACCACGATCAGAATGCGTCTCGCCATGCCCCTTACGACCCGCCCTTGCCACGGGGGCGGTTTGCCGCCCATTTTTATGTGAGCCCCTTTCGCTCACGTCTTACGACGGTTATGTCGCAGCCACGCGTTGGTTTCCACCCCGCATAACTCCGGATTTCCCCATATGTTGCGCTCTCTACTCTCCCGTCTCAAACCAGAGACCGCTCCCTCCTCGGCACCCAATGGCCTGCCTCGTCCGGAGGCGCCGATCTGCGTGATCGGGGACCTTCACGGCCGCGCCGATCTCTTGGGCAAGATGTTCGAGCGGATCGGGCAGGAACCGGAAGGCGCAAAGGCCCGCATCATTACGCTGGGCGACATGATCGACCGTGGCCCGAATTCGGCGCGGGTGCTGGCGACGCTCCATGCCGCGCAGCTTGCCAATCCCTCGCGGATGATCTGCCTGATGGGCAATCACGAGCGGATGATGCTCGACTTCCTGCTGTCCCCCGATGCGCGCACCGCCGGCTGGCTGCGCGTGGGCGGATTACAGACGCTGCAAAGCTACGGCATCGCGCCGCCCGATCCGCGCGAGACGGATCCGGAGGTGCTGGACGCGCTGCGCATGGATCTCGCTCGCGCGCTTGGGCCGGACCTGCTGGCATGGCTCGATGCGCGCCCCGCGATGTGGCGCGAGGGTCGCTTCGCCGCGACCCATGCGGGAGCCGATCCCTATCACCCGATGGAACGCCAAAGCCGCGATGCGCTGCTCTGGGGTCATCCCCGGTTCGGGCAGATGACCCGGCGCGATGGGGTCTGGATCGCCTTCGGCCATTGGGTCGTGGAGCAACCTGTCGCCGATCAAGGCCGCATCGCGGTCGATACCGGCGCCTATGAGACCGGGCTCCTGAGTGCTGCCTGGCTCGACAAGGGCGGACTGCGCTTCCTGCAAGTCGAAGGCTGAAAGACGATGGGCGCCCCCCGAAGGGAGCGCCCGTTGGCAGGTTACAAGCCGTCTCTCTCTCGCAACCGGTGTTGGAATTACTTGCCCGTCTGGCGCAGCACCACGGCGATGGTCATCACGCAGAGCCACAGATCGTTCAGCAGCGACAGTTTCGCGTAATAGCGTTCGTCGAAGCGCACGCGATCCACGAAGGCGGTGGTCGAACGCCCGGCGACCTGCCACAGCCCGGTGATGCCGGGGCGCATCTTGTAATAGGCCAGGCCCATCGCGCCTTTGTAGCTGGCTTCCTGATCGAGCATGAAGGGGCGCGGCCCCACGAGGCTCATAGACCCGAACAGCACGTTGAAGAACTGCGGCAACTCGTCGAGGCTGGTGCGGCGCAGGAAGCGACCGATGCGGGTGATCCGCGGATCGTCGTCGAGCTTCTGGTTCACCGACCATTCCAGTGCGAGCGCGGGGTTCTCGTTGCACAGACGCACGAGCTGCGCCTCGGCATCGACATGCATGGTGCGCAGCTTGTAGCAGCGGAAGCGCTTGCCGCCCTGCCCGACGCGGATCTGCGAATAGAAGGCGGGACCGCCATCGGCGCGCACCGCCAGAGCCAGAAGCGTGATCAGCGGCAGCAGAACCGGAAGGATCGCGAGCACGGCGAGAATGTCGAACAGACGCTTGCCCATGCCCTCGTAGCGCAGAATGCGCGACCGGTCCCGGCTGGTACTCGTTACACTTGCAAGCTCGAAATTGGTCGAGAGATCCGACATTTTCGCCCCTATTACCCTACCTCAGAGTGCGAACCTTCAAGCCCGCTTTTCTTTAACCCGGTTTTCATCTTTGATTCGTCCATAATTGTGACGAAAGCCGACAATTGTTGCGGCTCGGGGCTACAAAGAGATCACGGAAAAAAATCACAAGTCGTTGATCACTGTTATTTATCTTATTGTTTTATATGTCACATTTTTTCAGCACTGCGGAAATCCGCAGCCTCGCGGCACTCGCGCATAAGGCGATTAGCGCCCAAACTTCCCTAAGGTCACTTTTAGTTAAAAGGTTATGAAACCGGACGCCCGCGCAGACCCGCCGAGACGGCGGATTGTCCGCGACCCTCTTGATCGCGCGGCGCAACTGCCCATATCGGCTGGGAAGATGTTATGGAGATTAACATGACCCGAGACGATGCCCGCGCCCTCTATATCGAGCAGCGCGTCGCGAATGAGAAGAAGTCCGCCCTTCTGGGCTATGTGCTGTGGTTCATGCTGCCGATGCTTGGCGTGCACCGGATGTATATGGGCCGCGTCTTCTCCGGCGTGGTGATGCTGGCGCTGACCGGGATCGGCACGCTCCTGTCGCCTATCCTGATCGGCTTCATCCCACTTGGCCTCGCAGGCCTGTGGTGGCTGATCGACGCGCTTCTGATCCCCGGCATGGTCTCGCAGGTATGGCCGAGACGCGCTGGCGGCTGATGCAGGAAGCTTAATCCGCCTGCCGGATCGGGTGCTCGGCCAAGGCCTGCGCCTGATCCGGGCTCAGGCTTTCGGGCCGCACCACTTGAGTGTGGATCGAGAAGATCACGGCATTCGTGCGCGGCAGTCGGAACAGGCATTGCCGCTCCACCCGGATATAAGGGGCATCGGCGGGCGCGTGGGCGAATTCGTATTCCGAGCGCGGATCGTGAAGATGCGCGGCAGAGCGCGAGGCAGTCCCCCGCATCAGCCCCCTGCCCTCACGCACGCCATCGAGCAAGCGCTGCACCCGTTTGCCGAGATCGTCGGTGTAGATCTCGATCGGCTCGTGAATTCGCATCATCGGGCGCATGAATTTCTCGCGCAGCGTCCAGCCCGAGGGAAAACACAGCACGCCGCCGGTCGGCACGTGCTCGGCATGACCGAACGCGGCCTCATCGGCTTCCATCAGGCACAGATCGCATTGCAGCAGCCGCCCGAGCGTTGCCAGCGGGTCCGTGCGATCGAGCGCAACCACCGCCCCATCGGGTCGCGTAGCCGTCTCCGCACTGCAGGCAAACCCCAGCGCCGGAAGCATCGGCAGCACCAGATCGTAGAGCTCTTGTGCCGCAGGCCGTCCGTGATCCGACAAGCCCAGCACCAGATCGCGCGCCTCCCCGATCAGCCGGTCGCGCAGGCCCATCTGGGCGGCGTAGGCATCATCGACCTCGAGCCAATCCTCATAGGTGACCGGGATCACCCCCGGCAGCCGCCGCGTGCGCGGGTCGGCCCAGGGCGCGAAGCTCAGGCGATTTTGCAGGATCGGTGTGGCGACAAGGTCTTTCATCCCCGCAGATTGCCGCGCGTCCCCGCGCGCGGCAAGAGCGCCCGCGTCAGGGCTGCCCCGCGCTGCGCACATAGTCCGAGATCATCTCGTAATCTTTGCGCGGTCCCTGCACCCGCCAGATCGCCCGCCACTTCGGCCACGCGTCGAAGTCATAGCTCACCCGGTAATCGTCGGGGTCGCACCAATGGCTCGCGGCCGGGCTCAGCGGATCGAAACTGTGAAAGGGGCGCCCATCCTCGAAGGCCACGGCGATCTGCCCGCCCTCGGCCCGCCAGAAATAGCTGCGCTCGGCGTGAAAGCTCTGACCGCCCGGCATCACCAGCTCGCCGCTCTCGCGATAATGCAGCCCGACCCCTTCGGGTGCGAAGCAGGCATGACCGTCAAAACGGGCTTTATTGCCGTCGCTATGCAGGATTTGGCGCGTCAGCACCCAGTTCCCCTCGAAATCCGACAGCTGCGGCATTGGCTCTCCCTTGCCCCAAAGGCAGGTGCAGTCTAACAAGCGCGCAACCACACGCAATCAAGAGGCCGCCGATGATCCCGCGTTATGCCCGCAAAGAGATGGTCGACATCTGGGAACCCGCCACCAAGTTCAAAATCTGGTACGAGATCGAGGCGCATGCCTGCGACGCTCAGGCCGAGCTGGGCGTGATCCCGAAAGAGAATGCCGAGGCCGTCTGGAAGGCCAAGGATGTCGAGTTCGACGTCGACCGCATCGACGAGATCGAAGCCGTCACCAAGCATGACGTGATCGCCTTCCTGACGCACCTTGCCGAACATGTGGGTTCGGAAGAGGCCCGTTTCGTCCATCAAGGCATGACCTCGTCGGATGTGCTCGACACCTGCCTCAACGTGCAGCTCGTGCGCGCCGCCGACATCCTGCTGACCGATCTCGATAAGGTTCTGGCCGCGCTGAAGAAGCGCGCCTACGAGCACAAGGACACGGTTCGCGTGGGCCGCTCGCACGGCATCCATGCCGAGCCCACCACGATGGGCCTGACCTTCGCGCGCTTCTACGCCGAGATGGACCGCAACAAGGCGCGACTGCAGGCCGCCAAGGAAGAAGTCGCGACCGGTGCGATCTCGGGCGCTGTCGGCACCTTCGCCAATATCGACCCGCGCGTGGAAGAGCATGTCTGCAAGATGCTCGGCCTCAAGCCGGAGCCGATCTCGACGCAGGTGATCCCGCGCGACCGTCACGCGATGTTCTTCGCCACGCTGGGCGTTATTGCCTCCTCGATCGAAAACGTCGCGATCGAAATCCGCCACATGCAGCGCACTGAAGTGCTCGAAGGTGCGGAATTCTTCTCGATGGGCCAGAAAGGCTCGTCGGCGATGCCGCACAAGAAGAACCCCGTCCTGACCGAGAACCTCACCGGGCTTGCGCGCCTCGTCCGTATGACCGTGATCCCGGCGATGGAGAACGTGGCGCTCTGGCACGAGCGTGACATCTCGCACAGCTCGGTCGAGCGTGGCATCGGCCCCGACGCGACCGTGACGCTCGATTTCGCGCTGAACCGTCTGGCAGGCGTCGTCGACAAGATGATCATCTACCCCGAGAACATGCTCGCGAACATGAACAAGTTCCCCGGTCTGGTGATGAGCCAGCGCGTTCTGCTGGCGCTGACGCAGGCTGGCGTGTCGCGCGAAGACGCCTATGCGATGGTGCAGCGCAATGCGCTCAAGGTCTGGGAAGAGCGCGTCGATTTCCGCGAACAGCTGCTCGCCGACAAGGATGTCGTGGCCGCTCTCGGCGTCGACGGCATCAATGAGAAGTTCGACATGGGCTACCATACCAAGCATGTCGACACGATTTTCGCCCGCGTTTTCGGCGAATAATCGAGAAACAAGCCCGTTCCGCGCCGCCTATGTCAGCCGACTATAGGCGGCGCGTGCGATTCGGGCTTACCCTAGGGCATCTAGCAAAGGGAGATTGCAGATGACCCGAACCATCCTTGCAGCCGCCGTGCTGATCCTCGCTCCTCTGGCCGCGTCGGCCGAGTGCTTTAGCGGCCACCAAGCTTCCATGTCCTGCCCGCAGGGCCAGGTCTGGGACAAGGACGCGAGTGCCTGCGTCCTGCAGTCCAGCTAACCGCTGAGACGGTAATCCCGTCTTAACGGCCTCCGTGCAAAGCTGACCGCGAAACCGCATTGGCCGCCCGCGCGGCCGATGCCCAGCACGGAGGTTCTCGCGGTGAATGCGATCGCGCCCATGGCGCTCGGTCATATGGCCGGGTCCGACTCGGCTGGCGACAAATCCGCCCGGCCGGGGCCGCTCTCGCGGCGCCAGAAAGCTGCGATCATCGTGCGGCTGCTCGCCTCCGAAGGGCTGAAACTGCCGCTGACGGAGCTGAGCGACGATCATCAGACCGAACTGACCGAGGCTGTGGCACAGCTGCGTCTGGTCGACCGCGCCACCATCGCGAGCGTGGTGGAAGAGTTCTGCGAAGAATTGGAAGCTGTCGGCATCGCTTTTCCCGGCGGGCTGGAAGGCGCGCTGTCGCTGCTCGACGGGCAGCTCTCGCCCTCGGCCTCGAACCGCCTGCGCAGGCTGGCCTCCGGCTCCTCGCGCGCCGACCCGTGGCAGCGGATCGCGGGCCTCACCGCGGAGGTGCTTCTGCCGGTGCTGGAAGACGAAAGCGTCGAAGTGGGCGCGGTGATGCTGTCGAAGCTGTCGGTCGCGAAATCTGCCGAACTGCTTGGGCTGCTGCCGGGTGAGAAAGCGCGGCGGATTGCCTATGCGGTCTCGCTGACCGGGAATGTCGCGCCCGAAACCGTGCTGCGGATCGGGCAGGCGCTCGCGGCGCAGCTCGATGCCGCCCCGCCCAAGGCCTTCGATTCCGGGCCGGTGGAACGGGTGGGCGCGATCCTGAACTACTCGGCTTCGGCCACCCGCGACGCGGTGCTCAAAGGGTTGGAGGAAGAGGACAAGACTTTCGCCGACGAGGTGAAGAAGGCGATCTTCACCTTCGCCAATATCCCCGCCCGCATCGATACACGCGACATCCCGAAAGTGCTGCGCGTGGTCAATCAGACGCAACTGACCGTCGCGCTTGCCGGGGCGACCGGCCCGTTGCAGCCCGCGGCGGAGTTCATTCTCGCCAACATGTCCCAGCGCATGGCGCAAAGCTTGCGCGACGAGATGGCGAATCTGGGCAAGGTGAAAGAGAAAGACGCCGAAGAGGCGATGAGCGCGGTCGTCGCCGCAATCCGGGAGATGGAAGCCGCGGGAGAGATATTCCTCGTCGCGGAGGACGACGATTGAGCGAAAGATTCTGTCGCCGCGCCCCGTTTGGCGCCAGTCTTCGCGCCAAAGCCGCACCCTGCCCCGCAATGTTATCGCAAACACCTCGTGTTTACGCTAACATACTGTTTCAAAACCTTTTCCCGAATTGCATGCAATGGTATCCAACGCCGAAATCACGCGCTTCGGAGAGATCATCATGACCGTCACCATCGGGATCAACGGCTTCGGCCGCATCGGGCGCTGCACGCTCGCGCATATCGCGGAAGCCGCGCGCAATGACGTGCAGGTCGTCAAGATCAACGCCACCGGCCCGATCGAGACCAACGCGCATCTCTTGAAATACGACTCCGTCCACGGCCGGTTCGGCGGGCAGGTGAAAGTGGCGGGCAACACGCTCGACCTCGGGCGCGGCCCGATCGACGTGATGTCGACCTATGACCCGGAAGAACTCGACTGGGACGGCGTCGATGTCGTCCTTGAATGCACCGGCAAGTTCAACGCCCGCGACAAGGCCGCCGTCCATCTGGGCCGCGGCGCGAAGCGGGTTCTGGTCTCCGCTCCCGCCACCGATGTCGACAAGACCGTGGTTTACGGCGTGAACCATCGCGAGCTGACGCCCGCGCATCACGTCGTCTCGAACGGGTCGTGCACCACGAACTGCCTCGCGCCGCTCGCCAAAGTGCTCAATGACACGATCGGCATCGAATCGGGCGTGATGACGACGATCCATTCCTATACCGGCGATCAGCCCACGCTCGACCGTCGCCACAAGGATCTCTATCGCGCCCGCGCCGCCGCGATGGCGATGATCCCGACCTCCACCGGCGCCGCGAAAGCCCTGGGCGAGGTGCTGCCCGAGCTGCAAGGCCGCCTCGACGGCACCGCGCTGCGCGTCCCGACCCCCAATGTTTCCGCGGTCGATCTGACCTTCGAGGCGCGCAAGACCGTCACCCGCGACGAGGTGAACGAGATCGTCCGCGAGGCCGCCGCCGGCTACATGGGCATGGTGCTGGGCTACGACCCCGAGCCGAAGGTCTCGATCGACTTCAACCACACGCAGCAATCCTCTATCTTCGCGCCGGACCAGACCAAGGTCGTGGGCAAGCTTGTCCGCGTTCTGGCCTGGTACGATAACGAATGGGGGTTCTCCTGCCGCATGGCCGATGTGGCCGGGGCGATGGGGCGACTCGTGCACTGACGCGCCAAACAAGGGCGCGCGAAGGGGATAGATGACCAATCGGATCGCGCTCTGGCTCGGGGGCCTCCTCATTTTGCTCATTTTGGCGGATGTGTTGGCCGATGACGGCCGCATCCTGCTGTTTCTGGCGAAAAAAACTGCCGATCTCGTTCAATATGTCGCTTTCTGGCGCTAGCATCGGGCTGCACCCCGTTGACCTTTGGCGCTGAACGCGCTTGTTAGCGTTAACGGAAGACCTGCCCGTGCAACTCCCTGCCGGGCAGCCAGCCAGAGGAGACGGATATGACGGTTAAAGTTGCCATCAACGGGTTCGGTCGCATCGGCCGCAACGTGCTGCGCGGGATCATCGAGTCGGGGCGCACCGACATCGAAGTGATCGCCATCAACGATCTCGGCCCGGTCGAGACGAACGCGCATCTGCTGCAATTCGACTCCGTACACGGCAAATTCCCCCATGAGGTCACGACCGGCGAAGACTGGATCGATGCCGGCCGCGGCAAGATCAAGGTCACCGCAATCCGTGACCCGAAAGAACTGCCCTGGGGCGATGTCGATGTCGCGCTGGAATGCACCGGCATCTTCACCGCGCGCGACAAGGCGGCCTTCCACCTCGAGAACGGCTCGAAGCGCGTTCTGGTCTCGGCCCCTGCCAGCGGTGCTGACAAGACCATCGTCTTCGGTGTGAACGACGGTGCGCTGACTGCGGACGACCTCGTCGTCTCGAACGCGTCCTGCACCACGAACTGCCTCTCGCCCGTCGCCAAGGCGCTGAACGACGCGATCGGGATCGAGAAGGGCTTCATGACCACGATCCACAGCTATACCGGCGACCAGCCGACGCTGGACACGATGCACAAGGATCTCTACCGCGCCCGTGCGGCCGCGCTGTCGATGATCCCGACCTCGACCGGCGCTGCGAAAGCCGTGGGTCTGGTGCTGCCGGAGCTCAACGGCAAGCTGGACGGCGTCGCGATCCGCGTGCCGACCCCGAATGTCTCGGTCGTCGATCTGGTCTTCGAGGCCGGCAAGGACACCAGCGTCGAAGAGATCAATGCCGCGATCAAAGCCGCCGCTGACGGCCCGATGAAAGGCATCCTCGGCTATACCGACAAGCCCAACGTCTCGAGCGACTTCAACCACGACCCGCATTCGTCGATCTTCCACATGGACCAGACCAAGGTCATGGAAGGCCGCATGGTCCGTATCCTGAGCTGGTACGACAACGAATGGGGCTTCTCGAACCGCATGGCGGACACCGCCGTCGCGATGGGCAAGCTGATCTGAGCGTGATCGGGGCACCGCCCCACAGATTGCGAAAAAGCCAAAGGGGCGGTCCATCTTGGGCCGCCCTTTTTGCGCTCACCTCTCACACACGGCTCGCAGAGCATGCACGCACCCTCTCACGCGCGCCGCGAGCCTTGATGCATGGTGATAGAACCCTTTGAAATCCGGGACGTTTCAGGGCCATGGAGCGCGCCGCCCGGCGCCTTCCGCCTTAGCTGAACCCCATCACGAAAGGGAATATCCCATGGAACGCAGCAAGAAATTCCTCGCCCTCGCCCTCTCCTCCGCGCTGATCGCGGGCCCCGCGAGCTTCGAGATGGCCAATGCCGCCACCACGAGTTCCAACAGCAACTCAAGCGGCGCCGCGATGCAGAGCGCGCAGAGCCAAGGCAATGACGCGGTCTCGCAGACCACGGCAAGTTCGACCGACAAGGACTTGCTGACTACGGTAAATGACGCCTACACGGCGATGCGCGAAGTGCGCGCGGCGCGTCTGGCGATCTTCGACGGCAATACCGACATGGCGACCAAGATGACCAAGGACGCCACTGCGAAAATGCAGTCCGCCGAGAAGGCCGAGAGCAAATGGGGCGTGCCCTCGAAAGCGGGCAAGAAAGGCGTGACCTACCTGCCCTTCGACAGCTCCATTGCGCTTGGCGAAAGCTTTACGGTGACGCCGGACAACCAGAAAGCGGTCGGCAAGGCCAATCAGCAGATGGCACAGGGCAACGCAAAAGCCGCAGCCAAGACGCTGAAGGACAACGATATCGACGTGTCGATCTCGGCGGCGATGGTGCCCGCGAAGGCGTCGCTCGCCCATCTGCAGGACGCGTCCAAGCTCATCAAGTCGGGCAATTACTACGAGGCGAACCTTGCGTTGAAAGGAGTCGAGGATTCGGTGGTGATCGACCAATGGGGGCTCGACAACCTGCCGCAGCAGGCGGGCAACGCCACGAAATCCTCGGCAAATGCGAGCGGCAGCACTCAGATGCAGCAGAAATCGCAGCAGAGCGGCACGTCGGGCAACTCCGCCTCGAACGGCTGATCAGGCCTTGGCGTAAGCCTTGACCAAGGCATCGCGCACGGCGGGGGTGACGAATTTCGAGACATCCCCGTCGAGCCGCGCAATTTCCTTCACCAGCTTCGAGGCGATCGCCTGACGCCGAGCATCGGCCATCAGGAACACCGTCTCGACCGAGGCGTCGAGCGCGCGGTTCATCCCGACCATCTGGAATTCATATTCGAAATCGGCCACCGCGCGCAGGCCGCGCACGATCACGCTGGCGCCGACATCCTTGGCGCAGTCGATCAGCAGGTTTTCGAAGGGATGGACGACGATCTCGCCGCCGCGACGGTCGGTGATCTTCGCGCATTCGTCCTGAAGCATGGCGACGCGTTCTTCGAGAGAGAAGAGCGGTCCCTTGTCCCGGTTGATCGCGACCCCGATCACGAGCCGGTCCACCAGAGCCATCGCGCGCTCGATGATATCGAGGTGGCCCAGCGTGACCGGATCGAAAGTTCCGGGGTAAAGACCGATCCGCATGGCATCCTCCCTCGTCGCCCGCCAAAAAGCTCAGCGCACGCAACTATATTGCGTGGCTAAATGCAAGCGGGAAGGTGCCGCAATGCGGCATCAGTTGCCCATGATCATGCCCTGAAGCGACTCTTTCTCCATATGGAGCTCGTTCAGACGCGCCTTTACCACGTCCCCGATCGAGATCACGCCGACCATCTTGCCGTTCTCGCGCACGGGCATGTGGCGGAAGCGGCCCTCGGTCATCAGGCTCATCACCTCTTCGGTGCTGTCCATCGGGGCGCAATGCTTGACGTCGCGGGTCATGACATCACTGGCGGTCATCACCAGGCAATCCGCACCGCGCCGCGCGATTTCACGCACGACGTCGCGTTCCGAGACGATCCCGTCGACGGTTTCCCCGTCTTGCGAGACGATCACCGCACCGATGCGTTTCGAAGAAAGCGTGGCAATCACCTCTCTCAGCTTCATGTCGGGGGCGACGGTGAAAACTTCCATCTCGCCCTTGTTCTTGAGAATCTGCATAACCTGCATCGGCGTCTCCTTGAAAAACGTCGTCTAAACCCAAGCGTCCCACTGCTTTCATAGATTTGTCAACGGCTTTGCGGTTCACGGGGCCGCCAGTTATGTTTCAACCGCAGCGTGTTCGAGCCGCGCAACCTCGTCGCGAAGCCCCTGCCCCAGCGCTTCGGCGAAGCGCGTCAGGCGCTCGGATCGGCGGTCGTCGGCGTGGCGGATTAACCAAAAGGCGCGGTTGAGCCGGATCTCGTCGCCCAGCACCCGTTGAACGCCCGGCGCGAAGGGGATCGCGAAGTCGTGGACGATGCCCACGCCTGCGCCCGCCTCGATCATCCGGGTTTGCACGGCCGCTGAATTCGAGGCGAGCCCCATCACCTCGGCCTCGGTCTCGGCGAAGTAATCCAGCTCCTTGTCGAAAATCATGTCGGGGATATAGCCGATCATCCGGTGATGGCGCAGATCCTCCTTGCAGGTGATCGGGGGCGCCTTCGCGAGATAGTCGCGATGGGCGGCGAGGCTGAGGTGATAGTCGCTCAGCTTCTGCACGGTCAGACGGCCTGCGGTCGGGCGTGAGACCGCGATTGCCATATCCGCCTCGCGTTTCGAGAGGTTGAAAACGCGCGGCAAGGCGACGACCTGAATCTCCAGCCCGGGATTGTCCTCGGCGATCTTCGCGCAGACCTGTGGCAGAAGGTAATTGGCGCAGCCATCGGGCGCGCCGATCCGCAACTGCCCCGTCAATTGGCCCGCGATGCCGGACAGCTCTTCATCGGCGCCCGCGAAGACCTGCTCCGCCGCCTCGGCATGGGGAAGGAGACGGTCGCCCGACTCGGAGAGCGCGTAGCCCTGCGGCGATTTCACGAAAAGCTTCGCCCCCACCCCTTCTTCGAGCCGCGCGATGCGCCGTCCTACGGTGGCCGCGTCCAGCTTCAACCGCCGCCCGGCGCCCGACAGGCTCTCGGCCCGTGCGACGGCAAGGAAAATCCGCAGGTCGTCCCAGTCCATATCGCGCTCCTCTTTGCAAAAATGCAAAACGCTTTTGAGCTACTTCCTCTTTTATGCTCAATTTCGCAAGGCTAGAGTGCGCCCAAGCCAAGATTATCTGTAGGAGGAGCGTCTCATGGAAGAAATCGGTCACTGGATCAACGGCAAGCGCGTTGCGGGCACTTCGGGCCGCTTCGGCGAAGTCTTCAACCCCGCCACTGGCGAGCAGATCGCCAAGGTCGCGCTGGCCACCCCGGCCGAGCTGGATGCCGCAATCGCGGACGCCGCGAAAGCGCAGCTGGAATGGCAGAAGGTCAACCCGCAGCGCCGCGCCCGCGTGATGATGAAATTCGGTCAGCTGATCGAGCGCGACATGGACAAGCTCGCCGAGGCTCTGTCGAAAGAGCACGGCAAGACCATCCCCGACGCGAAGGGCGACGTGCAGCGTGGCCTCGAAGTGATCGAGGTCTGCATGGGCGCACCGGCGATGCTCAAGGGCGAGTACACGGGCGACGCGGGCCCCGGTATCGACCTCTACTCGATGCGCCAGCCGCTGGGCGTCGTGGCCGGCATCACGCCGTTCAACTTCCCCGCCATGATCCCGCTGTGGAAAATGGGCCCGGCGCTTTCGGCCGGTAACGCGATGATCCTCAAGCCGTCCGAGCGCGTGCCGACCACCGCGATCATGCTTGCGGAACTGGCGCAGGAAGCCGGTCTTCCCGACGGCGTGCTGCAGGTCGTCAACGGCGACAAGGAAGCCGTGGACACGATCCTCGACCACGAGACGATCCAGGGCGTGGGCTTCGTGGGTTCGACCCCGATCGCGCAATACATCTACGGTCGTGCGGCCACCAACGGCAAGCGCGCGCAGTGCTTTGGTGGTGCGAAGAACCACATGATCATCATGCCCGACGCGGACATGGACAAGGCCGCCGACGCGCTGATCGGCGCGGGCTACGGCGCCGCTGGCGAGCGCTGCATGGCGATCTCGGTTGCGGTCCCGGTGGGCGACGGCACGGCGGATGCGCTGGTCGAGCGTCTCGTGCCGAAGATCGAGAAGCTGAAAGTCGGCCCCTATACCGGCGGCGACGACGTGGATTACGGCCCCGTCATCACCAAGCAGGCGCAGGAGCGGATCAAGTCGCTCATCAATTCGGGTGTCGATCAGGGCGCGAACCTTGTCGTCGACGGCCGCGACTTCTCGCTGCAGGGCTATGAGGACGGCTTCTTCGTCGGCCCGTCGCTCTTCGACAACGTCACCCCCGACATGGACATCTACAAAGAGGAAATCTTTGGCCCGGTCCTGTCGATGGTGCGCACGAAGTCCTATGACGAGGCGCTCGATCTGGTCATCGACAGCCCCTACGGCAACGGCACCGCGATCTACACCGCCGATGGCGACGTCGCACGCGACTTTGCGGCGAACGTCAATGTCGGCATGGTCGGCATCAACTTCCCGATCCCGGTTCCGCTGAGCTACTACACCTTCGGCGGCTGGAAAAAGTCGGCCTTCGGCGACCTCAACCAGTACGGCCCGGACGCCTTCCGCTTCTACACCAAGACCAAGACCGTCACGGCGCGCTGGTTCTCGGGCATCAAGGACGAAGGTGCGGCGCTGAACTTCAAGGCGCTCGACTGATCTTACGGCGGGGCGGTTTGCGAACCGCCCTCCCCCACGCATAAGAAAACGCCCCGCCGATGGACGGGGCGTTTTTCATGGGCAGCGTCGGTACGGATCAGTCGATGTCCCAATCATCCTCATGCGACACGCCGCCCAGTGCCAGCCAGTCCGCACGCACCCGCGCCACACGGCTGTCGCCCCAGGTGCGGAAGACGATCACGAAGCCCTCGGGCGTGACGCCGTCGCTGGAGATATCCATCCGCGAATTATGCTTGCCGTCCACGTCCCACATCGACAACGAGACCTGCACCATCGGCGTCGCGCGGAAAGCTTCCGGGAAGGCAACCTTCTTGCGCAGTTCGCGCGGGCCCTCGCCCGTCCACATGGCGCCGCCATCCTGATAGTCGGAGAACAGCACGAGCGAGCCGCGTTGCATCCCCAGACGGTGGCTTTCGATCGTGATCATCGCGAGAGGGCCTCTTTCTTTCAACCTGAGGCAGAGCTTACCGCAACTGCAGACAATAAAAAGCCCCGGAAAATCCGGGGCTTCCTAAATCTTTTCGCGAGAGGTCTCAGCTCAGCATATGCGAGCCGAGGGCCTCCATGTCAGCCAGCAGCTTCGCGGTCATGTCGGCCACCGAAGGATGCGCCTCGTCATGGACGCGGCGGGCTTCCTCGATCAGGCGATCGTGGACTTCCTTGGTGAACTCTTCCGCGGGCAGCGAACGCTCGGCCAGAACCGTGATCCCCTCGGGGGTGATCTCGGCGAAGCCACCCGTCACCGCGTAGCTCTGGGTTTCCGACCGCGTCACCATCGTCAGCTTGCCGGGACGCAGCGTGGTCAGCATCGGCGCGTGGCCGGGCATGACCGTGAGGTCACCATCCGCACCAGGCACCATGACCTCGACCGCCGCCTCTTCCGAGGCCAGCTTGCGCTCGGGCGCAACGAGATCGAATTGCATCGTGTCGGCCATAATGCCTCCTTACGCCGCAGCGGCGAGTTTCTCGGCTTTCGCTTTCACGTCCTCGATGCCGCCAACCATGTAGAAGGCTGCTTCGGGCAGGTGATCGTATTCGCCTGCAACAACCGCCTTAAACGACTCGATGGTGTCTTCGAGCGGAACCTGAACGCCGTCCGAACCGGTGAACACTTTCGCAACGTCGAAGGGCTGCGAGAGGAAACGCTGGATCTTACGGGCACGAGCCACGGTCAGCTTATCCTCTTCGGACAGTTCGTCCATACCGAGGATGGCGATGATGTCCTGCAGAGCCTTGTAGCGCTGGAGGATCTCCTGCACCTGACGGGCGACCTTGTAGTGCTCTTCGCCGACGATGCCCGGATCGAGGATACGCGAGGACGAGTCCAGCGGGTCCACAGCCGGGTAGATGCCGAGTTCCGAGATCGCACGCGACAGAACGGTCGTGGCGTCAAGGTGGGCGAAGGTGGTGGCCGGAGCCGGGTCGGTAAGGTCATCCGCGGGCACGTAGACGGCCTGGATCGAGGTAATCGAGCCAGCTTTCGTCGAGGTAATGCGCTCCTGCATCGCGCCCATGTCGGTGGCCAGCGTCGGCTGGTAGCCCACTGCCGAGGGGATACGGCCCAGAAGTGCGGACACCTCGGAACCCGCCTGCGTGAAGCGGAAGATGTTGTCCACGAAGAACAGAACGTCGGTGCCCGACTGGTCGCGGAACTGCTCTGCCAGGGTCAGGCCGGTCAAAGCGACACGCGCACGCGCACCCGGAGGCTCGTTCATCTGGCCGTAGACCAGTGCCACCTGCGAGCTCGACAGATCGTCGGGCTTGATGACGTTGGATTCGATCATCTCGTGGTAGAGGTCGTTCCCTTCACGGGTCCGCTCGCCCACACCGGCGAACACGGAGTAGCCCGAGTGCACCTTCGCGATGTTGTTGATCAGCTCCATGATCAGAACGGTCTTGCCGACGCCAGCGCCGCCGAACAGGCCGATCTTACCGCCCTTGGAGTAGGGTGCGAGCAGGTCGATGACCTTGATGCCGGTCACGAGGATTTCCGAGGCGGTCGCCTGGCTCTCGAAGTTCGGCGCGGGCTGGTGGATGGCGCGGGTTTCGTCCGCTTCCACGGGGCCCTTCTCGTCCACGGGCTCGCCGATAACGTTCAGGATGCGGCCGAGGGTCGCGTTGCCGACCGGCACCGAGATCGGCTTGCCGGTGTCTTTCACGCCGGCGCCGCGCACGAGACCTTCGGTCGCGTCCATTGCGATGGTACGCACCGAGTTTTCGCCGAGGTGCTGAGCCACTTCGAGAACGAGGCGCTTGCCGTTGTTCTCGGTTTCCAGCGCGTTGAGGATCGCAGGCAGCTCGCCGTCGAACTGCACGTCGACGACGGCGCCGATGACCTGGGTCACTTTACCATTGCTTGCCATGTCTGTTTTTCTCCGGTTCCGTCAGAGCGCCTCGGCGCCCGAAATGATTTCGATGAGTTCCTTGGTGATCGCGGCCTGGCGCGTGCGGTTGTATTCGATCGTCAGCTTGTCGATCATATCGCCCGCATTGCGCGTCGCAGAGTCCATCGCTGACATCCGCGCACCTTGTTCCGAGGCACCGTTTTCCAGCAGAGCCGTGAAGATCTGCGTCGCGACCCCACGCGGCAGCAGATCCTCGAGGATTTGCGTCTCGCTGGGTTCGTAGTCGTAATTGACGCTCGGCGTTTCTTCGCCCTCTTCCGGTTCATAGGAAGCGGGGATGATCTGCTTCGCGGTCGGGCGCTGCGCGATCACGCTCTCGAAGATCGAGAAGAAGATCGTCGCGACGTCGAACTCGCCATTGTCGAAGCGACCGATCAGGTCGCGGGCGATCTTCTGCGCGTCGTCATAGCTCAGGCGTTTGACGTCGCTCAGATCGACGTGGCCGATGAAGTACTGACCGTATTCACGGCGCAGCGCATCGCGGCCTTTCTTGCCGACGGTGAGGATCTTCACCTCTTTGCCCTCGGCCAGCAGCTTGTCAGCCGTCTGGCGCGCGAGCTTCGCAATATTGGCGTTGAAGCCACCGCACAGGCCGCGTTCGGCGGTCATGACCACCAAAAGCTGCACCTTGTCCGAACCGGTGCCCGAAAGCAGGCGCGGCGCGTTGTCCCGGCCCTGGACCGAACTTGCGAGCCCCGCCATCACGGAGTGCATCCGCTCGGCATAGGGGCGCGCAGCTTCGGCCGCTTCTTGGGCACGGCGCAACTTTGCGGCGGCGACCATTTGCATCGCCTTCGTGATCTTCCGCGTGTTCTTGACGCTTCCGATCCGGTTTTTAAGGTCCTTAAGGCTGGGCATGTCCCTGTCCTTTCAGGCCAATCACGCGTAGGTCTTGGCGAATTCGTCGATAGCGGCTTTCAGCTTGTCGGCCGCGTCACCCTTGATCTTCGGATCCTCGTTCGTGAGCCAGTCGAGGATGTCCTTGCGCGAGTTGCGCAGGTAATCCAGCAGACCCTGTTCGAACTTGCCGACCTCGGAAACCGGGATGCTATCGAGGAAGCCGTTGGTGCCGGCGAAGATGACGGCCACGATTTCCGCGTTGGTGAGCGGCGAATACTGCGGCTGTTTCATCAGCTCGGTCAGGCGCGCACCACGGTTCAGCAGCTTCTGAGTTGCGGCGTCGAGATCCGAGCCGAACTGAGCGAAGGCCGCCATTTCGCGATACTGTGCCAGTTCCAGCTTAACCGGGCCTGCTACGGTCTTCATCGAGTTCGTCTGAGCCGACGAACCAACGCGCGACACCGACAGACCGGTGTTCACGGCGGGACGGATACCTTGGTAGAACAGTTCCGTCTCGAGGAAGATCTGACCGTCGGTGATCGAGATCACGTTGGTCGGGATGAAGGCCGACACGTCGCCGCCCTGGGTTTCGATGACCGGCAGAGCGGTCAGCGAACCGGCGCCGAAGTCTTCGTTCAGCTTCGCCGAACGCTCCAGCAGGCGGGAGTGCAGGTAGAACACGTCGCCCGGATATGCTTCGCGGCCCGGCGGGCGACGCAGCAGCAGCGACATCTGACGATAGGCGACAGCCTGCTTCGAGAGGTCATCATAGATGATCAGCGCGTGCATGCCGTTGTCGCGGAAGTATTCCGCCATCGCGGTCGCGGTGTAGGGCGCGAGGTACTGCATCGGCGCGGGGTCCGAAGCGGTCGCGGCGATCACGGTGGTGTATTCGATCGCACCGGTCTCTTCGAGCTTCTTAACCAGCTGCGCCACGGTCGAGCGCTTCTGGCCGATCGCGACGTAGAAGCAGTGCAGCTTGTTGGACGGATCAGCGTCGTTATACGACTTCTGGTTCAGAATGGTGTCGAGCGCGATTGCGGTCTTACCGGTCTGACGGTCGCCAATGATCAGCTCGCGCTGGCCACGGCCGATCGGGATCATCGCGTCAACCGACTTGAGGCCGGTCGCCATCGGCTCGTGAACCGATTTACGCGGGATGATGCCCGGAGCTTTCACGTCGGCGACGCGACGCTCTTTCGCTTCGATGGCGCCTTTGCCGTCGAGCGCGTTGCCGAGACCGTCGACCACGCGGCCGAGCAGCGCTTCACCGACCGGCACGTCCACGATGGAGTTCGTGCGCTTGACGGTGTCGCCTTCTTTAATGTCTTGGTCCGAACCGAAGATCACGACACCGACGTTGTCGGTCTCGAGGTTCAGTGCCATCCCGCGGATACCACCGGGGAATTCAACCATCTCACCGGCCTGGACGTTGTCGAGCCCGTAGACGCGCGCGATACCGTCGCCAACCGACAGCACGCGACCGACTTCGGCCACTTGGGCGTCCTGCCCGAAATTCTTGATCTGCTCCTTGAGGATCGCAGAAATCTCAGCTGCTTGGATGCCCATTTATCCGACCTCTTTCATGGCGTTCTTGAGAGAAGCGAGCTTCGAACGGATCGACGTGTCGACCATGCGCGAGCCCAGCTTTACGATCATGCCACCGATGAGGCTTTCATCGACGGCGGTGTTCAGTTTGACGGTCTTGCCCGTCTGGTTTTTCAGCACTTCGGCGAGCTTCTTGGCCTGTGCGGCGCTGAGCTTGCTGGCCGAGGTGACATCTGCGGTCACTTCGCCCTTCTCGTCCGCGATCAGGTCCGACAGCGCCTTGAGCAGCTGCGGCAGCACGAAGAGACGACGCTTGGCGCCCATCAGTTGCAGGCCGTTCTTCATCGGGTCCGACAGGCCCATCTTGGCTGCCAGAGCGCCGATTGCAGCTGCCTGCTGGTCGCGCGTGTAGACCGGCGATGCAATCACCTCACGCAGCTCGTCAGAGCCAGCCAGCGCCTCCGACAGCGCGGAGACATCGGCTTCGAGCGCGGCGAGGGCATTTGCTTCGCGCGAGAGTTCAAAAATGGCCAGCGCATAGCGGCCGGCGATGCTTGCGGAAATCGAAGCTGGTTCGGACACGTCCACCCTTCCGATGCGTTTTGCCCCGACCCGGAACAGGCCATGGGGCGCTCCCCCGGCGCGCTTGAGACATGCCCTCCGCGCCGCTTATCGGGGAGGTCACTAGCAGAGCAATCCCCCCCTCGCAACCATCTTGAGCACGAGAATGTGAGCAGAAGGCCTCCAATCTGCCCTTCGTCGCGGGAAGGTGACAGGGAGGGGAGGATTTTGTGGGCGCTAACAGGAATTTGGACCGGTTGGTCACGGAACGCCGCGCGGGGGTGATTCACCTCAATACGCGTTGGCAGTTCGATAATTATCCGCCTCCCGCGACGGAACACATGAGAGTTGCGCGACGGGCGGTACGCGAACGTGATTGTTGCGTCTCGACTGTTTTTCCCGCGGGAGGCATTAACTCCGTGTCAGGCCGGGTCCGTCGCCGGTTTTACCGCCCCTTCGAGAATCGACAGCGGTTTGCGGACCCGCGCGCCCAGGCCGGAATCATGGCGCGCATGGACCTGCTTGGAGACTTCGAGCATCACCACGCCCGCCGCCAGCACGCCCGCCGCCTTGGTGCCCAGCCGCTCCCACATCGCGGCCGAGCGCAACCAGAAGCGGCGATGGCTCGGCGGGATATAGAGAGCCCCGGTATGCCGCTCGGGCACGAAGCCGGACCGGCGTGCGAGCTGGTCGAGCTGCCCCAGCGTGTAGGGTTTGCCGAAGCCGAAGGGCGTGGTTTCGCGCGGCGCCCAGAGCCCGGCGCGGTTGGGCACGATGAACAGCGCCCTGCCCCCCGGCCCCAGCACCCGCCAGCATTCCTGCATCAGGGCCTCGGAATTGTCGGAGGTCTCCAGCCCGTGCATCACGATCAGCCGGTCCACCCGGCCCGTCTCCAGCGGCCAGCGCGCCTCGTCGCACAGGACCGAGACATTGGGCATCCCCGCAGGCCACGGCATCACGCCCTGCTCGGCCGGCATCAACCCGATCACCCGGCGCGCAGGCTCGAGGTAAGGACGCAGCAGCGGCACCGCGAAGCCGTAGCCCGCCACCGTCTGCCCCGCCATCTGCGGCCCCGTCGCGGGCCACATGGAAACAACCCGATCCCGGATTGCCCGCTGCGCCGCACGGCCTAGCTGGGTCCGGTAGTAGAAATTCCGCAGGTCGAGAACGTCGAGATGCATTGCGCCTTTCGCTTCCTTCGGCTTAGCTATGTGCCAAGATAATCAAAGCGGTAGAAAACACCATGGCCGTTGAGCTTCTCATCATTCCCTGTCTCGCCGACAATTATGCCTATGTCGTGCACGAGGCGGCGACGGACACAACCACCGTGATCGACGTTCCCGAAGCGCCGCCCATTCTCAAGGCGCTGAACGAACGGGGCTGGAAAGCGAATCTGATCCTGCTGACGCATCATCATGCCGATCACATCGATGGCGTTCAGGCATTGTCAGCGGCAACGGGGGCGAAAATCGTGGGGGCCAAGGCGGATGCGCATCGTCTGCCCAAGCTCGATCAGGAGGTCAGCCCCGGCGAAAAGCTCGCGATCGGGATGGAGCATGTCGAGGTTCTGCCCGCCGATGGGCATACGGTCGGCCATATCGCCTATTACTTCCCCGAGGGCGGTCTGCTCTTTTCCGGCGACAGCCTGATGAGCTGGGGCTGCGGACGTCTCTTCGAGGGCTCGGCGCAGCAGATGTACGATACGCTGACGCGGTTCAGCGAGTTGCCCGACAAGACGTTGGTCTGTTCGGGGCATGAATATACTGAGGCAAATGGTCGCTTCGCGCTCTCGATCGAACCGGAGAACCCGAACCTGCTGGCGCGGATGGAGGACGTTCGCGCGACCCGCGCGCAGGCCCGTCCCACCGTTCCGGTCGAACTCGCACTGGAGAAAGCGACCAACCCGTTCCTGCGCGGCGACGATCCAAAACTGCGCGCGGCGCTCGGCCTGCCCGAAAGCGCGACGCCCGTCGAAGTCTTCACCGAAGCGCGCGCCCGCAAGGACCGGTTCTAGGCCTCACCGCCGCGCATCGCGCAACACGCTCAACGCCAGCGCGGCGAGCACCGTCCCCATCGCCCAGCGTTGCACCCGCATCCAGAGCGGGCGCGCTGCGAGGAACCGGGCCATTGCGCCTGCGCCCAGCACGATCGCGGCGTTCACGCTCACCGAGATCACGATCTGCACCGCGCCCAGCGCCAGTGATTGCGCCAGCACCGACCCTGTAGCGGGGTCAATGAATTGCGGCAGCAGCGACAGATACATCACCGCGATCTTCGGATTGAGGAGGTTGGTGACGAAGCCCATCACGAACAGCTTGCGCGGCCCGTCGATCGGCAACTCGCGGGTCTCAAAGGCCGAGCGCCCGCCCGGCCGCACCGCCTGCCATGCCAGCCAAAGCAGATAGAGCGCCCCGGCCATCCGCAGCGCGTCATAGGCATATGGCACGGCGAGCACGATCGCAGTGATCCCGAAGGCCGCACAGAGCATGTAGAAGACGAAACCCAGCGCCACCCCACCCAGTGAGATCAGTCCCGCGCCGCGCCCCTGACAGATCGTGCGCGAGACCAGATAAATCATGTTGGGACCGGGGCTCAGCACCATGGCCAGCGCCACGGCACCGAAAGCGAGGAGATGGGACAGGTCGGGCATCGGAGGACTTTCTCAGTGGTCCGTGCAGATTAAAGCGGCCCCTGCGCGCCGCAAGCCCGCGCTCAATCAAGATTTGCGAAAGCGGCCTCGAGATGGGGCGCGTATTTCTCCCAGTCCTGCGAGCTGCCTTTGTAGATCGGCTTGCGCACCTGCGTGTTCGACGTGGTCGCAACCGTGCGGGCGTTGTCCTGAGGGCGCAGGCAGGCGTCCTCCCAAGGCAGCCCGAGGGCCTCGATCAGCGCACGGCTGCGCGCCTCGGGGTCTTCCGTCAGCGCCTCGTAGTCGCAATCGACGATCGTGCCGGGCTGCGTCGCCCAATGCGCCATCAGATCGCGATAGAGCCCGTGATAGGCTACGAGATCGTCGAGATCATGCGCGTAGCCATTCCCCGCGCTGGAAAAGAAGTTGCGATAGATCGACCAGAGCGTCGCGCGCGGATCACGATGGACATGCACGATGAGCGCGCGCGGAAACAGCGCCCGGATCGCGCCGATCCAGCGGAAATTGAGCGGCATCTTGTCGGTCACGAAGGGCTTGCCATCGGCCAGCCCGGCGAGCGTCTCGTAATAGGCGGCGCGGATGCGCCCCGCCTCCCGGGTCAGGGCCTCCGGGTCGCTCCAGTCGATCGCGCTCATCTCGCGATCGAGCGTGGCGATCTCATCGCCCGGCGCAACCTGACTGTGCTGGGTGACGATCTGCTCGACCAGCGTCGTGCCCGAGCGCGGCAGACCCAGCAGGAAGATCGGCACCTGGGCAGCGCGGTCGGCCTCGGTCTCGGGGATCGGCGGATGAGCTTCGGCGAACCGGTCGCGCAGCTGCGCAAACAGCTTGCGGTCCTGCGCGATACCGTAGCCTAGCTCTGCTTTGCGCCTTGCATTAGCCGAACGCCAGAGCGCGAAGGCCCGCTCGGCCCTGCCCACATCATGCTGCGCCTTGGCCAGCGCGAATTCGAGCAGCATCCGGTCATGCTCCGAATGCCCTTCCGCCGCGACCTGTGTCTCGAGTTGCCAAAGCAGCGGGTCATCCGGCACGAAGCGATGCAGGGGCGAGAGGTTCCACCAGGCCTCGGCATAACTCGGGTCAGCAGCCAGCGCCGCCTCGAACCGTGCCTGCGCCCCCGCGATGTCGCCCTGTGCGAGAAGTACGATCCCAAGATTGTTCAACAGCAACACGTGGCGCGGATCGAGCGACAGCCCCTTTTCCAACCGGAGCCGTGCCCCGGTGAAATCCCCCTCGTTCAGCAGCAGATTGCCCAGATTATTGAGCATATGCACATCATTCGGCGCGACCTCGAGCGCGGCCTCGAACCGTGTGCGCGCCTCGGCCTCGCGCCCGAGCGCGAGCAGCGCATTACCCAGATTGTTGAGCGCGACCGGATCGCGTGGGCGCAGCGTCAACACGCGCTCGAACTGAACGATCGCGTCTTCGTGCTGGCCCAGCTCCATCAGCTCATTGCCCAGATTGCCGTGCGTATCGGCATGATCCGGGCGCAAGGCGATCAGGCGGCGATAGGTCTCGGCCGCCCCGGCATGATCGCCCAGCGCCCCCTGCCCCGCCGCGCGGAATTCGAGCAACAGTATGGTGTCAGGATGGATCCGCAGCGCGCGGTTCGCTTGGTCGACCAGCTCGCGATTGCGCCCCGTCTGCATCAGCCCCATCAGCTGCTGCACCAGCGCGCGCGGCGGCCCCGCGGCGGGTTTCGCCTTACTGGCCTGCCCCAGTGCCTCAAGCCCCGCCTTCGCGCGCTTGTTGCCGGGAAACCGCCCGAGTACCTCGCGGTAAAGCGCCTCGGCCTGCGCGATTTCCCCACGCTTTGCATGACCACGCGCGGCAAGCAGAATCTTGTCAACGGACCCGGCCATTGGCTCTCCTTCGCAAATTCGTCCCGACCATAGCGAGCACCCGGACGATGACAAGCGCCGCCAAGAGCCGGTCTCAGCGACATGGCTCAAGGCCCGACTAAATCGGCGGGGCCTTCAGAGGACAAGCCCAGGCTTAATCGAGCTTGGCGAAAGCTGCCTCCAGATGGGGCGCGAATTTCTCCCACGCCTGCGAGCTGCCCTTGTAGATCGGTTTCGTAACCTGATCGCGCGACGCGGTGCGCGCGATGCGCGTATTGTCCTGCGGGCGAAGACACGCCTCGTCGAAAGGCAGTTCGAGATAGGCCAGCATGTCGCGGATCACCGGCTCCGGCGTCGCGGTCAGCTGTTCGTAATCGAGATCGTAAAGCGTCGCGCCGAACAGCGTGCGCCAATGCGCCATCAGGTCGCGATAGAGGCCATGATAGGCAACGAGATCATCCAGATCATAGGCGTAATCATTGCCATCGGAGCTGAAATTGAGCCGGAAGATCGACCAGATCACCGCACGCGGATCGCGGTTGGTGTGGACGATCTTCGCCTGCGGGAAGATCGCCCGGATCGCGCCCAACCAGCGGAAATTGAGCGGCATCTTGTCGGTCACGAAGGGCGCGCCCTGCCCGAGCTTGCGCAGTTTCTCGCAATACTCGGCGCGGATCTCGGGTGCTTTCTGCGCCAGCAGATCGGGATCGGTCCAGTCGAACTCGTTGAACTGTTGGCTCAGCTCGGTCAGCTCTCCGCCCGGTGCGACCTGCGGATGCGCCGAGATGATCTGCTCGGTCAGGGTCGTGCCCGAGCGCGGCAGGCCGACGATGAAGATTGGCTCGGGGCCGTCAGGCGCGGCTTCGGGGATGTCCGCGGGCGGGGCGGGAAACGCCTGTTTGATCTGAGCGAAACGCTCCACGTCGCGCGCAATGGTGTAGCCCTGAGCCTCTTTGCGCAGCGCATTGCCGCGCGTGTAGTGACCGAAAGCGGCCTCGGTCTCGCCCGACTCCTCGCGCAGCTTGCCAAGTGCGAATTCGAGCCCCGCGCGTTGCTTCGCGCTATGGCCCGGCTGCGCGAGCGAATCCGTGAGCGCATCGAAAAGCGGATCGTCCGCCGTGGCGCGCTGGATATGGGCGAGCCCGGCGAGTGCATCCGGGAAGCCGGGCCGGTAGTGCAAAGCGCGCTCGTAGCTCTCGCGCGCCGATTGCTTGTCGCCTTTTGCGAGAAGGAGATCGCCCAGCGAAGACAGGGTCAGATAGTGATCGGGTACTTTGTGCAAGAAGGCCTTGAGGTGGAATTCCGCCTCCTCCAGCTCTCCATCTTTCGCCAGCATATTCCCCAGATTCAGCTGTGCTTCGGCGAAATCGGGCGCAGCCTCATGGGCCGCGTGATAGAGTTTGCGCGCGGTCTTGTCGTCACCCGCCCGGCGTTTCGCATTGCCGATGTTGTTGAGCGAAACCGGATCGCCGGGCCGTAATTCCAACACGCGCTCGAACTCGGCCACGGCCTCGCCGTCGCGGTTCAGCGCCATCAGTTCGTTGCCGTAGCTGCCATGCGCGTCGGGCGCGTCAGGGAACATCCCCACCAATTCGCGATAGAGCGCCGCCGCGCCCTCGTGATCGTCCAAAGCCGAGAGCGCCGCTGCACGGACTTCCATCGCAGCCGGCGCACGCGGGAATTGCTTGAGAACGCGGGCGGCGGCCTCGGCGGCCTCGCGGTCACGGCCCGACTTCTTAAGGCCGAAGAGCTGGTCGATCACCGGGCGCGGCGGGTTCATCGGACGGGTGGAGGCGCGGGTCTGCGCGATCTCGGCCAGCCCGGCTTGCGCGCGCTTGTTGCCGGGAAACCTTGCCAGCACCTCGCGATAGAGCGCCTCGGCCTCGGCAAAGGCTCCGCTTTTCGCATGGGTCTTCGCCGTGCGCAGCGTCTTGTCTATCGGTCCGGCCATCGCGCTGTCTCCGTGTTCTGTCCCGCCTGTAAAGTCGCGCCGCACCATAGAGGCACCGCGCATGATGGCAAGATGTCAGACGCCCGTGCAGTCGTCACCCAGCCCCGAACCGGCGACGCCGCGCCACTGCGCCCTCGCCGCCCCCGCGCTTGCATCCGCGCGTGCCAGGCGCGATACCTGTTTCACCTTTTCCGACCCCAGCGAACCGATGCCGATCTCACACCTGCCCAAGAATGTCCGCCGCCAGTTGCGCCGCTTCGGCCCCTCCATGGGGCGCAGGCCCGCGGTCGACATTCTGCGGGGCGCGGTCGGTGCGGGGGTGGCGATCCTCGTCGTGACCTTCATCGTGGCCACCCTGCCCCATTCGCGACAGGCCGGGATCTACCTCGTCTCCAGCTTCGCCTCGATGGCGGTGCTGTTGTTCGTTTTGCCGAATTCGCCTCTGGCGCAGCCATGGTCCGCGATGATGGGGATGATGATCTCCGCCGTGGTGCCGGTCGCGGTGCTGATGGTGACGCCGCCGCCCTATGCGGACGGGCTCGCGGTGGGCGGGTCGATTGCGGCGATGATGGCCGCGCGCGCTCTGCATCCGCCGGCGGCCGGGATCGCGCTGCTGGTGGTGCTGGAACATGAGGCCGGGCGACGGCTCGGCTTCGATTTCGCGATCTTCCCGATCGCGGTGATGACCGTGCTGATGATCGGTTTCGCGATGCTCTGGAACCGGCTGTTCGGGATTTCCTATCCGACGCGCCCGCTCGCCTATCACCCGGCCCATGTCGGACGCGCCCGCGGCCCGGCCCGCTCGCTCAGCCAGCGCGACCTGTCGAACCTTCTGGTCGAGTTCAACCAGTCGGCCAATATGGACCCCGCCGATCTGGCACGGCTGATGGCGGTGGCCGAACACCGCGCCGCCGAGTCGCTTCTCGCCGATACGCATGTGCGCGATCTGATGACGCAGAACCCCGTCACCGTCAGCCCCGAAGCGCCGCTGTCGGAAATCGTGCGCAAGATGACCGCGCTCAACGTGCACACGCTGCCGGTGGTCGACAATTCCGGCTATTATCTGGGCGTGGTCGATCAGCACGACGCGCTGGAGGAACTGTTCAAGGAATTCGACATCCTGCGCCGCCCCTTGCGCTTTCGCGCGGCGCCCCCTGAGGCCGAGGTCCGCGCGATCTTCCATACCGATATCGAGACGGTCGAGGGCGACACGCCGGTGGGCGAATTGCTCGAACGGCTGGCCCGGCGCGAGGCGCGCGTCGTGCCGGTGACCGAAAGCGGACGGCTCGTCGGGATCCTGACCCGGACCGACATCATGGCGCTGCTGCTGGAACATTCGCCTGCCGCCCATACCGAGGCGGAGCTCGACGAGGAAGTCTACGACGACGAAGAGGAGCCCTCGTCCAAATCGACACCCGCCGCGAGCGCCGAAGACACCCCTGAGCGCGCGGGCAACACTGACCCCGAAGAGGCCGAACTGGCCGCGGAATTGCACCAGAGCACCGCGCGCCGTCCGCCGGTCTATGAGGACACGCAATACGACACCGCTGAAAGCCGCGGCGAGTCGCCCAAGTAACCGGCAATACGCTTGAACGCGCGAAAACCCTCCCCATATGGGAGAGGTCACACGCAACCCCCCAAGATATTGCGCGCCTCATCGGTATCCCTGCACCGTCGCGCCCGTTAAATGACCGTTTTTTCCGCACGAATCGGAGTCCGGTCGGATTTTGGGCATGAAAAGACTTGAAGCGCGGCGATTTCCACCGAACTTTAATCTTATAGGGCAACACTAGGCTGGGTATCCTCCCGCGCCGCCCTCCGAGGAAAGGAGCAGATAATGCCGTCGTTTTCCAATACGCTCGAACAGGCAATCCACGGGGCGCTGGCGCTCGCCAATGCCCGAAAGCATGAACTCGCGACGCTAGAACACCTGCTCCTCGCCTTGATCGACGAGCCGGACGCCGCGCGGGTGATGAAGGCCTGCGCCGTCGATACCGACGAATTGCGCCAGACCTTGGTGGAGTTCATCGACGATGAGCTGTCCACCCTCGTGACCGAAATCGAAGGCTCGGAAGCTGTGCCGACCGCCGCCTTCCAGCGCGTGATCCAGCGCGCGGCCATCCATGTCCAAAGCTCGGGCCGCTCGGAAGTGACCGGGGCCAATGTGCTCGTCGCGATCTTCGCGGAACGCGAAAGCAACGCCGCCTACTTCCTGCAAGAGCAGGACATGACCCGCTACGACGCGGTGAACTTCATCGCGCATGGCGTGGCGAAGGACCCCGAGTTCGGCGAGACGCGCCCGGTGTCGGGGGCCGAGGAAGAGGCCAAGGCCGAAGGGGCGACCCAGGCCGAAGCCAAGGATTCCGCGCTCGAGAAATACTGCGTGAACCTCAACGCGAAATCCGAGAAGGGCGATGTCGATCCGCTGATCGGGCGTGAGCACGAGGTGGAGCGCTGTATTCAGGTGCTGTGCCGCCGTCGCAAGAACAACCCGCTTCTGGTGGGCGATCCCGGCGTGGGCAAGACCGCGATCGCGGAAGGTCTCGCGCTGAAGATCACGCGCGGCGAAACCCCGGAGATCCTCGCCAATTCGACGATCTACTCGCTCGATATGGGCGCGCTGCTCGCGGGGACCCGTTATCGCGGCGACTTCGAGGAGCGTCTGAAGGCTGTCGTGAAGGAGCTCGAAGAGCATCCCGACGCGATCCTCTTCATCGACGAAATCCATACCGTGATCGGTGCTGGCGCGACCTCGGGTGGCGCGATGGATGCGTCCAACCTCCTGAAGCCCGCGCTTCAGGGCGGCAAGCTGCGCACCATGGGCTCCACCACCTACAAGGAGTTCCGCCAGCACTTCGAGAAGGACCGCGCGCTGAGCCGCCGGTTCCAGAAGATCGACGTGAACGAGCCGTCGGTGCCGGATTCCATCAAGATCCTGATGGGTCTGAAGCCCTATTTCGAGAAGCACCACGACATCCGCTACACCAATGACGCCATCAAGACGGCGGTGGAACTGTCGGCGCGCTATGTCCATGACCGCAAGCTGCCTGACAAGGCGATCGACGTGATCGACGAGGCGGGCGCGGCCCAGCATCTCGTGGCCGAAAGCAAGCGGCGCAAGACCATCGGCCCGAAAGAGATCGAGGCGGTCGTCGCCAAGATCGCGCGGATCCCGCCGAAATCGGTCTCGAAGGACGATGCCGAGGTGCTCAAGGATCTCGAGAAGTCCCTCAAGCGCGTCGTGTTCGGTCAGGACAAGGCGATCGAAACGCTGTCCTCCGCGATCAAGCTGGCCCGTGCGGGTCTGCGCGAGCCGGAGAAGCCGATCGGCAACTACCTCTTCGCGGGCCCGACCGGCGTCGGCAAGACCGAGGTCGCCAAGCAGCTCGCCGATACGCTCGGCGTGGAACTGATGCGCTTCGACATGTCGGAATACATGGAGAAGCACGCGGTCTCGCGTCTGATCGGTGCGCCTCCGGGCTATGTCGGCTTCGATCAGGGCGGCATGCTGACCGACAGCGTCGATCAGCACCCGCATTGCGTGCTGCTGCTCGACGAGATCGAAAAGGCCCACCCGGATGTCTACAACATCCTGCTGCAGGTGATGGATCACGGGAAGCTCACCGACCATAACGGCCGGACCGTCGACTTCCGCAATGTGATCCTGATCATGACCTCGAATGCGGGCGCCGCCGAGCAGGCGAAGACCGCAATCGGCTTCGGGCGCGATCGGCGCGAGGGCGAGGATACTGCCGCGATCGAGCGGACCTTCACGCCCGAGTTCCGCAACCGTCTGGATGCGGTGGTCAGCTTCGCGCCGCTGCCGCGCGAGGTGATCTTGCAGGTGGTCGACAAGTTCGTGCTGCAACTCGAAGCGCAGCTCATCGACCGCAACGTCCATATCGAGCTCACCCCGGCCGCCGCGAACTGGCTCGCCGAGAAGGGCTACGACGACAAGATGGGTGCGCGTCCGCTGGGCCGGGTCATTCAGGAGCATATCAAGAAGCCGCTCGCCGAAGAGCTGCTCTTCGGGAAGCTCACCAAGGGCGGCGTCGCCAAGGTCTCGGTCAAGGACGACAAGATCGTCATCAAGGTCGAGGAACCGGGCAAGAAGCGGATTTCCGGCTCCAAGCCGCGCCTGCTGACCGCCGAATGATCTAGACCGTGCTCCGCGCGGTATTGATAAGCCTACTCGTCCCGGCCGTGCCCTGCATGGCCGGGACTTTTCTATCCGACGCGCCGAAGCTGCAAATGCCGGTCGAGTGCACACTTGGCCAAGACTGCTACATCCAGAACTACGTCGACCGCGACCCCGGCTCCGGTGTGCGCGATGCGGGTTGCGGCGGGCTGACCTATGACGGCCACAAGGGCACCGATTTCGCGCTGCTGACCGAAGCGCAGATGCAGGCGGGCGTGCAGGTGATCGCCGCCGCCCCGGGCCGGGTGGTCGCCACCCGCGACGAAGAGCGCGACGGGGCTTATGCCAGCGGAAAGAAAGTCGCGGGCAAGGAATGCGGAAACGGGATCATCATCGATCTCGGCAATGGCTGGCAGTCCCAATATTGCCATCTGCGCGAAGGCTCCATTTCCGTGAACAGGGGCGACCGGGTAAAAGCCGGCGAACCGCTCGGCCTCGTCGGACAATCAGGCCAAGCGGAATTCCCGCATCTGCATCTCTCGCTGCGCCACGACGACACCGTAGTTGACCCGTTCGACCCTGAAATGCAGGACGCCTGCGCCAGCGATGCGACGCAAACGCTCTGGACCGATCCGGTAAAATATTCCTCGAGCGGTTGGCTCGACGCCGGGCTCACCGCCACCGTGCCACGCTTCGAGACAGTCTTGGCCGGCGCTCCCCTGCCCCCGCCCCGCGAAACCGGACCCGCGCTTGTCTTGTGGGGCTACGGTTTTGGACTGCGTGCGGGGGACACGATCGGGTTCGCGATCACCGGCCCGGACGGGATCAGCATCAGGACGACCAGCGAGGTCGACGCGTCCAAGGCCCGGTTCTTCCGCTATGTCGGCAAGAAGACCCCACCTAGCGGCTGGCCCAAAGGCACCTACGCAGGACAGATCACGCTCAGCCGCGACGGCGCAGTGATCGCCCGCCGCCCCGCCTCCGTTCGGATAGACTAGCCCTCACGGAATCCGTGCGGCAGGCCCCGGCTGACCCGAGGGCTTCTCCCCGGCCTTGGCCTTCTGCGTGGTCTCTTCCTCAAAAGCCTCGGGCGGCAGGAGCGAAATCAACCGCCCGCCCGGCTCGACCTTCATTTCGGCCGGATCGATCACGAAGCGCAGATCGCCGCTTTTCGCCACGACCATTACGGGCTTCGCCTTGGGCCGCTTCTCGCGCCACTGGGTCAGCGTGTATTCCTCGGTGATCCGGGTCACGCGGAAACGCCAACCCTCCGACAGCAGCTTCTCCCAATTCTCCAGCGTCCGCCCCTCGCCAAAGCGGCGCCCACCGAGCTGCGTCGGCAGCGCGTGGCGCTCGCGGTCGTCCTTCTGGCGCGGCACCTGCCAGACCTTGTCGCGGCCCAGCTCGGGCGCGAGATCGGTCGCGACCAGCGTGTTGTAGGCGTCGTTGTCGGTGGCGGCGAGCAGGGTCGAATAGGCCATCAGCTCGACCTTGTCCTCCGCCGCCTCGCCCAGAATGTCGCCGTAGAAGGTCTTGAGCCCATTGGCGCGCGGGCGGATCAGGTGGGCATGGTTCGGGTCGGTGATCAGCACCGGCACCTCGGCCTTGTTCAGCGTCTCGGCCAGCGCCGTGGTGAAGCGCGAGCCGCCCACGATCAGCAGGCCCGGCTTGTCGGCATTGGCGAGCCCCAGCTTCCGCGCGAGCGGCGCCAGCGTGAAGCCGTGCACGATTACCGTCACCAGCACCAGAACGAAGGCCAGCGGCCCGATCCGCAACCCGTCCGCGACGCCGATCTCCGCCAGGCGCTGCCCGAAGAGGCCCGCCACCGCGACCAGCACCACCCCGCGCGGGCCGGTAAAGGCGATCAGCAGCCGTTCGTTGCGCGGCAGTGCCGTCCCGATCAGCGAGATCAGTACCGTCAGCGGCCGCGCCACCAGCACCACGAGAATAACGAAGAGGAGCGCGTGCCAGTCGAGCGCGGCAAGCTGGTCGATCTCGATATTCGCCGCGAGCAGGATGAACACGCCCGAGACCAACAGCACGGTCGCGTGTTCCTTGAAGCGGCGCAGTTCCTCGTAGGACGGCAGGTCGGCATTGCCGATCACCAGCCCCATCACGGTGACCGCCAGCAGCCCGCTTTCATGCAGCACGTGGTCGGTCACCGCGAAGGTGGCCAAAAGCGTCGCGAAGAGCACCGGCACCTTCATGAATTCCGGCACCCACCCGCGCGAGAAGCTGCGCGCGATGCCCCAGCCGATCGCGCCGCCGATCGCGGCCGCAAAGCCGATACCGAGCGCGAGATGCCACACCGCCTCGCCCATCGGCAAGTTGGATCGCAGCGTGAACACTACCTCGAAGGCCAGAACCGCCGCGAGCGCGCCGATCGGGTCGTTCACGATGGCTTCCCATTGCAGCAGACGCGCGGGGCGGCGGGCGAGTTTTGCCGTACGCAGAAGCGGCGCGATCACCGTGGGGCCGGTCACGACCATGATGCCGCCGAAAACAGCCGCGCTTTCCCAGCTGAGCCCCGCGCCCCAAACGAGCGCGAGCACCGAGAGGAACCAGCCCAGAGGTGCGCCGATGAAGACCAGTCGCCGTACGCCGGTTTTCGCGTCGCCCAAGCGGTGGAAATCGAGGGAGAAGCCCCCCTCGAACAGGATCACCGCCACCGCGAGCGCGATCAACGGGCTCAGCAATTCTCCGAAATCCCGGCTCGGGTTCAAAAGCCCCGTCGCGGGTCCCGCGATGAGCCCTGCGACCAGCATGATCACGATGGCGGGCAGGCGCAGGCGCCAGGCCAGCCATTGCGCCCCGACACCGCACACACCCACCAGCGCAAAGGCCAATACCGGGCCGAGACCCGCCGATTCCGCAACTGCCATACCTGTCCCTCGTCACGCTTCGGGATCAAACCCCGTTCAGGAGGTCAGGTTCCGTGCCCTTTTGCAAGAGGCCGAATATCGCGCAGGACCGCGCTATGTTCCGCGCGCAGCCCCGGGTCACCCCCTGAAAAGATTGACCTTTGCGTCGCAATCCGGTAGGGCGCAGTCAAGCTCCGTAATCCGGCGGAGCTTCTCCTGGGCGCCCGGTTCCTAAAGCGCCCGATAGCGGCCCCGCCCGATGCGGGTCGCGACAGGACGCGATCAAAGGTAAACCAAGGAAACCCATGACTAAATTCACCGATCTGAAGCTGGACCCGAAAGTCCTTTCCGCCGTTGTCGACGCTGGCTACGAAGAGCCCACGCCCATTCAGGCTGGCGCCATTCCGCCCGCGCTCGAAGGCAAGGACGTGCTCGGCATCGCGCAGACCGGGACCGGCAAGACCGCCAGCTTCACCCTGCCGATGCTGACGCTGCTGCGTCGGGGCCGCGCCCGCGCCCGGATGCCGCGCTCGCTCGTGCTCTGCCCGACCCGCGAACTGGCAGCCCAGGTCGCCGAGAACTTCGACCTCTACGCCAAGAACACTAAGCTGACCCGCGCGCTGCTGATCGGCGGCGTGTCGTTCGGCGAGCAGGACAAGCTGATCGACAAGGGCGTCGACGTGCTGATCGCGACGCCGGGCCGCCTGCTCGACCATTTCGAGCGTGGCAAACTGATCCTGACCGATGTGAAGGTCATGGTCGTCGACGAGGCCGACCGGATGCTCGACATGGGCTTCATCCCGGATATCGAGCGCATCTTCCAGCTGACGCCGTTCACGCGCCAGACGCTGTTCTTCTCGGCCACGATGGCCCCTGAGATCGAGCGGATCACCAACACCTTCCTGCATGCGCCGACGCGGGTCGAAGTTGCGCGTCAGGCGACCACCGGTGCGAACATCACCCAGAAGCTGATCCAGATCGAACCGGCGCGCCGCGACCAGACGGCCAAGGCCAAGCGCGAATTGCTGCGCGCGGTGATCTCGGCCGAGGGCGAGGCCTGCACCAATGCGATCGTCTTCTGTAACCGCAAGGTCGATGTCGATATCGTCGCCAAGAGCCTGCAGAAATACGGCTTCGACGCCGCCCCGATCCATGGCGACCTCGATCAGAGCCAGCGCACGCGCACGCTCGAGAATTTCCGCGATGGCAAGCTCAAACTGCTGATCGCCTCCGACGTGGCCGCGCGCGGCCTCGACGTGCCCTCGGTGAGCCACGTCTTCAATTACGACCTGCCGATGCATGCCGAGGATTACGTCCACCGGATCGGCCGCACGGGTCGCGCGGGCCGCAAGGGCACGGCGATCTCGATCGCGGTCCCGTCGGACGAGAAGTTCCTTAGCCAGATCGAAAGCCTCGTCGAGCAGGAAATCCCGCGCGCCGAGCCGCCGGAAGATTTCGAGCTGTCCGAAGGTGCGAAGCAACCGGCGCGCAAGCGCGAAGACGCCAAGGGCGGTCGTTCGCGCGGCGGGCGCAGCCGGGATCGTGGCGGGCGTGGGTCGAAACGCGACCAGCGCAGCGAAGAGACGCAGCAGCCGCAAAGCGCCGCGCCGCAGGAGCAGCAGGAGCAAGAGCAGGCGCCCAAGAAAGCTGAGGCTCAGCCCGAAGAGGCCCGCAGCGAGGCCCCCGAGGCCGCGAGCGCTCCGAAGCCGCAATCGCGCAGCCAGTCTTCCGACGAGGGCGGTAACGCCCGCCGGTCGCGCGGTGGCCGCAACCGCCGCGAGCGCGACAACGAAGTCGTGGGCATGGGCGATCACGTTCCGGACTTCCTCACCGTCTCCTTCCGCCCCGGCGCGGTTGAGGAGACCGCCGAGGACAAGGCGGACAGCTGAGGCTTTCGTCTTGGTAACAATATCCCCGCCGGAGGCTTCCTCCAGCGGGGTTTTTCTTTGTCTTTAGGGATGGCGCGCGCCCCTGCCCGCCTGCGCCTAGGGCGATCCGCGCCCTTCACAGGCGCGGAGCCACGCTCACTCGGTCAGGCGGCTGGTGACGACGATCACTTCGGGCTTCTTGCCGATCTCTTCCATCGAGACCTGACGTGCGATGCGACGCAGGCCCTCGTCGATCTTGTCGTCATTTTTGAGGACTTTGATCGAAGCGCGTTCGAGATATTGCGTCATCTCGTCTTCGATCGTTTCCGCCAGCGGCGCGCCTGAGCGACCCAGTTTCGGCAGGCCGTTCAGCTCGACCCAGGGCTCGCCCAGCGGCTGGTCTTCCTCGTCGAGGATCAGGGTCACGAGGCACAGCCCGTTCAGCGCCATACGCATCCGGTCCCGCACCACGCCATCCATCGCGCCGATCTGCACCGAACCGTCGAGGTAAGTGCGGCCCGCTTCGATATATTCGACGACTTTCGGCGTCTTGCCGGTCAGGTCGATCATCGTGCCGTTCGTCGCGACTTCTGACGCAATGCCCTTATCCGAGGCCAGCTTCGCGTGCTCGCGCAGGTGACGGTGCTCGCCATGCATCGGGATCAGCATCTTCGGCGCGAGCAGTTCATGGACGGCTTCCAGATCGGGGCGGTTCGCGTGGCCGGAGACGTGATAGAGCCCGCCGTGATCGTCCACCACGTCGACGCCCATCTCGGAGAACGCGTTCATGATGCGGATCACGCCGCGCTCGTTGCCCGGGATCGTCTTCGAGGAGAACAGGAACGTGTCGCCCTCTTTCAGCTCGAGACCCAGATATTTGCCACGGCTCAGCTGAGCCGAGGCCGCGCGGCGCTCGCCCTGAGAGCCGGTCACGATCAGCATCAGGTTCTGGCGCGGCACATCGCTCGCCTCTTCCGCCGAGATCGTGCCGGGCATGCCCTTGAGCACCCCGGTTTCTTCCGCGACCGAGACCATGCGCTTCATCGCGCGGCCAAGCAGGCAGACCGAGCGCCCCGCAGCCTTGCCTGCCTCGGCGAGCGTCTTCAGGCGCGCGACGTTCGAGGCGAAGGTGGTCGCGACAACCATACCGGTCTGGGCGCGGATCAGTTCCGAGATCGGTTCGGCCAGCGTGGCCTCCGACCGACCCGGCAGCGGCGAGAAGACGTTCGTGGAATCGCTCACCAGAACCTTCACACCGTCGCCCTCTTTGGCGATGGCATGCCACATCTCGGGCTCGAAGGGTTCGCCCACGATCGGGTTGCCGTCGAGCTTGAAATCACCCGTATGGACAACGCGCCCGGCGGGCGTGTCGATGATGAGGCCGGAGCTTTCGGGGATCGAGTGCGAGATCGGCACGAATTGCACCTTGAACGGACCGGCTTCGATCACCTTCGGGCGCGGCTCGACGATCTGGATCGTCTCGGGCGGGATCCCCGCCTCTTCCAGCTTCAGCTGACCGATGCGGCCGGTGAAGGCCCGCGCATAGACCGGCTTGCGCAGCTTGTTCCAGACATGGGGCAGCGCGCCGATATGGTCTTCATGGGCGTGGGTGATAAAGATCGCGTCGATCCGGTCGGCATTCGCTTCCAGCCATTCGAGATCGGCGAAGATCAGATCGACGCCGGGCGTGCCGTCCATATCCGGGAAAGTCACGCCCAGATCGACAACGATCAGCCGCTCTTTCCCCTCTGGGCCGTAGCCGTACACATAGGCGTTCATGCCAATTTCGCCGGCACCGCCGAGGGGGAGGTAGATCAGTCTGTCACTCACGCGGGAAGATCCTTGTTATAGTCGTTGAGGAGGCGAAGGCCGTGCATGGTAAGGTCGTAATCCACACTGTCAAAGAGGTCAAAGCCCTGCGAGAACAGTTCGGCCAGACCGCCGGTCGCGATGACTTTCATCGGCCGGTCGCGTTCGAGCCGGATTTGGCGCACGACGCCTTCGACGAGGCCGATATAGCCCCAGAAAACGCCCGATTGGATACAGGCGACGGTATTCGTGCCGATGGCCTTTTCGGGCATCGTCACATCGACATGAGGTAGGGCGGCGGCGGAGGCGTGCAACGCCTCCAGCGAGAGGTTCACGCCGGGCGCGATCACGCCGCCGATATAGGCCCCGTCGGAGGCCACCACGTCGAAGGTGGTCGCAGTGCCGAAATCGACGACGACGATATCGCCGCCATGCCGGTCATAGCCCGCCACCGTGTTCACGAGGCGATCCGGCCCCACGGTCGTGCCCGGATCGACGCGCGGCTCGACCGGGAGACGGCATTCGGGCTTGCCCACCACCAGCGGGCGGCAGTTGAAATACCGGTTCGACAGGACCCGCAGGTTGAACACGACGCGCGGCACGGTCGACGAGATGATCACCTCGGTGATCTCGCCGGCGATCTCCTGCACGCGCATCATGCCCGACAGCCAGAGGAAATATTCGTCCGCCGTGCGCTGGTGATTGGTCTCCATCCGCCAAGTGGCGACGAAATCCGTCCCGTCCCAGACCGAAAAGACCGTATTGGTGTTACCGCAGTCGATGCAGAGAAGCATGGCTCCCCCTTTCCGCTCAGAAAAAGATATCCGCTGCCGAGATGGCGCGACGGCCCTCGGGCGTGGTCAGGATAAGCGCCCCGGTCTCGTCGATGGTCTCGAAGGTGCCACGATAGGTCTCGTTGCCGACCCGGGCGGTGATCTCCTCGCCCAGACGCGCCGCGCGGGCGAGCCACGCATTGCGGATCGCGTCGAAGCCGTAATCGCGGAATTGCCGGTCGTAGTGATCGAAGGCCTGCGCCAGCATCGGCAGGAAGTCGACCGGGGCGATCTGCATCCCGGTCTCGCCAATCAGGCTGACCGGGGCCATCGCCTCGGGCTCGACCTCGCTGCGGTCGGGCGCCTGCGCGAGGTTCACCCCGATGCCGATCGCGATCTGCTCTCCGCCCCGCAGGCTCTCCAGCAGGATACCCGCGATCTTGCCACCGCTCAGCAGCACGTCATTGGGCCATTTGATCGAGAGCCGCGCATGCGGGCCCCCGACATGGGCGAGCGCCGCCTCGAGCGCCAGAGCCGCGACGAAGGAATAGAGCGCCGCCTGCCCGAGCCCGCCCTCGGGCCGCATCACCAGCGTCGCCGAGAAATTGCCCGTGGGCGCGCGCCAGGCACGGCCGCGCCGACCGCGGGCCGCGGTCTGCTCATGCGCAAAGATCCACGCTGAACCGGAGAGGCCCGGCGCTAGCCGGGCCGCTTCATCCATGGTGCTATCGACCGAGGGCAGGACATGTCGCGCCACACCCTCGGGCCAGTCATCGCGCTCAGTTGACAAGAGCCGCCGCCGCAGCCTGGGCTGCGCCCTCGATGCCGAAGAGGTTGAAGATACCGAGCAGCATCGCCAGCGCGGAGACCATCAGAAGCCCCCATTGGATCGCGGGCATCCGGTTGTCCAGCGGGTCCGTCTCCTTGCCGAAATACATGTAGAACACGATCCGTAGGTAGTAGAAGGCCGCCACGACCGAGGCGATCACGCCCAGCAGCACGAGCCAGATATAGCCCGCATGCAGCGCCGCCTGAAGCACCGCGAACTTGGCGAAGAAGCCCAAGAACGGCGGCACGCCTGCAAGCGAGAACAGCAGCACCAGCATCGCCAGCGCCTTGGTCGGATCCTGACGGGCATATTGGTTCAGCGATTTGATATCGGTCACCGGCTGGCCGTCCCGCTCCATCGAGAGCATGAAGGCGAAGACGCCGACATTCATCGTTACGTAGATCGCCATATAGGTCAGCATCGCCTGCACACCCTCGGCAGTGCCCGCCGAGAGGCCCAGCAGGACGAAGCCCATATGGGTGATCGAGGAATAGGCCATCAGGCGTTTGATGTTCGTCTGACCGATTGCCGCGACCGAGCCCCAGACCATCGACAGGCCCGCGAGCAGCGCGAGGATCTGGCCCCACTCCGCCGGGACCTGACCGAAGGCGTCGAAGACGAGCCGTGCGATCAGCGCCATCGCGGCCACTTTCGGCGCGGTGGCGAAGAAGGCGGTGACCGGCGTGGGCGAGCCTTCATAGACGTCGGGCGTCCACATGTGGAACGGCACCGCCGAGACCTTGAAGGCGAGACCGGCGATCAGGAAGACCATGCCGAAAAGCAGGCCGATCGGCAGGTGACCTTGTTGAACCACCCCGATGATACCCGCGAATTGCGTGGTGCCCGCGAAGCCGTAGGTTAGCGAGGCGCCATAGAGCAGGATGCCCGAGGACAGCGCGCCGAGCACGAAGTACTTCAGACCCGCTTCCGAGCTCTTCTCGCTTTCGCGGCGCAGCGCGGCCACGATGTAGAGCGCGAGCGATTGCAGCTCGAGCCCCATGTAGAGCGACATCAGGTTGCCCGCCGAGACCATCATCATCATGCCGATGACGGCCAGCGTCGCGAGGATCGGGTATTCGAAACGCAGCAACCCGCGGCGCTGCATGTAATCGGTGCCCATCGCGAGAACCAGCGCAGCCGAGACCAGGATCATCACCTTGGTGAAGCGCGAGAACGCATCGTCGATGAAGAGGCCACCGAAGGCCTCATGCGACCCTACCTCGGCCAGACCGATCCAGGCTGCGATCACCAGCATGACGCCGGAGGTGATCCACAGCAGGGTCGGCGCAAGCTTGTCCTTGCCGAACCACACACCCGCGAGCAGCGCCACCATCGCGTAGATGGCGAGCAAAAACTCCGGAAGGACGATCGAGAAATCCGCAGAAGTCATCCCTCAGCTCCTCAGTGTTCGACCAGGTCGGACAGAAGGTTGTCCGGCAAGGCATCGTGATAGTTCTGGACGAGTTGCGTCACCGACGGCCCTATGATGTTGGTCACCAGATCGGGATAGACACCGAGCAACAGTGTCATCGCGACCAGCGGCGCGAAAATCCATTTCTCGCGCGTGCTCAGGTCGGTGATCGAACGCAGGCTCTCCTTGATCAGATCGCCGAAGACGACCCGGCGATAGAGCCAGAGCGCATAGGCCGCCGACAGGATCACGCTCGTCGTGGCGAAGAGCGCAACCCACGTATTCACCTGGAAAACGCCCACGAGGATCAGGAACTCGCCGACGAAATTGGCGGTGCCGGGAAGGCCGACATTGGCCATCGTGAAGAACATGAAGATCGTCGCATAGGCGGGCATGCGCTTCACAAGGCCGCCATAGGCCGAGATCTCGCGCGTATGCATCCGGTCGTAGACCACACCCACCGCGAGGAACAGCGCCGCCGAGGTGAAACCGTGCGCGACCACCATGAAGATGCCGCCTTCGATGCCCTGCTGCGTGCCCGAGAAAATCCCGAGCAGCACGACGGCCATGTGCGCGACCGAGCTATAGGCGATGACGCGCTTGATATCTGTCTGCACCAGCGCGACCAGCGACGTCCAGATGATCGCGATCACCGCGAGCCACATCGCCCAGGGGCCGACCACGAGGTTGCCCACCGGGAACATCGGCAGCGAGAAGCGCAGGAAACCGTAATCGGCGAGCTTCAGCAGCACCGCGGCGAGCACGACCGAACCGGCCGTCGGCGCCTGCACGTGCGCGGCAGGCAACCAAGTGTGCACCGGCCAAAGCGGCATCTTGATCGCGAACGAGATGAAGAAGCCGAGCCAGAGCAGCGTTTGCACCCCGCCGGGGATCGTTATCCCGAGTATGTGCACCGGTGTGTATGGGAACTCGTAGACGAGCAGCCCCGGCATGTCCGTCGTTCCGGTGTGGAAGTAGATGTAGATGATCGACACCAGCATGAAGACCGAGCCGAAGAAGGTGTAGAGGAAGAACTTGAACGCGGCGTAGACGCGCTGCTTGCCCCCCCAGATACCGATGATCAGGAACATCGGGATCAGGCCCGCTTCGAAGAACAGGTAGAACAGCACCAGATCGAGCGTGACGAAGGTGCCCACCATCAGCGTCTCGAGGACGAGGAAGGCGATCATGTATTCCTTCACGCGGTCGGTGACATTCCAGCTACCGACGATCACCAGCGGCATCATGAAGGTGGTCAGCATCACGAAGAGGATCGACAGGCCGTCGACACCCACGCGGTACTGGAACCCCATGATCCAGCTGTATTTCTCCATGAATTGGAAGCCGGTGTTGGACGGGTCGAACCCGGCCAGCAGGAACAGCGAGATCAGGAAGGTGACCGACGTCGCGGTCAGCGCCACCCATTTCGCGTTCCGGTCCGCCTCGGGCGAGCCGCCGCGCAGAACCAGCGCGAGGATCAGCGCCGCCACGGCGGGCGTGAAGATGACGATGGAAAGCAGGTGTTGCATCAGTTCGCCCCCCCGTTGAGGACGACCCAGAGCATGAGACCGACAATCCCGATCACCATGGCGAAGGCGTAGTGGAACAGATAGCCCGATTGCATCCTGTTAAGGAACCTCGTGAATGTCGGGACGATGCCGACGGCCATGCCGTCGATAACTCGGTCAATCGAGCCCTCGTCCCCTTTCTTCCAGAATTGATAGCCGAACCAGAGCGCCGGGCGCACGAAGATGCGCTCGTACAGCTCGTCGAAATACCACTTGTTGAGCAGGAAGCGGTAAAGGCCCGGCTGCGCCTCGGCGAACCGCTTCGGCAGGCTGGTGTCCTTGATGTAGAACAGCCATGCCACGAGAAGCCCTGCAAGCATCGCCACGAAGGGCGAAACCTTGACCCAGGCCGGCGCGTGGTGCGCCTTGTCGATGACCTCGTTTTCCTGCCCCATGTAGATCGCGCCCTGAGGTGCGACGCCCGGATACTTGATCACCGCCGTCGAGACGCCGACATCCGGCGAGGTCTTGGCCTCGTCCATCAGCTCGGCCTCGGCCTGATCTTCGGACATGGTCGCATCCGGCACCGGCGGCGTTGCGCCATGGGTGCCCTCGCCGGTCTGCGCAGCCTCGCCATTCGTCGCGTGACCCGCATCCGCCGTCTGCTCGGCATGGGCGGGAAGCCCGAAGAATTTCACCAGCTTCGCGTGATCGCCGAAGAAGACGTTGTACCAGATCATCCCGGCGAAGATCGCGCCGAAGGACAGAACCACCAGCGGCACCGTCATGACCCAGGGGCTTTCCTTCGCGTGATCATGCGCATGATGATCGCCGCGCGGTTTGCCGAAGAAGGTCATGAAGATCAGCCGCCACGAATAGAAGGACGTGAAGGCCGCCGCGATAACCAGAAGCCAGAAGGCATAGCCCGCGCCGGAACCGCCCCAGACGCTCTCGATGATCGCGTCTTTCGACAGGAAGCCCGCGAAGCCGATCGGCGTGAAGGGAATACCGACCCCGGTGATCGCCAGCGTGCCGAAGATCATCGCCCAGAAGGTCAGCGGCACCTTTTTGCGAAGGCCGCCATAGTTCCGCATGTCCTGCTCGTGGTGCATCGCGGTGATGACCGAGCCCGCCGAAAGGAACAGCAGCGCCTTGAAGAACGCGTGGGTCAGCAGATGGAACATCGCCACCGAATAGACGCCTACACCGGCCGCGGCGAACATGTAGCCCAGCTGCGAACAGGTCGAATAGGCGATGACGCGCTTGATGTCGTTCTGCACCAGACCCACGGTCGCGGCGAAGAAGGCGGTCGAGGCGCCGATCACGACGATGAAGGTCTGCGCATGCGGAGCGTATTCATAGACCGGCGACATGCGGCAGACGAGGAACACGCCTGCGGTCACCATGGTCGCGGCGTGGATCAGTGCCGACACAGGCGTCGGGCCTTCCATCGCGTCCGGCAACCATGTGTGCAGGAAGAGCTGTGCCGATTTACCCATCGCCCCCACGAAGAGCAGGAAGGCACAGAGCTCGACCGCGTTCCAGGACCCCCAGAGGAAGTCGAGATTGGTCTCGGACAAGGCCGGGGCCGCCGAGAAGACGTCGTCCAGCTGCAGCGAGCCGGTCATGTAGAACAGGCCGAACATCCCCAGCAGGAAGCCGAAATCGCCGACACGGTTGACGATGAAGGCCTTCATCGCGGCCGCGTTGGCCGAGGGTTTCTTGTAGTAGAAGCCGATCAGCAGGTAGGAGGCGACACCGACGCCTTCCCAGCCGAAGAACATCTGCAGCAGGTTGTCCGAGGTCACCAGCATCAACATGGTGAAGGTGAAGAAGGACAGGTAGGCGAAGAAGCGCGCCTTGTAGTTCTCGCCCTTCCCTTCGTCGAAATTCTCGTCATGGGCCATGTAGCCCCACGAGTAGAGATGCACGAGCGAGGAGACCGTCGTCACCACGATCAGCATGATCGCGGTCAGTCGGTCCATCCGGATCGCCCACGAGACGTCCAGCTCCCCCGAGGTGATCCAGTTCAGGACGTGAATGTGCTGCGTCTGATCGCCCAGCGTGAGAAAGACGATCCAGCTGAGCAGAGCGGCGAGGAACAGAAGGCCCGTGGTCAGGACCATCGCGCCCTTTTCGCCGATCACCCGCCAGCCGAAGCCACCAAGGATCGCACCGACCAGCGGCGCAAAGAGAATGATCGTTTCCATCGTCCCTTATCCCTTCATCACGTTGACGTCTTCGACCTCGATCGAGCCGCGGTTGCGGAAGAAGACCACAAGGATCGCAAGGCCGATCGCGGCCTCGGCTGCCGCAACGGTCAGCACGAAGAGGGTGAAGATCTGTCCGACGAGGTCATCCAGATAGGCCGCGAAGGCCACCAGGTTGATATTCACCGCCAACAGCATGAGTTCGATCGACATCATGATGACGATCACGTTCTTGCGGTTCACGAAGATCCCGAAAATGCCGATCACGAACAGCGCGGCAGCCACGCCAAGGTAATGTTCCAATCCGATCATGCGTTCACCCTCGTTTCCGAACTCGCGTTTTTCGCTTGCTTTTGTTCGCTCACAGCCCCTGCCCCGGTTTGACGTCCACCATTTCCATCGTCTTGGACGGATCGCGATGCATCTGCGCGATGACGTTCTGGCGCTTGACGTTGGTGCGATGGCGCAGCGTCAGAAGGATCGCCCCGATCATCGCGACCAGCAGGATCAGGCCCGCCGTCTGGAAGAGGTAGAGGTATTTGTCATAAACGAGCAGGCCGATCGCCTGCGCGTTGGTCATGCCCTCGGGTACCGGATCAGCACGCAGGCTTTCCGCCATGCCGGAGGTCTGCCACGCCCCAAAGGCGATGCCCAGCTGCACGAGCATCACGACCCCGATCAGGAGGCCCAGCGGCATGTAGCGCGCCAGCTCGCCCTTGAGCGCGGCGAAGTCGACATCGAGCATCATCACCACGAAGAGGAAGAGCACCGCGACCGCGCCGACATAGACGATGATCAACAGCATCGCGACGAATTCCGAGCCCAGCAGCACAAAAAGCCCCGCTGCCGAGAGGAAGGTGAGGATCAGCCAGAGCACCGAATGGACCGGGTTCTTGGAAATCACCACCATGAAGCCCGCGACCACCGCCGTAATGGCGAAAAGGTAGAAGGCGAAAGCAAACACCGTCATTCGTTCTCTCCCGAATTCTCGTCGAAGACCGATTGCGCGATCTCGAGCGCGCGGGTCATGGCGGGCACCCCGCCGAACATGCTCATCTGAAAGATCACCTCGGCGATCTCGCGTTGCGTGGCCCCGGCCTCGAGCGCGTGGCGGATCGTCAGGCGCAGCTGCGAGTCCGCCTGCGCGCCCAGCACCGTGAGCGCGGCGATCGTCACCAGAAGCCGCGTCCGGCTGTCGAGCCCTTCGCGGTTGAAGGTCTTGCCGAACCACATCTCCATCATGTCCTTCGACATGGTGGGGAAGAGTTTCTCCATCGCAGCCGGATTGAAACTTTCCAGCGCCGGATTGAACAGCCGCGCCATCTCGGCCGACTGCTCCATCATGTTGCTAAAGAGTTTCGAAAAATCGTCGGTCATCTGTAAGGCGCATCCAGTTCGAGGTTGCGGGCAATCTCGGCTTCCCAGCGGGCCCCGTTCTCAAGGAGCTTCTGCTTGTCGTAGAACAGCTCCTCGCGGGTCTCGGTCGAGAATTCGAAATTCGGACCTTCGACGATCGCATCCACCGGGCAGGCTTCCTGACAGAAGCCGCAATAGATGCATTTCGTCATGTCGATGTCGTAGCGCGTCGTTCGGCGCGATCCGTCGGCGCGGGGTTCCGCGTCGATCGTGATCGCCTGCGCCGGGCAGATCGCCTCGCACAATTTGCACGCGATGCAGCGCTCTTCCCCGTTGGGGTAGCGGCGCAGGGCGTGCTCGCCACGGAAGCGCGGCGACAGCGGGCCCTTCTCGTGCGGGTAGTTCAGCGTGGGTTTCGGCGCGAAGAAATAGCGCATCCCCAGACCGAAGCCTTTGATGAAGTCCACCAGCAGGAAATACTTGGCAGCGCGGTTATAGTCGAAAGCCATCTATCAGCTCCCCATCGCCCAGCGGGCCCAGAAGTGCCCGAAGATTTCGAATTTCGCGAGGAAGGAGATGATCACCACCCACGCCAGCGACAGCGGCAGGAAGACTTTCCAGCCAATCCGCATGAGCTGGTCGTAGCGGTAGCGCGGCACGATCGCCTTCACCATCGCGAACATGAAGAAGAAGAACACCATCTTGGCGAACATCCACAGCACCCCGTCGGGCAGGCCCGGGATCGGGGACAGCCAGCCGCCGAAGAACAGGATCGACATCAGCGCGCACATCAGCCAGATCGCGATATATTCGCCGGCCATGAACAGCAGATACGGGGTCGAGCTGTATTCCACCATGAAGCCCGCGACGAGTTCGGATTCCGCTTCCGGAAGGTCGAAGGGCGGGCGGTTGGTCTCGGCCAGCGCCGAGATGAAGAACAGCGCCACCATCGGCAGGTGCGGCAGCCAGTACCAGCCCAGAAGGCCCCAGCCGGTATCCTGCGCGCGCACGATGGTCGACAGGTTCATCGAGCCGGTCGAGATGATCACCCCGATGATGATCAGGCCGATCGAGACCTCGTAAGAGATCATCTGCGCGGCCGAGCGGAGCGAGCCGAGGAACGGGTATTTCGAGTTCGAAGCCCAGCCGCCCATGATCACGCCGTACACCTCGAGCGAGGAGGCCGCGAAGACGAACAGAAGGGCCACGTTGATATCGGCCAGCACCCAACCGTCGGCGAAGGGGATCACCGCGAAGGTCAGCATCGCCAGCACGAAGCTCAGGATCGGGGCGAGGAAATAGACGAACTTGTCGGCACCCGCCGGCACGACGATTTCCTTGACCACATATTTCAGCGCATCCGCGAAGGTCTGCATCAGGCCCCAGGGCCCGACGACGTTCGGCCCGCGACGCATCTGCACGGCAGCCCAGATCTTGCGGTCGCCATAGACCAGCCAGATCATCGAAAGCATCACGAAGGCGATAACCGCCAAGCTCTGCAGCACGATCAGCAGGAAGATCCCGAAAGGTGTCGCGAAGAATTCAGCCATGATGTCCCACTCTCTTCATACGGTCGGAATGCCGCGATCCTTGCAATCGGCGACGGTTACTTCCGCGTCGATCGTCTTGAGTCCCTGCGGCAAGGCGGGCGAGATGGTGTAGACCGCATCTGCCCGCCAGATGCCACCCTCTTCAGTCACATTCGTGCGCACGTGGCGCGCAAATCCATAGCCACGCACCAGCGCATATTGCGCGGCTGCGCATTGGGCATAATCGGTCGCCGCTTTCTCGCTGGCGCCCTCGCCCGAGACACGCGCGCGGATCTCCACCAGATCGCTGTCGAGGAGCCGTGTCTCGGTGCCCCGATAGTCCGGTTTGACCGCGCTATCCCCCTGCGCCCCGCCAGTCGGCGTGCACGCCGCCAGACCGGCCAGAAGGCCGGGGGCGAGCGGTGCGATATTGGGCAGGGTCTGCATCATCCGTCTCAACCTCACTCGGCGGCGACCGGCGCTTCGGCCCGCGCTTTCGCGAGGCTGGCGCATTCGCCCATCACGACGGAGGCCCGTGCGATCGGGTTGGTCAGGTAGAATTCGTGGATCGGCAGACGGAAGGTCGCCTTGCCCATGTCGCGCGGCTCGATCGCCTGCACTTCGTTCTCCACAACCTCATCGACCTGCGCGAGATGCGGCACCTCTGCCACCATCGCGCGGCGCAGACCGGCCAGCGTGTCCCAAGGCTGCTTGGCGTCCAGCTCGGCCGAGAGCGCGCGCAGGATCGCCCAGTTCTCTTTCGCCTCGCCCGGCGGGAAGGCCGCGCGGAAGGCAAGCTGCGGACGCCCTTCGGTGTTCACGAAGAGCCCGTTTTCTTCCGTATAGGCCGCGCCCGGCAGGATCACGTCGGCGCGGTTGGCCCCGCGGTCGCCGTGGCTGCCCTGATAGATCACGAAGGGGCCACCCTCGGCGCGTGGGGTGATCTCCACCTCGTCGGCGCCCATGTTGTAGATCACTTCGGCGCCGTCGATGGCCGCGAGCAGACCGCCCTCGGTCACAGCGCCCACATCCATCGCGCCGACACGGGCCGCAGCGGTGTGCAGCACCATGAACTTGGCGTTGGAGTTCTCGGCCAGCTTCATCGCATGGGCCAAAACCGCCTCGCCATCGGCTTCGTTCAGAGCGCCCTGCCCGATGATGACGACGGTGTTCTTCGCCTTGGTCTCGTCCGAGATCGTCTTGCCCGACAGCTCGGCAAGCGCCGCGCGGTCGGTGCCGACATGGACGTAGTCATAGGTCAGATCGCAGGCTTCGCCGACGAGACCGACAGTCGCGCCCTTGGCCCAGGCCTTGCGGATACGCGCGTTCAAAACAGGCGCTTCCACCGCCGGGTTCGCGCCGATGATCTGCACCATCTCGGCGTTATCCAGATCGGCGATCGTCGCGTTGCCGACATAGCCGTAGCGGTTACCGATCGGCAGACGCGCGCCATCGGTGCGGCATTCGACGGTGCCGCCCAGACCTTCGATCAGTTGCTTGAGCGAGAAAGCTGCCTCGGTCGAGACCAGATCGCCCACGAGACCGGCGACTTTCTTGCCCTTCATCGCCTCGGCGGCGGCGCGCAGCGCCTCGCCCCAGCTTGCGGGCTTCAGCTTGCCGTCGACGCGGACGTAAGGCTTGTCGAGACGCTGGCGGCGCAGGCCGTCCCAGACGAAGCGGGTCTTGTCGGAGATCCACTCCTCGTTCACGTCGTCATTGTTGCGCGGCAGGATGCGCATCACTTCGCGCCCCTTGGTGTCGACGCGGATGTTCGAGCCCACGGCGTCCATCACGTCGACGGTCTCGGTCTTCGTCAGCTCCCACGGACGCGCGGTGAACGCGTAGGGCTTGGAGACCAGCGCGCCCACGGGGCACAGGTCGATGATGTTGCCCTGCATGTTGGAGTCGAGCGTCATGTTCAGGTAGTTCGCGATCTCCGCATCCTCGCCCCGACCGGTCTGGCCCATCTGGGTAATGCCCGCGACTTCGGTGGTGAAGCGTACGCAGCGGGTGCAGGAGATGCAGCGCGTCATATGGGTCTCGACTAGCGGGCCGAGGTTCAGCTCGGTCGCGGCGCGCTTGGGCTCGCGGTAGCGGCTGAAGTCCACCCCGTAAGCCATTGCCTGGTCTTGCAAATCGCATTCGCCGCCCTGGTCGCAGATCGGGCAGTCGAGCGGGTGGTTGATGAGCAGGAACTCCATCACCCCCTCGCGGGCCTTCTTGACCATCGGCGAGTTCGTCTTGATCACCGGCGGCGCGCCTTCCGGCCCCGGGCGCATGTCGCGCACCTGCATCGCACAGGAGGCAGCAGGCTTCGGCGGGCCGCCCACGACTTCCACCAGACACATCCGGCAGTTGCCCGCGATCGACAGACGCTCGTGGTAACAGAAGCGCGGGATCTCGATCCCCGCCTGCTCGCACGCCTGGATCAGCGTGAGGTTCGGATCGACCTCGACCTCGTTCCCGTCGATGATGATCTTTCTCAGGTCAGCCATGGCTATCCGTCTCGTCTCTTCGGGCGCGAGGTTGCCCCCGCGCGGGTTTTAGGTCAGGCCGCGTGTCCGCAGCCCATCGGGAAGACCCAAGCGCCGTCCCGGTATGTATCGTTAATCGACGAGGCCACGGCCCCGCCGCAGATGGCGTTCGCGGCCCGCTTGGCCTCGGCGCCCTCGTCATTTCCAAAGGGCGCAGCCTGCCGCATCACGACAAGCGCGCCGTTTGCGTCATAGGCCGCCGTATAGCCCTCGACCGCCGCCAAACGGCGCGGGCCTTTCGAGGCCTCGTTGCCGCCCGGAGTGCCCATGCAGCCACCGAGCGCCAGCGCGCAGCCCGATATGATCACCGCCCGCATCATGCCGCCTCCGCCATGCAGGCGCGGGTCTTCCACAGCGTGGCTTGCGGCAGGTCTTTCCAGCCGAAAGCACGCTCGGACGCGCCATTCGCGCGCAGGTCTTCGAGCCGTTCCAGCGCCTCGTCGAGCGTCGGTTGGTGCCCCGCGGGCACCCACCACATGACGAAATGCTGTTGACCGAGAAGTTCGAACCACTCCGCGCGACGCTCGTAGAAAGCGCGATGCACGGTGTTCCAGACGAATTTCTCGAGGCTTTCCACGTCTTCCCAGACCGTCAGGTTCGACACGAAGCACGGGTCGCCGCCGATCTTGGCCTCGGTATTGCCGGTGCCGGGCTCGCCCGAGCCTTCCATCATCCAGACGAACCCGTCCGACCGCTTGCCAATGCCGTTCACCGCGTCGAGGGCTTTCATGAAAGCCTCCACACGCGGGTCGCCCGGTTCGGCAACCAGTCGGCCGATATTCAGCTCGGCCAGGTGATATCCGGCAGGTTGCTTCATTCGGCAGCCATCGCGCCCGTGCGGCCCGTCTTGCGGGCCTTGATGCGGTCTTCGATCTCTTCGCGGAAGTGCCGGATCAGACCCTGGATCGGCCAGGCGGCTGCGTCACCGAGCGCGCAGATCGTGTGGCCCTCGACCTGTTTGGTCACGTCGAACAGCATGTCGATCTCTTCGATCTCGGCCTCGCCGCGCACCAGACGGTCCATCACGCGCATCATCCAGCCCGTGCCTTCGCGGCAGGGCGTACACTGGCCGCAGCTCTCGTGCTTGAAGAACTTCGAGAGGCGCCAGACGGCTTTGATCACGTCGGTGTTCTGATCCATGACGATCATGCAGGCGGTGCCGAAGCTGGATTTCAGCTCGCGCATGCCGTCGTAATCCATGATCGCGTCTTCGCATTGATCGGCGGGCAGGATCGGGCAGGACGCGCCGCCCGGGATCACCGCCTTGAGGTTCTTCCAGCCGCCACGCACGCCGCCGCCATGCTTCTCGATCAGTTCCTTCATCGAGATCGACATGGTTTCTTCGATGACGCAGGGCGTGTTGACGTGGCCCGACATCGCAAACAGCTTCACGCCGGTATTGTTCGGACGACCGAAGCCCGCATACCACTCCGCGCCGCGACGCAGGATGGTCGGGACAACTGCGATGGATTCCACGTTGTTCACCGTGGTCGGGCAGCCATAGAGGCCCGCACCTGCCGGGAACGGCGGCTTCATCCGGGGCATGCCCTTCTTGCCTTCGAGGCTCTCCAGAAGCGCCGTTTCCTCGCCGCAGATATAGGCCCCCGCGCCGTGCGACAGGTAGACGTCGTAATCGTAGCCGGAGCCGCAGGCGTTCTTGCCGATCAGCCCGTCTTCATAGGCCTCGTCGATCGCGCGCTGCAGCGCCTCTTTCTCGCGGACATATTCGCCGCGGATGTAGATGTATGCGGCCGCGGCCCCCATCGCGAAACCGGCGATCAGCGCGCCTTCGATCAGCGTATGCGGATCGTGGCGCATGATTTCGCGGTCCTTGCAGGTCGCGGGCTCGGATTCGTCGGCATTGATCGCGAGGAAGGCCGGACGCCCGTCGCTTTCCTTCGGCATGAAGGACCACTTGAGACCCGTCGGGAAGCCTGCCCCACCGCGCCCGCGCAGGCCGGAGGCCTTCACTTGCTCGATGATCCAATCCTTGCCTTTCGACAGGATCTCGCCAGTGCCGTCCCAATGCCCGCGCATCTTCGCGCCCTGCAGAGAGCGGTCATGCATCCCGTAGAGATTGGTGAAGATCCGGTCTTGATCCTTCAGCATATCGCTTCCCTCACTTGCCGGATTTCCGGCGCCAGATGCGCCAGACGAGTGCCAGCGCGTAGATATAGGCGGCTATCGCCGCGAGATCGCCGATCAGCGCGATCTGCGCCGACCAGCCCTGTTGTTGTCCGATCCATTGCAGGAGGAGCCAGAGGATCGTGGCGACGGCAATGATAAGGGCGACTTTACGCCCCAACGCCCTGTCGTGCTCGTCGATCTGGCTCATTCACCCCCGCTCAGTAATCGTTCGTCTTCGCCCGTTCGAGGAAGGCATCCATGCCGTCCTCGACGATGATTTTCGCCTGGCTGACCCACTTGTCGCGGGTGCAGCGGCCCTTGAAACGCGGCACGTTCTGGTCCGCATAGGCAATCTCTTCGGGGCCCCATTTCGCGATCTGGTCGTAATGGTAGATACCCCAGCCGTTCAGCACTTCTTCGAGCTTCGGGCCGACGCCTTCGATCTTCTTGAGATCGTCGGCCCCCGCCTTGCGTGGCTGCTTGAGGCCGCGCGGCTTCTTGCCGTCGCCCTCGGCGGCCTCGGGTTGGCCTGCCGCGCTTTTCGCGGCGGGCTTGTCCGCGACCTGCGCCGACATGGCAGAGAGCGGGTTTGTGTCGTCGCTCTCGGACTTGGCCTTGGGCGCCGCTTTCGGTTCTTCGGCTTTAGGCTCTTCCGCCTTCGGTTCAGCCTTGGGCTCCTCGGCCTCAGCCTCTTCCGTCGCAGGCTTGGTGGTCGGGCCGGGCTCGGGCTTGTCAGCCTCGGGCGTAGCCTCTTCGTCCTTGGGCGTCATCGTGTCGGCACGCGCCACTTCGCGTTCGGCTGCGGGCGTCGGTGCCGCCGCTGCCGCCTGCGCTTGCGCCGCGACCCCTTCGGGAGAGGAGGCGTTGAAGGTTTCGACCGGGCTATCGGGAATTGCGGAATCTTCGGAGGATGCGCCGGCGCCGTCCGCCGCGCCCGGCGCGCCATGTTCGGAGCAGAACGCCCAGATCAGGAAGGCGCCGAACAGCAGGAAGGTCATCAGACCGAGGAACAGAGCCACGAGGAAAGGCTCATGCGCCACGACCATCAGGAATACGGTGACCACAAGCCCCGTAATACCTGCCCAGATACCCGCCTTGCCGCGGCACCCTTGTGTCTGATCACCCATTCCCGTCTCTCCATTCACTCCGCCGAACGGCGGTCTCTACCCTGTTGCGATTACTCGTAAATGCCATCTTTCTTTGCGCGCGACGAGAATTCGGTCTCCGCCCCGCTGGCCAGTTTCTCTGCCTGACCTTTCCAGTCGTCACGCGTCGCGCGACCTTTGAACCCTTCGAGATTGCTGTCGACCCATGCGAGTTCCGCATCGGTCCAGCCAGCGATCTGGTCGAAGTGATAAATGCCCATCGAATGCAGGAGCGTCTCGAGCTTCGGTCCGACGCCCTTGATCATCTTCAGGTCATCCGCCCCGCCGTCGCGCGGTGCGTCGAGCAGCTTGGGCTTCTCGCCCGCCTCTGCCTGCGCGGTCTCGGGTTTCGCGTCGGCCTTGGTGCCTTCGGGCTCACGCTTGGACTCCGGGCGGGCCTTCGAGGTGGCCTGAGCTTCGGATTTCGTCACACCGGTCTTGTCGGCGGGCGTGTCCTTGGCGGGCTTGGCCTCGGTTTTCTTGGCGGCCTTGCGCGCCTCGTCCTGTTGCGCGGCAGAGCGCGGACGCTCCTGCCCCATCGTGCCGATCGGACCGCGCTGGCCCGAGCTTTGCCACGGTGCTGCGAGCGGCACTTCCGTGCCGTCGATACGCTTGATCGTGTCGCCGATCGCCAGCGCCCAGCCAACGGAGGCGTTGTACTCTTCCTTGTCGCCCTTGGACTCGGTGAGCGCGGTCAGGCCCGAGGCGGGCTCGGACGAGAAGCGACCGGTCTGCGAGCCGGGCTTCGGTACATCGCCCTTGCCCATCTCGTCGATCAGCTTCGCGAGGCTCTCCTCAGTCAGGTCTTCGTAGTAATCCTTGCCGACCTGCATCATCGGTGCGTTCGCGCAGGCGCCGAGGCATTCGACCTCTTCCCACGAGAACTTGCCATCGTCCGAGAGCTGAAACGGCTCGGCGGCGATCTTTTCCTTGCAGACCTTCATCAGGTCTTCCGCGCCGCAGATCATGCACGAGGTGGTGCCGCAGATCTGCAAGTGGGCGACCGAGCCGACCGGGGCCAGCTGGAACATGAAGTAGAAGGTCGCGACCTCGAGCGCCCGCATATAGGGCATGTCGAGCATTTCGGCGACGGTTTCGATCGCCGGACGGCTCAGCCAGCCTTCCTGTTCCTGCGCGCGGAACAGCAGCGGGATGATCGCCGAGGCCTGACGGCCGACCGGAAACTTGGTCATCTGGGCCTTGGCCCATGCAAGGTTCTCGGGCGTGAACTCGAAACTATCGGGTTGTTCCGGGTAAAGACGGCGAAGCATTAGCGGTCAACCTCCCCGAACACGATGTCCATCGTGCCGATGATTGCAGAAACGTCGGCGAGCATGTGCCCCTTGGCGACGTGATCCATGGATTGCAGATGCAGGTAACCCGGAGCGCGGATCTTCGCGCGATACGGCTTGTTCGTGCCGTCGGCCACCAGATAGACGCCGAACTCGCCCTTGGGCGCTTCGACGGCGGCATAAACCTCGCCCGCGGGGACGTGGAAGCCTTCGGTATAGAGCTTGAAGTGGTGGATCAGCGCTTCCATCGAGCGCTTCATCTCCGACCGCTTCGGCGGAGTCACCTTGCCGCGGGCAAGCACGTCGCCCTGATTTTCCGGCATCCGCAGCTTCTCGATCGCCTGCAGGACGATCTTGGTCGACTCGCGCATCTCGGCCATCCGGCAGAGATAGCGGTCGTAGCAGTCGCCGTTCTTGCCGATCGGAATCTGGAAGTCGAACTCGTCATAGCATTCGTAGGGCTGCGCGCGGCGCAGGTCCCATGCGAGGCCGGAGCCACGCACCATCACGCCGGAATAGCCCCATTGCTGGATCTCTTCCTCGGAGATGACGCAGATATCGACGTTACGCTGCTTGAAGATACGGTTTTCGGTCAGCAGCCCTTCGATATCGTCGAGCACTTTCGGGAAGTGATGCGCCCATTCCTCGATATCGTCGAGCAGCTTCGGCGGCAGGTCCTGGTGGACGCCGCCGGGCCGGAAATAGGCCGAGTGCAGGCGCGCGCCGCAGGCCCGCTCGTAGAAGACCATCAGCTTCTCGCGCTCCTCAAAACCCCAGAGCGGCGGCGTCAGCGCGCCCACGTCCATCGCCTGCGTGGTCACGTTCAGCAGGTGGTTCAGGATGCGCCCGATCTCGCAATAAAGGACCCGGATCAGCGAGCCACGACGCGGCACTTCCACGCCGGTCAGCTTCTCGATGGCGAGGCACCACGCATGTTCCTGGTTCATCGGCGCGACATAGTCGAGGCGATTGAAGTACGGCAGGTTCTGCAGATAGGTGCGGCTTTCCATCAGCTTCTCGGTGCCACGGTGCAGCAGCCCGATATGCGGGTCGGCGCGTTCCACCACCTCGCCGTCCAGCTCCAGCACCATACGCAGCACGCCGTGGGCGGCCGGGTGTTGCGGACCGAAGTTGATGTTGAAGTTGCGGATGCGCTGCTCGTCGGTCAGCGTGTCCTTCGAGCCGTCATCATAGACATTGTTGCGGATATCGCCGTCCATCATTTCGCCTCCTCACCCTTCTCGTCACCGGGAAGGATGTATTTCGCACCTTCCCATGGCGAGAGGAAATCGAACTGCCGGTATTCCTGCGTCAGCTTCACCGGCTCATAGACGACGCGCTTGAGCACTTCGTCGTAACGCACTTCGACATAACCCGTCGTCGGGAAATCCTTGCGCAGCGGATGGCCGCGGAAGCCGTAATCGGTCAGCAGACGGCGCAGGTCCGGATGCCCCGAGAACAGGATGCCGAACATGTCGAAGATCTCGCGCTCGAACCAATCGGCACAGGGGTGCAGTTTGGTGATCGATGGCACCATGTCCTCTTCGCGGACCGCCGCCTTAATGCGGATGCGCTGGTTGCGATACATCGACAGGTAATGCCAGACGACATCGAAGCGCTGCGGGCGTTCGGGCCAGTCGATGGCCGTGATGTCCACGAGGTTGGTGAAGCGGCAATTCGGATCGTCGCGCAGGAACTCGGTGAAACCGGGAACGGATTGCGCGGTGATCGTGACCGTCAGCTCGTTGAAGGCGATCTCGGTGGAGACCACGTCATCGGGGCGCTTCAGCTCGATATGGCCGGCCAGTTCGCGAAGGGCAGTATCGTCCATCTCTCGCTCTCCTCAGCGCACCAGCGTGCCGGTGCGGCGGATTTTGCGTTGCAGCTGAAGGATGCCGTAAAGCAGCGCCTCCGCCGTGGGCGGGCAGCCCGGAACGTAGATATCGACCGGCACGACGCGGTCGCAGCCGCGCACCACCGAATAGCTGTAGTGGTAATAGCCACCGCCATTCGCGCAGGAGCCCATCGAAATCACGTAGCGCGGCTCGGGCATCTGGTCGTAGACCTTGCGCAGAGCGGGCGCCATCTTGTTGGTCAGGGTGCCGGCGACGATCATCAGGTCGGACTGTCGCGGGCTTGCGCGCGGCGCAGTGCCGAAGCGCTCGAGGTCGTAGCGCGGCATCGACACCTGCATCATCTCGACGGCGCAGCAGGCGAGGCCGAAGGTCATCCAGTGCAGCGAGCCGTTGCGCGCCCAATTGATGATGTCTTCGGTGGAGGTCAGCAGGAAGCCTTTATCCTGCAGCTCCTTGTTCAGCGTCTGCGTCGCGACTTCGCGATCCGCACCGGCGGTATTGGCAGAGGTCATCACGCCCATTCCAGCGCCCCTTTCTTCCACTCATATGCGAATCCTACGGTCAGAACCGTCAGGAAGACCATCATCGACCAGAATCCGACCATGGAAAGCTGACCGAAGGCCACCGCCCAAGGGAAGAGGAAGGCCACTTCGAGATCGAAAATGATGAAGAGGATGGAAACGAGGTAGAAACGAACGTCGAACTTCATCCGGGCATCGTCGAAGGCGTTGAAGCCGCATTCGTAGGCCGACACCTTCTCAGGGTCGGGATTGCGGACCGCCACCACTGCCGCAGCGAGCATGAGCACAAGGCCCAACACGATCGCCATGGCGAGAAAGATGAGGATGGGAAGATATTCGCGCAGCATGTCATGCATGGGCTTGGCTCCCTAACATCGCGACGACTTGTCGCGCAGGTTCTGGCTAGGCGAGCAATAGCCTTGCGCCCCATTGGGGTCAACCGAGAGCAGGCCGGAAAATCATGCAAATGCGGGCCACAGATGCTTTTTGCATACGAATGTATGCGAATTTTTTGCGCTTCGAGCGCCGCTCAGAGCCTGCCCGCGTTGGACTGCGCCGCTTTTGCAGCAGCGCAGCCTTCGATCAAACTTAACGGCGCTTTGAATTTTCGGAATATTCGACCTGCGCGCCGCAGGGTGCCGCTTAAGGCTGCCTTAAGCTTTCCACGCCGCATCGCGCTTCTCGAAAAACGCGGTGATTCCTTCATCCGACTCGGCGGATTCCCAGCGAGTCACCAACGCCTCGATCGTCATGTCGATCACGCTCTCGTCGATCCGCGGCCCCAGCGCGCGGACCAAGGCCTTGGCCTCGCCCACCGCGCCCGGCGCGCAGGCGAGATAGGGCTCGGCCTCGGCCATCACGGCGCGCTCCAGCACCTCGGGCAAAACCACCTTGGCCAGCAATCCCAGATCACGCGCCTCGGCGGCCTCGAAGATCCGCGAGGACATGAAGACGCGGCGCGCCCGGGCCTCGCCCATGCGCGCGACGACATAAGGAGAGATCGTCGCGGGCGTCAGGCCCAGCCGCGTTTCGGTCAGCCCGAATTTCGCGCCCTCGACGCCGATGGCCACGTCGCAGACCGACATCATGCCGATGCCGCCGCCGAAAGCGTTGCCCTGCACCGCGCCGATCACCGGTTTCGGGCAGGTGTTGAGCGCCTGCAGCATTCCCGCCAGCTTGCGCGCCGCCGCCGCGCGCTCTTTCGCGCCCGCCGCGATCTGGCTCTGCATCCATTTCAGATCGCCACCCGCGCAGAAGCTGCGCCCCTCGGCAGCGAGGATCACCACGCGCACGGCGTCATCGGTGCCAAGCTGGCCGATCGCCGCAGTGATCTCCTCCATCATCTGCTCGGAGAGCGCGTTATGTTTCTCCGAACGCGCCAGCGTGAGCCGCGCGATGCCACGCGCATCGGTCTCGGTCTTGATTGTCTCAAACATCGCCCTGCCCTTTCATCTTCTTCGCCATCGCGGCCGCCTCGGCCAGAACGGCCGTATCCAGCCCGGTCTCGTAGCCCAGAGCCCCGAGCCGCGCCTGCACCGCTTCGGTCGCGACATTGCCTGCCGCGCCCGGCGCATAGGGACAGCCGCCCAAACCGCCGACGCAGGCGTCGAATACCCGCAGGCCCATCGCCAGCGAGGCTTCGATATTCTCCAGCGCCCGCCCGGAGGTGTCGTGGAAATGCCCGGCGAGCTTTTCCGCCGGGACCTCACCCAACACCGCGCGCAGCATCGCCGTCACGCTTTCGGGCGTACCCTGCCCGATCGTGTCGCCGAGGCTGATCTCGTAACAGCCCATGTCGCGCAGCTGCGCCGCGACCCGGGCCACGTTCTCCGGCGGCGTTTCCCCGTCAAAGGGGCAATCCGTGACGACAGAGATGTAGCCGCGGACTTTCATATTATCGACTTTCGCAGCCTCCATGATTGGCGCAAACCGCTCCAGGCTTTCACTGATCGAACAATTGAGGTTCGCGCGCGAAAATCCCTCGGAGGCGGAGGCGAAGATCGAAACCTCATCGACCTTGGCCGCTTTCGCCGCCTCGTAGCCTTTCATGTTCGGCGTCAGCGCCGCGTAGGAAATACCGGGGCGGCGCGTGATCCCGGCGAAGACCGCCGCCGAGTCGGCCATTTGCGGCACCCATTTCGGGCTGACGAAAGACCCCACCTCAATCCGGCGGAACCCGGCCCGGCTCAGGCAATCGACCAGCGCGATCTTGTCGGAAAGCGCGATCTGCCGCTTTTCGTTCTGCAGCCCGTCACGCGGGGCCATCTCGAAGATTTCGACAGTCTCAGCCATTGCTTTGCTCCATCGGGGGCAGCTCGTAGAAATCCTGCGCATACATGCTCGCCCCGCCCTTCGCGACCGCACGCTGATAGGCAGGCCGCGCCTCGATCCGGTCGCGATAGGCGGAGATGTTCGGGAAGCCCTCGCGCGGCACGAAGCGGAACATCGCGTCGATATTGAACCCCATCATGCAATCGGCTGCCGAGAACGTCCCGATCAGCCAGTCGCGCCCGACCAGATGCGCCTCGAGCGCCTTCATCGTCACGCCGAGCCGCTTCGTCTCGAGCGCCATCATCGCGGGCGAGCGCGCCTCGGGCGGACGCAGGAAGATATGCTGAATATTGAGGCTTTGCAGGATGTTGCCCTGCGTCTCCGCGAAATGCACCCATTCGAGGAAATCCGCCCGGGTCGGCTCTCCCGTGACCGGGGCCAGCCCTGCCTCGGGCCGGGTCTCGGTCAGGTATTCGACGATCGCGCCGCTCTCGAAGATCGACCGCCCGTCGACCTCCAGCGCCGGGATGCGCCCGGCGGGCGAGAGTTCGCGAAACTCCGGGCTGCGCAGCGAGCCATCGGTGAGCGACCATGTCTGAAGCTCGTACTCGAGTCCCATCTCCTCCAGCAGCCACAGCACCCGCATCGAGCGCGCGCCGGGGATGTGATGCAGTCGGATCATGCCTCGTCCTCCAGCCGAATGAGCGCCGCGCCCGCTTCGACCTGCGCGCCCTCAGTCACCAGAACCTCGGCCACCACACCGTCGCGGGCCGCGCGCATCGTGTGTTCCATCTTCATCGCTTCCATGATGGCAAGCCGGTCGCCCGCCGCCACCGTGTCGCCGGCAGAGACGAAGACCGCCTTCACCAGCCCCGGCATCGGCGCCAGCGTCAGATCGGAGGCGTCGGCATCCGCACCACGCGCCAGCGGGTCGGGAATGTCGAAACGGTGCGCGCCATGCAGGAAGATCGTGATCGCCCCGTCCGACTGCGCCATCCGCGCCCCGGTCTTAGCACCATCCACCCGCCAGCCATCCTCGGCCAGCTGGCACGCATGGGCCTCCTCGCCCAGTTCGACCGTGACATGGCCCAGTCCGTGTACGCGGATCGCGACCTCTTCCTCGAAGGACACGGCCCGGCGCGGCGATTGCCAAAGGCTGAAGCCGCTCGCATCGCCGTCCCAAAGCCCGGCCGCGGCGATCACGGCCAGCGCTTTTGCGGCAACCGGCGTCTCGGTCGGGGCGGCGAGCGCGTCGATCTCGCGCCCGATCAACCCGGTATCGACCTTGCCCTGCGCGAAGCCCTCGTGCCGCGCAAGCCGCGCGAGGAAGGCGAGGTTCGTCACCGTGCCCGCCACTTCCGTCTCTTCCAAGGCGCGCGCAAGTTGCCCCAGCGCGGTCGCCCGCGTCGGCCCATGCGTGATGACCTTGGCGATCATCGGATCGTACCACGGGCTGATCGTGTCGCCCGTGCGCACCCCGGTATCGGCACGGCACCCATCGGCGAAGCGCAGATGCGAGAGCGTCCCGGTCGCGGGCAGGAAGCCCGCGGACACGTCTTCTGCGTAGAGACGCGCCTCGAACGCGTGGCCGGTGATCGTCAGATCGTCCTGCGCACAGGGCAGCGGCTCACCGCTCGCCACCCGCAATTGCCATTCGACCAGATCGACCCCGGTGATCGCCTCGGTCACGGGATGCTCGACCTGCAGGCGGGTGTTCATCTCCATGAACCAGAACCGATCCGGGCGCAGCCCGTCCGATCCGTCCACGATGAACTCCACCGTGCCCGCGCCCTTATAGCCAATGGCCTCGGCGGCGCGCGTCGCCGCCTGCCCCATCGCCTCGCGCATCTCGGGCGTCATGCCCGGCGCGGGGGCCTCCTCGATCACCTTCTGGTGGCGACGCTGGAGCGAACAGTCACGCTCGAACAGATGCACCGCTTCCTCGCCATCGCCGAAGACCTGCACTTCGATATGGCGCGGCGAGCCGATGAATTTCTCGATCAGCACGGCAGGATTGCCGAAGGCGGTCTGCGCCTCTCCTTGCGCCGAGGCCAGCGCATCCGCGAATTCGGACGGTGCCTCGACCAGCCGCATCCCTTTGCCGCCGCCGCCCGCGACCGCCTTGATCAGCACCGGATAGCCGATCGTGTCGGCGGCGCCCGCGAGATGCTCGGGGTCCTGATTGTCGCCGTGATAACCCGGCACGACAGGCACGCCCGCCTTCTCCATCAGCGCCTTGGCCGCATCCTTGAGCCCCATCGCGCGGATCGCCTTCGCCGAGGGGCCGATGAAGACCAGCCCCGCCGCCTCGACGGCATCGACGAAATCGGGGTTCTCCGAGAGGAACCCGTAGCCCGGATGGATCGCCTGCGCGCCGGTCTGTTTGGCGGCCTCGATGATCGCATCACCGCGCAGATAGCTGTCTTTGGGCGCGGGGCCGCCAATGGCCACCGCCTCATCGGCCATCGCCACATGGCGCGCTTCGCTATCGGCCTCGGAATAGACGGCGACGGTCGCCACGCCCAGTTTGCGTGCGGTCTCGATCACGCGGCAGGCGATCTCCCCGCGATTGGCGATCAGGATCTTGGAAAACATGTCGGTCTCCCCTTTGAGAGCGTCGGAGGGGGCGCTGCCCCCGCTCCTGCGGAGCCTCCCGGGATATTTCGGCCAAGTCGAAGATTTGCACTTCCTCTTGGTCCAAATATCCCCGCCGGAGGCATGAAAGTTACATCCGGAACAGGCCGAAGCGGGTCGGCTCGATCGGAGCGTTGAGCGCGGCGGAGAGCGAGAGCGCCAGCACGTCGCGCGATTTGCGCGGATCGATGATGCCGTCATCCCAGAGCCGCGCCGAGGCGTAGAGCGGGTGCGACTGGCGCTCGAACATCTCGATGGTGGGGCGCTTGAACTCGGCCTCTTCTTCCGCCGACCACTGGCCACCCTTGCGCTCGATACCGTCGCGTTTGACGGTGGCGAGCACGCCGGCCGCCTGTTCGCCGCCCATCACGGAGATCCGCGAGTTGGGCCAGGTCCAGAGGAAGCGCGGGGAATAGGCGCGGCCCGCCATGCCGTAATTGCCCGCCCCGAAGGAGCCGCCGACCAGCATCGTGATCTTCGGAACCGAGGTGGTGGCGACGGCGGTGACCATCTTCGCGCCATGGCGCGCGATGCCCTCGTTTTCATATTTGCGGCCCACCATGAAGCCGGTGATGTTTTGCAGGAAGACCAGCGGGATCGAGCGTTGCGAGCACAGTTCGATGAAATGCGCGGCCTTTTGGGCGGCTTCCGAGAACAGCACGCCGTTATTGGCGACGATGCCCACGGGGCAGCCTTTCACATGGGCGAAGCCGGTGACGATCGTCTCGCCGAAGCGCGGTTTGAACTCGTCGAAGCGCGAGCCGTCCACCAGACGCGCGATCACCTCGCGGATGTCATAGGGGGTGCGCAGGTCCGCCGGGACGACGCCGAGGATTTCCTCGGGGTCGTAGGCGGGCTCCTCGGGGGATTGCCAGTTCACCGTCGAAGGTTTCGTGTAGTTGAGATTACCAACCGCGCGGCGCGCCAGCGCCAAAGCATGGGCGTCATCCTCGGCCAGATAATCGGCCACGCCGGAGAGGCGCGTATGCACATCGCCGCCGCCCAAATCCTCGGCGGTGACGACCTCGCCTGTCGCGGCCTTTACCAAAGGCGGGCCTGCGAGGAAGATCGTGCCCTGCTCTTTCACGATGATCGTCACATCGGACATCGCGGGCACATAGGCGCCGCCTGCCGTGCAGGACCCCATCACCACGGCGATCTGGGCGATGCCCTTCGCGGACATCCGGGCCTGATTGTAGAAGATGCGCCCGAAATGGTCGCGATCGGGGAAGACTTCGTCCTGATTGGGCAGGTTCGCACCGCCCGAGTCGACGAGGTAGATGCAGGGGAGATGGTTTTCCTCGGCGATTTCCTGTGCGCGCAGGTGCTTCTTCACCGTCAGCGGGTAATAGGTGCCGCCCTTCACGGTGGCGTCGTTGGCGACCACCATGACCTCTTGGCCCTGCACCCGACCGATCCCGGCGATCACGCCTGCGCAGGGTGCCGCGTTGCCATACATATCATGCGCAGCCGTCGCGCCGATTTCCAGAAACGGCGAGCCGGGATCCAAGAGCCCCGCCACCCGTTCGCGCGGCGCCATCTTGCCGCGCGACAGGTGCCGCTCCAGCGCGGCGGGACCACCGCCAGCCGCTGCCTGTGCAGCCGCGTTTTCGATCTGCGACAGCGCGTCGAGATGCGCCTTGCGATTGGCCTGAAAGTCCTCCGACGAGGTCAGGGCCTGCGATACAAGCTTCATTCCATCCTCCCCAAATCGCGCAGTTCCAGCGCGCGTTGCGCCGTACGCTCGAGGTAGCATTGCGACGCCACGACCGTGCGGATCGTGCCATCCTTCCAAATATCATAGAGCAGCCCGCAATCGGCGTCGCGATACTGCCCCCACGCGCTTTGCGCATCGAGCAGCTTGTTGGCGAGCTTCGTGCCGCCCTGCTCCAGCAGACGGGCGCGCGCCGCCTTATATTGCGACTTCGCGATATCGTCCCAGACCTGCGCCTCGCCTTGCAGGCAAGCCGAAATGCCAAGCGTCGTATCGCCGCCCGGCTGACCCTGACAGGCGGCGGCCGCCTCGCCGATACAGGCGGGATGGGTATCCTTCGCCCCGTCGAAACAGGCGCGTACCGCGTCCGTATCGACGCTCGGCTCCTGCGCCAAGGCGGGCGAGGCACAGATTAGTGCCGCGACGATTGAAAGCCCTTTCATTGGGTATCTCCTTCAAGCTGCTCGGCCCGCGCGATCAGGCGCAGCGCCTGCGCTCCAGTCAGTTGCATTTCGCATTGCGATCCGGCCGGGCCTGCGCCCGAGCCGCCGCCCCAAGTCGACATTTCATAGGTGCAGGACGCATCGCGATAGGCGATCCATGCGCGCTGCATCTCTTTCAGCGCAGGCACCTGCGGCGGCGCGGCGGAACCCAGCTCTTGCAGTTCCGCATCCATCTTGCCGTCCTGCGCGACGACCGTCTGATAGGCTGCATTCAGGCGGCTGTCCCAATCGTCGCGTTCTGCGCCGAAGCAAAAGCCCATGCCCGCATTGCTCGACCCGGCATTGTCTACAGTCATGCAATGTGCAGCCCCAAGCCCGATACAGGCGCTGCGGGCGGGTCCGTTTTTAGCTGCGAGACAGGCCGTGATAACCTGCGGATCATAGGCGACGGGAATGCCTTCGGCGCGCGCGGCAGTGGCCGATAGGCTCAGCATGGCGACACCGATCATCCAAAGCGTCTTCATTGCGTCCCTCCCTTGCCATGAGCGGACAGCGTCTCGGCCCAGTCCTGCAATTCCAGCGCATGTTCGGCGGTCTTGCGCATCAGGCACCGCGCCTCGTCCGCCTCCGCGCCCGCGCCCTGCAGCGCGGCTCCATAGGCGCAGGCGGCGTCACGGTAGCGCGCCCAGGCGGCTTCCGCTTCACCCAGTTGCGCGCCCTGCAATCCCGACGGTGACTTGCCCGCCACGATTTGCGCCGCGTCACTGGCCGCCGCCGCCCGGCGCAAGCTGTCGAGGGCTGTCGCCGCATGGTCGGACCAGAGGGCGCGCTCGGCATCATAGCAGGCGCGGCGACCGGGGACGCTCGCATCGTCACCGATGCAGTTATCCGCCGCTTTGCCGATGCAGGACGCAGGGTCGCCTGCGCTCGACAGGCAGCTCTCCAAAGGGGCCGGATCGAAATCCGCCCCTGCCCCTTGGGCCTGCGCCGCCAGAGGCGCTGCAAGCCCGATCAGGAGGAGAGCGCCCGCTCGCATCAGACGGCTCCCATGATCTCGCGACCGATGAGCATCCGGCGGATTTCTGAGGTGCCCGCGCCGATCTCCATCAGCTTCGCGTCCCGGAACAGGCGCGAGACGTTGGAGTCGTTGAGGAACCCGGCGCCGCCAAGGGCCTGCACCGCCTGATGCGCCTGCACCATCGCCTGCTCGGACGCATAAAGCACGGTGGCAGCCGCATCCTGACGCGTCACCGCGCCACGATCGCAGGCCTTCGCGACCTCGTAGGTATAGGCGCGCGCGGTGTTCATCGCGACATACATATCGGCGATCTTGCCCTGCATGAGCTGGAAATTCCCGATCGGCTGGCCAAACTGTTCGCGCTCCTTGCAATAGGGCACGACCTCGTCGAGGCAGGCCATCATGATGCCGGTGCCGATGCCCGAAAGCACCACGCGCTCGTAATCGAGGCCCGACATCAGGACGCGCACGCCGCGCCCCTCTTCGCCCAGCACGTTCTCGAAGGGCACTTCGCAATCCTCGAAGAACAGCTGCGCCGTGTTCGAGCCGCGCATGCCGAGCTTGTCGAAATGCTTGGAGGTGGTGAAGCCCTTGAAATCCTTCTCGACGATGAAGGCGGTGATGCCTTTGGAGCCCGCTTCCGGGTCGGTCTTGGCATAGACCACGAGCGTATCGGCATCGGGGCCGTTGGTGATCCAGTATTTATGGCCGTTCAGGACGTAGTAGCCGTTGCGCTTCTCGGCCTTGAGCTTCATGCCCACCACATCCGAGCCTGCGCCGGATTCCGACATCGCGAGCGCGCCGACGGACTCGCCCGAGATCAGCCCGGGCAGGTATTTCTTCTTCTGCGCGTCAGAACCGTTCAGCTTGATCTGGTTCACGCAGAGGTTGGAATGCGCGCCGTAGCTGAGCGCGATCGAGGCCGAAGCCCGCGCGATTTCCTCGGTGGCCACGACATGAGCGAGATAGCCCATCCCGGCCCCGCCATATTCTTCCGACACGGTGATCCCGAGCAGGCCAAGCTCGCCCATCTCGGTCCAAAGCTCGTTCGGAAACTCATTATCCAGATCGGTTTTGGCCGCGATCGGGGCCACACGCTCGGACGCCCAACGGCGCACCATATCGCGCAGTGCGGCGATATCCTCGCCCAGATCGAACTCCATCGAACCTGCGAACATCGGATCTCCTCCCCCGGTTTATTGAACGCACGTTCATTTATGCGCAATTGCCGAGTCGGGTCAAGGCCCGTGGGCTGGGACGCGGGCAAAGGACGCAGCGGCACGAGCCACTGGCACAGGGGCTGGTCACTTGCAGTGATTGCCGCCACAAAGAGACCTGAGAGCTTGGAAACCAACGGGAGCGCAGATGGGCCAGCCACGTCATATCGTGATCGGAGCGGGGATCGTCGGCACGATGACCGCATGGGCGCTGGCTCGCCGCGGGTTGCCGGTGACGGTGATCGACCGCCTGCCCGGTCCGGCTGAGCTGTGCTCGCGCGCGAATGCCGGGATCGTCTCGATCGGCCATGCGAGCGCCTGGGCGGGGCCGGATGCCTTGCCGCAACTGCTGCGCGCGATGGCGGGGCGCAATCCCGGCGTGAAGCTGACCGCGCCCTTCGATCCAGCGCTGTGGCGCTGGGGCACGACCTTCCTGCGCAACTGCACCGGGGCCGCGCAGGCGCGCAATACCGCGCGGATGATGCGGCTGGCCGAGACCGCCCGTGCCGCCCTGCCCGACATGGCGCAGGAGTTGGGGCTGGACGCGCTGATCCGCTTTGAAGGCGGGCTCTACCTGCACAATTCCACCGCCGAGATCGACGCGCATGACGACGGGCGGCTGACGCGGATCGACCCGGACTGGCTGGCCGAAAACGATCCGCTCTTGGCAGAGGCGGGTTTTGCGGGCGGGTTCCTCTCGCCGATGGATGCCGCGGGCAATTGCCACGAGGTGACCCGCGCCGCCGCCAAGGCCCTTACCGCCAAACACGGCGTGCAGTTTCGCTACAACAGCGCGGTGACCGGCTTCACCCAGGCTCATGGCAAGATCACCGGGGTCAACCTCGCCGACGAGACGCTGCCTGCGGCGCAGGTGATCCTCGCCGCCGGGATCGAGACGCCCGATCTGGCGCGTCCTCTGGGCTTTGCGCCGGATATCTACCCGGTGAAGGGCTATTCGGGGACGTGGGAAGTCCGAGACCCGAGCCGCCTGCCCCGCCACCCCTATATCGACGAGGCCGCGATGCTGGCCGTGGCCTCTTATGGCGGCGCGCTGCGGGTGACCGCGATCGCCGAATTCGCCGGACGCGACCGGACGCTGCGCGAGGATCGCACCAAGGTGCTGACCGATTACGTCGCCGCGCGTTTCGGCGATGCGGTGAGCGATGCGCCGCCCGTGCTGTGGACCGGGCTGCGGCCCTCGACCCCGCATGGCCCGCCCTTCCTTGGCCGGGTGAAAGCTTACGACAATCTGTGGGTCAATGCGGGCCACGGTCAGCTGGGCTGGACGCTCTCGGCGGGCTGCGGTGCGCTTCTGGCCGATGCGATCACCGGTGCCGCCAACGGGCCGCGCGAGGTGTCGGCCCCGGCGCGCTGGCTGGCGCCTCTGTGACGCCCGAGACAATGAAGGAGACGACATGAGCCCGAAGATCATCCCCTATGACATCGCCGAGAAGCTGGACTGGCCCGGCGCGATAGCTGCACTGCGCGCAGGCCATACGCGCCCGAAGGCGGAGCTGGGCGATACGTTTCTCGGGCCCTCTGACGCGGTCCTGCTGAGCCGTGCGGCCTATATTCCGGCGCTCGGCTACGGGGTGAAATCCTTCACCGTGTGCGACGGCAATGCGCAGGCGGGGCTGCCGACGGTGCAAGGCGCGATGGTGGTGTTCGAGCCCGAGCATGGCCAGCCCACTGCGATCGTCGATTGCCCGCTGGTGACGGAGTTCAAGACCGCCGCCGATTCCGTTCTGGGCGCGCAGCTTCTCGCGCGCCCCGACAGCCACCGACTGCTGATCGTGGGGGGCGGCCGGGTCGCGCGCTCGCTGATCGCGGCCTATGCGGCGGGCTTCCCGGGGCTGACGGAGATCACGCTCTGGACGCGCCGCCCCGAACAGGCGCAGGAACTGGCGGCTGGCCCCGCCCCCGAGGGCATCAGCCTGCGCGCGGTGACCGATCTGGCCGAAGCGGTGGCAGAGGCCGATATCGTCAGCAGCGCCACGATGGCGCGCGCGCCGATCCTGCAGGGTGCATGGGTAAAGCCCGGCACCCATGTCGATCTGATCGGAGCCTATAAGGCCGATATGCGCGAGGCAGACGATGCGCTGATCTCGACGGCGAGCCTCTTCGTCGACAGCCGCGACACCACGCTGGGTCATATCGGCGAGTTGCTGATCCCGATCCGCGAAGGGGTGATCACACCCGAGGCGGTAAAGGCCGATCTCTACGATCTTATCGGCGGCGCGCGCGGGCGGGAAAGCGCCGAGGAGATCACGCTTTACAAGAATGGCGGTGGCGCGCATCTCGACCTGATGATCGCCGACTGGATCTCGCGCGCGGGCTGAGTATCAGCACGCCACCTCTTCAGGCCTCGGCCTCTTCGCGCAGGATGCGCGCGATCTGGGCGGCGTCATCCGTCGAGAAAGTCAGCGGCAGGCGCAGATCCAGCAGCGTCGCCAGCACCGCATCGGTGCGCGGCAGGTTCTGCGCCTCGGCATAACGCCAGCTGTCATGGCGCGAGGTGAAGCCCGCGGGCTCATCCGCGCCGAACCATTTCAGCTCGACCCCGCGGGCCGCAGCCCGGGCGACGAAGTCCAGCATCTCGGGGGCGGAGCGCCCCGGCAGGCGAAACTGGAAAGACGAGCCGACATAGCTCTCGGCCTCGGGGCGCTCGATCAGCGCGATGCCCTCTGCCCCGGCAAGCCCGGCTTCGACCTCACGGTAGAGCGCATTCCAGCGCGCCACCCGATCCGCCAGCGTCGACAGTTGCGGACGCAGGATCGCGGCGCGCAGATGGTCCATCCGGCCCGAGACATTGGGCGTGTCGTATTTCAGCCCCTCGAACACCTCAGGGCCCGGCGCGGCCCGGTGCCGCTCATAAAGCATGTAGCTGCCCGACAGCAGGATCATCCGCGCCGCCAGCTCGGCATCGTCGGTCACGATCAGCCCGCCCTCGCCCGAATTCATGTGCTTGTAGGTCTGGGTCGAATAACACCCGATCGCGCCGTGCCGCCCCGAGTGAACCCCGGCCCATGTCGCCCCCATCGTATGGGCGCAATCCTCGATCACCGTTAGATCATGGTCGCGCGCGATCTCCATCAGCGCATCCATGTCGCAGATATGGCCGCGCATATGCGACAGCATCAGCACCCGCGCCTGCGGGGCTTTCGCCGCCAGATCGTCAAGGTCGATGGTCAGCTGGTCGGTAACCTCAACCAGCACGGGCTTGCCACCGACCGCCGCGATCGCGCCGGGCACGGGGGCGAGCGTGAAGGCATTGGTCAGCACCGGATCGCCCGGCCCCACGCCCACGGCGCGCAGCGCGCAGCCCAAGGCATAGCCGCCCGAGGCCACCGCAAGACAATAGGGCGCGCCGGTCAATCCGGCGAATTCCTCCTCCAGCAGCGCCACCTCGCCCGGCTCTCCGGGCAGGGTGTTGTAGCGATGAAGGCGACCCGAGCGCATCACCTCGACGGCGCGCTCGATCGCGTCTTCGGGGATCGGCTCCTGCTGGGTGAAGTTGCCTTTGAAGACCTCGGACATCGCTCAGACCTTTCTTGCGCGGATGAACAGCGCCAATGCCACCAGCAGGATCACGGAAGCCACGTAAAAGGCCATATCCGGCGTGCGGATCGGAGCGTTCTCGGCGAGGAATATCCCGAAGACTTGGGTGAAGAACAAGGTGCCCGCCAGCATTGCGAGGTTCATCAGCGCGGATATGCCACCCTGCAGCGCGCCCTGCGCATCCTCGGGCACCGCATTGGACATCAGCGAGGCGATCATCGGATGCACCAGCCCCTCGATCCCGGTGATCAAGAGGACGATCAGGACCATTGCAAGCGAGGTCGACAGACCCAGTGCGATGGTCATGCCGATCCCGACAATCAGCCCGATCACCACCACCCGCGCCTCGCCCAGACGGGATGCGAGCGGACCGGCCAGCCCGCCCTGAAAGATCGCCGCGACGACCCCGTAGCCTGCAAGCGTCAGCCCCACCGTCCCCTCGGACCAGCCGAATTTCGCCATCCCCCAATAGGGCCAGATCGCGGGATAGACGGCGGAGGCGAACAGATAGACGCCAAGGGCGGTGCCCATTGGCAGCACGCCCGGATAGCGCGCGAAGACTTTCAACGTGCCCAGCGGGTTGCAGGCGCGCCAGTTCACCGGACGACGCAGGCCCTGCGGCAGGCTTTCGGGCAGCACGATCAGCCCGTAGATCAGGTTCAGCCCCGATAGCGCGGCGGCCACGAAGAAGGGAATACGCGGGCCAAGCTCGCCCAGAAACCCGCCAAGCGCGGGCCCTGCGATAAAGCCGAAGCCGAAGGCCGCGCCGATCAGACCGAAGGCGCGGGCACGCTCGGCCGGTGGGGTGATGTCGGCGAGATAGGCGTTCGCGATGACGTAGGATGCGCCGCAGATGCCCGCGACGATCCGGCCCACGAGGAGCCAGAGCAGCGTCGGCGCGAAGGCGTGAAAGAGGTAATCGACGCCCAGACCGCCGATCGCGAGCAGCAAAAGCGGGCGGCGTCCGAACCGATCCGAGAGGTTGCCCATCAGCGGCGCGAACAGGAACTGCGCGAGACTGAAGGCCGCGAACATCCAGCCGCCGATCCGGCTCGCCTGCGCCAGATCGACATGGCCGACATCCGCGATCAGGGACGGCAGCACCGGGATGATCAACCCGAACCCCACCATGTCGAGAAACACCGCGATCAGAACGAAGGCGGTGGCGTGAAAGCGCGATGGACCGATGGGGGCTGCGGTCATGGCCGTCGGCGGCCGCGTCTGAGGGGTGGTTTGGGGCGGCACAGCCCCGCCGAGGCGCTCACCCGAGCATCCGCGCGGCCAGCGCGGGCAGATCGTCGAAATGATCGAGCAGCGCCTCTGGGGCGAGCCGTTCGATGCCGCGCCCCTCTGGTCCGAAAGTCACCAGAACACAGGGGACGCCGACCGCGCGGGCGGTCTCGCGATCGGTATTGGTGTCGCCCACCAGCAGCGAGGCTTCCAGCTTGCCACCTGCCCGCTCGACCGCCGCGAGATAGGGATCGGGCGAAGGTTTGCGCAGCGGCAGCGTATCGGCGCCGATCAGCGCGTCGAAAAGCGCGGTGATCCCGAGCCGGTCGATCAGATCACGCGCGAGACCTTCGGGCTTGTTGGTGCAGACGGCCGTCGCAAAACCCTGATCGCGCAGCGTTTTCACTGCCGACTCCGCGCCGGGATAAAGCTGCGTATGGCGGTCGATATTCTCGCCGTAATGCGCAAGCAGCGGGTGATAATCGGCCTCGACCAGCTCGGCGACCTCCGCCTCCGGCAGCCCCAGCCGCCCATAGCCGGCCTTGAGCATCGCACGGCCACCATGGAAGGCGGTCAGCGCGTCCCCCGCCGGATCGAGAAGCGGCGCATGGCCGCGCGCCGTAAAGCAGGAATTTGCCGCTGCGATCAGGTCGGCGGAGGTATCCGCCAAAGTCCCGTCGAGGTCGAAAACCACTGTGCGCATTGCCTTTTGCTCCTTCCGTAACACCGCGAAAGGAAGCGTGAAGACGCACCACTTGCGGCAAGCAAGCCAATGGTTAAAACGGGGCCGAGCAGAAGAAAAGGTTTCTAATGGCGATTGCATTGATCACCCTCGCGGCGGGACAGGGCACCCGCATGAAATCCGACTTGCCGAAGGTGCTGCATCAGGTGGGCCGCGCGCCGCTGGTGGCGCATGCGCTGGCTGCCGGACGTGCCCTCGAACCCGAGACCGTGATCGTGGTCGCGGGCCACGGTGCCGACAAGGTGAAGAAAGCCGTCGCGAAGGTCGATCCCGAGGCGCAGATCGTGCTGCAGGAAGAACAGCTCGGCACCGGCCACGCCGTGGCGCAGGCCCTGCCCGCGCTCGACGGGTTCGACGGCCGTGTGATCGTGCTTTACGGCGACACCCCCTTCATCCGGCCAGAGACGCTGGAGCGGCTGGCGTCGTCCGATGCGGCGGTGACCGTGCTCGGCTTCGAGGCGGCCGATCCGGGCCGCTATGGGCGCTTGGTGGCGCAGGGCGACACGCTGGATCGGATCGTGGAATTCAAGGATGCCACGGATGAAGAACGCGGCATAACCCTTTGCAACTCGGGCGTTATCGCCTGTGACGCGGTGCTTCTGACCGAACTCGTCGCGGGGCTGTCGAACGAGAACGCGTCGCAGGAGTACTACCTCACCGATATCGTCGAAGCCGCGCGCAAGAAGGGCCTGACCGCGCAGGTCGTGACCTGTGATGAGGCCGAAACGCTGGGCATCAACACCCGCGCCGAACTTGCCCGCGCCGAGGCCCTCTTCCAGGAACGGATGCGCGCCGAGGCGATGGAAAACGGCGTGACCATGGTGGAGCCCACCAGCGTCTGGTTCGCGCTCGACACCTATATCAGCCGCGATGTCGTGCTGGGCCCGAATGTCGTGTTCGGCCCCGACGTGACCATCGAATCCGGTGCGGTGATCGAGGCCTTCTGCCATCTCGAAGGCTGCCACATCTCGCGCGGCGCCACGATCGGCCCCTTCGCCCGTCTGCGCCCCGGCGCGGAACTCGCCGAGGACGTGCATATCGGCAATTTCGTCGAGGTGAAGAACGCGATCCTCGCCGAGGGTGTGAAAGTCGGCCATCTGACCTACCTGGGCGATGCCGATATCGGGGAGCATACGAATATCGGCGCGGGCACGGTGACCTGCAATTACGACGGAGTGATGAAGCATCGCACCACCATCGGTGCGAATGCCTTCATCGGCTCCGATACGATGCTGGTGGCCCCGGTGACGGTGGGCGACGGTGCGCTGACGGGCTCGGGATCGGTGATCTCGAAAGACGTCCCTGCCGAGGCGATCGCGATCGAACGCTCCGAGCAGGTGAACCGTCCGGGCCTCGCTACGAAGCTATTTGCGAAACTGCGCGCGGAGAAAGCGCGTCGCATGAAGAAAGATTGATAAATGTGCGGAATTATTGGCGTTTTGGGGAAGCACGAGGTTTCCCCCTGGCTCGTTGAGAGCCTCAAGCGATTGGAATATCGCGGCTATGACAGTGCCGGGATCGCGACGGTAAACGCAGGCAAGCTGGACCGCCGCCGGGCGGTTGGCAAGCTGTGGAACCTGTCCGATCTGCTGGTGCATGAGCCCCTCCCGGGCAAGTCTGGCATCGGCCACACCCGCTGGGCGACCCATGGGGCTGCCACTCAAGGCAATGCGCACCCCCATCGCTCGGGGCCCGTCGCGGTCGTGCATAACGGCATCATCGAGAATTTCCGCGAGCTGCGCGCCGAGCTGGCCGAGGCCGGGATTACCCCGGAGACGCAGACGGATACCGAAACCGTCGCGCTGCTGACGCGGATGTTCATGGATCGCGGTATGGATGCGCGCGAGGCCGCCGTGGCGACGCTTGGCAAGCTCGAAGGCGCATTCGCGCTGCTGTGGCTCTTCGACGGCGAGGACGATCTGCTGATCGCGGCGCGTAAGGGCTCGCCGCTCGCGATCGGGCATGGCGATGGCGAGATGTTCGTGGGGTCGGACGCGATTGCGCTCGCGCCGATGACCGACCGGATCACCTATCTCGAAGAGGGCGATTACGCCTTCGTCACCCGCGCAGGCGCCGAGATTTTCGACGCCGAGGGTCGCCGTGCGAACCGCGACGAAAGCCGCATCGATCTGGGTCAGGCGCAAGTCGAAAAGGGCGGCTACAAGCATTTCATGGCGAAGGAAATCGCCGAGCAGCCCGTCGTGCTGGCTGACGCTTTGCGACATTATCTGCCCGAAACCGGGTTGAATCTGCCGGAAGACTTGGACTTTTCCAACATTGACCGGATTGTCCTGATCGCCTGCGGCACGGCGCATTACGCCTGCGCGGTGGCGAAATACTGGTTCGAGGAATTCGCTCGCATCCCGGTCGAGATCGACGTGGCCTCTGAATTCCGCTACCGCGAGCCGCCCCTGTCCGAGCGCAGCCTCGCCGTCTTCGTCAGCCAATCCGGCGAGACTGCCGATACGCTGGCCGCGCTGCGCTATTGCTCCGAGCGCGTTGCGAAGACCGTGGCCGTGGTCAACGTGCCCACCTCATCCATCGCGCGCGAGGCAGACATCATGCTGCCCATCTTCGCGGGCGTCGAGGTCGGCGTGGCCTCGACCAAGGCGTTCACCGCGCAGCTGCTGGTTCTGGCCGTCATGGCGCTGAAAGCGGGCCGTGATCGGGACGTCACCGACGGGCCCACGCTTAGCGCCCATGCCGATACGTTGCGCGCCCTGCCCGGCCTGCTCAATCAGGCCCTGTCGATCTCCGAGCCGATCGCGCATCTGGCCGAGCAACTCGCCGAGGCGCAGGACATCCTCTTCCTTGGACGCGGCGCGATGTATCCGCTGGCACTGGAAGGGGCGCTGAAGCTCAAGGAAATCAGCTATATCCATGCCGAAGGTTATGCCTCGGGCGAGCTGAAACACGGGCCGATCGCGCTGATCGATCGCACCGTGCCGGTGATCGTTATGGCGCCTTATGACAAGCTCTTCGACAAGACCGTCTCGAACATGCAGGAGGTGATGGCGCGCCACGGGATGGTGCTGCTGGTCTCCGATGCCAAGGGCATCAGCGCGGCGCAGGACGGCACTTGGGGCACGCTGCAAATGCCTGATATTGCGGAACCTTTCGCGCCGATCCTTTATGCGGTTCCGGCGCAGCTGCTGGCCTATCACACGGCGGTCGCGAAAGGCACCGACGTGGACCAGCCGCGCAACCTCGCCAAATCGGTGACGGTCGAATGAGCCGCAAGCGGGGCAAGAAGCGCGTCGCGCGGCCGCGCGCGGCGGATTACGCGCCACTCGACCCGGCGGAAGACGCGAGACTGCGCGCCGAGGCCGAGGCCTATGCGGCCTCGGATGCGGAGTACGAGGCCTTCGCCGAGGAAGAGGACGCCGACGCGCCGCTCGGGCCCCCGCCCACGCTGGAAGACGCGCTTTTCGCACTGGAAAGCTGGGCGGATGCCGAGAAAGCCGCCGAAATGGCTGCCTATCACAAGGCGGAGCGGCGCTATCTGGGCGTTTCCGTTCCTGCGATCGAGGACATGGTCGCGCTGTGGCGTGGCCAGCTCGACGTGCCGGGACGCGTTGAGTTGGCGCGTGGGCTTTGGGACAGCGACATTCACGAGGCGCGGATCGCGGCGGCCAAGCTGCTGACGCAGGCGCGGCTGCGCCCTGACGGTGCCGCATGGGAATTGATCGCGAGCTGGGTGCCGCAATTCGACGCCTGGGCGATTGCCGATCACGCCGCCAAGGCGGGCTCGAAACGGCTTCAGGCCGAGCCCGCGCGGCTTGACGAGGTGGCGGACTGGGTGCGCTCGGATCACATGTGGACGCGGCGCGCGGCCTTCGTCTTCACCCTGCCCTGGACCAAGCAGCGCAATCCCAAGCCCGAGGACGAGGCGGTGCGTGACGAGGTTCTGGGCTGGGCCACGCAACTGGCCGAGGATCGCGACTGGTTCATCCAGAAAGCGATCGCGTGGTGGCTGCGCGAGCTGAGCAAGAAAGACCCGGCCCGCGTGCAGGCCTGGCTGGCCGAGCATGGCGAAAGGCTGAAGCCTTTCGCCCGCAAGGAAGCCAGTAAATATTTATGAATACAGGAACTTGTCGTAGTCGCTGACGAGCAGGTGACGCGGCGCTTCGTCTTCCTCGATCTCGGAGAACCGCCCGATATCTTCGCGGAAGATATTGTCGGTGTTGTCGTCGTTGACGGTCGAGACCTCGCCGATCAGAACGTCGCCGCCCTCGCCCCAGAAGGCATGCCAGTCACCGGGCCGCAGGGTCACGCTCTCGCCTGGGCGCAGGATCAGCACCTCGCCGGGCTCGTAATTGCGCGGGACGCCGTCGCACATCACCTGCCCGCCTGCGGTCTCGTCGAATTTGCCATCCGCGTCAGAGCCATAGAGCTCGATCGCGAGGTCTGCGCCGCCGCGATTGATGATGTCCTCGGCCTTGATGATATGTGTATGCATCGGGCTGATCTGGTCCTTGCGCGAGATCAGGAGCTTCTCGGCATAGGCCATGCCGTGGCCCGCCTGAAGATCGCGCAGATCGCCGTTGCGCAGGGTGAAGAGAAACAGACCCAGCTTGTCGAAATCGCCCTGCCCGTAATCGGTGATATCCCAGCCCATCGCGGCTTCCACGATGCGCTGTGCCTGCGGCAGGCGCGCCTTGAACTCGGCCGGGCTCCACCATGCGAAGGGCGGCAGGCGGAAGCCGAATTCCTGGATCATTTCCTCGGCCGCGGCCATGATTTCGTTCACGCGCGAGCGTTTCATCTGTCTCTCCGTTTTGTCTTAGCGGCTCAGGCGACGCAGGCGGCGGGCCGTTCGCCGCGCGCCCAAGCACGCACCGCATCGCCGAATGCCTCGAACAGAGGGCGCGAGACCGGATCTTCCGCCGCACGCCATTCGGGATGCCATTGCACCGATAGGGTAAACCCCGGCGCGTCCTTAACATAGATCGCCTCGGGCGTACCATCGGGGGCGCGCCCTTCGATCACAATCCGGGTACCGGCGGTGCAGACGCCCTGCCCGTGCAGCGTGTTGGTCTCGACCTCATCCGCGCCGAAGAGACGCGCGAACCGGCCGCCGGGGGTGAGCGTGACCATGTGGCGGTTGGAGAACCCTTCTTCGAGCGTCCCCTCCGGCGGCATCCGGTGGTTCAACCGCCCCGGAAGCTCGCGGATCTCGGGGTGCAGCGTGCCGCCCATCGCGACGTTGACCTCCTGAAAGCCCCGGCAGATGCCAAGGAAGGGCTGCCCGCTTTCGACACAGGCGCGCACCAGCGGCAGGGTGATCGCGTCGCGGGCACGGTCGAAGGTGCCGTGCTTCTCGGTCGGCTCCTCGCCATATTCATGCGGATGGACGTTCGGCCGCCCGCCGGTCAGCAGGAAGCCGTCGCAGACCTCCATCAATTCCTGAACGGACACATATTCGGGATCGGCGGGGATCAGCAGCGGGATGCAATCGGAGACTTTGCTCACCGCTTCCGAGTTGAGCTGCCCGCCTTCATGGACGGGGTAGCGGTCACCTACGAGGCCTCTATTGCCGATGATGCCGACGACGGGTCTGGTCATTGAATTCTCCTTTGTCCCGAAGCTAAGGCGACGTTCGGGCAGAGAAAAGGCGCAAAATGCGCACGAAGCCGTGCATCTGACGCACAGCCCAAGCCTGCAGCGATTTCCAGCGGATTTGCTCGTTCAGGCGGCCAGATCGTGGCGCAGGATCGCAGCCTCGGAGGGCTTGAGCGCCCGGCGCGCGAAGGCACCGTAGCTGAGCGGATTTTCCTCGACCTGCGGCACCAGCGCCTCGAGCCCGGCGCGCTGGTCGCGGGCGATCATCTCGAGCCGGGTGGAGGCCGGGTGGAAGCTTTCGGTTTCCAGCCCGTTCGCGGTCAGCACCTGATGGCGTTCGAACATAAGATGGATGTAGCTCAGACCGCGCAGCGCACCTTCGAAACGGATCTGACGTCCGTTGACCAGATCGCAGGCGCGCACGAGAACCTCGTCCTCGGCGAACAGCGCCTGCGCCGCGCGTCCGCGCACCAGCATCCGGTGCTGCGGCGATACGATCAGATCGCGATCGGGCCGGGCGATACCGAAGGCCCCAGCCGAGATCCGCACCGGGCGCAGATGCGGCATCGCATGGAGCCGCGCGCCCGAGATGTCGCGCCGACCGATCCAGCAGATCGGCTGCGCCCCGTCATCGCGGGTCAGCACGCGGTCGCCTTCGCGCAGCGCCTCGACGGGGCGGCGGCCCTGGTCGGTCTCGATCAGCGTGCCGGGGGTAAAACAGATGACGCCCGCAGGCCCCTGCCGCGCCGCTTTCGGGCGCAGATCAAGCGCACGGTCGACCACCCAGAGATCGCTGTCCACCGGCGGCATCCGACCGGCGAACATCAGGATGCGCGTACCGCTTTCGGGCAGCTCGATCAGGGTCACGACATAGGCGTGGTAACCATCGGTCACGGTAAAGCTTTGATTGGGCGTCTCGGTCTCGTCGGGATCGTCGAGCGTTCGCGGATGTCCCACGGCCTCGCCCAGCAGGCGGCGCACCGCGCGGGCGGCTTTCGTGCGCCGCTCCGCCTCGCCGCGCGCGTTGTGCAAGATGAGCCGATCATTGGGCCCGTCCACGCAAATCGCCTGCCCCGTCCATCGCCAACATGCGCCCACGGTCACGACCTCAAGCGGCGGCACCGGTGTGCCGTCGATTTCCGTCTGCGCCCATGAAATGACGAAGGTGCCCTGATAGCCCGCCTTCACTGCCTCGATCCTGCCCGTATTTCGCGAGAGCTTATGTCTGCCCTCTGCTTGTTAATAGTTACGGTATCATGATGAATTCGCGATGTGAATCCCCATCTTGACGCATAGGGCAAGCGACCTTCACCGAAACTTGCGCGCGACCACGCTTGTCCCACGCGCGCGCAACTGCATTTTCATTGGGAAGAGCACCCTGAGGAGACTCATGATGAAATCGATCGCCCTGATCGCCGCCCTCACCTGCGCCGCGCTGCCGTCGCTAGCCGCCGCGCAGCAGCAGCAGCCGCTCAATGCGCTGGAGATCCAACGCGTGCATTTCCTCGTCGGCAATGTCGACCTGTCCAACCTGACTGACCGCCAGATCGTGCAGATCAAGGAAGCGCTGGTTCAGAATGTCGACCGCACGGCGAAGGAAACGCTGATCCGTATGGCCCTGAAGAAGAAATGAGGAAACTGCCTATGACGACCCGTTTTACCGCCGCTACATTCGGTTGCAGCCTTGCAGTGGCGCTTGGCCTTGGCGTCGGGATCGCGCAAGCCGGTGTCACGTCGCAGCCGCCCGGTGACCTTGGCCCGCAATCGCAGTCGCCCAAGCAGAGCTCGAGCGGGTCCGACCCGGCCTATTTCATGCCGGCCGACCCGCATCTCAGTATGCTCGACCAAGCGCGGGCTGCGGAATTCGCTAAGGGTAGAAAGCTCAACAGTATCGGCTTCACGCAGGTCGCCGCTATCGAGAACGCGCTGATCCATCCCTCTCTCGCCAAGAGCCGCGAAGAACTGATCTCGAAGAGCCTCGATACCGGCAACTAAGCGGACGAAAATTTCGAATTCTTGCTTGTCAGGCTGGGCACCGCCCGGCCTGAACGCGTTTTCGGGGAGGAGGATCGAAAACCTGCGTCGGCCGGGCGGCCCTTCACACAGCGCAAGGGTGCGCGAGTTGCCCAAAAGGGTCGGCCAAGCCCGACCCGTATATTCAGATTTCGCCCAGTTTCCGTTTCCGTCAAGCAGCGCCCGCGTTCAGCGGCGCCATCCTACGCCGGGTGCATCGAACTGCGCGAGATGAGGCGGAATTCCTCACGTCCGCACAAAAAATAAGCGCCCAACACACCAATCGGCGTGCCGGGCGCTATACTTAGTCAGGTTCAGCGGCCTATCACGCCCATTCGCCCTTGCGGAAGACCGGGACGCGCGTGCCATCGGGCTTGATGCCGTCGATATCGGTCTCGGGGCCGCCGATCATCCAATCGACATGGATCATCGAGCTGTTGCCGCCCTTGGCCGCGACCTCGTCCTCGCTCAGCTCGCCGCCATTGATGAAGCACTTCGAATAGCACTGCCCCATCGCGATGTGGCAGGCCGCGTTCTCGTCATAGAGCGTGTTGAAGAACAACAGCCCCGAAGCCGAGATCGGCGAGCCATGCGGCACCAGCGCGACCTCGCCCAGACGTCGTGCGCCCTCGTCCGTGTCGATCAGCTTCTGCAGCACCGCCTCGCCGCGGCTGGCCTTCGCCTCGACCACTTTACCACCCTCGAAGCGCATCTCGATATTCTCGATCAGGCTGCCCTGATGCGACAGCGGCTTGGTCGCGCGAACGACCCCGTCGACGCGCTCGGCATGGGGCGTGGTGAAGACCTCTTCGGTCGGGATGTTCGGGTTGCAGACGACGCCGTTATTGGCCTCGGACGCGCCACCGCTCCACTCGTGATCGTCGGCGAGGCCCACGGTCAGATCGGTGCCGCCGCCGGTGAAATGCAGCGCCGAGAAGCGCTGCTCGTTCAGCCAGTCGCGGCGCTTGCGCAGGGCTGCGTTATGCGCCTCCCATGCGGCGACAGGATCGGGTTGATCGGCGCGCGAGGCCGCGAAGATCGCGTCGGCCAGTTTGCCCACGGCCTCGTCTTCGGGAAGATCGGGGAAGACGCGCTTGGCCCAGGCCACCGTCGGGTAGCTAACGATCGACCAGTTGATCTCGAAATTCGAGATTTTCTCCAGCGCCGGTTTATAGGCGATGGAGTTGGCCTTGCCTGCGCGCGAGACTTTCTCCGGGTCCTGTTCGGACAGCAGCATCGGGTCTTCGCCGACGATCGCCATGCGGGCCGCGCCGCTCTCGTAAGCTTTCGCCATGCCCTGATAGAGCCAATCGGGTGCGCGGTCGAAGCTTTCGTCCTTCGCGTTCTCGAACCGGGCCAGCGTGATCTGACCATCGCTGAGGATCGGGGTGAAGGTGCCTGCGCCCGCGCGATAGGCTTCGGCGGCGATCCGGCGCACCAGCGGCAGCGCCTCGACGGGCGCGGTCAACACCAGATCCTGACCGTCTTGCAGGTTCAGACCCACCTGCACGGCAACTTCGGCCAGCCGGTCGAGAAGTTGCGGATCGATTGCGTCGCTTGCCATGAGAGCCTCCTGAATTGCGTTGAGGCGCAAGATAGATGGCTGGGCGGCAGGCTCAACCCCGGCAGAGCACGAACCCGAGGTCAGAGGCCGAACCACGGGGCGGCATGGGACACGATCTCGTCAAGTTCACGGTAACGCGCGCTAAAGCCCAGAGCGTCGCGCGCCCGCGATGGATCGGCCACCAGTTCCGCCGGATCGCCGGGGCGGCGTGGGGCGTCCTCGAAGGGTACTTTGCGCCCCGTCACCCGCTCAACCGAGGCGATCACCTCGCGGATCGACGCGCCCCGCCCGGTCCCGAGGTTCAGTTTCAGACTGTCGCCGCCGCCCTGCAGGTGATCGAGCGCCAGAAGATGCGCGCGGGCCAGATCGTCGACATGGATATAGTCGCGGATGCAGGTGCCGTCGGGCGTCGGATAATCCGTGCCGAAGACCTTCACCGCTAGGCCCTGCCCCGAGGCCGCGCGCAGCACCAGCGGGATCAGATGGGTCTCGGGATCGTGCCGCTCGCCGATCTCGCCGCTCGGATCGGCGCCGCTCGCGTTGAAATAGCGCAGGGCCGCGAAGCGCAGATTAGTCGCGGCGGCGGCATCTTCGAGCATCCATTCGCAGATCAGCTTGCTGCGGCCATAGGGGTTGATCGGGTTTTGCGGCGTGTCTTCGGAGATCGGCAGCGTCTCGGGCGTGCCATAGGTGGCGCAGCTCGACGAGAAGACGATCTTGTCCAGCCCTACCGCCTGCATCGCGCCCAGAAGCGCGGTCATCCCGCCCAGATTGACGTCGTAATAGCGGGTGGGTTCGGCCACGCTCTCACCGACATAGGCCAGCGCCGCGAAATGGATCACAGCGTCGATCCGGTGGTCCTTGAGCGCTGCCTCGACCAGATCCCGGTCGCGCAGATCGCCCTCGACCAGAGGCCCCCAGCGCACCGCATCGGCATGGCCGCGCGACAGATCGTCGAAGACGACGGGGGCGTGCCCCGCCGCAGCCAGCGCCTTGCAGCAATGCGACCCGATGAAGCCCGCGCCGCCGGTGACCAGAACCTTCGATGTCACTTACGAGCCCCACCCTTCGCGCAGCATCGCGCCGACGATCTCGGGCGCCAGAACCCCGTCACGGCAGGCCATATCGCCCGGCATCGTGCCACAGGCACGCTCCATCGCGCGCAGCGTTCCGCGCCCCGCGAACCCGTCGAGCGGGCCGCGATACAGCCCCTTATCGGCAAGGTCTTTCTGGATCATATAGACCGCGAGCCGAGGATTGGCCTTGAACAGATCGCGGGCCTCGGCGGCGTTCATCTTGGCCCGGGCGGGCGCGATCTCTCCTGCGAGCGGCGCGAAATCGGCGTCGTGCCGATGCCTCGCCACACGGATCGTCATCGCGTAATTCGCAAGTTCTTCGGGCGTGAACAGATCGTTATGCGCTTCAAGGAAGTCCGCCGCCCCTTCGGGATCGCGCCGGACGTTATAGGAATTGCCGTCGCGCAGAAGCCCGACCAGATAGCGCGCTGCGGTCTTGTTGCCCGCTTCGGCAGCCTCGCGCAGTTGCGCCACCGCCTGCTTGCCATCGCCGCGCATCGAGATGCCCCAGATGCGGCGCGTGGCGTCGAGCACTTCGATCCGCTCGTTCCCGGCCGCTCGGGCAGCCTTGGCATAGCCATCGAACTTCGCCCGCGAAACCTTGCCGCCACCGAGATAGCCATACATCGCGCCCTCGGCCAGCGTCGCATAGGCGCCATCGACACCCGCCGCGCCTGCGCGTTCGAGAAACGCCTGCGCTGTCTTCGGATCGCGCTGCGACCACATCAGCGTCTCGCCGTATTTCCACAATCCGGTCGCGTCGCCCGCCTCTGCTGCGGTCTCGAACAGGTCGCGCGCCTTGGCATAATCGCGCGGCAGTCCCGTTCCGTAGAGATAGGCCTCGCCCAGGATCAGCGCCGCTTTCGCATCGCCCTTTGCGATCTGCGTCTCAAGCAGGTCGACCCCGCGCGCAGTGTCGCGTGGCAAAGCCCAGCCGCCGATCAATTGCTTGCCCAACAGACGGTGCGCTTCCCAGTTGCCAGCTTCGACCGCCTGTTCGAGATAGCCGACGGCGCGATCACGATCCGCAGCGACAGGACCGCCCCAGAGGAGCAGGTCACCTGCGGCCAAAGCCGCTTCGGGATCGCCTTGCGCCGCGGCGTCCTCCAACATCGAGAGCCCGGCCTGTGGATCGGGCTTCACATCGCCAGAGCCCCAGACGAGCGCCTGCGCGCGTTCGGTGACGTCGGGCTTCGTTTCGTCCGCGAAGAGCGGTGCGCTGACCGTGCACAAAGCCAGAGCGACCACTCCGAGCGGTTTGGTCCAAATCTTGCGTGACATAGGTCCTCCCTTGGCGGGGCCTACCCGCCGACCAGATAAGGCAAAGCCAGACCCGCAAGCGCGATCGAGACGCCCATCGGGAGCTTTCCCCGTGCGTAACAACTTTTCCAACCCAAGCGGGGCCCAATCCGCGCCGCCACCGGCGCGCTTTGTAGCCCCATCGTCAGCGCCGAGCCTGCAAAAAGCGCGACGGAAAAGGCGATCAAAAACTCCCCCATCGCCGTAGAGGGCACGAATAGCATCAGGGCCGCGAGAAATTTCACGTCCCCGCCCCCGAAGGCGCGCAGCACGAAAAAGACGTAGCCGACGAGGAAGGTGATCGCGCCCGCGGCAAGGCGCAGGCTCAGCTCGTGCAGAGCCAGGAACGGCGCGCAGAGCGCAAAGAAGCCGAGCGTGATCAGCACGATCTTGTTCGGGATGCGCATCTCGCGCAGATCGCTGAGCGCGACCCAGATCAAGACCGGGGCCAGCGCCGCCAGCGGCAGGAGCTGCCCGGTCATGCGACCCGTCCGGCTCTGGCGCCGGCGAGCTCGAAGGGCAGTTCAGAGACCAGCTGGAAGGTCAGTTCCGCCAGATTGCGCGCGCCGGTCTTGGCGTAGAGATTGCTCAGATGGGTGCGCAGGGTGGATTCCTTGATCCCCAGCTCCGCAAGCATCTGATCGGGCGACTGGCCGTGGCGCAGCAGCAGGCAGACGCGATATTCCGAGCGGCTCAGACGCGCCGGGTTGTCCGCGCTCAGGATCGGCGAGCCGATGAGCGGCGCGGCCTGCTTGGCGGCCGATTTCAGCAAGGTCTCGGTGAACATGCCCCGGGCGCGGTTGTGCCAGGTGCGGCTCAGCGTATCGCCGAGCGTGGTCAGCACCGCTTGCTGATACTGGCGCAGCTTCTCGGTGAAATGCAGCTCCAGCGTATCGACCCAGCGATCGCTGATCTCGAGCGGAATGACCACCATTTCGACGAGGTTGCGCCGGGCGAGTGCCGAAGCGACCACCTGCGGCACATCCTCGTCCTGCATCGAGCGATACCAGGTCGAGCCCCGTTTGGCCTTGTCGAGATAGTCGCCCAGCAGATCGCCTGCGAAGCTTTGCTCCAGCGGGATCCGGCAGCCCGATCGCGCCCTGTCATGAACCAACGCCCGTGCCGGTGCGCCCGCATCCCGCGGATAGCGCGCCAATATGACGGCCTCGGCCCCGATACTGTCGGTCAGATATTTCAACGCCATGCGCAGCGGGTTCGTCCCGTGCAGACACTCACACCACTGTGCAACGGCCCCAATCATGCCCGCTTCAATAGCGCGCTCTTGCCCGGGCGAAGCCCCGGCTGTTCCATAGTCTCGCATGGTCCCCACCATCCCCAGAAACTATTATATGCGGCCCACTTATGTGCGTGACAGCGCGTAGGCCATCTCTAAGCGTAACCCCTAAATGCGTTAATTCCTAAGCTATCCATTTGGACTATCTCCACAGACCGCTGTGGATGAATGCCGAGACGCCACTTGCAATCAAAGGTTGTATATTCGGCATTTAAGTCGACATTTTGGCCAAAAAAATGGCCCGTAAACAATGCCTTGGAAAAAGCGCGGAATTAGAAACGATTCGATTCAGAGCGCGAAATTCATGAAATATCGAATCACCACGGGGCCGACTGCGATCAGGATGAGCGCCGGTAACATTAACGAGGCCAGAACCCCGGACATCTGCACCGGCAGGCGGTTGGCCTTTTCCTGGGCGCGCATCTCGCGGATGCCGCGCAGATCGGCGGCATAGGTGGTCAGCGCCTGCGCCATCGAGGCCCCGAAGCGCAGCGACTGGCTCGCGACATTGGCGAAGGCGCGCACGGTCTCGACCCCGGTCCGGTCGGCCATGTCGCGCAGAGCCGCCTCACGCTCGCGCCCAGCCTGAACCTGACGCTGCACCGAGAGGAACTCGAAGGAAATCTCCGGCGAGGTGTCCGCCAGCTCGTTACCCACGCGGGTCATCGCCGCATCGAACCCCATGCCGCTTTCGATCGCGACCTGCATCAGATCGAGCGCGTTCGGGAAGCTCTCTTCGATCCGCAGCCGCCGCTCGCGCATCCGGCTGTTGAGCCACATAAGCGGCAGCAGATAGCCGCCTGCGACGAGCCCGGTCAGGATCTGATAGGTCGCCATGCCGCTCAGGCTTCCGAGACGGGCATCCAGCCCCATCGGCAGGCCTATTTCGGGGCTGCGCGCGGCAAACAGAAGCCCCATGAAAATGCCCGGCAGGCCGATCCCCAGCGCGATCCGGACCAGGGTGAAGCGGCGCAATGCGCTCGCGCCGGAAAGCCCGGCCTGCGCAAGTTTGCGTTCCAGCTTGGAGCGGGTCTGGCGGTCGGCGGGCACGAAGGCCTTCAGGATCTGGCCCGGACGTGCCTCCGGCGCCTTGAGATAGCCATGCTCGGCGCGCCCCCCCGTTTTCGGCCCGCCGATGGCCGCGATGCGCTCGGCGGCGCGGTCGCGCTGGAAGGCAGCCTGAAGCCCGACGATCAGCAGCAGCAGGCCGAAGCCGATCCCGGCGGCCAGAAGCGTCTCGGGCGCGATGCCCATCCGAAGCGCGAAATCCTCGATCCGTGTCATCAACATGGTCTCTCTCCCCGGCTCAGATCCGGAACTGCACCAGACGGCGCAGCACCACGGCATTCAGGATGATCAGCGTGACGACGATGATCGCCATCGTGCGGAACATCGGATGATCGGCGACTTCGCCGTAGTAATTCGGCGAAATCAGCGAGGTGAAGCCGAACATGATGAAGGGCAGCGCGGTCAGGAACCACGCCGAGGCGCGCCCCTCCGCCGAGATCGCACGGATCTTGCGCCGCATCGAGATCCGGCCCCGCGTCGTCGCCGCCAGCACCTCGAGCACGCGGGCGAGATCGCCGCCCGTCCCGTGCTGGATACCGATGCTGGCCGCGAGATAGTCGGCGTCTTCCAGCCCCACCCGCTCGGCGAATTCCAGCACCGCGTCGGGCAGGTCTTCGCCATAGGTCACCTGATCGAAGATGATGCCGAATTCGGTGCCGATCGGATCGGGCATCTCCTCGGCCACGGCACCGATCGACATGTTCAGCGGGTGGCCGATCTTCAGACCCCGCGCGAGCATGTCGAGCGCATCGGGCAGCTGGCTCGTCAGCACTTTCATCCGTTGCGTCGCCCGCGCGCGCAGAATCATGAAGGGCAGCGCCAGCCCGATCGTCACAGCCGCAGAGGCCGCCCGCAGCGGGCCGAGCGGGGCAAGCGCCAGCACGAAACTCCCGATCGCAAGCGCGGCGCAGATCAGCAGGAACTTGTCCGGCCCGATCCGGAAGCCCGCGCGATGCAGCAGACGCGGCAGGTCGAACCGCTTCGGCAGCCGGGCGATCCAGCCCTTGCGCGGATTGGGCTTGAGCAGCGCGAGCATCTCCTCGGTGTCGCGCCCTTTCGCGATCATCTTCATCCGACGGCTTTTCGCCTCACCGCTGGTCTCGGTGCGGTTGAGCAGGTGCAGCCCGCCGGTCAGTGCCAGCAGAACGCCAAGCGCGATGCCGCTATAGGCGACATAGGCGGCGAGGTCCTTTTCGATGATCTCCCACATGGCTCAGTTCCCCCGCATCTTGAAATCGGACGGATCGACCGCGACACCCGCCGCGATCAGGTCTTCGAGGCAGCGCGGGCGCAGGCCGGTGGCGGTAAACTCGCCCTCGATCACGCCATCGGCAGAGGTGCCGGTTTTGCGGAAGGTGAAGATGTCCTGCATCATCACGATATTGCCCTCCTGCCCGGTGATCTCGGAGATCGAAAGCACCCGGCGGCGACCGTCGGACATGCGCGCGATCTGCACGACGATGTCGAGGCCGGACGCGATCTGCGAGCGGATCGCGTTGAGCGGCATGTCGAGGCCGATCATCGTCACCATCTGCTCGATCCGCCCCAGAGCGTCGCGCGCTGAATTGGCGTGGACGGTGGTCATCGAGCCGTCATGGCCCGTGTTCATCGCCTGCAACATGTCGAAGGCTTCCGAGCCGCGCACCTCGCCGACGATGATCCGGTCGGGACGCATCCGCAGCGCGTTCTTCACCAGATCGCGCTGGATCACCGCGCCCTGCCCGTTCGGATTGGACGCGCGGGTTTCCAGCCGCACCACATGCTCCTGTTGCAGCTGCAATTCGGCCGCGTCCTCGATCGTCACGATCCGCGTGCGCGGGTCGATGGCAGCCGAAATCGCGTTCAAGAGCGTCGTCTTGCCCGAGCCGGTACCGCCCGAGATCAGGATATTCTTGCGGGCATGCACCAGCCCGTGGAGGAACCGCGACGCAGCCCCCGTCATCATCCCGGTCTCGACAAGCCGCTCCATCGTATAGGGTTGGCGCGCGAATTTGCGGATCGACAGGCTCGGCCCGTCAATCGCACAGGGCCGGATGATCGCGTTCACGCGGCTGCCGTCTTCGAGACGCGCATCGACCCAAGGGTTGCTCTCGTCGATCCGGCGCCCCACCCGCGAGACGATCTTGTCGATGATCCGCAGCAGGTGGCGCTCGTCGCGGAAGCGTACCGCCGTGCGCTCCAGCACGCCGTGACGCTCGACGAAGACGCGGTTGCAGCCATTGACGAGAATGTCATTGATCGACGGGTCGGCCAGCAGCGGCTCCAGCGGGCCGAGCCCCAGCACCTCGTTGAGAAGTTCGTCGACCAGCGTCTTGAATTCCTCCGCGCGCAGCGGTGTTTTCGCGTCGCGCAGCTCTTCGCTCACCAGCGCCGCCACTTCGCGGCGCAGCTCCTCGGGCACGACCTTGTCGAGCATCGACAGGTTGAGCCGGTCCAGAAGCGCGTCATGCAGGCGGCTTTTCAGTTCCAGCGCTCGCCGCTGCGCGTCTTCGTCGACCTCTGCCGCGGGCGGTTTGGGCGTAACTTGCTGTGCGGCCATCTCGCGCGCGTCTTTCGGAGGGCTGCCCGCATAAGGCTTGCCGAGCGGGATCACCTTTTCGGTCTCGGTCGGTTTCGACCCGCGATCCGTGAAATTGCGAAACATCTCGTGCTCCCCCTCAATTCGTCCGGGCCGCGCTCTGTGCGAGCCGCCCCTTCGCCAGACCGGCAATCGCTTTCGACAGCGCTGAGCGCCGCCCGATCCGCGCAAGAGGCACGCCGCGATCGGCAGCCTCCTTGGCGGCGCGCGGGTCGTCGGGCAACCAGTGGCTGAGATCGCGATCGAGCGCCTTCGCCGCCTCCTGCTGCACCCGCGAGCGCATCAGCGGACGGCTTTGATGGTTCACGACCACCTCGATCTCCAGCGCGAGGTTCTCCTCGTGATAGGCGTCGATCAGGCGGCGAGCCTGCTGCAGCGAGGGCACCGCGAGATCGGTCACCAGATACATCAGCGACGCGCGCGCCAGCACCGGCGAGACCCAGTCGATCAGCGCATGCGGCAGATCGACGACGACGTAATCGCAGCGCGCCTGCATCAGCGTGATGAGTTCGGTGACCTGATCGGCCCCGAGCGCACCGAGCGGCGCGAAAGCAGCGGGGGCGCAAAGCACTTCCAGCCCGTCTTTCGAATGCTGGATCGACTGATCGAGGAAGGTCTCGTCCGGCACCGCCCCACTGCGCGCCATGTCATAGAGCGCCGGGCTCGGATCGAGATCGAGGAAACCCGCGACCATGCCGAATTGCAGATCGAGGTCGATCAGCCCGACGCGGCGCGGCGCCTGGCCTTTTTTCACACCCTGAGCCGCCAGTTGATGGGCGAGATTCACCGCCAGCATCGTGGCCCCGATCCCGCCGCGGCTCCGCGCGACCGCGATGACCTGCCCCTCCTCATCGGGCGCCCGCGCGTGTGTCAGGCGCTCGGCCTCGGCGGAAAAGGTCAGCCGGCGCTTGGCGGGCGCGGCAAGGTCGCGCGCGCTCGGCTCGGGCACCAGGAATATCGGTTTGGTTCTACGGGTCATTTCATGTCTCCCCTTGCTTTAGCTTCCCGCGCCCTGCGCGAGATCCTCGCCCGGCATCGACGTGCTCATGCTCGGGAAGGCGATATCTGCATCAAGATTTTCATCGGCAGTGCCGGTCACGAGCCCCACCAGCGCGCCCAGCGGCGTCGCGAACTGGAAGCTCACATTCTGCAATTCGACGGTGACCATCGGCACATAGGGCCCGCCGAGAAATCCAAGCTCGGAATCGTAGGAATAGCTGAAGGACAGGTTCGCCGCGGTCGAGCCATTGGGCAGCGCCGGGGCGACGATCGGCCAGATCTCGGCCACGGTCGCATTCGTCGTCGCGCCCGAGCAGCTCACCGTGGCGGGCGCCGCGCAGACCCAGCTCTTGGCGCTGCAATTCGTACCGAATTGCGGCTCGGTCTCGTCTTTCGGCGTCACGCCGCGCTCATTCGTCTCCGGCACGCCGGCACATGCCGCCGGACGCACCGCTGCCACTCGCGCCGCGACCTGCAACCCACGCTGCATATTCACATAGTGAAAGGCCAGACGCCCGAAATCGAGAAGCCCGAAGAACACCAGAAGGTAGAGGCCGAAGACCAGCGTGAACTCGACAAGGGTCGCCCCCTCCTCGTCGCGCAGGAAGCGGCGCAGTGCGCGCGCGTGATATGCGAGAGGCCCGGTCATGAGCCGAAGACCCGGTTCTGGTCGGCGATCGTCGTGGTGACGGTGCCGAGCGTCGTGGGTGTGATGAGGGTGAAGAGACCGGCGAAGGGGAAGGTGATCGTGACATTCGCCGCCACTTCGACGATCGGCGCATCGCCGAAACGGTAGCTGCCTTCGATGCAGTCGAGGCTCGGCTCGACCGTCGTGACGGTGATCCCGCCCCCCAGAACGCTGCCGCCGGTGATCGCGTTGCCGACGATATTCGCGAGCGTCGCCGCCTGATCATCGACGCTGCCGCCGGTTTCGCAGATGCTGCGCGGAGTGATCCGGGCGAGGTAGCGGCTTGCATCGCGCACGCCGCCGATCACCGTCTGATAGGCAAGAAACATCCGCCCGCTCTCGATGATCGCCGCGAAAAGGATGAGCATCAGCGGAAGCACCAGCGCGAATTCCACCAGCTGCGCGCCCTCATCGTCGCGCCAGATCCGGCGCGGGGCGCGGAGGCGATATGCGCGAAACCACCGCATCGCGCTCACCGGTAAAGCTGGACGACGTCGCGGACCATGCCGCCCGTGCCCAGCTCCTCTTGGTCGCCATTGCTGGCGGATCCGATCACTTCGCCCCAGATATCCATCGTCGGCGGGCTCGATCCGTCCTCGCCCACCGGTTCGGTCAGGAAGACTTTGACGAATTCCTTCACCGGCACATTCGTAGCCGCGCCCTTGATCACCGTGCCCGTCTCGGCGCTGCAATCGATGCCCGCGACGATCAGCACGCGGCGGTCGGCATTGGGGGCGGCCGCGGGCGCGCAGCTCGGCAGGCCCGTCTCGGCGCGCCCGGATAGAATGTCGCCGCCAGCCGCCGCCGCGATCTCGGCAAGATATAGGTCATAGCGGGTGTCGGCATCCGCGAAGGGATCCGTGGCACCCTCCGCCGTGATGTCGATGCCATAATTCTTCTGCATGTAGGTGATGCGGCCCTGCGACCAGTCGCCATCGCCGAAGCGACCGCAGGGCTCAGCGGCCCCCTCCATGAAGCAATCGTCACGCGGCAGGCCGACCGTGTCGGGCGAAAGCTCTTCATTTTCCTTGATGCAGGCGTTTTTTCCGCCGCCATTCGACGTGGTGCCATCCTTACCGCTCGGATTGGCGGCGACGATCCCCTTGATGACATTCGGCGCGGGCGCGTAATCGGGATCGTTGCTGAGCCCGTTCATGATCGACTGATACATGTCGAAGCGCACGTTGAAGATCGCCGCGTTGCGCCCTTCCTTCTGGCCCGGTTCGAGATCGACGCCGCGCTGGTTGAAGCATTGGGTGATCTTGCTGACCGCGCCGAGGAGGCAAGCGTCGAGCTGGGCGCCGGTCTTTTTCGCGCAGGGCCCTTCGTCATCGATTTTCGCGCCATTCGGATCGAGGAACCCGAAATCGCCCGGCCCCCAGGCGGCATCGCCACCCCCGCCGGAACGCAGCAGGATCATCTGTCCGATATTCTTCTCGGCGTCGAACCCGGGCGGGACGCAGAACATCAAGGGCGTGACATCGCAGGCGAGAATTTCGAGCCCCGCCACCGCCTGCGCCGTGGCCGAGCCGTCGAACGCGTCATAGCCGCCCATCGTGGTGAAAGCGGCTGCGAAAACGCCCTGGACTTCGCGCTCATTGACATCAACGCGCACGAAGGCCGCCTTCGCCGGATCGGTGGTCACCGCGTTTGTCGCGTCGCTGTCGCTGTCCGGCAGGGCGCTGAGATAGGTCAGGGTCACATCGTTCGCAGCTCCCAGCACCTGCGCGCCAGTCGCAAACGTCTGGCTGTCGACGATGAGTTGAGCGGCCGCATCGGCACGGGTGATCGCGTCGGAATTGCCGTCAAGTTCGCCCGCGGCCGCCAGCGCCACCGAATCCGCGAAGGATTGCAGCTCCGAGCGGGTGCTGCCGAGCCGGCCCAGATCGAAGGAGAGCGCCACCAGACCGAGCACCACCACGAGGCTCATCCCGAAGAAGACGAGGATCGTCCCGTCTTCCTCGCGGGCGAAACGCCGGATGCTGTTCTGGATGCGCCCCATCGACCCCGAGCCTCACTTGACCGTCGTTTGGGTCACTTCCGTGCCGCGCCGGATCGTCACCGTGCGCACGGGCGTGGGTTCGAGTTTGTTGGCCGAGCGTTCGCTGAGAATATCCGCCAACCCGATCGAGGGCAGCGGATCGCTCTCGGCCTCGTCGAGCGTGCGCAGCGTCAGGCTGAGCGTGCCCGCCTTCTGCGCCAGCGCGAGGCGTTGGCCCTGATCGGGCGAGACCTCAACGGTGACAGTGCGCGCCACGCCGGGGGTTTTCACCTTCTCATCGGCTTCCTGATCCACCCCGATGACGCGAACGTCCTGAAGGATCGTCACGGTCTTGAGCGACTCGTTCTTGCCGCGGGTCATCATGACGTCGACGCGGTCGCCCGGCGTCACGAAGCCGCCGACGCCGCTCGAGGCGTTGACCTCGATCGCCATGGCCCGGCTGTTCGGGCCGAGGGTTTGAACGATGGTGACTTTCTCGCCGTAGTTCGAGACCTTGGAGGCGAGGATCAGCTCGCCCTGCGCGATCTCGGCACGGGCGCGGCGCGGCTCTCCCCCCGTTTTGGGCAGAAGGGCCGCGTAATCGGTGAAGACACCCGGCGGCAGCGCCTCTTTCGGCCAGGAGATCGAAGTCAGCTTCTGCGCCTCGATGGTCTGGCCGAAGGGAATGTTCTGTGCAGCGGCGAGCACCTCGACGAGCCCTTCGCGCTCGGCGGCGAGGTCACGTTTGTATTTCGCCTCGAAGAAATCGCGCGCCAGGTAAGCCGAGCCACCTGCCACGGCGAGTCCTGCGGTGAAGGTCAGCAAAGATGCGATACGCATGGCGCTCTCCGTTATGTGGAATTGAAAAAGATATTGGCGGCCCGCCCCCAATCGCGAACCGCCAGATAAGTTTAGCCGCCAGTCATGATGGTCGTGGCGCTGGTCATTTGAGTTTCCACGGCATCGCCAAGGGCAGTGTAGACGGTGCCCGCGATTGCCAAAGCGATGGCCAGAGCAAGGCCGTATTCGACGACGGTGACGCCCTCTTCGTCCTTCTTCAGACGACGCAGCGAAGCGAGTTTGAACAGTTTCATGGTCTTTCTCCGTTTCTGAAATGCCGGCCCACCCCGGCGTTAAAATCTGGCCCCGTGTCCCCTGTTGAGCCGGGCAGCCAAGATTCAGATTGCGAGCGTTTTGACGTCGCGGCATCGGTTCAACGTCGCGAAATCACAACCATGGATTGTATTTCTTGGCAGCGATGCCGAAATCTGGACGCCAGATACGCCGTTTGGAGGAGCGATCACCCAGCAGCGCCGCTCTCGCGACTCGGCTTGAGGCGCGCGATTTTCGTCTTGTTTCGGAGGTTTGACGCGTGCGGCGGAACGATGCCGTTCAGGACGCTACACCGTTCGAGCTACAGGCCGCGCACGGTTTCGGTGACAGAGGCACCGGGATCTTCGACAGCCCCGAAGCGGGACTGCCGTTTTCGCGAGATGTGAGAGCGGACGGCGTTGACGCTCAACCCTCAGCCGGGCAGCGCGTCCACGAGTTGGGCGAAGTGATCGCCGCGTTTCTCGAAATTCGGATATTGGTCGAAGCTGGCCGCGGCAGGCGCCAGCAGGACCGTATCGCCCTCTTCGGCGTCGCGGGCGCAGGCGGCGACGGCGGCTTCCATCGTCTCGCAAATCTCATGCTCGACGGCCAGTTCCAGCGCGAAGTCGCGCGCGGAGTGGCCTATGAAATAGGCTTTCTTCACCGCACCGAGATGTTCGGAGAGCGAGGCCACCCCGCCCTCCTTGCCCAGACCGCCCGCGATCCAGCGGATGTTCGGGAAGGCCTCGAGTGCCTTCGCGGCGCTGTCGGTGTTGGTCGCCTTGGAGTCATTGACCCAGCGCACCCCACGCTTCTCCGCGATGGTCTGGCTGCGATGCGGAAGACCGGCGAAGGAATGGAACGCCTGCTCGATCACGCGCGGCGCAATTCCCAGCGCGCGCACGGCGGCATAGGCCGCGCAGGCGTTCTGATGGTTATGCGCACCGGGCAGCCCGGTCACATCACGCAGGTCGATCGAGGCCACCTGCTTGCCCTTGCGCCATTCGCAGAGGAACCCTTTGCGCGCATAGACCGACCACCCCCAATCCCCGAGCTTGCGCGCCGAGGACACGCGGATCAGCCTGTCATCGTTGCGGCCCATCATGATCTGATTGGCGAGATAGACGCCCTCGGGCTCGTCCACCCCGATCACCGCGCGATCCGGGCCGCCTTCCGCGAAGAGACGACGCTTGGCCGCGAAATAGCCGCCCATGCCTGCGTGGCGATCCAAATGGTCCGGCGAGAGATTGGTGAAGACCGCGATGTCGGGCGTCAGCGCGCGCGCCAGATCGGTCTGATAGGAGGACAGCTCCAGCACCACTACTTCGCCATTCTCGGCAGGCTCCAGATCGAGCACACCGCGCCCGATATTCCCCGCCATCTGCGTCGGTCGCCCGGCCTCTTCCAGAATGTGATGGATCAGCGCCGTCGTCGTGGATTTCCCGTTCGAGCCGGTGACGCAGATCGTGCGCGGCGCCTGATCGTAGCGCATGAAATCATCGGTGGCCCAGGAGGCGAAGAACAGGCCGATATCGTTATCGACGGGCACGCCCGCCTCCATCGCAGCCGAAATCACCTGGTTGGGCTTGGGATAGAGATGCGGGATACCGGGGGAGACGATCAGGGCCGCAACCTCCTCGAAGGCGCCGTGGCGCGTCAGGTCGCGGCAGCTATACCCTGCTTCCTCGGCGCGGGCGCGGCCTTCGGGGCTGTCATCCCAGCACAGCGGCTCGGCCCCGCCTGCGCGCAGCGCGGCCGCCGTCGCCAGACCCGAGCGCCCGAGCCCGAGCACCGCCACCTTCTGTCCGTCAAAGCCCTGCACCGGGATCATGGGTCTCTCCTGTCGCCTCGCGCAAGGGCAGCGGGGGCCGCCTCGCGTCTTTCGTCGTTCTATCACGTCGTCCTATCGCGGGGGCCAGCCCCCGCACCCCCGGGATATTTGAACCAATACGAAGGGGAAAGGGGGAACGCAGCGCGCAAGTCGCCGGACATGCAAAAACGGCGCGCACGGAGGGGAGGAACCGTGCGCGCCGCAAAGGGTCTTCAAGCGAAGATCGCTAGATTACGACTTCTGGTCTTGCTGCTTTTCGAGCGTCGAGAGAATGTCCGACAGGCTTGCATTCAGCATCAGCTTGCCCGAGCCGACTTCGGAGGCCGGAACGGTGATCTTGAACATCGAAACGGTCGTGTCGAGCGTGTCGTCGGTGCGGACATAGACTTCGTCGCTGTCGCCCATGTTCATGACTTTCTCGATCGTACCGATTGCAGCGCCGTCCGAGGACACGACTGCATCGTTAACGCCGGTCTGGACCTTGTTGCCGACGATGCCAGCATCTTTGTTCAGCTGGTTCTCGGCGGGGATCGACTCTTCGCCGTTGGAGGTCTGGTCGGTCATCGTAGCGCCGACCTTTTCGTCTGCGACGCCAGCGGTGTTGTTGACATCACCGCCCGAGGTGACGTTGACCGCGGGTGCGGTGCCGTCGGAGCTCTGGTCATTCGGAACGATCTGCATCTTGTAGTCGACCAAGCCATATTGGCCATTTTCGGACGAGCCACCGGTGGTCACGCCGTCTTCAGCGCTGGCAACAGTGCCCAGCGACAGCGTGGCAGCGAGAGCAGTCGTCGACAGAATAATGTTGAACTTGCGGGTCATCGGGTTCTCCTCGTTAAAACTTTTACGACGTCTCGCGTCGCGGTTCGGGGAGACAACCAGTGGATTTCGCTTTGGTTCGCTCAAATAAAGGTGACGTAAACCAAGGGCGCCGCGGTGGAACCGCGACGCCCTTTTGCGACTTCGCGCGCACCCGCATACGCGCTAAATAAGAGGTATACGGGAAGGAATTCTCAGCGAATTTTCAGCGTCGCCAGACCGATCAGCGCGAGGATCAGCGAGATGATCCAGAAGCGGATGACGATCTGCGGCTCCGACCAGCCCTTCTTTTCGAAATGGTGATGGATCGGAGCCATCAGGAAGACCCGCTTCCCGGTGCGTTTGAAATAAGCGACCTGGATGATCACCGACAGCGCCTCGACCACGAAGAGGCCGCCGACGATACCGAGGACAATCTCGTGCTGGGTGCAGACCGCGATCGCGCCGATCGCGCCGCCAAGCGCGAGGCTGCCGGTATCGCCCATGAAGACCGCAGCCGGCGGGGCGTTATACCACAGGAAGCCCAGACCGCCGCCCATCAGCGCCGCGGTGAAGATCACCAGCTCGCCGGAGCCGGGCACGAATTGCACGCCCAGATATTCGGTGAAGTCGGTCCGGCCCACGACATAGGCGATGGCGCCCAGCGTGCCTGCGGCGATCATCACCGGCATGATCGCGAGCCCGTCGAGCCCGTCGGTGAGGTTCACCGCATTGGCCGCGCCGACGATCACGATCATCGCGAAGGGGATGTAGAAATAGCCGAGGTTCAGCACGAGGTCCTTGAAGAACGGGATCGACAGACGCCCTTCCAGATCGGAGGGGTGCAGATACCATGTCAGGAGCGACGCGAGCAGCGCGAGCAGAAAGCCGAGCGCAAGCCGCGCCTTGCTGCTGACGCCTTTGGTGTTCTGCTTGGAGACCTTGGCGTAGTCATCGGCGAAGCCGATTGCGGCATAGCCATAGGTGACCATCAGCACGACCCAGATATAGCCGTTGTCGAGCCGCGCCCAGAGAAGCGTCGAAACCAGCAATGCCGTCAGGATCAAGATGCCGCCCATGGTGGGCGTCCCGGCCTTGGAGATATGCCCCTCCGGCCCGTCGTCGCGGATCGGCTGCCCCTTGCCTTGCGTGCGGCGCAGGATGCCGATCAGCCAGGGGCCGAAGATGAACCCTACCAGAAGCGCCGTGAAGAATGCCCCGCCCGCGCGGAAGGTGATGTAGCGGAACAGGTTGAAGACGCCCCCGCCATCCGAGAGGTCAGTCAGCCAATACAACATTAGTCTTTTCCCTTATGGGCCTCGGCCGCGCCGGGCTGGCCGAGTTTTTTCAATACGCTCACGACGACGCTCACCTTGGAGCCTTTGGATCCTTTGACCAGAACGACGTCGCCGGGGTCGATCAGGTGGCGGGCTCGCTCTGCCAGCTTGTCCGCCTTTTCATACCATTCGCCGCGTTTGGCGCGCGGAAGCGCTTCACGGAGCGCCGCCATGCGCGGTCCCGCGAGATGCACGAGGTCTATCTTCGCCATGGCGGGGTGATCGGCGATGGCCGCGTGCAGCGCCGCCTCGTCGTCGCCAAGCTCCAGCATGTCGCCGAGGATTGCGATGCGGCGCCCTTTCGCGGTGCGCCCCACCCCGTCGCGCGGCTTGGCGCCTGCCAGGACCTCGAGAGCTGCCGACATCGAGGCCGGGTTCGCGTTGAACGCGTCGTCGAAGAGATCGAAGCTCTCGGCCTCGTCCACCACATCCATATAGACCCGCTCGCGCTGGCCACGCCCGGCGGGGGGCTGCCAGTTGCCCAGATCCATCGCGGCAATGGTCGGATCGCAGCCCGCAGCTTCGGCCAAGGCAAGCACGCCGAGCGCGTTATTCGCGAAATGCCGCCCCGGGGTCATCACCTTGAACAGGATCGACGTGCCGTGGTGATCGGCCTGAACGACGGTCGCGTCGCCCGCGATGCGGGCGTCGATCAGACGGTAATCCGAGCCCGGCTCGGGACCGAAGCTGACCATGGTTCCGGCCTGCTGGGCGGCCTTGCGCAGAATGTCGGACACCTCGAGGCCGGACGGCACAATCGCGATGCCGCCGTCGATGAGCCCCTCGAAGATCGACGCTTTCTCATGCGCGATGCCTTCGATGCTGTCGAAAGCGGCCAGATGGGCCGGCGCGACGGTGGTGATCATCGCGGCATGGGGCTGCGCCATCTTCGCCAGCGGCGCGATCTCGCCCGGATTGCTCATGCCGATCTCGATCACGGCAAAATCGGCATCCTGCGGCAGGCGCGCCAGCGTGATCGGGACGCCCCAGTGATTGTTGAAGCTGGCTTCGGCGGCGTGGACGGTGCCTTGAGCCGAGAGGACGGCGCGCAGCATCTCTTTGCTCGACGTCTTGCCGACCGAGCCGGTCACGGCGAGCACGCGGGCCCGCGCCCTCGCGCGCCCTGCCCGTCCCAAAGCCTCTAGGCCTGCGAGGACGTCATCCACGATCAGCAGCGGATCGTCCTTCGAGCAGCCCTCGGGGATGCGGCTGACCAGCGCCGCCGCTGCGCCCTTGTCGAGGGCCTGACGCACGAAGTCATGGCCGTCGCGCACATCCTTGAGCGCCACGAAAAGATCGCCGGGGTGGATCGTCCGGGTGTCGATGGAAATCCCGGTCGCGGCGAAGGGTTGCGTGGCTTCGCCACCGGTCGCGGCGGCCGCGTCGCTCGAGGTCCAGAGAACGGCCATCAGATTTTTCCGTCCAGCGCGGCGACGGCGACCGAGGCCTGCTCGGCATCGTCGAACGGATAGGTGTCAGAGCCGATGATCTGACCGCTCTCGTGGCCTTTGCCCATCACCAAGAGCGCATCGCCCGGCTGCAGCAGATCGACGCCGCGCAGGATCGCCTCGGCACGGTCGCCCACTTCCATCGCCTTGGGCGCGCCTTCCAACACGGCGGCCCGGATCGTCGCGGGATCTTCCGAGCGCGGGTTGTCGTCGGTGACGATGACGATATCGGCGTTCTCGGCGGCGGCCTGCCCCATCAGCGGGCGCTTGGTCGCGTCACGATCGCCGCCCGCGCCGACGATGGCGATCAGGCGGCCCATCACATGCGGGCGCAGCGCCTTGAGCGCGGTCTGCACCGCGTCGGGCGTATGGGCGTAGTCGACGAAAACCGTCGCGCCATTGTCGCGGGTGGCGGCGAGTTGCATCCGCCCGCGCACGGTGGAGAGCTTCGGCAGCGTCGCGAAGACGTCCTCGGGGTCGGCACCACAGGCGATGGCGAGCGCCGCCGCCGTGAGCACGTTCATCGCCTGGAACCCGCCGATCAGCGGCAGGCGGGTCATCTGCGTCCAGCCTTCCCACGAGAAGCGCACATCCTGCCCGGTCGCGTCAAATCGCTGGCCAAGGATCTGCATTTCGCATTGCTCGGTATGGCCGATGCCGATCAGTTCCTGACCGCGCGCGGTGATGTAGCGCGCCAGTTCCTCGCCCTTGGGATCGTCGAGATTGATCACCGCCGCCCCGTCTTCGGGCAGAACGCGGGTGAAGAGCCCGGCCTTGGCGGCAAAATACTCCTCGAAGCTCGCATGATAATCGAGGTGATCTTGCGTGAAATTCGTAAACGCGGCCGCCGAGAGCGTCACGCCATCCAGCCGGCGCTGCGCCAGCCCGTGGGACGAGGCCTCCATCGCGGCATGGGTCACGCCGACGGCCGCCATATCCGAGAGCAAGCGATGCAAGGTGATCGGCTCGGGCGTCGTATGCGGCGATGGGGCGGAATAGCTGCCTTCCACGCCGGTTGTGCCGATATTCGCGGCCTCGAACCCCATGAGCTGCCAGATCTGGCGGGTGAAGGTGGCCACGGAGGTCTTGCCGTTGGTGCCGGTCACCGCGATCAGGGTCTCGGGCTGGCGCTCGAACCACAGCGCCGCTGCGAAGGCCAGCGCCTGACGCGGATCTTGCGTGATGACGATGGCGGTGTCGGTGCCTTCGAGCGCCTCGCGCGCGGCTTTCTCGCCCGCGCGATCGGTCAGCACCGCGGCCGCGCCCATGCGCAATGCGTAGGGGATGAACTCGGCCCCGTGGATTTGGGTGCCCGGCAGAGCCGCGAAAAGATGGCCCGGCTTGACCTGCCGACTGTCGACCGACAGCCCAGAGATCGCGCAGTCTGCGCCCTGCAGCGGCGTCAGCCCCAATTCGCTCAGCATTTTGGTGCCCGCAGCCATCGTATCCGTCCTTCATTCAGCTTGCCGCACTTATCCGGCGACGCGTCTGCGAGGTCAAGGCGACAGGCCCTGCCCCCGGTCTCTTTGCGCGAGTTCATGCGCGTGGCGCGAGACCCGCTGCCAGCCCGGAAAGGTCAGTCTTTCTTGACGAGGCTGATGCCGTCGAGCATGTCGGGCGTGGTCGGTTCGGGGCGCAGGCCCAGAAGCGGCGCGACACGGCGGATCGTCTCGGCCGCGACCGGCACGGCGGTCCAGCCTGCGGTGCGACGCGGCGTGTCGCCGGAGGTGTCCGTCGGCTCGTCCAGCGTGAGAACCAGCACATATTCGGGATTGGTCACCGGGAAGACGCCCGCGAAGGTCGAGATCACCTTCTTGTCGTAATAGCCGCCCTGCGGATCGGGCTTGTCGGCGGTGCCGGTCTTGCCCGCGACCTGATAGCCCGCGACATTGCCGTAGCTCGCCGTGCCGCGCGTCACCACGGCGCGCATCATCGCCAGCGCCTTGCGGGCCACCGCCGGAGACACGACCTGCGCGCCTTCGGGGGCCCCGAATTCCTGCTTATGCGGCTTGCGCGGGCCGCCTTTGGCGATCAGCGTCGGCAGCACGCGGCGCCCGTCATTCGCGATCGTCGCATAGGCCGTCGCGAGCTGCAGCGGGCTGTCGGAGAGACCGTGGCCGTAGCCGATGGTCATCGCCGAAAGCTCCGACCAGTTTTTCGGCAGAATCGGTCGGCCCGTCGGTGCCTCGATCAGCTCCACCGGCGAGGGCTCCAGAAGGCCCAGCTTGCCGAGGAATTCGCGCTGTTTCTCGGGGCCGATCTTCTGGACGATCCGCGCAGTGCCGATATTCGAGCTGTGCACGATCACATCCGTGACCGACAACTGCTTGCCGTAATTGTGGAAATCGTGGATGCGGAACTTGCCCCAGCGCAGCGGCCCCTTGGTGTCGATCATCGTCTCGGGCGTGACCAGACCGTCCTGCATCGCCTGGCTGACCGCGAAAATCTTGAAGGTGGAGCCCAGCTCGTACATCCCCTGAACCGCGCGGTTGAACAGCGGGCTGTCGGAGGGATCGCCCTTCAGAAGCGGCGCGGGGCGGTCGTTGGGGTCGAAATCGGGCAGACTCGCCATGGCGACGATCTCGCCGGTCTGAACCTTCATCAGCACCGCCGTCGCGCCCTTTGCGTTCATCAGCTTCATGCCGCCCGAGAGCACGTCTTCGAGCGCGGACTGCACGGTCAGGTCGAGCGAGAGCTTCAGCGGCTGCCCACCATTGGCCGGATCGCGCAGCCACTTGTCATATTCCTTCTCGATCCCGGCCACGCCGAGGATCTCGGCCGAGTTCACGCCCTCCGTGCCGTAGCGCGCGCCGCCAAGAATATGCGAGGCGAGGTGGCCGTTGGGATAAAGCCGCATTTCGCGCGGGCCAAACAGAAGGCCGGGATCGCCAATATCATGGACCGCCTGCATCTGCTCGGGGCTGATGCGGCGCTTGATCCAGACGAATTTGCGATGACCGGTGAAATCCTTCTTCAGCCGATCGCGGTCGAGATCGGGGAAGATCTTCACCAGCTTGTCCACGGTGCCCAGCGGGTCGATCATCATCGGCGGCTGCGCATAGAGCGAGTGGGTCAGCAGGTTGGTCGCAAGCACCCTGCCCTTGCGGTCGACGATGTCGGCGCGTTGGGCGTGGATCTGCTCGGTCGTGGAATCGGTCTGCGGCTCTTCGGGGCGCGCGGCGGCGAAGGAGCCCATGCGCAGCCCCACCGTCAGGAAGGCCGCGAGGAAGATCACCGACATGACCAGCAGGCGGCCTTCGGCGCTTTGACGCGCCTTGTCACGGGTGGCCTCGCCGCGCAGACGGCGGTTCTCGCGTTCGATCGCGTCGGGGTTCTCACCTTTTTCGCGGGCGTCGAGGATACGAGCAAGCGGACGAAGGGGCGTGCGCATCAGTTCCCTCCCTCAGGATCGGCCTTGACCTCGATCGGGTCGGACAGGCCGGACAAATCGGCGTTCGACGCGTCGGCATCATCAGCCTGCGGCGTCGGATAGGCGATCTGCGCCACGGTCCCGAACTGCTCGGGCGTCATCGGCAGGAGACGCAGCGAGGTGAAGTTGAGATTGACCAGTTCGCGCAGGCGCTGCGGGCGGTTGAGATAGGCCCATTCGGCGTTGAGCACGGACAGCCCCTCGTTGAGCGAGGCGATTTCGCGGTTGAGGTCGCGCAGCTCGTCGATCCGGTCCTGCGTGTCGTAATTGACGTGATAGGCCCAGAAGGCGAGCGCGAGGACACAGGCGGAGGCGGCAAGATAGGCAAGCAGTCTCAACGGCGTTTCCCCTTCTTTTCCCCGGTGACGAGCTTCGGAAGCCCCAGTTGCGTGCGATCGGCCTTGCCAGCGGGCGCCTCGGTGCGCCGTCCTACCCGAAGCCGGGCCGAACGTGCGCGCGGGTTTTCCGCCAGTTCCTCCGCGTCGGGCCCGTCGCCCTTCACTGTAATTTCGAACGCGGGATCAAGGGTTTGCTGAACCGGCGCATGACGCGAACCGCCGCCGCCCGTCGACGAGCGCGCCGCAAAGAAGCGCTTCACCACCCGGTCTTCGAGCGAATGGAAGCTGACCACGGCCAGAAGCCCGCCGGGTTTCAGCGCGCGCTCTGCGGCTTCCAGCCCCTCGATGAGCTGGCCGAATTCGTCGTTCACCGCGATGCGCAAGCCTTGGAAGCTGCGCGTGGCGGGATGGCTCTGCCCCGGCTTCGGGCGCGGCAGGCAACGCTCGATCACTTTGACCAGTTGCTGCGTGGTCTCGAAAGGCTGGGTCTTGCGTGCTTCGACAATAGCCTTGGCGATCCGGCGCGAGGCGCGCTCTTCGCCATATTGATAAAGGATATCAGCGAGTTCGGCTTCGTCCGTCTCGTTCACCAGATCGGCGGCCGAGGGCCCTTCCTGCGACATCCGCATGTCGAGCGGCCCGTCGCGCATGAAGGAAAACCCGCGATCCGCCTGATCGAGCTGCATCGAGGAGACGCCGAGATCCAGCACCACCCCGTCGAGCAAGTCGTCGCTATAAGTATCGAGTTCGGAGAAAGTGCCCTCGACCAGCTCCAGCCGGTCGCCATACTCGCCGCGCCACGCCTCGGCCATCTCGAAGACCGCCGGGTCGCGATCGACGCCGATCACCTTGTCCGCGCCCGCCTCCAGCAATCCGCGCGCATAGCCGCCCGCGCCGAAAGTTCCGTCAAGCCAAGTCCCAGAGACAGGCGCGACCGCCCGAAGGAGCGGCCGCAGCAATACCGGGACGTGGGGGGCGTCTGGCAGGGCGTCCCGATCCGTCATGGCTCACCCCTGCGACAATAGGCTGAGCGGGTCGAAATCTTCGCCCTGCTCCTCGATCCACTGATCGATATTGGCTTCATCGGCAGCGGCGAAGGTCTCGGGGTTCCAGATCTCGAAGGTCTCCCCCACGCCGGAGAAATAGGCTTCCTTGTCGAGACCGATCTTCGTGCGCAAAGCCGCCGGGAGAACCAGGCGGCCATCGGGATCGACTTCGGTCGGGTGCGATTTGGACAAAACCATCCGCTGCAGGATCGTGCGCTGCTTAGAGCCGCGCGGCAGCGCCGCGATATCGGCGGCCAGCGCCTCGAAGGCGGCCTGCGTGTAGATCTGAAGCATTTTCTGGGTGTCGGCGCCGTAGACGATGACCATGCGGGGGCGATCTTTGTTCGGGCGCTCGGGGTCGCCCTCTTCCAGCTCACGACGAAACAGTGCGGGGATCGACACGCGACCCTTACTGTCCACCTTGAAGGTGTATTCGCCTATGAACATGCCCGCCAAAGCGCGCTCCTATCACCTGTCCCGCCGGGCGGGGCCCGAAATGAAAACAGCGGATTGGGCTGCTGCCACTGCCCAATCCGCCGCCCTCGTTCCCATTACTGGGTATGCCCGACTGCACGCGCCACCTGGGGGGATGGGGATATCTGCTCGCTCGCGCGCCGGATCTCTTTGTTTTCGTGAAGCGATGGCCTGTATGAAACCTGCATTTCGCCGTGAGGTCTTGGCGCCTCTATTTGTCTTCGCTTCCGATGAATTAGGGATGCCATGGGAATTCATGGCACGCAAGAAAAAAGTTGCCGAATACTGGGCGCATGTTGTTCGCGAAGAGACTCCATTACCAGGTGTTGTGCCGAAATAAGACCACATATAGCGCAGTCCTTGCGGTAATTTACTATATATGGTAGAAAAACCGGAGCCGTCAGAGCTTCCCGTAAAATCCCAAAAAATTTCACCCAATGCGGAACCTGTGGTTTTTGAGCCGCAATTTGAACCCGCGACACCACTGATTTCAGCGCTCACCACAGGGTGATTTTGCGCGAGGACGCGTGAAGCGCGCGTGATTCCGCCCAGTATAATGGCGAATCTCCGCTCACATGCCTTCTACGCTCCCGTGAAGTTCCATGAAAGGTGCCATGATTTCCCATAACGCCCCTGTGACCAGAAAAAAGGCGCCCGGATCGGGCGCCTTTCCAAATGTGACCTTGGTTCCGAGGTCAGATCAGATCGCGGTCGACCAGCCCCTGCGCAAGAGCGGCATAGCCCTCAGCCGCCGGCCCCTCGCCCGCCGCGACCGGGGTGCCCGCATCGCCGGCGAGCCGCACATCCAGATCGACCGGCAGCGCACCGAGGAAGGGCAGCCCCAGCGCCTTCGCTTCCGCAGCGACCCCGCCATGCCCGAAGAGATGTGCCTCGTGGCCGCAATTGGGGCACACATAAGAAGACATGTTCTCGACCAGCCCGTGGATCGGCGTTTTCAGCCGCTGGAACATGTCGATCGCCTTCTTCGCATCGAGCAGCGCAACATCCTGCGGGGTGGAGACGATGATCGCCCCGTCCAGCTCGGTTTTCTGGCACAGCGTGAGCTGCACATCCCCCGTCCCCGGCGGCAGATCGATCAAAAGCACGTCGAGCGGGCCGTATTCGTCCCATTTCACCTGGAACAGCATCTGCTGCATCGCCCCCATCAGCATCGGGCCACGCCAGATAACCGCCTCGCTCTCTTTTAGCATGAGACCGACCGACATCAGCGTGACGCCATGCGCCTGCAGCGGCAGGATCGTCTGGCCGTCCGGCGAGGCGGGTCGCTTGCTCGCGCCCATCATGCGCGGCAGCGAGGGACCATAGATATCCGCGTCGAGCAAACCGACCTTCTTGCCCGCGCGCGTCAGCGCCACGGCGAGGTTCGAGGCGACGGTGGATTTGCCTACGCCGCCCTTACCCGACCCCACGGCGATGATCTTCTTCACGCCCGGCACTTTTTGCGGACCTTGCTGGGGCTTGGGATGGCCGCCGATCGCGGGGCCGCGCTGTTGCGATTGCTGAGCGGCACCGCCAAGACCGCGCGGCGCGCCCGCGGGCACCACCACCGTCACGCTCGTCACCTCGGGAAGCGCCTTGATTGCCGCTTCCAGCGCGGGGCGCATCGCTTCCAGTTCGGGCTGCGGCGCGCCTTCGAGCACGAAGCGCACCACGCCGTCTTGCACCGCAAGCGCGCGCACGAGATCGCGGCTGATCGCGGTCCCGCCGCCCGGCACTTCTACCGATTGCAACGTCGCGAGAACCGTTTCCTTGCTCAGAGCCATGCAGATTCCTCCATTCCCGGGTCCGTCATCGGCCCGACTGCTCGTGATTTGGCCGGAACTGTGGCGTTTTTGCCGCGCAGTTCAAGTCGAGAACTGCCCAAATGGTCAGGAATCCCCCAAACGCCCCAAGGCAAGCGCACATATCTTGCGTCTGCGTCTCGAAAATGGGTCAGAATCATTCATGCATTTTCTGCATGGCGGCAATGAGGCTTCCCGGCATTGTGCAGTCGCAGCATTAGCGCCATCTTTAGCCCAACGACGGAACACGAAGTAACGAATTCGGGTCGACAAGCTGGAACCGGCAGCGGCCCTCGCAAGTAGATAGATGAGGCTGAAACGATGGCACTCGTACAAGACATCCAACTGAACGAAGGCGGCTTCGCCGCGCTGAAATCGAAACTGACCGAAGCCCTGGCCCGCCGCAAGGTGTATCGCCAGACGCTCAACGAACTGCGCTCGCTCAACAGCCGCGAGCTGAACGACCTCGGGCTGCACAGCTCGATGATCACCCGCGTGGCCTACGAGGCCGCATACGGCAAGTAATTCGCTTCCCGAGCCCCTCTCCTCCTCCCTGGGGCTCAGGACTGCGGCGGCGCTCTCTCTCCTCCTCCCTGAGAGCGCCGCCACACCAAACATACCGGCCCCAAGCGGCACGACGCCGCGATGCCGGATCCGAGCTGCCCGGATCTCTCTCTCCTCCTCCCTGAGAGATCCGCGCCGAGCAGGCGGCGATCTCTCTCCTCCTCCCTGAGGTCGCCGCCTATCACCGGCGGAAAGCTGCGACAGGCTGTCGCATGCTGCAGTGCAGCACTTGATATCCGGGCCGACAGGTCCAATGTGATACGAAAGGCCCTCTCCTCCTCCTTGGGCCGATCGTTTCGGCGGCACTCTCCTCCTCCTCCCTGAGGGTGCCGCCACAAAATACCGAGGGTCCTCTCCTCCTCCCTGGACCCGAGGGTGTGACGCCGCTTCCTCCTCCTCCCTGAAGCGGTGTCGACAGTGCCGAAGGGTCTCTCTCCTCCTCCCTGAGACCTGACGGCAGAAAAGAGACGGCGGCGCCCCTCCTCCTCCCTGGGCGCCGCCGTTTTCTTTTATTCTTTCCCAAGCTGATCTGTCGGAGGGGCTCCGCCCCGCATGCTTCGCGTGCCCCTGGGATATTTCTGCCAAGAAGAACGGCATTGCCCTCGCGCGCAGTGAACGGCAGGAAGGGCGCAAGGAGACCGAACCAATGCTGTCTTACCAACACGCCTATCACGCCGGAAATCTGGCCGATGTGCACAAGCACGCGCTGCTTGCGTCAGCGCTCGATTACCTGACGCGCAAGGACAAGCCTCTGAGCTATCTCGAAACCCATGCCGGGCGCGGGCTTTATGCGCTCGACGGGGCGGAGGCGGCGAAAACGGGAGAGGCAGCGGCCGGAATTACGCGGGTGGAAGGCCTGGGCTGGTTCGCCTCCGATCACCCTTATATGCGCGCGCTGGCCGCTGTGCGGGCGCAGCACGGCGCGCAGACCTATCCGGGTTCGCCTTTGGTGGCACAGGCGCTGTTGCGGCCGATGGACACGATTCAGCTATGTGAATTGCACCCGCAGGAGTTTTCCGCCCTGCGCACGGCCACGCGGCGAAGCGGCGCGGTCCTGCACAAGGCCGACGGGCGCGAGATGGCGCTGGCGCTGACACCTCCGACGCCACGTCGCGGGATGATGCTGATCGACCCGAGCTTCGAGGAGAAGGCCGACTACACGGCGATGCCGAAGCTGATCGGCCATATCGCGAAGAAATGGAATGTCGGCATCATCGCGCTTTGGTATCCGATGCTCGCCTCGGGCGCGCAGGAGGCAATGGTGCGCACTCTGCGCCGCGACTTCCCCGATGCGCTGAGCCATGAGGTTCGCTTTCCGCCCGCGCGTGAAGGCCACGGCATGATCGGCTCGGGGATGTTCATCGTGAACCCGCCCTGGGGTCTTGCGGGCGAGGCCGAGCGGTTGTCGGAGCTATTTGCCAGCCTTTGAAGCGAGGAAGGCCTCGAACGCTTCAAGCGTGCGCGACGAGACATGGTGCTCGATCCCTTCGGCGTCGATCTCCGCGACCTCTTCCGGCACGCCCACAGCGCGCAACAGGGCCAAGACGGTCCGGTGGCGTTCGCGCACCTGATCGGCCAGCGCCTCCCCCGTCTCCGTCAGGAACACCCCGCGATAGGGCCGCGACACGGCCAGCCCCTCGCGTTTGAGCCGGGCGACGGCTTTCGTCGCGGTCGGATGGGCCACCCCGAGTCGCGCCGCGATCTCGGTGATCCGCGCCTCGCCGAATTCCGCCGTCAGATCGGCGATCATCTCGACATAGTCTTCCAGAAGCGCGCGCGCCGCACGCTCTCGGGCCCGGTTGAACCCCTTGATCTGGGAGGGATCGGTCTCAGTCATTCGCCTGCCTTGACGGTCCTTGTCTCAATACCGGTCGGGGCCTTTCGGGCACCATTTCCGGAGCGGACCGGATAACCTGTCGCGCCCGATATGCCAAGCAAAGCTTCGCGCGGCGCCTGTTGTCCTGCCAACGAAAATTAGCCACTTGCTAATCTTGTAGCCGCGGCTACATTTCGCAGCAGCAGCATTGACGAGGACCCCCATGACTGAACTGACCCGCAAGGAAAACATGACGAGCCGCACCCGCACGGCGATGGAGGCCGTGCTGTCGGGCAACCGGCGCGGCGGGTATCTGTTGTTCTTCGGGCCAGCCGTCATCGCCTCGGTCGCCTATATGGACCCGGGCAATTACGCGACGAACATTCAGGCGGGCGCGGGCTATGGCTATGCGCTTTTGTGGGTCGTGCTGGGGGCGAACCTGATCGCGATGCTGTTTCAGGCGATCTCGGCGCGCGTGGGCATCGTCACCGGCAAGAACCTCGCAGAACTCTCGCGCGAGAATTTCTCGAAACCCGTGACGATCGCGATGTGGATCGTCTCGGAGATCGCGGCGATGGCGACCGATCTGGCGGAGTTTCTGGGCGGCGCATTGGGGCTTTCGCTCCTGTTCGGCTGGCCGCTAATCTGGGGGATGGGCGTCACCGCCGTCGTCACCTATGCGATCCTGATGTTCGAACGCGGCGGTTTCCGCCCGATGGAGATCGTGATCGGTGCGCTCGTGGCGCTGATCGGGGCGTGCTACCTCGCCGAGATGTTCGTGGCGCCCGTCGACTGGTCCGGGGCCGTGGCGGGGATGTTCGCGCCCTCAATGCCCGATGCGACGGCGCTGACGATTTCGGTGGGCATCATCGGTGCGACCGTGATGCCGCATGCGATTTTCCTCCATTCCGGCCTGACGCAGAACCGCGCCCTGACGCGTGATCCGGTGCAGAAGGCGCGGCTGGTGAAGTTCTCCAACCGCGAGGTGATCATCGCGCTCGCGATCGCGGGGATGGTCAATATGGCGATGGTGATCATGGCGGCCTCGGCATTCCATAGCGGCCATTCCGAAGTGGCCGAGATCGAGACCGCCTATCACACGCTGACGCCGCTCTTGGGCGGTTTCGCGGCCGCAGCCTTCCTGACCTCGCTGATCGCCTCGGGGGTTTCCTCGTCGGTCGTCGGCACGATGGCGGGGCAGATGATCATGCAAGGCTTCATCCGCCGTCGCATCCCGGTCTGGCTGCGCCGGGTCATCACGATGGCGCCCGCCTTCGTCGTCGTGTGGCTGGGGGTGAACACGACCGACGCGCTGGTGATGAGTCAGGTGGTGCTGTCGATCGCCCTGCCCGTCCCGATGGTCGCACTGCTGATCTTCGCACGGCGCAGCGACATCATGGGCAAATTCGCCCTGCGCGGGCCGCTTCTGTGGCTCGCGGTGCTGGGCGCGCTCATGGTGCTGGGGCTGAATTTCGTGCTGCTCTGGCAATCGGCCGGGCTGCCGGTGCCGGGTCTGGTAAGCTAAGGTTCAAGGTGCGAGGGGCCGGAGCCCCCATCGCTGCGCCCCCCATCGCCGCGATTGCAAGGCGCGCGCGGGCAGGCTAAACGAGCGCGCATGATGAACCGTCCCGCGCTCCCGCCCGAAATCGCCCGTCGCCGCACCTTCGCGATCATCTCGCACCCGGATGCGGGCAAGACCACCTTGACCGAGAAGTTCCTGCTTTTCGGCGGCGCCATTCAGATGGCGGGACAGGTGCGTGCCAAGGGCGAGGCGCGACGGACGCGTTCGGACTTCATGAAGATGGAACAGGATCGCGGGATTTCGGTATCGGCCTCGGCCATGTCCTTCGAGTATCGCGACTTCCGCTACAACCTCGTCGACACGCCCGGCCACTCGGATTTCTCGGAAGATACCTACCGGACGCTGACGGCGGTCGATGCGGCGATCATGGTGATCGACGGCGCGAAGGGCGTGGAAAGTCAGACCCGGAAGCTTTTCGAGGTCTGCCGTCTGCGCGACCTGCCGATCTTGACCTTCTGTAACAAGATGGACCGCGAGAGCCGGGATACGTTCGAGATCATCGACGAAATTCAGGAAAACCTCGCGATCGACGTGGCGCCTGCCAGCTGGCCGATCGGGATGGGCCGCGATTTCCTCGGCTGCTACGACATGCTGCACGACCGGCTGGAGCTGATGGATCGCGCCGATCGCAACAAGGTGGCGGAATCGATCAAGATCAGCGGGTTGGACGACCCGAAACTGGCCGAGCATGTGCCCGCCGACCAGCTCGAAAAGCTGAAAGAGGAAGTCGAGATGGCGCGCGAGTTGCTGCCCGCTTTCGATCGCCAGAGCTTCCTCGAGGGACACCTGACGCCGATCTGGTTCGGCTCGGCGATCAATAGCTTCGGCGTTAAGGAACTGATGGACGGGATCGGCGAATTCGGCCCCGAGCCGGAGGTCTTCAAATCCGCTGAGCGCGATGTGGCCCCCGAGGAGAAGAAAGTCGCGGGTTTCGTCTTCAAGGTGCAAGCGAACATGGACCCCAAGCACCGCGACCGCGTGGCCTTCGTACGCCTCGTCTCGGGTCATTTCACCCGCGGACAAAAGCTGCTGCATGTGCGCTCGAAAAAGCAGATGGCCGTGTCGAACCCGGTTCTGTTCCTTGCCGCCGACCGCGAACTGGCGGAAGAGGCCTGGGGCGGCGATATCATCGGTATTCCGAACCACGGCCAACTGCGCATCGGCGATGCGCTGACCGAGGGCGAGGCGCTGCGCTTCACCGGCATCCCGAGCTTTGCGCCGGAACTGCTGCAGTCGGTGCGCGCGACCGATCCGATGAAGGGCAAGCATCTGGAGAAGGCGCTGATGCAATTCGCCGAAGAGGGCGCTGCGAAAGTGTTCAAGCCCGCGATCGGCTCGGGCTTCATCGTGGGCGTCGTCGGCGCGCTGCAATTCGAGGTGCTGGCCAGCCGGATCGAGCAGGAATACGGCATCCCCGTGCGCTTCGAAGCCTCGCAATTCACCTCGGCCCGTTGGGTGTTGGGCGACAAAGCTGCGGTCGAGAAGCTGGTCAACGCCAACAAACAGCACATCTCCTATGATCACGACGGCGACGTGGTGTTCCTGACCCGCCTGCAATGGGACATCGACCGGGTCGAGCGCGACTATGAGGGCGTGACGCTGTCGGCGACCAAGGAAATGATGCAGTAAACGCTATGCAGGAACGATACCTCGGAGACAGTCACGACTTTGTCAAATACGCTATCCTGCGTAGTTTGCACGCAGAGTTCGGAGGTCCGCTTGGTCTGAACTGGTATCTAACCGATCCTCATAGCGTTGACGAAATCGGAAATGCCGATGGTGAAAAACGGCACCATTTCAATCAGCCGATTTGGAGACGCTGTGACGCCGATCTTCTGGAAAAACTTGAGAGGTTCCGGCTTCCTGAAGCTCGAAGCCTCAACGAGGCGGAAAGCGCGCAAATCGTTCCTGAAGATACAATATTCCACAACGATTTTGTTCCCGCTGAACCCGGCGCCAGACGGCGGTGGCATCAGGAAGCATTGTTGAAGCTGGAACCATGCCAGGTTGTTTTCGTCGACCCAGACAACGGGTTCGAAGTGAAATCCATGCGTCGGAAGACATCTCCCAAATACGCTTTGCACGAGGAAATTGACGATTATCGTGCTCGGGCCAAGATCACCGTATCCATCCAATTTGCTCGGCAGTGCAATCCGATCCAACGTGCAAGCGATCTGCGCGACCGCCGGTCGGAGAGATTCGTTGAAGATGGAAAACTTCCGGTTCTTCGCGCAAGATTGGCCCCAAATCTGTTGTTCCTCCTTGGCGCGCCCGCTGAATACCAACCCCGTTTGATCGGCGCGCTTGACAAGCTGGTTAAGCGATTGCCGGGAAAACTCGAATGGATCCCCGTTTAGGAGCGCGCGACATGACCACCCCCCTTCCCCCCGAACTCGTTTCGATCCTGTGCAACGAGGCCAGCGCGCCGGAAGACGTGCGCACGGTCGAGGCGCTGGTCGATCTGTGGCTGGCCGACAATGCCGAGGAGCCCGAGGGCGAGGAGTTCCCGTGGTCGGTGCTCTGTGTGTTCGAGCTGCGCGAATATCCCGAGGTGCTCTGGACCTTCATCCGCAAGGCGCTGACGGGGGCTACGACGATCTGGCAGGTGGTGATGCTCGCCGCCGGGCCGCTGGAGGATCTGGTGGCGGAACATGGCGCGGAGTTCATCGAGCGGATCGAGCGCGAGGCGCGCCATTCCGCGCGCTTCTGCTTTGCGCTGACGGGGGTCTGGCCGCAGGGCGAGGAAGACCCCACCCTTTGGGCGCGGATCGAGAAGGCGCGCGCGGCGGCGATGGATACCGGGCTCGATATGGGCGGGCCGCTGCCGCCGAAATGAGCGCAGGCGCATCGCGCGACAAGTAACGAAAATCACATCTCTGCGCCTGAGCTGTGCAGCAGCGCGCGCCGGACCTACCTCTGAGCAAGGAGGAGATCATGGCGCAGCTGTCTCGGATGTCCGGCAAGAGAATGGCGCGGTTCCTGCAAAAGCAGACGCGCTTCTACCAGCCCTTCGGCGTGATCCCGACCCGCGCGTTGCGCGCCACGCTACGTCCGGGCGATGTGCTGCTGGTCGAGGGCGACCGGCGGATCTCGGCGGCGATCAAGTATCTCACCCATTCCACATGGTCGCATGCGGCCTTCTATTCCGGTGGCCCGCCCGGCGGCGAGCTGATCGAGGCCGATCTTGAGGCGGGCGTGCGGATCGCGGGGCTCGCGGCCTATGCGCATCTCAACACCCGCATCTGCCGCCCCGTGGGGCTTGGGCATGATCGGCTGGAAGAGGTGATCGACTACATGCAGAGCGCCGTCGGGCGGCAATACGATCTGAAGAACGTGATCGACCTGGTGCGGTATCTTCTGCCGCGCCCGCCCGTGCCGCATCGGTTTCGGCGGCGGATGCTGGCTTTGGGATCAGGCGACCCGACGCGGGCGATTTGCTCGACCGTGATCGCCGAGGCGTTTCATTCGGTCCATTACCCGATCCTGCCCGATATCGAGATGGGCAGCGCCGACAGTCAGGGCGAGATCCTGCAAATCCGGCACTCGTCGCTGTTCACGCCGCGCGATTTCGATCTCTCGCCCTATTTCGATGTGATCAAGCCGACGCTGGAAGACGGGTTCGATTTTCGCAAATTGCCACTGGAGGAGTGACGCCGAGGGAAGGGAGCCTCCGGCGGGGATATTTATATCAAGAGGAAGCGAGGATGCGCCTTTCAGATAAGGCGCATCGCCTGCATCGTCACATCGCGAATGAGACGCCGCAGCCGCAGGAGCTGGATGCGTTCGGGTTCTCGATCACGAAGCGCGCGCCGATCAGTTCTTCGGTGAAGTCGATCGTGGCGTTCTCGAGGAAGGGCAGCGAGACCGGGTCGATCAGCACCTTCTGGCCCGCGCCTTCAAGCACGATGTCGTCGCCTGCAGGCGTCTCTTCGAGCTTGATATCATACTGAAAACCGGAACAGCCGCCGCCCTCGACGGCCACACGCAGCGCTTGCGGCGCTTCGCGACCTTCATTGATTTCCGCCAGACGCGCAAAGGCGCGCTCGGTCACTTTCGGAGGGAGTTGCATCGGATTGGCCTTCCTGACCCCACGGGGCCTGTATTTCCGTCACATCCGAGATATAGGAGGGCCGAAGCGTGCCGACAAGACGAGGTTTTACCAGTGCTCAAGCCCTATGCCTGCCAGCCCGGCGAGAGCCGCGGGCGGCTTCACCCCGAAAGCATGTCCACTTTCCGCTCGCCGTTCCAGCGCGATCGGGACCGGATCATCCACTCCTCAGCCTTCCGACGGCTCAAGCACAAGACGCAGGTTTTCGTCGAGCACGAGGGCGATTATTACCGCACGCGCCTGACCCATACGATCGAAGTGGCGCAGGTGGCGCGCACCATCGCGGGGACGCTGGGGCTGAACACCGATCTGGCCGAAGCAGTGGCGCTGGCGCATGATCTGGGCCATCCGCCCTTCGGGCATACCGGCGAGGACGCGCTGGCCGAGCTGATGAAGCCCTATGGGGGCTTCGATCACAATGCTCAGGCGCTGCGGATCGTGACAAAGCTGGAGAAGCATTACGCGGGCTTCGACGGGCTGAACCTGACCTGGGAGACCCTGGAAGGTATCGCCAAGCACAACGGGCCTGCGATTTCCGACAAGGGCGGCTCGCACAGCTTCCCGAGCCGCGAGGAGCTGCCCTATGCGCTGGCCGAGGTCGATGCGGCCTGGGATCTGGAGCTGGAGACCAATGCCAGCGCCGAGGCGCAGGTGGCGGCAGTCGCCGATGATGTGGCCTATAACCACCACGATCTGCACGATGGCCTGCGTGCGGGGCTCTTCGACGAGGATGACCTGTGCGAATTGCCGGTGATCGGGGCCTGTTTCGCCGAGGTGGACAAGCTGCATCCCGGTCTCGACCGCACGCGCCGCCAGCACGAGGCGCTGCGTCGGGTCTTCGGCGTGATGGTCGAAGACGTGATCGCGGTGGCCGAGAACCGGCTGACCTCGCTCGGGCCGCAATCGGTCGACGATATCCGGCAGATGGACGGGCCGATCATCCGCTTCTCTAAGCCGCTTTATCAAAGCCTCAAGGTGCTCAAGCAATTCCTGTTCGAGCGTATGTATCGTGCGCCCTCCGTCGTGGTGGAGCGCAAGCGCGTGACCGAAATGATCAACGCGCTCTTTCCGCTGTTCATGGAACGCCCGGAGCTTCTGCCCGAGGAATGGCAGGAGGAAGTCTCCCGCGCGCGCATCCTTGGCGGCGACTGCACCCGGCCCGAATCGAAGCAGGCGCTGGCGCGGGTCGTGCTCGATTACGTGGCCGGGATGACGGACCGTTTCGCCATTCAGGAATATGATAGGCTGGTGGGGCGCGGGCGCTGAGGCGGAACAACTGGCGTTCCGTCTCGTTGTCTCCGCGAATGCAACGCATAGGAGGGATTCATGATCCGCAAGCACGCATCGGCCCATTGGGAAGGCACCATCAAGGGCGGCAAAGGCACGATTTCGACCGAGAGCGGCGCGCTGAAGTCGCAGCCCTACGGTTTTAACACCCGGTTCGAGGATGAGCCCGGTTCGAATCCCGAGGAATTGATCGGCGCGGCTCACGCGTCCTGCTTCTCTATGGCGCTGTCGCTGCAGCTCGAGCAGGCAGGCGTCTCGGATGTCGTGATCGACACCAAGGCGGAAATCTCGCTCGACAAGGAGGGCGACGGCTTCGCGGTGAAGAAATCCGCACTGACCTCGACCGTGAAGGGCACAGGCGACGAAGATGCCATCCGCAAGGCGGCCGAGGGCGCCAAGGAAGGCTGCCCGATCTCGAAGCTTCTGAACTGCGAGATCACGCTGGACCTGACTATCAACTGATCCAGTCCTGATCAATCAAAGCAAAAGGGCGCCCGGTGAGGCGCCCTTTTTCATGTATTGGGTCTGGCGTTCAGCGCTTGAAGAGATGCTTCTGCGCTTCGCGGCTCGAATTGTCGCTGCGCTCATCGGCAGACAGGGCGCGGCCCGCTTTGACGCCCGGGCGTTCGCCGACTTCGTCGAGCCAGCGCTTCAGGTTCGGCTTGTCGTCGAGCGTCTGCTCCTGCCCTTCCCAGAGCGAAGCCCAGCCCCAGGACGCCATGTCCGCGATCGAGTAGAAGTCGCCAGCAAGGTAGCGGGTCTCGGCCAGACGGCGGTCCATGACGCCATAGAGCCGACCCGTTTCGGCGCGGTAGCGATCCTTCGCATAGGGCAGGTCTTGCGGCGGCTCGAGCTTGGGCGCGTATTTCAGGAAATGGTGCGCCTGACCGGCCATCGGGCCGAGCCCGCCGACCTGCCAGAACAGCCATTCGTCGACTGCGATCCGGTCGCGCTCGGTCTCACCGTAGAACTGACCAGTCTTGCGGGCGAGGTATTGCAGGATCGCGCCGCTCTCGAAGATCGAAACGGGTTCGCCATCCGGGCCGTCGCGGTCGATGATCGCGGGCATCCGGTTGTTGGGCGAGATTTTCAGGAATTCCGGCTCGAATTGCTCGCCCTTGCCGATATTCACCAGGTGGGTCTCGTAGGGCAGGCCCATCTCTTCGAGCGCGATGGAAATTTTCCAGCCGTTCGGCGTGGGCCAATAATAAAGGTCGATCATGGGGTCTCCGTCAGGTTAGGCGGCAGGTTCCGCTCTACTTTGCCGCACGCTGGAACGAGGGCAATGCGAAACCCGGTGTGCGCGGACGCGCAAACAGGCGCGACCAGCGGGGGTCTTGCGCCTTAGGTAGTGCTTCGGCGAGAAAGGGAAGCGGCAGCCGGTCGGGCTGGCGCAGCACTTGACGGTAAAGGTCGAACAGCCCCTCGCGCATGTAGCAGGCGAAATGGCACACGCGTTTCGCGGGCGGGGCGACGGGATAGCCGAGATCTTCGAGCACCTCGATCACTTCGGGCGCGTCGATCTGCAGGTCAAGCCAGTTGCGCATCGGCTGCGACAGGCCATTTCCCAAAGACCGCTCGCGCCCGCCCGCGACGCCCCACTCGAACAGGAAATCGAACAGGTCGTTGTCGCGGCTGGTGACGTTGAGTACCTCGCAGCTGCCGCCCGCAGGGCTCGCCATCGCCTCTTCGGCGCGGCTCTGGAATTCCGCGGCGGCCAGCAGCACCATCCGCGCGACTTGCCCCGCATGGGCATGGCGCAGGGCCCGCAGGGCGACCCGCGCGCCCATTGAATGGCCGATGATGCCCACCGGACGCCCGGTCGCGGCATGAAGCGCGCCGATCAGGCGGGCAAGGCGCTGTGCGGCGATCTCGGCCATGTCGTAGATCCGGGTCAGCCGCCCCGTCGATTGCCAGCTAAACGCGATGCCCAGCCCTTCGCCCGGATTGCTGCCGTCGAAGCCGAGCGCGCGCGGCCAGCTGATCGCGGTGTGCAGATTGAAGCTCGGCTCCATCGCGAAGATATGCTGATACGGGTCGCGCCCCTCGACGCCCGCCGCATAGCCGTAGCCGTGGATCATCAAGACGACCGGGGCACCCTCCGGCAGCGCGCGCGCCTGAGCGATGACATCGGCGGGCAGCTCGGAGCTGGCATGGACCTTGAGAAGCGGCATTTGGGCCTCGGGGGAGGAGCGCAGGCGCGGGTTGTTGTTCTAATCCGAACGCGGCTTTTCGTCGGAAAGTTCCCCCCCCTTGCGTGAGCCTGCAGCGACGGCACGCATTCGTTTTGTGCGATCGTGACATCGCCGCTATGCGTTGACCCAGCGCCGCCTGCGCGCTATCGCAGCCCCAAGCCGCGACAGACCGCCGCAGGAGGCACCGATGACCGAGCGCAAGACCCGCACCAAACTCGTCCATGACGGCATTCGCCGCAGCCAATATGGCGAACTGGCCGAGGCGATGTTCCTGACGCAGGGCTTTGCGTACCCCTCGGCCGAAGCCGCCGAGGCGCGGTTCCTCAACGCCTCCGATGATGAGTTCATCTATGCGCGCTACGGCAACCCCACCACGCGCATGTTCGAAGACCGGATGGCCTCGATCGAAGGCACCGAAGACGCCTTCGCCTGCGCCTCCGGCATGGCCGCGATCAATGGCGCGCTGACCTGCCTCGTGAAGGCGGGCGATCACATCGTGGCCGCGCGCCAGATGTTCGGCTCCTGCCTGCATGTGCTGAAGGTTCTGCAGGGCTTCGGCGTCGACGTGACGCTGGTCGACGGCACCGATCTCGACGCGTGGCGCGCCGCGATGCGCCCCGAGACGAAGGTCTGCTTCTTCGAGAGCGTCTCGAACCCCGGCCTCGAAGTGATGGATGTCGCGGGCATCGTGAAAATCGCCCATGAGGGCGGCGCGACGGTGGTAGTCGACAACGTCTTCGCCTCGCCGATTTTCTCGCGCGCGGTGGAACTTGGCGCAGATGTGATCGTCTATTCCGCGACCAAGCATATCGATGGCGGCGGGCGCGTGCTCGGCGGTGTCGTGCTGGGTTCGAAAGAGTATATCCGCGGTCCGCTGGAAACTTACGTGAAGCACACCGGCGGCGCGATGAGCCCGTTCCATGCCTGGGTTCTGCTGAGCGGGTTACAGACGCTCGATCTGCGGGTGCGCGCGCAGGCGGCCAACGCGGCTGCCGTGGCCAGCGCCGTGGCAGGTCATGAGAAACTCGCCCGCACCGTCTATCCCGGCCTGATGGATCATCCCCAACATGCGCTGGCGATGGAGCAGATGGGCTCGGGCGGCACGATGCTCGCGCTCGACCTGAAGGGCGGCAAGGAAGCTGCGTTCCGCTTCCTCAACGCGCTGCAGATCGTGTCGATCTCGAATAACCTCGGCGATGCGAAATCCATCGCGACCCATCCGGCGACGACGACCCACAAGAATCTGTCGGAAGAGGAGCGGGAGGCGATCGCGATTACCCCCGGTCTGATCCGCATTTCGATGGGGATCGAGGACGGGGGCGACCTGATCGCCGACATCAAGGGGGCGCTCGACGCGGCCTGAACGGGGTGAACCGATTGCCGCGAACCGGCGTATTGTCTTGGACATCGCCCTCAAAAACCCCATATCTGGCGGGACCGGGCGCTCCGGAGGACAGGATATGAACGTGCAAGGCAGGATCGAGACCCCCGACAATGACGACGCGCGCGCCGCGCTCGACGTGCTGCGCGCATGGGCGTCAAAGGCCGACCCGGTCGAGGTCGCACAGCTCGATCCGGCGATCGCGCGGCTGCTGCCGGGCCACGAGGTCTCGAACTACCCCGATCTGAGCCGCGACTATGACGCGGATTTCGAGGCGGACGAGACCTACAAGGCGACGATGCCCGACCTGCAGAACGGCCCGTCCTCGCTGATCGTGGGCGCCCATACCCGGATCGAACATGTCGGCATCTCGAATTTCCGCCTGCCGGTGCGCTTCCATACCCGCGACAATGGCGATCTGACGCTGGAGGCGTCGGTCACCGGTACGGTCAGCCTCGAAGCGGAGAAAAAGGGCATCAACATGTCCCGCGTGATGCGCAGCTTCTACGTCCATGCGGAGAAGACTTTCTCCTTCGAGGTGATGGAAGCCGCGCTCGACGATTATATGGATGATCTCGAGAGCTTCGACGCCCGTCTGATGATGCGCGTCTCTTTCCCGGTGAAGCGGCCCTCGCTGCGCTCCGGGCTGGAAGGCTGGCAGTATTACGACATCGCACTGGAACTGATCGAGACCGCCGGGGTGCGCACCAAGGTAATCCATCTCGATTACGTCTATTCCTCGACCTGCCCGTGCTCGCTGGAACTCTCGGAGCATGCCCGCGCCAGCCGCGGGCAACTGGCGACGCCCCATTCGCAGCGCTCCGTCGCGCGGATCTCGGCGGTGGTTGAACCCGGCGAGGTGCTGTGGTTCGAGGATATGATTGATCTCGCCCGCGCCGCCGTGCCGACCGAGACGCAGGTCATGGTCAAGCGCGAGGACGAACAGGCCTTCGCCGAACTGAACGCCGCCAACCCGATCTTCGTCGAAGATGCCGTGCGCGCCTTCGCCGAGCGCCTTCTGGCGGATGCCCGTATCGGCGATTTCCGCATCGTGGCCAGCCATCAGGAAAGCCTGCACAGCCATGACGCCGTGGCCATGCTGACCGAAGGCGAGACCTTCGCCTCCGCCAGCGTCGATCCGAAGCTGTTCGCCACGCTGATCCATCAGGGCTGAGAACGGGTGGGGACTTCTCCGCGCGCGCTGATGCGCGTTGCAGGCGGTGAGGGGGTGCTGCCCCCGCGCGCGTCTGCGCGCATCACAATTGGTGCAGGGGGCTCTGCCCCGCCCTCCGGGCCCCCCGGGATATTTTCACAAGAGCGAAGACGGGTGCGGAAGCTCACGTCAGGCGAACAGATGCTGAACATGCCCCTTTCCCTCTGAAGGCCGAACCGCTAGATTGCCTCCCATGAATTGGGCTGATGACGACGATCCGTACGAAGGGGCTGCGAGCCTGTCGCAACGTGCCATGGCGGGCGCCATGCAAGCGCGGAGCGCGCCGTATCTCGAGAAACTGAACCCCCAGCAGCGCCAGGCGGTCGAGACGCTCGACGGGCCGGTCTTGATGCTGGCAGGCGCGGGCACGGGCAAGACCTCGGCGCTGACCGCACGGATCGCGCATCTGATCCACACCGGCCGCGCGCGCCCGAACGAGGTGCTGGCGGTGACCTTCACCAACAAGGCCGCGCGCGAGATGAAAGAGCGCGTGGGGCGCCACTTGGGCGGTGCGATCGAGGGGATGCCGTGGCTCGGCACCTTCCACTCGGTCTGCGTGAAGCTCCTGCGCCGTCATGCCGAGCTGGTGGGGCTGAAATCGAATTTCACCATTCTCGACACCGACGACCAGATCCGGCTGCTCAAACAGCTGATCGTGGCCGCGAATATGGACGAGAAGCGCTGGCCCGCGCGGCAACTGGCGGGCCTCATCGACGGCTGGAAGAACAAGGCGCTGACGCCCGAGAAGGTCTCGGGTCGTGAAACCGCTGCGTTCGACAATCGCGGCTCCGAGCTCTACGCCGCCTATCAGGCGCGGCTGAAGACGCTCAACGCGGTCGATTTCGGCGATCTGCTGCTGCACATGGTCACGATCTTCCAGACCCACGGGGATGTGCTTGCGCAATATCAGCGCTGGTTCAAATACATCCTCGTCGACGAGTATCAGGATACCAACGTCGCGCAATATCTGTGGCTGCGGCTTCTGGCGCAGGGCCACAAGAACATCTGCTGTGTCGGCGATGACGACCAGTCGATCTATGGCTGGCGAGGCGCCGAGGTCGGCAACATCCTGAAATTCGAGAAGGATTTTCCCGGCGCCGCGGTGATCCGGCTGGAGCAGAATTACCGCTCGACCGCGCATATCCTCTCTGCCGCCTCAGGGCTGATCACGGCCAATGAGGGCCGTCTGGGCAAGGAGCTCTGGACCGAGGCCGAGGGTGGCGAAAAGGTGCGCCTGATCGGCCATTGGGACGGCGAGGAAGAGGCCCGCTGGATCGGCGAGGAGGTCGAGGCGATCCAGCGCGGGACTCGTGGCAATCCGCCGATCAGCCTGAATTCGCAGGCCATTCTCGTGCGCGCCTCGCATCAGATGCGCGCTTTCGAGGACCGGTTCCTGACGATCGGTCTGCCCTATCGCGTCATCGGCGGCCCGCGCTTCTACGAGCGGCTCGAGATTCGCGACGCGATGGCCTATTTCCGCCTCGTGACCTCGCCCGATGACGATCTGGCGTTCGAGCGGATCATCAACACCCCCAAGCGCGGCCTTGGCGACAAGGCGCAGCAACGCATTCAGGTAGCCGCCCGCGAGAACGGGTTGAGCCTGCTGGACGGCGCGCGGCTCTTGGTGGCCGAAGGGGCGCTGTCGGGCAAGGCGGGCGGGCAGCTGCGGCTCTTCGTCGAGAATGTCGCGCGCTGGCATGAGGAGGTCGTGCAGGCCTCGCCCGCGACCGCCGTGACCCGGGCCGAGGATGACGACCTGCTGATCGAGCCCGCCGAGGATGGTGTGGCGCCCGCGAATGATCTCAGCCATGTTCGTCTGGCCGAACGGATCCTCGAGGAATCCGGCTATGTCGAGATGTGGCAGAACGACAAGACGCCGGAAGCGCCCGGGCGGCTCGAGAACCTCAAGGAACTCGTCAAGGCGCTGGAGCAGTTCGACAATCTGCAGGGCTTCCTCGAACACGTCGCGCTGATCATGGACAACGACAAGGCCGAGACCGAGGAGAAGGTCTCGATCATGACGCTGCACGCGGCCAAGGGCTTGGAATTCCCCGTGGTCTTCCTGCCGGGCTGGGAGGACGGGTTGTTCCCGTCGCAGCGCTCGATGGATGAGAGCGGCCTGAAGGGGCTCGAGGAAGAGCGGCGTCTGGCCTATGTCGGCATCACCCGCGCCGAGGAGCTTTGCACGATTTCCTTTGCGGGTAACCGCCGCGTCTATGGCCAGTGGCAAAGCCAGATGCCCTCGCGCTTCATCGACGAATTGCCACCTGCCCATATCGACGTCCTGACGCCTCCGGGGCTCTACGGTGGTGGCATGAACGGGGGCGGCTTCGGCGGGTCCAGCGCGATGGAAGACCGCGTCTCGCGCGCCGATGTCTACAACTCGCCGGGATGGCGGCGGCTGCAAAACGCGCAATCGCGCGGGACCAGCCAGCCCCGCGAGGCGCGCCATATGGTGATCGACGCCAAGGGCGAGAGCGATTACGAGATCGGCGACCGGGTCTTCCACAAGAAATTCGGCTATGGCGAGGTGATGGGCTCGGAGGGCGACAAGCTCGTCGTGGAATTCGACAAGGCGGGCGAGAAGCGCCTGCTGTCGAGCTTCGTCGTGCCCGCCGCCGATGCCGACGACGTGCCGTTTTAACCTTCGCCCTTCGCCTTGGCGCAAATATCCCGGGGGTGAGGCCGTCAGGCCGAGGAGGGGGCAGAGCCCCTTGCCCTCTCTTGGTCCGCGCGGCTCTGTGGCAGATTTGCCCGGTATTCCGATGCATGCCGTCAAACGCTTGATCGGCAGGGAATTTCGCCGCAGCTAGAGGGTAACACCCGCGTGAGCGAGACTTGAGAGATGACCGCCGATCCAAAGCCCCACCTGCCCGACCATCCCCAGCGCTATGCGCTCGTGAACGAATTGCACGCCCGCCCCTATCCGAAACTGGGCGTGCCGGGGCATGCGGTCTATGTCGCCTTCAAGGAGCCGCGCGATGCCGCCAATCGCGACCGCAGCAAGGATCACGATCACCTCGTCGATCTCCTGACGCGCCATGGCGCGGCGCAGCCGAAGGCGGGGATCACTCATTACGGCGGCAAGATCGGCCGCCATGAGGTGAAATGGGAGAGCCATACCGAATTCACCACCTATCTCGCGTTCGGCAAGGGCGTGTCGTCGCGCGCTTTCGACCCGGCGGAGACCGAGATCTACCCCGATAGCTGGATCGATGCCGCGCCGGGCGGGCGGATCGCCGCGGTGCAGATCCGCATCGAGGAGCTGCCCGAGAACCCCGACGACATCTCACCGCTGCTGGAGCAATGGTTCGTCACCGAAAGCCTCGTCTGCACCTGGGTGCTCGACGGGGCGGCGGTGGTCGCGGGGGATTTCCGGATCGACCCGAACGGGCAGATGCGCTTTGCCGTCTTCGCGCGCCCCGGCACCGGGCCGGGGCGGATTGGGCGCACGGTGCAGCGGCTTTGCGAGCTGGAGACCTATCGCGCGATGTCGATGCTGGGTCTGGCGCGGGCGCGCGACCTGTCGAAGCGCCTCAATGCGCTCGACCCGCGCCTGACCGAGATCGTGGACGGGATGGGCGATGACGCCAATTCCGCCGAAGAGACACTGCACGACCTGCTGGAAATCTCCGCCGAGCTGGAGAGCCTCGCGGTGCAACATTCCTTCCGCTTCTCTGCGACCGGTGCCTATGAGGCGATCGTGCGGGAGCGGGTGGACGCCCTGCGCGAAAGCCGCTTCGAGGGGCGACAGAAGCTCAGCGAATTCATGGCGCGGCGCTACGATCCGGCGGTACGCACGGTCAAATCGGCCGAAACGCGGCTGCAGCAGATGGTGACGCGGGCGGCGCGCGCGGGCGAACTGCTACGCACGCGGGTCGATGTGGAACGCTCGGCGCAGAACCAGAAAGTGCTGGAGAGCATGGATCGCCGGTCGGACCTTCAACTACGCCTGCAGCACACGGTCGAGGGGCTGTCGGTGGTCGCGATCAGCTATTACGCGATCTCGGTCGCGGGCTATCTCGCCTATCCGCTCTCGAAAAAGATCGGGCTGAGCAAAGAGCTGATGATGGCGGGGCTGACGCCGATCGTGATCCTCGCGGTCTGGCTGATGATCCGACGCATCCGCAAGGGGATGGGCGGTCACTGATCGGCGATGAGGGGCTTTGCCTCGGCCCGCGCGGCTGACAGCGCCTCATCGGGGCGAAGTTCGATCATCAGCCCGCGCTTGCCGCCGTTCAGTATGATCCTGTCATAGCCAAGCGCGCTCTGCTCAAACGCGACGGGGCTTGCGCGTTTCTGCCCGAAGGGGCTGATGCCGCCGGTGTGGAACCCGGTCAGCTTCTCGGCCTTGGCGGGCTCCATCATCTTCGCGGATTTACCCCTGAAGGCCGCAGCCACCTTCTTCATCGACAGCGTCGCGTCAGACGGGATCACCGCGCAGGCGGGCTTGCCATCCACCTCGACCATCAGGGTCTTGAGAACCCGCGCTGGCTCCACTCCGAGCGCACTGGCGGCATGGAGGCCGATCTTCTCCTGACCGGCCTCATAGGCATATTCGTGCAGTTCGAAGGCGAGCTTGGCGCGGGTCAGCGCCTGTGTCGCCGGGGTGGCATGACCCATCGGCCCTCTCAGAAATCGGCGGTGGCGGGGTCCGGCCCGATGCGGCCTTCCGCAGCGTCGATATCCTTGATCTGCGCCATCTCATCCTCGGTCAACTCGAAATCGAACACGTCGATATTCTCGCGCATCCGCTCGTGATTAGCGGATTTCGGGATCGTCACGCAGCCCAGCTGGATCTGCCAGCGCAGCGTGACCTGCGCCGCCGATTTGCCGTAGCGCGCCGCGATTTCGGTCAGGATCGGGTTCGAGAGCGCCTCGCCCTGCCCCAGGGGCGACCAGCATTCGGTGGTGATGCCGAGCTTGTCATGCACCTCGCGCTGCGCGGCCTGCTGGAAGCGCGGATGCAGTTCGATCTGGTTGATCGCGGGCGCTTCGCCGGTCTCTTCGATCAGCCGCTCGAGGTGGTCGGGCAGGAAGTTCGACACGCCGATCGCGCGGATGCGGCCTGCGTCGCGCAGCTCGATCAGCGCTTTCCACGTCTCGACATATTTGTCTTTGGCGGGCATCGGCCAGTGGATCAGGTAGAGGTCGAGATAGTCGAAGCCCAGCTTGCCCATCGTCTCGTCGAAGGCGCGCTTGGTTTCGTCATAGCCCTGCCGGTCGTTCCAGAGCTTCGAGGTCACGAAGATGTCTTCGCGCGCCACGCCGCTTTGCGCGATGCCGCGGCCCACACCCGCCTCGTTGCCGTAAGCGGCGGCGGTGTCGATATGGCGATAGCCCGCGTCGAGAGCGTTTTGGATGATGGCGGGCGCATCGGCATCGTCCATCTTCCAGACGCCGAGGCCCAGCTGCGGGATTTTGATGCCGTCATTGAGGGTGAGGGTCGGAACGCTCATGGTCGATCTCCTGTCTGCCTGTTGGGTTGGACAACAGCTTAGGGCGGCGCGGCGTTCCGGAAAGGCGCTCACGGGGTAGTGAAAGGCGCCAGGGATTGGCCCGGGGCTGGCACGCCCCGGGCCGTGCGCCCTTACTCCCCGCGCGGGAAACGTTTGTTTTCTTCCAGCACGTTAAGGTCCATGTGATTGCGCATATAGGCCTCGGAAGCTTTCTTGAGCGGCTGGTAATCCCACGGATACTGGCCGCCCTGGCTGAGCGCCTCGTAGACGACCCAGCGGCGCGCCTGACTGGCCCGGACCTCCGCGTCGAAACGATCCAGATCCCAGCGCGCGGCGGCTTCGGCCTTCAGCGCGGCATAGGCCTCGGCATGGGCGGGATCGCCTGCGAGGTTGGTCAACTCATGCGGGTCCGCCTCAACGTCGAAGAGCTGATCGGGATCGAGATTGCACAGGTTCAGCTTGTAGCGCCCTTTGCGCAGGCTCACGAGCGGCGCGTAAGACGCCTCGGCGGCATATTCCATCGCCACCGCCTCTTTACGGGGCTCGCGCTTGGCTTGCGGCAGCAGCGAATGCCCGTCGAGCCATGGCGCGATCTCGTCCAGCGAGATACCCGCCAGATCGCACAGCGTCGGCGTGACGTCGATCGTCGAGACCGGATCGGAGACCAGACCCGGCTCCAGCCCCGGTGCCGAGATCATCAGCGGCACGCGCGCCGAGCCCTCGTAGAAGCTCATCTTGAACCACAGCCCCCGCGCGCCCAGCATGTCGCCGTGATCGGAGACGAAGAGGATCGTAGCCTCCTGCCGGGTGTCTTCGAGCACCTGCAGCAGCTCGCCGATCTTGTCGTCGAGATAGGAGAGGTTCGCGAAATAGGCGCGGCGCGAGCGGCGGATATCCTCGGTCGTGATGTTGAACTCGCGCCAATCGTTCGCGTCGAAAATCCGCTTCGAGTGGTTGTCCTGCTCCTCGTAGGGGATCGTGCCGACCTCGGGTTCGAGATGGTCGCAATCCTCGTAGAGATCCCAGTATTTCTTGCGCGCGACGTAGGGGTCGTGCGGATGGGTAAAGCTGACGGTCAGCATCCACGGGCGCGCATCATTGCCCCGCGCCAGATCGTAGAGCTTCATCTTCGCCTCATGGGCGACATTGTCGTCATATTCCATCTGGTTGGAAATCTCGGCCACTCCTGCCCCGGTCACCGAGCCCATATTGTGATACCACCAGTCGATCCGCTCGCCGGGCTTGCGGTAATCCGGGGTCCAGCCGAAATCTGCGGGGTAGATATCGGTGGTCAGTCGCTCTTCGAACCCGTGAAGCTGATCGGGGCCCACGAAATGCATCTTGCCCGAGAGGCAGGTCTGGTAGCCCGCGCGGCGCAAGTGGTGGGCATAGGTCGGAATGTCCGAGCGGAACTCGGCCGCGTTGTCATAGACGCCCGTGGTCGAGGGAAGCTGGCCCGACATGAAGGCCGCCCGTCCCGGCGCACACAAGGGCGAGCCGGTATAGGCGTTCTCGAACCGCACGGAACGCTCGGCCAGCTTGCGCAGATTGGGCGTGTGCAGCCACTCCGCCGGACCATCGGGAAAGAGCGTCCCGTTGAGCTGGTCGACCATCAGGATCAGGATGTTCGGGCGCGGCTTGCTGTCGTCCTTGGCGGCGGTTTCGAGGTCAGGCATTGCAGCGCGCTCCTTTTATTGATCCACGGGTCAATAACCCCTGTAGCGATCCGGAGCGGGGGAACGCAAGGGCAAGCAGGTCACGCGGAAGTGGCTCGCGCCGGGTCAGGCGGCCGCGATGATCCGGGCCTCATGGCGTTTCAGGCTCGGCCGCGCGGCGAGATAGCTTTCGACTTCGCCGTCCAGTTCCGGGAAGAGCGCAAGCAATTCGGCCCGTTGCGCCTGATCCATATCGTTCATCGTCGCCTGCCCCGGCTGGAAGCTTTCGGTCCAGAGCCCGTCGGAGAAAACGATCTCGTGATTATCGAACATCACGTGGATATAGGTGACCGCCTCGGCCTCTTCGTCGATCTCGATCCCCGGCAACCCGACAAGATGGCGCGCGGCGGCCAACACCTCCGGCTCGCCCGCGATCAGCTGCGCGCGCGGCCCGGTCAGCAGGATTCGGTGCTGCGGCGAGACGCGCATCTCGCGCTCGGGCTGGTTCGCGCCCAGCGCGCCCGGTGCGATCTTGATGGAGCGGAATTCCGGCTTCGCCAGCAGTTCCGCCGCGCTGAGCGCACGGGTGCCAATCCAGCGGATGACCTGAAAGCCGCTGTCGCGAGTCAGAATGCGATCGCCGACCTGCAGGCTTTCGACCGCGCGGGCGCCGCTATGCGTCGCGATCAAGGTGCCCGGCGTGAAGCAGGGGATGACCTTTTCGATATTCGAGAAGTTGACCGTGCCGACGACCGCGCCATTGCCGTCATAGAAATCGATCGTGCCGTTTTCCGGGTTCGCCGCGTCACGATGCACGGCGACATTGTCCCAGCCCCAGTCGCTGAGGTCGATGATGTCGAAATCGTCGCCCGTCTCCGAGCCGTCGATCGTGTCGCCGGGGACGAGGTCGATGAACCTGTCGGCATCCGCGCCGCCGACGAGAGTGTCGCCGCCGCCGCCCGAGAGCGTATCATTGCCCGCGCCGCCGTCGAGTTGGTCGCTCCCGGCCCCGCCCTGCAGGACGTCGTTCCCGTCGCCACCGAAGAGCGTATCATCGCCGGTGCCGCCAACGAGGCTGTCATTGCCTTCGTCGCCGTAAAGCGAGTCGTTTCCCGATCCGCCCAGCACGGTGTCGTTGCCGGTGCCGCCGTAGAGGATGTCATCCGCGCCCGCGCCGTCGATATAGTCGTCGCCGCCATTGCCGTAGAAGACGTTGGTGTAGCCATCCGTCGGGTCCGAGGAGGCGCCGTCGAAGCCGATCAGCGTGTCGTTGCCTGCCGAGCCGTAAATCCCGTCGACGCCGCTGAGCGTATCGCCCGTCGCATCGCCGCCCGTGGCCGTTCCCGCGCCGAGGTTGATGTTCACCGCGCTCGCGGAATCGGAATAGTCGACATAGTCCATGCCGGTTCCGCCCGACAGGATATCGCCGCCCGCGCCGCCATGCAGCGTGTCGTTGCCCGTGCCGCCGTCGAGCGTATCGGTCCCCGCCCCGCCGTCGAGCGAGTCGTTGCCCGCGCCGCCGATCAGCCGGTCATTCCCGAGACCGCCGATCAGCGTGTCGTTACCGATGCCACCGTCGAGCCAGTCATTATCCGCGCCGCCATCGAGGGAATCGTTGCCGTCGTTGCCGGTGAGCGTGTCGTTTCCGCTGCCACCGAGGAGCGTGTCATTGCCAGTGCCGCCGATCAGCGAGTCATTGCCCGACCCGCCATCGATCGAATCGTCGCCCGTGCCGCCATCGACCGTGTCGTTGCCGAGCCCGGCCAGCACGGTATCGTTGCCGCCATAGGCGCGGATGTAGTCGTCATTGCCGCTGCTGCCCGCGAGCCCCGCATCGTTATTGTCCACGCGGTCGGAGCCATTCGCGATCGGCTCGACGTAGTTCACGTCGATCCGGTCCGCGCTATCGGTGCCGTCGACGTAGCCGTCGTCGAAGCCGGTGACGTAGCGATCCTGCGCGAGATTGGTGTTTTGATAGCTCACCGCTGAGCCGATGATCATCGACTGGATCGGTTTGGCCTCATAGGCCGCCGTGGTTGCATTATTCGACAGTTCCGGCGCGAGGAACACTTCGCCCGTCGTGGTCTGCACGAGGACCGATTGCACATTCGCCGTGGTGCCGTCGGTGTAGGTGATCGTCGTGTTGTAGACCACCAGACCGTCATAGGTGAAATCGCGAACGCCTTGACCGTCACCGATATCGGTCCGGATCGTGTCGTTGGACGTGTTGTTATTGGTGTCGAGAACGCCACTCGAGCCGCCATTGTCGATCAGCGTTGCTTCGGTGATGTGGCTGAACAGCGGATCGGTGGAGGACCCGGCGGAGGCGTTCTGGAGAAGGTTGTAATTCTCCATGCTCGAATTTCCCTCTTGGGAATCCAAGTAGTAGATATTGCCGTTCGCGTCCTCGGCGACGCCGAGATATATCCAGTTGAACGTCGTGGCCATGTCGCCGCTGCTTTACCTTGTTACTGTCGGACAGGCCCGCGAGGGACCGGTCTCCGACTTTCGAAGACTGTGCAAAAATATCGGGGCCTATGACGTGGCTGCTCGATTTTTATAGTTACTGATACTCTAACAAGGCCCTCATTTGGCGCGGGTTCGTGATCGTCTCACGGCGCAAATTGGGCGAAATGGGGGCTTTCCGGGCGAGGCGACACGCATAGGGAGAGTCGTGGCAACACGGCCACGAAGCCGCGGAAATTTCGGCGGAAAACTGGTAGGCCCGGCAGGACTTGAACCCGCAACCAAGGCGTTATGAGCGCCCTGCTCTAACCAATTGAGCTACAGGCCCACCATTGGGTATTCCTCTAGTCAGGCCGCACGCGGGCGTCAAGAAAGCGCGCGCACCTATCCCCTTCGACGTTGCGGGGCGCGTGCGGTTACGCTAGGGCTTCGGCCAAGAGTTTACTTGCCGGAGTGCGCCGCGATGACCGAGAAAAAACAGGGCCTCACCTATGCCGATGCAGGCGTCGATATCGACGCGGGCAATGCGTTGGTGGACCGGATCAAACCCGCAGCCAAGCGCACGCAGCGCTCGGGCACGATGTCGGGTCTCGGCGGCTTCGGCGCGCTGTTCGATCTGAAGGCGGCCGGTTACAACGATCCGATCCTCGTCGGCGCGACCGATGGCGTGGGCACCAAGCTGCGCATCGCAATCGATACTGGCAATGTCGACACGATCGGCATCGACCTCGTGGCGATGTGCGTCAACGATCTGGTCTGCCAAGGTGCGGAGCCTCTGTTTTTCCTTGATTATTTCGCGACCGGCAAGCTCGAGCTCGATCAGGCCGCGCGCATCATCGAGGGCATCGCGGAAGGCTGTGCGCAATCGGGCTGCGCGCTGATCGGCGGCGAGACGGCAGAGATGCCGGGCATGTATTCCAAGGACGATTTCGACCTCGCGGGCTTCGCGGTCGGCGCGATGGAGCGGGGCACCGACTTGCCCGCAGGCGTGGCCGAGGGTGACGTGCTTCTGGGCCTCGGCTCGAACGGGGTGCATTCCAACGGCTATTCCTTCGTGCGCAAGGTGGTCGAGATGTCCGGCCTTGGCTGGGACGCGGACTGCCCCTTCGGTGAGGGCGCGCTTGGCGAGGCACTGCTGGCGCCCACCCGGCTTTACGTCAAACAATGCCTCGCGGCGGTGCGCACGGGCGGCGTTCATGCGCTGGCCCATATCACCGGCGGCGGCCTGACCGAGAACCTGCCGCGCGTTCTGCCCGAGGGCATGGGCGCCACGATTGACCTCGACGCGTGGGAACTGCCCGGCGTATTCCGCTGGCTGGCCGAAACTGCCTCGATGGAAGAGCGCGAATTGCTGAAGACCTTCAATTGCGGCATCGGCATGATCGTCGTCGTAGCGGCGGACAAGGCCGACGAGATCGCCACCCTGCTCGCAGGCGAAGGCGAGAGCGTCACCCGCATCGGCACGGTCACCGCCAATGAGGGCATCGCCTACGAGGGCGCGCTGCTGTGATCCGTGTCGCGATCCTGATCTCGGGCGGCGGCTCGAACATGGTCCGACTGGTCGAGAGCATGGCAGAGGACCACCCTGCCCGCCCGGTGCTGGTCGCATCGAACGACGCGCGGGCGTCGGGGCTGGAGAAGGCCGCGCGGATGGGCGTACCGACCGCCGCCATCGACCACCGCCCCTATGGCAAGGATCGCGCCGCGTTCGAGGCCGAACTGCTGAAACCGATCCTCGCCGCGAAGCCCGATATCCTCTGCCTCGCGGGATTCATGCGGGTGCTGACGCCGGAATTCGTCGCGCAGTTCGAGGGCCGGATGCTCAATATCCACCCCTCGCTCCTGCCGAAATATCCCGGCCTGCACACCCATAAGCGCGCGATCGAGGCGGGCGATGCGGTGGCGGGCTGCACCGTGCATGAGGTGACGCCGGTGCTCGATGACGGGCCGATCCTCGGTCAGGCGCGCGTTCCGATCGAGCCGGGCGACACGCCCGACGATCTGGCCGCTCGCGTGCTGGTGCAGGAACATCGCCTCTATCCGGCGGTGCTGCGCCGGTTCGCCGAGGGCGACCGCACGCCGGTCTTTCTGTAAGCGCCCATTTGTAAGCACGCTCACGCCGAAATGCGCTGCCCCCGCTTGCGAGCGGCCGTCGCTTCGCGCATGACTGACGCATGGACACGACCCCGGATACGGCCCCGCGCGGGCGCATGATCGCCCCCGACCTGATCCGGGCCGTGGCGCTGATCGGCATGGCAATCTTCCACCTGACCTACGATCTCGAGAATTTCGGCTTCCTGCCGCGTGGCACGGTGTTTCACCCCGCCTTCCTCGATTTCGCCCGCGTGGTTGCGAGCACCTTCATCTTCATGGCCGGCGCCAGCCTCGTGCTCGCCCATCGCCATGGCTTCCGTGCCGCCCCGTTCTGGAAGCGGATCGGCAAGGTGGTGGTCGCGGCGGCGCTGGTGAGTGCGGCGACCTATGTGATGATGCCGGAATACTTCATCTATTACGGCATCCTGCATTCCATCGCGGTCAGCTCGCTGATCGGCGCGGCGTTGCTGTTCCTGCCGTGGATCTTGCTGGCGGCGCTTGGCGTAATCGCGGTCTGGGTGCATCTGAACTACGCCTTCGAGCTGTTCAATCACCCGTGGCTGTGGTGGCTGGGGCTGTCGACGAAGTGGCGCCCCTCGATGGATTTCGAGCCGGTCTTCCCGTGGATCGGGCCGTTCCTGATCGGCATGGGCGCGGCGAAACTGCTCGACCGGCTGGGTTATTGGAAACGCGCCGCGCGCTACCAGCCCGATCAGACGCGCGGGGTGATGAAAGTCGCGCTGTTTGCGGGGCGTCACACCCTCCCGATCTACCTGATCCACCAGCCCATCCTCTATGGGCTGACCTGGGCCGCGTTCCTCCTTCAGCACTGAAACTGGCGCTTCTGCCACGCAAACCGGGCCGTAACACGCGCCGCCCTTCCCTTTTGCCCGATGAAGGTCTAGGGAATTTGCACCTGCGCGGGATGAGCCCGCACCGAATTGAAAGCGCGATATGCAGACCATCACCACGACCGAGGCCCTCGCGGCCTTCTGCGAAAAGGCCAAGCAAGAGCCCTACGTCACCGTCGACACCGAATTCCTGCGCGAGCGGACCTACTGGTCCAAGCTGTGCCTCGTGCAGATGGCGCTCCCCAATCATGGCGAGACCGAAGGCGAGGCCGTTCTGGTCGACCCGCTGTCCGACGATCTCTCGCTCGAGCCGCTCTACGATCTTTACCGCCACAAGGAGACCGTGAAGGTCTTCCATGCCGCGCGGCAGGATCTGGAGATTTTCTATACCGACGCGCAGGTCTTCCCCGATCCGCTGTTCGATACGCAGATCGCCGCGATGGTCTGCGGGTTCGGCGAGCAGGTGGGCTACGAGACGCTGGTGCGCAAGATCGCCAAGCAGTCGCTCGACAAGTCCTCGCGCTTCACCGACTGGTCGCGCCGTCCGCTGACCGAGGCGCAGAAGAAATACGCGATCGCCGATGTGACCCATCTGCGCGTGATCTACGAATTCCTCGACGAACAGCTGAAGAAAACCGGCCGCGATGCCTGGGTCGAAGAGGAAGAGGCGGTTCTGCTGAACCCCGAGACCTATATCAACCGCCCCGAAGAGGCGTGGAAGCGCGTGAAGACGCGGACCAATTCGGGCCGTTTCCTCGCCATCGTGCGCGAGCTGGCGCAGTTCCGCGAAGGCTATGCCCAAAACCGCAACATCCCGCGGAGCCGTATCTTCAAAGATGACGCGCTGCTGGAGCTGGCCTCGACCAAGCCCTCTTCGATCGAAGAGCTGGGCAAGTCGCGACTGCTGCTGCGCGAAGCCCGCAAGGGCGAGATCGCCGAGGGTATCCTGACGGCGGTCCGCGAAGGGCTGGAGATGCCCAACGAGAAGCTGCCCCGCCCCGACAATCAGGCCCAGCAATTGCAGGTCGACACCGCGCTCGGCGATCTGCTGCGGGTGCTGCTGAAAGCGAAATCGCAGCAGGCAGGCGTCGCCGCGAAGCTGATCGCGACGTCCTCCGATCTGGATCGCATCGCCGCTGGCAAGCGCGACGTCGCCGCCCTGCAGGGCTGGCGTGCGGAAGTCTTCGGCAGTGACGCCCTGCGTCTGGCCAAGGGCGAAGTGGCGCTGACCGCCGATAGCGGCGCGGTGAAGCTGATCGACGTGTGAGGTCACCGGAGGGCTGCGCCTGACCGCCGGGTGGGCGCCTCCTTCTTTGGTGGTCTTCGCTTTATCCCTGAAAGTTTCGGACGCGTTCAGTGCGCGCGCTGACACCCCACAAGCGCCCGCCCGAGGGGGCGGTCGGGCGCTGCCCGGGCCGCTGTCGCGGCTGATCCGGGCAAGGCGACAAGAAAAAGGCCCGGGGTCTCCCGAGCCTCATCTCAATCAACTGAAGTGACGATCAGCGCGCGACGGACCGCGCGTTGGAAACGCCCTGCACCACGATCTTGCGCACGCCCTGCAGCTTGTAAGTGCTCAGGAACGCAGCCGCCGAGACCTCGCGCGACTGCGGGGTCATCACACGGCGCGCATCGGGGCTTTCAGCGGGCGGCGGCGAGACCATGAAGACATAGGTCACCGTGCCGTTCTCATCCGGCGCACCGCCATTCAGCGGGACCAGATCGGTATCCCAATAGCCCTGCGTCGGCGGCAGGCCCATCGCGGTGATGATCGCACCCGAGGGGATCTTCTCGACCGAGAGCGAGGAAACCTGCGACACCTGCTGCTGGTTCGGCTTGCCGACCTTCACGGGGTAGCCGCCGCGCGGCGCGAGTGTTTCCACCGGTGCAGCCGTGTCGCGCCCGAACCAGTTGAACGGGTTGAGCTTGCTGTCACGGATTGTGCCGCAGCCTGCGGTGGTGAGCGTCAGGGCAAGTGCCGCGATCAGGGCTTTGTTCATGATGGCTCCGATACTGTCCCGGGTCTGGACCCGGATTTGTGGTAGCCCATTGTAGCGCTTTTGAAAAGCCGCGTCTGGACCCTCGGGCGCGAACCCGTTACCCAATAGGCAATTCCCTGTCCGTAGGAGCGAGTAACCATGGCGCGCGAAGCCTTTGAAGAGATTGCCGAGACCTTCGAATTTCTCGACGATTGGGAGGACCGCTACCGTCACGTGATCGAGCTGGGCCGCGAATTACCGCCCCTGGACGATGCGGTGAAGGTGCCCGCGACCAAGGTGGAGGGCTGTGCGAGCCAGGTCTGGCTGCTGCCCCGGATCGAGGGGACCGGCCCGCAGGCGACCTTCGATTTTCAGGGCGAGAGCGACGCGATGATCGTTCAGGGCCTGATCGCGATCCTGCATGCGCTTTACTCCGGCCTGACGGCCGAGGACGTTCTGAAGGTCGACGCGCCCGCCGAGCTGGGCCGTCTGGGCCTGAACGACCACCTCTCGGCGCAGCGCTCGAACGGGTTGCGCGCGATGGTGGAGCGGATTCGCAAGCTGGCCGGTGAGGCCGTGGGGGCGTAAGGCCCTAGATTTTCCACTTAGCGACAGAGGGACGCGCCCGAGCCTCGGGTGGGCGCGTTGCAACGCATGTGGCTGGGCGGTTTATCTCGCAAGCCCGAACAACTTCCATGCCCGCGCCGACATCGCCAATGCGCCCTCCCGGGGGGAGGGTCGGGCGCGGCCCGGGGCTGGTCGCCCCGAGCCAGTCATCCCAAACGAAAACGGCCGGTCCATCGACCGGCCGTTTCCAATTTTCCTGCCCTGCCGATCAGTCGATCAGCGGCAGCAGTTGGTTCACCGAGTCCTTGGCGTCGCCATAGAACATCCGGGTGTTCTCTTTGTAGAATAGCGGGTTCTCGATGCCCGAATAACCGGTGCCCTGACCGCGCTTCGAGACGAAGACCTGCTTGGCCCTCCACACTTCCAGAACCGGCATGCCGGCGATCGGCGAGTTCGGATCTTCCTGTGCGGCGGGGTTCACGATGTCGTTCGAGCCGATGACGATCACCACGTCGGTGTCGGGGAAGTCCTCGTTGATCTCGTCCATTTCCAGAACGATATCGTAAGGCACTTTCGCCTCGGCCAGCAGCACGTTCATGTGGCCCGGCAGACGGCCCGCGACCGGGTGGATCGCGAAACGGACTTCCTTGCCTTGGCTGCGCAGCTTGCGGGTCAGTTCCGACACCGCCTGCTGAGCCTGCGCCACCGCCATGCCGTAGCCCGGCACGATGATCACGCTATCGGCGTCACGCAGCGCAGAGGCCACGCCGTCGGCGTCGATCGCGATCTGCTCGCCCTCGACTTCCATCGCGGGACCGGAGGTGCCGCCGAAGCCGCCGAGGATAACGCTGATGAACGAGCGGTTCATCGCCTTGCACATGATGTAGGACAGGATCGCACCCGAGGAGCCGACCAGCGCGCCGACCACGATCAGAAGATCGTTGCCCAGCGAGAAGCCGATCGCCGCCGCGGCCCAGCCCGAATAGGAGTTCAGCATCGACACTACGACCGGCATATCGGCGCCGCCGATACCCATGATCAGGTGATAGCCGATGAAGAAGGCCAGAAGCGTCATCGCGATCAGCGCCCAAGCCCCTGCCCCGTTGATGAACATGATCAGCAGGATCACCGAGAGGATCGCGGCCGTTGCATTGAGGATATGCCCGCCCGGCAGCTTGGTGGCCTTCGAGGTCACCTTGCCCGCGAGCTTGCCGAAGGCCACGACCGACCCGGTGAAGGTCACGGCCCCGATGAACACGCCAAGGAACAGCTCGACGCGCAGGATCGACAGCTCGACCGGCGTCTTATGCGCGATCAGAGCGGCGAAGCCCTTCAGCGCATGCTGCTCTTCCACGCCCATCGCGCCGACGCGCGCCATCTCGATATAGGCGTTGTAGCCCACGAAGACGGCGGCGAGGCCGACCAGCGAGTGCATCGCGGCCACAAGCTGCGGCATTTCGGTCATCTGCACCCGGTTCGCGACGAACCAGCCGATGATGCCACCGGCCGCGATCAAAATGACCGAGAGAAGCCAGAGGCCCGAGCCGGGGCCGATCAGCGTCGCCAGAACCGCGAGGCCCATGCCGACGATGCCATACCAGACGGCCCGTTTCGCGCTTTCCTGCCCCGAAAGGCCGCCCAGCGAGAGGATGAAGAGAACTGCCGCGACGACATAGGCGGCGGTCGAGAATCCGTTTTCCATTACGCTCTCCCCCTCTTACGACTTCTGGAACATGGCGAGCATGCGCCGGGTGACCATGAAGCCACCGAAGATGTTGATCCCGGCCATGAACACCGACAGCGCAGCGAGCACGATCACGAGCCACGAGCCCGATCCGATCTGCAACAGCGCGCCGAGGATGATGATCGACGAGATCGCGTTGGTCACAGCCATCAGCGGCGTGTGCAGCGAGTGCGAGACGTTCCAGATCACCTGGAAGCCCACGAAACAGCTGAGCACGAAAACGATGAAGTGCTGCATGAAGCTGGCCGGCGCCACGAGGCCCACGCCCAGAAGCACGATCGCGCCCACGGCGAGCAGCGTCACCTGATTGCGGGTCTGCTTCTTGAACTCGGCCACCTCGGCGGCGCGCTTCTCTTCCGGCGTCAGCTCCTTGGCCTTTTCCTTCGGCTTCTGCGCCGCGATCGCGGCCACCTTGGGTTTCGGCGGCGGGAAGGTGATCTCGCCCTGATAGGCCACGGTCGCACCGCGGATCACATCGTCTTCCATGTCATGGACGACGACACCGTCCTTCTCGGGCGTCAGGTCCGTCATCATGTGACGGATATTGGTCGAGTAGAGCGTGGAGCTCTGCGTCGCCATGCGGCTGGGGAAATCGGTATAGCCGACGATGGTCACGCCATTGTCGCTCACGATCTTCTGGTCCGGCACGGTCAGTTCGCAGTTGCCGCCACGCTCGGCGGCGAGGTCCACGATCACGGAACCGGGCTTCATCGCCTCGACCATGTCCTTGGTCCAGAGCACCGGGGCGTCGCGGCCCGGGATCAGCGCGGTGGTGATGACGATGTCGATATCGGGCGCCAGTTCACGGAATTTGGCAAGCTGGGCTTCACGGAACTCCGGCGAGGACGGCGCGGCATAGCCACCCGTCTCGGCGCCGTCTTTCGCGGCCTCCTCAAAGTCGAGATAGACGAACTCGGCGCCCATCGACTCGATCTGCTCGGCCACTTCGGGACGCACGTCGAACGCGTAGGTGATCGCACCCAGCGAGGTCGAAGCACCGATCGCGGCAAGACCCGCGACGCCTGCGCCGACAACCAGCACTTTCGCCGGCGGAACCTTACCCGCCGCCGTCACCTGACCGGTGAAGAAGCGGCCGAAATTGTTGCCTGCCTCGAGCACCGCACGGTAGCCCGCGATATTGGCCATCGACGACAGCGCATCCATCTTCTGCGCGCGCGAAATCCGCGGGACCATGTCCATCGCGATCACGTTCGCGCCGGTCTTCTCGGCGGCTTTCAGAAGCTCTTCGTTCTGGGCCGGGTAGAAGAACGAGATCAGGGTCTGGCCGGGCTTGAGGCGTTTGACCTCTGTATCGCTCGGCGGCCGAACCTTGATGACGAAATCCACCTCTTTGAACAGCGCGGCGGCGGTCTTGATGACGGTCACATTCGCGGCCTCATAGGCCTCGTCTGTGAAGCCGGCCCGGACGCCTGCCCCGGTCTCGATGAAGCACTCATGACCCAGCTTTTGCAGCTGCAAAGCCGAGTCGGGCGTCATGGCGACCCGCGCCTCGCCCTCGAAAATCTCCTTTGGAGCTCCGATTTTCACTCTAACTCCCCCTTGGATAGCGGTGCGTTTAGCCGATGGCCTGCGCACCCGGAATCTTGCGTCGTACTCCTTAGCATCGCGCAATAATGTTTCACAAGCACCGATGGGCCGTAAAACCTTGTTAATCGGTCACGGCGCGCCTCACCGGTTCGTGTATACCATTGAATACCGAACTTTTGGGTGATTTATGGTTTAATATCCGAGCGTTAGGTCGTCCATTTTGCGCTGCGACCCGATTGCACCGCCACCAGCTTTTTTGACGGGCGCAGCACTTTGCCGCGGCCCGATCAGAGCCAGCGGCGGGTCCGGGCGCGGTAGGCGGTGTACACGTCGCCGAAATGCGCGGCGATCCGGGCTTCCTCGCCGAGAATGTAGCGCCGCGTGATGAACCACATAAAGACCGGCACCAGCAGCAGCCCCAAAGGCGCGTGCCAGATCAGCGCCAGCCCCGCCAGCACCAGCGCATCGCCGAGATAGATCGGGTTGCGCGACAGCGCGAAGACCCCGGAGGTCACGAGGTCCGACGGGTCACGGCGCGGAATGAAGGTGGTGCGGTGAAGCAGCATCTGCCCCACCGCGGCCAGCATGAGTGCAAGCCCAAGCGCGATCGCGATCATCCCGAGCGCACGATCATAGCGAAACGGCATCGGCACGTCCTGCCCCAGCGCCCAGACCAGCGCCGCGAACAGCACCAGCCAGAGCGGCGGAATGTCGATTTCGCGCAGAGGGTTCATCGCGCCGCTTACAGTTTGTAGACGGTGAGTTCAGGCAGATCGGTCAGCGGCACCTCGAGCAGGCGCAGCGCGGGCAGCGACACTTCCGAGCCCGAGCCAGCCGCCTTGCCCGACGGGATCAGCGTGACCTTCGCGGATTTGCCGGTTTTCGGGTCTTCGATCCGGCCGGGGGTTTCGCTTCTGACCAGCCCGGTCTTCACCCAGAAGCCCGGATCGGCCGGATCGCCCAAGCTCGCGATAGTGGTGCCAAGCTTGGTCTCGCCGCCCACGGGCTTCTTCGCCGCCTCTGCGCGCTGCTCCGCGGTGGTGGTATCAAGGGAATCGGCGGTTTTCGCACTCGGTTTCGGGATCGGGGCCGCGACCGGAGCGGCGGCGTAGGGGGCTGCCGTGGTCGCCGGACCCGAGGCGTTTGGGCCGTTGAGTCCCAGCGTGGCGCAGCCCGCCATCGGCATCATCAGCGTGAGCGCCAAGATCGGGCGGGAGAGGGGTTTGCGCATTCGAAATCTCCTTAAAATTTCGTCGAGCCTATGCGCAGTCCGAGGCGACTGCCACCCCCCGCTCTGCGCGCTGCCCGCACGTGATCCACGCGACGACCCTTGCCGCCCCGCCCCCCGCACCTTACTTTCCGCACCATGGATAACACGCCCCTCATCGACCCCTTCGCCCGCCCGATCGACTACTTGCGGGTGTCGGTCACCGACCGCTGCGATTTTCGCTGCACCTATTGCATGGCCGAACACATGCAGTTCCTGCCGAAAAAGGAACTGCTGACGCTTGAAGAACTGGACCGGCTCTGTTCGACCTTCATCCGCCTCGGCGTGAAGAAGCTGCGCATCACCGGGGGCGAGCCGCTGGTGCGGCGTGATATCATGACCTTCTTCCGCTCCATCTCGCGGCATCTGGAGACCGGCGATCTGCGCGAGCTGACGCTGACCACCAATGGCTCGCAGCTTGCGAAATTCGCCGATGATCTCGCGGCACTGGGCATGAAGCGGATCAACGTCTCGCTCGATACGCTCGACGCCGACAAATTCGCGAAGATCACGCGCTGGGGGCGGCTCGAACAGGTACTCAAAGGTCTGGAGGCCGCAAAACGCGCGGGCCTCAAGGTCAAGATCAACACCGTCGCGCTGAAGGGCTTCAACGAGGACGAGCTGTTCACCCTGATCGACTGGTGCGCGGCGGAGGGCTTCGATCTGACCTTCATCGAAGTGATGCCGATGGGCGAGATGGGCGACGATCTGCGGCTCGATCAATACTGGCCGCTCTCGGATGTGCGCAAGGCGATGGCCGAGCGCTTCACCCTGACCGATCTGGCGGAATCAACCGGCGGGCCTGCGCGCTACGTGCGCCTTGAGGAAAGCGGTCAGAAGATCGGCTTCATCACGCCGCTCACGCATAATTTCTGCGAGAACTGCAACCGCGTGCGGGTGACCTGCACGGGCGAGCTGTTCATGTGTCTGGGCCAGGAGGACAACGCCGATCTGCGCGCACCCCTGCGGGCCAGCGAGGACGATGCAGCGCTGGAAGCCGCGATCCGCGAGGCGATCTCGCGCAAGCCCAAAGGCCATGATTTCGACTATTCGCGCCAGACCGTCTCGGGTCAGATGTCGCGCCACATGAGCCATACCGGCGGATGAGCCTCACCGGACCTGCGTCCGCTACGCGCGCGGCGCAGGTCTCGGGCAACTCACGGGAATTTGGTGGCGCGGCCCACCTCCGGGGTGACTCAAATCAATGCGCAGCGCCAGACCGTCTGGCAGGCTCCCGACAAAGAAAGGGAGCCAAACCAATGTATTCCAACATTCTCGTGCCCGTCGCCTTCGACGAAGATCACAACCCCGATGCCGCGCTCAATGTCGCGCGGGCGCTGGCAGGCGACGGGGCGCGCATCACCTTGCTGCATGTGATGGAAGACGTCCCCGCCTATGCGATCAATTACATGCCCGAGGGCTATGCGGAGGAATTGCGCAAGACGTTGGAGCATGACCTCGCCACGCGCGCGGCGGAGTTCGACGCAGGCGCCTGGGCGATTGTCGAAGGTCAGCCCGGCCATGAAATCCTGAACTACGCCGAACATATTGGGGCCGATTGCATCGTGATCGCGTCGCACCGTCCGGGCTTTGGCGATTACCTGATCGGCTCGACCGCCGGGCGTGTCGTACGCCATGCGAAATGCGCGGTTATGGTGATGCGCTGAGGCTCACCCTGCTGGCAGGCGCGCCTCGATCATGCCGACGAACCAGCTTGCGCCCGCAGGCAGGATCGCGTCATTGAAATCGTATTCCGCGTGATGAAGCGGCGCGCTGGGGCCATTGCCGATGAAGCCATAGGCCCCGGGGCGCACCTCCAGCATATAGGCGAAATCCTCCGCCCCCATCATCGGATCGACGTTGCGATCGCAGGTGCCTGCCACGGCTTCGGCCACCTGCGCTGCGGCCTCGGCCGCCGCCGCATCGTTACGCGTGACGGGATAGCCGCGCCGGTAGTCGACCTCTGCCGTCGCCTCATGGGTCGCGGCAACGCCCTGCGCAATCTCGCGCAGGCGGCGCTCGGCCAGATCGCGGGTCTCGGCGCTCATCGTGCGCACCGTCCCGCCAAGGCTCACCGAATTGCCGATCACGTTGAGCGCTTTCGAGTCCGTCTCCAGCGTCGTGACCGACAGAACGATCTCCTCCAGCGGATCGGTCGCGCGGGACACGATGCTTTGCAGCGCGAGGATCAGATGTGCGGAGATCGGCACCGGGTCGATCACTTCCTGAGGTTTCGCGGCATGGCCGCCCTTGCCGGTCACCACGATGTCGAAGAAATCCGCCGCCGCCATCATCGCATCGGGCCGGATACCGAAGCTGCCCGGTTCCATCCCCGGCATGTTATGCAGCGCATAGACCTCCTCGATGCCGAAACGCTCCATCAGACCATCCTCGATCATCGCCTTGGCCCCGGCCCCGCCCTCTTCGGCAGGCTGGAAGATCACCACGGCACGACCCGCGAAGGCCCGCGTCTCGCAAAGGTATTTCGCCGCCGCCAGCAGGGTCGACGTGTGCCCGTCATGGCCGCAGGCATGCATCTTGCCCTCGACTTCGGAGGCATGTTCGGCACCGGTTTTCTCCCGGATCGGCAGCGCATCCATATCGGCGCGCAGCCCGACACAGCGCAGCCCGCCCTGGCGCGTGCCCTGCCCTTCGATCACGCCGACAACGCCCGTGCGCCCGATCCCCTCGACCACCTCATCGCAGCCGAATTCGCGCAGCAGCTCGGCCACGCGGCCGGAGGTGCGCGGCAGATCGTAGAGCAGTTCGGGATTGCGGTGAAAATCGTGCCGCCATGCGGTGGCTTCCGTGTGCATCTCGGCAAAACGGTTCTTGATCGGCATGCTCGCTCCTTGGTTGGCGCTACCCTGCCTCGCTGCGCGTTCGGGTGCAAGCCGCGCTCAGCGGAAGGCCATCGGCAAGGAGAAGCTGTAGCTTGGTTTGCTCAAGCCTTGCGGCGCGGCGGGGAATCGACCCGCCCGGCGCACGGCATCGAGCGCCGCCCGGTCGAGCGCCGCATGGCCCGAGCTTTGCGCCACCGACGCGCCGATGAGCCGCCCGTCGCGCGCGATATTCAGCGCCACGACCACGCGTCCCGCGCCTGCCCCGGAGGGCGTTTGCTTGGCCCGCTCGATCCGGGCGCGGATTTCGCCGCCCCACGATCCCATCAGGGACCGGATCTGCCCCGCCGAGAGCGTCGCCGCCGGGGCCGCGCGCCGGTCGCCCGCCGCGCCTTTTTCGCCCTGCCCCTTCGCCTGCTGCTTGGGCTGAGCCGCGGCGGGCTGCGACGCCTGTTTCTTCGCGGGAGCTTTGGGCTTCGGCTTCGCCGGTTTCGGCGCAGGCGGCGTGGGCTTGGCCTCGGGCCGCGGCATGTCGGGCGGCGCGGGCTCGGCCTGTTCAGGCAACGCCGCGTCGGGCGCAGGTGGCGCGGTCAGCGTGGGAGCTGCGGCAGTCTGCGGCGCGGTCTCCGTCGGCTCGGTCGGGGCTTCAGGCGCTTCGGGCGCGGTTGGAGCCTCAGGCTGCGCCGCCGCGATCTCGGTCTCGACCTCGGGCGGGCGCTCCCACTCGGCCACGCGCGCGGCCATGGACGGCGAAGACGGCGCAAGCGAGACGAGCGCGTCGCCCCCGTCGCCCGCCGATTGCGCCCCGCCCTCAGGCGCAGGCTCCCAGACCATCAGCGCACCCGCATGGACCGCCAACGCCGCCCCAAGCGCACCCGCGAAGGCCAACCCGCGCAGCGTCATTTGCCCCGCACCACGAGTTTGAGATCGGTGAAACCGAGACCCGCCAGCTGCGGCATCAGCTTGGCCAGCGCGTCGCCGGGAAGCTGCCCGTCCGCGCGCAGGGTCAGGCTGTCGGCGCAATCGCCGCAGTCCGAGCGTGCATCCTGCGCAGCCGCTCCCAGCGCCGCAATCGCCGCATCGCCGCGCGCCTTCCCATAGGCGATCTCGCCTTCGGAATTCGCGAACAGGACCAGCGCGCCGGGATCGGCCTTGCCCTCGCCCGAAGCCTCGGGTGGGGTGACCTCGAAGGGCGTCGGCTGGGCCAGCGTCGCGGCCAGCAGGAAGAAGATCAGCAGCAGAAAGACCACGTTGATCATCGGCAAGAGCGGCTCGGGCAAGCTGCGCCGCGGCGGATCGCTGAAAAGCCTCATGGCACCAGCACCAGATTGCTCAGCCCCGCGCCGCGCAACGCCTCAATCACCTGCGTCAGCGCGCTCAGATCGCCCTCTTTCGGACGCAGCACGACCGGATCGGAAGGCTGTTCCATCAGCGGCTGCAGCGCGCCTGCCAGATCGGAGAGCGCGACGGTCTGCCCGTTCAGACTGACCATACCGCCGTCGCCCACATCGACCAGACGCGGCGGCCCGGACCAGTCCGCGCCCGCCGTGCCGCCGCCCAAGGTCAGGTCGAGCGTGCGCTCCACCCCGAAGCGCGAGGCGAGCATGAAGAACACCAGAAGCAGGAAGACCACGTCGATCATCGGCGTCAGCGCCGGGCGACGGCGGGGGCGCGGTTGACCGAAGGCGAACATCGCGCGCGCCTCACTCGGCGGCGGCGCGGGGCCGCTCGGTGAGCGTGGCGGGCGCGCGGGCGAAGATGCGGGTCGCAGCGTCTTCCATGTCGTGGCGCAGGCGGTCCACCACCGCATCGAAACCCGACAGCGCGATCTGCGCCGGGATCGCCACAGCCATGCCCGCCGCCGTCGTCAAAAGCGCCTCCCAGATGCCGCCTGCAAGCGTCGCCGGATCGGCCTGAACGCCTGCCTCCTGCAACGCGCGGAAGGCCGCGATCATCCCCGCGACCGTGCCCAGAAGCCCCAGAAGCGGGCCGATCACCACGGCCAGTTCCAGCGCCCGCAGCCCGGAGCGTGCGCGCGCCAGAAGATCGCGCGCGACGCGGCCGGTCTCGGCCTCGGCCCCGGCCCAATCCAGCTGCGGATCACGCAGGCTCGCCATCGCGGCACGGGCGAGTTGCGCGCGCAACGAGCGCCGCCCGGCCAGAGCCGCCTCGGCCCCGTCGGGATCGCCTGCCGCCCAGGCCGCGATTGCCGCCTGGCTATGTGCCCCGCCCGACCACGCGCCGGCGGCCAGCAAATCCCAGATTTTCCAGATAATCACCGCGAGCGAGATCACGGACAGCGCCGCAATCGCCCACATCGCCGGACCGCCCAGCACGAGCGCATCGAACATGCGCCCCGGAAGAGCTCCGGAAATCTGAGCGGTAGCTTCCATCGCGCCCTCCAATGCACGCCCACAGGCGCGGTGAGGTGGTGCCGGCGGAGGGACTCGAACCCCCGACCCCCTGATTACAAATCAGACGCTCTACCAACTGAGCTACGCCGGCGTGACCGGCCCGCAATAGCGCGGCTTGGAAATTCGCGCAAGACGCCGCTCAGCGGGAACGGGCAAGATCGGCACGGGCCTGATCCGCACGAGCGAGGATCGCGACAGCGACCAGCCCCACCGCGCAGACCAGAAGTGCGGCGGGCGAGGCATCGCCCAGGTTCTCGAGGCTCGCCTTTTCCTGCGTGCGCGTGGCCAATGTCTCGAAGTTGAACGGGCGCAGCAGCAGCGTCGCGGGCAGCTCCTTCACGCAATCGACGAAGACCAGAAGCAGCGCCGAGCCGACCGAGCCGCGCATCAGGGGCAGGTAGAGACTGCGCAGAACGCCGCCCGGCGTGCGACCCAGCGAGCGCGCGGCCATCGGCAGCGAGGGCGGCACGCGCCCGAAGGCGGCGTCGCTCGCGCCTTGGGCGATGGCGAAGAATCGCACCACATAGGCGAGGATGATCGCGAAAGCCGACCCCGTCAGCAGCAGCCCGGGGTCGTGGCCGGTGATCGCCAGCACGGCGTCGGCCAGCATGTGATCGAGACCGGCGAGCGGGATCAGGATGCCGACCGCCAGCACCGCCCCCGGCGCGGCATAGCCCAGCGTCGTCAGCGGCAGCACCGCGCGCGGCAGGCGCTGCCCCGACAGGCGCACCCCGTAGACCATGAACAGCGCCAGTGTCACCGTGATCGCGGCCGCCGCCCCTCCTGTCAGTATCGTGTGCCACAGCGCGAGCCCGAGGCCCCGGCCGAACCACGCCTCGGGATTGGCGAGCGCATGACCGCCCATCACCGCGACCGGCAGCACGAAGCCCAAAGCCACCGGGAGCACGCAGGCCAGCGTCGCCACCCAGCCAGCCACACCTTTCAGGCGTTGTGGCTGCACTGGGCGGGCTTGACGCGCGCTTTGGTAATAGTGGACGCGGCGGCGCGAAAGCTTCTCGAGCATAAGAAGCGCGAGGACGATCCCGAGGATCACCAGCGCGAGCTGCGCCGCCCCGCCCGCATTGCCGCCCGACAGCCATGTCGAGAATATGCCCGTGGTTAGGGTCTGCACGCCGAAATGATCGACGACACCGAAATCCGCCACCGTCTCCATCATCGCGATCGCGGCGCCCGCGGCGATGGCGGGACGCGCGAGCGGCAGGCCCACGCGCCAGACCATCCCCCAAGGCCCGGTGCCGAGGGCGCGGGCGACCTCGTAGCTGGCGCCGGATTGCTCGCGCAGGGCCGCGCGGGTGATCAGGTAGATATAGGGGTAAAGCGCGGCCGAGAGCACGACCACCGCCGCCTCGCGCGAGCGGATCTCGGGGAACCAGTAGTCACGCGCCGAGGCCCAGCCGAAGGCACCGCGCATCGCGGTCTGCACCGGGCCGGAATAGTCGAGGAAATCGGTGAGGGCGTAGGCGCCGACATAGGCCGGGATCGCGAGCGGCAGAAGCAGTAGCCATTGCAATATGCGATGCCCCGGGAAGCGATACATCACCACGAGCCACGCAGCCCCCGCCCCGATGGCCGAGGCCAGAAGCCCCACGCCGCCCGTCAGCACTGCCGTATTGATCAGGTAGCGCGGCAGCACCGTCGCGATCAGATGCGGCCAGATATTGTCGCGCGGATCGAGCGCCATCCAGCCGACAGCCAGGATCGGCGCCAGTACCAGTACCGCGATCACCACGGCCCCGAGCGACCACAGCCCACTCGCCGCACGCAAGCGCCCGCGCAAGGCCGGCGCAGGAGGGACCGAGAGGGATTGAGCGGATTTGGGCACGGGCTTTCCCGATCAGTTTTGTCGGAATTGTCTCGCCCCTCCTACCCCGAAACACATTTGCCTGTCCAGAAGGGAGCGGCTAGAGTGAGCGGCAACAATAAGGGCTTGACCCGGCAGACGATATTGAGGCGCGCAGAATGAAAGTCGTTTTCCATCTCGGAGCGCATTCGACCGATGAAGATCGCATCGTGGGCGCGCTGTCGAGCAATGACCGGCTCCTCGAGTCTCACCGCATCGCCGTGCCCGCCCCCCGCAGCTATCGGATGGTGCTGCGCGATGCTTTGGTCTCGCTGAAAGGCGGGCCTGCGCCGCAGGATGTGCAGGACGCGATCATCGAGGCGAGCACCGAGGCGCCGGTGCTGGATCGGCTGGTGTTCAGCCACGCGTTTTTCCTGTGCATCCCCGAGCGGGTGATCACCAAGCGCGGCTTCTACGCGATGGCACCGGGCAAGCTCGCGCCGCTCGCGAACCTCTTTCCCGATGCAGAGACCGAGTTTCATCTCGCACTGATCAACCCCGCGAGCCTGATCCCGCAGTTGGTCGCCCGGCTGCCCAAACGCAGCTACGAGCAGATCATGGAAGGGCACGACCCGCGCGAGCTGCGCTGGGAACCGCTGATCCGTCAGATGGTGGAAGCCGCGGGCGGGCGGCGTTTCGTGATCTGGTGCAACGAGGATTTGCCGCTGATCTGGCCCGAGGTGCTGCGCTCGGTCGGCGGATTGCCGGAGGATCAGACGCTCAAGGGCGACATGATGGTGCTGCGTCAGATCATGCCCGAGGAGGGGATCGAACGGCTGCGCAGCTATTTCGCCGCGAACCCGCCGAAATCGGTGCTGCACCGGCGCAAGATCGTGGCGGCCTTCCTCGACAAATACGCCAAGCCCGAGGCGCTCGAGATCGAGGCACCGCTGCCGGGCTGGACCGATGAGCTGGTCGACGAGATCACCGCGCAATACGATGCCGACGTCGCCGCGATCGCGCGGATGCCCGGTGTGGAATTCATCGCACCCTAAGCGAAGGGCGCGGTTCGCGCCGGATCACCGTCCGGCGCGCAATAGCGCTCAGCCCATCCCCAGCGCGGATTTGTAGAGGTCGAGAATCGCTTCTTCCTCGGCCACGTCATCCTTGTCGCGTTTGCGCAGGGCGACGATCTTCTTCAACACCTTGGTGTCATAGCCGCGGGCCTTGGCCTCGGACATGATGTCCTTCTGCTGCTCGGCGATGTCTTTCTTCTCGGCTTCGAGGCTCTCGAACTGCTCGACAAACTGGCGCAGCTCATCGGCGGTGACATTGTAGGCGGCATCGTTGGGCATGGGCCTCTCCTGCTTGCGAACGGGGGTCGGCGCTCTGACTAGCCCGAGCGTCTGCGCGCATCAAGAGGCGGCGCGCGCGGATCGGCGGGTTATGGGAGGACGCCCGCCCCTCCCGCTTCTTCCCGCAAGATCGCGGGTGCCCGCGTTTTTCTTGCCATACCCCCCGCGACGGGCTAGGCAGGCGCGCGCAACTTTCGGAGGCCGCAATGGAAAATCTGATCTGGGCAGGGGCCGTCGTCTCGGTGATCGGGCTGTTCGGCATCCTGTATTGCATCGTCAAAGTGGCCAGCGCCAAACGCGCCGGCCTGCCCGATGAAGAGCTGCGCGCTCGGCTGCAAAAAATCATCGCGATCAATATGGGCGCGCTGTTCGTGTCGGTGATCGGGCTGATGATGGTGGTGCTGGGCATCTTCCTCGGCTGAGGCGGCCCTGCCCCTTCAAGCACGTCCCCTCACGCGTCGTCGAGATCGGCGAAGCATTTGCCGTTGCGGATCAGCACATCCCATAGCGTGACCGGCTCGGGCGCGCCCTCTTCGGCCAGCTCGCGCAGCAGCTTGCGCGTCCCAAGAAGGCCCGCGCGGTCGGCGGCGAACATCACGCCGCCCATCTGCGGTGCAAAACCCAGCACGTGGCGCGCCGCGACGTCGATATCGCCCGCCCGATGCGCCTGCGCGTGCTGCAAGAGCCCCGCCCCGCAATTGGCAAGCTCGGCCAGAATCCGGGCGCGGATGCGCGCATTGGAAAGACGGCGCGGCACGATCCCGGCCTCGTCGCGCAAAGCCGCCAGCGCCTCGGCCTGATCGGGCACCGGGCGCGGCGTGCCCTCGGACCAATCGTAAAAGCCCTGTCGCCGCGCGCCAGTCGCCGCGGCATCGAGCGCGAGCAGGCTCAGAAGCGGGCCGAACGGGCGATGCAGCCGCACGAAATCCTCCAGCACGGCGTCGATGCCCAACCGGTCGGCTAGTTCCAGCGGCGGGCGTGTGCCGCCTGCCTCGCGTACCGCCGCATCGACCTGCGCGACCGAGGCCCCGGCCAGCACCGCACGCTCTGCTGCGGCGATATAGGCGACGCGCAGATGATCGGCGATGCCGCCCGCGCCCGGGCCACTGCGCAATACCTGCGCCCCACCCTGCCGGAGCAGCCCAGCCATCGCGTAGAGATCGGCAGGCAGCGCGCCCTCGGGCGGCACGAGCTCACACAGATCGCCGGTGCAGCGCAGCCCGAAGTCCTCCGCGCCGTCAGCCAGATCATCGGCGTTGCGCGCGCTCAGCGGCGCGGGCGGGAAATTTCCTTTGCCCGAGGCGATCAGCGCATCCGAGCCCGACAGCCCCTCGCGGGTCATCGCCGCGCCAAGCCGCGCCCAATCGGCCTCGCGAATGTCGGGTGACAGAGCGCCGGACTGCACCGCGATCTCCTGCTTGCGCGCGATATCGGCAAAAGCCGTCTCGATCGCGGCGGGGTCGCTTGCGCCGAACACGACTTCGTGCCCGGCGGCAAGCAAGCCTCCGGCCATCGCGGCGGGCTGATCCCAAAGGCCGATGCGCAGCGGCGCGGGCGCGGTAGGCGTGCCCTCGCCGGGCAGATGCGCGGCGCGGCGCGTGGCCCGTGCGGCGTGGCGCAACGCCTGTGACAGCGGCGCCTCGAGCAATTCCTGCAAGGCGACCGCCTCGACATCGAGCGCCTCGTCGAGCGGCAGCAACAGCGCGCCTTCGACCACTTCGAACAGGCGCGCGCCGACCGGCGCAAGCGCGCCCTTTCCCAGCTGTACCCGCAGCGGCGCGAGATCGTTGAGATAGGTTGCGGGATCGTCGAGCGCGGTATCGGTGCGCGGTACACCCTCGGCGATCAGCATATCGAGAGCGGCGGCAATCTGGCTGCGATCGGTCGCGCCCAGCACAAGATCGCATTGGCCCTGCGCCCGGGCGGGCTCGGCCTCGACCTCCTCACCGGCGGCCACGATCGCAAGCGCCCGCGCACCGCCGATCCGCCGCGCGAGCCGCACGAGGCCGCCTGCACCGACGAAGCCGCCAAGCGCGAATTCCGGTGCCGCAAAACAGGTATCAGGATCGGCGATGCGCAGATCGGCGGCCTGCGCCAGCGCCATCGAGCCGCCCGCGATCCGCCCGGAGAGCCGCGCAAGCACCGGCAGGTCGAGCGCCCCGAGTCGTCGGCAAAGCTCCGACAGGCTCGGCACCTCTTCGCCCTTCGCCGGGCGCGGCGTGATCGCGTCGAAATCTTCCAGCGGATCGGGTGCGCAGGGCCAGCCCGAAGCCCCGCCCTGCAGGACCAGACCGCGCAGGCTCTTGTCGCCTTCGACCCGGTCGAGCACGCCGCCGATCGCGCGGCGCATCTGGGCCGTGATACCGGCCCGCGCGCCCTGATCGTCAAGCGCTGCGAGCGTCAGCCAAGCCAGCCCGTCCTGTGTGCGAAATTTCACCCGGTTCGCCATCGTCCCCCACTTGTGGCGGGGCATTCCGTGCGATCCACCGCCGCGCGAAGTTTAAAGCGAAGCAGGTTCAAAACAAAAGGGAAATCGCGCATCCCCGGGGGAGGCGCGCAGGGGCAATTGACTGCCCTTGCCCCTTTGAAACGGTAGGCCAGAGGTTACTGGCGGGTCGCCTTCGCGCCCGGTGCATGCGCCCGGCAAAACGGTGTTGCGGGCAGCAGATCGAGCCGTGCCTCGTCGATGCGCTCGCCGCAGGTGACGCAATAGCCGTATTCGCCCGCCTCGATCCGGGCCAGGGCGGCGTCGATCGCGCGGATCTCGGACTGCGCCGACTGGCCGAGGTCTTCGAGAACCTCGTCGCTCTCATGCTCGATCGCGGCGTCGTCCCAATCTTTTTCTTCGTGGCTCTCAAGCTCGGATTCGACCTGCGCCATCCGTTCCGAGAGTTGCGCCCGGCGGGTTTCGAGTTCGCTCTTGCGCGTTTCAATCGACTTCATCCTGTCCTCCTTGATCGATACAACCACCTAAACAGGCAAGCATTTATCCGCCTTGACGCAAATCAACCGGTCGCACTCACGCACATATGCAGATATCAAATTGCTTGCACCGTCACGGGCGTGAGGTCTAGCATTACAACTCTGACGGGTCCGGGAGAGCCCGTTCGATCCGCAATTGAGCACAGGGAGAGCTCATGCATCAAGATTGGATTTGGGGCCTCGTCGGAGGCCTGATGATTGGCGCGGGCGCTGGCCTGTTTCTGCTGGTCAACGGCCGGATCATGGGCGCAAGCGGCATTATCGGCGGCTTGGTCGACGGCTCGGGCCGCGAGACTGTGTCCGAGCGCGTGGCCTTCCTCGGCGGGCTGATCGCGGTGCCACCGCTTCTCGTGCCGCTTTACACAACAGTCGACACCCATATGACCAGTTCCGTCTGGGTGATCGTAGCCGCAGGCCTGATGGTGGGCCTGGGCACGCGGATCGCGAATGGCTGCACCTCGGGCCACGGCGTCTGCGGCATCTCGCGATTTTCGCTGCGCGGGATCGTCGCCACCGCCTTCTACCTGCTCGGCGGTGCGCTGGTCCTCGTGATCTTCCGGCATTTTCTGGGAGTGATCTGATGCGCAATTTCTTCGCATTCCTCTCGGGAGGGCTGTTCGGCGCGGGGCTTCTCGTGGCGGGCATGGTCGACACGAAAAAGGTGCAGGGCTGGCTCGACGTGTTCGGCGATTGGGACCCGACGCTGGCCTTCGTGATGGGCGGCGCGGTGAGCGTGATGTTCTTCGTCTGGATCTTCGCGAAGCGCCGCGAAACCTCGATGCTGGGCTCGCCGATGCCGGGGCCGTTTCCGCGGCTCGTGGATCGCAATCTCGTGCTCGGCTCGCTCCTGTTCGGCGCGGGTTGGGGCCTTGCGGGCCTGTGCCCCGGCCCCGCGATGGGCTCGCTGTCCTTCAATGGCTGGGAGGGCTGGCTGTTCCTGATCGCGATGGGGGTCGGGATGGCGCTCGCACCGCGGGCGAAAGCGTGGCTGAGCCTGTTGGATCGCAGCACGCTGGAAGTGCCGCCCTGCGAGAACGGGACCAAAGAGACGCCCGCGACCTCGGCGACGCGCGGCGCATAAGCCGCCGCCGCAGCCCGCATTCGCGTCCCCTAGGGCGGGGGCGCGTTCACATGCCCGATTGGATCTTGAGCGGTGGCAGCGCGTCGTCGTCTTCCGTCGAGGAGAGCGCATCAAGATCGAGTGGCTCGCCAAAATCCATATCGGGTTCAAGCCCGTCCAACCCGCGCGGCTCGCGCGCGTGGACGACATCGACGCCCTCCTCCGGGTCATAGGCCGGATCGAGCGGGTCGCCGAGGCTGGACAGGCCCGGCACCGCGTCGACCGTCGGGGCCTGCGCATAGGGCGACGCCCCGGCATCGAAAGCATCCGCCCCCCGGCCAACGCCATTCGCCGCCTCGCCTTCCTCGCGCAGGCGCAGCGCACGTAGCCCGTGGCTCTGGCCGAGACGGGCGAGCGAGAGCTTGCGCCGTCCCTGCGCCTCGAGCGTGATCTTCTCCAACGCGTCTTCCGGGATCGGGATCTCTGTGCCGGGGCGCAGTGTCAGCACAGTAGACAGCGGCAGCGTGACGCGGTGCAGGACCGCTTCGAGCTGCGCGGAGGCCGCCAGAATGGAGCGTTCGAACGTGTCGGACCAGTCGCGCGCGGGGTCTTCGGGGATGAAGCTTTCCGCCTTGGGCCCCGCACCGCCCTCCGGATTTTCGCCCGCCGCCGGGGCCACGCGGCGCATCGCGGCGCCCCGACCTTCGCGCGGAACCGCCCAGAGGAATCCGCCGCTGCGTTCGCCCCCGGTGCCGAAGCCAAGCTGCGCCGTCCAGACGCGGTAGCTGACATCTTCCAGCAGCAGGCCAAGCGGCCGGGGATCGTCGAGATGCGAGGCGAAGCGGAAGCCCCCAGCCCACGAAATCGCCGGGTCGCTGATCAAACCCTCCTCGATCTCGGCCAGCACCGCATCGACGAAATCGGCGGCGATAGCGGCATCGATCCGGGTGGGTTTGCGCGGGGCGGGCATGGTCTTGCCGAACCGCCCCATCGTCTGCATCTCGATCAGCGTGGCCAGGGTGGCAGGCGGCAATGCGAGGACGCCAAGCGCCTCCCCCGGCCCTTCGATCACCGCAAGCAGCGACAGATCTTCGAGCATCTCGGGCAGATCGGCGAGCGACCGTGTCGCCTCCTCGATCGAGGCGACCTGCAGCGGCAGTTCGAGCATATCCTGCGCGACCTTGGACAGCGCGAGCGTGATCGCGCGCGCAGGCGTGATCGGGGCCGCGCCCGCACCCGCCTTCGCCGCCTCGGTCTTGCGCCGCAGCACCGATGTCTCGCGCTCGTGAACCATGGCCTCCATCCACCCGCCTTCGGGGTCTCATGGCTCAGCTTTGGCAGATCGAGGTTTACAAAACGTTGAAAACAACAAGTGTTTCGCGGCTTAGCGAGAAAGGGCTGCGCTCTCGGAGGGCTGATCGGAGGGCGCGCGCTGATCGCTGCGCCTCAGCGGCAGACTGATGCGGAACGCGGCCCCGCCCTGCCCGGGGACGTAATCGATCGTGCCGCCCAGATTGGTCATGATCTCGCGGCAGATCGCGAGGCCGAGACCCGCGCTGCCGGCGCGGCTTTGATCGGTCAGGCGGGCGAATTTCTCGAAGATCAGCTTCTGGCTCTTCTTCGGAATGCCCGCGCCATTGTCGATGAAGTCGATCTGCACCCGCTTGCCGCGGCGCTTCACCTCGATCCGCAGCACCGCCTTCTCGGCATCGCAATACTTCCGCGCGTTCGAGATCAGGTTGATCATGACCTGAACCAGCCGGTCGGCATCGGTGAAGATCGGCATGTGCTCGGTCGGGAAATCGCGCTCGATGCGGAAGGCGCGCTCGGGCTGGGTCGAGGAGGCCGATTGCACCGCGCGATTGATCAGATCGTGAAGATTGGCGACCGAGACATTGAGCTGTGCGCGGCGGTTCTCCAGCACAGAGAGGTCGAGCAGATCGTCGAGCAGCCGGGTCAGGCGGCGCGCTTCCTCATGGATGATCTCGGCGTATTGCGCGCGCATCGAATCCGGCAGATCGGGCTCCATCAGAATCTCGGAAAATGCCCGGATCGAAGTCATCGGCGTGCGCAGCTCGTGGCTGATCTGGCTGAGGAAGCTGTCCTTCTGCACTGACAGATCCTGCAGCTTGTCATTGGCCTCGCGCAGCGCCCGCGCCACCCGCGCGAGCTCCTCGGATTTCGCCTCGAGCCGCGCGGTGTATTCCTTGGCCTCCGCCGTCTCGCCCGCCACGGCGATCAGGTCCTGCATCGACACGGAGGTGCCCCCGGTCAGTTGCGCGATCATCGCATGCGCCGTCGACGCCCCGACCGAGCCCGCCAGTTTCCGCTCCAGCCGGGCGAGGAAATCGGGTGTGGTGTCGGGCAGGAACCCGGCCTTGCCCTGCCCCGCCGCCTGTGCCTGAAAGAAATGTTGTGCAGGCTCGGCGCCCAGAATCCGCTGCGACATCGACAGCAGGTCTTCTGCCTCGGCTCCGCCTTGCACCCAGGAGCGCGCGGCGGGGCTTTGATCGTAGATATTGACGAAGGCCACGCCCTGCAGCCGCTCCATCGGGCCGGGGAAGGACAGCATCGAGAAGACCAGAAAGGCGAGCGTGTTGAACAGCAGCGACCAGAACAGGGCGTGCAGCAGCGGGTCGAGCCCCGCGATCCCGAACAGCGCATGCGGGCGCAGCCATTCGAACCCGAACAGCCCGTGATCCAGAACGATCTGCGGTATCAGCCCGGCGTCGCCCACCGAGGGCAGAAAGAGCGTATAGGCCCAAAGTGCGAAGCCGATCACCAGCCCCGCCGCCGCCCCCACATGGGTCGCACCGCGCCAGAAGATGCCGCCGATCAGCGCGGGCAGCACCTGCGCCGCGCCTACGAATGCGATCAGCCCGATTGCCGCCAGCGCCTCGGAGCCGCCCGACATCCGGTAATAGGCATAGCCCATCGCCAGCACCGCGATGATCGAGACCCGGCGCGAGGCCAGAACCAGCCCGCGCACATCGCCCTGGGCGCGCGGCCCCTCCCGACGCAGCGCAAGCCACAGGGGCGTCACGATATGGTTCGAGACCATCGTCGCCAGCGCAATGGCGGCGACGATCACCATAGACGTGGCCGAAGAAAACCCGCCGAGGAAGGCCAGCAGCGCCAGCTTCCCCTGCCCCTCGGACAGCGGCAACGTGAGCACGAACAGATCGGGGTTCGCACCCTCGGGCATCCGCTCGAGCCCCATCACCGCGATCGGCACGACGAAGAGGCTCATCAGCATCAGGTAGGCCGGGAAAGCCCAGCTTGCGGTCGCGAGGTGCCGCTCGTCGACATTCTCCACAACGAGCACCTGAAACATCCGCGGCAAGGTCAGGATCGCGGCCGCGGAGACGAAAGTCAGCCCCGCGAAGCGTCCCGGATGGAGATCCCATTCCGCGATCTTCGAAGCGTCGATCCGCGAGAGCATGTCGATCGGCCCGCCGCCCAGTCCCCAGACGACGAAGACGCCCACCGCGACCAGCGCGACCAGTTTCACCACCGCCTCCAACGCAATCGCGGTGACGACACCGTGGTGACGCTCGTTCGCATCGAGGTTTCGGGTGCCGAAGAGGATGGTGAAAATCGCAAGCCCGCCCGCGATCCACAGCGCCGTCGCCCCTTGATCGGGCAGCGCCCAGCCCTCGGGCGTGCCAGCCGCGAAGACGCCGAAGCTCAGCGTCACCGATTGCAGTTGCAGCGCGATGTAGGGCGTGGCGGCGGCGACCGACATCAGCGTGACGATGACGCCCAGCGTGTTCGACTTGCCGTAGCGGCTGGAAATCAGGTCCGCGATCGAGGTCACGCGATGGGTGCGCCCGATCCGCACCAGCTTGCGCAGCACCCACCACCAGCCGACGAAGATCAGCGTCGGGCCAAGGTAGATCGTCAAGAATTCCAAGCCCGAGCGCGCCGCGTAGCCAACCGCACCGTAAAAGGTCCAGGCGGTGCAGTAGATCGACAGCGAGAGCGTGTAGATCACCGGCGAGCGCAGAAAGCGCAGGCGGCGGCGCTGCGCGCGGCGTTCGGCCACGAACGCCACCGAGAAGAGCACGATCACATAGGTCAGGCAGACCGCGACGAGATTATTGAAGGGCATCTCAGCCCTCCGGCGGCGGCGCGTCCGACGCGCGGCTGGCGGTTGCGGCGGCGGTTGGGCCCTCGGCCTCGCCATTGCCTTCGGGCACGTCCTCTGCGTTGAGCACCGGGCCAAGCCCGCGGGAAATGGCGAAAGCCGCGACGATCAGCACGATCCAGACCGCGAAAAGGTAGAGCCCGCCACGCCCGGTGTCGGGCACAGGGGTCTGCGCCGGGTGCCACAGACCCGGCATCATGATCAGCACCAGCCCGACAATCGGCAAAAGCCGCGCCGCATCCATCAGGCGGCGGCGGCGATAGGAACGGCGGGCAAGAAAGAGCGGCTGGCCCGTCTGCGGCATCAGGCGGGCTCCCGGCGCGCTGCACCCCCGCCGGTGATCGCTTCGAGCTGGTCGAGCACATCGCCATTGGCAAATGGCTTAGCGAGGAAGGCCGTCGCACCGGCGCGGGTCGCCGCATCGCGGTCGCGCCCCTGCCCCCGTGCGCTGAGCATCAGAACGGGCAAATCGCGCAGCGCGGCATCCGCGCGCATATCGGCAAGGATTTCGAGACCGGAGCGCCCCGGCAGCATCAGATCGAGGATGATTGCATCGGGCGGATCGCCGATGATGCGCGCCATTGCGCGCGCGCCGTCTTCGAGCACCGACACCGTCCAGCCCGCACGCGTCAGAATGAACCGGATCGCTTCCGCGATATGCGGCTCGTCCTCGATCAACAGCACCTGTCTTTGCGCCATAGCCATCCCCCTCACCCGACTATCGCCACCGTGTCGCGCCCTGTCAAACCCTCACGCCCTCCCCGCCGACGCATCCGCGACGATCGAGGGCTCGCGCCGCCCCGGACACTCGCCACGCGGACAGATACGGCACGACGCACCGATCGGGCGCGCCGGCGCATCAGCGCTCTGCGCGGGCCCTGGCAGGATCAGCATGGTGGCGCGCATCAGCACCGGGCCGTCGAACCCCGTCGGGCGCGGCTCGGAGACGGCATAGGTCAGGAAGCGTTGCGGCAACCGCCCCGCCATATCGACCAACGCCCGGATCGGCTGCATCGGTCGTGCAAGCGCCTCATAAAGCGGCCAGAGCGGACAGGCCGCGGCGAAGCGCGGCAGCAGAAACCCGGGGGCTGCGCGGCGGAAGGTCAGCGTGCCCGAGCCGTCGCAGATCACCAATCCCGGCTGCCCCAAGCCCGGCGCGCCCTCTGGCAACGCCGCGAGCCGCCGCAACACCTGCGCGAGCGGCACGGCAAAGCGTGCCGCCAGCGCACCCGGATCGGGGCCGAGCTCGGCCAGAGCCGCCAGCACCGGGTCCAGCGGCAAGGCGCGCGCATCCTCCGCCTGCCGCTGCAAATGGCTCCGCGCCAGTTCCCGGGCCGCCGAGGACGCCAATTCCGGCGCGCCCGCGATCAGTGCTTCCGGATCGTTGCCCGCCTCCTCCAGTTCCGGGACATGCCAACCGCGCGCCTCGAGCCACGCCTCGAGCTGTTCTTGCGGCGAGGACAGGCCGGTCTCGGCGGTTTCCATCTCGTCGAGATAGCCGACCAGCGCCTCCGCCGTTCCCGACAGGCGCAGGCTTTCCTCCTGGATCGTGTTGAGAAACCGCGCGCGCCATTCCGGCTCGATATCCTCGGTCTCGACAAGGATCGCGGCTGTCGAACGCAGCGAGGTCACCGCCGAGAGCACCTCATGCAGCGAAGTCAGCAGGAACGGGTCCTGCGCCATGCGCTCGGCATAGGTTTCGACCACGCGCTCCAACTCGGCCAGCCGCGCCTGACGGTTCACCAGAAGCGCGGCCCATGCGGGAAAGCGACCGACGAACTCTTCGATCCGCTCGAGATCGGGCGCGGCCTGGCTGGTACCGCCTGCGCCATTGCCGCTGCCTGTCTCCGCCAGTTCCAGCGACGCGACCGCTTCGCGCAGCCCGGCGAACAACGCCCCTTCCGCCCCTTCGCCCAGCGTGACCGGATCGACGCCCATCGCGCCTGCGATCCGCTCGATCAACGCATCGTTGACCCGGCGGCGATTATGCTCGATCAGGTTGAGATAGGCCGCCGAAATCCCGGAGGCCCGCGCCAGTTCAGCCTGCTTCAAGCCAAGCGCATTGCGCCGCTCGCGGATGCGGGTGCCGGTCAGCGGGGAACGGGCCATGTAAACTCCTCCTGCACCCGTTTTTACAAACAAGTGCAGAAGAAGAAAATAGTTTTACAGCGGTTTACAGAACCTCAGCAGGATCCCGTTCCAGAGGGCGCGACCGTGGCCATGCCCGATATGCCCCCGACACCCGGCTCGCATTCCCCGATATCGCGTTCAAGCTGCGTACAGCCTGCAAACGCGACCAACGCGACGAGCGCGGCAAGCTGTGCGGCGGTTGCGAAAAAGCGGTTTTTCATGGCTCTCTCCAATTCTCGGCATGGGACGATTTCCCCATATGTCATTCTACATTGCCGGCCTGTTCGCTCTATGATCGACGTCAATTCCCGGCCCGATTTGACAGCTCCGCTCGATGCGCCATCATCAATGCGGCAGCGCAGCATGGCGCGCGGCAATTCGCGGAGACCCGGATGGAGCCCGAGACGATCGAGACCGAACTGGCCAGCGCCATCGATACGGCGCAGAAATTCCTGCCAGACTGGGCGGTGGCGCTGATCGCCTATGTGATGGCGGCGCTGATCGCGCTGCTGCTGTTTCGGGTGTTGTTCACGGCACTCAACCGCGCCGTAGCCGATCGCGATCTGTTCTGGCGGTCGCTGGTCGCCCGCGGGGCGCAACCGATGCGGTTGATCCTTCTGATCGCCGCACTTGGCTTTGCAAACGGGCTCGCCCCGACAAGCCCGGCCGCGACCACAGCGATCACCCACATTCTGCTCGTCGCGCTGATCCTCTGCCTCGCCTGGATCGCCTATACCGCGCTTTACATCTGGACGACGATCCATCTGCGGCGCTTCAAGCTCGACGCGGAAGACAATCTGCTGGCGCGCAAGCACGTCACCCAGACCCGCATCCTGATGCGTGTGGCGAAAGTGATGATCGTGATCATCGCGGTCGCAGCCGCCCTGATGACCTTTCCCGCGGTGCGCCAATATGGCGTGTCGCTTCTGGCCGCAGGCGGGGCCGCGGGTATCGTCGTGGGCCTCGCGCTGCAGCCGGTGCTCAAGAACCTGTTCGCAGGCATCCAGCTTGCCCTGACCCAGCCGATCCGGATCGACGATGCGCTGATCGTCGAGGGCGAATGGGGCAATGTCGAAGAGATCACATCCACTTACGTTGTCATCCGCATCTGGGATTGGCGGCGGCTGGTTGTGCCCTTGAGCTATTTCATCGAGCAGCCTTTCCAGAACTGGACCCGCGAAAGCGCCGATCTGATCGGCACCGTCATGATCTATCTCGACCACACCGCCGACGTCGCCGCGATCCGCGCGAAGGCCGAAGAGATCACCCGCGCCGATCCGCTCTGGGACGGTAAGGTCTTTGCCCTGCAGGTGACCGATTTCCGCGAGCGGGTGATGGAGGTGCGCATCCTCGCCTCCGCGCGCAACGGTCCGCGCACCTTCGATCTGCGCTGCCATATTCGCGAGGAGCTGGTGGCGTGGATTCAGGCCGAGATGCCGCATGCCCTGCCCCGCACGCGGGCCGATCTGTCGCTAGCGGAGTCTGCATTCCTCGGCACACCCTCTGGCGAAGCTTCGTCAACTGACGCGCCCTCCCGCTAAGGGCTCGTTGCAGGCACACTCCAACAGGCCGCCGCGGTTCGCCGCTAATCGAAGGCCCCGAAATGCGCCCCGTAATTCACCGCGCGGTTGGAGCACTTATCCATCGCATCCACGAGCCATTGGCGATCGGGCACAGGTCTGCCGATCAGATGGTGCCCGAGCGCATCTTCGCCCTTCGCGATATTGCCCGCAACATCGCCGCTGAATGTCAGCAGGCGCTTCAGCCAGAAATCCTGCGCCTGCCCGATATATCCCCCGCTTCCGCCGCCCGAGAGCACGCGCACGACCGCGAGACAATAGGCCGCCTCGATCGGCTGGGTGGGGGTGTCGAAGAGATAGCTCGGGGGAGCCGCGAACTGGCTTTTCCATGCGAGGAAGAATAACCCGCCCGCGACCCCGATCGCGAGGACCGCGTAGAACGCGGTCAGGGCCGGGTGCGTGCGCTGCTGACGCCTGCGAGCCCGTGCGCGGGCGCGCGCACGCTGCGCGGTCATTGATCGATCGGCCATGCGAGTGCCTCCTGCCGCTCAGCAAAGCCGATTCCCCTTAAGAAACCCCGAATATGAAAAAGCCCCCCGGCGCACCGGAGGGCTTCGTGTTTCGCGAGAGTGTCTCTCTTATTCGAGGCCAGCCTTGTCGGTCACATCATGGGTCCAGGCGCCTTCCGGCTTCTTGGTGATGACCGGGTCCGAACCGCCCGACATCAGAACGTCGACCGTGCGCTCGTAATCGGCGGGGTCGAGCGTGCCGTTCGAGCCAGCGGTCAGCTTGGAGACTTCTTTCATCATGCCGACTTGGTGCTCCATCGTCTGCGCACCGGTCTCGTCATTGTCGAGAATGATCTGTGCGGCCTCGTCGGGATGCTCCTCGGCGTATTTCCAGCCTTCCATCGAGGCTTTCACGAACTTCGCCATCTTGTCAACGAAGGCCGGGTCCTTGAGGTTCTCTTCGAGCACGTAAAGACCGTCCTCGAGCGTCGCGACGCCTTCGTCTTCATACTTGAAGGTCACCAGCTGCTCGGGCTGAATGCCCGCTTCGAGCACCTGCAGATACTCGTTATAGGTCATGGTCGAGATACAGGCCGCCTGCTTTTGCAGCAGCGGATCGACGTTGAAGCCCTGCTTGAGCACGGTCACACCATCGTCGCCGCCTTCGGTCGAGATGCCGAGATGGTTCATCCAGCTCAGGAACGGGTATTCATTGCCGAAGAACCACACGCCCAGCGTATGGCCGGGGAAGTCCTCGGGGGTCTTGATGCCGCTTTCCTTGAGGCAGGTCAGCATCATGCCCGACTTCTTGAAGGGCTGGGCGATGTTCACGAGCGGCAGCCCCTTCTCGCGGGCTGCCAGCGCCGCCGGCATCCAGTCGACGATGACATCGGCGCCACCGCCTGCGATCACCTGCTCGGGGCCGATATCGGGGCCGCCCGGCTTGATGGTCACGTCGAGGCCCGCATCCTCGTAGAAGCCTTTGTCGAGCGCGACATAATAGCCCGCGAACTGGGCCTGCGTGACCCATTTCAACTGCAGCGTCACGTCCTCGTTGGCCCAAGCGGCCCCCGCCATGGTGAGGCTTGCGGCCACCCCTGCGATCAGTTTCTTCATCTTTCACTCCACTGTTGGCCCCGGATCTTTACGCCCGGGATTTTAGGTTTTTCTCAGGCTCTTCCTTGCCCTTACGTCCGGGCCCGTTGCGACGGGTGCCAGAAAGTCACCAGCTTCTCGATCAGGGCGACAAGCCCATAGAAGCCCGAGCCCGCGAGGGCCGCAACGGTAATTTCCGACCACACGAGCGGCAGATCAAGCTGCCCCACCGCGGTCGAGATGCGAAAGCCCATTCCTTTCGTCGGGCTGCCGAAAAATTCGGCAACGATCGCACCGATCAAAGCCAGTGTCGTCGCGATCTTCAACCCATTGAAGAGAAACGGCATCGCCGCTGGCAGGCGCATCTTGAAAAGCCCCTGCCAATAGCTTGCGGAATAGGTCGCCATCAGGTCGCGCTGAAGCGCATTCGTGGCCGCCAGACCCGCCACCATGTTCACGAGGACGGGGAAGAAGACCATGACCACGACGACCGCCGCTTTCGACTGCCAGTCGAAGCCGAACCACATCACGAGGATCGGCGCGATGCCGACGATCGGAAGGGCCGCGACGAAATTCCCGATCGGCAGCAGGCCGCGTTGCAGGAAGGGCGAGCGGTCGATCAGGATCGCCACCACCACCGCCGCGCCACAGCCGATGATATAGCCCGACAGCGCGCCTTTCAGGATCGTCTGCACGAAATCCTCGCGCAGCACATCGGTCGAGGCCATCAGGCTCGCCGCGATCTGGCTTGGCGCCGGCAGGATCACCGGGCTGATATTCAGCCCGCGCACCAGACCTTCCCACAGAAGCAGGAGGGTGATGCCGAACAAGGCCGGGATCAGGAAACGCGCCCAACGCTCCGAGCCGTGATGGCGCGCGAGCCAGGTATTGAGGGCCCAGGCCGCCAGCCAGAAGACGATTGCGAAAATAAGCCAGCTCATTGCACCATCCCCATCCGCTTGAGGGTGATTTGTTCGATGATGCCGACCACCACCACGAGGATCGCCGCGAGCGCCGCCGCTGCGAACAGAGCGGACCAGATCTGCACCGTCTGCCCGTAATAGCTGCCCGACAGAAGCCGCGCGCCAAGCCCGCGGGTCGCGCCCGCCGGCAGTTCGGCCACAATGGTACCGACGAGGCTCGCCGCCACCCCCACTTTCAGCGAGGCGAAGAGATACGGCATCGACGACGGCAGCCGCAGCTTCCAGAAGGTCGCGCCCTGGCTCGCATTATAGGTCTTCAGCAGATCGAGCTGCATGTGATCGGGCGCGCGCAGCCCCTTCACCATGCCGACGAGCACGGGGAAGAAGCTCAGGTAAGCTGCGATGATCGCCTTGGGCAGCAGCCCGGTGATCCCGAGGCTCGCGAGAACCACGATCACCATCGGCGCAATCGCGAGAATCGGGATCGTCTGGCTCGCGATCGCCCAGGGCATCACGCTCAGATCCATCGCCCGGCTATGGGTGATCCCCACCGCCAGCAGAATGCCCAGACCGGTGCCCAGCGCGAAGCCCGCAAGCGTCGCCGACAGCGTGATCCAGCCGTGGAAGACGAGGCTGCGCTTGGAGGTGATCTTTTGCCCGGCCACGCCCTCCCAAAGCCCGACAGCCACCTGATGCGGGGCGGGCAGAACGGGGCGTTTCTGGGTCAGCGTGTCGGTGACAAGCTCGGAGAACGTGACCTCTTCACCGGCGCGTGCGGCCTGATCGTAGGTCCATTGCGAGTTCATCCAGACGGTGGCTGCGTACCAAAGCAGCAGGATCGCGGCCAGAACCGTCAGAACGGGTGCGATCATCTTCATGAGACCGCCCTCCCCTTCGGCTTGGCCGAAATATCCTCGGGGGGTGAATGGCGCAGCCAGAGGGGGGCGGACAGCCCCCCGCTCGCGGTAGGGGTCATCGCGTCATTCATCATAGGCATGCCCCGCCCGAAGCCCCTCGCGCACCCGGTGCGCGATCTGCAGGAATTCCTCGCTGTCGCGGATGTCGAGCGGACGCGGCCCTTTCGGCAACGTGCTCTCGATGACCTCGTGGATGCGGCCCGGACGGGGCGACATCACCACGATCTTGGTCGACAGGTAGACCGCTTCCGGGATCGAGTGGGTCACGAAGCCGATCGTCTTGTTGGTGGCCGACCAGAGCTTGAGAAGCTCTTCGTTGAGTTTGTCGCGCACGATCTCGTCGAGCGCGCCGAAGGGTTCGTCCATCAGCAGGATCTCGGCGTCGAAAGCCAGCGCCCGCGCGATCGAGGCGCGCTGCTGCATACCGCCCGAAAGCTGCCAGGGGAACTTCTTCCCGAAGCCTTCGAGGTCGACCAGCGAGAGCACTTTTTCAACACGCTCTTGCTGCTGCGCCTTGGAATAACCCATGATTTCCAGCGGAAGTTTCACATTTCCCGCAATCGTGCGCCAAGGGTAAAGACCTGCCGCCTGAAACACATAGCCGTAGCTTCGCGCCTTGCGGGCTTCTTCCGGCGAGATGCCGTTCACGGTCAGCGAGCCGCCCGTGGGCGTCTCCAGTGCCGCGATGCAGCGCAGGAAGGTCGTCTTGCCGCAGCCCGAGGGGCCGATGAAGCTCACGAATTCGCCCTTCTCGATATCGAGGTCGATATCTTTCAGCGCATGAACCGGCCCATCATTGGTCTCGAAGGTCAGCTCGAGCCCGCGGGCCTGAATTACCGGTGCTGCCGTCATCCGCGCCTCCACAGGGTTTTATCCGCAATCTCGACGCTGTTGCCCGCCGGGTCGCGCAGGTAGATCGACCGCGCCCCGTTCGGCCAATAGAAGTCGGCCTCAATCTCCACGTTGTTGTCCCTCAAATGTCGTTCCCATTCGTTGAGTTGTTCCGCGTCCGCCGCGAGGCATACATGCCCCGGTCCGACCGCGCCATGCGGTGGAACCGGCAGCGCCGCCTCCGGATCGGGTGGCTGCTGCGTGGCCTGAGCGATGAAGGTCAGGATCACGCTGTCGCCACAGCGGAAAAAGACATGCCGCCCGTCGCGACGGGTTAGCCGCTCGAGCCCCAGCAGCCCGCCGTAGAAGGCTTCGGTCGCGTCGAGATCCTCGACATAGACCGCAGCCTCCAAAACGCCGGAACTGACCGGGGCCGCCATTGCGCCTTATACCCCGGTCGCCGGGATACCGCTGCGTTCGACCGGACGCGGCGCGGTGAGCTCTTTCCAGGTGGACAGAGCCTTGGTCACCGGCATGCCCGGATCGCGGGCGACGAATTCGCCGTGGCCCTCGGGCGTCTGGATCTTGCCATCGGCCCAGGCGACGACACCGCGGCTGAGCGTATAGCGCGGCAGACCCTTGACCTCTTTGCCCTCGAAGACATTGTAGTCGATGGCAGATTGCTGGGTCTTGGCCGAGATCGTCTTGGTCGCTTCCGGATCCCAGACCACGAGATCGGCATCCGCGCCGACCAGAACCGCGCCCTTCTTCGGATAGACGTTAAGGATCTTTGCGATGTTGGTCGAGGTCACCGCCACAAATTCGTTCATCGTGATCCGGCCGGTCTCGACCCCATAGGTCCAGAGCATCGGCATCCGGTCTTCCAGACCGCCGGTGCCGTTCGGGATCTTGGTGAAATCGCCCACGCCATAGCGCTTCTGCTCGGTCGAGAAGGCGCAGTGATCGGTCGCGACGACCGAGAGAGAGCCCGAAGCCAGACCGGCCCAGAGGCTGTCCTGATGTTGTTTGTTGCGGAAGGGCGGCGACATCACGCGGCGTGCGGCGTGATCCCAATCCTTGTCGAAATACTCGCTCTCGTCGAGCGTCAGGTGCTGGATCAGCGGCTCGCCCCAGACGCGCTTGCCCTGCATCTTGGCGCGGCGGATCGCTTCGTGGCTCTCTTCGCAGGAGGTGTGCACGACGTAGAGCGGCACGCCTGCCATATCGGCGATCATAATCGCGCGGTTGGTGGCCTCGCCCTCGACCTGCGGCGGGCGCGAATAAGCGTGACCTTCGGGGCCGTTATTGCCATCGGCCAGCAGCTTCGCGGACAGCTCTGCCACGACATCGCCATTCTCGGCATGGACCAGCGGGACCGCCCCCAGCTCGGCGCAACGCTTGAAGCTCGAATAGAGCTCGTCATCGTTCACCATCAGCGCGCCCTTATAGGCCATGAAGTGCTTGAAGGTGTTGATGCCGCGCTCGGTCACTTGCTTCATCTCGTTGAAGACCTGCTCGCTCCACCACGTGATCGCCATGTGGAAGGAGTAGTCGCAATGCGCGCGGGTCGATTTGTTGTCCCAGCGCTTGAGCGCTTCCAGCAGGCCCTCGCCCGGCGCGGGCAGCGCGAAATCGACGACCATCGTAGTGCCGCCGGCCAGCGCGGCACGGGTGCCGGATTCGAAATCGTCGCTGGAATAGGTGCCCATGAAGGGCATCTCGAGATGGGTATGCGGATCGATCCCGCCCGGCATCACGTAGCAGCCGGTCGCGTCAATCTCTTCGTCGCCTTTCAGGTTCGGGCCGATCTCGATGATCTTGCCGCTGTCGATCAGCACATCCGCCTTGTAGGTCAGATCGGCGGTGACGATGGTTCCGTTCTTGATGACTTTGGTCATTGTTTACCTCCCACGAAGGTCTTCCGCCTTCGATTTGGTTCAAATATCCCGGGGGTGAGGCGCATCGCGCCGAGGGGGCAGCGCCCCCTCTTCCGCCCGTCTCAGCTTACGATTTCCGCGGATTCCAGCACGGCGTGGAACAGCACATCGGCGCCCGCGCCTGCCCAGTCCTTGGAGATATCCTCGGCCTCGTTATGGCTCAGCCCGTCAACGCAGGGGCACATCACCATCGCCGTCGGGGCGACCGCGTTGATCCAGCAGGCATCGTGGCCCGCGCCCGAGATGATGTCGCGATGCGAATAGCCCAGACGCTCGGCGGCGCTGCGCACGGCGCTCACGCAGGTCGGATCGAAGGTGACTGGGTCGAACCCGCCGGTCTTCTCGAATTCCACCTCAAGCCCCATCTCGTCGCAGATCTTTTTCGCTCCCTCGCGCAGTCGCTTTTCCATATCCTCGATCACGCTCAGATCGGGCGAGCGGAAATCGACGGTGAACACGGCTTTGCCGGGGATCACGTTACGCGAATTCGGGTAGATGTCGATATGGCCAGCCGCGCCCACCGCATGGGGCTTGTGCGACCACGCGATCTCGTCGACCAGTTCCAGCACGCGCGCCATGCCGAGGCCCGCATTCTTGCGCATCGGCATCGGGGTGGAGCCGGTATGCGCATCCTTGCCGGTGATCGTCACTTGGGTCCAGCTGAGGCCCTGCCCGTGGGTGACGACGCCGATATCCTTGCCTTCGGCTTCGAGGATCGGGCCCTGCTCGATATGCAGCTCGAACATCGCGTGCATCTTGCGCGCACCGACCTCTTCGTCGCCGACCCAGCCGACACGCTTCAGCTCGTCGCCGAATTTCTTGCCTTCCGCATCTTCGCGATCGTAGGCCCAGTCCTGCGTGTGGATACCCGCGAACACGCCCGAGGCCAGCATCGCCGGGGCGAAGCGCGTGCCCTCTTCGTTGGTCCAATTGGTCACGACGATCGGGTGCTTGGTCTTGATGCCGAGATCGTTCATCGAGCGCACCGCCTCCAGCGCGCCGAGCACACCGAGGACACCGTCGTATTTGCCGCCCGTGGGCTGCGTGTCGAGGTGGCTGCCCATATAGACCGGCAGCGCATCGGGGTCTTCGCCCGCGCGGGTCGCGAACATGTTGCCCATCGTGTCGACGCCCATCGTCATGCCGGCATCTTCGCACCATTTCTGGAACAGCGCGCGGCCTTCGGCATCCGCATCGGTGAGGGTCTGGCGATTATTGCCCCCGGCGACGCCGGGACCGATCTTGGCCATCTCCATGAGACTGTCCCAAAGGCGATCGGGATTGATGCGGAGGTTTTCTCCGGGTGCTGACATTTCATAACTCCCTGTCGGCTGCGTGGGGGTTATCCCCTCTTGCGACGAATCTTTTTCTGACCGTATGGTCAGGTTGAGTGGGCCACGGTCTGACCATTCGGTCAACAAAAATCAGGACGTATTTTGAATGAAAGATAATGAGAGTGGCAAGCGCACAAAAAATGGGCAAGCCAGCCGGGGAAGCCGTGCCGAGGCGCGGCGCGCCACCGAGGAATCGATCCTGAAAGCCGCCGAGAGGGTCTTCGCCGAGGCCGGATTCGGCGGGGCCACGATGCAGCTGATCGCGGATGTGGCCGGGCTCCCGAAAGCCAATCTCCATTACTATTTCGAGACGAAAGAGTCGCTCTATCGCCGGGTCGTGGAGCGTATCTTCAACATCTGGCTGGAAGCGGCGGATGTGTTCGACGAGGCCAGCGGACCGGCCGAGGGCATAGGTGCCTATATCGACGCCAAAATGGAGATTTCGCGCAATCACCCGAACGGCTCGAAGGTCTGGGCGTCAGAGGTGATGCATGGCGCGCCGGTGATTCAGGATTACCTAGAGACGACACTGCGCGACTGGACCGAGGGCCGCGCTGTGATCATCCGGCGCTGGATCGCGGAAGGCAAAATGGCCGAGGTCGACCCGCATCACCTGCTCTACATGCTCTGGGCGACCACCCAGCACTACGCCGATTTCTCGCATCAGATCGAGACGCTGAACGGCGGGGCGCCGCTGAGTGACGCCCAGTGGGAAGAGGCGAAGACCTGCGTGAAAAGCATCGTGCTGCGCGGGATCGGAGTGACCTGATTGCTCAATTCGCCGCCGGGTCGGCGGTGATATTTGGCGCGCCGACGGGGGCGACATCCGATTTTGCATCCGCCGCCGGGGCTTGCGAAGGTTCTTCCGACGCCTCCGACTCTTCGGGAAGCGTCTCGGTCTCGACCGGGCGCATAGGTGCCCCGGCCACGCCCGCGGGCAGATGCGTCTCGGGCAGTTTCGCGCCCAGAAGCTCCTTACCGTCCGAGGTCGGCTCGACCGGATCGGCCTCCAGACCTACCGCCTCCGCGCCGGTATCCGAACACACGTAAATCGCGCCGCCCACGACCACCGCCGTGGCCGCGAGCGCAGGCGTCGAGGCCCCCGCCAGCACGCCAAGCCCCGCATCGCGCAGCTTCTTTTGCAGGTTTCCGGCCTGATCGGAAACGATCATGCCGCCGATTTTCTTGCCCAGAACCTTGCTCGCCGCATCGCCCACGGCGCTTTCGGCCTCGTCGCGTAGATCGCCAGCGGCCTTCGCGGTGCCCTTGATACGTTCGCAGATGCTCTTCGACGGTTTGCGGCAGAGCCCGTAGGCGTCGCGCTCGCCCCGGTCGTAGCCGAGATAGGTCTCGGCCTCCTTGTCCCATTGCAGACAGAACGGGGCGCGGCTTTCGTCGTCCATCTCGGGCGTCAGGGCGCGCAGGGTGACCAGCGCCGGGCAGGTCACCTCCCCTTTCTCGCCAAACAGCTTCTCGCGCAGCGAGCGGCTTTCCTTCAGCGCCGCGTTCTCCGCGTCATAGACGTAGGAATAGGTCTTGCCCCGAATGGAGGTCTCGCAGGGCACCAGCTCTGCCATGGCAGGCAGCGGGCAGATCAGGGCAAGGACAAAGGTCAGGCGCAGCATTGCGAGTCTCCGGGCATTCCTGCGCAACATAGTCCCCGCCCCCGCCGCCACAAGGTCGCGCAATTTGGCGAAACGGTGCTCGGCGGGGTTTCGCGCGGCACCGCACAGATCCTGTTTCTAGACCTGCGCCCAGCATGGGTTAACTTGGTCGCAAGAGAGATAGGGAGAAAGACATGCGCAAGATGCAGGTGCAGGGCGTCCATCACATCACGCTGACCGGGGCGGACCGGCAGAGCTCGATCGATTTCTGGGAAGGGCTGCTCGGGATGCCGTTCATCTTCGACCAACCCAATCTGGACAATGCCGATGAGGGGCATCTCTATTTCGACCCGGGCGACGGGCGGCTGATCACCGTTTTCACGAATGAGAGCCGCAAGCCCGTCCATGACCGCACGCCCACGGATCCGGGCTGCGTGCATCACCTCGCCTTCAACGTCTCGATGGCGACGCATCGGCAGGTCGTGGCGCGGCTCGATGCGCGCGGGATCGCGCATTCCGGCGTGAAGGATCGCGGTTTCATGGATTCGATCTATTTCAAGGATCCACTGGGGCTGCTGATCGAACTGGCGACCTACAAGTTCGAGCCGCCGCGCGGATCGTCCCATGCCGAGGTGATGATCGAAGCGCATCGCATCCGGGTCGCGCGCGGCGACAAGGCGATCGGTGAGGAGCATCTGGCCGATGCGATCGAGATGATCGTGGAGCGCTCGCAGCAATCGCTGTCCGAGGATCGCGGGGCGAAGAACCCGTATTGAGGAGGAGCGGCAAGTGCGGCGCCCGACCTCGGGTGGGCGCGTCGCGTCACCTGTGGCCAGGCACTTAATCTCGCAAGCCCGCAAGACAGATATGCCCGCGACGACATCGCCAATTCGCCCTCCCGGGGGGAGGTCGGGCGCGGCCCGGGGCTGGTCGCCCCGCGCCCTCAAGCACCACTCAGCAAAAAACGGCCGCGCAATCCCTGCGCGACCGTCTTGTCATCTCAGCCCGAGGCCCGTTCACTCGACCTCTTCGAGCACCTCTTTGAGCGTACCGACCAGCTCGTCGATCTGCTCTTTCGAGATGATCAGCGGCGGGCTCATCGCGATGATGTCGCCGGTGGTCCGGATCAGGATGCCTTTGTCGTAGGCCTTCAGGAAGGCCGAGAAGGCCCGCTTCGTGGGTTCGCCCGCGATCGGCTCCAGCTCGACCGCACCGATCAGACCCTCGTTGCGGATGTCGATCACGTTGCGCACGCCCTTGAGCGAATGCAGTGCCTCTTCCCAATAGGGGGCAAGCTCGGCGGCCCGCTCGAACAGGCCCTCTTCGCGATAGGTCTCGATCGTCGCGATCCCGGCGGCGGCGGCGATCGGGTTGCCCGAATAGGTGTAGCCGTGGAACAGCTCGATCATGTGCTCGGGGCCGTTCATGAAGGCGTCGTGAACCTCAGCCGTCGCCAGCACTGCGCCCATCGGGATCACCCCGTTGGTGAGGCCCTTCGCGGTGGTCATCATATCCGGCACGACACCGTATTTCTCGGCGGCGAAGGCCGCGCCCGTGCGCCCGAAACCGGTGATCACCTCGTCGAAGATCAGCAGGATGCCGTGCTTCTTGGTGATGTCGCGCAGCTTCTGCAGGTAGCCTTTCGGCGGCAACAGCACGCCGGTCGACCCCGCGACCGGCTCCACGATGACGGCGGCGATGGTCTCGGCGCCATGCAGCGCGATGATGCGCTCGAGGTCGTCGGCCAGATGCGCGCCATGCTCGGGGCAGCCTTTCGACCAGCGGTTCTCCTCGGGCAGATGGGTGTGCGGCAGGTGATCGACGCCCGGCACGAGCGGACCGAAGGTCTTGCGGTTGGTGACGATACCGCCCACCGAAATACCGCCGAAGTTCACGCCATGATAGCCGCGCTCGCGACCGATCAAACGGGTGCGAGCGCCGTCGCCGCGCGCACGGTGATAGCCGATGGCGAGCTTCAGCGCGGTCTCGACCGATTCCGAGCCGGAATTGGTGTAGAAGACATGTGCCATCTCGTCGGGCGCGATGTCGAGGATACGGTTGGCCAGCTCGAACGCGATCGGGTGGCCCATCTGGAAGGCGGGCGCGTAATCAAGCTCGGCGGCCTGTTTCTGGATCGCCTCGGTGATCTTCGGGCGGCAATGGCCCGCGTTGCAGCACCACAGACCGGCCGTGCCGTCGAGCACCTGACGCCCATCCGAGGTGGTGTAATGCATATCCTTCGCGCCCACGAACATGCGCGGGTTCTTCTTGAACTGGCGGTTCGCCGTGAAAGGCATCCAGAAAGCGTTGAGATCGTTGGGGGACTTGCGGTCGAGCGCCATGGAAAAACTCCGGTCGGGCGGCCGGGTCGAGACGCGGCCGGATTGTCTAGTTTGACCGAACGGTCAGACTCACGCTAGCACAGCTTAGGAACCAGTCAAGCGGCCTTCAATGCGCTCTAAAAGCGCACTCTGCTGCCCCGTAGCGATTGATCCCGCAGCAACGCTTCGGTTAACATAAAACACGAACTGGGAGACGAATATTTGGCAGACGACCTCGACCCGCGCGACTTCACCAGCGACGACGACGGCAAGCGCCCGCTGACCCGGATACAAAAGGTCAATCGCGGCAAGATTCTCGAGGCGGCGCTGGACGTGTTCTCCGCGCATGGGTTCCGCGGCGCGACGCTCGACCAGATCGCGGCGGAAGCTGGGTTGAGCAAGCCGAACGTTCTCTATTACTTCCCCTCGAAAGAGGCGATCCACGCGGCGCTGCTGGAAGGCCTTCTCGATATCTGGCTCGCGCCGCTGCGCGCGATTGACCCTGCGGGCGAGCCGCGCGAGGAAATCATGCGCTACATGCGCCGCAAGCTCGAGATGAGCCGCGAGATGCCGCGCGAAAGCCGCCTGTTTGCCAACGAGGTCTTGCAGGGCGCGCCCCGGATGGGCGCGGGATTGTCCACTGATCTCAAGACCTTGGTGGACGAGAAGGCCAAGGTGATCGAGGGCTGGATCGCCGAGGGGCGTCTTGCGCCGGTCGATCCGCATCATCTGATCTTCTCGATCTGGGCGCTCACGCAGCATTACGCCGATTTCGATACGCAGGTGCGTGCGGTGCTCGGCCCGGGCAAGGACCCGATCGAAGGGGCCGCGCCGTTCCTCGATATGCTATTCGCGCGGCTGCTCGCCCCGTAAGCGGTTAAGCCTTCCGTAACTATCCCCGAAGTTTCTGCCTGATCTTAACGGTCCGGTAACGCCCCCGGCGCAGTCTGAGGATGCGTGGGGGCGCAGGAATATGGAGCTCGGGATGGACCGGATTTCGGGGTTGATGCCTCAGGTCGGGTGGTCGCCTCTGTTGACGGTGGCGGCCCCGAAGACAGCGCCTGCCAGCACGGTGGAGGCGGCGGCCAATGCGGCCAATACCAACGGCGGCCTTGGCGCGAATGTAGACACCCAAACGTCGCAGAATCGCGCGCAGCAAGTGCGCGCCTTGGAAGCGCGCGCGGCACGCGGCGCCAGCGCGCTGAAGGAGGAAGGGCAGGATCGCGGCACGGAGGATGCAAGCCAATCGGCCCGTACTCTTGGCAGCCGCGATGGGGGTGCACGCCCCGACCCCGACGCCTTGACCGGCCCGATACCGACATTCGAGGTCACGCCGCTCGAGGCACAGGCCGCTGCGCTCTGGGCTGCGCCGGACCTTGTGGACACCTCGGACGCCCCCGCCCCGGAGCCCGTGCAGCCCACCGACACGGTCCAGACTGCCGACACATCGACGGAGGAGCCTGCGGAGGTCAAAGCGCCCGACACCGCCAAGGAGGCGCGTGCCGAGCCTGCGCCGCAGACGGAAGACAAAAACGACGCGCCCTCCGATCATCGGAGCGGCGCGTCGCAGGAGGGATGGTCTCAGGTTGCCCCGCAGGTCGCGCCGAACCTCGACGTGACCCGCTAGGCCCCTGCCCTTACTCGGCTGCTGTTGCAGCCGAGGGGTTGTTGGGATGGCTCGTCCAGTTGGCGTAGTCGCCGACCGTCTCGCCGGTGCGCGGATCCACCTCGCCCTTGTCCATCTTGCGCATCGTGATGCACTCGACCGGGCAGACTTCGACGCAGAGGTTACAGGCCACGCATTCCTCGTCCTTGACCGAGTAGACGCGGTCTTCGGTCACCGCGATCGCCTGGTGCGAGGTATCTTCGCAGGCGGCGTAGCAGCGACCGCATTTGATGCAATCGTCCTGATTGATCTCGGCCTTGGTGACGTAGTTGAGGTTGAGATACTGCCAATCGGTCACGTTCGGCACCGCGCGGCCCACCAGTTCGGAGGTCGAGGTGAAGCCCTTGCGATCCATGTAATCGCTGAGGCCCGAGATCATTTCCTGCACGACCTTGAAGCCATAGGTCATCGCCGCCGTGCAGACCTGCACATTGCCAGCCCCGAGCGCCATGAACTCTGCCGCATCGCGCCAGGTGGTCACGCCACCGATACCCGAGATCGGCAGACCGGCCGTTTCGGGATCGCGCGCGATCTCGGCCACCATGTTCAGCGCGATCGGCTTCACCGCCGGACCGCAATAGCCGCCATGGGTGCCCTTCCCGTCGATCGTCGGCTCCGGCGCGAAATCGTCCAGATCGACCGAGGTAATCGAGTTGATCGTGTTGATCAGCGAGACCGCATCGGCCCCGCCACGCTTGGCGGCCTCCGCCGGGCGGCGGATGTCGGTGATGTTGGGCGTGAGTTTCACGATCACCGGCAGGCTGCAATATTGCTTACACCAGCGGGTGACCATCTCGATATATTCAGGCACCTGCCCCACCGCAGAGCCCATGCCGCGCTCGGCCATGCCGTGCGGGCAGCCGAAGTTCAGCTCGATCCCGTCGGCGCCGGTTTCCTCGACCAGCGGCAGGATCGCTTTCCAGCTTTCCTCGTCACAGGGCACCATCAGCGAGACGATGATCGCACGGTCCGGATAGTCCTGCTTGACCGCCTTGATCTCGCGCAGGTTGGTCTGCAGCGGACGGTCGGTGATCAGCTCGATATTGTTGAGACCGAGCAGACGGCGATCCGCGCCATAGATCGCGCCATACCGCGGGCCATTGACGTTGACGACGGGCGGACCTTCCGAGCCCAGCGTCTTCCACACGACGCCACCCCAACCGGCTTCAAACGCGCGGCGGACATTGTATTCCTTGTCCGTCGGCGGCGCGGAGGCGAGCCAGAACGGGTTGGGGGATTTGATACCGATGAATTCAGAAGTCAGATCGGCCATCTCTTAGCCCTCCATCAGGAATTGGTGGATTTCTTCAGCCGCATCGCGCCCCTGCGCGACCGCCGTCACGGTCAGGTCTTCGCCGGCATGGGTGCAATCGCCCCCCGCCCAGACCCGTTCGACCGAGGTGCGGCCTGCGCCGTCCACCTTGATCTTGCCGCCTGCGACTTCGACCTTCGGCGGCATGTCGCCCAGCGTCTGACCGATGGCCTTGAAGACCTGATCCGCGGATAGTTTGAAGGTCGCGTCGGTCATCTCCAGACCGTCGGGGCCTTTCTTCGTGTAGGCGAACTCGACCTGACGCACCGCGCCGTTGCCGTGGATGGCAATGGGGGCGGCGTTCTCGATGATGTTCACACCATGGGTCAATGCGTGCTCCTGCTCGACCGTGCTGGCGGGCATCTCGGCGCGCGAACGACGGTAGACGAGCGTCACGTTGAGCGCGCCCAGCAGCTTGGACTGCACTGCGGCATCGACCGCCGTCATGCCGCCGCCGATCACGACCACGTCGCGCCCGATCGGCAGTTCGGCCAGATCGGAGGCCTGACGCAGTTCCGCGATGAACTCGGTCGCGGGGCGGATGCCGTCCTTGTCCTCACCCTCGAGGCGCAGCGCGTTCACGCCCGACAGCCCCATCCCGAGGAAGACCGCATCGTAATCGCCCAGCAGCTCGGCCAGATCGCCATCCCCGACGCGGCCAAGTTGCCAATTCTCGACGATAGTGATGCCACCGATCTGCATCAGCCAGTCGACTTCCGCCTGCGCGAATCCGCCCGGCGTCTTGTAGCTGGCGATCCCGTATTCGTTGAGCCCGCCCGGCTTCGAGCGCGCATCATAAACGGTGACCTCGTGACCCTTCATCGCGAGACGGTGCGCACAGGCGAGACCCGCAGGCCCGGCACCCACGACCGCCACCGATTTTCCGCTGCGCTCGGCGCGGGTGTAGGGGTGGCTTTGCTTGGCCATCAGCGTATCTGTCGCGAAACGCTGCAGCGCGCCAATCTCGACCGGCTCGCCTTCCGAATCCATGCGGACACAGGAGCCTTCACAGAGGTTCTCGGTCGGACAGACACGGGCGCACATGCCGCCCATGATGTTTTGATCGAAGATCGTCTTCGCCGCGGCTTCCGGCGTTCCGGTCGAGATTTGCCGGATGAACAGCGGAATGTCGATCGCGGTCGGGCACGCTTCCATGCACGGCGCATCATAGCAGAAATAGCAGCGATCGGCCGCGATGCGGGCCTCTTGCGTCCCCAGCGGCGGCGCGTGATCGGCGAAATTGGTGCAGTAGCTTTCCGGGTCGAGCCGTGCTGGCACGATCCCTTCGGTGAGCTGGCTATTGGACACTTGCGGGCTCCCTGTCGGTTTTTCTTGTTCCCTACGCTCGCACAGGATTGAATTTTATCAAGTGGTAAAATATGCCGCAGCGCGGCGGGTCGCCAATTCCCGCCCGATTGCCCGGTAGTTCAGCGCCCTCTACCCCACCCGTGCTCAATTATCGGGCAATCACGAGATCGCGAAACCCTGACGCCAGGACGGCCGATGCGCCTTTTCACCGCGCGTTACCTCGCGTATAACCGCCTCCAGCACCAAAGAGCCCCGCAGAATGGGCTCCATTTCAAAGCACCCTTCGAGGACCGCATGACCAAAAATACCCGTGACAACGACGTGGCCTTCATTCAGGCCCTTGCCGAACTGCTCAATTCGAACGAGCTGACGGAAATCGCCGTGACGCGCGATTACGCGCAAGATGACAGCCTGAAAGTGCGGGTGTCGAAACAGACCAACATCGTGCAGGCTGCAGCGCCCGCGCCCGCAGCGGCCCCCGCTCCGGCGCCCGCAGCGGCCCCGGCGGCGCAATCCGCAGCCGCCGAGCAAGCCGCACCCGTCGAAGACCCCGCCGATCATCCCGGCGCCGTGGCGTCGCCGATGGTGGGCACCGCTTATCTCTCGCCCGAGCCGGGCGCATCGGCCTTCGTGAAGGTCGGCGATCAGGTCAAGGAAGGCCAGACGCTGATGATCGTCGAAGCGATGAAAACCATGAACCACATCCCCGCCCCGAAATCGGGCACCGTGAAGCGCATCCTCGTCGATGACGGTCAGCCGGTCGAATACGGTTCGACCCTGATGATCGTCGAATAAGGGGGCCGGTATGTTCGACAAGATCCTGATCGCCAACCGGGGCGAGATCGCGCTGCGCGTGATCCGTGCCTGCCGCGAGATGGGGATCGCCTCGGTCGCGGTCCATTCGACGGCGGATTCGGACGCGATGCATGTGCGCATGGCCGATGAATCGGTCTGCATCGGCCCGAATTCCTCGACGCAATCCTATCTCTCGGTGCCCGCCATCGTCGCGGCCTGCGAGATCACGGGCGCGCAGGCGATTCACCCGGGCTACGGGTTCCTGTCCGAGAATGCCGCCTTCGTGCAGGTGCTCGAGGATCACGGCATCACCTTCATTGGCCCGTCGGCCGCCCATATCCGCATCATGGGCGACAAGATCACCGCGAAGGAAACCGCGAAGAACCTTGGCATTCCGGTCGTTCCGGGCTCTGCCGGTGGCGTGCCCGATACCGAGGCCGCAAAGCAGATCGCCGGTGATATGGGCTACCCCGTCATCATCAAGGCCACCGCCGGCGGCGGCGGCCGCGGGATGAAGGTCGCGAAATCCGAAGAAGAGCTCGAGGTCGCGTTCCGCACCGCGCGCTCCGAGGCGAAAGCCGCCTTCGGCAATGACGAAGTCTATATCGAGAAATACCTGCAGAAGCCGCGCCATATCGAGGTGCAGGTCTTCGGCGACGGCAAGGGCCGCGGCGTCCATCTGGGCGAGCGCGACTGCTCGCTCCAGCGGCGCCACCAGAAGGTGCTCGAAGAGGCCCCCGGCCCCTCGATCACGCCCGAAGAGCGCGCGCGCATCGGCGGCATCTGCGCCGACGCGATCGGTGAGATGGGCTATTCCGGTGCGGGCACGATCGAGTTCCTCTACGAGGATGGCGAGTTCTATTTCATCGAGATGAACACCCGTCTTCAGGTCGAACACCCGGTGACCGAGGCGATCTTCGGCGTCGATCTGGTGCGCCAGCAGATCAAGGTCGCAGCCGGCGAGCCGATGGAATTCGATCAGGACACGCTCTCGATCCGCGGTCACGCGATCGAAGTGCGGATCAATGCCGAGAAGCTGCCGAATTTCGCGCCCTGCCCCGGCAAGATCACCCATTACCACGCGCCCGGCGGGCTTGGCGTGCGGATGGATAGCGCGCTCTATGACGGCTATTCGATCCCGCCCTATTACGACAGCCTGATCGGCAAGCTGATCGTGCATGGTCGCGACCGCCACGAGGCGTTGCAGCGTCTGCATCGCGCGCTTGGCGAGCTGATCGTGGACGGGGTGGACACCACCGTGCCGCTGTTCAACGCGCTCCTGCAAGAGCCCGACATCCAGAGCGGCAACTACTCGATCCACTGGCTCGAACGGTGGCTCGAAAAGAACCTCTGATCGGTTCGAGATCTACGAAAATGCCCCCGGTTTCGGGGGCGTTTTTCATTTCGGGGTCAGCAGGCAGGTGCCGCGCTTTTTCTCTTTGTCTTTAGGGCGATAGTAGTCGCCAATATGGCTGCGTTGCCCCTGCCCGATCTGGTCCCAGTCCAGCCAGTGGCAGTCGTAATCGAGCACGTCGGCCATCGCACTCATCGCCGGGAAAGACGGGATTCCGATCAACGCCTTTTCCTGGCCCTCGATCTGCGGAATCGAGTTCAGTTCGTTGTCGGTGCGCTCGCGCATCAACAGGATCACCGGGCCGGGGCGCTGCGCGAATTCGCTGTCCACGATCACCAGTTCCGGCCCCAGTTGGCGCACCAGCTGGAACAGCCGGAAATGATCCATGACGTGGTAGAGGATACCGAGAACGCCCACGACGTCGAAGCGCTCGCCCGCGTCGATCAGCTTCTGCATCCCGTCGAAGATGTCGTCGCAGATCAGCTTCACCTTCTCGCGCAGATGCGCGCGGGGGAATTGGTCGAAGCGGTCGATCAGCTCCTGCCGCCCTTCGATTCCCACCACTTCCGAGGCGCCTGCGGCCGCGAAAGCATAGGCCCAGCGGCCATCATGCGCCGCCAGATCGAGCACGCGCTTGCCCGCGATCTCTCGCTCCAGCGGCTTGATGATCATCTTGTGGCGCAGGTTCATCCGCTCCACCGTGCCGGGATCTTCGGCGTATCGGTCGATCTCGGGGAGGAAATCGTAGAAACCCATATTTGCGCTCGGCCCCGCTCTGGTTCATCTTGTTGGCGAGCCTAGGCGTAACGGGAAAACCGGGCAAGATAATGACGGACAGGTTGAGCGCGGAACTACTTTTGGCGGGCTATGCGCAGGGCATCTTTCCGATGGCCGAAAGCCGCGACAATCCGCAATTGCATTGGTTCGACCCGGCGCTGCGCGGGATCGTGCCCTTGGACAAATTCCACATTTCGCGCTCTCTCGCGAAGGTGATCCGGCGCGGCGATTACAGTATTACAACAAACGCGGCATTTCGGGGTGTGGTCGAAGGCTGCGCAGATCGTGACGAGACGTGGATAAACGGCCCGCTCTTCACGCTCTACGACCAACTCCACGCCGCGGGCTTTGCGCATAGCCTTGAGGTCTGGCAGGACGGTGAGCTCGCGGGCGGCATTTTCGGGATCACATTGGGCGGCGCGTTCTTCGGGGAGAGCATGTTCTCGCGCCGTCCCAATGCCTCGAAAGTGGCGCTGACCTATCTGGTGGACCGGCTGCGCCAGACGGGGTTCACCTTGCTCGACACGCAATACATCACGCCGCATCTGGCCTCGATGGGCGCGATCGAAGTGACCCGGATCGAATATCGCGCGCGTCTGGCTCAGGCGCTGACGCGGGAATGCGATTTCACGAAAGGCGCGATCCCCGCGCCTCAGTCGCTTTTACAGCGGATGACCCAGACGTCGTAACGCGGGTGATCGAGCGCCGACAACGCGGGGCTGGAAGCGATCATCCAACCTGAGAAATCAGGCTGCGGCTTGTCCTCTTCGGTCACCGTCACATAGGCATAGGCATCCGAGGACGGATCGTCGGCCGGGTAACGGCATTCGCGCAGCGTCACCTTGATGAACCCGTATTTGACGCTCTGCCCGACATTCAAATTGATGTCCGAGGCGATGCCCGACACCTTGTCGAGCCCGCGGAGCATCGCGCCCGTACCGTCGGCCAGCCCTTTCGCAGGCTCATCCTGCGGGATCTGGTCGTCCGGCGTCGTTTGCGTGAAGTCCTGCGCCGCAGCGAGCCCGGGAACGAGCGCCGCGATCAAAACCAAAGCGCGGATCATTGCGCCCCCTCCCCTGCGCCGTCGCCACTGCCGCCACCTGCAAATTTCAGCATCAGGTTCAGCATCGAGACCGCGCTTTGCGTGTCGAGAATTTCATCGCCGGGCTTGAGGTCGTCGATCGCCCCGCCCGGGATCAAGTCGATATAATTCGAGCCCAGAAGCCCGTCTTGCGTCACCGCGATAACCGTATCCTCGGGCAGCGCGACGCCGTTTTTCACCGAAATCGTGGTATCGGCGAAGAAAGTCTTCGGGTTGAGCGCGACGTTCGTTACCGTCCCGACCTTCACGCCCGCAAGCCGCACGTCCGTGCCGGGCACGACGCCCCCAATCGATCGGAAGGAGGCATGCAGCGGGTAAGAGCCGCCATCGGCGCCGATGCCCATGCCGCGCCCTGCCCAGACCAGAAAGCCCAGGGCCACGACCAGCACGATCGCGCCGGTGATGATCTCGGTGCGGTTTTCGCTCATAGCGGGTTGGCCTTACTCGGGCTGCCAAGCCTCGTAATCGCGGCGCTCGACCGGATGCGCGAGGCGAATCGACCCCGGCGGCACATAGGCCGCTTCGGTGCCGGTGTGGTTTGCCTCATGCGGCTTTTCCCAAGGCTTGTGGGCCAGCGGCTTGTCGGTCGGCGGCTCGTCATAGGTGAAGTGCATCCAGCCATGCCAATCCGGCGGGATACGGCTCGCTTCGCTTTCACCGTTATAGATCACCCAGCGGCGCTTGGCGTCCTTGGTGCGGTAATAGATATTGCCTTGCTCGTCCTCGCCAACTTTCACGCCCTTACGCGCGGTGAAAAGCTGCGTGCCGACGGTCGAGCCGTTCCACCAGGTGAGAATTCGAAGCAGAAACTTCATGGGGCAACCTCCGCAATGCGTCCCGCCTGTTATATCCGCTGGGGCGTCGAGGTCCAGTGCCCGTGCGGGGATCAGGGCGTCTGCGAGGCGGAATTTGGTACCTCCAGCACAGCACGGTGCAAAAATCGCATCGTCGAGCGGCCGTCCGCAATGAGCCATACGCTCCCACACGCCTGTCTATGGGAGGTCTAGCGAAGCCTCTTCGAAGCAACACGGCCTACGTGAAACACACGGCAAAAACAAAAGGGCGAGCCGAAGCTCGCCCCTTGTCTAATTCGTGGCAGGACCGCGATCAGCTCGCCGATTTGCCTTCTTTCTTGGCTTCGGCATAGATCAGCAGCGGCTTGGCGTCGCTCTGGGTCACGGCCTCTTCGTTGACCACGACCTCTTCGACCTCTTCCATGCCCGGCAGTTCGAACATCGTGTCGAGCAGGATGTCTTCCATGATCGAACGCAGGCCACGTGCACCGGTCTTCCGCTCGATCGCCTTCTTGGCGATCGCGGTCAGCGCATCGTCGGTGAAGGTCAGCGACACGCCCTCGATCTCGAAGAGACGCTGATACTGTTTCACCAGCGCGTTCTTCGGCTCGGTCAGGATGGTCACCAGCGCCTCGGCATCGAGATCGGTGAGCGTCGCGATGACGGGCAGACGACCGACGAATTCCGGGATCAGGCCGAATTTCAGCAGATCTTCGGGCTCGAGCTCCTTGAACAGCTCGCCAATATTGCGCTCTTCGCTATCCTTAACATCCGCACCGAAGCCCATCGCCGAGCCCTTGCCGCGCTGCGCGATGATCCGGTCGAGGCCCGCAAAGGCGCCGCCACAGATGAACAGGATATTCGTCGTGTCGACCTGCAGGAATTCCTGCTGCGGATGCTTGCGCCCGCCCTGCGGCGGCACGGAGGCAACGGTGCCCTCCATGATCTTCAGAAGCGCCTGCTGCACACCCTCGCCCGACACGTCGCGCGTGATCGACGGGTTGTCCGACTTGCGGGTGATCTTGTCGACCTCGTCGATATAGACGATGCCGCGCTGCGCCCGCTCGACGTTGTATTCCGAGGCCTGAAGCAGCTTGAGAATGATGTTCTCCACATCCTCACCCACGTAACCGGCTTCGGTCAGCGTGGTCGCATCCGCCATCGTGAAGGGCACATCGAGGATGCGCGCAAGCGTCTGGGCCAGAAGTGTCTTGCCGCAGCCCGTCGGGCCGATCAGCAGGATGTTCGACTTCGCCAGTTCGATGTCGGTCTTCGTGCCGTGATTGAGGCGCTTGTAGTGGTTGTGCACCGCAACCGAGAGCACGCGCTTGGCATGTTCCTGACCGATCACGTAGTCGTCGAGCACCTGGCAGATATCGCGCGGGGTCGGCACGCCATCGGTGGATTTCAGCCCGGCCGATTTCGTCTCCTCGCGGATGATGTCCATGCACAGCTCGACGCATTCGTCACAAATGAACACGGTCGGGCCCGCGATCAGCTTGCGGACCTCATGCTGGCTTTTGCCGCAGAACGAGCAGTAGAGCGTGTTCTTGCTGTCGGAGCCGTTCGAGTTCGCCATCTCTTACCTCTGCTGCCCGGGCTGCCCCCGGGCTTCGTGAATTGGCCTGTCCCATCAAGACTAGGACAGGCCAACCGTCACCTCAATGTCAAAATCGCCCCGAAGTTAAGCGGGAGGATCACTTTTCTCCGTCGTCGCTGACGCGGCTCTCGAGGATCTCGTCGATCAGACCCCAGGACTTCGCTTCTTCGGCGGACATGAAGTTGTCGCGCTCGAGACCGGCCTCGATCGTGTCGTAGTCGTTGCCAGTGTGCTTGACGTAGATTTCGTTCAAGCGACGCTTGAGTTTCTCGGTCTCGCGGGCGTGGATCATGATGTCGGTCGCCTGACCCTGATAACCGCCCGAGGGCTGGTGCACCATGACGCGGGAGTTCGGCAGCGAGAAGCGCATTCCCTTTTCGCCCGCGGTCAGCAGCAGCGAGCCCATCGACGCCGCCTGCCCAATCACCAGGGTCGAGACCTTCGGCTTGATGTATTGCATCGTGTCGTAGATCGAGAGACCGCTCGTCACCACGCCGCCCGGCGAGTTGATATACATCGCGATCTCTTTTTTCGGGTTCTCGGCCTCGAGGAAGAGAAGCTGCGCGCAGATCAGGGTCGACATGCCGTCATGGACCGGCCCCGACAGGAAGATGATGCGCTCTTTCAGCAGGCGCGAGTAGATGTCGTAGGCACGCTCGCCGCGCGAGGTCTGCTCGACCACCATCGGCACCAGCGTGTTCATGTAAAACTCGTGGGGATCTTTCATCTCGGCCCTTCCTGGTCGTTCGACGCTGTTCATAGCGTGTGATCTTTACAGAAGTCTTAGTGACCGCATCGGGGACCTTCAAGGGCGCTGACCCCGCGCGAAGGGCTGCCGCGGCGCAAATATTGGCCCTCGGCGGGTGTGTGTTAATCGCATGGAAAGGGTCTGGACGTAGCGTGTCGGCGATTTTGCGGGAATGCGCCCGTGTGGAAAAATGAGGCGGACATGTCCAAATCCGAGGCTGGCGCAAGCGCCTGGCACACCGTGATGCTCAAATTGCTGATCCTGATCGCGATCGCGGGGTTCGTGTTCGCGACGCTGATGACGCTGCTCACGATCAATTCGAACTATCGTCGCGCCAATGAGGCAGCGCGGGCACATCTCGACCAGATCCTGCCGATGCTCGGCGATTCGGTGACGGATGCGCTGATCACGGGGCGGATCGCGGATGCGACGCATGAGCTAGAGAACGTGCTCGCGGGCTCGGACGGCGCTGGCCAATCCGCAATCGCGCTCAACAGACGCGGCGCCGTTATGACCGAGGCGGGCGCGCCCGATCCCGCGCTTATCGCTCTGGCGCAAAGCGCGCTTGAAGCCAACGACAGGGCGATCTCGGCAGATGGGCTGAGCGAGGCGATTCCGCTGCGCATCTCTCCGGAGGATCCGCCGATCGCCGCGATTGCCCTGCGCTGGAGTCCGGCCCCCGCCATCGCTCGCGCGCAGAAGGACATGGTGCGCAACCTCTCTTTCACCGCGATGATTTTCGCGGGCATTCTCGGCGGTGTGATGCTGGGCGTACGCTGGCTGATCACCCGCCCCCTCACCCGAGTGACGGAGGCGATGCGCTCCGTGGCCGGGGGACAGCTCGATACGGACATCCCCGCTACCGGTCGACGCGACGAAATCGGCGCGATCGCCCGCGCTCTGGGGACCTTCCAGTCCGAGCTCGCGACCGCCGAATCGCATAACCGTGCCGCACGGATGCATAGCGCCGCCCTCGAAAGCGCCACGGTCGCGATCATTCTTACCAACAACGACCACGTCATCACCTTCGCCAATGAGGCGGCCGCGGAATTGCTGCGCCCCTTCGCCGCGGAAATCCGCGCCCACAACCCGGATTTCGATCCCGACAAGCTCTTGGGGACGCGCGCGGATCGCATCTTGCCGGCCGGCACGACGACCGCCGCCGCCCTCGACGATGGCGCGCGCGACACACTCGCGCTCGAAGGACGGATGCGTGCCGGGGCGATTCTCGCCCTCGTCAGCCCCGTCATCGACGAGGCCGGGGAGAAGATCGGCCATGTCTCGCAATGGCGCAACATCACCGAAGAACAGCGAAACGCCTCTCTGATTTCCGCGATCGACGCCAACCTGCTACGGGTCGACCTGCGCCCTGACGTGACGATTGACAATGTGAACGACGAATTTGCCGAGGTCTTCGGCGCGCCGCGCGCAGAGATGGAGGGAATGTCCGTCGCCGGTCAGATCACCTTCGAAGGGCAGCCAGTCTGCGAAATCCTCCAGCGCGATCCGCAGCCCTTTGCGGGCATGCTCGTGCTGCGCTGCGCCGATGGCCGTCAGGCCTGGCTCGAAGGCTCGGTCAATCCGATCCTCGACACGGACGGCAAGATGGTCATGTTCAGCGTTCTTGCGAGCGACCGAACGCAACAACATCTCGAAGCCGACGCCCGGCGGGCCGAGCGCAGCGCGATGATGGCCGCCCAACAGAACATCGTGGAGACGCTGAAATCGGCCTTGGCCGGCCTCTCCGCCGGGGATCTCATGGCCGAGATCACCACCGAATTCGAAGGCGACTACAAGGCTTTGCGCAGCGATTTCAACAGCGCGATCGGCGATTTGCGGGGCGCGATGCGCAAGGTGCTCGACAATGCCGGATCGATCCGCACCGAGGCGCGACAGATCTCGTCCAGCTCCGACGATATGGCGCGGCGCACCGAACGGCAGGCAGCCACGCTGGAAGAAACCGCCGCTGCGCTCAACGAGATCACCGCCTCTGTCGAGGCCGCCGCCCACGCCGCCGGTCGCGCCAACGACCTCGTCGAGACCGCCCGGCGCAGCGCCGAACAAAGCGGCCATGTCGTGTCAGAAGCCGTGCAGGCCATGTCGGAAATCGAGCAAAGCTCGGAGCAGATCAGTCGGATCACCAGCGTCATCGACGAGATCGCCTTCCAGACCAACCTGCTCGCCCTCAATGCCGGGGTGGAGGCCGCCCGCGCTGGCGAGGCCGGGCGCGGCTTCGCCGTCGTCGCCTCGGAAGTGCGCGCTCTCGCGCAACGCTCCTCGGATGCCGCACGCGAGATCGCCGAACTGATCGCGAACTCCTCGGCGCAGGTGAAGCGCGGCGTCGGCCTCGTCGGCCAAGCGGGCGATGCGCTCGGCGGGATCCAGTCCTCCGTTTCCGATCTCCTCGCCTATGTTGCGGACAGCGCAAATGCGACGCAGGAGCAAAGCGCAGGCCTGACCGAAATCAACTCCGCGGTGACCCAGCTCGATCAGGTCACCCAACACAACGCGGCCATGTTCGAAGAAGCACTCGCCGCGAGCCAGGTCCTCGAACGCGAAGCGATGGAACTCGGCGCGGCAATGGGGCAATTCAAACTCGGCGAGGCCGCTCCGGATGAGGGGGCCGATAGTACATCGCCTGCAGAAAAAGTGGCTGCGGCAGAAACCTCCCCCGAAACATCCGGGCCCACAGCATCCGCGCCGCACCAATCAGCCCGCCCCAAATCGGCTCAGCAGGTCAGCGTGTCGGGCAACACCGCGCTGGCGGTGCCACCTCCGCCCACAGATGACGATTGGGAGGATTTTTAACCGACGAAGGAACTTGCAGAACGCATTGACGCGGGACGCCAATCAGGACGCGTTGGGATGAGGCACCGCAATCGCGGCCTCCGCCCGATCCGTCTCGCTTGCTCCTTGCGTCCCGGCCTCGCCCGCACGGAACCAAGCCCGGATGGCGGCGCGCTCCTGCGGCTCCATGTAGCTCAAATTCGCGGGGGGCATCGCATCGGTCAGCCCGGCTTGCACATAGATCTGCCGTGCGGCGGCGGCGATTTCGCGCGGCGTCTCCAGCTTGATGCCCTTCGGCGCGTGACCGATCCCTTCATAGCCGGGCTCATTCGCATGGCACATCGAACAGCGCCCCATGACGATCCCGCTCACCTCGTCGAAGCCAGGCGCCGCAGCGAAGCGTTGTTCGAAGGGAGTAAGCATCGCGCTGTCCTCCATATCCTCGCCGGCATCCGCTTTCGGAATCGAGGATAGCCAAACGATCGCGACGAACAGCGCCGCGGTCGCGCCCCAGGTCCACCACGGCTTGCCCTTATGGGCGTGATGGGTGTTGAAGAAATGCCGGATCGTCACGCCCATCAGGAACACCAGAGAGGCGATCAGCCAGTTATACGCGCTGGCAAAGGCCAGCGGATAATGGTTCGACAGCATCAGGAAGATAACCGGCAGCGTCAGGTAGTTGTTATGGGTCGAGCGCTGCTTGGCGATCTTGCCGTATTTCGGGTCGGGCGTGCGCCCCGCCATGAGATCGGCGACCACGATCTTCTGGTTCGGAATGATGATCAGGAAGACGTTCGCGGTCATGATCGTCGCGGTGAAGGCGCCCAGATGCAGCAGCGCCGCGCGGCCTGAGAAGACCTGCGTGTAGCCCCAGGCCATCGCGACGAGAATGACGTAGAGGCCCAGCATCAGCCGCGTGTTGTTCTCGCCAAAGCTCGACTTGCAGATCAGATCATAAAGGAGCCAACCCAGCGCGAGCGAGCCGATCGAGATCAGGATCGCCCCCCAGACCGGCAGCTCCATCACCCGCGGATCGATCAGGTAGAACTGCGCCTGTGTCCAATACAGAACCACCATCATCGCAAAGCCCGAAAGCCACGTCATGTAGCTTTCCCATTTGAACCATGTCAGCCGGTCGGGCATCTGCGCGGGTGCGACGAGGTATTTCTGAATATGGTAAAAGCCGCCGCCATGGACCTGCCACGCCGCGCCATGCACCCCCTTGGGGGAACCGGGCTCGGGCACCAGCCCCAGATCAAGCGCGATGAAATAGAAGGACGACCCGATCCACGCGATCGCGGTGATCACATGCAGCCAGCGCACCGCGAACTGCACCCATTCCAGAAAAAACGTGTAATCCATCCGTCATCCCTCGTTTTGCGCTCAGAGTTTCCCAAGCCACGCCCGAGCGCAAGCGATGGCGCGGCGGAACCGCCCGAATTTTGTCCGGATGCTCAAATCGCAAGCAGATGGAGGGCCTGCGGTCAGCTACCGCGATAGGTCGAATAACCGTAAGGCGAGAGCAGAAGCGGCACGTGGTAATGCGCCTCGGCGTCATTCATGCCGAAGCGGATCGGGATTTCATCGAGGAAAAGCGGCTCTACCGCCCCCTGCCCGCTCGCCCTCAGATAATCACCCGCGGCGAAAACCAGCTCGAACTGGCCGGTGCGAAACCGCTCCACCGGCAGGATCGGCGAGTCGGTGCGCCCATCGGCATTCGTCACCATTTCGGCCAGCACCTCACGGTCGCCCCCGTCGAGCGCGAAGAGCGTGATCTTGAGCCCTTCCGCCGGGCATCCCCGTGCCGTGTCGAGCACATGGGTGGTCAGATATCCTGCCATCGCGTTCTCCTTCGCCAATCGTCGAGACCGCGATCACTATGCTTTCGGGTGAAACAAACCGCAAGATATCGTGCGCTCACCGGAAGTTGCTTAGTATTTCACATGCTTATGGTTGATCACCGCACAGCTGCCTCTAGGTGACATTACAGGTTCACGTAGCCGTCACATCCATGTCACGTCGAAAGGCGATGGGCAGCGCAGCAACGAGCGGAAGGACCCTATGGGCAACAACATACAGCCTGTGATTTTCCCGACTGTTTCCGCTCCGCTTCTCCGCGCAGGCGCCGGTTGCCTGCCCCTCCCTGCAGATCCACCGGAGATGTGACATGAGCCGATCGCGCCATCACAACAAACAACGCTACCGCAGCCTTTTCCTGTCGGATTTCCACCTCGGATCGCGGGGGTGCAGCCCCGGCCCGATCCTCGACTTCCTGCAAAGCGTGCAGGCCGACGCGATCTACCTCGTCGGCGACATCCTCGATCTCTGGCATGGCGGGCCCGTGCAATGGGGCGACATTCACGCCGAGATCATCGAGACCCTCGAAGCCCATGCCGAGGCCGGGACGCGCATCGTCTATCTGCCCGGCAACCATGACGCGGCGCTGCGCTCGCCGGGGATGAATTTCCTCAGCTTCGAGCTGACCGAAACGGCGTTGCATGTCGGCGCGGACGGGCAGCGCTACCTCATCGTGCATGGCGATCAATGCGATGCGCGCATCCTGCGCTGGCACGCGATGACCCGTTTCGGGAGCCGGATGGACGCGCTGTTCCGCGGCATCGATGCCTGGCTGCGCCGCCGCCGCGACGTCTCCGAGACCGAGCGCACCCTGATCCAGCTCGCGATCGAAGGGATCAATCACCTGATCGCGCGCGGCTCGGGGTACGAGCATCGTCTGATCGCATTGGCCTCCGAGGCCGGGGTCGACGGGATCATCTGCGGCCACTCGCACAAGCCCGCGTTGCGCGATGTCGACGGGATGACCTACGCCAATTGCGGCGACTGGGTGGACAGCCTGACCGCCTTGGCCGAGGATAGTTCCGGCGCATTGCAACTTCTTCAATGGGGCGCGGAGCCCGCAGCGGTCCCGGAGACCGGCACCCGCCCCGCAGTCGCAAAGGTTCGCGCATGACGATTGTTCTGCTGTCCCTTGCCGCCCTTCTGGGCATCACCCTCACGGCGCATCTTCTCAGCGCCGCGATGACCGCATGGCGCGAGTCCCGCCCGCCGAAGCCGGTGCCCGACGAGTTGCCCTTCATCGCGCTGATGCGCCCGGTCTGCGGGGTCGATCCGTTCGACGCGGAGACGCTCGGGTCTTCCTTCAACCTCGACTATCCGAATTACGAGGTGATCTTCTGCGCGCCCTCCGAGCGCGATCCGGCCTGCGCGCTGGTGCGTCGCCTGATCGAAGATAACCCGCAGGTGCGCGCCCGGCTCCTGACCGGGCTCGACGCGGTGTCGGGCAATCCGAAGCTGAACAATCTGCACAAGGGGCTGTCCGCGACCGAGGCGGAGTGGCTTGCGATGGCCGACAGCAATCTGCTCTTGCCGCGCGACTACCTGCAACGGCTGGTGGCGGAATGGCGGCCCGGCACGGGGCTCGTGTCCGCCCCGCCGGTGGCCGAGCGCCCGGGCAATCTCTGGGGCGCGGTGGAGGCCGCTTTCCTCAACACCAATCAGGCGCGCTGGCAGGTGGCGGCCGACATGATCGGGATGGGGTTCGCGCAGGGCAAATCGCTGTTCTGGCGGCGCGACATCCTGATGGCGGGTGGCGGTTTCGCGGCGCTCGGACGCAACATGGCCGAGGACGTGGCCTCGACCAAATTGGTGCGCCGTCAGGGCCTGAAGGTGCGGCTGACGCGGCACCTTTTCGCGCAACCGATCGGGACGCGCGCGGCCCGGGAGGTCTGGGACCGCCAGCTGCGCTGGTCCAAGGTGCGCCGCGACGGGTTCGTGATGATTTTCGCCGCCGAAATCGCGCAAGGCCCGTTCCTGCCCTTCCTCGCCGCCCTTGCTCTGGCGGCGTTGGGCGCGATGCCGTGGATCGCCCTGCCGCTTCTGGTGGCGCTGTGGTACGGTGCCGAAGTGCTGCTTGCCCGGATCGCGGGCTGGCCCGCCTCGGCGCGCGACATCGCGGGCTTCGCGATCCGCGACGCGATGTTGCCCGCGCTGTGGCTGATGACATGGTTCGGGCGCGATTTCACCTGGCGCGGCAATGACATGACCCACCGGGACGTCGCCCGCAGCGATGCCCCCGTCACGGAGTAACCTGATGATCGGCCTTGAGACGATCTCCGTATTGATGGCGAAACACGGCCTCGCCGTGCTGGCGCCGATTGCGGTGCTCGAAGGGCCGATCGTGACGGTGATCGCGGCGTGGCTCGCCAGCCAGAACATGTTCTCGGTCTGGTCGGTCGCGATCATCGTGATCCTTGCCGATCTCGTCGGCGATCTGGGGCTCTATGCGCTTGGCCGATGGGGTCTGAACCGGATGCCCAAGAAGTGGCGCGACAAGCTGGGCCTCAGCCGCGCGCGGCTCGTGAGTGCGGCGCGGCACTTCCAGAACAAAGGGGTCAAGACGCTGGTCTTCGGCAAGCTGACCCATTCGGCGGGCGCGCCGGTGCTGGTCGCAGCCGGGGTCGCGCGGATGAATTTCTGGGTCTTCATGCTGACCAACCTGATCGCGACGATCCCGAAATCGCTGGCCTTCGTGGCGCTCGGCTATTGGCTCGGCTCGCATATCGGGAAGATCGACAGCTGGCTATCGAGGGGCTCGCTGATCCTGCTCGTCGTGATCATTCTCGGCGGCACGATCTGGTTCTATCGCCGCAAGAGGTCGCACACATGACGACGATCACCTGCATTCTGCCCGCCTATAACGAAGCCCCGCGGATCGGCGCGGTGCTGGAGCGTGTGCTGGACCATCGCCAGATCGCCGAGGTGATCGTGATCGACGACGGCTCGAGCGATGGCACCGCCGAGATCGCCGAGGGGTATCGCGACGCCCATCGGCATCTGCGGGTGCTGCGGCAGGCGCAGAACGGCGGGAAAACCGCAGCCGTGGCCGCCGGGATCGCGGAGGCCGCAGGCAGCCACCTGCTGCTGCTCGACAGCGATCTACTGGGGCTGACCCATGCCGATCTGGGCGCGCTGATCGCGCCGGTGGCGAGCGGGGAGGCCGATGTCACGATCAGCCTGCGCCGCAACGCGCCGCGTATCTGGCGGATGATCGGGCTCGATTACATCTCGGGCGAGCGGGTGATCCCGCGCGAGATGCTGGGCGAACGGCTGGAGGCGCTCAACGCCCTGCCCCGCTTCGGGCTGGAAGTCTTCATGAACCGGCTGTGGATCGCAGAGCGCGCCCGGATCGCCGTCGTCTCCTGGCCCGGCGTCGACAGCCCGATGAAATCCGCGAAGCTGGGCAACTGGCGCGCAGGCGTCGCCGCCGACGCACGTATGATCCGCGATATCTTCCGCACCATCGCGCCGCATCGCGCGCTCGGCCAGATCGTGGCGATGCGCAGCCTGCGGGTTCGCGGCGAGGCGCAGGCTTTACCGCGCAAATGGTTGGAACGTATACCTCGCTGAACGGTTCGGTTCACGACAGATCAGCGGAGGTTTCATGTCACAACACGCGCGTGTCGTTATCATCGGCTCTGGCTCGGCCGGGCTGTCTGCCCTGCGCGAAGTGCGCCATGCGACCGATGACTTCCTGATCGTCAACGACGGCCATTGGGGCACGACCTGTGCCGAAAGCGGCTGCATGCCCTCCAAGGCGCTGATCGAAGCCGCCAACGCCTTCCACCGCCGCCACGATTTCGAGGCCTTCGGGATTTCCGGCACCGAGGCGCTGCGCATCGATGTGCCCTCCGTGATGGCGCGGATGAAACGGATGCGCGACGGGTTCACGAAATCGCCGCGCAAGGTTCCCAAAACCCTTGGCGACAAGGCGATTTCGGGCCGCGCGACGCTCCTCGGCCCGAACCGGATCGAGATCGCGGGCCACGGCGAGGTGACCGCCGATGCGATCATCCTCGCGACGGGCTCGTCGCCGGTGCTGCCGGGGCCGTGGAAGACCTTTGGCGAGCGTATCCTGACCACCGACACGCTGTTCACCCTTGACGATCTGCCCAAGCGGATCGCGGTGATCGGCATGGGCGCGATCGGCGTGGAACTGGCGCAGGCGATGGCCCGGATGGGGATCGAGGTCGCGGGCTTCGATGCGCTGGAAAGCGTTGCCGGCATGACCGACCCGGAGGTCGCAGCGGTCTTGCGCGACGCCATCGCGGCGGAGCTGCCGCTGCATCTGGGCGCGCCTGCGGAGATTTCCGAAGGCAACGCGGGCAGCCTGATCGTGAAAGGCGCGGGCGGCGCGGAATTCGAGGCCGACGCCGTACTCGCCGCGATGGGCCGCCGCCCCAATATTGCTGGGCTCGGACTGGAGACGCTGGGCGTGCCGCTCGACGATCACGGGATGCCCGAAGTCGACGCCACCACTACCCGGATCGGCGATCTGCCGGTGTTCCTCGCGGGCGACGCGAATGCGATCCGCCCGATCCTGCACGAAGCCGCCGACGAGGGACATATCGCGGGGCGCAACGCGGTAGCCGAGACCCCGCGCTGCTATCGCCGCCGGACCTCGATGGCCATCGCCTTCAGCGCGCCCAATGCGGTGCGCGTGGGGCAAAGCTTCAAGGATCTCGACGGGCAGGACATCCTGATCGGCAGCGCGGATTTCGCGACGCAATCGCGCGCCCGGCTGGCCGAAGAGGCGTATGGCATGCTCCGCGTCTATGCCGAGCCCGAAACCGGCAAGCTGCTGGGCTGCGAGATGGCGCTGCCCGAGGGAGAGCATTTCGCGCATCTTTTCGGCCTCGCGATCCAGTCGGGCATGAGCGTTTTCGACATGCTGGCGATGCCCTTCTATCACCCGGTGATGGAGGAAGGCCTGCGGAGCGCGCTGCGCGAAATTTCCAAGCAGCTTCCCGAGGAAGACCGGTCGGACCTCTCCGATTGCCCCGAGAAAGGGCATCCGGCACTCGACTAAAGGGCTGCGATCTCGGCCACGCGCGCGGCGTTGTCGTGCGCGGTGGTGCCGTCCGCCATCACCAGCGAGTTCTCGAACCCGACCCGCGCCTTGCCGCCCTTGGCGAGCGCATTGCGCAGGCAGTCGGTCTCGCCCGAGCCGAAGGCGCAGATCGCCCAGTCAGGGGTGATCGCCTCGGCCTGCATCCAGTCGAGGAACGGATCGAGCATCGCGGGCGTCGAGACCTGCCCCGCAACATAGCGACCCATCACGAAGATCAGTTGCAGCCCGGGATCGCGCAGCAGGCGATCCGGCAGTACATGCACCAGCGCCTCGGCATCCTCGCGGGAATAGAGGATATGTTGGATCGCGATCCCACGTTCCGCTGCCTCTTCGTAAAACCGTATTGCCTGCAATTCGTGGTCGCGCAGCATCTCGCGCGCCGAGACCGAGACCATCTGCGCGCCCGAGTTCAACGCGACATAGCGCTGATGCCCCGGTTCGTAGCGCCCTGCGGCCTCGGTGGTGATCTGGATCGCCATCTGGCCCAGAAGCGGGCGCAGATGAGCCAGCGCCTCGGCATAGGCGCCACTATCGAGCAGATGCCCGCCCGCGTCGTCGCGCAGATGCAGATGCAGCGCCCCTGCCCCGGCGTCGCGGCAGGCCAGCGCGGTCTGCGCAATCTCGTCCAAGGTGATCGGCAGCGCCGGGTGATCGGTCTTCGTCTTGGTCGCCCCGTTCGGCGCGACCATGATATGCGGCAGGCTCACCCGAGAACCTCGCGGATCGCGGTGCCGAGCTTGTCCACCAATTCCCCGATCTGGTCGTCGGTGATGATGAAGGGCGGCGCGAGCAGGATGTGGTCGCCGCGCTGGCCGTCGATCGTGCCCCCCATCGGATAGCAGACGAGCCCGGCCTCGAAAGCCGCCGCCTTGAGCTTCTTGTTGATTGCCTTGGCCGGGTCCATCGGCTCTTTCGTGGCACGGTCGGCCACGATTTCCAGCCCGCGGAACATGCCGCGCCCGCGGATGTCGCCGATATGCGGATGCTGGCCGAAGGCCTCGCGCAGCGCCGCGTCGAGCACTTCGCCCTGCTGCGCCGCCCGCGCGACCAGTCCGCCCTCGGTCAGCTTCTTGACCACGGCATCGCCCGCGGCGGTCGCGGTCGGGTGGCCGATATAGGTGTGGCCGTGCTGGAAGAAGCCCGAGCCGTTGAAGAAGGCGTCGTAAATCTCGGAGGTGCAGAGCGCCGCCCCGATGGGCTGGTAGCCCGCACCGAGCCCCTTCGCGATGGTGACGATATCGGGCGCGATCCCATCCTGCTCGCAGGCGAACAGCGTGCCGGTCCGGCCCATCCCGCACATCACCTCGTCGAGGATCAGCAGGATGCCGTATTGGTCGCAGATCTCGCGGATGCGCTTGAAATAGCCCTTCACCGGCGGCACCGCGCCCATCGTGGCGCCGACGACCGGCTCGGCGATGAAGCCGATCACGTTCTCCGCCCCGAGGCGCTGAATCTCGGCCTCCAGCTCATTGGCGACGCGCAGACCGTATTCCTCGGCGGTCTCGCCTTCCTCGCGCCAGCGGTATTCATGCACGGGTGCTATGTGGCTCACGTCGATCAGCAGCGGGTTGAACTTCTCCCGGCGCCACGCATTGCCGCCAGCGGCCAGCGCGCCCAGCGTGTTGCCGTGATAGGACTGGCGGCGCGCGATGAAATGCGACCGGCTCGGCTCGCCCTTCTCGACGAAATACTGCCGCGCCATCTTCAGCGCGCTCTCCACCGCCTCCGATCCCCCGGACGTGAAATAGACGCGCTCGAGGCTCCCCGGTGCGTGAGCGATGAGACGATCGGCCAGCCGTTCGGCGGGTTCGGAGGTGAAGAAACTCGTGTGCGCGAAGGCGATATTGTCGATCTGAGCCTTGATCGCGGCAGTCACGTCAGCGTCAGAGTGACCGAGGCAGGACACCGCCGCGCCCCCGGACCCATCGAGATATCGCTTCCCGTTGGCATCGAGAATGTAGATACCGTCGCCCTTTACCGCCAAGGGCGGATTGGACTTCGTGTGGCGGGGGAATACGTGACTCATATCGGTCCCTCCTTCGGGACAAGAATGCGTGAGGATCGCTGATTACCCCATGAAACATATGTTTTACGCATTGACAATATATGAAACAATTGAAACGGTCACCTCAACGCGATAACTGGTGATGGAACCTGGGGAGGAGCATTGTCCGGCAGTTTCGAACAGCGATTGGCTGCGCAATATGGCAACCTTTCCACGCGCTTGCGTGAGGCGGGAGACTATATCGCAGACAACCCGGTGAGCATCGCCACCCGTTCGCTGCGCACGCTGGCGAGCGAATCGAACCTTGCGCCCGCGACCTTCACCCGCCTTGCCCATGCGCTCGAATACGAGAATTTCGAAGAGCTGCGCGAGACCATGCGCGACCAGATCGGTCGCCGTGTGTCCCCCTTCGCGGACCGCGCCGATCGACTGCAGAAGGATGCCGCCGATCCGCAGAGCAGCTTCCTCAACCGTTATGCCGCGGCCACGCAGGACAATATCGCAGCCCTAACCGCCGCAATCGAGCCGGGACGACTCGAGGCCGTGGCCGACAAGCTCGCCGCCGCGCGCCGGGTGGTGCTTCTGGGTGCGCTCGGTTCGACGGGGATCGCGGAATACACCGCCTATATCGCCAATTTCCTAGGCGACAACTGGGAGCTGGGCGCACGGGCGGGTTCGTCTCTGGGCGCCACGCTCGCCGGGCTCGATGAGCGCGACGCGGTTCTGGTCATCACCAAGCCGCCCTTCGCGCGCTCCACCATCCGCAGCGCGATCCATGCCCATGAACAGGGCGCCTATGTCGCGCTTATTACCGACAGCCGCACCTGTCCGGCGCTGCACGCGGCCGATGAGACCTTCATCGTGCCCACCGACAGCCCGCATTTCTACACGAGTTACGTCGCCACGCTGTTCTTGCTCGAAGCAATTCTGGCGCTGGTGGCGAAGCGCGCGGGACCCCGCGCAACCGAACGGATCGCCGAGGTCGAACGGCGCAACAGGCTTCTCGACGAAGTCTATGCGCGCTGACCGAAGCGGACCGTATCTTTGAACCGAGACCCAAAAACGACCAACGGGAGTTACTCAATGAAAAAGTTCTTCAAACTCGGGGCCATCGCGGCCGTCGCCGGTGCGCTGTTCGCGCCCGCGGCGAACGCAGCCGACGAGACCTTCATCACCATCGGGACCGGCGGCGTCACCGGCGTTTACTACCCGACCGGTGGCGCGATCTGCCGCCTGATGAACAAGAGCCACAAAGAAACCGGCGTGCGTTGCTCGGTCGAATCCACCGGCGGTTCGGTCTACAACATCAACACCATCCGTTCGGGCGAACTGGACTTTGGCATCGCCCAGTCGGACTGGCAGTACCACGCCTACAAGGGCGACTCGAAGTTCTCCGATCAGGGTCCGTTCGAGAAGCTGCGCGCCGTGTTCTCGATCCACCCCGAGCCCTTCACCGTCGTCGCGCGTGCCGATAGCGGCATCAAGAACTTCGCCGACCTCAAGGGCAAGCGCGTGAACATCGGCAACCCCGGTTCGGGTCAGCGCGGCACGATGGAAGTGCTGATGGACGCGATGGGCTGGAAAACCTCGGACTTCGCGCTCGCCACCGAGCTGAAGGCAGCCGAGCAGTCGAAAGCGCTCTGCGACAACCAGATCGACGCGATGGTCTACACCGTGGGTCACCCCTCGGGTTCGATCCAGGAAGCCACCACCTCGTGCGACGCGACCCTCGTGAACGTCACGGGTGACGCGGTCGACAAGCTGGTCGCCGACAACCCCTACTACGCGAAAGCCACCATTCCGGGCGGCATGTATCGCGGCAACCCCGACGACACCCAGACCTTCGGTGTGCGCGCGACCCTCGTGACCTCGGCCGATGAGCCCGATGATGTCGTCTACGCTCTGGTGAAGTCGGTCTTCGACAACTTCGACGAGTTCAAGAAGCTGCACCCGGCTTTCGCGCATCTGACGCCGGAAGAGATGGTCACCAAGGGCATCTCCGCTCCGATCCATCCGGGCGCTCTGAAGTACTATAAGGAGCAGGGCTGGATCAAATAAGCCCTGCACATACCTGGGCGGGCGCGCTTGCGTGCCCGCCTTTTTTAGTTTCAGCTTTAAGATCATGCCGGAACAGGCGGACGGCCCTGGGGGCCGCTAGGGGGAACGATGGCGGAAAATCGCGCCTTGAACGAACAGGAATTACAGGAGCTCGTCCAGGCTTCTGACAGCGGGGCGCGCAGCCCCAGAGGTTGGGTCGGGCTCATGGTCGCCGTGGTGGCGCTGAGCTGGTCGATCTTTCAGGTACTTCTGGCCTCGCCCATCGGGCCGTATGTGCTGCCGGGCGATCTGATCAACAACGCCCGCCAGATCCATCTGGCCTATGCCATCTTCCTCTCGGCGATGGCCTATCCGCTGTTCAAATCTTCACCCAAGGACCATGTGCCGTGGTATGACTGGATCCTCGCGGTCGGCGGTGCGCTGCTCTCGATGTACGGCTATTTCTTCTACCAGAAGATCGTCGACAATGGCGGGCTCGCGGATATGCAGGACGCCTATATCTCGGTCCTCGGCATCATCTTCCTCTTCATCGCAGCCTATCGCACGCTCGGGCCGATCATGGTCCTGCTGGCGATCGTGTTCCTGTGCTACGTCTTCTTCGGCTCGTCGGAGTTCTTCCCCGAACAGATCCGCTGGGCCGGCGCGAGCCTGCGCAAGGCCATGTCGCATATGTGGATCACCTCCGAGGGGGTATTCGGCATCGCGCTTGGCGTCTCGACCAAGTTCGTCTTCCTCTTCGTGCTGTTCGGCGCGCTTCTCGAGAAAGCCGGCGCGGGCAACTACTTCATCCAGATGGCCTTTGGTGCGCTCGGCCACCTGCGCGGTGGCCCGGCAAAAGCCGCCGTCGTGGGCTCCGCCGCGACCGGCCTGATCTCGGGCTCGTCGATCGCGAACGTCGTCACCACCGGCACCTTCACCATTCCGCTGATGAAGCGCGTGGGCTTCTCGGCTGAGAAGGCGGGTTCGGTCGAGGTGGCCTCTTCGGTCAACGGCCAGATCATGCCCCCGGTGATGGGGGCCGCCGCCTTCCTGATGGTGGAATATGTCGGCATCTCCTATCTGGAGGTCATCAAACACGCCTTCATCCCGGCGATCATCTCCTACATCGCACTGTTCTACATCGTGCATCTCGAGGCGGTGAAGAACCGGATGCCGACGATCGGCGACCGCGTGGTCTCGGTCTGGCGCACCGCCTTTGGCATGTTCGCCTTCTTCGCGGGCTTCGCGGCCCTGTGTTACGCCACCCAATTCCCGGTGCGCCTCATCACCTCGATGGTGCCCGAGGGCGCGGCCTGGGTTCTCGCCCTGCTCGTCGTCGTGGTCTATCTCGGGCTCGTCTGGGTCGCCGCGAAAGCCCCCGATCTGGAACCGGACGATCCGAATTCGGAGATCGTGAAGCTCCCCGAGATCAAGGACATCTACAAGGCGGGCCTCTACTACCTGCTGCCGATCGTCGTGCTGGTCTATTTCCTGATGATCGAGCGCAAGTCGCCGGGCCTGTCGGCCTTCTGGGCCTCGTTCCTGCTGTTCTTCATCCTGCTCACGCAGAAACCGCTCAAGGCGATGTTCCGCGGCGAAAGCGCGCCCATGAGCCGCTTCCGTGAAGGCGTTCTCGACCTGATCGGCGGCATGATCGACGGCGCGCGCAACATGATCGGGATCGGTCTGGCCACGGCCACCGCCGGGATCATCGTGGGCACCGTCTCGCTGACCGGGATCGGTCAGGTGATGGCCGATTTCGTCGAGTTCCTCTCGGGCGGCAACCTGATCCTGATGCTGATCTTCGTGGCGATCCTGTCGCTGATCCTCGGGATGGGCCTGCCGACCACGGCGAACTACATCGTCGTCAGCTCGCTGATGGTGGGCGTGGTCGTCCATCTGGGCGCGCAGTCGGGCCTCGTGGTGCCGCTGATCGCGGTGCACCTGTTCGTGTTCTACTTCGGGATCATGGCAGATGTGACACCACCGGTGGGGCTAGCGAGTTTCGCGGCGGCGGCGGTCTCTGGTGGCGATGCGATCAAGACGGGCTTCACCGCCTTCTTCTATTCGCTGCGCACGGTCGCCCTGCCCTTCGTGTTCATCTTCAACACCGACCTGCTGCTGATCGACGTGACCTGGTATCAGGCGATCTTCGTCTTCATCGTGGCGACGATCGGTATCCTCGTCTTCACCGCAGGCACGATGGGCTGGTTCATCACCCGTTCGAAGATCTGGGAGACGGTGGCGCTGCTTCTGATCGCGTTCACCCTGTTCCGTCCCGGCTATTTCATGAACATGATCGAGCCGCCCTATAACGAGGTGCCGCCTGCCAATATCACGCAGCGTCTCGACAAGGCGCCGGTCGGTCGCGAATTGCGGCTGGTCTTCTCGGGGCCCGATTACACGACGGGCGATCCGAAGGACATGACGGTGCTGGTCAAGGTGCCCGAGGGCGCGACGGGTCAGGACCGGCTCGACAAGCTCGGCCTGAGCTTCACCGAGACGGACGGCAAGATGGTCGCGGACGAGCCGATGTTCGGCACGGAGCTGCAGACCAAACTGCAGGGCTTCGACTTCTATGGCGACAATCCCGTCACCCTGTCCAACGTGAAGGTGCCGAACGACCAGCTTCCCAAAGAGCTGATGTTCATCCCCGCCTTCGCCCTTCTCGCGCTCATCGCTTTCCTGCAAAATCGGCGCAAGGAAGACGATGACGCGGCCTTTGCTGAAGGAGAACCGGCATGACCAATACCATTCTCTGCGCGATCGACATGAACCGCCCCAAGACCGAGCGCAAAGTGCTCGAATGGGCGGCGCGGCTGGCCAAGATGGAAGACGCCCAGCTCGACGTGATCACGGTGGTGCCCGATTACGGCTCGGCGGTGGTCGGGGCCTTCTTCTCGGACGATCACACCGCGAAGGCGAAGGAGCATGCGCGCGAGCTGCTGCATGACTTCGTCGCCGAGGTGGTCGGCCCGGAGGTAAACGCGAAGGTGCGCCACATCGTGGGCGTCGGCACCGCCTATCACGAGATCCTGTCGCTGGCCGAAAAGGACGGCGCGGACATGATCGTGCTCGGGGCGCACCGCCCCGATCTCAGCGATTACCTGCTCGGGCCGAACGCCGCGCGGGTCGTGCGACACTCGAATTGCTGCGTCTTTGTCGTGCGCTGAGCGCGCGACCGACGCCGAAAGCTAAGGGCGCGCCCGGACGATGGGCGCGCCCTTTTTCTATCGGAGCCCGGATCAGGCGGCCCCGGAACAGGCTGCCCTAGATCAGGCGGCGGTGTGCAACTGGCGCGGAGCCGATTGAGCTGCGATCACACAGGCTTCGGCCATTTCGCGACGCCGCTGCGTGGAATATTCCGCAGGCATCCGCAGCGCCGCGTATTGGCGCCCATCCTCGTCGTTGCGATAGGTCGGGCCCATCCGGCTCACATCGTAGCCAAGCTGGCGCAGCGCGCGCATCAGGGCGAGCGAGGAGAGGCAGATCAACTCGTCCGCGCCGCGTTCCCTGGCGCGCTCCACCAGCCCGTCGACGATGAGCCGCAGACAGGTCGAGCGTTCCGCCTGCGTGGTGAGCGCGTCGGAAATCACGAGCCGCGTGCATTCCCAGACCCTCTCGCTCGCGATTTCGGTCGGCAGGATTTCCGGCGGGATATGGGGCAGCTTCCCCAAATGCGCGTCGCGCAGCATGTAGGTATTGCCGCCCCAGATCGCCGCGGTGGACATGACCCGTGCCCCGCCCACCACCTGCCCGTCTTTCAGCACGAGCGAGTAATGCGCCAAGGGCGTATCGTATTGATCCATTTCTACTTCGTCATTATGCGGCACGTCCCAACCGAGCGTGTCGACGAAGACCTCCTTGCGCAGGCGCAGGAAGTCGTAAAAAGCGGTGCCGAAGCGGTGAAGTTGCGAGAATTCGAAAGTGCAGTTTTGCATTGGAGCCTCCTTCTGGATAGCTCCATCGAAACCACGGATTTGTGAAAAATTCACTCTTTTAGGTTGTATAAACCTAGATCAGTCGCCTTGAAGTCGCGATTGCGAGCATTTCAATCGCATTTCGCGCTCCCAGTTTTCGGCTCGCAGAAGACAGCCGCGCTTTGACGCCGCTTTCGGAAATTGCGAGTTCCGCGGCGATCTGTTTGATCAAGAGCCCGTCGGCGCGGAAGCGGATCGCCTCGATTTCGGCATCCGTGAGCGAGCGTTGCGAGGCGTCGACATGCAAGGCCTTGAGCATATCGAAAGCTTCATGAAGCTCGGCATCGGTGAAATCGCGATCCGATCGGAACAGGACCGCGTGGCTGCGTCGCCCGGCATCGCTTGGCGTGTTGTAAGAGATCGTGGCGGCGTAGGTCAGCCCCATCCGGCGGGCCATGCCGACGACGTCTCGGGGATCGTCCTTCAGGTCGACCCAGCGCACGTAACCGACATTGTGATAGACCCAGTGCATCGAAGGGTCCTGCACGACCAGACCGTGCTGGGTGTACATGTCGACCCAGTCGCTGTTCAGACGGTTGAGTTCGGCTTCGGGAAATGCATATCCAACCCTGAGCGCGAGGTAAAACCCGGCCGGGGCGATTTCATTCAATCGCTTTTCGCAATCCCTCAGTTCCATATTCTGATGGTCAATTCACTTGCACTCACTGCGGTCGCAGCCTACCGTCGCACGCGTCGCTGCAGCCTTGTACCAACAACCTAAAGACGAATTCCCGTGATGGAAACAGCAAACCGCAAGGAAATCGCCAGCCTGCTAGAGGACCTCGGGCAAACCTGCGACACTGGTTTCGCATTTGCCCTGCATATCCGCTTCACTCGCCCGAACATCCTTTATCGCACATATCCCGAGCCATGGATCGACGAATATAGCGAAAAGGGCATGATGATGGACGACCCTGTCGTCCTGTGGGGCTTGCAGCATGTGGGTATCGTGCGGTGGGAAGATCTTGACGACCCCAAGGGGGTTCTGAAAGGTGCGAAATCCCACGGACTTTATAATGGCCTGACCTGCGCAGTGCTGGAGAACGGCTCGCGCTCGATTTCGGGGTTCACCCGGTCCAGCGCCCCCTTCTCCGAGGATGAAGCGCAAGACCTGCTTGAGAAGACCCGGCGCCTGCACAACCTGACGGCGGGCCTGTCCGACCTCTGAGAAAAGGCGCTTTTGCCCTTCTCTCGGCTCGATTGTCCAAGTCGAATCAAAGGATAGGCGCGAAGACGAGAAGTCGAGCCGGCAGCGCCCCACTCAACCTTAGCGTGCAAACTTCATCTATCGGAAGGTCAATTTTTTTCGGCCTTCCGAATTTCGGTCGAAATGCTTTGCTTTCGCTTGATCGGCCCGAAAATCGCCCCCTACCCTTTTGAAATATCTGTAATCGGGATCGACGGGCCTGGTCCGGCCCAGAGCGATAAAGTTGACCTCAAACCGGACTGGGCAGTCGTTGCCGTTCTTCTGTGGGGGGAGAACATGACGCATCTGCCACGTTTCGAGACGCAAGATATCTCTTGGGCGCCGCCGCGCCGGCATAAGGGGCAGTTGCGCTGTCTCGTTGCCGGAGGGGCCGGGTTTCTGGGGTCGCATCTATGCGACCGGCTGATCGAGGCCGGTCACTCGGTGATCTGCATCGACAACCTGCTGACCGGGCGGACACAGAACATCGCCCATCTCATGGGACATCCCGATTTCACCTTCCTCAGGCATGACGTCATCGCGCCGCTGCAGATGCATGGCGAGATCGACCGGATCTACAATCTCGCCTGCGCGGCCTCGCCGCCGAAATATCAGCTGGATCCGCTGCACACGTTCCAGACCTGCGTCGCGGGGTCGATGAACCTTCTCAGCCTGGCAGAGCGGACCGGCGCTCGCATCCTGCAAGCCTCGACCTCCGAGGTCTATGGCGACCCGGACATCTCGCCCCAGCGCGAAGACTATCGCGGCCGGGTGAACACCACCGGGCCCCGCGCCTGCTACGACGAAGGCAAACGCGCGGCAGAGACGCTGTTCCATGACCTTCAGGCCTGTCGCGGCATCGACACCCGCATCGCGCGGATTTTCAACACCTACGGGCCGCGGATGGACCCCGAGGATGGGCGCGTGATCTCGAATTTCGTGACGCGAGCGATCCGCGGCACGCCGCTTGAACTCTATGGCGGCGGCACGCAGACGCGCTCGCTGTGCTATGTCGACGATCTGATCAGCGGGCTGGTCGCGCTGATGGAAAGCGAGACGGTCGGCCACGAGCCGGTCAATCTGGGCAATCCGGGCGAATATACCGTCGCCGAGCTGGCCCATATCGTGCGCGACATGTGCGAGAGCCGCGCGCCGCTCGTCGTATCGGATCTGCCGCTCGACGATCCGATGCAACGCTGCCCCGACATCACCCGCGCCGAGACCCGGCTGGGCTGGCGTCCGGAGATCGCGCTGCGCAGCGGTCTCGTGCCGACCATCGCCTATTTCCGGGCGGAGATAGCGGGCGTTGAAACCGCAACCGCCCCGATAACCGCAACGGCCGCAGAATGATCCAGCGCCCCGACATACGCGCTGCGATCGAGGCCGGACACCTCGCGCCCATCCTCACACCGAGGCAGGCACTGCGCTATCGGGTGCTGTTTGCGCTGTGGATGCTCGCGACGGTCTATTTCTGGAGCTGGTGGCTGACACCGTCGCATATCCTTGCGACGGTTCCCTATTTGATACTCACGGGTGTGCTGATCTGGCTTCTGGCAATGCAGATCTACTTCTTCGTGATCTTCCTGCAGGCGGTCCGCCCCTCGTCGCCTCTTCCGGAGCCGGGGCGGTGGCGCGTCGCGATGATCACGACGAAAACTCCATCCGAACCCTTTTCGGTCGTTCGTCGGACATTGGAGGCGATGCTCGCGCAGGACTATCCGCATGACACGTGGCTCGCCGACGAAGCGCCCTCGCCCGAGACGCGCGCATGGTGCAAGATCCACGGCGTGAAGATCTCCAGCCGCCACGGCATCGAGGCTTACCACCGGCAGGAATGGCCGCGCCGGACGCGCTGCAAAGAGGGCAACCTCGCCTATTTCTACGACCATTGGGGCTATCGCGACTATGACATCGTGAGCCAGCTCGACGCCGACCACGTCCCGCAACCGGGATACCTGCGCGAGATGCTGCGCCCCTTCGCCGATGATGCGGTGGGGTATGTCAGTGCGCCGTCGATCTGTGCGTCCAATGCCAAGGAAAGCTGGGCCGCGCGCACGAGGCTCTATTTCGAAGCAGCCTTCCACGGAGTTTTTCAAGCGGGCTACACTGCAGTATTCGCGCCGATGTGCATCGGCTCTCATTACGCTGTGCGCACCTCCGCGCTGAAGGAAGCTGGCGGTCTAGGTCCCGAACTCGCGGAAGATCACTCGACCACGCTCCTGATGAACGCGGCGGGCTGGCGCGGCGTTCACGCGATCGACGCGATTGCGATCGGCGATGGCCCGGCGACTGTGACCGACCTGATCACGCAGGAGTTCCAGTGGTCGCGCTCGCTGCTGAGCCTCCTTCTGCGCTACATGCCGGACTATGTCGGCAAGATGCCGTGGCGGCTGAAGTTCCTCTTCGTGCTCTGCCAAAGCTGGTATGTCTTCTTCGCGCTCTCGATGTCGATGATGTATGTCGCCCCGATCATCGCCATCAGCTTCGACATGCGCTTTGCCGACGTGACCTATCCCGCCTTTATCGGACATGTGCTGCCCGCAGGCACGGTGACGCTGATATTCGCCTTCATGCTGCGGCGCGATCAGTTCTTCCGTCCGCACGACGCCAAGATCATCGCGTGGGAGAAAGCACTCTTCGTGATGATGCAATGGCCTTGGGTGCTCTGGGGATGCGTCATGGCCGTCTATGACAGGCTGTCGGGAAAATTCGTCGATTTTCGGATCACCCCGAAAGGCGAAGCCGCCTCGACGATGCTACCCGAGCGGATCATCGCCGTTTACGGTGGACTGGCCCTGGGGGCCTTGCTGCCGGTTCTTCTGGTGGACAACGTCATCGAGGCGCGCGGGTTTTACCTCCTCTCCATGTTCAACGCCGCGTTCTATTTCGTCTTGCTGAGTGTGATCTTCGGCGCGCGCGCGCGCCGCGTTCAGATCGATTGGCGCGGCTGGCCGCGCGATATGGCGGTTCAGATGGGCACGCTGAGCGTCATCGTCTCGCTGAGTTTCGGAGCCCTTTGGCTCCGCGGCGGCGAAAGCGTCTACGCGCTCATGATCGGGCTGAAATCGGTTCAGCTCGCAAAGGTCGAATACATCGTCTCGGGGGCCGGCATGGGCGCTCCGGGACAAGCGAAGTTCCACGTCAAACCGAGCTGGAAGTGACGGGGCTTCGCACTGAAAAGGAGGAGACTGACATGGCTAATTATTTGATGACCCGTCGCGAGATGATGGCCGGTGCCGCGGCGTTGGGACTGACAGTATCGGCGCGGCCGGCTTTCGCTGCGGATGTCAGCGTGCCGCCCGGCTCCTTGCCGTTCGGGGTCTATGATCCCGATGGTGACTTTGCGGATCTTTCGGGCGTGGTGATCGAGCACCTGTTCCTGCCCTGGGAGGACGTTTTCCTTCCCTCGCTGAACGATGCCGACAGCTACGCGCTCGAACGAAACCGCGCGCTTCTGGTGACGCTGGAGCCCTGGACATGGTCGCGCTCGGAGCGCAACACGGCGCAATATCTGCGCCGTGGCATCGAGCGAGGCGAATACGACGCCAACATGATCGCGGTGGCCGATGTGCTGGCGACTCTGCAAAGCCCGGTCACGCTGCGCTTCGCTCATGAGATGGACGATAAATCCGGCCAGTTTATCTGGTCGGACTGGAACCCCGACGACTACATCGCGGCCTATCGCCGGATGACCGACGTCGCCCGCGACCGAGCGCCGAAGATCAACCTGATGTGGTCCCCGCTTGGCGACGAGAACATGGGCGACTATTACCCGGGTGACGATTACGCCGATATCGTCGGCCTCACGGTCTTCGGGTTGCAGGCTTGGGACCAGGCCAAGTTCGGGCGCGATCAGACCTTCGACGACATTTTCGCGCCCCGCTACGCGCGGGCTGCAACCTATGGCAAACCGGTGGCAGTGGCCGAGCTCGGCTATGTCGGGAACCAGTCCTATGTCTCGATGTGGCGCGACCGGGTGCGTCAGGAATTGCCCGACTATCCGAGCCTCGTCGGTGTCAGTTACTTCAACCAGCGCGAGGTTTACCCGTGGCCCGAAGGCTTCGGCGCGCCGGATTGGCGAATCAAGAACCAAGTTCTGACCTGAGCCACCATAGGTAGTGGCGATTTTTCGCCTACAACACCACTGCTAGACAAGACATTGAAGCTGCGCGGGAATTTCTCTCGCGCAGCCTCTTTGCATTTCGCCACAAATCCGCCTGCTTCCCGCCACGTCACCTACCAACTTGACCCGTAGGCTGAGATCGACCAATCCTGCTGGCACGAGGACGCAATCGGCCCTCTTCCGCGCAGACGGGAGGGGTCAGACCGCAACGTGAGCAGACAGGATTACAGTTCCGATGACGTTTTTATCCGTGAAAGCGGCCCGCCTTGTCGTGGCCGGCCTGATCTTTGCAGCCCCGCTGAGCAGCGCCCATGCGCAACAAGCCGGCATGCTGGACCTCAAACCGATCCGTGTTTCCGCCAAAAGCACCGCCGGTCAGGGCGGCGCAAAATTTGACTGGCTCGCCGGGCGTACCAGCAAAGCGCAAGCCACGCCGCGCGTCGTGCAGACCCGGTTCATCGGTAAGGGCAAATGGATTTGCTCGCCCGCCGGTTTCGGCAAGAAAGCAAGCTGCTTCCAGCGCTGAACGCCGCCCCTGCGCTTTAAGTGACGGCCCTGCCGTGACAGGGCCGTGTGACGCTCACTCGGCGAGGAAGCCGACGGTGCAGTCGATCCCGGCGGGCAGCTTGCCCTCTGGATTGGGCAATGCGAGGCGCACCCCGAACGTGTCCGACGCGGCATCGAAGACCTTGTCGACGACGCTCACCGTCGCATCGTATTCGCCGCCCACGGGCGCTGCGGGATAGACCTTCAACACCTGATCCTTCTTGACGCGGTCATACATCGACGTCGGCAGGAAGACCTCGACATGCAGCGGGTCGATCTGCGCGAGCTGCGCGATCGGCGCTTGCGAGTAGACATATTCGCCCGGCCCCATCATCCGCGTGATCACCAACCCGTCTATCGGCGAGCGGATCTCACGCCGCGCCAGCTGCGCCTCCACCCTCTGCAGATCGAGTTTCGCCAGATGCTGGTCCATTTGGGCCGAGCGCAGCTCCAACTGGGCCACTTCGGCATTGGTCTGGGCCTCCTGCACCTGCGCATCGGCCATCACGTTGCGCTTGCCCATCTCGGTCGCGCGGTCGGCGGCCTTTTGCAGCAGCGCCACTTTGGAGCGCGCGATGTCGATCGGCCCCTCGTCCTGCGCACGCTCTCGCGCATAGGTCAGCTGCGCCTCTTCGGCCTTGGATTCCAGCTTCGCGATCGGGTCGCCCTTTTTCACCGTATCCCCGCGCGAGACGAAGACCTGATCGATCACCCCGTCCACCGCCGAGCCGATCTCGAGCACCTGCCCCGGATCGATCAGGCAATCGAAGCGCTCCTGATCCTGCGCGAGCGCCGCGCCGGGACCGAGGGCGAGAAGGAGGGTGATGGAAGTAAGCCGCATGGGTGGTCCCTTTCAGTTGCCCCTGCCGCTGAAGGCGAGCAGGTCTTCGAGATTGTCGTCGGCGCGCAGAAGCGCCTTTCGCACGCCGGAATGGCGCGCTTCGGTCGCGCGTTGCGCAAGCCGGGTCACGGGCGCGCCGATCAGCCAAGGCACGCGCCCCTTCCCGCTTGAAAACATGCGGGTCAGACCGGAAAGCCGCGTGCCGTAGAAGACCCGCAGCAGATCGTCGTCGAGCGAAACGAAGGTGACGAAACTCCCCGGATCGCCCTGCCGTCCGCAGCGCCCGAACAGCTGGCGGTCGATGCGGCGCGCGTCGTGGCGGCCGGTCGCGATGACATGCAGCCCGCCGAGATCGCGCATCGGTTGGTCGATGCGAATATCGGTGCCGCGCCCGGCCATGTTGGTCGCGACCGTGATCCGCCCATGCCCGCCTGCTTCGGCGATGATATGGGCCTCGTGCTCGGTCTCGCGGGCGTTGAGCACGCGATGCGTCAGCCCCTCTTCTGTCAGGAGCGCGCTGATCTCTTCCGAGGCGGCGATGGATTGCGTGCCGATCAGGATCGGGCGGCCCGTCATATGGACGCGCTTGGCCTCGGCCAGAACTGCGCGCCATTTCTGATCGGCGGTCGCGTAATGGCGCTCACCGAGGTTCTTGCGGCGCGAGCGGCGGTTCGTCGGGATGCGTTTCGTGCGCAGCCGATAGACCGCGCGCAGCTCGCCCGAGACCTCGGCCGCGGTCCCGGTCATGCCTGCCAGCGTCAGGTAGCGGCGGAAGAAGCGTTGGTAAGAAATCCGGATCAGCGTCTCCTGCCGACCCGTAATCTCGCACCCCTCTTTAACCTCGATCATCTGGTGCAGCCCGCGCTCCCACGAGCGGTCGGACATCACGCGGCCGGTATATTCGTCGACGATCTGAACGCCCGCCTCATCGACGATGTAATGCTTGTCGCGGTGATAGAGATGCAGCGCCGAGAGCGCCTGCCGCGCCAGTTCCTCGCGGTGAATTTCGGTGGCCCAGACGCCGCCGAAATGCGCGCTTAGCTGGCGCAGACGCGCTTTACCGAGGTCCGTCAGTTCGACCTTCCATTCCTTCTCGCGCACCGTGAAATCGCGCGGACGCGTCAGCTTGCGACCGATCTCGACGGCGCGCTGATAGGTCTGCTCCAGCCCCGAATGATCGCCGGCCCGGGTGATGATCAGCGGCGTGCGCGCCTCGTCGACCAGCACGCTATCCGCCTCGTCCACGATCGCGTAGCACAGCCCGCGCATCAGCAGCCTCTGCCGTTTCGGATCGGTCTTCGACAGCCCCTCCAGCGCCATATGCAGCGCGCGGGTCTCTCCCTCCAGCACCAGCCGGTCCTTGAGGTAATCGAAGGCCAACTGCTTGTTCGTGCAGTAACAAATATCGCAGGCATAGGCCGCCTGACGCTCCTCGGGGCTCAGACCTTCGACGATAATGCCGACGCTGAGACCCAAAGCCCGATAGAGCGGCCCCATCCATTCCGCGTCGCGCGCGGCAAGGAAATCGTTCACCGTCACGATATGCACCGGCACGCCCGAGAGCGCCATGATCGCGGCAGGCAGCGTGGCGGTCAGGGTCTTGCCCTCGCCCGTGTCCATCTCGGCGATCCGGCCCCGCAGCATCGCGCGCCCGCCCAGAAGCTGGACGTCGAAGGGGCGCATCTGCAGCGAGCGTTCGGACTGGATGCGCACCAGCGCGAAGGCGCGGGCCACCAGATCGGCGCGCAGCCCCTTCACCCGCAGCTTCTGCGCCACCTCGACGCGGGCCGCGTTGAAGGCATGCGCCTCCAGCTTCACCAGCGTCTTTTCCTCCTTCGCGACACGGCGCAAAAAGCCCGCGCCTGCCGCCGATTTGATCGAGAAGAATTGCGACACCCGCCCCACCGCGCTCGCCATCACCCGGTCGAGCGTGCCGAGGCGTTCATCCTCGCGCTCGGGGTAGAAGGCGGTCAGCAGACCGGGGCGCTGGACGAGCATCTCAGACATCGTAGAGCCTCAGGAACAGCTGGCGCAGCGCGCGATAGGCCTGAAACCCGATCGGCAGAGTGCCATGCGAGAAACGCACCTCGACGCGACGACCTAGCAGCGGCAGCGCCGCATCGGGGGCCATCTCCAGCTCGAACTCGAAGACCCGTTGCAGCGTGCGCAGCCCCTTGGTGTCGCCCGGATCGACCGGAACGGTGCCGCCGCCCTGCAGCCCCAGCGCGGGCGTCGGCAGGTCGCGGATTCCGCCGGGCACTTCGCGCACGATGGTGGCGGGATAGCTTTGGCCGCCATATTCGACCGGCATCACATCGACGCGGCCCGTCGCGTTGCGCACCAGATCGACATCGTCCTGACCGACGACAACGCGCAAGGCGGCCGTGTCTTCCTCGGTCAGAACGTAGGAGATCACCTGCCCGCGCTTGGCGAACCTGCCCTGCAGATCCTCGCCATTGGGCACCACGGCAAGCCCCGCGCGCGGCGCGCGGATCGACAATTCGTCAAGCTGCTGGGCGAGCCGGTTGCGGTCCTCGCGGGTCGCGGAAATCTCCGCCGCGATCATCTCAGCCTCGACCCGGTCGGTGCGCACCGCTGCCTGACGCTGCAGTTCCAGCCCTGCCAGTTGCGAGTCCAGCACATCGAGCCGCGCGCTGAGCAGCGGATCGTCGAGCTTGATCATCACTTCGCCCGGCTGCACCGCGTCATAGGTCGCGACAGGCACCTCGGTCACGAAACCGCTGGTGCCGACGCGCACCTGCGCCTGCTCGGAGGGCCATGTCACGCCGCTGACGACGGATCGATACGGCGCGGGCAGGACGAACAGGATCACGAAGAGCGCGGCAAGGATCGCGCTTGTCACAAGGACCGCACGCGGCCTGTTGGAGCGGAGTTTCGGACTGGAAGACAGAAAGGACATGGATTTGCCTATGGGCACGAGGATCTGTGTCGTGATCGCCCATGCCGCCAGCAGCACGCCGATGAAGAAGAAGCGGCCGGCGATATAGGTGATGATCGCGAACATGATGAAGAGGCGATAGATGAAGGCGGCGATCCCGTAGAACAGGAACCAGCGCTTCTCGGCGGGCAGCGAGGTGACGGGCTCCGCCTCCTTCATCCCGAAGAGGTATTTCTGCGCGAGATAGGCGTAGTAGCGGTTCGCGCGCTGGCCGAGATTGGGGATCTCCAGCCAATCGGCGAAGACGTAATAGCCGTCGAAGCGCAAGAGCGGGTTGCCGTTGAACAAAAGCGTAGAGACGCCGCCGATCAGCATCACGTTATAGGCGACTGCATGGGCCGCGCCGGTCTCGGCATTGAGCCAGACGAAGAGCGCAATCGAGGCGAGGAACAGCTCCACCATGATCCCGATGCCGCCGACCAGCATCCGCTGATACTTGTCGCGCAGGGCTGAGGCTGCCGAGGCGTCGACATAAGGCACCGGCACCAGAACCAGCAGCATGATCCCGATTTCATGCACCTCGCCGCCGTTCTTCTTCACCGCATATCCGTGGCCCAATTCGTGAAACGCTTTCACCACCGGATAGACCAGCCAGAGCACGAAGAGGTTCTTCGGAGTCAGCACCCGGTCCGCGATATTGTCGGTGATCGCGCCGAAATTGATTGCGGCGAAGATGAAGCCCGCGAGCACGACGAGCACCCAGATCACCGCGAAGGTGCGGGTGAAGAAGGGCCGCACGAAGGGCATGGTGCGGGTCAGGAAAGCGTCCGGGTCCCAGATAGGGATCCGGATGGCGAGCGGCGACCAGATCTTCTGCTTGATCTGCATCGACTGGTGGCGCTGGTAGCGGCGGAACAGCTCGCGCCCGTCGGGCGGCACGTCGCAGATCAGCGCGTCGGCTGCGTGCAACTGCCCCATCAGCCGGATCGCCTCATCCTGCGTGGGGGCCTTCTCGCCAAGCTGCTCGTTGGTGGTGTTCCACAGCTCGTCCATCGTGCGCTTGCCGTTCATCAGCCCGACCAGCCGCCACGCAGCCGGCGAGATGCGATGGAAGCGCCCCGTCGCAATGTCCTGAACCACGAACCAGACGCGCCCGCGATAATCGTGCCGATGGATCGCGACATGTCTACGCAGGCGCGGTTTGAGATCCTTCACCCGATACCAAGACGGAGAGAAGAGCGAGGTGGCCATGTCACGGCCACCAAGACCAAAGCGTCATGCGCACCCAGAGAACGATCCGCCGGGTCCAGATCCAGACAAGGCGGTGTTCCTCGACCTCGATCTTGGCGACCCCTTCCATGCCCGGACGCAGCGCATCGATCGGCCCGTCGGTCACGGAAGCTTCGACGAGGAACTTGTTCGCCCCCGCTTCGGCATTGGAGATCGGCGTGATCCGGTCGACCTGCACTTCGATAGGCGTGTCGGGCAGCGAGGCCAGAATGAGCGCACCGCTCTCGCCCGCTTTCACATCCTTCACGTCGCGCTCGTCTACACGCAGCATCACGCGGTAATCATCGAGGGGGGCGACCTGGAACAGCACGTCGCCGCGCTCGATCGGCGCCCCCAGCGCCTGCGTCAGATCGCCCGAGACCACGACCCCGTCGAAGGGCGCCTTGATCACCATCCGCCCGATCTCCTGATCGAGCAGTTCGATCTGCGCATCCGCTTGTTCGATCTGACTTTGAAGGATCAGCGCCTTGGCGCGTTCGCGCTTGGCCATGGCTTGCGAATATTCGCGGGTCTGCTTGGACTTCTGGCTTTCCCATTTCAGCCGCTCGAGCCGCAGGTCGCGGTCGTCGAGCTTGGCCATCACCTCGCCCGCCTTCACGATATCGCCCGCGCGCGCATCGGCCTCGGCGAGATAACCCTCGATGGGGGCCGAGATCGCGCGCTGGATACGGCCCTCGATGGTCGCATCGGCGGTCACGCGATACATGCCCTTGGCGAACCACGCGAAGGCCAGCAAAGCGACCAGCGCAATCGCGGCCAGTTTCAGCGCCGCATGATTGGGGCCGAACAGCGCCTTGAACGTATTGACGCTCGCATCCCATGTCTTCGCGGGCAGCCAGCGGTCCTCGCGCCGCTTGATCGCCAGAACTGGGCCGAGCAGCACGCCCGCATATTCCGCCATCTGGATCGTATCGCGCCCGAACGGCTCGCCCGCCGGGCGTTCCAGCACCAGCGCGCCGACCAGCTTCTTGTCCTCGGTCAGCGGCACCGTGCAGAGCGTCGCCCCGCCCTCGGTTTCCGACAAGGCCGCATGGGCGCGCAGCACCCGTTCCGAGCCGTCCTCGGGCGGCGGATAGCTCAGCACCGCCTGCTGGTCGATCGCCTCGTCCATCGCCGCCTCGATGGCACGCACGAGGTTGGACCGCTTGCCGAAGCTCGCGGAATTCGACAGCGCCCGCACCCGCGCGTGGCGCCCACGGGTCAGGCCGATCGCGACCAGTTCGCAATTGAGAACGCCCGCAAGTTCAGAGGCCACCGCGGTCGCCGCTTCGATGAACCGGTCGTGGTGCAGGCTGGTCGCGAGCAGTTCGATCACCGAGGCGAGGCTGTCGCCCGAGCCGCCCTGCTTGCGGCGCAAGAACGCCTCGAGCCAGCCCGAGCCCCATTGCAGCTGATCGATCGCAAGGTCGGTGCGCGCCTCCGGATGCGTGCCGATCTGGATCGCCGCCGCACCGCGGAGCTGGCCCTCCATACGAATCGGCACCGCAATGGCCGCGCCGCCCTCGCTCAGCGTCTCGATCACCATGCGCTCGGCATGGATCGCGCCGTCGATGGCCGCCATCAATTCGCGTTTCGGCTTGGCGCTTTCGGGCCAGATCGCGGCGGGCTCGAACCGGCTGCGACCGATCCCGGCCAGCACCACCAACCCCTGTTCCAGCCCCGTCACCTGACGCGCCATCGCATCCAGCCAGGCCTGCGACACCTGCGCGCGGTCTGTCCCCGATTTCAGCCTGCCGAGGGTTTCGGAATCCAGAAATACCGAGCCCGTCGCCTCGCCAGACGCTGTCCCTGCGTGTTGCTGCAAAATTGCTCCCTTGAGGGTGCTCCCCAGCGCCCTTCCCGTTCGTCTATGTCCCTGAAAGTGCCGATTTAACGGCCAAAAACGCTCCCTTACCCGAAGTAAACGAGCAGTTCATGATTCCATCAAGAAAAAACGAGGCAGTTGAACGCATTGGCCCCTGCGTCAGCCTTTTGCATTGCGCGATTGTTTACCCGTTTGGCCTGAATTGCCTCGAGTCGGGGTCGTTGTTGCCAGTTCAGGCTCGGTAACCGGCGCAGGGCTCGGGGCTGCGGTGGTGTCGCTGGGCGCGGTGCCTTGCGTGGCTGTGTCAGTCGCCGTCTCGGAAGCGGTATCATTCGGGGTGTTCGGCACAGGGTTGGCCGCGGGCGTGGTGTCCTGAGCCGCGAGGGTCGGGTCCATCCAGGTGGCCGCGTCGCTATCGTCGGCCAGCCCGAGGATATGCCCGAACTCATGCTTGAGCGCATCGACGAGGTTCAGCCCTTCGCTGCCATCGAGCGACCAGCCATGCCCTGCCCCATCCGCATCGAGCGTGATCGCGCCCTCGGCGGTATAGCCCAGAAGCGTGCCATCGAGCGAGGCGATGGAAATCTGCACCGCTTCCAGTTTGGCGATCTCTTCGGCGGTCAGGCCCAGCTCTTGCGCGATCTCTTCGAGCGCCTGCGCCCGGGCTGCGGCCAGAAGGTCTTCATCGAGCACCGCACCGTCCGGCGTTTCCGCGACCGAGACCGCATGAAGCGCTTGCGCCGCCTCGATCGTCAGCGACCAGCTTTCCAGCGTGCCGGTCTTGCGCTTTGCTCCGTCCACGATCTCCAGCGTCCAGACTCCGCCCGACATCTTGCCCTCAAGCGCTGCCAGATCGCCGACCGGGCGATAGGTCACGCCGTAAGGTGCCGTGGCGCCGGTGATGCTCTCGCCCGCCGCATCGTCGAAGCGCGTGTCGATCCCCGTGCCATCAAGCGCCGCGAACAGCTCGATCCGCGTGCCATCGGGCGCGATCAGCGTCACGGTCAGGTCGCTCAGCCGCTCATGGGTCAGGCTGAGGGTCACGTCGAGATCGGCGATCACCACATCCGAGCCGACATAGAGGCTCTGCGTCGTCACGCCCTGATCTGCAATCGCGATGGGACCGGCGGAAGCGTAGTCGTAGATCAGCGAGCCGGTGTCGGGCGTGAAATAGGCCGGATCGTTCGTCGCGAGGCGCACATCGTCGAAGCTCGCCGCATCGAAGGCCATCAGACCGACCGCACCATCCGCAACCGGGGCGTAGAAGGCATGGCCCAGAACTTCATGGCCGTTGAGCGCGAGGCTGACCGTGCTGCGGGCGAGCGTGATCTCGAGCTTGTTGGACTGGCTGCCGTCGATGGCGATGTCGTAGCTCGCGGTTTCCACGAAGCCGTCGCGATGCGTGTAATAGCCGATCGAGACGCGGTCATTGGCGGCATCGATCACAGCGTATTTGTAGCGCCCGTCGGTGTAGCTGTCGAAGACGAAGCCCGCGCGCCCATTCGTTTCAATCTGCGCCGCGATCCGCGTGACGGAAGTCTCCGCGATCACCAGATCGGACAGCGCGATGGCGGGCACACCGGTGGGCTGGGCATCCAGCGCGCCTGCATTGATCTGCCAGGCGGTATCGGTGGCGAAACGATCCGCGATCCCGTCCGAGAAGTCCTCGGTCTCATCGAGGGTGAATTCCGGGGGCAGCACCTGCACCGCGATATTGTCGAGCTTGGTCACCGAGTTCTGCGCGCCGATCCCGACATAGCCGGAGTTCAGCCCGTGGGTGACGCCGTATTGATCGACCCGCGCATCGAAGACATGAGTGAAATATTCCTGCCCGTCGATCACCAGCGTCGCCGTCAGCCCGTTGATCGCGAGCAGCAGGTTATAGGGCGTGTCGGGCTTGGCCTGAACCGGGGTCTGCTCCAGCACGATCCAGCCATCGGCAGTGCGGATGCCCATCTCGAACTTGTCGGTCGAGATGTTCACGCCCGCGAATTTGAAGTCGGTCGGCGACTGGTAGTCGAAGATCAGATAGGCGTTCGACTTCAGCCCCGCGGTGGGCTTGCCGCCGACAATGGTCGCCTTCATCTCGAAATAGCTGGGCAGCGCGTCGCCGATATAGAAGACCGAGACCGCATCGCCGCCGAGCGTTTCCGGGCTCACCGCGAAGGCGCCGCCCTCGACCGTCCAGACCCCGCTATCGGCAGCAAAGCCCTGCGCGTCATTGCCGCCACCGTTGCCGTTGAAGTCAGCCGAGCGCAGCACGTCACGGCGACCGCCCGGAATGTTGCCCGGCTGCGGATCGTTCGGCGCGCCGGTCTGATCCTGCCACGCATCGTCCTTCTGCATCACCAGCCCCAGCTCGCCCCACGGCTCGCCGTTACGGTCGGCGTTGTAATCGCCGGTATCGGCCGCACGGGTCGGATCGGCACCGTCGGAGGCAGAGAGATCGTAGAGATACTCCTGGATCTGCGGGGCCAGCGCACGGGAGATCGTGAAGGCACCGAAGGGTGCGAAGGGCACGATGTAGCTGTTGAACTCACCCACCCAGTCGATCAGGCGATCGCCACCGGTATTGCCGATCATGATGTCGCGCCCGGCACCGCCATAGACGATGTCCTCATAGCTCGACGCGGTGTCGGGCGTATCGTTCGCGCCCAGCGCCGAGCCGTCCGCATCGCGGCTATGATCGTCATCGACATCGATCAGATCGTCGCCCCAGCCGCCATAGACATGGTCGCGCCCGGTGCCGCCGACGAGCCAGTCATTGCCCAGATCGCCGAAGATCACGTCATTGCCGTCGCTATAGACCGGGCTGCCATCCTGCTCGAGCGTGCCGACCTGCGGCGCACCCGGATCGGCCGGATCGAAGCTCGCGAAGAACACCAGGCCGTCGGTCGCCTCGGAGAGCGAGACGTAATGGCCAGCGGCGTCGATCACGATCACATCGCGCGGATTGTATTCGTCATAGGCCGCGAACTCGCCCCCGTAGAAGGCGTTGTAGCCCAGCGCATTGCCCTGCGTAGCCGTGGGATCGGCGGACCAGAACGGAACCGTGTAATCCGAGCGCACGAGCACGCCCGCCACACCCGGCGCCAGCGCGTCGTTCGGATAGGCGAGATACCAGGCCTCGGCCAGCGCCTCTGCACCCGAGACCAGATCGTCGCCCGCGCCGCCATGCAGGAAGTCGTCGCCCAGACCGCCATAGATGATGTCATCGGCATAGACCGGATCCTGCAGCGGATCGTCGGTCTGGCCATCGGCGGTCAAGAAGAAGGGCGTCAGGTTCACCGCCTTCTTCAGCGCGCCCTGCACGTTGATATCGGCCTGCTGGATCTTGCCCGGGGTCGAGATCGTCTGCGGGCTGACCGGCAGAACACCGTAGAGCGGCTCGCCATAGCCACGGTCGTTGCGCGAGGTCCAGATGCGGCCATCGTCGCCCAGCACGCCGTCCTGACCCGTGCCGCCCGAGATCCAGTCATGACCCCAGCCGCCGATCAGATCGTCGTCCTGACCTTCGCCATAGAGCACATCGTTGCCGCGCATGCCGTAGATCGCGTCGTCGCCGCCCTCGCCGTGGATCTCATCCGCGCCGCCATTGTCGGCCAGCGCATCCGCGCCCCAGACATCCGGGCCGCCGGTATGGTAGTCGAGCAGCTCGACCGCGCGCACCACCAGCCAAGCGTCGGAATGATCCGCGCCGCCGATGAAGGTGCCCGAGGCCCGCGCCGGATCGAGCGTGTCGTAGTTGAAGCCGAGGAACCCTGTCGCGCCGACCAGACGCAGGATGCGGCCATTGTCGCCAAGGATCACATCGGCGTCGCGAGCATGGGCATTGGCGCCACTCTGACCGTAGTCGTTGCGGCTCAGCGTCACCGGATCGCCCTGCCCGCCGAAGAGCATATCGGCGCCGTCGGGACGGAAGGCCTCGTCGACATTCGCCGTTGCCAGCAGATCGAGGCTGAAGTCCTCGCCGGTCGCGCGCGCATCATGGATGTAGAGATCCGAGGAGCCGCCGATGATGTCGTCCTGCCCCAGCCCGCCGAAGACGATGTCGTTGCCGCCATTGGCCTCAATATAGTCGTCGCCGTCGCGCGCGGCGTCGATGCTGCGGGTCGGATTCACGCTGAGCGTGCCGTCGGCGAGGCGCGTGGTGTAGCCGTTATCGGTTGCGTCATAGGCGGTGGCGAGCGCAAGGCCGCGGAACGTGGCCGAGCCGTCGCCCTGGATCGCATCGTCGCCGAGCTGGCCGAAGATCACGTCGTCGTCCGCGCCGCCTGCGAGGTAATCCGCACCGTAGAGGTCGGTCCGGTTGGCCTCGGTCGCGTCGGTGTGGTCGAAGAGGGCGATCAGCCGCTCTTCCACGCCGGTCGGATTGACCTGCGCCGTGGTCCCTGCGTTCGAGCCGGTGCCGTCATCGGCAGCGTCATAAATGGTCAGCGTGCCATCGGCGAGCATCCGGAAGCGCAGGCTCTCGGCCGCATCAGTGCGGATCACGATGCCATTGTCGCCAAGGATCACGTCATTGTCGGTCGCATTCGGGTCGAGCGCCTGCGCGTCCAGATCGAACCAGGCGCTGATCACCGGGCGATCCTCGAACAGCACCGCACCGTTGCCGTCGATACGGTCCGCACCATCATCGCCGCCCGGACGGTTATGGCCGCCGATCAGGTCATCGTCGCCGTTGCCGCCATAGATCACTTCGGCGCCCTGCTGGCCCAGCACGATATCCGCGCCATCCTCGGCGAAGATCATGTCGCGCCCGCCGCCGTCCAGCTCGCTGCGCAGGATCGAGTAGAAGTCGAACTGCGTGGTCAGCTCGGTCAGGTTCAGCGGCAGCAGGTCGGCATCCACGCCACCACCCGGCTGCGCCACGATCCGGCCGTGATCGCCGAAGACCAGATCGTTGCCCGCACCCGCGAAGATCGTGTCATCCGCCGTGCCGCCGATGATGAAGTCGCGGCCCGCGCCGGTGGCGATCAGATCGTTGCCGCCGATCATCGCACCGGTCGCCGCATAGCGGTCCTCGGTGGTCGCGATCTCGTCGATATCGGTGGCGTCATTGTCGAGGCCCACCCAGTCGATGAAGCCGGTATCGCCGATCACGATATTGCCCGCGTCATGCAGCGTGGTCGCCGTGTCGGTCGCGGCATAGACCTCGTCGATCTTCACGTTGATCGCATCGCCGCCCGCCCCGCCGAGCACGATATCGTAGCCGATGCCCGCAAGGATCACGTCATCGCCGCCGATCGCGGGCGCGGTGGTCTCGATCAGGCCCAGCGTGATTGCTTGGGTGCCGAAGCGCGGCGCGTTGTCCTCGGCGGCCACGATCCGGCCGTTGTCGCCCAGCACGATATTGTCGCCCTGGCTCGCGTTCACGTAATCGCCCGAGATGACGGTCTCGCCATCGCCCCAATCGACGCTCAGAGCCCCGCCGTCGACACCCGCGATGACGATGTCGTCGCCGCCGCCGGTCACGATCCAGTCGGCCCCGCCGATCGCCTCAGCGGTCGAGGCGATCTCGTCGATGTCGGAAGCATCGCCATCCGCCTTGACCCAGTCGATATAGCCATTGTCGCCAAGGACGATATTGCCCGCATCGCGCAGGGTCGTATCGCCCACGGCCACGTCATAGACCTCGCCCTCGGCCACGCGGATCACGTCACCTGCCGTGCCGCCCAGCACGATGTCGAAGCCGATGCCCGCAAGGATCACGTCATCGCCGCCGATCGCAGGCGTGGTCGTCTCGATCCGGCCGAGCGTAATCGGCTGCGTGCCGAAGCGCGGAGCGTCATCCGTCGCGGCCACGATCCGGCCGTTGTCGCCCAGCACGATATTGTCGCCCTGGCCAGCGTCGACATAGTCACCCGCGATCTGCTGCCCTTCGGCAAGGAACGTCGCTGCGATGGTTTCGCGGTCGCGCGAGCGGGTGCCGTCGATCAGCGCATCGATGATCGTCTCGCCATCTTCGCCTGCGAGCACGATATCGTCGCCCAGACCCGTCACGATCCGGTCGGAGCCGCCATAGGTCTCTGCGGTGGTGGCGATCTCGTCGATATCGGTACGATCGGCATCGGCGGAGACATAGTCGATAAAGCCGCTGTCACCGATCACGATATCCTTGCCGCTATCGGTCGCGCCGTCGGTGGTGATCGTGTCGCCGTTGACGCCGCCCAGCACGATATCGTCGCCGCCAAGCGTGGTGATCGTGTCCGCACCGCCGATGGTGGGGTCGATCGTGTAGATCAGCGTCGGCGCGACATCGGTGCCGTCATTGACGTGATCCGGGCCGCCCGAGCCGAGCTTGAGCGCATAGCCCGTGCCATCCGCGGTGAGGTAGTCGATCCGGCCGCGATCACCGAAGACGATGTCATTCGCCAGACCGGACATGATGCGGTCATCGCCCTGCCCGCCGAAGATGATCAGCGGCAGCGTGCTGAGGGCGGCATCGACGATATCGTCATCGGCGAATTCCAGATAGTCGCGGGCATAGCCCCAATCGGGCGCGTAATTGGCGTCGTGCGGGCCTTGGGTGTTGAGCACGAAGGCCCCGTCCTCGCCCGCCTGCAGATCGACAGTCACATCGTCATTGCCGAGGCCAGTGTTCAGAACCGTCAGCTCGCGACCGCCTTCGATGTCACGCGCATGGGTGCCGTCGATCGCGATCGCATCCGCGCCGAAGCCGGTCCAGTAGGTGATGCCGCCGAGGAAGTTGCCCGCCGCATCCGCGCCATAGGTGATCGGAGCGGGCGCGATGCCGACGACGAAGATCTCGTTGACGCTCGACAGCTCGGTATCGTCGCCCCAGGCGGTGGCGGCTGCCAGCGCGGCATCGCGGTCATCGGTGATCTCGGCGCGGAGATCGGTGGTGCCGTCACCCTGCACCGTCGCCTCATCCGAAAACATCAGCTTGTGGCGGCCGGTGCCCGCTTCGATGTTGAGCATGCCTTCGATGTTCAGCAGATGCCCGGTCAGGAAGGTCGTGTCGGTGTCGAGCCCGAAGCCCGCCTCGGAGGAGACATAGATCCGCTCGTCGCCCGCGCCGAGGTTCAGAGTGGTATGGGCCATGGTGCCGCGCACGTTGATCACGTCATTGCCCGCGCCCATCCCGATCTCGAGATATTCGACACCGTAGTAGTCGACACCGTCCATCCGGGTCTCGAGCTTGGCCAGATCGGTCTGGATGCCCAGCGGGCCGAGCAGATAGTCGAGCGCCGGGTCGCCGCCATTGACCACGACCGAGATCCGCTCGCCCGAGCGCGAGGTGATCACCAGCACCGTACCCTCGACATGGGCGATTATGTTCGGGCCCTGCGCATCCATGATCTGGGCTGCCAGCGCCGCCGCCACATCCGCCGCCGTGTCCCCGGCCAGCGCAGTATAGGCGAAGGAGGACAGCGCGAAGTCGCCCGGGAAGGCATCGTCGAAGAGCGGCGTCGCGAGATCGGTCAGATCAATGGTGAAGGTGTCGCCCGCGCTCGGCTCGGCGATATCGATGCGCGCCTCCAGCACATCGCCGGTCAGACCGCGCGTATCGACAGCGGCGACCGTGGTCTGAGCCAGCGCGCCCTGGAAGGTCAGGTAGATCGTGTCACCGAAGCGGTCGACCGCGAAGTTCTTGGTGTAGGGCAGGAACGGACGGCTGTTATTCGGGTTCAGGATCGGCTCGAGGATCGCGGCGATCTCTTCGGCGGTCGCGTCATAGGCGATCGGGTCGGAGATGCGCAGATCCATGTTGCCCAGCACATCCGGCACCATGAAGGCCAGCGTGAAGGTCCCGCCCTCGGCTGCGATGGTGATCGCCTGCATCTGGTTCAGGCCCGGATCGGTGGTGCCCTTGATGACTTCGGTCACCTCGATATTGGCGGTGGTGTTCGCGTCGCTGGTGATCCCGCTCGCATCGACGATCAGGTCGGGCAGATCGACGCCACCGGTCGGGCCGCCGAAGATGACGGTGTAGATATAGCCGCTATCGGTCGCCTCGACGCTCACCTCGGCATCGGTGCCGTAATCGGCGAAGACCGTGTCGATCGCGGTCTTCATCGCTGCGGCATCCGCATCGAAGGCCACCGTGACCGGCGTCCCATCCGGCAGAGCCAGCGTGAAGCTGCCGCCGGTGCCGCGGGTCTCGATCTGGATACGCTCCGCCACCGAGGGCATATCGAGCCCAACCACGCGCGCGCCATCCAGCACGAGGACATTGTCGTTCAGATCGGCGCTGTCATCGAGGAACAGACGGTCGTTCTCGCCCGCGCCCATGTCGACGATCAGCAGGCCGGTGATCTGGTCGACCACGCCCTGATCGGAGCCGACATAGACCTGATCGTCGCCGTTGCCGGTGCGGATGATCGTGTGACCGGCAGTGGTCTTCACATAGATCACGTCATTGCCGTCGGCGCTGTCGATGATGGTCTTGCCGCGATGGGTGCTCTCGACCGTGAAGGTATCCACATTGCGGCCCAGACGGATGTCGACCACTTCGAGGCCGGTATAGCTGACACCGCCCGCGATCAGCTCGCCGCCGATATAGGTGTCGCCGCCCATGCCCAGACCCGAGAGATGGTTCTCGGTCAGCACGCCGCTGTCGATGGCCGGGCTCTCGTTGTTGAAGACAGTGAGCGTGTCGATCTGCTCGGCTTCGTCCACGCGCAGGTTCGGATTGACCGGAGCGTAGGTGATCAGCGCACCCGGATCGGTGTCGAAGTCGGCGGGCGGCGTGCTCTCCAGCACCATCTGGCTGCCCGAGACGACCGGCGCATAGACCGAGGAAATCCGCGCCGCCAACCCTTGGGTGACCGAGCCGAAGCTGCCATCGGAGGTGACCGAAGCCGGCGTGGCCGCACCGTTGATCGTCAGCGCCCAGCTCGCGCCACTCGCCGGCGGCTGGATGAGGTGGAACGCGGCCGCGGTCCAGTGGATATTCGCGTCGTTGTAGAGGCTCTGCACCGGCGCGCCGCCGATGGTCGAGGTCAGACCGGCATAGGTGGTCACCGCGATATCGAAGGCGGCTGCATCGGCGCGCTTCACATGCAGGCGGGTCTCGCCCAGCAGGTTCACCGTCGCCACCGCTTCATATTCGGCCGAAGCGTCGATCAGCGCGGCCAGTTCGCGCAGCACGATCGAGCGGTAGGCGTGCTCGGTATCCGGCGTGTAGCTGAAGTCGGTGCCGTCGAGCGTCACGGTCACGGTCTCGAAGGCGGTCACGTCGCCCGCCAGATCGACCGAAGCCGTCAGCCAGTCGATCAGCGACAGATCGCTCTGATCCGGGGTGCCGAAGAACCAGACATAGCCCGCCTCGACCGCATCCTGCGTGCCGACCATCAGCGTGAGCGTCATGCCCGCATCGTTGACGAGCGAGAGGATATCTTCCGAGACGCTCGCGACGTCGACACGGCCGCTCAGCGTGCCATCGGGGTCGATGGTCGCGATATCGTAGATCGTGGCGGTGTCGTTGATGCGCGGATCGAAGCCCGGACGCTCGCCGTAATCGCCGTTCACATGGGTCAGCTCTTCGGGATCGATGGTGATCACGGTGCCGCCACCGGTCACCGTCCCGGTCACGCCATCGGCGAGCGGAATGTTCGTCTCGCCCGGCAGCAGCACCGGCACGCGCAGCGACACGTCGGTATCGCTCTCGCCGCCGATGATCGAGACCGGGCCGCGGATCGAATTTACGCGGTCATTGAAGGCGCCGAAGACCTGCGCGTCGCCGCCATCCACGATGGTGTCGTCGATCGCGATCACGGTGATCTGCTGCGGGGTCATCCAGTTGGTGTTATCGAACTCGACGAACTGACGCGCCGCGATCTCGCCCGCCTTCTGGCCGCTGACCGAAGCCGAGGCTTGGTAATCCGCCGCCGGATCAGCCAGTTCGCGGATGGAGATCACGCGACCATCGACGATCACCTCATAGGCGCGCGGATCGCCATTCGCGGTGCTCGCATCATTCGCGAGGTTGATCTTCGCACCAAGTGCAGCGGCGATGTTCGAGAGCGACTGACCGGCGCTCACGGTATGCGAGAAGCTCTGGCCGTCGAAGTTGACCGTCCAGACCTCACCCGCCGCAGGCACGCCCATCATCTCGAATTCGAGGACATTGGCGAAGTTGAAGTCCTGCACGGTGCGGGTGTCGATGCTGCCCTTGCTGTCGCCCGCGATGCCGACCTCGACGAAGAAGCGGGTGAACGTCGCCGCGGCATCGACCGAGATTTCGATCGCGCCATCGGCGGTGAGCGTGGCGTTGTAGCCGGACACCCCGTTGATCGCGTCGATCAGGCCTGCCGCCACCGCATCCAGATCGTCGCCCGCCTGAACCGTGTAGCCGACCGTCTGGGCGCCTGCGCGCAGGGCCACATCGTCGAACAGCGTGACCTGCCACGTCTCACCCGCGACCGCCTCCCCTGCCAGCGACAGGGCTGCAAGCGGGGCAGCGACCTGAACCTGCACGAGTTCGTTCTCGCCGAAGTTCGCATCCGCGTTGAACGCCTCTTGCGAATTGTAAGTACGGGTCGGCAGCGGGGTCACATCGACGCGGACGGTGTTGTCGCCGCTCAGCGCACCGGTCAGCACGACCGAGAAGCTGTCCACGACCTGCACATCGCCCGGCGCCCGCTCGGCCAGATCGGTCGAACCACCGGTTTGGATGATCTCCACCGTCGGCGCGTCGTCATCGAGCACGGTGACGTCGAGCGGCGCGGGCGCGAGATTGTCGCCGTTGCTGCCCACGACATAGCTGTAGGGCGTGAACTGCTGCGCGAGTTCGGCATTGGTGATGTTGGTGCCGATCTCATAGGCGAGGCTCGTGCCCTCGGGGATCACGATCGGGGTCAGCGGCGCCGCGAAGGCGATGCGGGCAAGCTGCCAATGGGTCTGCGACTTCACCGCATCCGCGCTGACATAGGCGCCGCCGGTCCGGGTGTTCGCCGCGTCGGGGCTCGTCTTGCGCAGCACTTCGATCGAGAAGGACTCGATGCCGCCCGCGCCCGGGGTGCGGAAGATGAAGATCTCGCCCAAATCGTAGCTCGGCGGCGTCAGGCTCGCATCGCTCGCGATTGCAATCGAAGCGTCTTCGCTATCGAGCGGCAGCAGCGAGAAGGCCGTGGCCGAGGTCAGCGTGATCGCGCCGTTGGCATCGACCACCGCCGTGACCCCGAGATTGGCCGCGTTGATCTGCGCTGCAAGTTCGTCGGAGATGCCCGCGATCCCGCCCAGCTCGTCGCCCGATTGCGAGGTGTAGCTGATCAGCTGACCATCGACGAGGATGGTCCAGGTCTTCGCCCCGGCATTGGAGTAGATCGCGCCTTCGACCGAGGGCAGCAGCGTCGCTTGCAGATAACCCGCCGAGGCCGAGTAATCGGCGCCCGCGAATTGCGCGACCAGCTTGTTGACGATATCGCTCATGGTGTCGCCGAACTCGGCGGTCGCCTGAACCTGCAGCCCGTCGAGCTTGATGATCCAGGTCGCGCCATCGACCAGCGTGCCATCGGCGGCGAGCGTGCCGTCGGCCAGCGACGCGCCGAGGCGGAAGGCCACGATGTCATAGGCGCGCTTGCTGGTGGCCGCATCGACGCTCAGTTCATCGCTCGAGAACTCGAACGCGTCGCCCGAGATCGAGACATAGATGTCGCCGGTGGGCGTGAAGAGATAGCCGGACGCGGGATCTCTGGTTTCAATGAGCAGCTTGAAGGAGACCCCCGCCGCTGCCGCGATGCTGCGCGTGGCACCCGTGCCCGTCATCGTCGCAGCCTGCTCGGGGTCCGCGTTCACCAGCGTCGCGAAGGCATCTGCGATATCCGTCGCAGTCGCGGTCTGATCGAGGCGCGCATCGACCACGATCGTGCCCTCGGTCACGGTCGAGAGGTCCGCCACCACTTCGCCGATCCCGACGCCGACCACATAGTCGATGCCACCCAGCGTGAGCGTGTAGAGCTCGGTCTCAGCCGTATTCGGGCGCAGGATCGTCAGATCGGCAGCGGTATAGAGCACCTCGGCGCTGCGCGGCTGGCTGATATCGCGGTTGATATTCGCCGCGACCCCGCCGGCCACATCCGCATAGGTCGCACCGAGGAAGGCGTCACGGGTGTCTTCGAAGATCGTGGGCTGGATGCGGGCGTAATGCACACCCTCGTCGGCGCTGTCGTTCACTGCGGTGATCGTCACGAATTTCGCGGTATTCCAGTCGGTGCCGTCGAAGTTCACGACATTCGAGGACAGCGTCACATTGCCATCGACGGCGAAGTTCACCTGCACCGGGCCGGTCGGCGCGCGGCTCAGCATCACGGCGAAGCGGTCATTCGCGGCAAGCAATGCGGCCTCGGCCACGATCGTGTCGCCCGCGAGATCGATGGCCGAGGAATTGTCGACCGGGAAGATCAGCAGCTCGGCCACTTCATCGTCGATCACATCGACCAGCATGTTCGGCACGGCAAGATTGTCGAAGCCGGTATCGTCGGCGCGGCTGTCGCCTTGGGTCACGGTATGGCGCAGTTGCACGATGCCGCGACCCTCTGCCACCAGATCGTTGATCGCGGTGACGGTCACGTATTGCGGCGTATCCCAGTTGGCCGCCGTGAAGTGCAGCACCGTGCCCGAGGCCGAGCCGTTGACCAGCACGCCCTCGGCGCCCGCGGCCACATCGCCCTCAGTGCCCAGCGTCGGCGAGATCGTGATGTAGACGTCTTCGTCCGGCGCGCGCGACAGAGCGATCGCGTAGCGGGTGACCGACATGGTCGGATCGGCAGTCGCGGCCTCGAAGACGCGCAGCACGCTGGAGCCCGCCTCGCCATCGGCGTTGAAGAAGACCAGATCGGGCGCGTCATTGTCCTTGATCTGCGAGACCGGATCCTGCGCCCAGATCGCCTGATAGCGCGGATCGGTGCTGTCGACCGTGGTCTGGATCAACCCGCTGTGACCGTTGAGACCGTTCGACACGACGGTGATCGCGCCGCCCTCGGTGACACCGTCGAGATCGGAGCCGCCAAGGTTCACGCTATCCGAGCCCAGACCGCCCACGATCTCCAGCAGCACGCCCTCGGAGGTGCTCTCGATGAAGAAGGTGTCGTTGCCCTGCAGCGCGTCGACCACCAGCTTCTCCATCCCCGTGTAGGAGATGAAGAGCCCGCCGCCATAGACGCCGTCTTTGGTGATGACGTAGTCGTCGCCCATCTCGGTGCCGATCACGGTCATCGTGTCGAAGCCGTCCCCGCCATCGATCCGCACCGGCGCGTTCACCGCGTATTGGATGAAGTCGGCGCCCTGCCCGCCATTGATGTTGGTAAATGGCGCGGCCGGGTCGTTCGGGTCGACGCGAACGAAGGAGCGGACCTGGAACGTGTCGTCGTCGGCCTCGCCATAGAGGAACAGCTCGGCCTTATTGGAATAGACGGTGAAGCTGTCCTCACCGTCGCCGCCACGGATCGTGGTGTCGAAGCTGACGCCGTTCGACAGGAAGCCGACGGTGACCTGCGTCGTCTCGTAATAGTCGATGCCGCTCAGGCCGTTATAGGGGTTCTGCTCGTCGCGGAAGGAGGCGAAGAGCTGGCCGATCTGGAACGTGTCGTCGCCCGCATCGCCGAAGGCCTGAACGCCCGCGAGCGTGTCGTCGAAGACGAAGAGGTCATTGCCCGCGCGGCCGAAGACCCGCAGATCGGCGTCGATGGCGGAGTTGTATTCCACCCGCTCGACCACGGTGTTGAGGATCGTGCCGTCCTCGGCGATCGGCAGCGCCGCGACCACGCCCACATCGAGGTCCTGGTTGGCGCGGAACAGGAACAGGTCGCGCCCGTCCGTGCCGCGGATCTCGGCGCGGTCGATGCCGTCAAAGGCGGTGCCGGTGTCGAGGATGCGGATCGTGGAGTTGCCCGCGCTCGCCAGACCGATGTCATAGAGGTCGCTGCCCGCCTGACCGTCAATATCCAGCTCGAACCCGTCGATGCCGTTGAGGAAGGTCTGGGTGCCGTCGGCGTAGTAGTTGACCTGCACCAGATCGTTACCCGCGCCGAGGTTGAGGAAGGTGCGGCCCGAGATCTTCTCGATGGTGATCGCATCCGAAGTGGCATCGCCCGTCGCGGTCTCGTCGCCGGTGTTCAGCGTGGTGATGCCCGCATGGGTGTCGGAGACGTGGAAGCCGTTATTGCCGTTGCTGAGCGACAGTTCCAGCTCCTCGAAGCCCGCGTAGACCACACCCAGCGTCATGCCGAGGCCGACGATCTCGGTGCCGCTGAGATAGCCACCCTGATCGGGCAGCGTGTCGCCCGCATCCGACACGACCAGCGTGTCGCCATGGTTCACGATGGTGCCGTCGACCTCGTAGGTGACCGGATCGTTCGCGCCCGCATCGATCGTCAGGTAGCCGAAGAGGATCGCGTTCAGCGTGCCGTCATTGGCCAGCGGCGTGTCGGGATCGTCATCGGTGACGGTGACCGCATCGTCGCCCGCGCCGGTGTCGATCGTGGTCGGGCCGTTGATCGCGAAGACCTTGATGATGTCGGCGTCGTCTCGGGTCTCGAGCGTGGTCACGTCGCGCTTTCCGGTCGACTTGAGGGTGACGTCGTTCACGCCGTCGCCCAGATCCACGTTGACGTTCTCAAGCGCGATGTATCGGATGCCCGCAGTCGCAGCGGTGAAGCCATCCACGAAGATGAAGCCCTCGACCGCGGTGCGATCTTCCAGACCGATCACTCCGGTGGTCGCGCCGGTATTGCCGCTGTCGTCGATGTTGAGCGTGTCATTGCCACGATCGGCGAGGATCGGGCCGCTATAGGTGTCATAGGCGTCGATCTGGATCAGCGCGGCGATGCCCGAGAGCGTGCCGCCCAGCGGGGCCGTGCCCGGCTCGGACGAGGCGGCGGAGCCGATGTTGATCACGTCGTCGCCGATGCCGCTGTTGATGTAGATCGGCAGATCGGTCGCGGTGACCGCGATCACGTCGGCGCCTTCGCGGGTATCGACTTCGATCACGTCGAGATTGCTGTGATCGATGCTGACGGCGGCCGCGCCCAGCACCTTGCCAGCCGCATTGGTGTAGCGCGAGGCGGCCATCAGGCCCACCGACATCGCGACATAGTCGTCACCCTGCGAGCCCAGATAGACCAGCTTGTCGGCGTCGGTCGTGCTCGAGTCCGCGATATGGACGGTGAAGCCCGAGCCGAGCGGGGCTGCGATGATGTAATGCTCCAGATCGCCGCTCGCATCCGAGCCCGCATTGTCGAGCGTCACGGTGCCGTTGAAGGCGCTGACGCCGATCGCGAGACCGCCCACCGTCACCGAGCCGCTCAGGTCGTTGACAACGAAGGTGTTGTTGACGCCGTCGCCGCCGGTCAGATCGACCGCCTCGAAGATGCCGTTCAGACGTTCCACCGTGGTCTGGCCCGCGCCGATACCGGAGGTGCTCCACAGATCGGCGTCGCCCGGCACCATCGCGCTGTCGGTCGTGCCGTCCGCATAGGCTGTGGAGCCGTCCGCCTGGAAGACCTTGCCGACGAGGAACAGGTTCTCGTAGAGGCCCATATCCTCGCCCGCGAAGACCTCGATCAGCGTGTCGGTCTCGTTTGCCTCGTCGGTGTCGCGGAAGACATCGAGCCCTTCGCCGCCCGTCACGGTATCCGAACCTTCGCCGCCATCGATCACGTCGTTGAAGATCGAGCCGATGATCCGGTCGTTGCCGCCCTGCCCCTCCAGCGTCAGCGCGATCAGGTCATGGGTCAGCGGGGCCGCGTTGGTCGGATCGCCTGCCGCCACGGCCGGGCCCGCAGTGATCTTGTCATTGCCGCCCGCCGCCGAGATGCGCAGTGTGTCGCCCTTGGCGCGGATCGTGTCGTCGAAGGTGACGGTCACGGTGCCGGTCGACCAGGCGGCGACGAGGATGAATTCCTGATCGGCCACCGCGCCCGCTTTCAGCGTGAAGGTATCGACGCCGCCGGTGCCGTTGAAGATCACCGCATCGGCCACACCATCGCTCGTGCCGTCGATCTCGGCCACGTCCTTCGCGGGATCGGCGGATTCCACGACCAGATCGTCATCGATCCGCATCGTGTTGAGATCGGTCTGGCCGAGCGGATTGACCGTCAGCGTATCGGTGCCGCCGAGCAGGTGGATGATCAGGTCCTCCACCCCGTCGGCCTCGAACCCGCTTCCATCGGCGTCGAGCGCCTGCAGGATGCCGGAGTCAGAGGGCTTCTGACCGATCGTGACCGTGTCGGGGTTCGCGGTGCCATAAAGCAGGATCGTGTCGGTGCCGCCGCCACCGTTGATCACCTCGACGCCGTCGGAGGCGAGGCTGCGGAAGATGCGATCATTGTCGCCGCCGCCGTTGATCGTGTTCGCGCCGCCGCGACCGTCGATCTCGTCCGCCCCGCCCTCGCCGTTGATCACATCCGCCGCCGCGCCGCCGATCAGGCGGTCCGCGCCGGTGCCGCCGTAGATCGTGGCGACGCCCGTGCCGTTTTGCAGCACCACGTCATCGCCGCCGAGCGCGTAGATGGTGATCGGCACCAGCGCATCCGAGACGATCCGGTCATTCGCGCCCGAGCCGTAGATGATCGAGCCAGCCGCGACGCCGCTGCCGATGCTGATCTGATCGCCCAGATCGCCCGCAGTACCGCCCTCGGAGGCCGAGTTGATCGTGACCTGTCCGTCGCCCTCGTAGGCCACGGTATCGACACCCGCGCCGCCCACGAAGAGGATCGGCACGGCGACGCCGTCGCGCACGACCAGCAGGTCGTCGCCGGTGCCGCCATAGCCGCGGATTTCGTGGACGTGCTCGAAGACCTGCTCGCGGCCCGAATAGATCACGCGGATCGCCTGCGCGCCGTTCACGACCGGGGTGACGGCCTCGATGATATAGGTCTCGCCCTCTGTCGCTTCGCCGATGCCGCGCTTGGTATTCGCGTCGCCCATGTTCAGCACGAGGATCGTGGAGGTGTCATCCCAATCCTTGTAGGTGCCCGAATTGGTGTCGCCGTTCAGGTCGCCCGCGAGATAGATCGGGGTCGGGAATTCGACATAGCCCACGGTGAAGGACATGCTCACCGAGACCTTCACGAAGAGCACCTTCACGCTCGCACTGGCCGAGATCACGATCGGCACGCGGCCGGTGCCGGTCGCCGTGGCCGAGAAGCTGATCGAAACCGTGGCCCAGCTGATGTTGAAGGCGCGCAGCGAGACCGAGGCCGAGCCCGACACACCGAGCTTGTAGACATCCGCCGCATCGTCGAAGAGGTAATAGACCCGGATCGAGAAGTTGCCCGTCAGGCCGAAGCTATTCGAGCCCAGCACGAGGCGACCGCTCAGCGAGAGGTCGAAATAGCCCTTCGAGTTGAACCAGCCGTTCACGCTCATCGTGGCGAGACCGAAGAAGTCCATGCTCGCGTTGAAGTCCACGCGCCAGGCGTTGTCCGTGACCTCGATCCGGAAGCCCGCTTCGAACTTGAGAACCTTCAGGAACTCGACCTTGCCGCTGAGATCGAGCACGAAGGAGTTGCGCTCCAGCACGCGGCCCGAGATCGTCACGTCGCGATTGACGGTGTTCAGCATCAGTTTCCCGCTGGCTTCGATGTCGATCACCAGCGCGATATTGGCGTTGATGCTGACATCCAGAAGCAGCGCGAGACCGTCGAGCTCGCCAGTGGAGGCGTTGAAGAACAGCACCGCGCCGCCTGCGGCCGAGATGTTGAGCCCGGCTAGGCCGAAGGTCACATCGAACTCGACGCGGAACTCGCTCGCGTTGAGGCCGATATAGACGCGGCCCGAGGCGGACGCGAGGCCAACGAAGTTGACCGAGCCCACGATCTCGAGGCTGAAGCCCGAGGCCACGGTGACCGAGATCGTGCTCTCCTGCCCGCTGGCATTGATGGTCGGGATCTCGAGGGTGCGCGCAGTCGAGAAGGTGTTGAGCTGGAAGGTCGCGTCGCCAGTCACGGTGATGACGGTTGCGAGGTCGATATTGAGATCGATCTCGGCATAGATCACCAGCCCGCCATCCGCGATCACGAGACCGCCGGTCAGACCGAACTCGGCCACACCCACGAGCTTCGCCTGCACATCCAGCGTCGCGACCAGTTCGAAATCGGGCGCGGTGCCGATGCGGAAGGTGAAGACGCCCGTCAGTTCGATCACATCCGAGACGACCAGCGTGCCGGTGACCTTCAGGAACAGCCCGTTCTCGACCGAGATCGTGCCGTAATAGAAGGTGCCGTCGGTCGTCGCGGTCGCATCGCCGTTGGCGACGAGATCGTCATATTCGCCCTGCGTGACGATCGTGTAGCGATCCTGCGTCGTCGCGTAGGTGTTGAATTCGAGCATGATCGAGAGCGACCCGCCGAGGCTGACGCCCGGAAGCTCCAGCCCGCCGACCAGCGACAGTTGCGCCCGCCCGACCACGCCCGGATCACTCGCGCCGATATTCGCCTCGAGATAGAGCATCCCCTCGACCGCGCCGAAATTCGCGATCCGGCCGGAAACCGTCCCCTGGATCGTCAGGGAGTCGCCGGTGCCCGTGACGGACAGGAAGCCGTTGAGTGTGACCGAGTCGAAGAGCGTCACCGAGCCGCTGATCTGGACCACGAAATAGGGGCCCGCATCCTTGGTCATGTCCCGTTCGTTCTGTCCGAGGATCGGCGGACGCTCGAAGATCTCGAAAGTCGTCGGAACATTCGGCGGCAGGAACGGCACGAGCGCGTCGGGCACATCGAAGGTCTGGGTGATGCCGGTGGTGTTGAAGAGGACCATGACCTCGGCCTCGAAGCGGAAGACGTCTTCCGCGATATTGCCGAAGCTGCCGGCATTGTTCGCCGCGTCCGTATTCTCGCCGCCGGCATCGCCCACGCTCACCTCGAGCGACAGGCTGCCCGCGACGCCGAAGGCGCTGCCCGGGGCGGTGCCGAAGTCGATGATCAGCAGACCGACCGCCTGACCAGAAATCACGTTGAAGACATTGGCGCCGGCCGCGACGAAGACCTCGACCCGGTCTTGCGAAATCTTCAGGTAGAAGGCGCCGGTCAGCTCGGCATAGACGTTGACGCTCGTGTCGACATCCGGGTCGTTCGCGTTCTGATCGGTCAGCTTGATCGCGCCGCCGATATAGAAGACGACCGAGTTGCGCGTCAGCTCGTAGGTCTGCTCTTCGGAATGCAGCGTCGCGGTGCCGTCGAGGCTCTCGATGAAGTACTTCTTCGCGCCGTCCGTAATCCGCCAGCGCGACTGGGTGTTCAGCTCGCGCACCAGCTCGATCTTGGCTTCCGAGCTGAGCGTGACGCCGAATTCCGCGAAGGTGGCGCGCACTTGCGTGCTGACGGCCTGCTTCTCGTAGAAGCCCTCATTGGCCTGGCTCGGCAGCGCGCCGAGATCGGCCACGGCCACCGTGTCGTCGTCGCCGCCCGAGATGCGCTCGAGCTGATCGCCGAGGATGCCTTCGAGCGACAGGGTCTCGACCTTGTCTTCGCCCGACATGTTGATCATCAGGGTCGCGTTGCCCTTGATCCAGACGCCGTATTCGTTGAGCGCCTCGAAGTTCGGCTGGATCGTGGCCACGCCCCAGAACTGCGGCAGGCCGCTCGACAGACCGCCGGTCTCCAGCACGAAGCGCGCCGCCGCCGAGCCGATATTGCCGAGCTTGTAAACCGTGATCGTGCCCGAGGCTTCGAGCGCGAAGCGGAAGACCTTGGAGCCGTCGGCCTTGATGTAATCGCCGAAGGTCAGTTCGGCCTGCGCGCGCAGTTCCACGAGCGGCTCGTCGACGATGCCCGCCGAATTCAGGGTGATCGACCCGGAGACGCGGATGAAGAAGACGCGGGTGGTGGCCGGGTCGGCATCGGCGCCGGGCTGGCCGCCCTCCTGCATCTGGTCGATAACGCGGAAGCTCTGCTGGCTCGCGCCGCCTTCGTTGCCCTGCAGGTCGGACCAGCTGCCCTCGTTGAAGGAAACCGTGACCGTGCCGAGGCCGAATTCGCGCGAGACATAGTAGCGGAAGGTGCCGTCACCCATGTCGGTCGGGGTGAGGTCGAGCAGATCGAGATTGGCCCCGCCTGCCCCGCCAAGGGTGAACTCGTCGCCGTTGATCGTGGCCGCGTCAATCGCATAGAGCGCGTTGAGGCTCGGATCGCCCAGCGTGTCGAAGGTGATGTCGATATAGGAAGCGGTGTCGGTGGGCTTGATCGAGAGCGTCGTCGGATCGATCGCCTCGGAGGCAGCGGCCCCGTAGGTCCATGCGCCCGCCGCATAGGTCAGGGTCAGCACCGCGCCGTCAGCGGCGTCGGCGGAGTCGAAGGTCACAGCGAACTCGCCTGGGGGACCACGGGCTTGGATCCCGGTGATCGTGATCGAGTTGCCGTCGATATCGGTCAGCGTGAAGTCCGTGGTCGCGAGGCTGCTATCGGTCAGCGTCTGGCTCGTGCCGAGCGACAGCGCCACATAGGTCGCCGTCGGCGCGCTGGCGCCCAGACCGATCTTGCCGGTCGTGACCACCAGATCTTCGCTGTTGGTCGCGGTAATCGCCTTGATCGTGCCGCCATCGGTGCCGATCCAGTCGAAGCTGCCCGAGATGAACTCGACCGAGACATTGTCGTCGAGGTTCGAGCCCGCGAAGTCGCCGAGATACCAGATGCGGAAGATCGGATTGCCGTTCGCATCGTCGCCCATGTAGGTCGGCGCCTGGCTGTCATCTACTTCGATCGTGTAGCCGGTCGCGCTCAGGATCACCTCGGCACCGGCATCGGTGATGCTCTCGAGATCGACGCCGGTGGCATAGCTCGGCAGCTCGAAGGTGACGTCGATGAAGCCGCGCTCGTTCAGGGGCGCCTGCCCCACCGAAGCGCCTTCGACCGGGTCGGTCAGGCTCGCACCGAGCTGGACGAGGCGGAAGCTCTGGGTTTTCGCGTCATTGTCATAGGCGCCCGAGCCGAAGCTGGCTGCGGCGTAATCGACCTGAACGGTGCCGGCGGTGAACTTGCCGGTGAGGAAGTAGCGCACGGTCAGCCCGTCGCCCACGATCAGAGCCGAGGAAACGGCGACGCCATTCGCGCCGGTGCCCGAGAAGCTGATCTCGTCGCCCAGCGTGCCGAAGTCGATCTCGTCGCCATAGGTCGGCGTGTAGCGCACGTCGAGGAAGGCGACCGAGAGGGTGCTCGCATCGAAGGAGACCGGGCCGGTCGCATCGTCGGCCGTGCCATCGGCGCGCAGAACGGTCGGCTGATCCTCGAAAGTCGCGATGCGCGAGATCGTGGTGTCGGCCGCAGCAGCGCCAGTGGTGAAGTAGCGGAAGATATAGTCGCCCGAGGTCGCCTGCGGGTTCAGCCAGACCGGGGCCAGCGTGTCGTCGAAGGTGATCGAGCCGCTGCCGCCGAAGGCGAATTCCGGGGCGAGATCGGTGATCGAGCCCACATCGAGCGCGCCGCCCACCGGGCGCTCGAAATGCAGATCGACATAGCCGCGGCCATTCACATCGCCGAGCCCCGTGCTGCCCTCATTCGCCGGATCGACCAGATCACCCTGCGGGCCAGAGACGGTGAAGGACAGCGTCTGGACGCGGTTCTTGGCGGCGTCGCCGAAGCTGTTCGCGGCCAGCGTCACGTCATGGCTGCCGATGCCGAGCGAGCCGTCTGCGAAGACGCGAATCGTGCCGCCCATATCCATCAGTTCGGTGATGGTCAGGCCCGTCACACTCACGTCGCCGATCGCCAGCTGATCGGTGATGTCCTCGCCATAAGCCCCGCTCAGCGCGATGTCGAAATAGGTGCGGGCGCCCGGCAGGTTCGCGGCGTCGTTGGCGGCGGAGTAGGTCGAGCCACTCTTGACTACGATGCTCGGGGCGCTCAGCGCCGCGGTCGAGAAGAAGGAGATCGACGTGATGTCCAACTCCAGCGTGATCGTCTGCGGGTAGAGTTCGCCAGTGAGCGAGGCGGGCTCCGCCGGGTTGCCCTCATCGATGAAGGTCTGCAGCGAGTAGATGAAGGAGATCTTCGTCGGATCGTTCGGGTCGTTTTGCAGCAGGGCCGGCGCGCCCTCGCCCAGCTCGACACGGAAGGTGCCGCCGCTCAGGCGCGAAGTCTCTACAGTATCGGTCTGCACGGTGAACTCGGCGGCGAGGTCGAGCACCGAAGCCGGGTCGAGCGTGTAGCCCGCCGGAATATTGGTGAAGGTGATCTCAACCGAGCCTTCGCTGATCTCGAGATTGGCGACCACGCCAAGCCCGTCCTCGCCGCTCTTGATCGCCGGGTCGGTGGTCGGGTTCGCGCTGTCGGAATAGCGGTAGGACCAGCCCTGCTCGACCGCCGCGATGGTCACATCGCCATAGGTCTGGCTGCTGTCGAAGCTGCCGGTCAGCCAGTAGCGATAGATCGGGGCCGCGTCGGTGCCGCCCACGCGGACCGGGGCCACACCATTGTCGATCTGCACCGTGCCGAGGCCCGCACCGCTCAGCGTGAACTCTGCGCCGCCATCGGTGATCGAGGCCGCGTCATAGACGAAATCGCTGTCGGGCACGTTCGGGAACTCGATGTCGATATAGTTGCGACCGTTGAGGAGGTTCACGTCGATCGCAGCGCCCGCACCCGGATCGACCATGATCGCGGTCGCGCCTTCGACGGTGATCACCTTGTCCCCGGTCGCGCCCGTATTGCCCGCCGCATCGGCCCAAGCCCCGGTGAAGGTGAGCGTGTAGGTGCCCGGCGCGAAATCGAAATTCGCGGTCGTGATGGCATAGGCGAATTGCGTGATGCCCTCTTTCTTCAGGAGCGCATAGAGCTCTGCCGTGTTGGTCGGGAGCGGGTGGTCATAGTCCGCGCTGTCCGAGGCGACGATCCGGCCCTCGGCATCGAGACCGAGCGTCTTCAGGCTCGCCGTGCCGTCCTCGTTCATGAACATCGCAACCGGAACCGGCGTATCCGAGATTCCGACGGCCGTATTCACCGTGGAGCCATCCGCAGCACCGGTGCGCGTCAGGGTGAACTCGTCATTCGTATCGAGGATCGAGCCGTAATCGAGCGAGCCGCTACCCGCCGGATCGAAGGTCACGATGATGCGCTGATCAGCATTGGCGAGGTTCACGTCGACCGTGTAGCCGTCGCCGTCCAACTGATAAGGCGCGCTGAGCGAGGCTTCAGGCTCGACCACCGAGAACACGGCATCCGCGGTCGCGGTGTTGTTCTTGCCGGTCTGGCTGTCGTTATTCGCCCAGGTATCGGCGGTGAAACGCACGGTGTAGTCGCCGACGGCGAGCTGGTTGTTCGTGAGGTCGGGATCGGAAGTGTCGATGAAGTAACGCACCTTGCCGCCGCCGATCGCGATGGCGCCGAGGATGTCGATCTCGTCGCCATTGTCGTTGAACAGTTTGAACGGTGCCACCGCGTTGGTCGCGATCGCGGCCAGCGTCTCGGCGGTGATCTCGCCGCCGATCTCGGCGATGAACTTGATATCGACCCACGGCCCCGCGACCGCCGGGTCGCCGCTTTGGGTCGTGTTGTCCTCATCCGCATAGACCGTCTCGTTGGTCGCGGTCTCGGTGTAGGACCAGGACTGGAACAGGAAGGTGTAGGTCACCGAGTTCACATCGCCCGTGCCGGTCAGCCAGAAGCGGAACGTGTCGTCACTGACCTGTGCAGGCGCCTGCGTGTTGTCGAGGGTGAAATCGCCGCCGGTGATTTCGATCTCAGGCGTCAGGTCGAAGACCGAAGCCGCATCGACCGTCGCACCGTTCACCGTCGGGAAGGTGATATCGATATAGGCGCGTTCGTTGAAGTTGCCGACACCGGTCACGCCGCCATCGCTGGGCCCGTCGAGGCGCTGCGTGGGCGTCGCGGCCTGTTCTTCGACCACGGCGAATTGCGTGGCCTCGCCGAGGATGTCCTTGAAGCCGAATTGCAGCGAGCCCTTGATCGTCAGCAGATCGACCTGATCGGGGATCTTCACCAGCAGAAGGATCGTCGCCTCGCCGGACGCGATCTTCGACAAGTTCGCGTAGAGCCGCGCCGAGAGCGACAGGTTGTCCGCTGCGAAGTTGAGCTGGCCGATCACGAGGATCTTGCCGTCGGTCGAGATCTTGATCGTGACCTGACCGTTGAACACCGCCTGCGAGGTGTAGATCGAATAGAGCTTGGCCGAGCCGGTGATGATCATCGGCGAGGTGAAGGCCGCCGCAAACCCGCCGCCCGCCGCCGAGCCGTTCTGGATCGCGATATACTGGTTCACGACCTGCTGCTGCACCGAGTTCAGCCAGTCATCGATGGACACGTTCAGCGGCAGCGCGAAATCGGGGCCGTTGAGCTCGTCGGGATCGGTGATGTCGGGCAGCGACTTGAAGAAGTCCACGCCGCCGGTGAAGTCGTTGATCGCGAGACCCGAATTCGGCTCGAGCAGGATACCGCCCGGCACCGAGCCTGAGACCAGCACGCCGAGCGGTCCCAGCTCCGACAGTGCGAAGCGGATCGTGAAGCCGCCCAGACCCGAGAAGGAGAAGCCCGCCTCGACGCCGATGAAGAAGACGCGGTCTTTCACTGGGCTTGTGAGGTCGAAGGTGGAGAGCACCTGATTGCCCTCGCCGATCCGAATGATGCCGCCGATCAGCGCGCCCTCGATCTCGCCGCCGAAGGCGTTGCCGCCGATTTTCACGCCGATCGAGTCGATGCCGATGATCGGGAACTTGCCTTCCAGCAGCAGGCCCACATCGATGCGGATGCCCTCGACCGTGCCCTCGAAGGTCAGCCCGTCATAGCCCTGCAGCCCGGTGATCGACGCCGACAAGGTGAGGACGAAATCGCTCGGGTCGGCCTGAATGTCGGGCCATTGCACGCCGATCTCGGTGATCTTGATCGGCAGCCAGCTCGGCCATTTGAAGTTCGCGCCCGAGGCCCCACCCACGCCGATGAAGACGCCGAAGCCCTGCTTGGTGACGAAAGTGCCGTCGCCGAGGAAGGCGAACTGGCGCGCCTCGCCCGAGAGGTTCAGCGAGCCGATCTTCAGTTCCGCGCCGATCGAGACGAAGCTGATCAGCTCCTCGTCATCGGCTGCCCCGGTATCGAGCGACAGGCCCACACCCTTCAGCTTGAGGACCGAGCCGATGTTGATCTCGAACGTGTCGAGCTCGAAGATGAAGCCGTCGACCACGCCATCGGTGAAGGTCAGGCCGGCCTTCAGAGCGAGCGTGTCGTTCACGTCCTCGCCCGAGACGCGGTCGGTGACCTTGGCGTTGATCGCCTTGCCCGGCGCGAAGGTCGCCCCGCCAGAGCCGACATAGATCGTGCCGTCGAAGGTCACGTCCTGATCGAAGATCAGCGAGAAGTCGGTGACGCCGATGCGCAGGTCGTCGAATTCGAGGATCGAGCCGAACTTGATCTTGCCGGTCGCGCCGTCGGTGCGCTGGACCGCGCCCGTGCCGGTGCCCGAGCCCGCACCGGTGCCCGAATAGATGATCTCGCCGCGCCCGATGCGGAAGCCGTTGTCGTAGATCGTGAGACCGCGCACGCCCTCAAAGGTCGTGATCTGGCCCGCAATGCCGAATTTCGGGAAGGTGACCTTGATGGTGTCGATCTTGATGATCTCCTGACCCGCGCCTTCCGGCGTGCCCGCGACCGGGGTTTCGGGCGCCGTCCAGGAAGGATCGTATTCGACCTTGATGCGGTCGGCCTCGAAGAGGACCACGTCGGGGATCGAACCGACCAATTTGTCGGCCGTGATCGACCATTTGCCGGTGAGCGAGACGACCGGATCGTCGCCGCCGCCCGAGATCACGCCCATCACGTCGATGCCGATATCGAACTTCACCAGCAGGTTGGTCAGGGTGATCTGAGTGCCACCGCTATTGGTCTGAGTGCCGTCGGCATTTTGGGTCGCGGTGCCACCGAAGGCGAGCGAGGCGCTTTCCGCCCCGACTGAGATCGTCAGGACCAGCAGACCGTCCTTGAAGCCGAGCTTCGCGAGACCGACTTTCGGCGCGAGGATCGAGACCGGACCGACCTTGATCGGGGTCGCAGCCTCGGCCGCCGGCAGTTCCTGCACCTTGAAGATCTGCACATAGGCGGTGGTCTTAACAGGCGACGCGACCGAGCCGTTCTCGCCGCCGAACCAGTAGACGACGTCGTCGGCGGTGCTGTTCAGATCAGTGCCGCGATCGGTGTATTTCCAGGTGCCGGTGATGAACTCGACCTGCACATCGCCCACGTTGAAGGCCGGGTTCGCCTGCGAGGTCGAGGTCGAAGTCGGCGTGCCGACCACACCCGTGCCGGTGGCGGTCGCGGCGGGCGGCTCGGCGAAGACGTAATAGCGATAGGTGGTCTTGCCGATCTTCTCGACCGTGTAGGTGCCGTTGGTGTTCGTCAGCAGATTGACGTTCGACGCGCCGCCCGTGCGCACGAAGCGGATCTCGTCGCCATTGATCGAGCTTCCATCGAGAATCTCGCCATTGGGCAGCACGAAGGTGACGTCGATATAGCCCTTCGAGTTCAGCATCGATTTGTCGATCACCGCGCCATTGAAGGGCGAGGCCAGCTCGATCGAGGGTGCGGCGGTGATCGTGGTCAGATCCTGCGGATCGGTCGCCGGGTTCGCCGCGGGCGCGTTTTGAACCGGCGTCTTGCGGATCGTGAAGCGCTCGTATTCGGCGGCGCTTTGCGCACCGGCCGCATCGCGCCAGGAATTGGCGAGGAACTGCACCTCATAGGTGGTGTTCGCCGACAGGCTCACAGGCGTGGTGATCTGGTAGCGATAGGTCGGGCGCGCCGTGCCTTCGACCAGCACCCCTGCCCCGTCGACCGTGATCGCCGCCGTCGTGTCGCCATAGCGCGCGGTGATGGTGAATTCCGGATCGATATCGGTGATCGAGTCCGGGTCGATGCCCAGCGGATAGGCCGGGTAGGCATCCGCATCGAGACGGTTGGTGTTGTAGAAGGTGACGTCGATATAGGTGAAGCCGTCGAGATTGATAATCTGGCCATTGAGCGGCGAGGCAATATCGGCGGTCAGCGGGCGCAGGTTCGTCGTCGGCGTCACCGAGACGGTCTCGCCAAAGAGCGTGTAGCCCGTCACCCGCATATCGGTCAGCTGGAAGCCGGTCGCGCCGCCGAAGCTGAACTGGGCCGCGCCTTCGATGCCGAAGCTGTCGGCGCCCGGCGGTGTCACGGTGATCGAGGTCTCGGGCGCATCGACCGAGATCCGGCCATCGGGCGTCTTGTTGAACAGAACGTCGTTGGAGCTGATCACCAGCAGATCGCCGGTCTCGGCCACGCCGAAGCTGATCTCGACCGAGCCTTTCACGCGCTCCATCTGCGGGGCGGCGAAGGTGATCGCGACCGGGGTCGCCGAGGTGCCGCCTTCGAGCAGCGGGAAGCCGGTCACGGTGGTCGAGAAAGCGGTGCCCGAGGTGTTGAGCCACACTTCGACCGTGCCCGAGATATTGAGCCCCGGAATGCCCAGCGCCTGAACCTCGCCCTTCGCATAGACCGCGAATTTGCGGTTGGCGGAGGTTCCGAATTCGAAGATCGCGATCGTGGTGTTCGAGATCAGCAGGCCGATATCGTCGCTCGGATCGTTGGGATCGCCCGCATCGCCGAGGAAGATCGAGATATTGCGGCCCATCTTGCCGCTTGTGGCACCCGCCGGCAGTTCCGCCGGGAGAATGTCGCTCAGGCTGCCTTCGATGGTGAAGTAGGGCTCGTAGCTCAGCTTCACCTCGGCCAGCGCGATCTGGTTCACATTGGCCTGCCCCTGGAAGTCGAGAATGTAGGTCGCGTCGCCCACATCGACCTCTTCGTAGATATCGGTGCGCGAAGTGGTGTTGATGCGGATGATCGCGCTCGCCGAGACCTCGAAGCCTGCCCCCGAGCCTTGCGCGCTCGCCTCGATCTGCGCGGCGATGCCGTTCTGCGACAGCGTGGCCGAGCCCGAATAGATCAGGATCACGCCCTTCGCGTCTTCGATGGTGAAGCCGTCTCCGTTCGAGTCCGTATAGCCGCCCGTGACCCCGGTGAAGGCGATGGTCATGCGCTTGGTCTGGTTCGGCGCAATCCCGGTCGTCAGCTGCGAGAACATCAACGTGCCGGTCAGGCTGATCTCCGGCGAGGCGCCCACATCGAGCGTGCCGTCATTGTCGGTATCGGTCGCGTTGAAGTCGACATAGAAGGCGGCGTTCTCGACTTCGACCCGCAGGAACTGGCCGCGCGGCAGATCTAGGATATCGCCATTCGCGAACTCGACATAGACCGCCTGAATGGAGGTATTGATCTCGAGCGTCGCCGTCGTGCCATTGCCGATCTGGTAGGCATTGGTGCCGTCGTCGAATGCGATATCGGGAAGCGTGACCGAGAAGCTGCCCGCCATGCCCTGCGGCATCAGATAGAGCAGCGCGTCGCCGGTGAATTCATAATCGCCGAATGTCAGGGTGATGTCGGTCAGCGAGATTTTCGAGTAGACCGCGCCCGTCGCGCTGGTGGTCTTTTCGAAGGACAGATCGCCGGAGAAGGCAAAGTCGGCATCGTCTGCGCTGGTGGGCGTATCGCCCGAGAGGTTCACGAGAAGCTCGATCCCCGTTCCCACCGGATCTCCATAAGCCGAGACCGAAAGGAAAGTGCCCGCATAGCCAAGGCTGTAGAACGCCTGAAGCGGGGTCATATCTGCAAAGGTCGTGGCACCGGGGTCGAGGCCCGTCACCTCCGTAAAGTCGAAGCCCGTGAGGATCGTCTGGGCGCCCGCTCCCGCGGTGCCCGACTTGCCTTGGTTCAGCTTGAGCTCGACGCCGCTCGCGCTGATCGCGACGCCCGGAATACCGGCAAGCGCAACCTCTTCGATCGACGCATAGAGCGCGGTGTATTTCTCACCGCCCACCACCGCGACGCCATTGGCATCGACCTGGCTCAGCATGGCGAGACGGAAGGAGAAGTTCGTCAGCACCAGACCCTGCGCACCCGAGGTATCGGCCATCGGCTGCACGACCGGGGTGTCGCCCGAGGTATCAACCTCGAAATACGGCCCGCCGGTGCCGACGAAGGCGCTGATGCCATCGCCCGAGATTTCGGTCGCGGCGAAGGTCTTCTGGTTCGGCGCGGTGCCGACGGTCAGGGTCGCGCCCTTCTGGAAGGCAACCTGCCCGGCGAGGAAGACGTAATCCTCGAAGCCCAGCACGACGAAGCCGGAGGCCGCGAGGATCGCGCCATTGGCATCCAGCGTCACGATATCGGTGTCGCTCACCTTCACGTCGAAGCCGCCACCATCGAAGCTCGCGAGGTTCAGCGCTTCCTTGGCTTGCGTGCTCAGGAGCTTGCCCTGGTTCAGCTCGACCTCGAGCCCGTAGCCCGAGAGGGTGACCCCGTCGATGCCCACCAGCTCGACCGTGCCACCGGCTTTCAGTGCCATATAGGAGGCCGCCGCCGGATCGGTCGCAGCCAGCGCCACGCCATTCGCGTCGACCGTCTTGAACATCGCGAGCGCGAGATAGGCGTCCGTGATCTTCAGACCGACCGCATCGCCCTGATCGTCGAAGCCCTTGGTCAGGTCGTAGCCGGTGCCGACGAAGATGTTCACATGCTGCGCGCCGACCGTCACCGCCTTGAGATTGCGGCTCGTGCTCGTGCCCGCGACGAGGGCGGAATAAATCTCGCTCGACTGGGTGAAGGCGAACTCGCCCTGGATGAACACATAGGAGTCGAAGCCGATGGTCAGCGAGCCCGACACTTCCAGCGTCGCCACGGTCAGCTCGTCGAAGGTGATCGTCTCGGCGCCGACCGTGATGTCCCAGGTGCCGCCCGCCCCGCCATAGGTGAAGTCGAGCGTGTTGTAGGGCGTCGTCTCGTTGCCGCCGCGGTTCATGATCAGCGTGAGCGAGCCATCGACCGTGACATTGGCGACGCCGATCAGCGAGGCCCCGCCCGTCGCCTTCACGACCATCCAGCTCTTGAGCGGGGTCGCGGTCGGGTTCGCCGGATCGAGCGGCATTTCCTTGACGATATGCAGGCCCATGCGCTGCAGCGAGAGCGCCACACCGGTCGCGTCGGAGGCGGCATCGACCTCGCCATTGGTGATCGTCGGCGTGCCGACCCCGGCGAAGACCACCGCGTCCGAGATACCGACCGACAGAACCGAAGCCTCGAAGGAGGTGGTCGAACCGACCATGCGAGCTGCGACCTTGTCGGTCTTGGTCAGCGTGATCTGGCCTTCGATATGGACGAAGTTCTCGATGACGATGGTGGCCCCCGCGAAGAGCGAGAAGCCCGACTGGTTCATGTCGAGGACCGTGTCAGTGGTGGCCGGGTCGACGTCATTGCCATTCGTCGCGGCGAGCAGGTCCTGACCGGTGAGGCCGGTGGCGGTGTCGCTCCATTCGGTCGAGAGAAGATTGATCGACTGACCCCAATCGAGCATGTCGATCACGCCACTCGCATCATTGGCCTTGTTCATCTCGAGCGACAGCGTGTCGAGGGTGATATCCACCAGATCGACCCCGGTCAGCGAGGCCGAGGCGATATCGGCCTTGAGCGCGGTGAAGGCGCGGGTATCGGTGAGCGGGTTGGCCGCCTTGATCGAGGCGAGCAGGATATCGGCGCTCGCGATGGTGATACCGGGGCCGTCCGGGATGCCAATGAAGAACTTGGCCTCGTAATCGGCCGGGGCGTCGCCGCCATTCGCGGCCTCGTCGGCGGGATCGATGCTCAGGCTGATCCGGGTCAGCACCGCATCGTTCATGTCGGTCGCGATGTCGAAAGTGCCGTCGTGGTTCACATCTACATCGACGATATCCTGCGAGAGCGTAAACTTCGCACCCACATCGACGAAGCCGAAGGCGTTGAGCGTCAGATAGCCCACGACCTGCGTGCGGTCTGCGCTGGCGTCGAAGGTGACCACCTCGTCATTCGGGCCATAGGTGAAGGAGACCGGACCCGCCGGATCGTTCGCGGGATCGCCCTGCGCAGGCGTGCCGTCCAGATCGATCGAATTCCAGTTGAAGAAGGTCGTGGTGTCGTTCCCGGCGGGCTTCGTCGCGTAGTAGTCGAGCGAGAAGGCATTGACCGTCAGCTCCATCCCCTCGGGCAGACCGGCGAGCGTGCCGCCTTGGATATTGCCCAGCACCGCCGTCGCCGAGGGCGTGGTGGTCAAGGGCAACGTGCTGTTTGCAGGCGGGGTCGCCTTGATCAGCGCAAGCGCGATATCGGCGGAAGCCACCGACAGGCCCACACCGCCGGGCTGGCCGACGAAGAGGTTCTCGACATGCAGGCCGATCAGCATGAGGCTCGCGTCTTCGAGGCCCGCATTGGTGCTGTCCAGTTCGGCCTCGATCTGGTTGCGCATCACGATGTCGAAGGTGGCCGAGCCGGTGACGAAGCCGAAGATATCCAGATCCAGACCGCCCGAGATCACCAGATCCGTGCCATCTTCGGGAGCGACCGCATCGACGCCCAGATCCTGAATGATCGGCGCCCAGTCGAGTTGATCGCTATTGATCGCGTCGCGCCCGTTCAGCGTGAAGTCGAGCGAGTTCACCGTCAGGTCCAGCCCCTGCGGCAGACCGCGCGGCGAGATCGTGTCGGCATGGGCGGACATCGCGGTCCAGCTGCGCGCGACGGCGCTCGGGTTTGCGACCAGATCGACCACCTCGGTCACCGAGATCAGATCGAAGGCGAGCCCTTCGGCCGCGAAACCCGTGCCCGCATTGGCGACCGCGTCGACCCGGTCGAATTCGTCATAGGTGAACTCTCCGCCCGCGCCCACGAAGACATAGGCGCCGTCGATCGAGAAGGAGAAGGCCTTGGCGCTGATCGTGCCGCCCTGCGGATCGTCGACGGTGAGATCGCGGATCACACCCGACAGACCGCCCGCCAACAGGATCGCGCCTTCGATCTGCAGTTCGACATAGGCGCCGAATTCGATGCCGAAGCCCGCGTCGAGATTGGTGATATCGGCGAGCGCGTTGATCTGATCGACGCCGGTCGCGCCCCAGTCGAGCTTGTTACCGTCCGCATCCGCGCCGTTCATCGCGAAATAGAGGTCCTTCACCGTCGCGGTCAGCGGCAGGCCCTGCAGACCCAGCTGATCGACGCGCAGAGACAAGGCCATCCAGCTGCGGGCCACGGCAGGCGAGGTCACGGTGGCCGGGTCTTCCGACACCATCACCAGCTCGATCGAGCCGCCCTGCGCCACGAAGCCCATGCCCTGATCGGGGTCGATCGTGCCGTCATTCTTGAGCACACCGTCCACACCGGCGAAGAAGTTCAGATCGCTCAGGGTGAAGATGAGAACCTTCGCCCCGCTCAGCGTGCCATCGGCGTCGATTGCGGTGGCGACCGCCACATCGGCCAGCAGGCTCTTGATCGAGAAGGTACCCGTCGCGATCACGACGCCCGCGACGTTCAGCTCCGACACGGTGCCGGTCACCGACAGGATCGCGGTCGCGTCATAGCCATCCGTGTCGTCGGTGATCGTCAGGCCCAGATCGAGGCCCTTCCAGTTCATCACCGAGTTGTTGGCCGCGTTCAGCGGGTCGGTGTAGCCGAAGTTGGCCTCGACCGCGACGTCCGATATCCGCAGCGTGAAGCCCGTAAGGCCGGTCACGCCGACGCTTTGCGAGGTCACGAGGATTGCCGACCAACTTTTGACCGTGCGGGTCTCGACCACACCGGTCGTCAGCGGGTTGTCGGCGGTCTGGGTGACCGAGGCGAACTCGATGCCCACGTTGTTCGCGTAGATGCCAGTACCCTCGGTCGTGCTCACATCCGTGATCTTGCCAGCGGTGCGGGTGAAGACACCGCCCTGCCCCGCGAAGAAATAACCGCCGGTCAGCGCGAAGGTCATCACCGACGCGCCCTCGACGATCAGGCCGTTGCCGTCGTCGAGCGTCTCGGTCAGGATCTGGCCCGCCATGGTGCCCGCGACGGTGACGAAACCGTCCACGGTGAACTCGACATAGCCGCCGAAGGCGATGTTGAAGCTCGCGCCCATCTCGGTCACATCGAACAGATCGACAGAGGCGAGATTGCCGATCTCGGTGACGCCGGTCGCGGCCCAGTCGATCCGCTCGCCATTCACCGCATCAGGGCCATTGAAGCCGAAATAGAGATCGAGCCCCTGAACATTGACCGTGTTGGGCAGGCCCTGCAGGCGCACCGCATCCACGTCGAGCGCCACGGCGGTCCAGCTGCGCGCCACCGCCGGAAGGATCACGCTTGCCGGATTTTCCTTCACCAGCACCAGTTGCAGCGATGCGTTCTCGGCCACGAAGCCGGTGCCTTGATCGGGGTCGATCGTGCCGTCGCCCAAGAGCGCGCCGCCGACACCTGCGAAGAGGTTCAGATCCGACAGGGTGAAGATCAGGATATTCGCGCCCAGCACGGTCTCGGTCGTCATGCCGGAAGGCACGATGATGTCGCTCGCGAAGCTCTTGATGCCGAAGGTACCCGAGGCCACGATCACGCCCGCCACGTTCAATTCCGACACGGTGCCGGAGACCGAGAAGCCATCGTCGCGGGTCAGGCCGTCGGTGGCGTCGGCGAGGCTCAGCGTGTCGAGCCCGGTGACCGCGCCCAGCGAGGCCCAGTTCAGGAAGGTGCCGTCGATGGCTGCGAAATTCCCGTCGACCGCGAGATCGGCCAGCGCGATCTGGAAGGCGTCGATCCCGCGCAGGCCAAGGCTCGCGACGGTGACGCGCAGTGCGGTCCAGCCGATGGTGACGGTCTCGTTGTCCCATTGCGTAGCCGGATCGTTGTCATTCGTCGCCGCATTATCGGTCAGCACGCCGAGGCGGGTCACCTGCGCGAATTCGAGCGCATCGCCCAGAGCCATCGAGGCATAGATGCCGGTGCCCTGATCGAGAAGCCCGGTCACCTCGTTCGTGGTCGCATCACGGTCGAACGCGCCGCCAGCACCGACGAAGATCTGCGCACCGGTGATCTTGAAGCTGGTGATATCGGCGGCGGTCAGAGTGATCACGCCATCGTCGATATCGGCCGTCGAGATCGAGCCTTCGACCGTGCCATAGACCAGCACGAACCCGTCGAGCGCCAGATCGAGCGTGCCGCCGAAGGCGATGCCGGTATCGGCATTGATCTGAGCGATACCGGGGTTCTCGGCCGGATCGACAATGGCCGACCAGTCCAGCTTGGTCGCGCCCATCGAGGCCGTGTTCATGCGGAAGTAGAGACCGGTGACCCCGAGCGCGAACTCGTTGGGCAGGCCGCGCATCCCGACGTAATCGACCGAAAGCGACAGCGCGCTCCAGCTCCTGGGTGTGGCGGTGCCGAGTTTCTCTTTCACGACGATCAGTTCGAGCGTGCCGCCCGAGGCAAGGAAGCCCGTGCCCTGATCGGCAATCTCGGTGGGCGCATTGGCGTCATCGAAGGCACCACCGACACCGGCGAAGAAGTTCACATTCGTCAGGGTCAGCCGCGTCACCTGCGCATCGGTTATCGCCGCCTGGATGGTGTCGTCGATCGTCTCGGTCGAGGCCGAGAAGTTGAAGGTCGCCAGCGCGAAGACCGTCTCGGAAATCTCGACGGATAGCGTGCCGGACACCGCCAGCTGATCACCCGGGCCCAGATCGCCAAGCGCCGTGGTCACGTCGGTATCGTTCACAGTCGACCAGTCGAGGCGCGGGCCGGTCGGCGCGGTTGTCGAGTTCGATGCCAGCGCCATGCCCGACAGCTTGATCTGGACCGCGTCGATGCCCTTGGCCTCCAGCGCGCTCAGCGAGCCGATCACCCCGGTATATTTTACGCCGGTCGTCGTGTCGGTCAGCAGGCCGAGCGCGAGATTACCGCCATTCGCATAGAAACCCGCGGCATCGCCCAAGAGGTTCAGCGTCGTCGTGCCGGTCGCCTCATCGGTGGTGGTCGACGCGCCGGTGCCCGCGAAGAACTCGACATCGCTGAGCGTCACGAAGGTCAGCGTGCCCGTGGTGATATCGACGAGATCGAGCGTCTCGGTGCTGCCCGCCTGCGCCGTCACGTCGATCGCCTTCAGCCCGAAACCCGCGCGCAGATAGACGAAATCGCCAACCGCCAGCGTCAGCTTGCCCGACACCGCGAGGCTCACCGTGTCGGTCACATCTTCGAGGCCGGTCAGGCTCGACCAGTCGAGATTGGAGAGGGTGGTGTCGCTGACCGAGTTGTAGAGCACTTTCAGGCTCGCAAGGTTCAGCGTCACGCCTTCGACATTCACGAGACCGAGGCTCGCGAGGCTCGCCGACACGCCGGTATAGCTGACCGGGATCGGGTCGGTGGTGGTCAGGATGCCGATGTAGAAATTGCCGCCCGCTGCCGAGAAGCCGATAGCGTTCGTCGTATCGATCCCGCTTGCGCCGATCGTGGCGCCCGCCCCCGCGAAGAGGCTGAGATCGGTGAGCGTGATGTAGAGCAGATCGCCGGTGACGCCGCCGACCGAGGTGCCCGCGGTCTTCTCGACCGAGAAGCTGCCGGTCAGCAGCACGGTATCCGAGATGTTCAGCTCGTCGATGGTGGCGCCGATGAAGAAACGCTCGGTATTGTCGAAGCCGTTCGTGGCATCGGTCAGCGCGAGCGGCGCGCCCAGATCGAGACCCTTCCAGGTCATCACGGTCGGGTTCACCGCGACCATCGCATCGGCGGCGTTCACCTCGACCACGAAATCGCTGATCGCGAGGGTGAAGCCCGGAATACCCGCGACCTCGACGGTGCCGACATAGAGCTTGATCGCGCTCCAGGCGTTCAGCACGGCGCCGGTCGTGCCATCGACATTCTTCACCGAGGCGAATTCGAACAGCACCCCTTCCGCGCCGAAGCCGGTCCCGACAAGTTTGCTGTCGCCATCGCGGGTCAGCCCGTTGACCTTGCCATTCCCATCGGTGGTGAAGCTGCCGCCGCTGCCCACGAAGATGTAGCCATCGGCCAGCGCGAAGGTCATCACCTGCGCGTCGGTCAGATCGGTGCCAAGCGGATTATCCGCTGCCGCAATGGTCTGCTTCGTCACCGTGATCGAGATGTCGCCCGCGAGCAGAACGGTGCTCTTGATCGTGAAGACCGCGCGCACATCGATGGTGAAGCCCGTGAAAGTGCTGTCGAAGCTGAAGCTCGGCCCGCCCACCTGGCTCCAGTCGAAGGCCATGCTCGCATAGGTCACGTCGAGCGCATCGACCGTCGCGGTCACATCGGTGATCCCGTGCAGCGTGGCCGCGGTCGAGAGTTCCAGCGCGGTGACCTTCTGGCCGAGGTTGGCCCCAGCCGAGGTCACGGTGAACATGGCGAGCGTCAGATCGAGGGTCGGGATTTCGAAGCCGGTCGCATTGGTCAGATCGTAGCTGCCGCCCGAGACCTCGGCGCCGACGCCCGCGAAGAGACGCCCGCCGATGATCGAGAGGGTGAAGTAATCGCCATCCACCGTCGCGCCGTCGAAGGTCACGCCGGTCTTGGCCGAGCTTTCCAGCGCGAAGGTGCCGCTGACATAGACCGCGTCACTCACGATCAGGGTCGCGGTGGCCTCGACCTTGGTGAGCGCGCCGTTCAGCGTCAGCCCGGCTTCGCTCAGCCCGCCTTGGTCCCAGTCCAACGGAGTGGCCACGCCCGAGGCGGTGTTCACCTGAACGGAAACATTGCTGACCTCGGCGGTCAGTCCGGTGATGCCGACCGGGGTCGCGTTGGCGAAGGAGAAGTCGATTCCGGTATAGGTGGTGCCGCCCGAGCTCAGCACCGCGAAGGTGCCGGTGAAGCCGGTGACCGAGAAGCCGAAGGCGTTAGTGATGTCGACGGTGACCGGACCGCTCGTATCGAAGACCGCGCCGGTGCCCGCGAAGAATTTGACCGCGTCAAAGCCGAAGACCATCAGATCGCCGATCGTGTCGGTCGCGCCGGTCAGGCCGCTGACGATGGTTTTGGTGAAGCTGAAGCCGCCCGCGATCAGAACCTCGCCGCCGATGGCCAGCGTCACATCGCCCGAGACTTTGGCCAGCGGTGCGGTCGCGCCTGTCGCCACGCTGTCGATCTCGGAGACGACGAGCTTGGCGCTCAGCGCATCGTTCGGGTCGGTCAGTTGCGAGGTCACCAGCTCCAGCGTGCCGTTGGACAGCGTCGCGGTCACGTTGTCGACGTTCACGAGACCCAGCGCATCGACCGCGCCATTGGCGATGACCCACTGACGGTCCGTCGCAGTCTCGCGGATCATCGTGATCGAGAAGCTCAGGTTATCGACTGCGAAGCCGACCGAGCTGCTGGGCTGGCCGAGCGTGAAGTAGCCGTTCGCGCCGCTGCCCGCGAAGAACGAGCCGCTGGTGAGCGAGATGGTGGTGACGTCGAACCCGGCGGTGACGGCGGTGGTCGTGCCGGTGCCCACTTCGTAGAGCACACCGTCGAGCCCGGTGTTGGTGGTGTAGCCAATCGGCGAGCCGACGCCGTCACTGGTCGCGAGGCTCACGAAATCGCCGACCGAGATTTCCATCAGACCGGCATTGCCCGCGAAGCCCGCGGTCACGAAGCCCGGACCGTCGATCGCGAAGGCATCCGCCTCGGTGCCACCCTCGAGACGCTCGACCCCGGTGAAGGTGATGGTGAGGCCGTTCCAACTCAGCGACCCTTCGTTGATGCCGGTGATCGTCCAGACCGTCGCGGCGTCCGGACCCTCGATCGTGTCGCTGAGGCCGGTCCCTGCCGCGATCGAGGTGACCGGGGCGCCGGGCGTGCCATAGGTCGTGCCGTTGACGGTGACGGTGCCGTCGAGGTTCACGGTGTAGGTGAGGTTGCTGTCGGCGGTGCCGTCGAGCGCGCCAGCCGCTTCCGAGATCGCGCCGGCCACCGGAGCGCCGAGGCTCGGGGCCGCGTCGGGAAGACCGATGCGCTCGCCGGTGCCAAGCGTCGCGCCCATCACCGCTGCGTCCGCGTCATGGTCGAGGCCGAGCGCGTGGCCGATCTCGTGGAGCAGGACGGTGTAGAGGTCGACGCCCTCGGAGGCCGCACCGTCGGTCGCCACCAGACGGTCGCCTGCGAGCAGATCGAACTCGGAGCTTTCGCCCGGCGTCGCGTCGATGAACCAACCGGCCCCGGCGGCGTCAGCGTCGATCTCGATCAGCGTGCCGGTGATCCGCGCGAGCGCGCCGTCCTCGAGATCGGTGATGGTGAAGGTGAGTTGCGACAGGATCGCCGCGTCGGTGCGGCTGGCCCATTGAGCGAGGGCTTCGTCGAAGATCGGGGCGACCTGTGCCTCGGTGAGATCGGTGGTGCCGGTGCCAGCCGCCGCGGGATCGAGACGAAGCGACTGTCCGCTCTCCTCCGCAAACGGGATCTGGATGCCGAGTGCCGAGGCCAGACCAGCGAACAGCGCGCGGAGGTTCTCGGCGAACCCGGCACCGGGCGTGATGACCGGCGCGGTGAACGCGTCGGACAGTTGGAGCGCGCCATCGACCGGGTCCGAGGTTGCGAGTTGAAGTTCGGGAAGCGCGATCCGTTCACCCGTACCGAGGCTCTCCCCCATCACGGCCAGATCGGCGTCGTGGTCGTAACCGAGCGCATGGCCGATCTCGTGGGTGAGGACCGTCAGCAGATCGACGCCATCGATCGGCTCGCTCGTATCGAGACCGGTGAACCAACCGGCCCCTGCCGCGTCGGCATCGACTTCGATATGCGTGCCGGTGATCCGGGCAAGCGCGCCGTCCTCGAGATCGGTGATCGAGATGGTGAGCTGCGACAGGATCGCAGCGTCATCGGTCCGGGCCGCCCACTGAGCGAGCGCTTCCTCGAAGACCGGGGCAAGCTGTTCCTCGGTCAGATCCGCCGCGCTCGAGCCCGTCGGGGCGGTGCCAGCGAAATGGAGGTAATCGGCTTGCGAGCCCCACGGACCAGCGTTGAAAATTTCGCCAAGACCAAGGGTTTCACTGATTTTTTGGAACAGGTCCTGGAGCGCAGCGAGAACCGCCCCATTGTTGGCGTTTTGCGTATTTTCGTTATTCGTCAGTGTATTAGTGGTTGCGGCCGGGGGGCCAGTAGGCTCATTTCCGGTCAAATCGGCCACGGAGCTGCTTGCGGGGTCTTGTCCCGCGCCAAAGCTTCCACGTAGCTGCGACAGCATCGAACCGAGCAGCTCGCGCAGCCCTTCGATGCCCTGATTTTCTTGAATATCGAACTGGGCAAGGAACGCTTCGAAGGGCGTTGGCTGCCCCTCTTCCTGCACGTCCTGCGGAGCGACGGCTTGCGTTGCAGCGGCAGGATTCCCCCAGTCTTCCGGCCAGTCCACACTGTTCGAACCGGTGTCCGAAGCCCCTTCATCAGCCCCCGTCTCGCCCCGCACATTCTGGTCGAAAGCCGTCTGAACAAGCACGATGAGGTCTTCGAGAAGGTCCAATGGCTGCGCATTGGCTGCCATCCGGGCCAGTTCTCCCGAAATCGGGTCCGCCGAGAGCAAAAGCCGCGGCTCGAGAGCCTCGATGCGGTAATTTTCCTCGCGGTGAAGGGTGTTATCGGCTTCGTGGAGGGCGGTGTCATTGGCCAGACCGACAGCATCCTGCACGTCGGAGCGGGTCCGACGCAGGAATTTCGTCACACTGGTCAAGCCAAATAAAGACAAGACGCGCCTGAAGCTCACCGATATCGGCAAGCTCCCTCCCCAAGTTGCGATATGAACGCGGTTCCGCCATCTGACGAAATTTTGCTCCCCTTTAGGCTGAACTCACGCAGCAATATTGCAACGAAAATAGTATCCACAGGGCGCCGAAATCATATGAAACATATATATTTCAGCGACTTAATATCCTTACTTAGCGTCAACAATGAAACTTATCCACAGGGCGTTCTTGACGTTACGAAAACAATTGCGTCCAAGGCGAGGCGAATCGCCGCACCGGGCAATGTGTCGCGCGACGACCGATAGAGGCCGGATTTCAGTGGAAATCTCGGCTCGGAAAAAGCCGTTTCGCCTGCTCGCGCGGATGGCGTGCGGTGGTCTGCGGACGGGGCCTCGGAGCGTCGTCCGCCTGGGGTGTGGTGAGGCCCAGAACGTCGTCGAGCGGGTGTCCCAGATCGGCCAGTCGCGGGGACAGATCCTCGATCTTTTCGGCGATCAGATGGACCACCACTCCCTCCCGTTCGAGCCGCCCTGAGACCCGCAGAAGACGCCCGCCCATCACCGCCCGGCGGAACCGTTCATAGAGCTTTGGCCAGACCACGACATTGCTCACACCGGTCTCGTCTTCGAGGGTGATGAAGATCACCCCGGAGGCCGTTCCGGGGCGCTGTCGGGTGATCACGAGGCCGCAAACCGTGAGCCGATTTTGCCGCGTGCCGACCAGTTCGCAATGCGGCGTGAGGCCGGAAATCGAGGGGCGCAGCAACTCCATCGGGTGGGCGCGGAGGCTCAATCTTAGCGCCACGTAATCCTCCACGACCTCCTCTCCCAGATGCATCGCGGGCAGCTCCACGGCCGGTTCGCGCCCCCCTTCCCCATCCATCGGATCGGCGAAAAGCGGCAGTGGCGCGGGGGCGCGGATCGCCTTCACGGCCCAGAGCGCATCGCGCCGCGTGAGGCCAATTCCGGCAAATCCATCGGCCTCGGCGAGGCGTTCAAGCACATGCGGCGGCGTGCCCGCGCGCAGCCACAGGCTCTCCGGATCGGGGTAGCCATTGCCCCGTGCAGCGACGATCCAGCCCGCGTCCTCCTCGCGAAATCCCTTGATCTGGCGAAAGCCCAGACGCAGCGCCAAGGCGCCGTCCGCACGGCGTTCCAGCGAGCTGTCCCAGCTCGAATGGTTCACGCAAACGGGCCGCACTTCGACCCCGTGTTCCCGCACATCGCGCACGATCTGGGCGGGGGCGTAAAAGCCCATCGGCTGCGAATTCAGGAGCGCGCAGGCGAAGATCGCGGGGTGGTGGCATTTCAGCCAGGAGGAGACATAGGTGAGATGCGCGAAGGCCGCCGCGTGGCTTTCGGGAAAGCCGTATTCGCCGAACCCCTCGATCTGGGAAAAGCAGCGATCGGCGAAATCGGGCGTGTAGCCGCGCGCCAGCATCCCTTCGACAAACCGGTCGCGGAAAGTGCCGATCGTGCCCATCTTGCGGAAGGTCGCGAGCGAGCGGCGCAGGCGGTCGGCCTCCTCCGGCGTGAAGCCCGCCGCGACCACAGCGATCTGCATCGCCTGCTCCTGAAACAGCGGCACGCCGAGAGTTTTGCCCAGCACGCCTTCCAGTTCCTGCGAGGGGAAATCTACCTTTTCGCGACCCTGACGACGGTTGATATAGGGGTGGACCATGCCGCCCTGAATGGGGCCGGGACGGACGATGGCGACCTCGATCACGAGGTCATAGAAGATGCGCGGACGCATCCGCGGCAGGAAGTTCATCTGCGCCCGGCTCTCCACCTGAAACACCCCCACCGCATCGGCGCGACACAGCATGTCATAGGTCGGCGCGTCCTCCTGCGGGATCGTGGCGAGCGACATATCGAGCTTCTCGTGCCCCGCCAGAAGGTCAAAGCTCTTGCGGATGCAGGTGAGCATCCCGAGGCTGAGAACATCGACCTTCAGGATGCCCAAAGTGTCGATATCGTCCTTGTCCCATTCGATGCAGGTGCGCCCCTCCATCGCGGCATTCTCGATCGGGCAGAGCGCGTCGAGGCGGCCTTTCGTGATGACGAAGCCGCCGACATGCTGGCTGAGATGGCGCGGAAATCCGATGATCTCGCCGATCAGTTTCAGCGTCTGCGACAGCCGCCGGTCGGAGGGGTCGAGGCCCAGCTCGCCCATCCGCGCATGGTCCGGCCCCTTGCCGGAAATGCCCCAGATCTGGCCCGCGAGGCTTGCCGTGACATCGGCGCTCAGCCCCATCACCTTGCCCACCTCGCGGATCGCGGCGCGGGTGCGGAAATGGATCACGGTCGCGCAGAGGCCAGCGCGGTCGCGGCCGTAGCGTTCGTAGATCCACTGGATGACTTCCTCGCGGCGCTCATGCTCGAAATCGACGTCGATATCGGGCGGCTCGCCGCGATATTTCGAGATGAAACGCTCGAAGACCATGCCGATCTGGTCGGGGCTGACATCGGTGATGCCAAGCGCCCAGCAGATGATCGAATTGGCCGCCGAGCCGCGCCCCTGACACAGGATGCCGCGGCTGCGGGCGAAGCTCACGATGTCATGGACGGTGAGGAAATAGGCAGCGAAGCCCAGCTCGGAGACGAGGCGCAGTTCCTTCTCCAGCAACCCCGCGTGACGTTCCGAAATCCCCCCCGGAGAGCGCCGGGCCAGCCCCTCGCGGGCGAGCCGGTCAAGCCGGTCCTGCGCAGGTTCGTTCTGAGCGACCTCATCGGGATATTCGTAGCTGAGTTCGTCGAGATCGAAGCCGCAGCGCGCCGCGATCTCGCAGCTTCGGCGCAGGGCTGCGGGGTGGCGACGGTAGAGCCGCGCCATGTCCTCGGCCCCTTTCAGGCGGCGTTCCGCATTGGGCAGCGCGCGGGTGCCAAGCGCGTCGATGGTGCAGCCCTCGCGCAGACAGGTCAGCACATCGGCCAGTTGTCGGCGCGACCCGCGATGCATCAGCACGTCGCCGGTCGCCACCATCGGCGTCGAGGCCCTCAGCGCGAGCGCCGCGCAGGCATCGAACCAGCGCTGATCCGAGCCGTCATAGCGCGGCGGCGCGCCAAGGAAGACCTGCCCCGGAAAGCGCCGCCGCATCTCCTGCAGCGGGCGGTAGGCACGGGCCAGATCGGCGGGCGGCAGGGCGATCAGGATCATCCCCGCGCAGCCCTCCAGCAGGTCCGCGCGGGTCAGGTGACACTCCCCCTTCCCCGCCCGGCGCTTGCCGCGGGTCAGAAGCTGGCTCAGCCGGTGATAGGCCGCGCGGTCGGTGGGCAGCGCCACCCATTCGACCGGGCAATCGGTGAGCACCAGCCGCGCACCGACGATCAGCTTCGGCAGTTTCGCGGTGGTTGGCCGGGCCAGATCCTGCGGTGAGCCGATGGGCTGGCGGGAGCTTTCATCGCGCTGGACTTCCGAGCGGATGCGCAGCGCCTCACCGATCTCGCGCTTGAGCTCCTTGAGCGCCGAAAACGCCCGGACCACGCCCGCGAGCGAGTTGCGGTCGGTGATCGCGATGGCCTCGAGGCCCAGCTCGGCGGCGCGCACCATCAGCTCCTCGGGGTGGGATGCGCCGGTGAGGAAGGTGAAGTTGGAGGTGGTGCAAAGCTCGGCATAGGCCAGCGGAATGGCGGGGGTGTTGGCGGTGGTCACGACCGTCGAGGGGGCGCTGCCCCCGCGCCCGTCGGGCGCCCCCCGGGATATTTCGGCCAAGGCGAAGGGGGCGGTCATGCGAAGACCCCCTCGACATACCAGCCGGGGTCTTGGGGAGTGTGGAACATCCAGAGCCGCAGCCCCTGCCCGGTCTCGACGCGCCAATAGTCGCGCATCCCGCGCCGCCAGTTCGGATCGTCGAACCACCATTCCGGGGTCAGCCGTTCCGGCCCCTCGATGCGTTCCGCGCTGAGCGACTGGCGGCGCCAGCGGAAGCGGCGGGGCGGATCGGGCGCATCCGCGATCAGCGGCTCGGGCGGGAACAGCCGCAGCGGACGGGGATGCGGCTGGTGCCAGTTGCCCTCGGGTTCGGTGAAGGCGGCGGGCGCGATCAGGAAGCTGCGCTCGGGGATATGGCTGTCGGCGGGCAGGTAGCGCTGGACGTTCTCCAGCCCGATGCGCAGCCCGATCCGGGTGATCAAATCGCCCAGCTTGTCGCGCCGCTCGGTGGCGATGGCGCCGATCTGGCGGGCGGGCAGTCGTTCGACCTGAGTGGCGGCGAGGCGCATCTGGTCGATCCCGAAGCCTGCATCGATATCCTCGATGCCGCGCGCGAAGAGGGCCGCGATCCGGGCGGGGTCGCGGAGCGGGGTGGCGAGGCGCAGCTCTACCTCCTGACTGGCCTGATCGACGCGGCGCAGGGTGAGGCAGAGCACCCGCGCGCCGGTCTCGTTTTCCTTGAGTTTGGCGCAGAGCCGGTCCAGCAGCCGCTCGATCCCGGCCATCACATCGGTCTGCTGCCCGATAGGTTCGGGTAGGGTCAGTCGGGTGCCGTAATGGGGCGGATCGGCCACGGGCGAGACCTGTTCGGGCAGATCGCCCAAGGCCTGATCGAGCCGCGCCATCAGCCCCGCGCCGAAGCGGCGCACGAGCGGCGCGCGCGGTGTGCGGGTCAGATCGCCGATCTCGCGCAGGCCCAGCCGCTGCAGCCCCGTGACCGTCTCATGCGGCAGGCGCAGCGCGGCGACGGGCAGCTTGCCCAGTGCCGAGAGCCGCGCGCCCGGCGCGGCCCGTCCGGAGGCGAAATGCGCCAGTGCCCAAGCCGCGCCGCGCGTATCGGCGAGGCCCAGCCGCGCGGTGATCCGGGCGCGCTCCAGCCGGGCGGCCATCTCGGCCATCATCGGCTCCTCCCCGCCCCAGAGGTGATCCGAGCCGGTGATGTCGAGCACCAGACCCTCGTCCTCCAGCCCCACCCACGGGCAATAGCGCGTGGCCCAGCGGCGCAGGGTTTCGAGGAATTGCGCCTCGCGGGCAGGATCGGCGGGCGCGGTCTGCAGCGCGGGGCAGAAGGCCCGGGCCTCAGATAGCGCCATGCCGCGCGCGAGCCCCTGCCCCTCGGCCGCCGCGTTCAGGCAGTGCAGCCGGTCGGTATTGCCCTCGCGCAGGACCAGCGCGAAGGGCCCCTCGATGGGCCGTGCGCGAAGAACCCGGTCGCTCGCCAGCCGGGGAAACCAGAGGGTGAGAATACGCCGTGTGCGCCCGTCGAGCATGTCGCTGAGCCTAGGGTTCGAGTCATTTGTTCGTGCTTTGTTCTTTTTAGATCTCGCGGGCTGCGGAGTCGAGTCCGTCTCGCGGACGGGCGCGTATCAGGGCGTGGCGATCGCGCCCTCGACGAAGGCGATCAGGCGCGGCAGGCAATGGGTGCGCAGATCGTAACGCTCGCACATATGGGCGCGGGCCGCCTCGCGCATCGGGGCGAATTTTTGCGGGGTCGCCAGCCCTTCGGTCAGTGCCTTCGACCAGCCTGGGATGTCGAAGAAATCGATCAGCCGCCCGGTTTGCCCGTCGGTGATCACCTCGCGCACCGGCGCGGTATCCGAGGCCACGATGGCGCAGCCGGCAGCCATCGATTCCATCAGCGACCAGCTGAGCACGAAGGGATAGGTCAGATAGGCATGGGTGCGGCTGACATGGAGCATGTCGACGTAATCGCCGTAAGGGATGCGGCCCAGAAAATGCACGCGGCTCATATCCAGCCGGTCGCGCACCTCGCCCAAGAATTTCTGCTTCCAGCTTTTGGCGTCCTTCGGCGGGGCGCCATAGCTTTGCCCCTCCTCGCCCACGATCAGCACATGCGCCTCGGGCCGCGCAGCCAGCACATCGGGCAGCGCGCGCATGAAGGAGTGGTAGCCGCGATAGGGTTCGAGCGAGCGGTTCACGAAGGTCAGCACCTCGTCGCCGGGACGGAAGGTGAGCGTCGTCTCCGGCACGGTGAAACGCGCCTGCGGGTTCGGTGCGAGCCGCGCGCAGTCCACCCCGTCATGGCAGATGGTGAGCTTGGCACGCAGCTCCGGCGGGAAGGTCTCGGCCTGAAACTCGGTCGGGGCAAGCCCCGCATCGGCCTGAACCATGGACTGGATCAGATGGGCCGAACGTGCGGTGGTGGAGATCCGGGTCTCGAGGCCGGGGCGCTGGAACTCCGCGTCGAAATCCGTGTCCATCCCGGTCGTGCGATACATCAGCTCGGCATAGACCAGAAGCTTCGCCTCGGGCCAGACCTCGCGCAGAAACAGCGTCTCGCCCCAGCCGGAATGGCCGAAGATCACATCCGGCACATAGCCGTGCTTGTCGCGCAGCTGCCGGGCGGCGAGTGCGACCTTTGCCCCGCGCGCCGCGCTTTCGGCATAAAGGCGCGTGAGCCGCGAGGACATCTCGACCGGATCGGGCTTGCGGTATTTCACCACCTTCACCGGCGAGGGGCGTTGGTTCGTCTCGACCGTCAGAGCCAGAATGTCATGCCCGCGCGCGGCCAGAGCCGGTGCCAGATGCACGAACTGGCCCGGGAAGTTCTGGTGAACGAAGAGGATCTTCATGCAATCTCGGGGGTCAGCGAACTCTCCCCCAAGGCGGCCACCATCAGTTGGCGGGTATAGGCGGTCTGCGGATTGGCGAAGACCTCCACCGCGTTGCCCGCCTCGACCACGTCGCCGCGCTTCATCACCATGATCTTGTGGCTGAGCGCGCGCACCACCCGCAGGTCATGGCTGATGAACAGATACGCGAGCCCGTGGCGCTTCTGCAGGTCGCGCAGCAGGTCCACGATCTGCACCTGCACTGTCATGTCGAGCGCGGAGGTCGGCTCGTCCAGCACCACGACCTTGGGACGCAGGATCATCGCGCGGGCGATGGCGATCCGCTGGCGCTGGCCACCCGAGAATTCATGCGGGTAGCGCTCCATCATCGCGGGATCGAGCCCGGTCTCCTCCATGATCTCGGCCACCATCTCGCGACGGTTGCGGCCCGGATCGACGCCGTGGACGGTCAGCCCCTCACCGATGATCTGTTCGACCGTCATGCGCGGGGAGAGCGAGCCGAACGGGTCCTGGAACACGATCTGCATGTCGCGACGCAGCGCGCGCAGTTTGTTCGCCTGCCAGTTGGAGATGTCCTGGTTCTCGTAGATGATCGGCCCTTCGGAGGCGATGAGCCGCATGATCGCGAGCGCGAGCGTGGTCTTGCCCGAGCCGGATTCGCCGACGATGCCCAGCGTCTCCCCTGCCCTCACCGACAGCGAGGCGTCGTTGACCGCCTTCACATGGCCGATGGTCTTGCGCAGCAGACCGCGCTGGATCGGGAACCAGATTTTCAGATGCTCGGTCCGCACCAGTTCGGGCGCATTCTCGGGCACCGGCTCGGCGCGGCCGGTGGGTTCGGCCTCGAGCAGTTTCTTCGTATAGGGGTGCTTGGGGTTGGCGAAGATGTCTTCGGTCTTCCCCTGCTCAACGATCTCGCCATGCTGCATGACGCAGACCCGGTCCGCGATGCGCCGCACCACGCCGAGGTCGTGGCTGATGAACAGAAGGCTCATCCCCAAGTCGCGCTTCAGATCGGCCAGCAGTTCGAGGATCTGCGCCTGAATCGTCACGTCGAGCGCGGTCGTCGGTTCGTCCGCGATCAGCAGGTCCGGCCCGTTCGCGAGCGCCATCGCAATCATCACGCGCTGGCGTTGCCCGCCCGAGAGCTGGTGCGGATAGTCCTGCAGCCGGTCCGCCGGGTTCTGGATGCCGACCTTGTCGAGCAGGTCGATGATGCGTTTCTTCGCCTGCTCGCCCGTCACGCCCTGGTGCAGCGCGAGGCTTTCGCCAATCTGCTTTTCCAACGTGTGCAGCGGATTGAGCGAGGTCATCGGCTCCTGAAAGATGAAGCTGATATCGTTGCCGCGCACCTGCATCAGCTCGCGCTCGGTCGCGCCGACCATCTCGCGGCCCTCGTAGCGGATCGAGCCTTCGACCTTTGAATTGCCCCCGACCAGCGCCACGGTCGACAGCGCGGTCACCGATTTGCCCGAGCCGGACTCGCCCACCAACGCGACGGTCTCGCCGGCGTTCACGGTGAAGCTCACGCCTTTCACGGCCGGGGTAAATTTGCCCTCGGAGCTGAAGGCGACCTTCAGGTTTTCGACCTCGAGAACCGGTTTCATCGGAACACCTTTCTGGGATCGAACGCGTCACGGATGCCCTCGAAGACGAAGACCAGAAGCGAGAGCATGATGGCGAAGGTGAAGAAGGCCGAGAAGGCCAGCCACGGTGCCTGCAGGTGCTGCTTGCCCTGTAGCGCAAGCTCCCCGAGCGACGGCGCGGAGGACGGCAGCCCGTAGCCCAGATAATCGAGCGAGGCGAGCGCGCCGATCGCGCCGGTGATCACGAAGGGCAGCATGGTCAGCGTGGCGACCATCGCATTGGGCAGGATGTGGCGGAACATGATCACCCGGTCCGATACGCCAAGCGCACGGGCAGCGCGGACATATTCGAAGTTGCGCGCGCGCAGGAACTCAGCCCTCACGACGCCCACCAGCGCGGGCCAGCCGAAGAGGATCGAGACCATGACAAGCAGCCAGAAACTTCGGCCCAGGATCGCGAAGAGGATGATGATGACGTAGAGCGCGGGTGTGGAGGACCAGATCTCCAGAATGCGCTGGAAGAACAGGTCCACCTTGCCGCCGAAATAGCCCTGCACGGCGCCCGCCGCGATCCCGATGATCGAGCCGATCCCGGTCACGATCAGCGCGAACAGAACCGAGGTGCGGAAGCCGTAGATCACCCGCGCCAGCACGTCGCGCGCGGTATCATCCGTGCCCAGCCAGTGATCGGCATCGGGGGCCGAGGGCGCGGTGCCCACATCGTTGATCGTGTTGTAGCTGTAAGGGATCGGCGGCCAGAGGAGCCAGCCCTTCTCGATCTTTTCGCCATCGACCTCGCCCGCCTGCAGCGCCTCGTTCGCGAAGGCCTTCGGGTCGTCCGCGTCGAAGCAGCCCTCGGTGCCGCCGGTCTCGATCAGGCATTGCACGGTCGGGTCGCGATAGATCGCCTCGGTGCGGAAATCGCCGCCGAAGGCGGTCTCGGGGTAGAAGTTGTAGATCGGGAAATACAGCTCGCCGCGATAGCTCACGACGATGGGTTTGTCGTTCGCGATGAACTCCGCGAACATCGCGAGGACGAAGAGCACGGCGAAGATGATCGCGGACCAGAAGGCACGGCGATTGGCCTTGAAGTTGCGCCAGCGACGTTGGTTGAGAGGAGACAATGCCATCAGCCGGACCTCTTCTCGAAATCGATCCGCGGGTCAACGAAGACATACATCATGTCGGAGATGATATTCACGACGAGCGAGATCAGCCCGAACATATAAAGCGTGCCGAAGATCACCGGGTAGTCGCGCTCCACCGCCGCCTGGAAGCCCAGCAGGCCCAGACCGTCGAGCGAGAAGATCGTCTCCACGATGATCGACGCGCCGAAGAAGATGCCGAGGAACTGCGCCGGGAAGCCCGCGATCACGATCAGCATCGCGTTGCGGAAGACGTGACCGTAGAGGACCTTCTTCTCGGACAGGCCCTTGGCGCGGGCGGTCATCACGTATTGCTTGTTGATCTCGTCGAGGAAGGAGTTCTTCGTCAGCAGCGTCATCGTGGCGAAGCTCGCGATCGTCGTCGCCGTCACCGGCAGCGCGATGTGCCACAGGTAATCGAGCGCCTTGCCGATCATCGTCAGCTGGTCAAAATTATCCGACGTCAGGCCGCGTAATGGGAATATCTTGAAATAGCTGCCGCCGGCGAACAGCACCATCAGCATAACCGCGAACAGGAAGCCCGGGATCGCGTAGCCCACGATGATCGCGCCGGAGGTCCAGGTATCGAAGGGCGTGCCGTCGCGCACCGCTTTGCGGATGCCGAGCGGGATCGAGATGATATAGGCGAGGATCGTCGACCACAGGCCCAGCGTGATCGAAACCGGCATCTTGTCGATCACAAGGTTCACGACGCTCTCGTTGCGGAAGAAGCTGTTGCCGAAATCGAAGGTCAGATAACCCTTCATCATGATCGCGAAACGCTGCCAGGCGGGGATTTTCTCCTTGTGGCAGGCCGGGTCCGCCAGATCGGGCGTGCCGGTGAAACCGTCGTCGCAGACGATCCGCGCGAAGCCCATCTGCACTTCGAGCTGATTGAGCAGCTCCGGAGAGATGCCGCGCGCGCCCTGATAGCCGCTATCCTCGACGCCGCCCTGGTTCTGCGTACCCGCATCCCCGCCGCCCGAGATATTGCGCATCGAATCCGCCTCGCCCTGCACGCGGGCGATGACCTGTTCGATCGGCCCGCCGGGGACGAATTGCGTCAGCGTAAAGTTGATGATCATGATTCCCAACAAAGTGGGGATCACCATCAGCAATCGCCGCAGGATATAGGCACCCATGTCCGGCCCTCTGCTCGTTTATCGGCGGTCGCTCAGAGTGCGCCGCTCGCTTTCAGTTTCTTGGCCTTGTCGGCGTCATACCACCAGAAATCCAGTTCTCCCAGAGCGTAGGGGGGCAAGTTTTTCGGGTGATCGTACATATCGTAATAGGCGACCGTATAGGTGGGCTTGAACCATTGCGGCACCCAGAAACGCAGGGCGCGCAGGCTGCGGTCCAGCGCATGGACGCGCGGCAGCAGCTCTTCTTCGGTATTCGCCTCTTCGACCATGCGGATCATCTTGTCGATCGCCGGATTCTTCAGCCCCATCGCGTTGAAGACGTCATCGGTCGAGCCCGAGCCGAAATACTGCTGCAGGTTCGAGCCGGGGATTTCGTCCTGACCCAGATGGGTGGTGATCATGTCGAAGTCGTGGCTGCGACGGCGGTTCTCATATTCGCTGTCATCGACGCGATCCATTCGGGCGTCGATGCCGAGCGCGCGCAGGTTCTGCACATAGGGGTTGATGACACGGTCGAAGGTCTGGCTGTCGTTGAGGATCGCGACGGTCAGCTTCTCGCCCTCGGCGTTGCGACGCATGCCGTCATCGCCGACGACCCAGCCCGCTTCTTCAAGCAGCTTCGCCGCCTTGCGCATGTTCTTGCGGTCCAGCTGGCGCTTGCCCGAGACCGGCTGGATCACCGCATCGTCGCTCAGCACACCCTCGGGAAGGTCCTTGGCGAGCGGTTCGAGGATTTTCTTCTCTTCCGCCGAGGGCTTGCCCTGCGCCTGCAGCTTGGAGTTTTCCCAGAAACTCTCGACCCGATCATAGAGGCCGTAGAACAGCGTTTCGTTCGACCATTCGAAATTGAAGACGAGCCCCAGCGCCTCGCGCACGCGGACGTCGTCGAATTTCGGCTCGCGCAGATTGATCGCGAAGCCCTGCCCCGAGGCGATATTGCCGTTGGGCAGTTCCGCCTTCACGACCTCGCCCGACTGCATCGCCGGGAAGTCGTAAGCGGTGGCCCAGATGATCGAACTGGCCTCGTTGCGGAAGGTGTAGGTGCCGGATTTGAAGCCCTCGAAAGCCGACTGGTAATCGCCGAAATACTCGACGCGGATCTTGTCGAAATTCGAGCGCCCCTTGTTGATCGGAAGATCCTTGCCCCAATAGTCGGGGTTACGCTTCCACGTGATCGCGCGATTGCTTTTGACGCTGTCGAACACGTACGGCCCCGAGCCGATGAAGGGCACCGGCGAGGTCTGCGACAGGTCGATGTTCTCCTTCTCGAACTGCGCCTTGGAGAAGATCGGCAGCGACGCCACCGACTGGATGATATCGCGGCGCGGGTAATCGGGCTGGAACTCGAAACGGATGTGCGTGTCGTCGATCGCCTCGGCCGATTTGACCTGCTGGGCGATCACCGCGCGGAAGGAGCTCAGCCCTTTGTCGCGCAACTGTTCATAGGAGAAGACCACATCCTGCGCGGTCAGCGGCGTGCCGTCGGAGAATTTGATCCCGTCGCGCAGCGTGAAAACGACCCAGTCCTTGCTCGGCGGATATTCGAGGCTCTTGCAGAGCAGGCAATACAGTTCCCCCACCGTATCGGCGGTGCCCTCCATCAGCGATTCCAGCGGAACCGAGGACAGCGCGGCGGCCCGACCCTGAATCGAATAGGGATTGTAATTGTCGAACCCGCCCGGCGCCCATTCCGAGATTTCTCCGCCCTTCGGCGCGTCCGGATTGACGTAATCGAGATGGGTGTAATCGGCGGGATATTTCAGATGTCCGAGCGTCGCGATCCCGTAGGAGGTGATCGTATCGCCGCTTTGCGTGCTGTCTTGTGCATGTGCGCCAAAGGCCAGTCCCGCCCAGATCAGACCCGCTGCAACCAGCCCGCTCAGCGCGCGCGGCGCCACCTGCGTCCAATCCGTATCGATCGCTTTACTCGCCACTCGCGCTTTTGCCATGCACACCTGCTCCCTGCTCCAAAGCGTTTTCGCGTCCGCCTAGCTAAAAGCCTAAGTGCGCAGGGAGCAAGTTACGAATCTGTAAAGCAGGACGGGAAATGCAAAAGGCCGCCCAAAGAGGCGGCCTTGAGAAGATTCGAGAGGGATTTGCCTCAGTTCGAATTCTCTTGCAGATAGGCAATCACGTCGTTGCGGTCTTCGGGCTTCTTCAGACCGGCAAAGGACATCTTGTTGCCCGGGATGTAGTCTTTCGGGTTCTCCAGCCACGAGTTGAGCGCTTCGAGCGTCCATTCGCCACCGTGGCTCTTGAGGGCGTCCGAATAGGAGAAGTCCCCGACCGAGGCGACCGCGCGACCGACCACACCATCGAGATGCGGGCCAACGCCGTTCTTGCCTTCCATCGAGTGGCAGGCCTTGCACTTGCCGAAGATCTTCTCGCCCTTGGCCGCGTCGCCGGTGCCAAGCTCGATCTGTGCGACTTCCTCTTCCTGAGCCGCGCCATCGCCTGCGTCCTCAGTCGCCAGTAGGTCGCCGGGGGCTGCGGACATCATGTCCTTCATTTCGTGCTCGCTGCCGCCCGAAGCGTCGTGGCTCTCGCCAACGGTATAGAGCGCGCTCGAGGCCCAGGCCGTGAGCAGGAAGAACAGCAACGCGCCCAGAAACGCGCCCGCCGCCTTGGTAAAGGTCATGGTATTGAACATGTCTCGTCCCTGATATGCGTCGTCGTCCCGCGCATCTATCCGCACAGGGCCTTTCAGATCAAGGGAACTTTACCAGATGTGATCGGATTTTCAGAGGGTGGATAATGAATGACGCGGCGTGAGCCTCCCACGTCCCGGCCCTTCCCTTCCGCGCGGGCACGGGCTAGGCAGGGCGCAAGACAAGATCAGTGCGGGGGATTGCACATGAGCCGCCAAGGACAATCGCCGAAAACCGGTCGGATCGCCTTTCAGGGCGAGCTGGGCGCCTATTCGCATCAGGCCTGCCGCGATGCACGCCCGGACCTCGAGCCGGTCCCCTGCCGCACCTTCGAGGACGTGATCGCCGCCGTGAAGAAAGGCGATGCCGATCTCGCGATGCTGCCGGTGGAGAACTCCACCTACGGGCGGGTGGCCGACATTCACCGCCTGTTGCCGGAATCGGGGCTGCATATTCTCGATGAGGCCTTCGTGCGTGTGCATATCAGCCTGATGGCCCTGCCCGGCGTCGAGATCGAGGAGCTGGAAAAGGTTCGCGCGCATCTGGTGCTTCTGCCGCAGGCGGCGAGCTTCCTCGCGCGCTACGGCATCCGTGGCGAAGCCGCCGCCGACAGCGCGGGCGCAGCGGCCGAACTCGTGCAGGCGCAGACCCGCAGCGTCGGCGTGCTGGCCTCGGACATGGCCGCCGAGACCTATGGCCTCAACATCCTCGCCCGCCATATCGAGGATCACGCGCATAACACCACGCGCTTCCTGATCATGGGCACCGAGCCCGACACCCGCCCGCGCGGCGAGAAGATGATGACCACCTTCGTCTTCCGGGTGCGCAACATCCCGGCCGCGCTCTACAAGGCGATGGGCGGCTTCGCGACCAATGGCGTGAACATGACCAAGCTGGAAAGCTACATGGTCGGCGGGCATTTCACCGCGACCCAGTTCTACGCCGATGTCGAAGGCCACCCGGACGATCCGGCGCTGGCGCGTGCGCTCGAAGAACTCGACTACTTCACCAGCTATCTGGAAATTCTGGGCGTCTATCCCTCCGCCCCCGAACGCGACGGCTAAGGATCAGGGCGTCAGGCGGTTTTCTCGTGCTGACGCTCGATATCCTGCGCGAATTGCTCGATCCGCTCCTTGAAGCGACGTTCCAGATTGCCCTTACCGAGCTTGGCCGACTGGATCATCAGCCGCGCGCCGAGGCTGCGCGGCCTCAGATCCAGCCCGACCTGCAGACGCGTGCGGGTCTTCGACAGATCGGTCAGATCGAAATCCATCACCGCCTCGAAACTGTTCGACATGCCCTCATAGACGATCAGCTCCGGCACTTCGAATTGCTTCACATCGGTGATCATCTGGCGCTGCTTGCCGCGAAAGCGAAAGCCGATATCCCAAGACATGCCCGCGCCGGGTTCGCTCAGCGTGTCGAGCCGTTTCAGCGTGATCCCGCGCCGCATCGCCACCCGCTCGAAGCTGCCGAAATCCGCGAGCCGCTCGAAGACGAAACCGGCGGGCGCGGAAATATCGGTGCGGGTCGACAATTTCATCAGGCGAGTTCCTCAGGGCAGCAGATCGGAGACCGGGGAGTGGCACACCGTGCGGGGCAAACTGGCCTCATTCCAACCGATCTGCAAGCCACTCGCGCATCAGCCAACCGGCAATCGCGCCTTGGCGTGGCGCAGATATCTCAGGATCGCGCCCCGCCACCACCTGCAGCAGCCGCTCGCGGCTGATCCAGCGCGCATCGGCGATCTCGACCGGGTCGATGGTGATCTCGGTGGTGGTCGCCACCCCGCGACAGCCCAGCATCAGAGAAGCCGGAAACGGCCAGGGCTGCGAGGCCACGAGAGAGACCTCGCCCACTTCGACGCCGCTCTCCTCGAAGACCTCGCGGCGCACGGCGGCCTCGACCGTCTCGCCCGGCTCCATGAACCCCGCGAGGCAGGAATACATCGTCTCGGGCCAATGCGGGCCGCGCCCCAGTAAGAGCTGGTTGCCATGGGTGATCAACATGATCACCACCGGATCGGTGCGCGGAAAATGGTGCCGCTCGCAGACCGGGCAGCGCCGGTGCCAGCCAGCCTGTTCGGCTTCGCTCTCGGCGCCGCAGGTGGAGCAGAAGCGATGGGTCCGGTGCCATTCCACGAGCCCGCGCGCGGTGGCTGCGATCTCCGCCTCGACCGGGCTGAGGAAACCCATCCGCCCGCGCAGCTCCGCGAAGACGATATCGTCGGGCAGATCTGGATGACGCTGCTCGGAGGCGTCGAAGAAGGCGGCCCCGTCGGGTCGTTCGCCATCAGGCTCGAACGCAGATACATCGCGGGAAAACAGCGCAAGCCCGTCGTGACACCCGAGGAATATCTCCGGTCCCGGCATCGCCCCGAGCGCCACTTCGCCCGCGCGCAGAAGGTGCAGCCCTTCGGGCCCGAACAGCGGACGCCCGCGCCAAAGTGCAACCACCCGCGCAGCCTCGCCTGCGCGCAACTCCGCGAGCCGCTCTGCGTCGCCCCGCAGATGGGCCGCCCGCTCCAACGCGCCCGGCGCTTCGGCGAAGGCCAATCCCCGCGGATCGAGCATGCGTCCTTGAGACAGCCGGGCGGGCTGCGAAATCGGTTGCTGGGTCTCGGCGAGGGAATCGGGCGGCATGAAAAACTCCTGCGGAACGCCCTACCCATGCCACGAGCCGCCGACCGGAGACCAGTGCCGATCAGGTGACGCGCATCGGCCACATTCGCCACCCGCCTTACCTCGCAAGTACGTTACGTCAATTTAAAACTTGGCAAATGACCGACCTCTACTCTAGGTTGCGTATGGGGACACGCGACCGCCAAAAGGCGGCATTACAACGATAAAAGGTCAATTTCGGGCCAAGGGGATCATATGGGAAAACTGTCTGACCGGGATTGGCCCGGCCAGTTTTCGGATCAGCGCGTCACACTCGCGCTGAGGCTTCTCGAGACGACCGATTTGCATGGTCAAGCTCGGGGATACGATTACTTCAATGACCGCCCCGCCCCGCGCAGAGGCCTAGCAGCGCTGGCCGCGGAAATCGCGCAAGCGCGCAGCGAAGCCCCGAACTGCCTTCTGTTCGATTGCGGCGATTTCCTTCAGGGCACGCCGTTGACGCAGCTCTGGAGCGAGCCATGCGAGATCGCAGGCAGCCACGACGGCGAGAACCCGATGATCGCGGCGATGAACGCTCTGGGCTACGACGCGGCGGCGCTTGGCAATCATGAGTTCGATTTCGGGATCGGGCCGCTCGCTCAAGCGCTGGAAGCGGCGAAGTTTCCGATGCTCTGCGCCAATTTGAGCGCCTCCATCGGCACGCCGATCCGCCCTTGGGCGATGCTCGAACGCCGCCTGCTCGACAGTCACGGCACCGAGCAGACCCTGCGCATCGCGGTGATCGGCGTGCTGCCGCCCCCCAGCCTCGCCTGGCTCGAGGCCCGGCCCGGGGCCGAGCTTTCGACCTCTTCGCTCCTGGAGGCGACGGAGGCTCAGCTGCAACTGGTCCGCGCCTCGGGCGCCGATCTTGTGATCGCCCTCGCCCATACCGGGATTTCGCCCCTGCCGCCGCTGGACGAGGAATCGCAAGACCCCGAACACTCTGCCGAACGGGCGGCGCTCGCGGTCGCGCGGCTCGACGGGATCGACGTCGTGCTGGCCGGGCATGACCATCATGGCTTTCCCGATGCCACACGGCCGGCCTTCGCGGGGATCGACCCCGTTCTCGGCACGCTTCACGGCAAGCCCGCGCTCAATGCGGGCGCGCGCGGCACGCATTTGGGGGTGCTCGACCTCGTGCTGGAACAGACGCAAGACGGCTGGAGACTCGCGGCACATCGGGCGGAACTGCGCCCGGCGCAGCAGGAGACCGGGCCAGACAGCGCGGCGGTGCTCGCCGCCTCCGATCGCGCGCATCGCCGCACGCTCGATCATATCCGCCGTCCCATCGGCACCACTGCGGACCCGCTGCACAGCTATTTCACACAGATCGCACCGGACCGGACGCTCGCGCTGATCAGCGCGGCGAAGCGGCGCTTCGCCCGCGAACGGCTCGCCGGTCGCCCCGAGGCGGATTTGCCCCTGCTCGGCGCCGCGTCGAGCTTCAAATCGGGCGGCGCGGCGGGCTCGGCCCATTTCATCGACATCCCCCCCGGCCCGCTTCGGATGAGCCATGTCGACGACATCTACCTGTTCAATAATACGGTCGGCGCGGTGGAGCTGAACGGCGCGGAGCTGCGCGACTGGCTCGAACAGGCGGCCTCGATCTACAACCAGCAGCATCCCGACGGGCAGTTGCGGATGCTCTGCGACCTCACCTTCGCGAGCTACCATTTCGACGTGATCTCGGGGATCACCTACGAGATCGACCTCTCTCAACCCCCGCGTTTCCGCCCCGATGGCAGCCTGCGCCCCGCCGCGCCCGGGCGCATCCGCGACCTGCGCCATGAGGGCGCTCGGATCAGCAACACCGACCGCTTCATCGTCGTCAGCAATGATTTCCGCCTGTCGGGCGGCGGCGGTTTCAAGCGGCGAGGCCGTCCCGTTCCAATCGATCCGGAGCCGGTGCTGGTGCGCGACCTGTTGCTCGAAGAGATCGATGCGCAGGAGGGACCGCTGCATCTCGACGCGCCCCCGATTTGGCGGTTCTCTCCCCTGCCCGGTGCGCGCGCGCTCTACCATACGGGTCCCGGTGCCGCGGCCTATCTCTGCGAACTGGAACAGGCGGGGCTGCGCGCGTCTTCCGGGCCGGTCGACGCGAATGGGTTTCTGCCCCTGGAGATTTCGCTCTGAGCGCCCGCCGATGCCGCGCCTAATTTTCTTGCATTCTTACAGCACCCCGCCCAAAACTTAATCACGGAACCGTGAGCGCCCCGCCTGTTCGCATGGCGCGCGCGGTTTGAGTTTACCCCCGCGCGCCGCCGGTCAGGATCGGGGCGAAAACGGATTAACGAAGTGAGGGATATCATGCTGCACATCAAACCGGGGCTTTTCGCGGCGCTCGCGCTCGGCCTCTCGGCCACGCTGGCACAGGCCGAAACCAAGATGCCTTTCGCACTGGACTGGAAATTCGAAGGCCCCTCGGCGCCCTATTTCCTTGCAGTGGACGAGGGCTATTACGGCAATGCCGGGCTCGACGTCGAGATCGCAGAGGGCAAGGGCTCGCTCGACGCGATTCCGAAAGTGGCGACCGGTGCCTATCCGGTGGGCTTCGCCGATATCAACTCGCTGATGAAATTCCTCGACCAGAACCCCGGCGCACCCGTCACCGCCGTGATGATGGTCTATGACAAGCCGCCCTTTGCCGTGGTCGGCCGCAAGTCGCAGGGCGTGAACGAGCCCAAAGACCTCGAAGGCAAGGTGCTGGGCGCGCCGCCGCCGGATGGTGCCTGGGCGCAATTCCCGATCTTCGCCAAGGAGACCGGCCTCGACATGGACAAGATCAAGGTCGAACCCGTCGGCTTCCCCACGCGCGAGCCGATGCTGGCCGAGGGCAAGGTCGATGCGGTCACCGGCTTCTCCTTCTCCTCGACGCTCAACCTCAAGCGCCTCGGCGTCGGCATGGATGACCAGTCGATCCTGCTGATGGCCGATTACGGCGTGGCGCTGTACGGCAACGCGATCATCGTGAACACCGATTACGCGAAGGCGCATCCCGAAGAGATCACCGGCTTCATCAAAGCGACCGCCGAGGGCTGGAAAGCCGCCGTGGCCGATCCGGGCAAGGCCGTGGACGCGCTTCTCAAGCGCAACCCCGCCGCCGACAAGGATCTGGAGACCGAGCGCCTGCAGATGGCGATCGATGCCAACGTCCTGACCGATTACGTCAAGGAAAACGGCATGGGCGGCATCGACGCGGACCGTATGGCCACCGCGATCGAGCAGACGAAAACCGTCTACGAGTTCCAGAACACGCCTGACGCGGCGCTCTATTTCGACCGCGAATACCTGCCCGACGCGGCAGAGCTGAAGATCGACTGATCCGTCACCGTCTCGGGGGCGGGCGCCGCAGACGCGCCCGCTCCTTTTCTCTGCCTTCTCGCGCCGGACCCTCATGGAAAACCTCATCGACATTCGCGGCGTGACCCACGCCTATCAAACCAAGCATGGCCCCCTGCCCGTGCTCGACCATCTCGACATCCGCGTGCCGCAGGGCGAGTTCTGCGCCGTGGTCGGCCCGTCGGGCTGCGGGAAATCCACTCTCACCCGTCTGGTGGCGGGGCTGATGAAGCCCGATCAGGGCGAGGTCTGGCTGCATGGCGAGAAGGTCACCAGCCCGCGCAAGACCGTCGGCATGGCGTTCCAGAACCCGGTGATGCTGGAATGGCGCTCGATCATCGAGAACGTCATGCTGCCCTTGGAGATCGTGGCTCCGGGCATGGCGAAATCCGAGAAGGTCGCGCGCGCCGAGCATCTGCTGGAGATGGTGGGCCTGAAGGGGTTCGAGACCAAGCGCCCCTCCGAGCTGTCCGGCGGGATGCGCCAGCGCGCCTCGCTCTGCCGTGCCATCGTGCATAAGCCGGATGTCCTGATCATGGACGAACCCTTCGGTGCGCTCGACAATTTCACCCGCGAAGATCTGTGGCAGACGATGCGCGACCTGCGCGCCGCCGAGCCCTTCACCGCCGTTCTGATCACCCATGACCTGCGCGAGAGCGTTTTCCTCGGCGATCAGGTCATCGTGCTCTCGGGCCGCCCGGCACATACGCAATATGTGCTGGATGTGGACCTGCCGAAGGATCGCACGATCGACATTCTCTACGAGCCGAAAGCCGTCGACATGCTGCATTTGCTGCGCGACCAGATCCGGATCGCTCAGGGCCGCGACGAGGAGATGCACTGATGGACTTCAAGAAAATCCTCACCCCGATCCTGTCGATCATCGCCTTCCTCGCGATCTGGGAATTCATCGTCTGGGCGAATGGCTGGCCGAATTACGTCATGGCCTCGCCCTCGGACCTGCCCGCCGCCTATATGCGCTACTGGAACCTGTTCCTGATCGATAGCTGGCAGACGCTGTGGCGGACGGTAGCAGGTCTTGCGATCTCGATCGTCTTCGGGACGTTCCTCGGGATGGTGATGGGCTTTTCGCGCACCGCGCGCGATGCGCTCTATCCGCTTCTGGTGGGCTTCAACGCGGTGCCGAAAGCGACCGTGGTGCCGGTGCTCGCGCTTCTCTTCATCGGCGCGCATGACTTCAACACCGTGCTGATGGCCTTCATGATCTCCTTCTTCCCGATCGCGGTCTCGGTGGGGATCGGCCTGTCGACGCTGGAGCCGGAATATCGCGATATTCTGGGCGCGCTGGGGGCCTCGAAATTCACCATCTTCCGCAAGATCGCCCTGCCGAAAACCCTGCCCGAATTCTTCGGCGCGCTGAAGGTCTCGGTGACGCTGGCCTTCATCGGCACCAACCTCGTCGAGATCATCTCGCCCCATGGCAAAGGCCTCGGCGCGCTGTTCCTGTCGGGTCAGACCAACGGGGATTACCCGCTGATGTTCGCGGTGCTGATCGCCTTGGCCTTCCTGGGCATCCTGCTCTATTACGCCGTCGTCGCGCTGGAGAAGATCTTCGCAGGCTGGGCTGAGCGGCAACCGGGTTAAGGGGCTCTGCCCCCGTCGCCGGAGGGCGACAAAACTTAACAGGGAGGGGGCTCTGCCCCCTCGGGCTGCGCCCTCACCCCCGGGATATTTTCGCCAAGGCGAAGGGGGGGCCGCTCCGCGATCCGATAAAGAAAAACCGCCCGCACGAGAGAGACGTGCGGGCGGTTTCGCGTTTCAGGTCGGTGACCGGATCAGGTCTTGAAGATCCGGTAGATCGCCGGGATCACGAGCACGGTCAGCAGGGTCGAGCTGAGCAGGCCGAACAGCAGCGAGATCGCGAGACCCTGGAAGATCGGGTCGGCCAGGATCACCACCGCACCGATCATCGCCGCGATCGCGGTCAGCAGGATCGGCTTGAAGCGGATGGCCCCCGCCTCGATCAGCACCTCGGTCGGCGATTTGCCCTCGTGGCTGCCGTGGCGGATGAAGTCCACCAGCAGGATCGAGTTGCGCACGATGATCCCCGCCAGCGCGATGAAACCGATCATCGACGTGGCCGAGAACGGCGCGTGGAAGATCCAGTGGCCGAGCATGATCCCGAGGAAGGTCAGCGGCACCGGGGTCAGGATCACCAGCGGCAGGCGGAACGAGCCGAACTGCGCGACGACGAGGATGTAGATCCCCAGAAGCGCCACGGCGAAGGCCGCGCCCATGTCGCGGAAGGTCACCCAGGTCACCTCCCATTCGCCGTCCCACAGAAGCGTCACATGGCTTTCGTCCTGCGGCTGGCCATGCAGCGATACGACCGGTTTCTCGCCCTTGGGCCAGTCCATGTTGTTGATCGCATCGTCAACGGCGAGCATCCCGTAGAGCGGCGCCTCGAATTTGCCGGCGAGCTCTGCGGTGACCATCTCGGCCTCGCGCCCGTTATGGCGGAAGATCGGATAGGACGCCTTCTCCTTGTCGACGCTGACCACGTCGCCCAGCTCCACCACGCCGCGCGCGCCGGGCAGGACATTGGCCGGGATCGGCGTCGAGAGCGTTTCCTCGTTCATCACCTTGTTCGACTTCGAGCGCTCCATCACGATCGGGATCGGCTGGCGCTCCTGCCCGCGATGGGAATAGCCCACCGTGGTCGAGCCGTTCAGCATCCCCAGCGTATCCCAGACATCGCCCTCGGAGACCGAGTAGAACTCCAGATCGTCGGAATTGACCGTGGCGCGCAACTTGTCGGGCTGGATGCCGAAGCTGTTATCCACGTCGACGATATAAGGCACCTGTTTGAAGGCGTCCTCGATCCGGCGGGCCGCGTCGCGGCGCATCTCGGGCGTCGGGCCATAGACCTCGGCCAGAAGCGTCGCGATCACCGGCGGACCCGGCGGCGGTTCGACCGTCTTCAGGCTCGCGCCTTCAGGCAGCTTGATCGCCTTGATCTTGTCGCGGATCTCCAGCGCAATCTCGTGGCTGGTGCGATCCCGTTCCCCTTTCGGCGCAAGCTGAAGCTCAACATCGCCCTGATTGGGCTGCGCGCGCAGGTAGTAGTGGCGCACGAGCCCGTTGAAGTTGAACGGCGCAGAGGTGCCCGCATGGGTCTGCACCGAGAGCACCTCGGGCAGCTTGGTCACGATCTCGGCCACCTGCTGAGCGACCGCATCCGTGCCCTCGACCGAGGTGCCCGCAGGCATATCGACCACGACCGAGAGTTCGGATTTGTTGTCGAAGGGCAGCAGTTTCACGGTGACATGCTTGGTGTAGAGCAGCCCCAGTGAGCCGAAGGACAGCACCGACACGACCAGCAGGAACAGACCCGAGCGGCCCTTGGTCTTCAGGATCGGCCGCGCCACGGCACTATACATCCGACCGAGCTTGCCGCCCGCATGTTCGCCGCCATAGGCGTCGTCATCGCCGTGATGGCCATGCAGCTGCGCCTTGCCCGCGACCTTCACCATCAGCCACGGGGTGATGATCACCGCCACGAAGAAGGAGAAGATCATAGCCGCCGAGGCCACCGCCGGAATGGGCGACATGTAGGGCCCCATCAGGCCCGACACGAAGAGCATCGGCAGCAGCGCGGCGACAACGGTTAGGGTGGCGACGATGGTGGGGTTACCCACTTCGGCCACGGCCTCGATCGCCTTGGTCACACGGCTGCCGGGCGTCTTCATCGCCCAGTGTCGCGCGATGTTCTCGATCACCACGATGGCGTCATCGACGAGAATACCGATCGCGAAGATCAGCGCGAAGAGCGACACCCGGTTCAGCGTGAAGCCCATGATATAGGCCGCAAACAGCGTCAGCAGGATCGTCACCGGAATGACCACCGCAACCACGATGGATTCCCGCCAGCCGATCGCGACCAGCACGAGGCCCACGATGGAGACCGTCGCGAGGCCAAGGTGGAACAGCAGTTCGTTGGCCTTCTCGTTCGCCGTCTCGCCATAGTCGCGGGTGACCTTCACCTCGACATTGTCGGGGATCAGCTGGCCGTGCAGCTCGTGCACGCGGTCGAGGATATGCTCGGCCACGACCACGGCGTTGGAGCCTGCGCGCTTGGCGATGGCCAGCGTCACGGCAGGCGAGCGCTCGATCTTGCCATTGGCGTCGCGCTGCACGTTGGAGACGATATGGTCCGAGGCGTCCGGCACATAGGAGACCTTCGCGACATCGGCCACATAGACGGGGCGGTTGTCGCGCGTGGTCAGCAGAAGGCCCGCGATCTCGGAAGGCGCGGTCAGCGTCTCGCCCGCGGACAGGCTGATCTGCTTGCCCTCATGGCGGATATTGCCGGTGTTGAAGGCGCGGTTCGCCTGCGTGACCTTGTTCGAGAGCTGTTGCAGCGTGACGCCGTAGAGCGCGAGCTTGTCGGGCTCGGGTTCGATGCGGATCTCGCTCGTGGCGTCCCCCACCAGATAGGTCAGGCCGACGTTCTGGATCTTCGTGACCTCGGTCTGCAATTCGCGCGCGACACGGGTCAGTTCGTCGCTGTCGACCTGCGCGCCATCCTTGCCGGTCAGCGTCAGCGAGACGATTGCCACATCGTCGATCCCGCGGCCCACGATCACCGGATCGGGGATGCCTTTCGGAATCTTGTCCATATTCGCGCGGACTTTTTCATGCACGCGCAGGATCGCGGCATCCGACGAGGTGCCGACCTTGAAGCGCGCCATCACAAGCGAATAATCGTCCTGCGTGCGCGAATAGACGTGCTCGACCTCGTTGATGCCCTGCACGATGGTTTCCATCGGCTCGGTCACCAGCTTCATCGCGTCCTGCGCCTTCAGACCCGGCGCCTGCAGGTGGATATCCACCATCGGCACGGAAATCTGCGGCTCTTCTTCGCGCGGCAGCGAGATCAGCGCGACCAGACCCACCGCGATCGCGGCGAGGATCATCAGCGGCGTCAGCGCCGAGCGGATGAAGGACTTCGTGAGTCCCCCCGCGATCCCCAGCTTGACGTGGATTTCGTCGTCTTCGGGCGTCTCGGGCCCGGTGCCTTGGTTATTGCTCATCGTTCGGCACCACCGTGTCGCCGGCGTTCAGACCGGTAAGAACTTCGACCATGTCCTGGCCGTCGATATTGACCTTAACGCCCGGCACGACCGTGCGCAGATAGGTGCCGTCCGCTTCTTTCACGCGGACGAAATCGAGCCCGGTGCGGTTGAAGACATAGTCCTGCGGGATGACAATCGCGTCACGCTCGCCCATCGGCAGCTTCACCAGAAGCCGCGCGCCGACGAAGCGCGAATCCAGATCAGGCACTTCGACATCGGCCTGCACCCGGCCACCCTCGATCTCGGGGTAGATCTTGGCCAGCTTACCCTCGATTTCCTTGCCGTCGGGATCGGTGATCATGATCGTGTCGCCCATGTGCAGCGTGTCAGCGTGACGCTCGGGGATCGACAGACGCAGGAAGAACCCGCCGCCGCCGATCGTCGCGATGGTCTCGCCGCCCATGATGACGGCATCTTTGGTGACCGGCACGGTCACGACCTTGCCGTCGATCGGCGCGGTCACGGTGCCGAATTCCTGCTGCTGCTCATAGACCTTGCGCTGCGCTTTCTGCGCCGCGATCTGGCCCTCGTAGACATTCACCTGCGTCTGAAGCTGATCGACATTCTGCGAGGTCGAGACGCCGCGCGCCTGCAATTCCTGCCCGCGCTTGAGCTCGGTATTCGCGTTTTCCAGCTGAGCTTCGAGCGCGTTGATCTGCGCATCGACCGCGCCGATCTGATAATCGAGCGTCTGGTCGGTGATCTTGCCGATCTCCTGACCGGCTTTGACCTCGTCGCCCTCGGTCACGTCAAGCGCGGTGATCGTGCCGGAAATCCGCGCACGCGCCGCAATCGTGTTCTTTGCCTCGACCTGCCCGTAGACAGACTTCCAATCGGTCACGACCTGCGGTTCGACCGTAATCGCCCCGTCCTGCGCCAACGCGATTCCCGGCAGGATCAACGCGGCGAATGCCAACGGCAGAAGCTTCAACGTCATCTCGGGTTCCCTTCCCTTACCGGCGCGCCCCTGCGCCTGCAATTTATATTCCGGTTATTGAATATGTATTCGCCCAACAGAATACAACCACTCCACAGGCTCGAATTCATTGACCTGTGTCATGGCCGCATCGCCGGGGGTTTTCGCTTTCACTTTCATGCGCTAAAGCCTTTCCCGCAACAGTCTTGGAGATGGTGAGATGCACGATATCCGCGCAATCCGCGAAAACCCCGAAGAATTCGACGCGCAGCTGGCGCGGCGGGGGCTCTCGCCGCTCTCGCCCGAGATTCTCGCGATGGACGAGGCGCGCCGCACGGCAATCCACGCCGCCGAGACCGCGAAAGCCGATCAGAACGCCGCGTCGAAGCAAGTCGGCGCCGCGAAGGCGAAAGGCGACGAAGTCGAATTCGAGCGCCTGCGCGCGCTGGTGACCGAGAAGAAAGCCGAGGTCGCACAGATGCAGACCGAGGCGGGCGAACTCGACGCCAAGCTGCGCGATCTGCTGATGACGATCCCGAACCTGCCGCTGGCCGATGTGCCCGATGGTGCAGATGAGGACGAGAATGTCGAAGTGAGCCGCTGGGGCACGCCGCGCGAGTTCGCCTTTGATCCGAAAGAGCATTTCGAGCTGTCCGCGGTGGGTGGCGAGATGGATTTCGAGACGGCGGCAAAGCTGTCGGGCTCGCGTTTCGTGGTGCTCAAGGGCGGGGTCGCCCGCGTCCACCGGGCGCTCGCGCAATTCATGCTCGACCTGCATGTGGACAAGCACGATCTGTCCGAGAACATCACCCCCGTGCTGGTGCGCGACGAGGCGATGATGGGCACCGGGCAATTGCCGAAATTCGCCGAGGACAGCTATCAGACCACCAATGGCTGGTGGCTGATCCCCACCGCCGAGGTGACGCTGACCAACTACGCCAATGGCGAGGTCATGGACGCTGCCGCCCTGCCCCAGCGCATGTGCGCCCATACGAACTGCTTCCGTTCGGAAGCCGGGTCCGCAGGCAAGGACACCTCGGGAATGCTGCGTCAGCACCAGTTCGAGAAGGTCGAGATGGTGACGCTCTGCACGCCCGAGACCGCGATCGACGAACATGAACGCATGACGAAATGCGCCGAGGCGGTGCTGGAGGCGCTGGAACTGCCCTATCGTCGCATCGTGCTCTGCACCGGCGACATGGGGTTCGGCGCGCAGAAGACCTATGACCTCGAGGTCTGGCTGCCGGGTCAGAACACCTATCGCGAGATTTCTTCGGTTTCGACCTGCGGCACCTTCCAGGCGCGACGGATGAACGGACGCTACAAGCCCGAAGGCGGCGGCAAGCCCGAATTCATCGCGACGCTGAACGGCTCGGGCCTCGCGGTCGGGCGCTGCCTGATCGCGGTGCTGGAGAACGGTCAGGAAGAGGACGGCTCGGTCACCCTGCCCGCCTGCCTGCACCCCTATCTCGGCGGCAAGACGCGCCTGGTCGACGGCAAGCTGGCCTGACACTGCGACCCGGCGACGCAAGACTCCGGGCGGGAACGTTGTTAACGTTTCCGTGTTAGAAGTGAGTCGCCGGGAGAGCTGCACATGTCCGTAACAGTCACGCACAAGCGGGATAGCGTCTTGATGAGGCGCATTCTCGAGATCGGTGAGGACCAGATCCCCGCGCAGATCATCGCGATGCGCCGGGAAAAGACGCTGTCGAAACTGATGGCGGAGATCAATGCGAGCGTGCTTTCGGACTCGACCGAAGAGCGCGCACGCGCTCAAGCCGCCCTCGATCGGCTGGGCTTTCTGTAAAGCGCGTCGGCATCGCTGAAACGAAAAACGCCCGCCGGAGATTTCGACATCCTCCGGCGGGCGTTTTCTTTTAGGATTAGAGCCTTACTCGCCCTTCTTCGCCTCGCGCGCTTTACGCGCCGATTCCTTGTGGGCCGAGCGCTTTTTCGCATCGACGTGCTTTTTCAGGCGCGACGGGATCGACTTCTTGCGATCCTTGTAGGGGTTCGTCTTGCCCTGATCGCGCATGTAGAGGCGGATCGGCGTGCCCGGCATGTCGAAGCTCTCGCGCAGACCGTTGACCAGATAGCGCTCGTAGCTTTCCGGGATCTTGTCGGTATGGGTGGATTTCACCACGAAGCCCGGCGGACGGGTTTTCGCCTGCGTGATGTAGCGCAGCTTGATCCGACGACCGCCGGGAGCCGGCGGCGGGTGCGCCTCGGTCATCGCGGTCAGCCAGTTGTTCAGCTTCGCGGTCGGCACGCGGCGGTTCCAGACCTCATGGGCCTTCAGGATCGCATTATGCAGCCGGTCGAGCCCCTTGCCGGTCTTGGCCGAGACGGTCACCAGAGGCGCGCCCTTGAGCTGCGGCAGCAGGCGCTCGAACGCCTCGCGCAGTTCCTTCAGCTTCTCGGGTTTATCCTCTTCGAGATCCCATTTGTTCGCAGCAACCACAACGGCGCGACCCTCGGTCTCGGCGAAATCGGCGATCCGCAAGTCTTGGGTTTCAAACGGAATATTCACGTCGAGCAGCACCACGACCACTTCAGCGAAGCGCACCGCGCGCAGGCCATCGGCCACGCTCAGTTTCTCGACCTTGTCGGTGACACGCGCCTTCTTGCGCATCCCCGCCGTGTCCCAGATCCGCATCGGCGTGCCCATGAAATCGGCGGTGACCGAGATCGCATCGCGGGTAATCCCGGCCTCGGGGCCGGTCAGCAGGCGGTCTTCGTTCAGAATCTTGTTGATCAACGTCGACTTGCCCGCATTCGGGCGCCCGATCACGGCGAGCTGCAGCGGCTTCGTGGCGGAGGGCGGCTGGTAGGCGGGGATGTCGCCTTCCTCGAGCTCGTCCTCGATCACGATATCGGTGACCGGCGCGTTCGCGGCGTTGCGCTCGGCGAATTCATCGGCCAGCGGCACCAGCGCGGTATAGAGATCGTCCAGACCTTCGCCATGCTCGGCCGAGATCCGCAGCGGCTCGCCCAGACCAAGGCTCCACGCTTCCATCGCGCCCGCATCGCCTGCCGCTCCTTCGGCCTTGTTGGCCGCGAGGATGACGTTAGCGCTTTTCTTGCGCAGGATATCGGCGAAAATCTCGTCGGCGGGCGTCACGCCCACGCGCGCGTCGATCATGAAGAGGCAGATATCGGCCTCTTCCACGGCGCGCTCGGTCAGGCGGCGCATCCGGCCCTGAAGGCTGTCGTCTTCGGCCAGTTCCAGACCGGCCGAGTCGATCACGATGAAGCGCAGATCGCCCAGACGCGCATCGCCCTCGCGCAGGTCGCGCGTGACGCCGGGCATGTTGTCGACAAGCGCGAGTCGCTTGCCGACAAGCCGGTTGAACAGCGTCGATTTTCCGACATTCGGGCGGCCCACGATGGCCAGGGTAAAGCTCATGATGCCCTCCTTGGGCGGTCGTAAGCGGCCCCCTTACACCCTAAAGGGCTCACTGAAAAGCGTGCAGTTTCCCATCGCCGCCGACGACGTAGAGGGTGCGCCCCGCCACGACCGGATCGGTCGCAGCCCCGCCCGGGATCTTCGCCTGGCCGATCAGGCTGCCGTCGATCGGGCTGAAGACGCGCAGCACGCCGTCGGAAGACGCGACGAACAGCTTGTTGCCTGCGAGAACCGGACCGTAGCTCGCGACGATGTCACGCTGACGCTTCGGCTTGTCCTTGGTGTAATAGGGCAGATCCTTGGACCAGATCTGATCGCCGGTCTTGGCATCGAGACGCACGATCTTGCCCTGATCCGAGACGAGGAAGATCGAGCCGCCCGCAACCTGCACGGGGCTGTTGGCCCCTTCGGTCGCGGTCCAGATCCGCTCGCCGGAATTCACGTCGAAGGCCGCCAGCTTGCCCGCCGAGGAGCCCGCATAGACGGTATCGCCCACCACGACCGGATCGCCGGTCAGATCGACGATATTGGCATAGCCCACGCCCGGACGCGCGCCCGGCACTTTGGAGTTCCACATCTGCATCCCGCTTTGCGGCAGGACGCCGCTCAGGAAGCCCGAGGAGAACGGGAAGATCACCATGCGATCGGTGACGGCAGGCGAGGAGACGCCGGTCATGCCCGAAGCCGACGGCGCACCCGGCACTTGCCAGATTTCCTTGCCGTCGCTGGCGCGGATCGCCCAGGCCGAGGAATCGCGCGCGACCACATAGACCACACCGTTCTTCACGGTCGGCGCACCGCCGATGCCCGCGTCGAAATATTGCCGCCACTTGATGCCGCCGGTGGCTGCGTCGATCGCGACGAGCTCGGCGAAATCGGAGGTCACGTAGACCGTGCCGTTGGCATAGGCCACGCCGCCGCCCGAAGCATCGCCCTGACGGTCGCCCGGAGGCGTGATGTCGGTCTGCCAGACGCGCCCGCCATTCGTCGCCGTCGCGGTGACACGGGCCTGACTGTCGAGCGTATAGACCTTGCCGCCACCCACGATCGGATCGGCGGTGATGCGATAGCGGCGCGCATTGCCCGAACCGATATCGGCGGACCAGACCGGCGTCGTGCCGTTGCCGAGCGCCGCGTTGAACAGGCTATGGGTCGCCGAGCCAGCCCGCTGCGGCCATTCGGCATTGCCCACCTGACGCGGCAGCGAGATCGGCAGCGACTGCTGGGCCGGCGCGTCGGCCAGCGGCAGCCCCTCTTCGGCGCGCAGCGCGTCGCGGGGCGAGAGACGCTCGCCGGGGAGGATCGTTTCCTTGGTACAGCCTGCCACGAAAGCCGCCACACTCAGCACGCAGATCGTCTTGCTCAGCTTCACGCCCGTTCCCCCTGCCTGTCTCGGCTCTCTTGCAGTGCCCGCACGCCCGATAAAGGCGCGCCGGTTCAACCCTTTACTCTTGCGGTGCCGGAGCGGACTGCCCCGGCTGGGTCGGCACTTCGCCACCCAGCGCCACAATCAACTCTGTCGCGCGTTGTTGCAAGCCCGGCGTGAGGCCGGCGTCCTGAAGAATTTGCTGGGCGATCGAGATCGCGCCGTCCGTGTCGCCGGATGCGACGGCTGCTGCCGCCTGCTGCTCCATCGCCAGAAGGCGGTAGGGCGCGCCGGGGGTCGCCAGTTCCTGCAGCGTCGCGTCGCGCTTGGCGGAATCCATCTTGTCGCCCGCCGCGATCACCGCCTTGAGCTTCGCGAGATCGCTGATCGAGCGCGGCAGGCCCTGCTCGGCGCTCACCGCATCGAAGAACTTGATCGCCTCGTCGGGCTTGCCCGCCTCGATCGCGGCGTCGCCCTGCATGATCTTGAGAACCGCGGTGCGGCCGGGACCGTCGGGCGTTACCTTGGCGAGATCGGCGCTGGTGGCGTCACCGTTCACGGCCGCCATCACCTGATCGCCAAAGGCGCGCGCATCGGCCTCGGTCTTTTCCTTCTGCCACGCATTCCAAGCGGTGCCGCCGACGATAGCGAGGATGATCACCGCGCCGATCCAGCCCCATTTCTTGAACGCCGCCCAGAGCTTGTCCTGACGCACGGCATCGGTGACTTCGTCGATGAAACTGTCGGTATCACTCACGCGCGGGTCTCCTCGTAGCTTTGGCGCCCCTCTTACACGGCTCCCCCGGCGCTGCCAAGGGCCGCACGAACCGCTCTGTTCACGCGGGTCCTTGAGGAATGCAAGCCTTGAGATCACGCGCCGCTCTCGGTAAGTTGAACGCTGCGGTTCAGTCCCCATTTTGGCGAGACGCCGTGCCCACATACAGGAGCCCGCCGATGCGTCCGGTCCCGATCCTTAACGCGATCCTCGTTCTTGTCGCGCTCTACCTTCTGGTGTTCGAGCGCGACCGCCTGATGGGCTATCTCGGCGATGCCGCGACGCCTGCCGAGCAAGCGCAGCAGGTCGAGGCGACCGGCACCCCCGCCGTGCCGGTGCAGGCGATGGTCTCGACCGCGCAGCCGCTCGATCAGGGCGTTCTGACGCGCGGGCAGACCGAGGCCGCGCGCCGCGTTGAGGTGCGCTCCGAGACGACGGGCAAGGTGATTTCCGAGCCGCTCGGCAAGGGCGCGCAGGTCGAGAAAGGTCAGCTGCTGTGCAAGCTCGATCCCGGCACGCGGCCCGCAGCGCTGGCCGAAGCGCAGGCCCGGCTGGCGGAAGCGCGGCTCAACGCCACCGCCGCCGAGAAGCTGAAAGAAGGCGGTTACCGGTCGGAAACCTCCACCGCCTCCGCGCAATCGGCGCTGAAAGCCGCAAGCGCCGCCGTCGGGGCCGCGCAGACGGAACTGGCGCGGCTCGAGATCACCGCGCCCTTTGCCGGGATGATCGAGGAAGACACCGCCGAACTGGGCTCGCTGCTCTCGGCGGGCGGGCTTTGCGCGACCGTGATCCAGCTCGATCCGATCAAGCTCGTGGGCTATATCCCTGAAACCGAGATCGACCGGGTCAAGACCGGCGCGATGGTCGGCGCACGGCTTGCGACCGGGCGCGAGGTGATGGGCAAGGTCACTTTCGTCTCGCAATCGGCGGATGCCGCCACCCGCACCTTCCGGATCGAGGCCGAAGCGCCCAATGGCGGCCATTCGATCCGCGAGGGCCAGACGGTCGAGATGATCGTCGCCGCCGATGGGACCAAGGCACATTTCCTGCCCGCCTCCGCGATGACGCTGAACGATCAGGGCAAGCTGGGCGTGCGGCTCGCGGTGGACGGCGTGGCCCGCTTCGCCCCGGTCGACTTCCTGCGTGACACGCCCGAGGGCGTCTGGCTGGCGGGCCTGCCGGAAAGCGCCACAGTGATCGTGGTCGGGCAAGACTACGTGACCGAGGGCTCGCCCGTCGCCGTGACCCTCGTCGAGCACGCGCCGGGCGATGCGGCCCAAGACACGCCTGCCCCCATGACGCCCGCCCCGCAAAACGATGGCGACGCCACCGACGGGGCCGCGCAATGACCGGCATCGTCGATTGGGCCGCAGCACGCGCGCGGATGGTGATCGCCTTCGTGGCGATCTCGATCCTCGCGGGGCTGACCGCCTATCTGAGCCTGCCCAAGGAGGGCGAGCCGGATATCGAGATTCCGATGCTGTTCATCTCGGTCCCCTTCCCCGGCATTTCGGCCACCGATTCCGAGAAGCTGCTGGTCAAGCCGATGGAGACCGAACTGGCCGGGCTCGACGGGCTCGACAAGATGACCGGCATCGCGAAGGAGAATTACGCGGGGCTGATGCTCGAATTCGACTTCGGCTGGGACAAGACGAAGATCATCGCCGATGTGCGCGATGCGATGAACACCGCCGAGGGCAAGTTCCCCGACGGGGCCGAAAAGTATTCGATCAACGAGATCAACTTCTCCGAATTCCCGATCGTCGTGGTGACGCTGTCGGGCAACGCGCCCGAGCGCACCCTGCAAAAGCTCGCCCGCGAATTGCAGGACGAGGTCGAGGGGCTGGAGCCGGTGCTGGAAGCCCAGATCGCGGGCCAGCGCGACGAGATGCTGGAAGTCGTGATCGATCCGCTGAAGCTCGAGGCCTATAACGTCACCGCCCCCGAGCTGATCAATGTCGTGCAGGCCAACAACCAGCTGATCGCGGCAGGCGAGGTCGAGACCGATGGCGGCGCGTTCTCGGTGAAGATCCCCGCGACCTTCGAGACCGCGCAGGATGTCTATGCGCTGCCGGTGAAGAAGAACGGCGAAAGCGTCGTGACGCTGGGCGATCTGGCCGATATCCGCCTGACTTTCGAGGACCGCACCGGCACCGCGCGCTTCAATGGCGAGCCGACGGTGGCGCTGCAGATCGTCAAGCGCAAAGGCTACAACATCATCGACACGGTGGACCTGCTGCGCAAGACCGTGGCCGAGACCGAGAGCCGCTGGCCCGAGCCGCTGCAGCGCGCCGTCGATGTGGGGATTTCGCTCGATCAGTCGAAGACGGTGGGCGCGATGGTCAGCCAGCTGGAGGGCTCGGTGCTGACCGCGATCGCGCTGGTGATGATCGTTGTGCTGGCGACGCTGGGCACGCGCTCGGCGCTGCTGGTGGGCTTCGCGATCCCGACCTCCTTCCTACTGACCTTCCTGCTGCTGGGCGCGATGGGCGTGCCGATCTCGAATATCGTGATGTTCGGCCTGATCCTCGCGGTGGGGATGCTGGTCGATGGTGCGATCGTGGTGGTGGAATATGCCGACAAGCGGATCTCTGAGGGCTCCGGCCCGATGGCCGCCTACACGGAAGCCGCGAAACGCATGTTCTGGCCGGTCGTGTCGTCGACTGCGACCACGCTCTGCGCCTTCCTGCCGATGCTGTTCTGGCCGGGCGTGCCGGGCGAGTTCATGGGGATGCTGCCGGTCACGATCATTTTCGTGCTCTCGGCCTCGCTGGTCGTGGCGCTGATCTACCTGCCCGTCGTGGGCGGCGTCGCGGGCCGGATGAGCCGCCGTCTCGACATAGGCGCGCGGGTAATCAAGGGCTGGCCGTACGGGCTGCGCCTGCTGCTTGCCATAGCTTCGGCCGGACTCGTCTTCCTCGGCGCGCTCCTGACGCTCAACCCGGCCTTCTTCTCGGGCACGCATACAGCTTCGGGCAATCTGCTGGCGTCGCTGCCCGGCGTGATCCTCTTCGTGATCGCGACGCTGCTCAGCTCGATCACCTTCACAGCGGCCAAGCCCCAAGGCAAACCGAAGCCCATCGAGGCGGGCTATCGCCGCCGCCCCTTCGGCTATTTCACCGCCGCCATCGCAGGCAATCCGATCATGCCGCTGATCGTGGTCGCGGTGATCGTGACCGGCGTCGTCATGACCTTCGGCTATTACGGCAAGAACAATAACGGCACCCAGTTCTTCACCGACAGCGAGGTCGAACAGGCGATCGTCTATATCCGGGGCCGCGGCAACCTCTCGCTGTCCGAGAAGGACGCGCTGCTGCAGGAAGCCGAGAACATGGTGATCGGCACGCCCGGCGTCGGCGCGGTCTTCTCCTTCGCGGGCGAAGGCGGGCTGAACCAGAACAATGGCGGGGCCAGCGCGCCGCGCGACACGATCGGCCAGATTCAGGTCGAGATGATCCCCTGGGCCGAGCGCAAGGACGACCCGGCGCTCGATGGCGATGTGGTGATGGAGAAGATCATGGCGAAGATCGCCACGATCCCCGGCATCCAGTCCGAATATCTCGCTCAGGATCGCGGGCCGTCCTCCGGCAAGCCGATCCAGCTCCGGCTCGAGGGCGATGATTTCGCGGCGCTCGACAAGGCCGTGCGGCAGGTCGAGGCACATATGGCGGATATGAAGGGCGTCACCGCGATCGAAGACACCCGCCCCCTGCCCGGCATCGACTGGGTGGTCGACGTGGACGTAACCCGCGCAGGCCGCTTCGGCGCGGATGTGGCGACCGTGGGCGGGATGGTGCAGCTGGTGACGCGCGGCATCCTGCTCGACACGATGCGCGTGCCCTCATCTGACGAGGAGATCGAGATTCGCGTGCGCCTGCCCGAGGAAGACCGGGTGCTGTCGACCCTCGACACGCTGAAGCTGCGCACCTCCGAGGGGCTTGTGCCGCTCGCGAATTTCATCACCCGAACGCCCGCCCCCAAGCTGGGCCAGATCGACCGGATCGACCAGACCCGCTATTACGACATCAAGGCGGGTGTCGAAGAGGGCCTCACCAATGACGACGGCCAGCCGATCACCGGCAACGAGCGGATCGCCGCACTCGGGGAGTGGCTCGATACCGAGGCCGCGCTGCCGCCGGGCGTCAGCTACGAATGGTCCGGCGATCTGGTCGAGCAGAACGAGAGCCAGGACTTCCTGATGACCGCCTTCGGCGGCGCGCTGGCGCTGATGTTCGTGATCCTGCTCGCGCAGTTCAACAGCTTCTACAATTCGGTGCTGGTGCTGCTGGCGGTGGTACTGTCCACGGCAGGCGTGCTGATCGGGATGCTGGTGATGGGCCAGCAATTCTCGATCATCATGACCGGCGTGGGCATCGTCGCGCTGGCGGGGATCGTGGTGAACAACAACATCATCCTGATCGATACCTATCAGGAATTCTCGCGCTACATGCCCGAGCTCGAGGCGATCATCCGCACCGCCGAGGCCCGCCTGCGGCCCGTGCTGCTGACCACGATCACCACGATGGCGGGGCTTGCGCCGATGATGTTCGGCCTGTCGCTCGATTTTTTCAATGGCGGCTATTCGATCGACAGTCCGACGGCGCTCTGGTGGAAGCAACTGGCGACCGCAGTGGTGTTCGGCCTTGGCACCGCGACCGTGCTGACGCTGGTTCTGACGCCCGCGCTGCTGGCGATCCGGGTCTGGTTCAACACCGGCGCCTATCGCGGGACCAAGGCGCTTTCGGCGCTGATGCAGGGCATCGACAGCCGGGCTGCGCGCGACCTCGCGCTGGAGCGTGCGATGCGCAAGATGCGTGGCCGCGAGATCATCTGGGAGGATGGCGAACCCGAAGGCGGCGTGAAGCCGCATCTGGTGACACGGCCCGACGCGGCGGAGTGAGTGCGAAGAGCCGCGCCCGGCCCTCGGGTGGGCGCGTCGCATCGCAGTGGTGTGGCGCTTTATCGTGCAAGCCCGCAAGTCGGTCGTGCCCGCGATCTCCTCGCCAATGCGCCCTCCCGGGGGGAGGGTCGGGCGCGGCCCGGGGCTGGTCGCCCCGCGCCTAGAAGGCTGACAACGGAAGACTTACGCCGCCCCCTGCTCCGCCTCGTCTTCCTCTTCCGCCGATTGCCGCGCCCACATCGAGGCATAGCGCCCGCGCTGTGCCAGCAACTCTTCGTGACGGCCGCGCTCGATGATCTCGCCCTTGTCGAGCACAAGGATCTGATCGGCATCCGCGATGGTCGACAGACGGTGCGCGATGGTGATCACGGACCGCCCCTCGCCCATCGCCTTCAGGCTCATCTGGATGTCGCGTTCGGTCTGCGTATCGAGCGCCGAGGTCGCCTCGTCCAGAAGCAGGATCGGCGGGTTCTTCAGGATCGTGCGCGCGATGCCCACCCGCTGCTTCTCGCCGCCCGAGAGCTTCAGCCCGCGCTCGCCCACGGCCGTGTCATAGCCTTCGGGCAGGCTGAGCACGAAGTCATGGATGCGCGCGGCCTTCGCTGCCGCCACGATCTCTTCGTCCGAGGCATCGGCGCGCCCGTAAGCGATGTTGTAGCGGATCGTGTCGTTGAAGAGCACGGTATCCTGCGGCACCACGCCGATCGACTGCTGCAGGCTCTCCTGCGTCACATCGCGCAGATCCTGATCGTCGATGCGGATCGCGCCGCCGCTCACCTCGTAGAAGCGGAACAGCAGGCGCCCGATCGTGGATTTGCCCGAGCCTGAGGGCCCGACCAGCGCCACCGTCTGTCCGGCCGGCACGTCGAAGGAAATCCCCTTCAGGATCGGCCGCGTCGGGTCATAGGCGAATTCGACATGGTCGAAGCTGATATGCCCGCCTTTCACTTTCAGAACATCTGCATCCTCTTTGTCCTGAATTTCGGCCGGTTGCTGCAACAAATCGAACATTTCGCCCATATCGACGAGCGCCTGCCGGATCTCGCGATAAACCGTACCGAGGAAGCCCAGCGGCATGGTGATCTGGATCATGTAGGCCTGCACCATGACGAAATCGCCGACCGTCAGCGTGCCCGCCTGCACTTGCATCGCGGCCATGACCATCACCGTCACAAGCCCGATCGTGATGATCAGCGTCTGGCCCGCATTGAGCGCCGCGAGCGACTGGCCGGTCTTCACCGCCATCGCCTCGTAGCCCTTCATCGAGTCGTCGTAACGTTCGGCCTCGCGCTTGGCCGCGCCGAAATATTTCACCGTCTCGAAGTTCAGCAGGCTGTCGATCGCCTTCTGGTTCGCCGCCGTATCGGCCTTGTTCATCTCGCGCCGGATGTTCACGCGCCACTCGGTGACCTTGAAGGTGAACTTGATATAGGCCGCGATGGTGACCAGCACGACCGCCGCGTAGCGCCAGTCGAACACCACCGCGAAGATGATCGCCACCAGCGTCAGCTCGACGATCAGCGGGCCGACCGAGAACAGCATGAAGCGCAGCAGGAACTCGACGCCTTTCACCCCGCGCTCGATGATCCGGCTGAGGCCGCCAGTCTTGCGGGTGATGTGATAGCGCAGGCTCAGCTGATGCATATGGGTGAAGGTCTGCAGCGCCAGATGACGCAGCGCGCGTTGCGCCACCTTCACGAAGATCGCATCGCGCAGCTCGCCGAAGGCCACGGTCATTAGGCGCGCGACACCATAGGCCACGGTGATCGCCACCGCCCCCATGCCCAGCGCCCAGGCCGCCGAGGTGCCCTCGCCCGAGAGCGCGTTGACCGCCTCGCGATAGACGAAGGGCGTCGCGACCGAGATGATCTTGGCGATAACCAGCATCACCATCGCGAAGACGACGCGGCGCTTCACCCACGGGGCTTCATGCGCCCAGAGATAGGGCAGCACCGCGCGGATCGTGCGCCAGCCGCGGGCGCGTTCCTCGGCATTCATCTTGCCCTTGGTCGTGATCTGTGCCGGAGGCATCGCGCCCTCCTCTTCCTCTTGGCGAAAATATCCCGGGGGCTCCCGTCAGGGAGCGGGGCAGCGCCCCTCACCGGTCAAACCTGCGCGCAACCTACTCGGCGGCGCGCAGGAGTCCAGCCGTGCCAGCGGTCTGTGCGCTACTGCGCAGCCTCGGCGGGCTGCGCATCGGGGGCGGGAATGTTGAAGACCTGCCCCGGATAGATCAGGTCGGGGTCGCGGATCTGGTCGCGATTGGCGTCGAAGACCCGCACATAGAGGAACCCGTCGCCATAGACCTCGCGTGCGATCGCCCAGAGCGTATTGCCCTTCACGATCTGCACCACTTTCACCGCGTCGCCCACCTCTCCGGTCGCGCGCACCGACGCCGCCTGCGCACCGGTCGGATCGGCCGCGCTCGCCACGAGGATCTCGTCGGGTTGATCGAAGCCGGTCTCGGCCCGTGCGACCACCTTGCCGGACGCATCCTGCGCGTCGATCCGCAGCTTATGCTCACCCGTGCCCAAGCCAGGCAGGCTGAGCGACCAGCGCCCATCTGCGCCCGGCTGCGCCTCGGCGACGAGCGTGTCGTCGAGATAGGCGCTGAGCGTCGTGCCCTCGGGCGCGCCGCGCCCTTCGCTGCGCGCAACCTCGCCCGAGCCGAAGGAGATCGTGTCGATCACCAGATCGTCGCTTTTCGGAGCAAGCAGCCGCGCGCCATCGGCATCCGCGATGAGCGGTGCTGCCGGCGGCGTGGGTGTCGAGGGGGCCGCGTCGGACCCGGTGGCGGCGGACGCGCCTGCGTCAGTGCCGGTCATCGCCGCACCATCGGTCGCCGGAGCCGTCGCGCTGGCGCTTCCATCTGTCGCACCATCCGCAGCCGTTCCGGAGGTCGCGCTCTCCCCTGCCGAAGCAAGGCGCTCCTGTTTCGGCTGGCCGCGCAGCACGAGCGTCTCGGCGCTATCGCGCGCGTTACCATCCGCGCCGGTCACCCGCAGCGAGAGCGCGCGCGGTCCATCGGCGGGCGGCAGATCGAAGAGCGAGGCGAAGCTGCCAGCGCCATCGGCCTGCGTGCTCGCCACGACTTTCCCGTCCACCAGAATATCGAGCTTGGCGCCCGGTTCGGCCCGACCGGCGAGCGTCACCGATCCGTCGGGCGCGGCGCGCAGCGCATCGAATTGCACCTGGGCGAGCGGCTTGCCGTCCGCTGCCGCCTTTGCAGTGGTGCTGTCAGCCCCCATCTCAGTCCCGGTGACGGACGCTGCAGCCGAGGCCTCAGCACCCTGACCGTCGACCGTTTCAACGAGCTTATCCGTAGGCTCCTCAGCCAGCGGAGCCACGGCACTCGCCGCCTCTTCCGCTTCCTGAGCCACGGTTTCCACGCCTTGCTTTTGCGGCGCGGCGGTGCCGGAGGTCGTGCCCCCATCCCCCTGCTGGGCCGTTTGCGGCGCGCCTGCGGAACCGGTCGCGGCAGTGGTATCTGTCCCCGATGGTTGCGCCCCTTCGCGCTCCACCGGGCGCAGAACGCCCCAAAGCACCAGCCCCAAGACCACGAGGAGCAGCGCGACCGCCCCCCCTTTCACCGCCCCGAGCCCGGTGCTCTCGACTGGTTGATCCGTCACGTTTTCATTCATTTAAGTCCCGCCTTCACGTCATCCCTCGGGGCCTGCCGCCTGTTCTTATGTACGGCTAGGTCACCCGGTCCCTTGAGGGAACTTAGCAACCCCGGTATCACCGCTCAATAACAATGCATTTTCGGAGACACCGTCATGACCCTTCCCCGTTCCGTCTGTGTCTATTGCGGCTCTCGTTCGGGCGCGAAGCCTGCTTATGCGGCAGCAGCGCAGGAGACCGGAGAGATGCTCGCCGCGCGCGACTGGCAGCTGGTCTACGGCGCGGGCGATGTCGGGCTGATGGGCGAGGTCGCGCGCGCGGCGCAAACCGCAGGCGGGCGCACCTTCGGCGTGATCCCCGAGCACCTCTTCCCGCGCGAGGTCGGCAAGCGCGATCTGACCACCTTCGTCGTCACCGAGACGATGCACGAGCGCAAGAAGGTGATGTTCATGAATGCCGATGCGGTGGTCGTGCTGCCGGGCGGCGCGGGCTCGCTCGACGAGCTGTTCGAAGTGCTGACATGGCGCCAGATCGGCCTGCATGAGAAGCCGATCTATCTGCTCAATATCGAGGGCTACTGGGCCCCGCTCGAGGCGCTGATCGACCATATCATCGGCGAGGGCTTCGCGGATGCGTCGCTGCGCGATCTCGTCGTGACGGTCGATAGCGTGGAGGAGCTGGAAAGCGCGCTCGTCTCAGCCTTCGCCTAAACCACGCTGCGTGGCGGGCTGTGCCGCAGGCTGCGGGCGGCGCATCCGCAGGTTGGCGCTGGAATAGAGCGCGAGCGCCGTCCAGATCAGCCCCAGCGCGATCGCGTGCCAGATCGTGACCGTCTCGCCGAAGGCCAGCGTCGCCACTGCGAATTGCAGGGTCGGGTTCAGATATTGCACCAGCCCCACGGTCGCCATCCGCACCCGCTGCGCCGCATAGGCGAACAGCAAGAGCGGCGTGCCGGTGAGCGGGCCGGAGAAGATCAGCAGCAGCGTCGTCTTCCAGTCGCCGCCGAAATGGCCCGCGCCGGGCGCATTGCCCCACCAGCCCGCGTGATAGCCCCAGAGCACAATCAGAGCGACCGGCGAGAGCAACAGCACCTCGGCGCAGACCGAGACCATCGGCCCCGCACGCAGCCCCTTCTTGATCAGCCCATAAGTGCCGAAGGTAGCCGCCAAGATCAGCGAGACCCAGGGCGCCACGCCCAGCCCGATCGTCAGGACGATGACCGCCGTGGCCGCCAGCGCGACCGCCATCCACTGCCGCGTGCTCAGCGCCTCACGATAAACGATCAGCCCGAGGACGACGGCGACGAGCGGGAAGATGTAATAGCCGAGCGACGCCTGCACCGCATGGCCGAAATGGACCGACCAGATGAAGGTGAACCAATTGGCCGAGATCATAAACGCCGCCGTCGCGATCACCAGCGTTCCGCGCCCGCGACGTTCCGCCAGCGCGACCCAAAGCTCGCCAAGGCGGCCTTTCAGCCCGAGGATCACGGCGAAGAACAGGAAGGACCAGAGCGTGCGATGGGCAAGCACCTCGATCGGCGGCATCCCGTCGAGCATTTTGTAGTAGAGGCCCGACAGCCCCCAGATGACGCAGGCCGTCACCATCGCCCAGAAGCCCTTGACCGCCTCGTTCATCGAAATTCCCTTCTCTCAACCGCGTGACCCTGACCGATTGGCGGGCGAAAGGAAAGGCCGCGCCTCACGGGAACCTGTGCGCTTGTCCACGCATTGGGTCTGCGTCAATTCACAGTGCCGAGAGAGACCGCCAATGTCCGCTACAGACAGCCACGACCCCGACGATTTCGCCTGGGCAGTGCCCGTGATGCGCACGGGCTACGGGGGGCGCGGGCTCGTCTATCTCGTCGTCGCCGGCGTCTCGCTCTGGTCGCTGTTTCATGGCGGCAGCGCCGAGGGCACCAAGCAGGTGCTGCAGAAGCTGTCGAGCGGCTGGGGGGCCGTGGTGCTGGTCGCCATCGCGCTCGGCATGGCGGCTTATGCGATCTGGCGCGTGGTCGATGCGGTCTGGGACCTCGAGGCCTATGGCTCCGAGATGAAGGGCTGGGTCGCACGGATCGGCCTCGTTGTCAGCGGTCTCGTCCATCTGGGCATCGGCGGTATCGCGGTGACGACTTTGGTCGCCCGCGCCAGCGGCGACAACGGGACGAGCAAACTGGTCTCCACGATCCTAAGTGCACCGATGGGACGTATCGCGCTTGGCGTCATCGGGCTGATCGTGATCGGCGCGGGCGGCTACTACCTCTACAAAGGGATCACCAAGGCTTACCTGAAACATCTGCAAGCCAACGAGGTCACGCGGCGGGCCAATATCGTGCTGCAGGCGGGGCTTGTAGCGCAGGGCGTGGTGATCGTGATCATGGGCGCGCTGATCGTCTATGCGGCCTATAGCTACGATCCCTCGAGCGCGGGCGGCCTCGGCAAGGTGTTCGAGTGGCTGCGCGGACACCCGTTCGGTCAATTCCTGACCGGGGCGATCTGCGTGGGGCTTCTCGGGTTCGCCGTGTTCTGCTTCGTCAACGCGGTCTATCGGATCGTCCCGCGCGCCAGCGACCCCGATATCGAAACGCTCAAGCAGAGCCTCGAGAACGACGACTAAGCCGCCTCGTTCCTCCCCATCCATAAAACGCCGCGCGGGTCTCGCGCGGCGTTTTTGCGTTGCGCGACAGACGACCGGAGACGCATGGCGAGTTGAACGATCGGTGGCGCTCGGACCATCAGCATCCCCCACTCCCCTTTCAGCCCAAATGAAAAAGCGCCGCGCGAGACCCGCACGGCGCTTTTCCTGTCATCTTGGCGAGGTGCGGCTCAGGCGGTCGCGAGCTCTTCCTTCACCAGCTTCTCGATCTCGTCGCGGGGGTGATTGGTCAGCGTCTTGTCGATCTCGGCCACCACCACGTCGGAGACTTCCTTATGCAGTGCAGAGCGGATCTCGCCCAGCACACGCGGCGCCGCAACGATCACCAGCTGCTCGATCCGGCCCTTATGGACCATCTTGTAGAGCCGCTCGGCCAGATCGTCGGCGAAGCGCATCTTCGCCAGCTCGTGCCAGTCGGTCTCCTGGAAGGCCGAGCGATGGCCGGGGCCGTCATCGGCCATGCGACCGGGGCTGTCGGTGCCCTGCTCGTGATCCGGCGGGTTCTCCTGCTCGTCGATGCGGCGCACGACGAGGTTGGGATCCTGCTCGTCCATCATGTTTTCAAGAAACAGCGCCTTCTCGCCATCCGCGATCACAACCCAGGTGCCTTTGGAAAGCTTGGTCATCACATCTTCTCCTTTTCACCGCTGTCGCGCTCGTCGCCGCCCAACGGACGGGTCGCGCCTGCCGAAGTCTCATCGAGGCGTTTCTTCTCGTCGCGGGTGCCGACCTTGCGATTGAGGTTCCCGCCCGAGCTGCCTTGCCCTTCCGGCGTCTCGATATTCTCGGGCTTCTCGCCGAGGACCTCTTCGGTTTCGCGCTTGCCGTCTTTCGAACGAATACGCTCTGCCATCATATCCTCCTCTTGGTTTCTGGTAGCTGTCAAGAAAACCGATTTGGCTGGGTCGCGGTTCCTGCTTTGCAGGCTTTCCGTTCCGGCAATCGCCACAGGCGCGGAAATGAAAAAGGGCGCCCCGCAGGACGCCCTTCCAATTCATTCGTTTCGCGGAAATCACATGCGCGAAGCGACGTTTTCCCAGTTCACCAGCTTGTCGAGGAAGTTCGACAGGTAGGCGGGGCGCTTGTTTCGGAAGTCGATGTAGTAGGAGTGCTCCCACACGTCGCAGCCCAGAAGGGCGGTCTGGCCGAAGCACAGCGGGTTCACGCCGTTCTCGGTCTTGGTCACTTTCAGCGAACCGTCGGTGTCCTTCACGAGCCATGCCCAGCCCGAGCCGAACTGGCCCGCACCTGCGGCGGCGAAGTCTTCCTTGAACTTGTCGACCGAGCCGAAGCTCTCGGTCAGCGCCTTTTCCAGCTCGCTCGGCATCGCCGAGTTGCCCGGACCCATCATTTCCCAGAACTGGGTGTGGTTCCAATGCTGCGAGGCGTTGTTGAAGATGCCGCTCTGCGCAACCGCGTTCGGCTGGTAGGTGCCCTTCACGATCTCTTCGACCGACTTGCCTTCCCATTCGGTACCGGCAATCGCCTTGTTGCCGTTATCGACATAGGCTTTGTGGTGAATGTCGTGGTGATATTCGAGGGTTTCCTTCGACATGCCGAGATCCGCGAGCGCGTCGTGGGCATAGGGAAGATCGGGAAGTTCAAAAGCCATGATGTCCTCTCATTAGTTCGAAGGTACGTGTGTCAAACACTAAAGAAGCGCTGGAGGTTCCGAGGTCAAGCCGTTTCCGGCCCGAAAATCCGAGAGATGCGCTCAGGTTTTTCGCCTCAGCGAGAGGGCGATCCCGCCGATCACCAGCGCCGCGGCCAGCCAGAAGCGTGCCGAAGGCGTCTCCGCGAGCAAAACCGCCCCGCCCAGCGCCGCGATCAAGGGCACGGAGAGTTGAGCGATGGCAGCGAGGCTCGCGGGGATTTGCGGTATCACGCGATACCACAGCGCATAGCCCAGCCCGGAGGTGACCGCGCCCGAGAGGATCGCAGGCGTCCAGCCCCAGCTTTCCCCCTGCCCCCAATCGCCCGCGCCCAGCATCCAGATCAGCGCCAGCGGCGTGGCGAGTGCGAAATTGAGCGCGGTCGCGACCAGCGGATCACCCGCGCGTCGTCCGTTGAGCGAATAGAGCCCCCAGCCGATCCCGGCGAGCGCCATCATCGCAAATCCGCGCGGGTCGATATGGGCCGCCCCCGAGGCAGGCAGCAGCAGAACCGCGAGCCCCGCGAAGGCCAGCCCCGCCCCGATCCAGCGCCAGAGCGAGATCGCCTCGCGCAGCCACAGCGCGCCCGCGAACATGGTGATCTGCACCATCCCGAACAGCGTCAACGCGCCAACGCCCGCGTCGATCAGCCCGCTCGCGATGGAAAACCCGAAGATATAAAGCGCAAGCGTCGCGACCCCGGCCCCCAGCACCGCGCCCGGCAGCCGCAGCCCGCGCGCGCCCTTCGCCCGGATCGCGAGGATCAGCAGCACCAGCGCCCCCGAGGCAAGCCGTACGAAGCCTGTCGCAGCCGGTCCCCAGCCCGCATCATGCACCGCCATCCGGTTGAGCACCGAATTGGCCGCGAAGGCGACCATGACGAGGGCGGTAAGGGCGAAAAGGCGCATCCTCAAGTCATCGCCGCGCCACGCGGCGCTGTCCAGCCCGACCTTTGGCCGACGCGAAAACAATGGCTTCGACGCCCGGCCCTATACATCGCGGGACCGTTGCCGCACGATGCAGAGGCTAGGGATTGACACGGAGGAGCCGGATCATGGCGAAGAAAGCGAAGCTCAAGGAGCTGAAGCAGGAAGTGAAGACGCGCAAGGCCAAGGTCGAGCGTCAGGAAAAGAAGCTGAAAGAGGCGAAGAAGGCGCTCAAGAAAGCCTCGTAACCCGGCGCTCGGGATCGGGCGCAATGAAAAAGGCCCGGATCGCTTAGATCCGGGCCTTTTTCTTGTCTCGGGCGAACCGCGGATCAGTCGCGGGTATACATGCCCTCGTAGATCGGGACGAGCGTGTCGGTCTCGAAGAGCGACGACACAGACGTGCCCGACCAAGTGTTGAGTATCGCCTGCGCGAACATCGGCGCGGTCGGCACGATGCGGATGTTCGGGCAAGCTTTCACGGCGTCGGTCGGCTCGATCGAGTCGGTGATCACCAGCGATTTCAGCGCCGAATTGGTCACGCGCTCGACCGCCGGGCCCGACAGGACGCCGTGGGAGATATAGGCGTGAACCTCGGTCGCGCCGTGCTCCATCAGCAGATCGGCGGCCTTGCACAGCGTGCCTGCCGTGTCGACCATGTCGTCGACGATGATGCATTTCTGGCCCTTCACGTCGCCGATCACGGTCATACCAGCCACTTCGCCCGCCTTCTCGCGGCGCTTGTCGACGATGGAGAGCGGCGCGTCGATCCGCTTGGCCAGCTCACGCGCGCGGGCCACGCCGCCGACGTCGGGCGAGACGACCATGATATCGTCGGTCTGGCCTTTGAAGTTGTGCAGGATATCGAGCGCGAAGACCGGCGAGGCGTAGAGGTTGTCCACCGGAATGTCGAAGAAGCCCTGGATCTGGGCTGCGTGCAGGTCGAGCGTCAGGATGCGGTCGACGCCGGCTTCGGTCAGCAGGTTCGCGACCAGCTTGGCCGAAATCGGCGTGCGGGCCTTGGTGCGGCGATCCTGACGGGCATAGCCGAAATAGGGGATCACGGCGGTGATGCGATCGGCCGAAGAGCGTTTGAGCGCGTCGGTGATGATCAGCAGCTCCATCAGGTTGTCATTGGCCGGGTTCGAGGTCGGCTGGATGATGAACATATCCTCGCCGCGGACGTTCTCGAAAACCTCGACGAAGATCTCGCCATCGTTGAAACGCTCGACCCGCGCATCCACCAAACCGACCGACATGCCGCGATGCATCGACATGCGCCGCGCGATGGATTGCGCGAGCGGTTTGTTGGAATTTCCGGAGATGAGCTTCGGTTCAGTGACGACGGACATGGGCCAGTTCCTTCGTGACGCCGGTCAGTGCCGGCGGGATTCGCTTGATTGCGCCTGCCTTAGCACCGGGGTAGCGTGGCGGCAATTTCGACTGTCAAGAAAGTGTTATGAATGGCACGCATCGACTACTATTTCGGCACGTTCAGCCCTTGGGCCTACCTCGGCGGCCCGCGATTCGAAGAGATCGCGGCGCGTCATGGCGCTGACGTGACTTACAAACCGCTCGACCTTCTGGGCCTGTTCGACCGCACCGGCGGGGTGCGCCCGGCGCAGCGTCACCAGAGCCGGATGGAATACCGGATGCAGGAGCTCAAGCGCTGGTCGAAGCGGCTCGGGATGGAGATGAACACCACGCCTCCCGGCTATCCGCCGAACCCCGCGCCCTCCTCTTACGCGATCATTGCCGCGCAAAAAGCCGGTGGCGGCGATGTGGGCGGTCTGGTCAACGCGATCCTGCGGGCCTGCTGGGCCGAGGACAAGGACATCGCCTCGGACGAGGTGATCCGTGAAGCGCTGGAAGCCAATGGCTTTGACGGCAATCTGGCGACCACGGGCCTCTTCGACGGCGCGGTTACCTATGAGAAGAACCTCGAAGACGCGGTCGAGGCCGGGGTCTTCGGCTCGCCCTTCTATATCGTGACCGATACGGATGAGCGGTTCTGGGGGCAGGATCATCTGGAGCTGCTCGACGACTATCTGGGGACGCTCTGAATGCCGCGAGACCAACGACAAGGGGCCGAAGTCTTCTGGCAGAGCTTCGGTCAGGGCGAGCGTCCGGCGATCGCGATCCATTGCACGTTGGGCAGCTCGAACCTCTGGGCGAAGGCGCTGACGCCGCTGGGCCAGCAGATCCACGCCGTCGCCTTCGATCAGCCGAGCCACGGGCAATCCGCCCCTTGGCGCGGCGACACGAGCGAGCCGGGCAGCTTCCAGACGCTGGTGACGCGCATCGCGGCCAGCTTCATCGAGCGCCCCGTGGACCTGATCGGGCATAGTTTCGGCGCCTCGGTCGCGCTGCGCATCGCGGTGGGCGCCCCCGAGGCCGTCCGCTCGCTGACCTTGATCGAGCCGGTCCTGTTCGCGGCGCTCCCCGAGGACGATCCGGATTGGCAGGACCTGCGCGCCAAGCAGGATCACTTCGAGCGATTGATGGAAGCGGGCGATTACGAGCCTGCAGCGCGCGGCTTCATGCGCGACTGGGGCACCGGCCAGCCGTGGGACAGCTATTCCGAGACGCAGCGCGAGCGCTTCACCGCCTGCATGCCGATGGTCGAGAATATCTCCCGCGCCAATTTCGAGGATCCGGCGCAGATCGTGCGACCCGATGGGATCGAACAGATCGACGCGCCTGCAATGATCATCCATGGCGACCGCTCGCCCGCGACGATGCCGAAGGTTGCCGAGGCGATCGCTGCGCGTCTTCCGGACGTGGGCGTGGCCTGCGTCGAGGGCGCCGGTCATATGCTGCCCGCCACCCATCCCGAGCAATGCGCGAGCCTGATCGCCGCCAATCTGGAACGTAGCTGACCATATGGCCAAGCAATCCGCGATCTTCCGCTGTGCCGAATGCGGCGCGACGCATGCCAAATGGTCCGGGCGCTGCGACGCCTGCGGCGCATGGAACTCGATCCACGAGGAAGCGCCGATCTCGACCACGCCCGGCTCCGGCATGAAGGGCGCGAAGGGCAAGGTGATCCCGCTCACCGCGCTCGACACGAAGGAAACCCCGCCTGCCCGCGTAAAATCGGGCATGGAGGAGTTGGACCGTGTCCTGGGCGGCGGTCTGGTCGCGGCCTCTGCCGTTCTGGTCGGCGGCGATCCCGGCATCGGGAAATCGACGCTTCTGCTGCAAGCGACGGCCAGCTTCGCCCGCAAAGGCGTGAAGGCGCTCTATATCTCGGGCGAGGAAGCGGCGAGCCAGGTGCGGATGCGCGCGCAACGTCTTGGGCTGGCCGATGCTCCGGTCGGTCTGGGCGCAGAAACATCCCTGCGCGACATCCTGACGACGCTGGAAACCGAGCGCCCCGACCTCGTCATCATCGATTCGATCCAGACCATGTGGTCGGACAATGTCGACAGCGCGCCGGGATCGGTGAGCCAGTTGCGCGCCGCCGCACACGAATTGGTGAGCTTCGCCAAAAAGCGTGGCACGGCGGTGATCCTCGTCGGGCACGTGACCAAGGAAGGCCAGATCGCGGGCCCGCGCGTGATCGAGCATATGGTCGACACCGTGCTCTATTTCGAAGGCGAGCGCGGCCACCAGTTCCGCATTCTGCGCGCGGTGAAGAACCGCTTCGGCCCGGCCTCCGAGATCGGCGTCTTCGAGATGACCGGCGCGGGTCTGGCCGAGGTCGCCAACCCCTCGGCTCTGTTCCTGTCCGAGCGCGGTCAACCCGCACCGGGCTCGGCGGTTTTCGCAGGAATTGAAGGCACGCGACCGGTGCTGACAGAGATTCAAGCGCTGGTTGCGCCGTCCACGCTCGCCTCGCCGCGGCGCACCGTGGTCGGGCTCGATAGCGGACGGATTTCGACCATTCTCGCGGTGCTGGAATCGCGCTGTGGCATCCCGTTTGCGGGGCTCGACGTGTTTCTTAATGTCGCGGGCGGCATGAAGGTCGTGGAGCCCGCAGCCGACCTCGCCGCGGCCGCAGCGCTTCTCAGCGCGCGCGAAGATGTGGCACTGCCTGCCGATATGGTCATTTTCGGCGAAATCAGCCTGTCGGGCGCGCTGCGTCCCGTGGGTCAAGCGGAAAACAGGTTGAAAGAAGCGGCGAAACTTGGTTTTTCACAGGCGATCGCACCCTCGGGAACGAAAGCCGAAGGGTCGAGCGGGATGGCATTGCGCAAGCTGGGCGATCTCGTGACATTTACCGGGGAGATGTTCGGCGCCGGTTAACGCCGAGAACATAGGAGCGCAAATGGACGGGTTCACCATTGTCGATGCCATCGTGGCGGTCGTCATCATTCTTTCGGCGATCCTCGCCTATTCGCGTGGCTTCGTGCGCGAGGCGCTGGCCATCGTCGGCTGGATCGCAGCGGCGATCGTCGCCTATATCTTCGCCAACGAGGCACGCCCTCTGGTGCAGCAAATTCCCGGCCTCGACAAGTTCATCGGCCAAAGCTGCGAGCTGGGCATGATCGGCGGCTTCGCGGTGGTCTTCGCCGTGGCGCTCGTCGTCTTCTCGATCCTCACGCCGCTCTTCGCCTCTGCCGTGCAACGCTCGGCGCTTGGCGGGATCGACCAGGGTCTGGGCTTCCTCTTCGGCGTGCTGCGCGGTGTGGTCCTCGTGGCGGTGGCCTTCGTGGTCTATGACCGCGTGATGAGTAACGATCCCGTGCCGGTGGTCGACGACTCGCGTTCGGCCAAAGTGTTCTCGCGCGCCTCGGGCCAACTCGACGAATCGATGCCCGCCGATGCACCCGGCTGGATCGTGCAGCGTTACGAACAACTTGTGGCCGCCTGCCCCGCCCCTCCGGGCGCGGATGCCCCGGCCCGGACGGATGAACTGCCTCCGGCGACCGAGAATTGATGTCAGTCACATGACGGTTTTACAGGCGCGAGGGGTTAACACCTCTCGCGTTTGTCTATAAATGGGCCAAAGCGCCCTCCCCTTGCGTCATTCGGAGCTGATGCCATGTCCTGCCCCGCCGCCCAGAAGACCCACTACGCCCACCCTTTCGACGACGACAAGCTCAAGGAAGAATGCGGCGTCTTCGGTGTTGTCGGCATTTCCGACGCCGCGAATTTCGTGGCCCTCGGTCTTCACGCCCTCCAACACCGCGGTCAGGAAGCGGGCGGCATCGTCGCCCATGACGCCGCCACCGGCTTCAACTCGGCCCACCGTTTCGGCTATGTCCGCGACAACTTCACCAAGTCGAGCCTGATGGAAACGCTGCCGGGCGATGTCGCCATCGGCCATGTTCGTTACTCCACCGCCGGCTCCAAAGGTGCGGTGATCCGCGACATCCAGCCCTTCTTCGGCGAGTTCTCGATGGGCGGCTGCGCGGTCGCCCATAACGGCAACCTGACCAATGCCGACGCGCTGCGCCGCGAGCTGATCGAACGCGGCGCGATCTTCCAGTCGTCGTCGGACAGCGAATGCATCATCCACCTGATGGCCCGCTCGATCCAACGCAAGCATGCGGACCGGATCGCTGACGCGCTGCGCCGCGTGGAAGGCGCCTTCTCGATCGTCGCGATGACGCGGACCAAGCTGATCGGTGTGCGCGACCCGCTGGGCGTGCGCCCGCTGGTGCTGGGCAAGCTTGGCGAGCATGGCTATGTGCTGAGCTCGGAGACCTGCGCGCTCGACATCATCGGCGCGGATTTCGTCCGTGAGATCGATCCGGGCGAGATGGTCGTCATCCAGGACGGCCATATCGAGAGCTCGCGCCCCTTCGGCCCCTCCACCGGCCGTTTCTGCATCTTCGAGCATGTCTATTTCTCGCGCCCCGACAGCATGATCGGCGGCCGCTCGGTCTACGAGACCCGCCGCGCGATCGGCGTCGAGCTGGCCCGCGAGGCCCCGGTCGAGGCCGATCTGGTCTGCCCCGTGCCCGACAGCGGCACCCCGGCGGCGATCGGCTACAGTCAGGAAAGCGGCATCCCCTTCGCGCTCGGGATCACGCGCAACCAGTATATGGGCCGCACCTTCATCGAGCCGACCGAGCAGATCCGCAACATGGGCGTGCGCCTCAAGCTCAACGTCAACAAGTCGCTCATTCGCGGCAAGCGGGTGGTCCTTGTCGACGACTCCGTCGTCCGCGGCACCACCTCGCGCAAGATCAAGGACATGATCCTCGATGCGGGCGCGAAATCGGTGCATTTCCGGATCGCCTCGCCGCCGACCGCATGGCCGTGCTTCTACGGCGTCGACACGCCCAACCGCGACAAGCTGCTGGCAGCGCAGATGACCGAAGAAGAGATGCGCGACTGGGTTGGCGTGGACAGCCTGAAATTCATCTCGCTCGACGGACTGTATCGCGCCGTGGGCGAGGCCGAGGGCCGCGACAATTCCTGCCCGCAATATTGCGACGCCTGCTTCTCGGGCGAGTATCCGATCACACCGTCGGATCAGCTTGAAAAGGGCTTCGAGATGAAGGCCGCCGAGTAAGCGCGCGGCGCTTCAGGTTTCCCGAACGAACGAACAAGGGCCGCCGCGCTGATCCGCGTTGCGGCCCTTATTCTTGGCGGCAGGCCCTGAGAAGCGGTTGCACCTCGCCATCTTCGGCGATCCAGTCGAGCATCGCCTGCGCGCCGCGCGTCCACCAGACATAGCCGACTTCGCCCTCGCCATCCTCGGCATATTTCGCACCATCGGCAGAGCGGATATGGCTCATCACAACCTGCCGCCCCTGTAGAAACACGACGACGCGCTGCGGATCGGTGTCGTTGAGATAGGCCGCGTGCACTTCCGCGCCGCGCTCGCAATGATAGGTGGCGTTCACCACCGCCGAAGGGCCGTCGCCGACAATCGGATTGAGCGGCTCCAACCGCTCGACCGATCCGTCATCCGGGGCCGTGCCCTGCACCGCGTCCTGCGCCGCGACCGGTCCCGCCAGCGCGACACTTGCGAGCGCCGCGCCAAACAGCGCCCGCCTCACGCGTCGTCCTCGACCCGGTCGGCAAGCGACTCCGCGCGCGCGGCGATCTCGGCCAGCGTTTCGGTCACTTCGGGCGGCACGATCGGCACTTCTACATGCGCCGGGTTCGACTGCAGCTCGTCGATCTTCGCCTGCAATTCGCCCAGACGGTTCATCGCGTCGCGCAGCTGATCCTCGATGCCCGCCGCCTTGTCGGCCAGCATCAGCCCCGACATCAGCAGCATCCGGTTCTCGGGCACCCGCCCGATCTGGCCCAGAAGCACCTGCGCCTCGCTGTCGAGCATCCCGGCAGCCGAGCGCAGGAAATGTTCTTCACCCTCTTGGCAGGCGACCTGAAAATCGCGGCCGCCGATGGAAATCGTCACCTCAGGCATCGGTCTCCTCCTCGCGGTTCGCCGCTTCGATGATCGGGTCGAGACCCGCGATGATCTGCTCCAGCTCGGCGCTCTCGCCGTCGCGCGCGGCGCGCAGGCTTTGCAGCTCGGCCATCAGCGCCTCCTCGGAGAAGGCCACGCCCTCGTCCATCAGCTTGCGATTGGCCGCGACCAGCGCCGCGTTGGCTTGCTTGAGGGCTGCGACTTCCTTGAAAGCGGCTTCCTGCGCGCGGACAGCGGCGCCGTATTTGCGCTCCATCGCGCCCAGCGTGGTGTCCTGTTTCTCGCGGATCGCGCGGACGCGTTCGGAGAGTTGCGCGTTGGCTTCCTGCTCGGCGGCGAGCGCGGCTTTCAGCTCGGCCACTTCCGCCGGATCGGCAATAGCTTCGGGCGGCGCCTCGGGCACGGCGGGCAGCTCTGCCTCGGCAGGCGGTGCGGTCTCCGGCTCGGGCTGGTGCGTGGCATCCTGCGCCGCTTGCGCCTGCAATGCCTCGCGCTGCTTGAGCGCTTCGACCCCGCGCCCGATCCGCTCTAGCGCGAAAGCGATGCGGCGTTCGTATTCGGCTATGTCACTCATACGCGCCTCCTCGTCCTCATGTTTTTCGCTTGCCATGACCGAATCGCGGCCGACTGCGAGTTTCGTTAAGTCTAACCTTTTGCGACAGGGCAAGCCCACCCTTTTGCCTCAAGCACTTGTGGGCCGTGCTTGATCTTGGGCCGATCCCTGCTATCAGGGGCGCGGACCCATCCAACTGCTGCCCTGCGAAAGGACGTTTCATGGAAATCGAAGAGCTGCGCGCCGCCCATCCTGAGCATTGGAAACTTGCCTCCGCGATCCGCGCACTGGCGATGGATGCGGTACAGGCCGCAAATTCCGGTCACCCCGGCATGCCGATGGGCATGGCCGATGTGGCGACCGTTCTGTTCCAGAACCACCTGAAATTCGACGTGAAGAACCCGAAATGGGCTGACCGCGACCGGTTCATCCTGTCGGCGGGTCACGGCTCGATGCTGATCTACTCGCTGCTCTATCTCTGCGGCGACGAGCAGGTGACGCTCGACCAGATCAAGAACTTCCGCCAGTCGGGCGCACTGACCGCCGGCCACCCCGAGAACTTCCTGCTCGACGCAGTGGAGACCACGACCGGCCCGCTCGGCCAGGGTCTCGCGACTTCGGTCGGCATGGCCATCGCCGAAGAGGCGCTGCGCGCCCAATGGGGCAAGAAGCTCGTCGATCACCGCACTTGGGTCATCGCAGGCGACGGCTGCCTGATGGAAGGCATCTCACAGGAGGCCATCGGCCTTGCCGGGATGCAGGAACTGTCGAACCTGATCGTGCTGTGGGACAATAACGACATCACCATCGACGGTCGCGTGTCGATGTCCGACAAGACCGACCAGCGCAAGCGCTTCGAGGCGTCGGGCTGGACGGTCTTTGCCTGTGACGGCCACGATCCGGTTGCCATCGACGAGGTGCTGACCAAGGCGAAGAAAGCCAAGGGTCCGGTTCTGGTCGACTGCAAAACCATCATCGGCTTCGGCGCACCGACCAAGGCCGACAGCTACTCGGCCCACGGCTCGCCGCTGGGCGACGAGGAGATCGCACGCACCAAGGCGATCTACGGCTGGGATCACGGCCCGTTCGAAATCCCCGCCGACGTGAAGTCGCAATGGGAGGCCATCGGCACCCGCGGCGCGGCAGAGCGTGGCGAATGGGAAGAGCGCTTCGGCAAGCTTTCGGCCAACAAGCAGGCCGAGTTCACCCGCATCATGGAAGGCGGCGTCTCGAAGAAGCTCACCGGCGCGATCCGCAAGTTCAAGAAAGAGCAGGCCGAAGCCGCGCCGAAAGTCGCGACCCGCAAGGCGTCCGAGATGGTGCTGGGCACGATCAACGCCGCTTGCCCCGAGACCATCGGCGGCTCGGCCGACCTCACCGGCTCGAACCTGACCAAGTCGAAGGACATGACGGTCTTCAACCCGGAGAACCGCAAGGGCCGCTACATCCATTACGGTATCCGCGAGCACGGCATGGCGGCTGCGATGAATGGCCAGTGGCTGCATGGCGGCGTGCGCCCCTATGGCGGCACGTTCTTCTGCTTCACCGACTACGCGCGCGGCGCGATGCGTCTGTCGGCTCTGATGAAAGTGCCGACCGTCTATGTCATGACCCATGACTCCATCGGTCTGGGCGAAGACGGCCCGACCCACCAGCCGGTCGAGCATCTGGCAATCTGCCGCGCGACGCCCAACACGCTGACCTTCCGCCCCGCCGATGTCATCGAGACCGCCGAGGCGTGGGAAATCGCGATGAACCAGGAGGGCACGCCCTCGGTTCTGGCGCTGTCGCGTCAGGGTCTGCCGACGCTGCGCACCGAGTACAAGCCGCAGAACCTCACCGCGCGCGGCGCCTATGTTCTGGCCGAGGCCGATGGCAAGCGTCAGGTGATCCTGATGGCGACCGGCTCGGAAGTGGAAATCGCTATCAAAGCCCGCGAGCTGCTGCAGAAGGAAGCGATCGGCACCCGTGTCGTCTCGATGCCCTGCATGGAGCTGTTCGCCGAGCAGGACGAGGCCTACCGCAAGCGCGTGCTGCCGCCGAACTCGGTCCGTGTGGCCGTCGAGGCCGCCGTGCGCCAGCCGTGGGACCGTTGGCTTCTGGGCGAGCGTGGCCGCGAGGCGAAAGCCGGCTTCGTGGGCATGGAGGGCTTCGGCGCCTCCGCCCCCGCAGGTGAGCTTTACGAGAAGTTCGGGATCACCCCCGAGGCCGTGGCCGAGAAGGTCAAGAGCCTCCTCTGATGGCTCTGCCCGGGTTGAAAGCGACTGCGAGGGGGCCCGGCGTGGCCCCCTCTTCACATCCCGAGGGCGATCGTCCCGGGATGGGGATCGCGCTGATGCTCGGCGCGTTCTCTATGCTGACTTTGATGGACGCTTTCGCGAAGCTTCTCGGGCAAGGCTATCACCCGCTCTTGATCGTCTGGGCGCGCTTCGCGGTGAATGCCGCGGTGCTCGCCTTCATCTATCGCGGCAGCCTGCCGCGCAGGCTCCGCAGCGCGCAGCCGAAGTTCCAGCTGGGCCGGGCGCTGTTCCAGATGGGCGCGATCGTGGCCTTCTTCTACGCGCTGAAACATGTGCCGCTGGCCACCGCCACCGCGCTTGGCGATCTCAACCCGGTGATCGTGACGCTGGGCGCGGCGCTGTTTCTGGGCGAGCGGCTGGGCCCGCACCGCATTTTCGGCATTCTGGCGGCCTTCATGGGCGCGATGATCATCCTGCGTCCGGGTTTCGGCGGGCTGCATCCGGCGGCGTTTCTGGCGCTGCTGGCCGCCTTCAGCTTCGCGGGCGCGGTGCTGCTGACGCGCCACCTGCGCGGCGATAGCGCGGCCACCTCGCAGCTTTGGTCCGCCTTTACCGGGCTTGCGCTTTCGTCGCTCGCCCTGCCCTTCATCTGGCAGCCGATCGCGCTGTCCGATCTCTGGGTTTTCCTCGGTCTCGGGCTTGCGGGCAGCCTGTCTCAGTTTCTGCTGATCCGCGCCTTCGCGCTGGCCGAAGCCTCGACGCTCGCACCCTTCGGTTACTCGGGGCTGCTGTTCGCGTCCTTCTGGGGCTGGCTGATGTTTGGGCAGTTTCCCGACGGGTTCACGATTGCCGGGGCGCTTGTGATCGTGGGGGCTGGCCTCTATGTCTGGTCGCGTGAGCGCCGTGCCGCGCGCCAAGCCAGAGCCTGACACTCGACACGATGAAGAACCGCGAACCCACCCTGTCCGACCGCGCCTCGAATGCCCTTTTCGTGGCGGTGATGCGGCTGGTCCAGCGCCTGCCCTACGAGCGGCGTATCCCCGCAGCGGGGCGGATGGTCGCGCGGCTCGCCCCGATCCTCGGCTTCACCCGCAAAATCCGCGAGAACCTACGTATCGCCTGCCCGGATCTGTCCGAAGACGAAATCAAGCGGCTGCAGCGCGAGATGCCCGACAATCTGGGCCGGATGCTGGCGGAGATTTATTCCGGCGAGGAATTCGTGGCCCGCGTGCACGATCTGCCGATCGAGGGCCCCGGCGCCGAGACGCTGGAGGCCGCCCATCGCGAGGGTCGCCCCGTCGTCCTCGCGGCAGGCCATTTCGGCAATTACGACGCGTGGCGCGCGGCGCTGGCCGGGCGCGGCTACCGGGTCGGCGCGATCTACCGCCCGATGAACAACCCGCTCTTCAACGAGCAATATGTCTCGACCATCTCGGCCATCGCAGAGCCGCTGTTCTCGCGCTCGCGCCGGGGGCTGGGCGACATGATGAAATTCCTGCGCGACGGCGGAATGGTCGCCTTCGGCTTCGACCAGCATTTCAACAAGGGCGCGGAACTGAGCTTCTTCGGCCTACCCGCGCGCACGCCGCTGTCGGCGGCGGAAATGGCGCTGAAGATGAAAGCCGATCTGGTGCCGATCTACGCGATCCGGCAGCCCGACGGGCTCAACTTCAAGATCTATGCCGACAAGCCCGTCCCGCACAGCACCCCCGAGGCGATGACGCAGACGCTCAATGACGGGCTGGAGGAGATGATCCTCAAGCATATGGAGCAATGGCTCTGGATCCATCGCCGCTGGAAGGTGAAGCGGACATAAGGAAGGCGCGCGAGTTTCCCCGCGCGCCCTTTTGTCATTTCGCAACGGCTCAGTTGCCGCGCTGGATACGCTCCATCAGCGCGCCGGTCTCCTCGGCCGGCAGCGCCGCGCGCAGCGCGAACCAGATCACCACCAGCGACCACACCGCGACGAGGCCCATCCCGCTCCAGAAGTTCAGCACATTGAGCGCGTGATCCGAGGTGCCGAGGCCGGTGATCACCCAAAGCCCGCCGAACCACAGAGCCAGCCAGCCGATATGCCCCCAGCCGAACTCGGAGGCGGATTTCTTCTGCAGGACGTGGAAGACCACCGCATAGACCGCGAAGCCCCCGAGCAGCATCCCGAACAGGATCGAGTCGGTGTAGAAACCCGTCCAGTAGATCACGAGGTTCGACGCGATGAAGGCCAGCGGCGCGAGGATTTCCGCCCCTTTCAGGCGGAAGGCGCGCTCGGCATCGGGTTGGCTGCGGCGCAGCACCATCAGGACGATCGGACCGAGGCCGTAGGTCAGAACCGTGATCGAGCTGATATAGCCCACCAGCAGCTGCCATGCCGGGAAGGGCAGCAGGAAGAACACGCCCACGGCCCACATCACCGCAACCGCCAGCCACGGCACGCCGTGGCGGGTCGTGTGGGTCAGTGCGCTCGGCCCGCTCTCGGTGTCGCCCACCGCATAGAGGATGCGCGAGCCGCCGGTGACGTAGATCAGCCCCGTCCCGCCGGGCGAGACATAAGCGTCGACGTAAAGGAGCAGCGCCAGCCATCCCATGCCCAGCGTCGCCGCGAGACCGGCGAAGGGACCAGCGGAGCCTTTGAAGCTCAACGACGCCCAGCCATTCGCCAGATCGCCCTGCGAGAGCGCCATGATGAAGGCCACCTGCAGCAGGATATAAACGATCGCGGCGAGAATGACCGAGCCGATCACCGCCATCGGGATATTGCGGCCCGGATTGGCGCTCTCGCCGCCCAGGTCGATCGCGGTGCGGAAGCCAAGGAAGGAGAACACGATCCCTGCGGCGGGAATGGCGGTGAACATGCCCTGCGCCTTGTAGGTGCCCGGTGCCGCATGCCAGACGCCCCAATGGGACGAGGCCGCGATCAGCCCGACCACGGTGATCAGCGGCACGGCGATCTTCCACCACGTGACGGTGTTGTTCACCTTTAGCAGCGCCTTGATCGCGAGCAGGTTCAGCAGCGCCAGCACGCTCAGGAGCAGCGCGGAGGTGATGAAGCCCACCAGCGTCAGCGTGCCCGACCCGTCCCCGCGCAGGAAATACGGCAGGTAGTTATTGGCATAGGTGACGATCCCCTCGGCCTCGACCGCAGGCACCGGCGCATAGCTGAGAAACAGCATCCAACCCCAGAGCCGGCCCAGCGTCGCGCCGTGGCTCGCATGGCTCATATGGACGAGCGCGCCGGATTTGGAGAACATCGTGGAGAGTTCGGCAAAGCACAGCGCGATCAGCATGATGATCGCCGCCCCGATCACCCAGGACCAGACCGAGAGCGGCCCTGCGATTTTCGAGGCGTGATAGGCGCCGAACAACCAGCCCGAGCCGATCATGGAGGTGGTGGAGGCAAAGAGCAGCCCGATGACCCCGGCGTCACGCCGCAGTTTGCCTCCTCCGGCCATCGTTTCTGTTGATGCCATTGGTTAATCCCCTGTTTCTTATTAATCACAAGGGTTCAACTAGGGCGCGATTTCGCCAACCGGAGCGATTACACGGGCTTGTGGCGGAACGCGATCACGCGTGAAATCTGCAGTCGGACTTAGCGCAGGAATTTCTGGGCAAGCTTCGCCATGCGTCCGCTGCGATAGGGCGGCATCAGCATCGCAAGCGGCGCGAAACGGTTCTCGAGCACGGGCTTGAGATGGGTGAAGGCCTCGAAGCCCCAATGCCCATGCGCGGCCCCGACACCCGAATTCCCGATCCCGCCGAAGGGCAGGTTCTGGTGCAGGTAATGGACCAGCGCGACATTGACGCCCACCGCGCCCGAACTGGTCGCGCGGCGCAGCCGGTCGATCAGACCACGGTCGCGCTCGAAGATATAAAGGGCGAGCGGCTTCGGTCCGGCCTCGATCCGCGCCACCACATCCGCCGCATCGTCGAAGGGGATGACCGGCAGAACGGGGCCGAAAATCTCCTCCTGCTCGACGCGCATCGACGGGTCGGTGCCCATCAGGACGGTGGGCGCGATATAGCGGCTCTCGGCCTCGCTGGTGGCACCGGTCAGCGCCTTTGCGCCAGCGGATTGCGCGCTCTCGATCATGCCCATCAGGCGGGCGAAATGATCCGGGTTGATGATCCGCGCGAGGTCTCGCGAAGCCGCCTGCGCCTCTTCCGTCTTGCCATACATCCGCGCGATCGCGGCCTTCAGCTCGGCCAGAAACGGGGCCTCGATCTGTTTGGCGACATAGACGTGATCGGGCGCGATGCAGGTCTGCCCGGCATTCGCGAACTTGCCCCAGGCGATCATCCGCGCGGCCTTTTTCAGGTCCGCACCGGGGCCGACGATGACCGGGGATTTGCCCCCCAGCTCAAGCGTCACCGACGTCAGATGCTTCGCCGCCGCCGCCATCACGATCTTGCCGACCCGCGGCGAGCCGGTGAAGAAGATATGATCGAAAGGCTGGTCGAGCAGTTCCTGACTGACCTCGACCCCGCCCTGCACCACGCGCACGAGATCGGCAGGCAGCGCCTCCTCCACGATCTGCGCGATCACGGCGGCGCTGGCCGGGGCCAGCTCGGACGGTTTGACGATCGCGGCACAGCCAGCCGCGATGGCCGACACCAACGGCCCCAGAGACAGTGCCAGCGGGTAATTCCACGGCGCGATGATCAGCGCGGTGCCCTTCGGCTCGGGCACGATCCGCGCGCGGGTGCCCAGCATGGCGCGGGTCGGGCGCACCCGGCGCACGCGCGTCCATGTTTTCAGGTGGCGCAGCGCATGCGAAATCTCGGCCTGAACGGGCAGGATTTCGGTCAGCCGGATCTCGGCCTCGGGCTTGGAGAAATCCTCGGCCAGCGCCGCGAGGATCTCCGCTTCGTAGTCATGGATCGCGCGCGAGAGCGCCTGCAGCGCCGCGCGCCGCTGCGCGGGATCGAAAGCCATGCGACGCTGTGGATTGCCCGCCGCGAGGTCGACGAAAATCTGCGCCGGGGTCTTGAAACTGCGGTGATCCATCGGGGCTCCTTTGCCGCGCATCTCAACGCGCGGGAGGGGAAATGGCAAGCGGCAGCACGGCTTAGCGCGCGCGACGCAGCGGCAAGGACAGCACGAAGAGCACGGTCGAGGCCGCCACGATCGACGGACCGGCAGGGGTGTCGAACTGCAACGACCCCCAGAGCCCCAGCAGCACCGAGGCGATCCCCACCCCGGTCGCGCCCGCCGCCATCGCCTCGGGCCCGCGCGCGAATTGCCGCGCCGTGGCCGCCGGGATGATGAGCAGCGCCGCGATCAGCAGCGCGCCGACGATCTTGATCGCCACGGCCACGGTCAGCGCCAGCGCGATGGTCAGCGCCATCTGCTCGCGCCGAGGGTCGAGCCCCGAGGACATCGCCAGCTCGTCATTGATCGTTGCGGTCAGCAGCCCCTGCCAGCGCCATGCCAGAAGCGCCACGACCACGGCCGAGCCGCCCCAGACCACGGCCAGATCGCTGCGCGAAACGGCAAGGATATCGCCGAACAGCCATGCCGACAGATCGACCCGCAGCCCCGATTGCAGCGACGCCGCGACGAGGCCGAAAGCCAGCGCGGAATGGGCGAGCACCCCCAAGAGCGTGTCCATCGCATGGCCGCGCCCCGAGAGCCGCGCCACTGTGAGCGCCATCGCCAGCGCCACGCCAAGCGTGCCCAGATAGACCGAGATGCCGAAGGCGAAGCTCAGCGCCACGCCGAGGATCGCCGCATGCGCCGTCGCATCGCCGAAATAGGCCATCCGCCGCCACACGACGAAAGAGCCCAACGGCCCGGTCGCGAAGGTCAGGCCGATCCCGGCCAGCGCCGCGCGGAAAAGAAAATCGTCAAACATGCGCCTGCCCGTGGGTTTGAGTGCCGTCCTGCGCCGCGTCATGGGCGTGATCGTGATCGTGGCCGCAGGTCGCGTGATCCGCATGTTCGCCATGATCGTGGCTATGCTGATAGAGCGCGAAGGCCCCTTGCGTGCCCATCCCGAACAGCGCGCGATATTCCGGTGCCTCGGCCACCACCTTCGGCGTGCCCTGACAGCAAACATGGCCGTTGAGGCAGATCACGCGATCCGAGGCCGACATCACGACGTGCAGATCGTGACTGACCATCAGCACCGCGCAGCCGGTTTCCTGACGGACCTCCTCGATCAGCTTGTAGAACCCCGCCGTGCCGGGCTGGTCGAGCCCCTGCGTCGGCTCGTCGAGGATCAGGATCTGCGGCTCCGACAGCAAGGCGCGCGCCAGAAGCACACGTTGGAACTGCCCGCCCGAAAGCCGCGAAATCTGCCGCGCGCCCAGATGCGGCACGCCGGTGCGTTCCAGGGCGGCCTCGGCGCGCGCGTTGGAGACGCGCTTGGGCAGCGACAGGAAGCGGCGCACCGTCAACGGCAGGCTCGCATCGACATGCAGCTTTTGCGGGACATAGCCGATCCGCAGCCCCGCCTGACGGTTCACCTTGCCCCGCGCGGCGCGCTCCAGCCCGATCAGAGCGCGGATCAGCGTCGATTTGCCCGACCCGTTCGGCCCGACGACAGTGACGATCTCGCCCGGGGAAATCGTGAAGTCGACGCCGTGAAGCACTTCGACCTCGCCATGGCGCACGCTCAGGCCCTGCGCCGTGATCAACTCGCTCATTGCGCCTCCTCGGCGGCGCAGTTCGGGCACAGCCCCAGCGCCTCGACGGTCGCCCGCTCGACATGGAAATTCAACCGCTCGGCGGCGCCCTGCAGCGCGTGGCGCACCTCTTCGGCCCCCTCTTCGGGTCCAGCCTCGGCGACCTCGCCACAGTTGCGGCAGATCAGGAAGACCGGCGCATGTTCCTCGCCCGGGCTCATGCATGCGGCGAAAGCGTTGAGGCGACGCACGCGATGCGCAAGCCCGTGCTCGACCAAGAATTCCAGCGCGCGATAGGCCACGGGCGGCTGCTTGCCGAACCCATCCTCTGCGAGCCGGTCGAGCACCTCGTAGGCCCCCATAGCCCGGTGTTCTTCCAGCAGAATTTCCAGCGCGCGCTTGCGCACCGGGGTCAGACGCGCGCCCTTTTCGGCGGCGACAGCCTCGGCGCGCGCCAGCGTCGTGCCGGCGCATCGGCTGTGGTCATGCGGCGTGAAAGCCTTGGCGGAAGAGGTCGAAGATCCCACGAGAGCGTTACCTTATCACATTTCTTCTTGACGAGTGATTTTATAACATACATGTTCCGCTCCTCAGATCAAGTTGGACAGGAGACATCCGATGCGCCCCACCCTTCCCGTTCTCGTGAGCGCGCTTGCCGCACTGCCCGCCCTCGCCCAAGCCGAGGTGCCCAGCGTCGTCACCGATGTTCCCCCGGTGCAGTCGCTCGTCGCGCAGGTGATGGGCGATCTGGGCAAGCCCGAAGTGCTGCTCGGTCAGAATTCGGACCCGCACCACTATCAGCTGAGACCCAGCCAAGCGCGCGATCTGCAGGACGCCGATCTCGTCTTCTGGATCGGCCCGCGGCTAACGCCGTGGCTGGAACGCGCGCTCGACGGGGTCGGAGGGAAAGGCCAGTCGATCGAATTGCTTCAGGCGCCCGGAACGAATGTACGCAGCTTCTCGGCGCAGGACCCGCATGATCACAGCGCCGATCTCGACGAGGACGAGGATCACGCCGAGGCGGGGCACGACGACCACGCCGAGGTCGATCAGATGACCGATCCCCATGCGTGGCTCGACCCCGACAATGCGAAGCTCTGGCTCGGCCTGATCGCCGACGACCTCTCCAAGGCCGATCCCGAACATGCCGACACCTACGCGGCCAATGCCGAGGCCGCGCAGGCGCGGATCGAGACGCTCGACGCCAAACTCAAGGCTGAATTCGCCCCCGTCGCGGATAAGCCCTTCCTCGTTTATCACGCGGCCTATGGCTATCTGGCCGATCATTACGGGCTGACCATCATGGGTGCGCTCGCCCCCAGCGACGCCTCGACCCCCGGCGCGGCCCATCTCGTGAGCCTGCGCGACGAGGCCTCGGCGAAGGATGCCGTCTGTGCTTTCCCGGAGGCGAACCACGACCCGAAAATGGTCGAAATCCTCGTCGATGGGACGCCGGTCACGCTCGGCAAGCCGCTCGATCCGTCCGGCACCGCGCTGACCTATGGCCCCGGCCTGTACAACGACCTGATGCAGGGAATGGCGGACACGATCACCGCCTGCCTGTCGCAGGGTTGATCCCGCAAGACCGCCGTGCGATCTGATGCGCCATGGCTGATTGGATCGCACTCACGGAAGAATTCGGGCGCTGGCGCGCCGCACATGTCTCGGACGGGGCGGTGAGCGACCGCAAATCCGGGCCCGCCGCGCGCCCGCTCTTGCCCGAAGGGGCCGCTGCGATCGTGGCGGCCTCCACTGCAGGCCCCGCCCCGCGCGCCCTGCCCTGCACGCCGCGCCCGGAAGGCGCGCTGCCGCTGACCGAGATCGGCGGACAAAGCTATCCCGCCCTGCCCGGCCTGATCCAAGACAGCGACGGCACCGAGATCACCGCCCCCGAGGCGGCCCGGATCGCCGGCATCCTCGCAGGCCTCCCGCAATTCGACGGCGTGATCTGGATCTGCGGCGCAAGCGCGATCTGGGCGCATATCTCGGCGGGCGAAGTGGTCAGCGCGATGCGCGCAGGATCGGCGGCGATGCTGGCCGCCCTTGGCGCGCCGCTCGAAGCTGGCGACGGCTTCGACGCAGCGCTCGCCGATACGCTCTCGCGCCCCGAGCGCCTCGCCCGCGAATTGGCGCCCCTCAGCCTCGGACGTCCCGCCCCGCGCGCCACTGGCGCCGTGCTCGGCGCGGAACTCGCCGCAGCGAAACCGTGGTGGCTCGGGCAAACCGTGCTCGCGCTGTCCTCCGCCTCCGCCCCCGGCTGGTCGGAAATTTGCGCCCGCGGCTTGCAAGCGCAGGGCGCGCAGGTCACTTTGGGCGACGGGGAGGCCGCGCTGATCGCGGGGCTGTCCGCGGCGCGCCGACCCGGCGCGTAACCGAGCGGCGAAAATAGGCGGCAGAGGATGGATGCATGAGTGAAACCGAACTGCCCGAAGCCTTCGCCGAACTCGCCCCCCGTTTCGGATTTTCCCGCCCCGCAGGCCGCTGTCTCGGCGCGATCTGGCGCGCGGCGCAAGCGCCCTCGGCCGACGATCTGGTGACGCAGCTTGGGCTGTCGCGTTCCAATGTCTCGACCGCGCTGAAGGAATTGCGCGATGCCGGTCTGGTGCAGGCCGCACGCTCGCCCGGCTCGCGCAAGGATTTCTTCGTGGCCCCGACCGAACCGTGGGAGTTGGCGCGGCTGATGCTGGCCGAGCGCGAGCGTCGCGTCATCGGCCCCGCGCGTGACCACCTTTCGGCCCTGGAAGCCCGCAGCGCCGATCCGCGCGCGGCGGCCCTGTGCGAGCTGCTCGACGCGGCCTCGGGCTACATCCAGGCGCTGATCCGCCTCGACCCGGCCGAGCTTGCCCGCCACATCGACCCGGCGCGCGGCGGTGGCAAAGCGGAAAAGCCCGCGCCCAAAACCTCCAAGAAGAAAAAGAAAAAAGCCGCGCAAAGCTGAGCGCGGCTTTTTCAATTTCGAGCTTGAGACCGGTTTACACCAACCGGCTCTGATCCCGCGCGGCCTTGATGAAGCCCGCAAACAGCGGGTGCGGTGCGAAGGGCTTCGATTTCAACTCGGGGTGGAACTGCACGCCGATGAACCACGGATGGTCCTTGTGCTCGACGATCTCGGGCAGGCGGCCATCGGGCGACATGCCGGAGAAGGTCATGCCGCATTTTTCCAGCGGCTCGCGGTACTTGATGTCGACCTCGTAGCGGTGGCGGTGACGCTCTTCGATATCGGTCGAGCCGTAGACCTCGGCGACCTTCGAGCCCTCTTTCAGCGAGGCCGAATAGGCGCCCAGACGCATCGTGCCGCCCTTGTCGTCTGTCACCTTGCGCTCGACCCGGTGGTTGCCCTGCACCCATTCCTTGAGGTGATAGACGACCGGGGTGAAGCGCTTCTTGCCCGCCTCGTGGTCGAATTCTTCCGAGCCCGCATCGCTGACGCCCGCGAGGTTCCGCGCGGCCTCGATGACGGCCATCTGCATCCCCAGACAGATGCCCAGATAAGGCACGCCCTTTTCGCGCGCGAATTGGGCCGCCCGGATTTTGCCTTCCGTGCCGCGCTCACCGAAGCCGCCGGGCACGAGGATGGCGTGGTAGTTCTCCAGATAGGGCGCGGGGTCTTCGTTCTCGAAAATCTCCGCGTCGATCCATTCCGCCTTCACGCGGACGCGGTTCGCCATGCCGCCATGGGTCAGCGCCTCGGCGATCGACTTGTAGGCATCCTCCAGCTGGACATATTTGCCGACGATCGCGACGCGCACCTCGCCCTCGGCATGGTCGAGACGATCCATCACGTCTTCCCAGCGGCTCAGTTCCGGCTTCGGCGCGGGCGAGATGCCGAACGCGTCCAGCACTGCCTGATCGAGGCCCATGCGGTGATAGGCCAGCGGCGCCTCGTAGATCGACTTCAGGTCATAGGCCGGGATCACCGCCTCGGGGCGCACGTTACAGAACAGCGCGATCTTGCCGCGCTCTTTCTCCGGAATCGGCTGTTCCGAGCGGCAGACCAGCACGTCGGGCTGCAGGCCGATCGAGCGCAGTTCCTTCACCGAGTGCTGCGTCGGTTTGGTCTTCAGTTCGCCCGACGCCGCCAGATAGGGCAGCAGCGTGAGATGCATGAAGATACATTGGCCGCGCGGACGGTCCTGGCTGAACTGGCGGATCGCTTCGAAGAAGGGCAGACCCTCGATATCGCCGACCGTGCCGCCGATCTCGCAGAGCATGAAATCGACCTCGTCATCGCCGACATCGAGGAAGTCCTTGATCTCGTTGGTGACGTGCGGGATCACTTGGATCGTTTTGCCCAGATATTCGCCGCGGCGCTCCTTCTCGAGCACGTTGGTGTAGATCCGCCCCGAAGAGATCGAGTCGGTCTTGCGTGCCGAGACGCCGGTGAAGCGTTCGTAGTGGCCAAGGTCGAGATCGGTCTCGGCCCCGTCATCGGTGACGAAGACCTCGCCATGCTCGAACGGGCTCATCGTGCCCGGATCGACGTTGAGATACGGGTCGAGCTTGCGCAGCCGAACCGAAAAGCCGCGTGCTTGCAGCAATGCCCCCAAGGCGGCGGATGCCAAACCCTTGCCGAGCGACGAGACGACGCCGCCGGTAATGAAGACATAACGTGCCATGAAGACCCCCGTGATCTGCGAAATTCGAATGGTTTCCCTGCCCCAAAGAGGGTCAGGATCACGGGATTTAATGCTTACACGATTCGCGGCCTGCCCGCAACCAGACCGCAAGCTATTGAGTTTGGATAGGACGCACCCGCAACGTTTTGTGGGTGCGAACCGATTGCCGGCTGAAGTGACGGCTTAGTTGGCGGCGGGCGGCGTAACCGGACCGCTTTGCGTATCCGTCGTGGTTTCGCCCGCGTTTCCGCCGGTCGAGGCATCCGACCCGCTTGCCGGCGGCGGCATCACGACATCGAGCGACGGCGTCGAACCGGTCGTGTCATTGGCCGGCGCGGTCTCTGCCGGTGCGCTTTGCTCGGGCGCGGCGCTATCAAGCACCGAACTGCTGCCCGCTTTCTGCGCGGCCAGAACCGTCAGCGTCACCGAGGTCGCGAAGAAGCCAGCGGCCAGAACCCAGGTCACGCGAGTCAGCGCATTGGCCGCCTGCCGACCGGTCATCAGCCCGCCGACACCGCCGCCAGAGCTGTTGGACGACCCCATGCCGAGGCCACCCCCTTCGGAGCGTTGCAGCAGCACCACGCCAATCAGCAGCAGTGCGAGGATCAGATGGATCGAGAGAACGACGTTTTCCATGAACGGGTCGGGCCTTCTTTCTTGCGACGCGCCTATCTAGGCGGATGAGACTGAGGGTGCAAGGCCGCAGAGGTGTATTTTCGGCTTTCGCGGGGTCAAATCGGCACAGCCACGCAGCCTGCATCCGCCCTCCCCTTCGTTTTGGCCTAAATATCCCCGCCGGAGGCGCCTGCCCCCTCGCGCGCGACACGCGGGAATTAGAGAGTGCATCTCTCGCAAATGCGGTCTTTCGCACCGCGCGCTCAGCCGCTATACCTCGCGCGGTTTTACACCTGCCAAGGAGAGAGCAATGGCCAATGTCGTCGTCGTCGGCGCCCAATGGGGTGACGAGGGGAAAGGCAAGATCGTGGACTGGCTCAGCGAGCGCGCGGATGTGATCGCGCGATTTCAGGGCGGTCATAACGCGGGCCATACGCTCGTGATCGACGGCAAGGTCTACAAGCTCAACGCGCTGCCTTCGGGCGTGGTTCGGGGCGGCAAGCTCTCGGTGATCGGCAATGGCGTCGTGCTCGACCCGTTCCACCTGCTCGCAGAGATCGAGAAGATCCGCGATCAGGGCGTGGAGATCACTCCCGAGACGCTGATGATCGCGGAAAACACACCGCTGATCCTGCCGATTCACGGCGAGCTCGACCGCGCCCGCGAGGAAGCGGCGTCGAAAGGCACCAAGATCGGCACCACCGGTCGCGGCATCGGCCCGGCCTATGAAGATAAGGTGGGCCGCCGTTCGGTCCGCGTGGCAGACCTCGCCGATGACGCGACGCTGGAAGCTCGTGTCGACCGCGCGCTGCAGCACCACGATCCGCTGCGCAAGGGTCTCGGCATCGAAGCGATCGACCGCGACGCGCTGATCGCGAAGCTCAAGGAAGTCGCGCCCGAGATCCTGAAATATGCAGCCCCCGTCTGGAAAGTGCTCAACGAGAAGCGCAAGCAGGGCAAGCGCATCCTGTTCGAAGGCGCGCAGGGCTCGCTTCTGGATATCGATTTCGGCACCTACCCCTTCGTGACCTCGTCGAACGTGGTCGCGGGTCAGGCCGCAGCGGGCACCGGTATGGGTCCGGGTGCGATCGATTTCGTCCTCGGCATCGTCAAAGCCTACACCACCCGCGTCGGCGAAGGCCCCTTCCCGACCGAGTTGGACGACGAAGACGGCAACCGCCTCGGCACGCGCGGCCATGAATTCGGCACCGTCACGGGCCGCAAGCGCCGCTGTGGCTGGTTCGACGCGGCGCTGGTGCGCCAGACCTGCGCGATCTCGGGCGTGAACGGCATCGCGCTGACCAAGCTCGACGTGCTCGACGGGTTCGAGACGATCAAGATCTGCACCGGCTATGAGCTCGACGGCGAGACGCTCGACTATCTGCCGACCGCCGCCGAAGAGCAAAAGCGCTGCGTGCCGGTCTATGAAGAGATCGAAGGCTGGGCCGAATCGACCGAAGGCGCGCGCAGCTGGGCCGATCTGCCGGCGGCGGCGATCAAATATGTCCGCCGGATCGAGGAGCTGATCGACTGCCCGGTCGCGATGCTTTCGACCTCGCCCGAGCGCGACGACACGATCCTCGTGACCGACCCCTTCGCGGATTGATCCGATGGCGCTGAGCTACAAGGCCCGACGCCGCCTGTCGCTGCTGGCCCTCGTCGTGGGGCTGCCCGCCTATATCGTCGTCGCGGTGACGGTGGTGAACTGGGCGGGCGCGCGCTGGGGGCGGCTGCCGATCTGGGCCGAGTTCGGCGTCTATGTCGTGCTTGGCTTGCTGTGGATCGCGCCGCTCAAGCCGATCTTCAAAGGCGTCGGAAAGGACGACCCCGACGATCCGTCCAAGCCGTGACACCCTCTGGCGGGCGCGCCGAAAAACGGGCAAATTAGCCCGATGACCAGCGCGCCCTGCCCCCTCCCGCCCGACAGCCTGACCAATTCCGACATCGCGGAACTGACCGCGTGGCGGCACCGTCTGCATCAGGACCCAGAGCTTTCCGGCGAGGAACGCGACACCGCCGCGCGGGTGGTCGCGATGCTGCTGCCGACCGCCCCGGACCGGGCGCTGACCGAGCTTGGCGGCCACGGGGTCGCCGCGATCTACGAGGGGACGGAGCCCGGCCCGACGATTCTCCTGCGCTGCGAATTGGACGGACTGCCGATCCACGAGACTGGCACGCCGCCTTACCGGTCGAACTTTCCCGGCAAGGGGCATCTGTGCGGCCATGACGGCCACATGGCGATTCTCGCGGGCGTGGCGCGCTGGCTGTCGCGCAATCGTCCTGCGCGGGGCCGCGCGATCTTGCTGTTCCAACCCGCCGAAGAGACGGGCGCGGGGGCTGCGGCCGTGATCGCCGATCCGCGCTTTGCCGAGATCGCGCCCGATCTGTCCTTCGCCTTGCACAACATGCCCGGCGTGCCCTTCGGGGCAGCGGCGCTGCAGGACGGGGTGATGAACTGCGCCTCGCGCGGCATGAAAATCACGCTCACCGGGTGGACCGCCCACGCCTCGCTACCCGAAAGCGGTCGTTCCCCCGCCCCGGCACTGGCCCGGCTGCTGAGCGATCTGACCGCGCTCGGCAACGAGCTGCACCAGAGCGATCCCGATTTCGCGCGCGTGACGATCACCCATGCGCGGCTCGGCGAGCCCGCCTTCGGCGTCGCTCCCGGCGCGGCGGAGCTGTGGGCGACCCTGCGCACCCAGCGCGATGCGGGGATGGCGGGGCTCGTGGAGAAAGCCGAGACGATGGTGCACGAGGCCGCCGATGCGCTCGGGCTGGAGCGCGAGATCACCTATCACGACGTCTTTCGCCATTGCGAAAACACCCCCGAAGCGACCGAAATTCTGCGTACTGCGCTGCAGGCCGAGAGGATCGAGACCACCGAGACCGATCTGCCGATGCGCGCCTCCGAGGATTTCGGGCGTTTCGCCGATCACGGTCCCGCCGCGATGGCGCTTCTGGGCGCGGGCAACCGTCCGGCCCTGCACAACCCCGACTACGATTTCCCCGACGCGCTGATCGCCCCCGGTGCGCGCGTCCTGATCCAGTGCCTGCGCGCAAGGCTGTACTGATCCAATAAGAAAGGGCGGCCCCGCAGGACCGCCCTTTCAGATCTGTCGCCGGGCTTACTGCCCCGAAGCCATCTTCGCCTCGTCCCAGTAGCGCGAGGCTTCGGTGATCGCATATTGGCCGCGCTTCACCTTGGTGATCTTGCCCTGACGCAGCAGGCGCCCGAAGACGCGCATCCGCTCTTCGCGCGGCACGTCAGCGGCATCGTCCATGACGGACAGCTTGCGCATGATCTGCGGCGGCGAGAAATGCGGGCGCCCCTCCACGGCCGAAGTATAGGCGGCGGCGGCTTCCAGCAGATCGGAGAGGCCCTGCGTGCCGAGGCTTTCCGCGAATTCGGCGAAGCTGGTCGCCTGCTCGGGGTTCATCGGCGTGGTTTCGGATTCGTCGCCTTGGGCAACGGCGAACTGACCTGCCGAGACACGGCGCGGACGGATCGCGGCGGCGGGCTGAGCAGCCGGCTGCTCGACCTCCTCGACCTCCGAGGCTTCCTCTGCATCGACGCGCTGTTCGGAAACCAGCACCAGCGGCGCGGGGCGCAACGGATCGGGACGGCGCGATGCCGTCTCGCCCGAGCTGACCGGGCGGCGCGGGCGCACGGCCTGGGTCAGATCGGCGCGGTAGGGTTCGGACCCGTCCTCGTCCTCGACGCCCCCTTTCGCGGTGTCCTGCCCCTTGGCCAGACGATCCGCAACGGTCGCGGCGACGGCGGCCTTGAGATGCGCGATCGCGGAGAAGCGGCGGCGGGTTTCGACCACTTCGGCCTGCTTGTCGGCCTCGGCCAGAAGGCGATCCACCTCGGCTTCGCGGTCGGTCTCTTCCTCGGAGAGCGACGCGGCCTCGCGTGCGGCAACCTCGGTCGGGGCTTCCGCCTCTTCCGTGTCTTCCGCATCGGCGGTCTCGACGGTTTCGGCCTCTGCCTCCGCGTCCTCGGCTTCGGTCTCGTCTGCGGCCTCGGCGTCAAATTCCGGTGCGAAGACGTCGGCGGAGATATCCTCGGCCTCATCCTCGGCCACGGTGTCGTCTTCCGACATCTCGGCTTCGGCTTCGGCCTCTTCGGCGATGATCGCGTTGCCCAGAACCAGCACGTTTTGCGCGTCGAGCGATGCGGTTGCCAGGGTCGCCTCGGGCTCTTCCGCTTCGGGCGCGGCGGCCTCGTCTTGCGTCAGAACCAGCGGCGCGTCGACCGACTCGTCTTCCAGATCGGACAGGTCGATATCGGGCAGCTCCAGGTCTTCGTAAACATCTGCCTGCGCAACCGCCTCGTCCGGGGCTTCGTCAGCCGTCTCGATTTCGGCGCCGGTGAAGAGGTTCTCCATCTGCAGCGCGGCGAGTTCGCGCATGAGATCGGCTTCGGCTTCGGGCGAGAGGCGCCCCGGCATCCGGCTGTCGCGATCACCTTCATCCTGCGGCTGCTCTGCCTGCGGCGCGACCGGAGCAGGGCTGGCCTCCTCTGTCGTTTCGCTCAACTCGGCAGCCAGACGTGCGGCGAGGTCGTCCTCCTCGGCCTCTGCCTCCAGCTCGGCCTCGGTTTCGACGTCTTGCTCGGCTTCGGCAGCCACTTCAGGTGCCGGTTGCGCGGCGTCGTCCTCGACCTGCTCGGCAGCCGGGATCGATTGTTCCTCTGCGCTGTCTGCCGTGGCCGCATCGTCGGTCTGCGCCGGAAGCTCTTCCGACGCCTCCGCTGCAACCTCCGCAGTCGCGGCTTCGATCGTTTCGCGGCGGCGCACCTTGATCACACGCGCGCGCATCCGCGGCGCGGCGGGCGCGTCGGCCTCAACGGTGGTATCAGCCGAGGTCTCTTCGGTTTGGTCCTCGGCCTGCTCAACCGTTTCCTCTTCGGTCGCACCGAGTTCTTCGGCTGCGGCCTTGAGTGCGGCGATGCGCTTGGCACGCTTGGCCGAACGGCGCGCGCGGCGGGCCGCCTGACGGCGCCCCATCTGGTCGTCGGTCGGGCCAAACGCGGCTTCGGCTTCGTCGGCAGCGTCCTCTTCCGAGGCATCGGGTTCGGCTGCTGCGATGTCTTCGGCTTCAACCTCATCCGCTTCGGCGACGGGCTCTTCCTCGGTGACGACGTCTTCGTCTTCGCGAGCAACTTCCGCCACTTCTTCGTTTTCTTCCGCAATCTGTTCGAGCGCGGCCTCTGCCGAGGCTTCTTTTGCCACCTCCGCCTCGGGCATCTCGGCCTCGGGCTGCGTGGGTTCGGAGGCTTCGCGTTCGATTTCCTCGGCGCTCAGCGGGCCGGAAATGTCGAGGTCATAGCCGAAATCTTCGGCTTCGCTCGACGGCTCGGTCTCGAAGCGGTCCAGAAGCGCCTCGGGGACGGAAACGGGCTCGTCTTCCTCGGCAAAGCTGTCGGCCTGAACCACGCGGGCGCGGGCCACGGCTTCGCGGATGCGCTGCAGCTTGGTGGCGACGGTTTCCGGCTGCGCGAAGCCTGCTTCGGGTTCGGCGGGCTGGGTTTCAATCTCGGGCTCGGGCCGCTCTGCGACTGGTTCGGGCGCGGCTGCCGGCTCGGGCGTCTCGGCGACCTCTGGCTGCGCGGGCGCTTCGGCGGAAGGCGCGGCTTCTTGCGGCACCTCCGACGTCACCAACGGCTCTTCCTGAGCGGGTGCAGGCGCTTCGTCCGCTGCAGCCTCGCCACCCAGAAGCGTGTCTTGCTGGCGCAGAACAACGCCGTTTTCTTGAATTTTCGCTTCGACCCGGCGCTGAATTTCGCGCTCTGCGATACGGTGAAGCATCTCCGCATCGGGCTGGGGCGGCTCTGCACCGAAATACCGGTCGTCGGCAGCCAGATCGCGGAAATACTCCGCAATCGCCTTCATCGTGTTGAAAGGCTCATCAAATCCTTCCAAGGTGCACGAAAAGGTGCCGTAGGATACGGTCAGGATCTTGCTCGCACCAACCATGGACCACTCGCTTTCTATTGGACCTCAATGCGTCGACATTCCTGTCCAACTGGTTCTTTCGCGTGGACGAAAGAAGGCATTTGAAAGGTTTTTTACCGGTCTCGATTGTCTTTCTTTGCCACAATCGTCATCAATCAGCCCATGATTAGCAGTATTGTCCATTCGTCAACCGGGGTTTCGCTTCTCGGCGCCGGCGCAGTTAACCATGCGGATGTTGACGAAGCGTTGACAATCGCCCCCTGTCTCGTGGCCGCAGATGGCGGTGGAGATCGGGCCTTGTCGATGGGTCTCGAGCCCGAAGCGGTGATCGGCGATCTCGATTCCCTGTCGGATGCGGCGCGCACGACACTTGGCCCGCGCGTGCATCAGGTGGCCGAGCAGGACAGCACCGATTTCGCGAAATGCCTGCAACGGATCAAAGCGCCGTTCATCCTGGCGCTCGGCTTCACGGGGATGCGGCTCGATCACACGCTGGCCGCGATGACTGACCTGATCCGCACGCCGCACCGGGTCGTGATGCTGGCCGAGGAAGAGGTGATCTTCCGTTGTCCCCCGTCCCTTTCGCTGGATGTGACGGAAGGCACGCGGGTCTCTTTGTTTCCGTTCGGCGAGGTAAAGGCGCGCTCGGAAGGGCTGCAATGGCCGCTTGACGGGATCGGCTTCACACCCGCCGAGCGGGTCGGCACGTCGAACCGGGCGACGGGGCCCGTGCGGATCATGCTGGAGGGGCCAGCCCTGATGATGCTGCCACGCGAAGAATTGGCCACCGCCCTGACAGGTCTGGGGATCGGCTGAGGCGCTAGCCCGCCTCGACCCGCAATGTCCCGTCCAGCCACGGCGCTTCTTCCAGCGCCGGCTCGACCACGCGTTCTTGCAGCAGCGCCCGCAGGCGGGCGGCCACTTTCGCGGGCCAATCCGCCATCATCCCGTCGCGCGCGGCCAGCACGATGCGCCGGGTCAGCGGCGGCCCGTCGAGCGGCGACAGCGCCAGCCCCGCGCGCGGCGCATGACGCACCGCCGAGGGCGTCAGGATCGTCCAGCCCCGCCCCGCCGCGACCAGCGCGAGGATCGCGGGATAGCTGTCGAGTTCCAGTTGATGCGGCGGCGCCTTGCCCGTTTGCGCGAGATGCGCGGCGATCTGGCGCCCCATCAACGTGCGCTGGGAATAGTGGATCAGCGGCAGCGACGGATCTCTTTTCGCAGGTGCATCGGCGGGATGAATGGCGAGGAACGGTTCGGTCAGAAGCGGGTGCAGCTCGATCCCGTCGAGCGCCGCGCCCTGCGGCTCGGCCGCAACGGCGACATCCAAGCCGCGCGCTTCGAGCTTCGACAGCAGCCGGTGGCTCGGCCCGGTTTCCAGCTCGAACCGGCAGGTGCTGAGCTCGTCGGCCATGCCCGCCAGCAGAAGCGGCGTCACCTCGGCCTCGAAATCCTCGATCATGCCCAGCCGGAAACTCGTGAGCCCCGCCGGATCGGCCTGCCCCACCCCGGCACGACCGCGGGCCAATTCGTCCAGCATTGCCTCGGCATGAGGCAGGAAAGCCCGCCCCGCTGCCGTCAAAGCGAAAGGTCTGGCCGAACGGTCCACGAGCTCCGCGCCCAAGGCTCCCTCCAGACCCGCAAGCTGCTGGCTCACCGCCGAGGCCGAAACGCCCAAGCGGCGCGCGGCTGCGGTGGTCGCGCCTTCCTCCGCCGTGGCCACGAAGACCTCGACCGCCCAGAGGCTGATGCGCGGATTGGGGGCGGGCATGGGAGGCTCCGTGATCGGGGAGGCGATAAGGCTTGAGGCGCAGACTGCCCTGCCCCGCCCCGGCGCGCAAGCCATGCGGCATCCTGGCACATCGCGGACCATTGACGCCGACCGCGCCGCGGATAGCCTCGCTTTCATCCATCGCCCATCCCGGAGGAGTCGCGAGATGAAAGACCAAAGCTGGCAGGCCCGCGCCGATGCGCATAGCTTCTACGGTTTCACCGATCTGCCCACGATCCATGATCGCGGCGCGGTCGTCGTGACCCATGGCGAGGGGCCGTACATTTTCGACACCGAGGGGCGGAAATATCTCGATGCGAATTCGGGGCTCTGGAACATGGTCGCGGGGTTCGACCACTCCGGGCTGATCGAGGCGGCACAGGCGCAATATGCGCGTTTCCCCGGCTATCACGCCTTCTTCGGTCGGATGTCGGATCAGACGGTGATGCTGTCCGAGAAGCTGATCGAGGTCTCGCCTTTCGAGGACGGCAAGGTGTTCTACACCAACTCCGGCTCCGAGGCGAACGACACGATGGTCAAGATGCTCTGGTTCCTGCATGGGGCCGAGGGCAAACCGCAGAAGCGCAAGATCCTGACCCGCAAGAACGCCTATCACGGTGTCACGGCGGTCTCGGCTTCGATGACCGGCAAGCCCTACAACTCGGTCTTCGGCCTGCCGCTGCCGGGGTTCCTGCACCTCACCTGCCCGCATTACTGGCGCGAGGGCCACGACGGCGAGACGGAAGAGCAATTCACCCAGCGCCTCGCGAATGAGCTGGAAGCGACGATCATCAAGGAAGGCGCGGACACGATAGCGGGCTTCTTCGCCGAGCCGGTGATGGGTGCGGGCGGGGTGATCACGCCGCCCAAAGGCTATTTCCAAGCCGTATCGAAAATCCTGAAGAAATACGACATCCCGCTGATCTCCGACGAGGTGATTTGCGGCTTCGGGCGCACCGGAAACACCTGGGGCTGTGAGACCTATGACTTCCAGCCCGACGCGATCATCTCGTCGAAGAACCTCACCGCCGGGTTCTTCCCGATGGGCGCAGTGATCCTCGGGCCGGAATTGTCGGACCGCCTGCAGGCGGCCTCCGAGGCAATCGAAGAATTCCCCCACGGCTTCACCGCCTCGGGCCACCCGGTCGGCTGCGCGATTGCGCTGAAGGCGATCGACGTGGTGATGAACGAGGGGCTGGCCGAGAATGTCCGGCGTCTGAGCCCACGCCTCGAGGCGGGCCTCGCCCAGATCGCGCAGAACCCCAATATCGGCGAGCTGCGCGGCGTGGGCTACATGTGGGCGCTGGAAGCGGTGAAGGATCGCGAGAGTAAGACGCCGTTCGACGGGTCGCTCTCGGTCTCGGAACGCATCGCCAATGCCTGCACCGATCAGGGGCTGATCTGCCGACCCTTGGGGCAATCGGTGGTGCTGTGCCCGCCGTTCATCCTCACCGAACCACAGATGGACGAGATGTTCGAGAAGCTGGAAACGGCGCTGAAGAAGGTGTTTGCAGAGGTGGGGTGACCCGCCAAACCGCGAGATCGCCTGCGTTCTGTCTTAGGCACCCCGACGCATAATTCAGTCCAACTGGCGAAAATTATGCTATTTTTAACTCGCCCCCTGTGGGCGAGGTAAATTGCGTTGGTCGGAGGAACCCGCATGAGCCGTCTTCTCAGAGTACTTATCTGCGCCGCCCTGATCGCCCTCGGTGCGCTCTCGCCAGCCTATGCCGCCGATAGCATCGGCAATGTCGGGAAGTGGAGCGTCTTCGAAGAGAGAAACGGCACCATGAAGACCTGCTGGACAGCGACCGCGAATGATCGGCGGGTTCTGCTGAATGGCTCGCTTCTCTATGTCGCGGTGACGAAGCACTCGGGCAGGCAACCGGAGCTGTCCGTCTATGCCGACCGACGGCTGCCCCGCTCTGGCGGAATGACCATTACGATCGGGCAGAGCAAATTCCGCCTGCGTTCGACAGGGCAATATGCCTGGCTGGATCAACGCACCGACAAGCTTGCGATCAACGCGCTAAAACAAGTTGAGGCGGCAGGCGGGAACGCGAATTTCACCGTCTCCATTCCGAAAGTGGGCGTCTTCGACTTCTCTGCAAAAGGCTTCGCCGCCGCGTTGGACATGACATTGAAGCGATGCAGATGACGGCTGTGGATGCGTTTCGATTGGATCGTTCGGACGCGTCTCACATGGACCGGACGGACGAATTGAAACGGGCCGCATCTTACGATGCGGCCCGCTGTCAATTTCATGCAGCGCCTGCATTGCGCCGACGCGGGCGACGCCGCTTCGGCGAGGCGTTGCCACCGGCATCGACCTTGGGCTTGGCTTCGGCGCGAGGTTTCGAGCGCGCCTGGGCCTGAGCTTGACCTTGCGGCTGCCCCTGCCCCTGCGGTTTGCCCTGAGGCTTGCCACCGCGACCCTTGTTGCCGCCAGAGCGCGGACCGCCGCGACCGCGGCCTCGAGCTGCACGCGCCGAGGGGCGCACGGCCGCAGACGGGCGTTCGCCGCTCGCGGTCGGGATCTCGATCTTCATCAGCTTTTCGATCTGCAGGAAGTTATCTGCCTCGTCCGGCGAGCAGAAAGCAATCGCCTCGCCCTCGCGCCCGGCACGCGCGGTGCGCCCGATGCGGTGGACATAAGCGTCCGGCACGTCCGGCAGGTCGAAGTTCACGACATAGGACACGCCCGGAATGTCGATCCCGCGCGCGGCCACGTCGGTCGCGACCAGCACGTTGACCTTGCCATCGCGGAAGCCCTTGATCGCGCGGTCACGCTGGCCCTGCGATTTGTTGCCATGGATCGATTCCGCGTTGTAGCCATCGGCGCGCAGGCTCTTCATCAGCTTTTCCGCGCCGTGCTTGGTGCGGGCGAACACAAGCGTCAGCGCGCCCATATCGGCCGAGAGAATATCGCGCAGCTTGCGGGCCTTCTCGGCCTTGCTGTCGAGGAAGTGCACCGACTGGGTGATCTTGTCGGCGGCCTTGCCCGGGGGCGAGACCTGCACGCGCTTGGGATCGGTCAGATACGCCTGCGAGATTTCTTCCATCTGCTTCGGCATCGTGGCCGAGAACAGCAGGGTCTGGCGCGGCGTGCCAAGGCGCGACGCGATCTTGCGCAGCGCATGGATGAAGCCGAGGTCGAGCATCTGGTCGGCCTCGTCGAGCACCAGATGGCGGGTGTAGCGGAGGTCAACCGCGCCGCGATCCATCAGGTCGATCAGACGGCCCGGGGTGGCGACGAGAATGTCGTTGCCGCGATGCATCATGGTGATCTGACGGTTGATCGACTGGCCGCCGACGACGGTGGCCACGTTCATCTTGGTGCCCTGAACGAGCCCCGCGAGGTTGTCGGCGATCTGGTTCACCAGCTCGCGAGTCGGCGCGAGGATCAGCGCCTTGCAGGTCTTGGGCGAGGGTTTGCCTGGCTGCGCCATCAGCTTGTCGATGAGCGGCAGGCCGAAGGCCAGCGTCTTGCCGGTGCCGGTCTGGGCGAGGCCCAGCACGTCATGGCCCGCAAGAACCAGCGGGATCGCTTTTTCCTGAATCGGGGTCGGCTGGGTGAATTTTGCGCGTGCGAGCGACTTGAGAATGGCCGGGGAGAGCCCCAGCGAAGAGAAATCGGACAATGCCTATCCTTTATGGCCGAGGCTCCCAACGCGGGGATGCGCACGGCGATCAGCCCGGACGGGATTGTCCGGAGCGCAGGTTGACGCAGACCTCGGGACAGGCGGGCTAGTCCCGCGTGGTCCGGTCTTGCGTGTCAGAACCCTGCGTGAATGGGAACTCGGGAGGTATCGCCGGTGCGCCTCTCTCGGGCGCGGCTTGCTCACGCGGCAGTGCGGCGATTGGGGGTAAATGCGCGTGATGGCGCGAAAAGTCAAGGGGGAGCGTGTTTTGAGGGCTTCCCTTGGAGTGATGCCCCGCCCGGGCGACCAGCCCGGGCCGCGCCCGACCTCCCCCCGGGAGGGCGCATCTACGCAAGCTGCGCGCGCTCGGCCTTCGAGAGAGGTGGCACGATAAAGTGCAAACCACCTAGCGAGCATGCGCCCACCCGAGGTCGGGCGCAGCCCTCAGCACGAATGAGGCACCCTCAGCAGTTCGGCACGTTCACCGCCAGCCCGCCGAGGCTCGTCTCCTTGTAGTGCTCGTGCATGTCGCGGCCCGTCTGGCGCATCGTCTCGATCGCCGCATCGAGCGGCACGAAATGCGTGCCATCTCCGCGCAGCGCCAGCGAGGCCGCCGACACCGCCTTGATCGCACCCAGACCGTTGCGCTCGATGCAGGGCACCTGTACCAGCCCTTTCACCGGGTCGCAGGTCATGCCGAGGTGATGCTCCAGCGCGATCTCGGCCGCGTTCTCGATCTGCTCAGGCGTGCCGCCCAGCACGGCGGCCAGCCCCGCCGCCGCCATCGCCGCCGCGGATCCGACCTCGGCCTGACAGCCGCATTCCGCCCCCGAGATCGAGGCGTTGGTCTTGATCAGCCCGCCGACGGCCGCCGCCGTCAGCAGGAAATCGGGGATTTTCGCGGAGGACGCCGAGGGCACATGATCGAGCCAGTAACGGATCACCGAGGGCATCACGCCCGCCGCCCCGTTCGTCGGCGCGGTGACGACCTGCCCGCCGGCGGCGTTTTCCTCGTTCACCGCCATCGCATAGGCCGAGATCCAGTCGTTGATCTGATGCGGCGGCGCAAGGTTCTGACCCCAATCCGCCTTCAGGCTCTCATGGATCGCCTTGGCGCGACGCTTCACCCGCAGACCACCGGGCAACTCGCCCTCGCTGGTCAGCCCGCGCTCCATGCAATCGCGCATCGTGATCCAGATTTTCTCGAGACCTTCGTCGATCTCTTTCGGGCCGCGGAAGCGCGCCTCGTTGCGCCGCTTCATCTGCGCGATGCTAAGACCCGAGGCATGGGCCATCGCCAGCATTTCCTCGGCGGTTTTGAAGGGGAACGGCACCGGGCTCGGCGCGTCGCGGGCGGCATCGTCGACCGCGGCCAATTCGGCCTCGGTGCGCACGAAACCGCCACCGATCGAGTAATAGACCTCGTGCATCAACACGTCGCCCTGCGCGTCGCGCGCCTCGATCACCATGCCATTCGCATGGCCGGGCAGAGACGTGTCGTAGTCGAAGATCAGATCGGCCTCGGGGTCGAAAGCTAAAGGCGGCAAACCATCAGGCTTCAACAGGTGGTCGCGCGCATTCGCAGCCAGCAATTTCTCGGCCAGATCGTTATCGTAGCTCTCGGGCACCACCCCTGCGAGCCCGAGGATCGCGGCCCGATCCGTCGCATGCCCCTTGCCGGTGAAGGCGAGCGAGCCATGCAGACGCACCCGCACCCCATGCGCGGTGAAGGGCGAGGCCCGGAGCGCGTCGAGAAACCGCGCGCCCGCTACCATCGGCCCCATCGTATGCGACGAGGACGGCCCGACGCCGATCTTGAAGATATCGAAGACGCTCAGAAACATGCGACCTCCCTGCCCTGATTTTGGCCCAGACTGCCGTGTTCGCCCCCGGACCAACAGCCCCAAAACGACCCCGCCACGCGCAAAAGCAACATCGTTGACGCGATATTCAGGATTATCACGCAGCCTGAGCGGCGAAAGGCTGTGGTGGGCACGATGCCGATTTTCGGTGCATGGCAATTTTCGGACCTGATCGTATCGGGCCCGGACCCGTTCGGGTCGAACGCGTTGGCGAATGCCGATGCGGTGGGTGCGACCAGCTTCACGATCGATGCCTCTGCTGCGGTGCAGATGATCGATCTGACCGATGACGACGCCAATCTCGAAGATGCTGACGGCTCGCAGGAACTCTCCCTACCCACGACATTCGACGGCATCGCCTGGGGCGCAGGTGCGGCGGGCGATGTCGAAATCGAATACAGCTATGTCATCCGTCCGGCGGGCTCCGCCGATCCGGCCGACAATATCACGATCTTCGTGCTGGAATTCGAGGGCGACGTGCATGGCATCGCGTCATCCCAGCGGCTTTTCGCGGGGCAAACCTACGACATCGTCGCAATCGACAGCAACGATCCGATTATCCCCTATACCGACCTCGCGGTCTGCTTCGCCCGCGGCACCCGGATCGCGACCAAGCAAGGCCCCGTCGCGGTGGAGGATCTGCGCCCGGGCATAAAAGTGCAAACCGCCGATAACGGCTATCGCGAATTGATATGGACGGGACGCTGGCGGATGACCGAGCGCGACGAGAACGCACCGATCCGCATTGCGAAAGGCGCGCTTGGCAATGACCGCGCCTTTGAAGTCTCGGCCCAACACCGGCTGCTGGTTCGCAGCCGCGCGGGCGTCCTTGGCGGGCGGGAGCTTCTGATCCCGGCCAAGGGGTTACTCGATCTGCCGGGGATCGCGCGGGCGCCGCGTCCGCGCATCGAATGGCTGCATCTGCTGTTCGAAGCGCATGAGATCGTCTTCGCGGACGGGGCGGCCGTGGAAAGTCTCCTGCCCGGCCCGATGGCGCTGCGCGGGGTTGGCCCTCAAGAGGCCGCACGGCTGCGCGCGCTGATGGCGGAGAACCCGCTCCTCACCCAGCCCGCGCGTCCAATCCTGCCCCCGGGGCAGGCGCGACGCCACGCCAAGCAGGCAGGCGGGATGCGACAATTCCTCCTGCGCTGAAGACAGGCCGACAAAGCCCTCGCCTGAGCGGTTGTGATTGCCTATAAGCGTCGGCAACTCAGACTGCCCATGAATGGAGTGCCAAATGGCTGCCGACCTCTCCCCGATCGACAAGGCGAAATTCGCCGCCGCCCGCCGTGCCGTTGACCTCGTTGAAGACGGGATGCGTGTGGGCCTCGGCACCGGCTCGACCGCTGCATGGATGGTGCGCTGCCTTGGCGAGCGTATCCGCGACGAAGGTCTGCAGCTGATCGGGGTGCCCACCTCCACGCGCACCGCCGATCTCGCCCGTCAGGTCGGTATTAAGGTCGTGGCGCTCGACGAAGCGAAATGGCTCGATATCACGATCGACGGGGCAGACGAATTCGACCCCGACCTGAACCTCGTGAAGGGCGGCGGTGGGGCGCTGCTGCAAGAAAAGATCGTGGCCACCGCCTCCGATCAGATGGTCGTCATCACCGACGCTTCCAAGGAAGTGAACCATCTGGGCGCCTTCCCCCTTCCCGTCGAGGTCGTCCCCTTCGGCTGGCAGGTCACCCGCGCGCTGATCGAGGAACTGCTGGATTCGATGGACGTGATGGGCCGCCAGACCTCGCTGCGCCTGAACGGTCAGCAGCCCTTCGTGACCGATGAGGGCAATTACATCGTCGATCTGCATCTCAACCGCATCGGCAACCCGCGTCAGCTGGCACTGGTGCTGAACCAGATTCCCGGCGTGGTCGAGAATGGCCTGTTCATCGACATCTGCGACAAGGTCATCATCGGCGGGACCGACGGCAAGGTCGAAATCCGCGACATCAATGAGGGCACGGTGGCCAACGAGACCATCGAGTTCGCCGAGGACGAGAATATCTTCCGCGATATGGACTGATTTTCGCGCAGGGCGCGCGCCTCGGGGATGCAACGCTGTGACGCATCCCCGCCTTGCGCGCGTCTTTCCGTCCCCGCCTTGCTCCTGAGCGCATGGACCGCTAAGCCAAGACGCAAGGAATATCAGGAAGGAAGGCGCCCCCATGAGCTTCGACTACGACCTTTTCGTCATCGGCGGTGGCTCGGGCGGGGTGCGCGCGGCTCGAATTGCCTCGGGCCATGGCGCGCGCGTCGCACTGGCCGAGGAATACCGGATGGGCGGCACCTGCGTGATCCGCGGCTGCGTCCCGAAGAAACTGATGGTCTTCGCCTCCACCGCGCCGGCGGCTATCGAAGAAGCCCGCGCCTATGGCTGGAGCGCGGATGCAGGTCAGTTCGACTGGCCGGGTTTCCGCGGCAAGCTGGATGCGGAGCTTCACCGGCTCGAAGCGATCTATCGCAAGGGGCAGGAAAACGCGGGCGTGAAGGTCTTCGACCAGCGCGCCACCGTGTCTGGCCCGCATGAGGTCACGCTGGCCGATGGCACGAAGATCACCACCAAGCACATCCTCGTCGCGGTCGGCGGACGGCCCTTCGTGCCCGAATTCCCGGGCTGCGAACTGGTGATGACCTCGAACGACATCTTCAAGCTCGACACCCTGCCCAAGCGCATCCTGATCGTCGGCGGCGGCTATATCGCCTGCGAATTCGCCTGCATCCTCAACGGCTTGGGCGTGGAGGTCACGCAATACAATCGCTCGCCCCTGCTACGCGGCTTCGATGGCGAGGCGCGCGATCTGATCGTGGATCAGATGCAGGCGAGCGGCATCGACATTCACACTCATGTCGTGATCACCGAGATCGAGAAGACCGAGAACTGCCTGAAAGTCACCTGCGGCGACGGGCGCGAGGAAGAGTTCGACGCGGTGCTCTACGCAACGGGCCGCACGCCGAACACCGAAGGGCTCGGCCTCGAGACCGCGGGCGTGGAGCTGGGCGAGCGCGGCGAGGTCATGGTCGACGAATGGTCGCAGACCAACGTGCCCTCGATCTTTGCGGTGGGCGATGTGACCGACCGCATCAACCTGACCCCGGTCGCGATCCGCGAGGGCCACGCTTTCGCCGATACCGTCTTCGGCGCCAATGCCCGCGCCTCCGATCATGAGCTGGTGGCCTCGGCCGTCTTCACCCAGCCCGAATTCGGCACCGTCGGCATCACCGAGGAAGAGGCCGAGGAACGCGGCAATGCCGAGGTCTACGTCTCGAGCTTCCGGCCGATGCGTTCGAGCTTTGCGGGCTCCGACGCGCGGGTGCTGATGAAATTGATCGTTTGCCGCGAGACGCGCTGCGTGCTGGGCTGCCATATCGTGGCCCCCGAAGCAGGCGAATTGATCCAAATGGTCGGCATCGCCGTCAAAATGGGGGCAACCAAGGAACAATTCGACGCGACTTGCGCGGTCCACCCGACCATGGGCGAAGAGCTCGTGACCATGCGGAACCCTGTAAGACATTATTGAAATCACGGAAAAGATACCCAACTGTCCGACAAGATAACGGAAAGGTGAGGAGCATATGAGCAACGGAGGCCCCTGGGGCGGCGGAGGCGGTGGCGGCGATGACCGCGACGACGACCGCGAAGACAAGCGTCCCGGTCAGCGACGTCCCGGTGAGGGCGCGCAAATCCCGGAAATCGAGGAATTCATGCGCAAGGGCTCCGAGCAGCTCAAGGTGCTGATGGGCGGCAAGGGAGGCGGCAATCGTCCCAACCGTCCCAATGGCGGCGGAGGCGGCAAGAGCCCCTTCCCGGCAAAGACCGCGGTCGTCATCGGCCTCGTGGCTCTGGTTGCGATCTGGCTCGGCTCCTCTCTCTACAAGGTGAACCCGGAAGAGCGCTCGGTGGAGCTGATGTTCGGGCGCTACTACGCGACCAAAGGCCCCGGCCTGAACCTCGCGCCGTGGCCCTTCATCACCTATTCCAAGGTTCCGGTGACGCGCGAACAGACCGTCGATATCGGCTCGGGCCGCGCAGGCACGAACGATACCGGCCTGATGCTGACGGGCGACCAGAATATCGTCGATCTCGAATTCCAGGTGGTCTGGAACATCAGCGATCCGGCGAAATACCTGTTCAACCTCGGCGATCCGCAGGACACGATCCGCGCGGTGTCGGAATCGGCGATGCGTGACATTATCGCGCGCTCGAACCTCGCGCCGATCCTGTCGACCGCACGTGGCGAGATCGCGGGCGATCTGCGCTCGGCGGTGCAGAACACGCTCGACAGCTATGATGCAGGCATCAACATCGTTCGTGTGAACTTCAACCGCGCCGACCCGCCGCGCGAGGTGATCGACAGCTTCCGCGAAGTGCAGGCCGCCCAGCAGGAGCGGGACCGCCTCGAGAAGGAAGCCGACGCCTACGCCAACAAGGTCACTGCAGGCGCTCGCGGTGAGGCCGCTCAGGTCAAGGAAGAGGCCGAAGGCTACCGCGCGCAGATCGTGAACGCAGCCGAAGGTGACGCCGCGCGCTTCAACTCGATCCTCACGGAATACGAGAAAGCGCCCGAAGTGACCAAGCGCCGGATGTTCTACGAGACCATGGGCAAGCTGCTGCAGAACGTCGACAAGGTCGTCGTGGACACCAAGGACGGCGCTGGCGGCGTCGTGCCGTATCTGCCGCTGGATCAGCTGCGCAAGAACTCCGGCTCGGCGTCCAACACCACCAACTCGACCGCTAACACGGGAGGAAGCAACTGATGCGCGGACCTATCGCAATTGCCGTTCTCGTTGTTCTCATCTTCCTCGGGCTGAATTCGGTCTTCGTGGTGGACGAACGTGAAAAGGCCCTCGTGCTGCGCTTCGGTGAGGTGCAGCAGGTGAAGACCGAGCCCGGTCTCGGGTTCAAGATCCCGATCGTGGACACCATCGTGAAATACGATGACCGCATCCTGAGCCTGACCACGCAGCCGCTCGAAGTCACGCCCGAGGACGACCGTCGTCTCGTGGTCGACGCTTTCGCGCGCTGGCGCATCGTCGACGCGGTGAAATTCCGCGAAGCGGTGGGCGCGGGCGGTGAGACGACCGCAAAGAGCCGCATCGACGGCATCCTGAACAACGCGATCCGCGAAGTTCTGGGCTCGGTCCCTTCGACGGCTGTGCTGTCGGATGACCGGACGCCGCTGATGAACCGCATCCGCGATCTGGCACGTCGCGAGGCGCTGTCGCTGGGCGTGGACGTGATCGACGTGCGTCTGACGCGCACCGATCTGCCCGAGCAGAACCTCGCCTCCACGTATGGCCGGATGCGGGCAGAGCGTGAACGCGAAGCCGCAGACGAGCGCGCCCGCGGCGCCGAGGCCGCACAGCGCATCCGCGCAACCGCCGACCGTACCGCGGTCGAGGTCACGTCCGAGGCCAAGAAACAGGCCGAGATCGTGCGCGGTGAAGCCGATGCGCAGGCCAACAAGGTCTATGCGGATGCCTACGGCAAGGATCGCCAGTTCTTCGCCTTCGTGCGCGCGCTGCAATTCTACGCGCAATCGATGAAGACGCAGACCTCGTCGCTGGTGACGCAGCCCGACAGCCTCTACTTCGATTACGGGCGCTTCCTGCGCTCAATCGGGGAGAACCCGGGGCCCGAAACCGGTGCAGGCCGGGGCAGCGCATCTGCGAGCCAAGTCGGCCAGTGATGGCGATGCTTTTGACCGGTCTGGGACTGGTCCTTGTGATCGAGGGGCTGGCGCTTGCGCTGGCCCCTTCACGTATCGAGGAGGCGCTGGATATGCTGCGCGCGATGTCGGCGGGCCAACGTCGCACCCTCGGCCTCGCAGCTCTGGCGACGGGAGTGGCAATCCTCTGGGCGCTGCGAATGTTCGGATAATCGCCCCTGTGCCCGCGCCTTGGGCGCAAGAGAGCGCGCCTTCAGCCCCCTGCGACGCAATTTCCTGTCGTGAATTTTGGCGAATAACTTCCCTTCGCCCCTCCCTGCTCCTACATTTCAAATCAAAGAGAGCATCGCGCCGGTCTTCCGCACCGGCGAAGCAAGGGAGAGCCATATGACAATCCTCACCGGACCCGGATCCATGCTGCGCGCCGGATTGAGCGCCGCCACGCTTGCCGTGGCGCTCGCCTGCGCCCCTCTGGCCGGGCCCGCCTATGCCCGCGCCGCCCCGGAAAGCTTTGCCGAACTCGTCGATCAGGTATCCAATTCGGTGGTGAACATCACCACCTCGACCACGGTGGCCGCGCCGACCGGTGACATGCCGAACTTCCCGCCCGGCTCGCCCTTCGAGGATCTGTTCCGCGATTTCGGCCTGCCGAACCCGAACGCCCCCAATGGCCCGAACGGACGGGGCGCGCCGCGTCGCTCGAATGCGCTCGGCTCCGGTTTCGTGATCTCGGAAGACGGCTATATCGTCACCAATAACCACGTCATCGAAGATGCCGACGAGATCGAGATCGAATTCTTCTCGGGCAAGCGGCTCGACGCGAAACTGGTGGGCACCGATCCGAAAACCGACATCGCCCTTCTGAAGGTCGAGAGCGATTCCCCCCTGCCCTTCGTTGCCTTCGGCGACAGCGACGCCGTGCGCGTCGGCGACTGGGTGATGGCGATGGGCAACCCGCTGGGTCAGGGCTTCTCCGCCTCGGCCGGGATCATCTCGGCGCGCAACCGCGAGCTGTCCGGCAGCTATGACGACTACCTGCAGACCGACGCGGCGATCAACCGTGGCAACTCGGGCGGACCGCTTTTCGACATGGAAGGCGAGGTCGTCGGCGTGAACACCGCGATCCTGTCGCCCAATGGCGGCTCGATCGGGATCGGCTTCTCGATGGCGTCGAACGTGGTCGCGAAAGTGGTCGAACAACTCAAGGAATATGGCGAGACGCGGCGCGGCTGGCTGGGTGTAAAAATTCAGGACGTCACCGCGGACATGGCTGAAGCGATGGGGCTCGAGGCCCCCGAAGGCGCGCTTGTCTCCGAAGTGCCCGATGGCCCCGCGAAGGAAGCCGGGATCGAGGCGGGCGACGTGATCACCTCCTTCGATGGCGGCGAGGTCAAAAGCACCCGCGATCTGGTGCGTCGCGTGGCCGATGCGCCTGTGGGCGAGAAGGTCCGCGTGACCGTGATGCGCGATGGCGAGGCCAAGACGCTTCTGGTGACGCTGGGCCGCCGCGAAGCCGCTGAGGGCGAACAGCCCCCGAAAGCCGTGCAGGCCCCGCAGGAGGTCGAGAAGGACATGCTCGGCCTGACCGTGACGCCTCTGACGGATGATCTGCGCACCGAGATGGGCCTGACGAAAGAGGCCAACGGCCTCGTCATCAAGCAGATCGACGAGACGTCTTCGGCCTATGAGAAGGGTCTCCGCGTCGGCGATCTGATCACAGAGGTCGGGCAGAAGCCGGTCTCCGCGGTCGATGACTTCGAAGAGCGCGTGCAGGCGGCGAAGGATGCGGGGCGCAAGTCGATCCTGCTGTTGATCCGCCGCGCTGGCGAGCCGCGTTTCGTGGCCCTCCCCGTGGAGTGATCCGCACGTTTCAAAACGATAGAAAAGGCGCCCCGCGGGGCGCCTTTTTCAGTAAATGGTGCGCGTGAGAACGTTGAAGGCTCGAAGCGCAATGGCCGCTTCGAGACCTTCACGATCCCCGCAACTACAGGGATTTCGAGAGCAGGTGCGCGTCAACGCCTTCTGACCGGAAGCCGCAGTTTTCGTAGAATGATTGGGCCGTAACGGTGCTTTCCAAACGGCAGCGCCGGATGCCACGCGCGCGCAAGACGTCCTCCAAGCCTGCGAGAATAGCCTTGCTGACGCCACCAAAGCGGGCATCGGGATGGACATAGTTCAAGAGGATGTCGCCGCTCAGGGTGGCCATGCCGACCCCTATGACCTTCCTGTTCCGCTCGGCCACTAGCACTACGGCGTCATCCCGCGCGATCCACTGTCGCCAGGTCTCGACCGTCTTATTGCCAAGCCAGTCTTCGATTTCGGACGGATCGTTCTGATGATCTGCAACACAGAGTTCGGTGATCGAGCGACGCAGGGTGTTTACCCCTTCGACAGCATCGGCATCCATCGCGTGCCTGATCTCGATCATGCTTCCTCACTCTCCGCCTCTAGCTTACCGACGCCGCGTTTGTCCGCAACAGCGGCTTCGTCCCGCTTAGCCGACACCCGCCGCAGACAGCTCCCGAAGTTCCCGTCGGGAGCTGCTGATCGACATGGTGTTGCGCCTACAATACGTTCGGCCCCAAGCTACACCATTTACTGCATGGGGCTGACCCGCGGGGCGCCTTTTTCATTGCGCCGCTTCGCGCGCCCGCACCCGGCGCGAGGCGATCGTCAGGCTCCCGGCGGCCAGCACGCACCAGACCGCCATGCCCAGCATCTGGGTCGGCAGTTCCACCCCCATATCGATCAGCACGCCCGTGATCCCCGGCCCCACGGCAGTCGAGAGCACCATCGAGGCCACGATGATCGCACGGATGCCGCCGAGGTTCTTCACGCCGTAGACCTCGGGCCAGAGCGCACCCATCAGCGTGCCGGAAAACCCGTTCGACATGCCAAGCAGCGCCATGAAGGCATAGACGCCCCAGACCGGCGTGACCAAGGCGACCGTCAGCGAGGCAAGCGTCAGCGGTGCCAGCACGAAGGGCAGCAGGCGCAGCGCCCCGAACCGGTCGATCAGCCCGCCGCAGACGAAGCCGAAGCCCACCGTCGCGATCGACATCACCGGGAAAGCCGCCGCGAAGGCAAGCGGGGAGTAGCCGCGCAGCCCGGTCAGGTAGCCTTGGTGGAAGAAGATCACCGTGCCGATGAAGGGCGGCGCGAGCAGTCCCGCCAGCAGCATGTAGAGGACCGGATCGCGGATCACCTCAGCACGGGTCCAGTCGCGCGCGGTGCCAGAGGCGCTCGATTGCACCTCGGTCGCGTTGGGCACCCGCTCGACCTGCATCAGCCGCATCAGGAGCGGCCAGGCGATCAAGACCAGCACCCCGGCCGAGAGCCACCACGCGAGATGCCAATTGCCGCTCGCCTGCGCGATCAGCACCACCAGAACCGGCAGCAGCGCAGAGCCGAAAGGCTGGCCCGGGACGATCAGCGACATCGCCTTGCCGCGGCTCGCGACGAACCAGCGGCCGATCTCGGTGAAGGCGATCTCGGTCATCATGCCCTGCCCGAAAAGCCGCAGCATGTAGATCGCCACCGTCAGAAAGATCAGGTTCGGCGCGAGCGTGATCCCGACACAGGCCAGCGCGAGCAGCGGAATGGTAAAGCGCACGACCTTCCAGCCGGGCATCAGGTCGAGCGTGCGCCCGAGGAAGGGCAGCGTCGAGGCCGAGGCCAGTGTCGCCACCATGTAGAGCGCCCCGAAGGTGCCACCCGACAGACCGAACGTGGCCCGGATGTCATTGCCCGACAGGCCGATGAAGAAGGTCTGCCCGAAGGAGGAGAACAGCGTCAGCAGGAACCCCGCGCCGAGCCAGCGGGCATTGTCGCGCATGAAGCGCAGGTTGCTGCCGAAAAGCTTTTGCATGATGCCCCCTGATCCCTTGGCCCCCGGTTAGAGACCGTTCCTCCCAAAGGCACAACCCCGCCGCCTGCGCAAAGGGCTGTGCAGCGATGCGATGGCGGTCGCGGACGGCCTCAGTTCGACCAGATATAGAGGCCCAGTTCCTGCGCGGCGCGCACCGAAAGCGTCGGGCTGTCGAGGCCGCGGGGCGCCTGATAGGCCGCGATCGCGCGGCCCGTCGCCGGGTCCAGCTTGCCGTCGGCGGGGCCGGAATAAAGCCCGCGCAGCGCCAGCGCGCGCTGGGTCATCGCAACGAAAGCGGGCGTCAGATCTTCCGAACAGACGGATTCGAAATAGCGCGGCTTGCCGCTATCGACGAGCTTCTGCCCGCTCAATTCGCGATAGATCGCGGGCTGCGTGACCTTGCCGGTCTTCGGGTCGCGCTGTTCGGGGAGCACCTGCACCTGCCCGGTCACGGTCTCGACCTTGGCCGGGCCTTTGAGTTGGGTGAAACATCCCTGCGCGTCGTCGGCGGGCGGGCGGCTTTGCAGCACATGGGCGAGCGTCTTGGCGGGCGGGTCCTTCGGTGTGGCGTCCGAGCCCTGCGCCGTGGGCTGACAGCCCGCCAGCCCCATCGTCACACCCAACGCCACCAGCACCGCCCGCGCCGTGCCGAAGTTTTCAGCGATCTGCCGCATTCTTGTCTCCGCCTGCCTTGGGCCGGCAGACTAGCCGATATCTACGCTGCGGCAATCCCTTGCCCGTGATAGCCCGCCTCTGGCCAAATCACCGAAAGCAGCTTAGATCACTTGCGACCGGCCCCGCCGGCAAGCGCGTTTTGATTACGAACAAGAGGCCCCGAGCTATGGCGAAAATCACCTATGTCGAATTCAACGGCACCCGTCACGAGATCGACGTGAAGCCCGGCATGACCGTGATGGAAGGCGCACGCGACAATGGCGTGCCCGGCATCGACGCCGATTGCGGTGGCGCCTGCGCCTGTTCGACCTGCCATGTCTATGTCGACAAGGACTGGATCGAGAAACTGCCTCCGCGCGATCCGATGGAAGAGGACATGCTCGACTTCGCGTACGAGCCCGATCCCGTCACCTCGCGCCTGACCTGCCAGATCAAGGTCACGGACGAGCTCGACGGCCTGATCGTCAACCTTCCCGAAAAGCAGATCTGATGCGACGCGCGGTGGCCCTCGCTTGCGCGCTGGTCACCGCTGCCGCCCTGCCCGCGCGGGCCGAGATGTCGGTCGCCGCGCAATTCACCGAGCCGACGGACCGCTATGGTCACGGCGCGCTCGGCCCCGATCATGAATTCGCAAATCTCCAGATCGACGTGGCCCGCAAGGCGGGCAATCCCAAGGGTCTGTTTTCAGGCCACAGCACGTTGACCTATGACCTGCGCCTCGACCCTGACATGGTCTATGAGGACACGAGCCCGCGCCTGAGCGATCTCGACGGCGATGGCATCGCCGAGGTGATCGTGGTGCAATCGCATCTGAAGTTCGGCTCGCGGCTTCTGGTGCTCACGGTGAAATCGGGCAAGCCGGAATTCCTCGCCGCGACGGATTTCGTGGGAGAGCCGAACCATTGGCTCGCGCCCATCGGCGTCGCGGATTTCAATGGCAACGGGCATCGCGATATTGCGCTGATCGATGCGCCGCATCGGTTGGGTGTGCTGCGCCTGTTCGAGTATCGCGACGGCGCTTTGCACCCGACCTTCTCGGGCGGCTCGTTCACCAATCACCGTTTCGGCTCTGACACGATCTTGGGCGGGGTGCGCGATTGCGGCGCCGGACCCGAGATGATCGTCGCCAGCTTCGACTGGTCGGAACTGCTTGCGCTTTCCGTGACGCCCGCAAACGCGGTGAACTGGACGCGCCTCGGCACCGACACCTCGCCCGGCGGTTTCGCGAATGCGCTGAACTGCAACGGCTGACCCCTGCCGTACCGGCCTCGCGGAACCGCCCTGCCCCCGCCCATGTTACCTCTGCATCACGACACCGGCGCGCGGTCGTTCCTCCCCGTCGCGCGCCCCGATGCAGGATCCCAGCCATGGCCGAAGCCCAAGCCTCCGAAGAAAAGCCGATTGCCGTCTATGGCGCGCTCGCCGCGAACCTCCTGATCGCCATAGCGAAATTCGTGGCGGCGGCTTTCACGGGTAGCTCGTCCATGCTGGCGGAGGCGTTCCACTCGGTGGTCGATACCGGCAATGAGGGGCTGTTGTTGCTGGGCCACAAGCGCAGCAAGAAGAAACCGGACGAGAAACACCCGTTCGGCTATGGCAAGGAGCTGTATTTCTGGTCGCTCGTCGTCGCGATGCTGCTGTTTGCGATCGGCGGCGGGCTCTCGATCTATGAGGGCATTGTCCATATCCAGAACCCCGAGCCGATCGAGAAACCGATCTGGAATTACGGTGTGCTGCTCGTGGCCTTCCTCGCCGAGGGCACGTCCTGGGTCATCGCGATCCGTCAGCTTCTGAAGCAGCGCAAACCGGGCGAAGGCTATTTCAAGGCCTTCCGCCGCTCCAAGGATCCGTCGATCTTCGTCGTCGTCGCCGAAGACAGTGCCGCCCTTCTTGGCATCCTCGCGGCCGCGCTTGGCGTCTATCTCTCGGTGACGTTCGAGAATCCGTTCTTCGACGGCGCGGCCTCCATCGTCATCGGGCTCATCCTGATCGTCGTGGCGATCATCCTCGTCTACGAGACCCGCGCGCTGATCATGGGCGAGGCCGCTGACCGCGACGTGCGCAAGTCGATCCGCGAGATCGCGACCGGGTTCGACGAGGTCGCAGAGGTCAAACGCCTCCTGACGATGCATTTCGCGCCCGATCAGGTGCTGGTGAATATCGAGCTGAAGATGCGCACAGGTCTCTCGCCCGAGGCGATCTTCCACGCGGTGGAGGCGGTGCAGAAGAAAATCCATGAGGCCCATCCCGAGGTTTCGAGCGTTTTCCTCGAAATCGAATCCCTGCGCGGCACGCAGCCCGAAAACGCGGCGGCCTGAGGCCGCGCGCCGCGCCCCCGACGCGATGCCGCTTTTCACCGCAACGCCGTCGCTTTCTCCCGCGCCCCTCCCCGGACTCGGGGTGATTGTGTCCCCACCCCCGGCGCGCTAGGAAACCGGGCGAAAGATCAAAAGGGATGCGACATGACCCAGACTGCCGACGCTTACGTTCTCACCGTTGCCTGCCCCTCGACGCGGGGGATCGTCGCGGGGATCGCGAACGTGTTGGCCGATCAGGGCTGCAACATCACCGACTCGCATCAGTATGACGACCCGAAGACGGGCCAGTTCTTCATGCGCGTCAGCTTCGTCTCCGAGAAAGGCAAGGATGCCGAGGCGATCCGCGCCGCCTTCGAGCCGGTCGCCAAGGATTTCGAGATGGACTGGGCGGTCCGCGACTCCCGCGAGAAGATGAAGGTTCTGGTGATGGTGTCGAATTTCGGCCACTGCCTGAACGACCTTCTCTACCGCTGGCGCATCGGTGCGCTGCCGATCGAGATCGTGGGCGTGGTGTCGAACCACATGACCTATCAGAAGGTCGTCGTGAACCATGACCTGCCCTTCCACCACATCAAGGTAACGAAAGAGAACAAGCCCGAGGCCGAGAAGCGCCTTCTGGACGTGGTCGATGAATCGGGCGCGGAACTGATCGTGCTGGCGCGCTACATGCAGATTCTGTCGGATGCGCTGTGCCAGAAGATGTCGGGCCGGATCATCAACATCCACCACTCCTTCCTGCCGAGCTTCAAAGGCGCGAACCCCTACAAGCAGGCTTACGAGCGTGGTGTGAAGCTGATCGGGGCGACCTCGCATTACGTGACCGCCGATCTCGACGAAGGCCCGATCATCGAGCAGGACACCGTGCGCGTCACCCATGCGCAGAGCCCGTCGGATTACGTCTCGCTGGGCCGTGACGTCGAGGCGCAGGTGCTGTCGCGTGCAATCCACGCCCATGTGCAACACAGGGTGTTCCTCAACGACAGCAAGACGGTCGTCTTCCCGGCTTCGCCCGGCGCCTACGCCTCCGAGCGGATGGGCTGATCAAAGATGTAGGATGCCCGCCTCGGTCACGATCATGTCGAGAGGCTGATCGGTCGACTCGGTGGGCACTTCCGGCGCTTCCTGCGCCGCAAAAGCAAAGCCGATCGCCGTGACGGGGCCGCGTGCGCGCAGCCCCTCCAGCGTGCGGTCGTAGAAGCCGCCGCCATAGCCCAGCCGATAGCCCTGCGCGTCGAAAGCCAGTAGCGGCACGATCAGCACCTCGGGCGTGATCTCTTCGCCCTCCGCCGGGATATGCGCCCCGAAAGCGCCCGCGATCATCTCGGTCTCGGGCGTCCAGCGGTGAAAGACCAAAGGCTGCGCCTCCGCGACCACCACCGGCAAACAGAGCGGCCCACCATGGGCCACCATCGCCGGGCGCGGATCGGGCTCGGTCCGGATCGGCCAATAGCCCGCCAGCACCTTGCCCGCGAAAGGCTCTAGCGCCGCCGTCAGCGCACGGGTCGCCGCGCCATCATCGGCAGCATGGGCGGCCTTACGCGCCGCGAAAGCGTCCTTGCGCGCGAGATCCTTGCTCATAGCAGAACCACGGAGGCCAGCCCGAGGAAGGCGAAGAAGCCCACCACATCGGTCATCGTCGTGACGAAGGTGCCCGAGGCCAGCGCTGGGTCCGCGCCGAGCTTCTCAAGCGCGAGCGGGATCAGGATGCCCGACAAGGCAGCCACCACGAGGTTGATCACCATCGCCAGCCCGATCACGATGCCAAGCTGTGCGCCCGAGAACCAGAAGGCGGCCACCGCGCCCATCACGACTGCGAAGGCGAGACCGTTCAGCAGCCCCACGATGGCTTCCCGTCGCACGACCCGCCAGACGTTGCTGTCGGTCAGATCGCGCGTGGCGAGTGCGCGCACCGCCACGGTCAGGGTCTGCGTGCCCGCATTGCCGCCCATCGAGGCCACGATGGGCATCAGCACGGCCAGCGCCACAAGCTGCTGGATCGTGCCCTCGAAGATCGAGATCACCGCCGAGGCGAGGATCGCCGTCAGCAGGTTCACGAAGAGCCACGGCAGGCGCTGGCGCACGGTTTCCAGAACGGTATCCGAGATCGCGGATTCATCGCCCACACCGGCGAGGCGGAGGATGTCTTCCTCGTGTTCCTCGTCGAGCACGGACATTGCGTCGTCGATGGTAATCACGCCGACTAGGCGGTCGTCTTCATCCACAACCGGGGCCGAGATCAGGTGATACTGGTTGAACGCATAGGCCACGTCGCCCTCGTCCTGATAGGCCGAGATCTTGCGGAACTCTTCCTCGCAAATCTCGATCAGCTTCGAGGCGCGCGGGGCGGACAGGATGCGTCCCAGAGTGACATTGCCGACCGGATGATGGCCCGGATCGACGAGGGTCACGTGATAGAACTGGTCGGGCAGCCATTTGGCTTTCCGCAGAAAGTCGATCGTCTCGCCCACCGTCCAATGCTCGGGCGCGGTCACGACCTCGCGCTGCATCAAGCGACCGGCGGAATATTCGGGATAGCCCAGCGATTTCTCGACTGCGGCCCGGTCGGTCTCGTCGAGCGCGCCGAGGATCGCTTCCTGCTGCGGCTCCTCAAGGTCTTCGATCAGGTCGACGACGTCATCGGAATCGAGCTCACGGACAGCGTCGGCCAGAACTTCGGGCGGCAGGCTCGCGAGAACCTCCTCGCGGATACCCTCATCGATCTCGGTCAGGATCTCGCCGTCGATCTGGCGGCCCCAGAGGCGAAGGATTTCGCGCCGCTCATGGCCGGAGACCTGTTCGATAAGGTCGGCGATATCGGCGGCGTGCAAGGGCTCGAGCAGCTCGCTCAGGCGATCTGCATCTTCCTGCTCGACGGCATCGAGAATTTCCTCGACCAGCTCTCCGCTCAGCCGATAATCCTCTTCCTCGCGCTCTGTCTCTTCGGCAAGTGCTTCGGCCATGTCGCCCCCATTCCGATCGCGCGTGAAACATAGCTGTTTTCTCGCAGATGGACAGGGGGGCGAGGGCGAAAAAGAAGCGCCGCGACGGCAGAGATTTACCTTCGCCCCGCCCCGCCCTAGCATGACGCGTCGGACAGGAGAGAATGATGGCTGAGCTGCACCTTGGGCAGGTTCTGGAATACCGTGGCGACGCGCTTGTCGAGGGGCCGGAGGCGGTCACGCACCGGCGCCGCGGCGGTATGCTGATCGACGGCGGTATGATCGCCGCCGTGGGCGAGGCCGACGATCTGCGCGAGGCCCATCCGCAGGCCGAGATCGTCGATCATGGCGACCACCTCCTGTCGCCCGGGTTCGTCGATGCGCATGTGCATTACCCGCAGACCGCGATCGTCGCGAGCTGGGGCAAGCGGCTGATCGACTGGCTCAACACCTATACTTTCCCCGAAGAGATTTCCTTCGCCGATCCCGCCCATGCCGAAGAGATCGCGACCCGCTATCTCGATCTGGCGCTGATGAACGGCACGACGTCGATGTGCAGCTATTGCACGATCCATCCCGCCAGCGTCGAAGCCTTCTTCACCGCCGCCAAGGCCCGCGGAATGCGCGCCGCGGCGGGCAAGACCTGCATGGATCGCCACGCCCCCGAGGCTTTGCGCGACACGCCTCAATCCGCCTATGACGACAGCCGCATCCTCTTGCAGAAATGGCACGGGACGGGCCGGCTGAGCTATGTCATCACGCCGCGCTTCTCCCCCACCTCGTCGGCGGATCAGCTTTGCGCCTTGGGCGCGCTCTGGGCGGAGCATCCCGATTGTCTGATGCAGACCCATCTGAGCGAGCAGGTGGACGAGATCGCCTGGGTGCGCGAGCTATACCCCACCGCGCGCGACTACCTCGACACTTACGAGACCTATGGCTTGCTGGGCGAGAACGCGCTTTACGGCCACGCGATCCATCTGGAACCGCGCGAGGCCGACCGGATCAAGGAGGTCGGCGCGGCGCTGATTCATTGCCCGACCTCGAACACGTTCATCGGGTCGGGGCTCTTCGACTGGCCGACGCGTCTGGCCGAGGGGCAGCAAATCGGTCTGGCCACCGATACCGGCGGCGGGTCGAGCTTTTCGATGCTGCGCACGATGGCCGCGGCCTATGAGATCGGGCAGCTGACGCATCAGCCGCTGCACCCCGCGCAGCTTTGGTGGCTGGCCACGCAGGGCTCGGCCAAGTCGATGCGAATGGGCGACAAGATCGGTGCGCTGGCGCCGGGGATGGAGGCGGATTTCATCGCCGTCGACCTCGCCTCGACGCTTGCCATCTCGCAACGCGCGGCGCGGGCGAATGACATCTGGGAGGCGATCTTCCCGACGATCATGATGGGCGACGACCGCGCGATAGCGGGCACCTGGGTCGCGGGCAAGCGGCTGCATTGAACGACCCAGCTTTCGAGAGGGTCTACGCCCGCGCACCTTTCACGGTCGATTTCCTAGACGGTGGCGGCGGCGATCTGGTCATCTCCTTCGCCTCGATCGGCCATGCCCCAAGCCGCCCGCCCGCACCGGAATTCGTCGCCACTGCCACGGGGCGCGGCACGCCCGGCTTCCCGCGCCGAGCGTTGTTCATCAGCGACGAAAGCCGCAGCTGGGCAAACGATCCGGGTTTCGCCCCTGCCCTGCGCGCCGCCTTGGCGGAGGTGACGCGCCGCCGCCCCGTCACCCGCATCGCCGCCATTGGCCTCTCGATGGGCGCGGTCTCGGCGCTGGTCGCAGCGGAGGTGATCCCGGTCGATGTGGTGCTCGCGCTGTCGCCGCAAGTCTCGGTCAAACCGGGCGTCGTGCCGGGGGAGACGCGCTGGAGCGAGTGGACCTCTCGGATCGGAACATTCGCCCGCGAGACCACGCCGCTCCCGCCCGCGCCATGCTGGACGATCCTGTGCCACGGCGCGCATGACGATCTGGATCAGGCCATGCACTTCCCGCGCGCGTCAAATGTCGACCACCTGATCTTCCCCGCTCTTGGCCATTCCGACCTCGGGCCGCATCTGAAGGCGCGCGGTGGGCTATCGGGGCTGATGGAGGCCGCCCTTGCAGGCGACCGTCGCCGCCTGCTGCGGATCGCGAGCGCCGCCGGTGCCGTGCGGCGCGAAAAGTTCAGCCCATAAGCCGTGCCGCGAGACGGTTTTGCGTCTCGATCACGCGCGGCATGTCGATTGTCACCACCTGCCCGTCGCGCACCACCTGACGGCCCTCGACGAAGAGGTGTTTCACCTTGGGCGGCCCGCACAGCACCAGTGCCGCGACCGGATCCCATGCGCCTGCCGCCTCCAGCCCCGAGACATCCCAGATCGCCACATCCGCGCGTTTTCCGGGGGCGAGCACCCCGCAATCGGGACGACCCAGCACCTGCGCCCCGCCCAAAGTCGCGATCTCCAGCGCCTCGCGCGCGGCCATCGCGTCGGCGCCGTTTTGCACCCGCTGCAGCAGCATCGCCATGCGCGCCTCGCCGATGAGGCTCCCTGCATCGTTCGAGGCCGAGCCATCGACGCCAAGCGCCACCTTCACCCCCGCATCGCGCATCTGCCGCACCGGCGCGATGCCCGACCCCAGACGGCAGTTCGAGCACGGACAATGCGCAACGCCCGTCTTCGTGCGCGCGAACAGGTCGATTTCGCCCGCGTCCAGCTTCACGCAATGGGCGTGCCAGACATCGTCGCCGGTCCAGCCCAGATCTTCCGCATACTGCCCCGGCCGACAGCCGAACTGCTCCAAGCTGTAGGAAATATCCTCGTCATTCTCGGCCAGATGGGTGTGCAGCATCACACCCTTGTCGCGCGCCAGCAGCGCCGCATCGCGCATCAGCTCGCGCGAGACGGAAAACGGCGAGCACGGCGCGATCCCCACCCGGCACATCGAGCCCTCGCCTGCATCGTGGAACGCATCGACGACCCGGATGCAGTCGTTGAGGATCGCGTCCTCGCGCTCGACCAGACTATCCGGCGGCAGGCCGCCATCGCTCTCGCCGATGCTCATCGCGCCGCGGGTGGGGTGGAAGCGCAGGCCCAGCTCGGCGGCGGCGTGGATCGTGTCCTCCAGCCGCGCGCCATTCGGATACATATACAGATGATCGGAACTGGTGGTGCAGCCGGTCAGCGCCAGCTCCGCGAGCCCCACCTGCGCCGAGACGCGGATTTCCTCGGGCCCCATCTTCGCCCAGATCGGATAGAGCGTCTGCAGCCAGCCAAATAGCAGCGCATCTTGGCCCCCCGGCACCGCGCGCGTCAGCGTCTGGTAAAGATGGTGATGGGTATTCACGAGCCCCGGCGTGACGACACAGCCCTTGGCCTCGACCACCTCGCCCGTGCTTTCCAGCCCCGGCCCGACGGCGGCGATCTGCCCGTCGCGCAGCAGCAGATCCGCGCCCTTCAGCTCGCGCCGGGTGCCGTCCATCGTGACGATCACCTCGGCGCCCCGGATCAAGATATCGCCCATCGCGCGCTCCTACTGGCTGGTTTCGCCAGAGCCTAGACCGCGCGGATGGGCGAAGACCAGAGGCGCTCAGCGCCCCATCGCGTAGAACTCGGGGTTCGGCGGGATCGCGGCCATGTTCACCAAGCGGTTCGACAGGCTGAAAAACGCGGTGATCGCGCCGATGTCCCAGATATCGTCATCGGTGAACCCGTGGGCGCGCAGCGCTTCGTAATCGGCCTCCTCGACCTCCTGCGCGCGCAGGCTCACCTTCATCGCGAAGTCGAGCATCGCGCGCTGGCGCGGCGTGATCTCGGACTTGCGGTAATTCACCGCGACCTGATCGGCGATCAGCGGGTTCTTGGCGCGGATGCGCAGGATAGCCCCATGCGCGATCACGCAATACTGGCACTCATTGGCCGCCGAGGTCGCCACCACGATCATCTCGCGCTCGGCGATGGTCAGGTTGCCGGGCTTCTCCATCAGCGCGTCATGATAGGCGAAGAAGGCGCGACACTCGTCGGGGCGATGCGCCAGCGCGAGGAAGATGTTCGGGATGAACCCGGCCTTCTCGTGAACCGCCTCGATCCGCGTGCGGATATCCTCAGGCATGTCGGCGAGTTTCGGCACCGGATGCCGGCTGATCTTGTCTTGCATGTGGGGTCTCCTCTTCTCCGCCGCCACTATGCACAGCTGCGACGGGGCCGAGGAAATGACGTTGCGGCAATCGCGATCAGAGGTCGAGCGTGATCCACACCGGCACGTGATCCGAGGGCTTGTCGCGGCCGCGAATTTCCTTGTCGATGCCGACATCGCGCAGCAGATCCGCCGCCTGCGGCGACAGCAGCAGATGGTCGATCCGGATGCCGTTATTCTTCTGCCAGGCGCCTGCCTGATAATCCCAGAAGGAGTAATGCCCCGGCCCTTGGACCCGGGCGCGGAACGCCTCGGTGAAACCGAGATTGAGGATACGGCGGAAGGCTTCGCGGCTTTGCGGCAGCGCCAGCGCATCACCGCGCCACGCCTCGGGTTTCGCGGCATCCTCGTCCTGCGGAATGATGTTGTAATCGCCCGCCATCACGAAAGGCTCTTCCAGCGCCAGCAGCTCTTCCGCGCGCGCCTTCATCCGCTCCATCCATGACAGCTTGTAAGCGTATTTGCCGCCTTCGACGGGCTGGCCCGCATCGTCCAGCTCCACCGGGTTGCCATTGGGCAGATAGAGACCACAGAGCCGCACCGCGCCCTTGTCGCCGACCACGGTGGCCTCGATCCAGCGCGCCTGTTCGTCACCCTCGTCCCCGGGCAGGCCGCGCGTTACATCCTCCAGAGGCAGCTTCGAGAGGATCGCGACGCCGTTGAAGCTTTTCTGACCGTGCGTCTCGACGGAATAGCCCAGCTCCTCGAATATCTCGCGCGGGAAACCCTCGTCGACCGACTTGATCTCCTGCAGCAAAGCCACGTCGGGCTCAGCCTCCTTCAGCCAATCGACCAGCGCCTGATGGCGCGCCTTGATGCCGTTGATGTTGAAGGTGGCGATTTTCATGTGCGGCTCCGGGTTTGGCAGTCGCGAAAGGTGTAACGGATCGCGGCGGGCGCGGACAGGGCGGAGTTAGCCCTCCTCGCTCTCTTCCGTGTCGATCCCATGACGCTCGAACAACTTGGCCTGCGACATGATGAAGGCGATCATGATGATCGGCAGACCGAAAGTCTTGAAATCGACCCAATGCGCGTCCGACATCGTGCGCCAGACGATCTCATTGGCGACGGCAAGGCCCAGAAACAGCCAGACGAAGCGCTTGGTCAGGATCATCCAGCCCTCATGCGCCATCGGCATCGCCTCGTTCATCACCAGTTGCAGCCACGCCTTGCCGCGCAGCAATCCGGCCCCGAGGATACCCGCAAACAGCAGGTAGATAATCGTGGGCTTCATCTTGAAGAAGGTCGGATCGTTCAGCCAGACCGACAGCCCGCCGAAGATCGCCACCAGCACGAGCGTCGCGATCTGCATCGCCGAGAGCTTGCCGGTCAGCAGCCACAGGATCAGCGTCGTCGCCGCGATCAGCGGGATGAACAGCGCGGTGGCCACAACGAAGCCCGAGTAATCGGTACCGAGGATCGTGTAAGTGCCGTCCTTGAGCCGGTTGAAGGCGATGAAGAACACGATGAGCGGCCCCCAGTCGAGCGCCGCTTTCACCCAGGGGGAAATCTTTTTCTCTGCCATCTGCCTTTACCTGCCTGCTATCTCAACGATCACGGCCCCTGCCGCGATCAGCGCCATCAGGGCCGTGCGCCGCGGCCCCACTTTCTCGCCCAGCACGAGCCAGCCGATGAGCGCTGCGAAGACCGTGGACGTCTCGCGCAGCACCGCCGCCTCGCCCACCTTGTCGAGCCGTGTCGCCAACATGATCGAGCCAAAGGAGAAATAAGCAACAATCGCGCCGATAACACCCCTCTTGATGAGCGGCACCATTTCCGAACTCGGCAGTTTCGTCCAGCGCCGCGCGGTGAAGATCGGCATGAACCAGCCGTCGATGAAGAAGAACCACGCAAGGAAGGTGAACGGATCGGCGGTCGCGCGGATGCCATAGGCGTCATAGGTGGTGTAGAGCGCGACGAAGGCGCCGGTCGCCACGGCCAGCATCAGGGCGGGCACCATCGTCTCGCGATCGACCGTCACGTTGCGCAGGTTGTAGAGCGCAAGCCCGTAGATGCCCGCCAGCAGCGTCGCCACCCCGGCCCACTGGCCCAGCGTGAAATGCTCACCGAAGATGAACCCCGCCCCGATGACCGCGAAAAGCGGTCCGGTGCCGCGCACCACCGGATAGACCACCGTATAGGCCCCGCGCTGGTAGCAGGCCGCCTGCAGCAGCTTGTAGGCGACATGGATGAAGAACACGCCCACGAAGATCGGCCACATGAAGGGCTCGGGCCACGGCACCACGAAAAGCGCGAAGGGGGCTGCGATGATCCCGTAGCTCGCATCGATCGCGGCGCGGCTGAGCCACGGATCGTGGCGCCCCTTCTGCAACGCCCCGAACAGCGCGTGAAGAAAAGCCGCGAGCAGAGCGAGGCTCAGCGCGAGGTGCTTGCCGGTCTCGGTGCCCGAGACGGAGATGATCCAGTCGCTCAAGGGGAAGTCCTTCGTGATGTCGGCGGCAAGGGGGCGCTGCCCCCTCTGGCCTCAGGGCCATTCACCCCCGGGATATTTCGACCAAGGGGAAGAGGAAAGGCGCATCCCTCTCTTCGCTCTTGCACAAATATCCCGGGGGGCGCGCGCAAGCGCGGGGGGGGCAGCGCCCCCCTTCCCGACGTCAGTCTTCGAGACCGACGAGGGCCTGCGCGAATTCCTCCGGATCGAAAGGCGCCAGATCGTCGAGTTGCTCGCCCACCCCGATCGCGTGGATCGGCAGGCCGAACTTGTCGGCCAGCGCTACCAGAACGCCGCCCTTCGCGGTGCCGTCGAGCTTGGTCATCACCAACCCCGACACGTTCGAGATTTTGCGGAACACGTCGACCTGTTGCAGCGCGTTCTGCCCCGTCGTCGCATCGAGCACGAGAAGCGTGTTATGCGGCGCGGTCTCGTCGACCTTGCGGATCACGCGCACGATCTTGGCGAGTTCTTCCATCAGGTCGGCGCGGTTTTGCAACCGGCCTGCGGTGTCGATCATCAGGAGGTCCGCACCTTCGGCCTCGGCCTTCTTCATCGCATCATAGGCGAGCGAGGCCGGGTCCGAGCCTTCGGGCGCGGTCAGGACCGGCACGCCGGCGCGATCGCCCCAGACCTGCAGCTGTTCGACGGCGGCTGCGCGGAACGTGTCGCCCGCCGCGATCACGACCTGCTTGCCGGCGGCGCGGAATTGCGAGGCAAGCTTGCCGATCGTCGTGGTCTTGCCCGAGCCGTTGACGCCCACCACCAGCACGACCTGCGGCTTCCTCGGGTAAAGCGGCAGCGGCTTCGCGACCGGCTCCATGATCCGGGCGACCTCTTGGGCCAGCAGCCCCTTGATCTCGGAGACCGAGAGCTTGCGGCCCATCCGCCCCTCCGCGAGGTTCGCCGAGACGCGCAGCGCGGTGTCCACGCCCATGTCGGAGGCGATCAGCAGCTCTTCGAGGCTCTCCAACATCTCGTCATCGAGGACGCGGCGCGGCTCGGCGGGTTTCGCCTCGCCGCCGCCGAAGATGCGGCCCAGAAGGCCGGGTTTCTTCGGCTCGGGGCTGGGACGTTCGGGCGCGGGCTCGACGTCGAGCGGCGCTTTGGCGATCTGCGCGTGCTCCTCCTCGACCGGTTCGGTCACCGGCGCGGGCACGTAGCCGGGCGCAGGTGGCGTCGGATCGGGGAGGTTGATCGTCTCGCTGTGCCGCGGTTCGGGCTCAGGCTCTGCCTCGGGCTCCGGTTCCGGCGCGGGTTCGGCGCGGGTCTGCGGCGCGGCCTCGGGGGAGGTCTCTGCGGGCGTCGCGGGCGCGGAAGGTTCCGGCGTCTGCGCGACCTCGTCTTCACTGGCCGCATTCTCGGCAACGATATCCTCGAGGCCCTGCTCGAGCTTCGAGGAGGAACGCGTCAGACGCGATTTGAGCTTTTTGAAAAACGACATGGATCAGGCCTTTCCTTACGCTCCACCTAGTTCATCGCAGGCCCGGATGGAAGGCTTATCCCCCGGCAAAACCGGATCCCGCGCCCCAGCCGATCAAGGCCTGACCGCCCCAGTAGAGCACCCAGAGCGCGCGTGCCGCCAGCTGTTTGCGGCCAGCGTCGCGCAGCACGAACATCTCCAGCGCGAGGATCAGGTCAGAGAGGACGAAGGCGAGGCTGCCCACGACCACCATCAGATAGCCCGCAGGCAGGCCCATCGCCACCGCCGCCATCGCCACGATGATCCAGATATAGCTGCGCACCGGCCAGCACAGTCCGCCCGTGCGCGGCAGCAGCCAGAACTCCGCCGAGAGCCCCAGCGCGATGAGCGGGATAGTCCAGGCGGAGGGCTGCGCGCCCATGTCGAGGAACCCCAGAAGATAGGCCAGATGCCCCGCAGCAAAAGCCGCCATGCCGATCAGGAAGGCCCGCTGGCCGGGGCGCGACAGGGCGAAATCGCCCGCCGCCCCGAGCGCGAGACCTGCGAGGATCGCAAGCGGCGCGCCCATGGCCGCCGCCATCGGAATCAGCGCCACGACGGAGGCGGTCTTCACGAGGGTTTTCGCGCCGCTTTCCCCCGCGCCTGCATGACGCGCGAGGTAAATCAGCGCGAAGACGGCGGCGATGAGGAGACTGATCGGGGCTGCGGACATCATGGCCACATCTCGCGCAGAAAAGCCCGACCGCCGCAAGCGGGGCCATAAAAGGGTCGAAATTGGCGAAAGAATAGCGCAAAACCATTGCACTATTGATGTTGAGCGAAGCGGACCCGCAGCACGTGACCCAAGGCAAAGACCCTTCACGCAAGCGCCGCCTGAGCGGAGCAATTGCCAATCTGCTGCGGCGGTCGCGCGAGATCCCCGGGGTCGACAGTTTCGCGGTCGTGACGCTTCTGCCGGTGCCGCTTCTGCTGGTGGCGGGCGTCTTCGGCGGGATCGCGGCCTGGGCGGCACTGGTCTGGATCGGGCTGTGCATGTTCATCCTGGATGAGGCGCTGAAGCATCCCTCTCCCGATGCGCCGGAAGGCTCGGAATTCCCGGCAGCGGATGCGCTGTCGACGACGCTGGCGGTGGTGCATTTCGTGCTGCTCGTGCTCGGCGTGGCGGCGATGTCGGGGCATACGCTGCTGGAGGGGCCGAGCTGGATCGCGGTCTGGCTGGCCTTTGGGCTGTTCTTCGGGCAGGTGTCGAATTCCAACGCGCATGAGCTGATCCATCGCTCAGACAAACGGCTGTTTCTGCTGGGGAAATGGGTCTATATCTCGCTGCTTTTCGGGCATCACACTTCGGCGCACCGGCTTGTCCATCACCGTTTCGTCGCGACGCCGGACGATCCGAATTCCGCGCAGCTTGGCGAGGGGTTCTGGTCGTTTGCGCCGCGGGCCTGGATCGGCAGCTTCATCGGCGGCTACGAGATGGAGCGCAACCGCTTCGCCCGCCTGCCTGCGATCGATCCGAAAGCGCCGCTGAGCGCGCGGATCAAGGCGAGGATCGCGCGGCTCGGCCCCTACCCGTCCTATCTGCTGGGCGGGCTGTGGTTCGCGGTGCTGTTCGGGATGCTCTTCGGGGCCGAGGGCGTGGTGGCTTACCTGATGCTCTGCGCCTATGCGCAGGTGCAGATCCTGCTCGCCGATTACGTCCAGCACTACGGATTGTCACGCAAGCGTCGAGGCGATGGCAGTTTCGATCCGGTGGATGCGCATCACAGCTGGGACGCGCCCGCGCCGATCACCTCGCTGTGGATGCTCAACGCGCCGCGCCATTCGGATCACCACGCACATCCGGCCCGAGAATATCCGGCGCTGCGGCTTGGCGATCTGACCGAGACGCAGCGGCCCGTCCTGCCGCGCAGCCTGCCCGCGATGGCGGCGCTGGCGCTGTTCCCGCCGCTGTGGCGCCGGGTCATGGACAAGCGCGTGAAGGCCTTGGGCAAAGCGCAGCCAGTCGGCACCGATGCGCCCAGCGCGCGCTAGGCAAGCGGGCCGCGATCTGGCAGGTTGGGTGAAAGACCTTGCCGGAGCCTCCCCCATGCGCCCGAACCCGATCCTGACTCTATCCCTTGCGGCCTTGGCTCTGATGCCGACGCTGGCGGCCGCTGCCGATCCGCTCGGCCCACCGCTCAATGCGGAGCAATTCGATCAGCGCACCGTCGGGCGCACAATCACCTATTCGGTCTTCGGCCAGCCCTACGGCTCCGAGCAATACAAGCCCGGCCACAAGGTGATCTGGGCCTTCACCGAAAGCGAGTGCAAGGAAGGCGACTGGTATCAGGACGGGCAGTATATCTGCTTCGATTACGGCGAATACGCGCCGCTGCAATGCTGGACCTTCTACGACACGGCGCAGGGGCTGCTCGCACAGTTCAAGGGTGATCCCTCGCAGGAGCCGCTGGTCAGCCTGTCCGAAAGCCAGGATCCGCTGGTCTGTCAGGGTCCGGATGTGGGCGTGTGAGCCTCAGAACAGACTGCCCTGAGACGGGCCCGGATCGGGCTTTTTCTTCTTCGGCTTCGGCGGCGCAGCACTGCCGCCCCCGCCCGGGATGACCGCGAGCTTGCCATCGGCGAACTCGATTTCGAGACCGGGCTGCTTCTCCGCCACCGCTTGCGAGGTCACCACGCCATCGGGGCCGCGCACCACCGCATAGCCGCGCTTGAGCGTCTCGGTATAGCCCAGCGTCTGGCGCATCCGGTCGAGCCGCTCGAGCCGTTCGCGCTGCGCCTCGATCCGGGCGGGCAAGGAGCGCTCGAGCCGGGCTTCCAGCCCCGCCAGCCGCTCGGCGCCGTCGCGGTTGCGCCTTTGCGCATCGCCGATCATCCGCACCCGCGCCGCATCCAGCCGCCGCGTAAGCTGCGTATGATCCTGCGTGGCGCGCCGCATCCTCGCCGCTGGCGCCGGTGCGAGCCGCGCCGACAAGCCGTCGATCTCGCGCGAGCGATCCCGGATGAAGCGCCGCAGCAGGTTCGGCGAGATTTGCGCAGCCAGCGGCGCGAAACGGGTATTCTTGCGCAGGACCAGCGTACGCAGCGCAGGGCCCAGCCGCTCGGCCCAGAGATCGAAGCTTTGCCGCGCCGGTTGCGTCAGCGCCTCGGGACGGCCCAGCCCGCGCGCCAGATCGCGCAGCCGCTGGCCGCGCTGATCGAGCCGCCCGCGCGCCGCCCGCATCATCCGCGTCTGTGCCTCCGACAGCCAAGCGGCCAGTTCGGCGCGCACCGGCACCGCCATCTCCGCAGCCGCGGTGGGCGTGGGGGCGCGCCGGTCGGCGGCGTGATCCACCAGCGTCGTATCGGTCTCGTGGCCCACCGCCGAAATCACTGGGATCTCGCTTTCGGCCACGGCGCGGACCACGGCCTCTTCGTTGAACCCCCAGAGGTCTTCGATCGAGCCGCCGCCGCGCGCGACGATGATCAGATCGGGGCGCGGGATCTCCCCGTCCGGCGCGAGTTCATTGAAGCCCCGCACCGCGCGGGCCACTTCCGGAGCGCAGGCCTGTCCCTGCACCGCCACCGGCCAGATCAGCACATGGCGCGGGAAGCGGTCGGCGAGCCTGTGCAGAATGTCGCGGATCACCGCCCCCGAAGGCGAGGTCACCACGCCGATCACCTGCGGCAGCCACGGAATGGGCTTCTTGCGGCCCGCGTCGAACAGCCCCTCGGCGGCCAGCGCCTTGCGCCGCGCCTCCAGCATCGCCATCAGCGCACCCGCGCCCGCCGGTTCGACATTGTCGACGATCAGCTGATATTTCGACTGCCCCGCGAAAGTTGTCATCCGGCCCGTGGCGATGACCTCCATCCCCTCCTCGGGGCGGACCTGCATCTTTGCCACCTGCCCTTTCCAGCTGACGGCGGCGATCACCGAGCGGTCGTCCTTGAGATCGAAATACATATGCCCCGAGCGCGGCATCGACACACGGCCGACTTCGCCGCGCACCCGGACGCGGCCGAATTCCCCCTCGATCACGCGCTTCACCGCCCCCGAAATCTCGGAAACGGTGTAGTCATGCGCGTTCGAGCCGCTTTCGTCGTCGAGAAGGTCCATATGCCTGCCTGCTTGAGCGTTGGTCCGGGGCGCTTGCCTCAGAGTTTCGCGCAGCTTAGAAGGCGGGAAAGCGAAGGCCAAGGGGGCGAGCGATGAACATTCTGGTTCTGGGCGGCGGCGGGCGCGAACATGCGCTGGCTTGGGCGATCAAGCAAAATCCGAAATGCGACCGGCTGATCGTGGCCCCGGGCAATGCCGGGATCGCACAGATCGCCGATTGCGCGGCGATCGATCCGAACGATGCGGCGGCGGTGCTGGAACTCTGCGAGGCCAATGCGGTCGATTTCGTGGTGATCGGGCCGGAAGCGCCGCTCGCTGCGGGCGTGGCCGATGCGCTGCGCGCGCAGAACATCCTGACCTTCGGCCCCTCGGCGGAGGCCGCGAAGCTGGAAGCCTCGAAAGCCTTCACGAAAGAAATTTGCGACGCCTGTGGCGCGCCCACCGCCGCCTATGCCCGCTTCACCAGCGCGGAAGGCGCGAAGGGCTATGTACGCGAACAGGGCGCGCCGATCGTAGTGAAGGCCGACGGTCTCGCCGCCGGTAAGGGCGTGATCGTCGCGATGACGCTCGATGAGGCGTTCAATGGCATCGACGAGATTTTCGGCGGCGCGTTCGGAAGCGCGGGCGCGGAAGTCGTGATCGAGGAATTCATGGAGGGCGAGGAAGCCTCGCTCTTCGTGCTGTGCGATGGCGAGAACGTGCTCGCCGTGGGCGGCGCGCAGGACCACAAGCGCGTCGGCGAAGGCGATACCGGCCCGAACACCGGCGGCATGGGCGCCTATTCCCCCGCCCCGATCCTTAGCCCCGAGATCGAGGCGAAGGCGATGGACGAGATCGTCCGCCCCACCGTCGCCGAGATGGCCAAGCGCGGCACCCCGTTCCAGGGCGTGCTCTATGCCGGGCTGATGATCAAGGATGGCCAGCCGCGGCTCGTGGAATACAACGTGCGCTTCGGCGATCCCGAATGTCAGGTGCTGATGCTGCGGCTCGGAGCGCAGGCGCTCGATCTGCTGCTGGCCTGCGCGGAAGGGCGGTTGAACGAGGTGCAGGCGCAGTGGGCGCCGGATCACGCGATGACCGTGGTGATGGCCGCGCAGGGCTATCCCGGCGCCTATGAAAAAGGCTCGGTGATCGGCGGGCTCGACGCGCTGCCCGAAGACGGCTCGCGCATGGTCTTCCACGCGGGCACCTCCGAGAAAGACGGACACGTCGTCGCAAGCGGCGGCCGCGTGCTCAACGTCACCGCCCGCGGCGAGAGCCTGCAGGAAGCGCGCGATCGGGCCTATGAAATGGTCGACGCGATCGACTGGCCCGAAGGCTTCTGTCGCCGCGATATCGGCTGGCGGGCGCTGAGCTGACCCGAGGGGTGGAGGGGGCGCTGCCCCCGCTGGCTGCGCCAGCCCCCCGGGATATTTCCACCAAGCCGAACGGGCGTAACGGAACATTAACTACGCTCACGCTATCAAGGATTCGCGGAACAGGCGGGGACGCCGATGACCGCCCAAGACGAACGTGCCCGGCTCGCCCGCCCTTCTGCGGATCGAGTCGGGCATTTTTCGTTTTCGGCTTGGGTCAAATATCCCGGGGGGCTGGCGCAGCCAGCGGGGGCAGAGCCCCCTCGCTTGGCGCGTCCTGAGCCCGCCGGCTTGCTGTCCTCTTGCGTCGCTAGGTGCTTGCAACGCAGCTCGGCACCACCTGCCGAAACGTCAGGCAGGAATTTTCCCCTTCGCGCAAAATTTCCTCTTGCAGCCTACGCCGCTATCCCCTAAATCCGCCTCCACCGAACCGGCGCGGGCGTAGCTCAGGGGTAGAGCATAACCTTGCCAAGGTTAGGGTCGGGCGTTCGAATCGCCTCGCCCGCTCCAGTTCGGTCAAATACCCAAGGATGCGGGCGTAGCTCAGGGGTAGAGCATAACCTTGCCAAGGTTAGGGTCGGGCGTTCGAATCGCCTCGCCCGCTCCAATACAAAAAAGCCTCCCTTCGGGGAGGCTTTTGTTTTTCCGCCCCACTGCCCGTCAATCGACATGCCCCCGCTTGAGCGCGCCCCCTGCCCCGGCCTATAAGGCGGTGAGTTTCAAGGAGGCGCCCAATGCGCAAAGCCACGATCAGCCGCAAGACCGCCGAGACCGAGATCAGCGTTGAGATCGATCTCGACGGGACCGGTCAATTCGATAACAAGACGGGCGTGGGCTTCTTCGACCACATGCTCGATCAGCTCGCGCGGCATTCGCTGATCGACATGACGGTGCGGGCGAAGGGCGATCTGCATATCGACGATCACCACACGGTCGAGGATACCGGGATCGCACTGGGTCAGGCGCTGGTGCAGGCGCTTGGCGACAAGCGCGGCATCCGCCGTTACGGCCATTTCGCACTGGCGATGGATGACACGCAGGTGCAATGCGCGCTGGACCTGTCCGCGCGCCCCTTCTTCGTGTGGAATTGCGACATGCCCTCCCCGAAGATCGGCACGTTCGACACCGAACTGGTGCGTGAATTCTTCCAGGCGCTCTCGACCCATGGCGGGATCACGCTGCATATCGACCGCGTGCATGGCTTTAACAGCCACCACATCGCCGAGGCCGCATTCAAATCGGTCGCCCGCGCCCTGCGCATGGCGGTCGAGACCGATCCGCGTATGGGCGGCGTGCTGCCTTCGACCAAAGGGGCGCTTTGATGCTCACGGCACTGGTCGATTACGATTCGGGCAACCTGCACTCGGCCGAGAAGGCGTTTCAGCGCATGGCGAATGAGACGGGTCACGGCACGATCGTCGTGACCTCTGAGCCGGACGTCGTCGCGCGCGCCGACCGGATCGTGCTGCCGGGCGACGGGGCGTTTCCGTCCTGCAGCGCGGCGCTCTATCGCTTCGAGGGGCTGGCGCAGGCGATCGAAGAGGCGGTGACCGTTAAGGGCCGCCCCTTCCTCGGGATCTGCATCGGGATGCAGATGCTGGCGACGCGCGGGCTCGAGTTCCGCGAGACCGAGGGCTTCGGCTGGATCCCCGGAGAAGTGGTGAAGATCGAGCCTTCCGATCCGTCGATGAAGGTCCCGCATATGGGCTGGAACGATCTGGTGATCGACAACGATCACGCCGTGCTCGACGGGATTTCGACCGGCGATCACGCCTATTTCGTGCATAGCTACCACTTCAAGGTGGCCGAGCCGCAGCACCGTCTGGCCTATGCCGAATATGGCACCGAGATCACCGCGATCGTGGGCCGCGACAATATCGTCGGCACCCAGTTCCACCCCGAGAAATCTCAGGCCACCGGTCTGCGACTGATCGCGAATTTCCTCGGCTGGAAACCCTGATGGCGCCCAAGGCGGTTCTGTCGTGGTCCTCGGGCAAGGATTGCGCGATGGCGCTCCATGCTTGCCGCACGGAAGGTCACGCGGATGTCGTGGCGCTGCTGTCCACGACCAACGAGGCTTTCGACCGGGTGGCGATGCATGGGACGCGCAATGAGCTGCTGCGCCGTCAGGCGAAGGCCGTGGGCCTGCCGCTGATCGAGGTGCCGCTGCCCTGGCCCTGCTCGAACGAGGATTACGAGGCTCGGATAGCCTCTGCCATGGATCAGGTGAAGGCGCTTGGCGTCGAGACGATGGTCTTCGGCGATCTCTTCCTCGAAGACGTGCGCGATTACCGGATCGAGAAGCTGAAGCCGCTGGGCGTCGAGGCGATCTTCCCGCTCTGGCAGCGCCCCACGGATCAGCTGGCGCGCGAGATGATCGAAGCGGGGTTCGTCACGCATCTGGTGACGGTGGACCCGAGCAAGCTCGACCCCAGCTTCGCGGGGCGGCGTTTCGATGAAAGCCTGCTGGCCGATCTGCCCGAAGGCGTCGATCCCTGCGGCGAGAATGGCGAGTTTCACACCGCCGTCAGCGCGGGCCCTATCTTTGACGCGCCGATCCCGGTGCGGGTGGGCGAAACGGTGATGCGCGACGGGTTCACCTACGCAGACCTGATCCCCGAGTAAGTCCGGCGAGAAATCCCGGCCCGCCGCGTCATCGCAGGGGCCGGGGAATACATCACTTCACGCGCTGCCAGTCCTGCGACTTGCAGAACAGACCGCCCGCCACGCAACCAGCCAGCGCCATCGCGTTGCCGTTCACGGTGACCTTGCCGAGGTAGATCTTGTTGTTGGACGGACGCCAGACCTTGCCCTGGTATTTGTTGTTGCCCTTCGGCTCCATCCCGATCACGAGCTGCTTGCCGAGGTTTTCCGACTTGTACTCGCTGCCGCCCTTGAAGGTCCGCACAATGGTGCCGCAGAACTTCGACCCGCAGGGCGCGATGTCCACATAGGCATAGGCGCCGTCATCGGGCTGCGTCTTCCAGGTGCCCTCGATCGGGTCGGCCAGCGCCGCGCCTGCGCCCAGTGCCAGGGTCGCTGCGGCGATCATCAAAGTCTTCATGGCAAATCTCCTCCCTTTTGCCTGCTGGCCGCATCAGGCCATGCAAGAGCGATTCCCGGCAAGCCTGACGTGACGTCCGCGTCAGGCTTGGAAAATCCGCGAACCCGTGGCAAGAGGCATCGCGACAGTTCAGGAGTGCCCACAGATGATCCTCTACCCCGCAATCGACCTCAAGGATGGCCAATGCGTGCGTCTGCTGCATGGCGAGATGGACAAGGCCACGGTCTTCGGTGACGACCCGGCGGCACAGGCGGCCAAGTTCGAGGCGGCGGGTTGCGAATGGGTGCATCTGGTGGACCTCAATGGTGCCTTCGCGGGCGAGCCGGTGAACGCCGCCGCCGTTGAGGCGATCCTGTCGCGCATCAAGGTGCCCGCGCAGCTGGGCGGTGGCATCCGCGACATGGCGACGATCGAGCGCTGGCTGGATAAAGGGCTGGCGCGGGTGATCCTCGGCACCGTCGCGGTCGAGAACCCCGATCTTGTGCGCGAGGCGGCGAAAGCCTTCCCCGGTCAAGTGGCCGTCGGGATCGACGCGCGCAACGGCAAAGTCGCGACCAAGGGCTGGGCGGAAGAGACCGATGTGATGGTCACCGATCTGGCGAAGTCCTTCGAGGACGCGGGCGTCGCCGCGATCATCTACACCGACATCATGCGCGATGGCGCAATGGGCGGGCCCAATATCGCCGCGACCGAGGCATTGGCCCGCGCGGTCGAAATCCCGGTGATCGCGAGCGGTGGCGTGTCGTCCCTGCCCGACCTGATCGCCCTGCGCGACACGGGCGTGATCGCGGGCGCGATCTCGGGGCGCGCGATCTATGACGGGGCACTCGATCTGACCGAGGCGCTGGCGGCCCTGCGCGCCTGACACATCGCTGAGGAAATCCACCGCAAGTGACACAAATCATTGCGTCATGTGAATTTCCGCGTGAGGGTTAACCCAGCGTTAACACCAAGTGTGGAGGGTGCCATGAAACGCATGATGACGATTGCCGCGGTGACCGCTTGCCTCGCAAGCGCGGCCATGGCGAATGATACCAAGGGCTTCGTGGGTCTGAACTGGACCTTCGGCCCGGGCGCGAGCGGCCTTGAAGGGGTGTTCGGCGCGATGAATTACGACCTCGACCCGGATGGCGACATCAACGGGGCGAAGCTGTCGCTGCATCTCGGCATGGGTCCGGGACCGGTTCAGGGCAAGATCAAGCTGACCGGTGTCGCCGGACAGGACAATGCCATGGCGGAACTGGGCATGGGCTACGGCAGCCGTGGCTGGTTCGGCACGGGCGGCCTGATGGGCGAACATTGGACCGTCGGCGGCGATCTGTTCTTCCAGGGCGGCTGGGAAGGCTTCGGCGGCATTCACAGCCTGCAATTCGATCGGCCGAAAGCGCCCACAGCACCGGTTCTGGAGCCGCCGCCGCAGGAGGCTCAGCCCGGCTAAGTCTTGTTAAGCAATTCATCACAGAGGTACAGGGCGGCTTCGGTCGCCCTTTTCCTTAGCTCAAGCGCCCACCGATTTGCGCACCATATCCCAGTAGATATCGGCCACGGTGGCGCGGCTCAGACGACCACCTTCGCGGAACCATGTATTCACCCCGGTCAGCATCGCGATGATCGCCATCGTCGCAAGCTTGGTATCCGGGATCAGGAACACGCCCTCGTCCTGCCCTGCCTTCAGGATCGCTTCCAGCTCGGTCTCGTAGGTCTTGCGCAGCCCCTCGATCACCGCGAAATTCTCCGGGCTCAGGTTGCGCAGCTCCATATAGCTGAGGAACACCGCCTCCGCCCGCTCGAGGTTGAAGCGGATGTGGAAGCGCACGAAACGCTCCAGCCGCGCATGGGCGTCGCCCCCGCCGGGCTCGGCGTGCCACGCGGCGATCAACTCGTCCATGTGGGTCTTCAGCAGATCGAACAGCAGCGCCTCTTTGTCGGGCGTGTAGAGGTAGAGCGCCCCCGCCTGCACCCCCACCGCGCCTGCGATCTGGCGCATCGAGACCGCAGCAAACCCATGCCGCGCAAAGAGCCTTTGCGCCTCGGCGCGGATCTTCGGGCCGGTAATCTCGGAATGGGAGCCAGTCTTGCGTGCCATGATACCGACGCTAACTGAACGGGCGTTCATTATCAAACCCGATTTGCGGCGCAATCGGCACTGGCAATGGGGCCGTGGGCGCAATAGTTTGCCCCTGTCCCGAGAGGAGAAACCATGCGCGCCCCTGCCCTGATCGCCCTGTTTGCCTTGCTGGCCTCGCTCGCCGCCTGTTCGAAACAGTCGATGGAGGGCTATCCGACGCTGCTGCCGATGGACGAGATCCTGACCGATCAGCCCCTCACCCCCGATCCGGCCCCCGAGCTGGAGGCCCGCGCCGATGCGTTGCGCGCCCGCGCAGACGCGATGCGCAGCCAATAAAATCACGCCATAGAGCGGTTGAAGCCGCACGCCGCGTTGCCCTGCCTGCGCTTTCCCGCTAACAGGGCGCAAACCACCAAGTTTCGCTCATGAGGTCCCTATGTCCGCCGTCTCAGATACCGCACCCTTGCGTCTTGGCATCGCGGGTCTCGGCACCGTGGGCATCGGTGTGGTGAAGATCGTGCAACGCCACGCCGATCTGCTGGCAGCCCGTGCGGGCCGCACGGTCGAAATTACCGCCATCACCGCACGCGATCGCACGAAGAACCGCGATGCGGACCTGTCGAGCTATGCATGGGAAGACGATGCGGTGACGCTCGCCAAGCGCGACGACATCGACGTCTTCGTCGAACTGATGGGCGGCCATGAAGGCCCCGCGAAGGACGCCACCGAAGCCGCGCTGAAAGCGGGCAAGGACGTGGTGACCGCGAACAAGGCGCTGCTCGCACATCACGGTCAGGCGCTCGCGGAACTCGCCGAAAGCCTCGGCCGCACGATCCGCTACGAGGCCGCTGTCGCGGGCGGCATCCCGGTGATCAAGACGCTGACCGAAGGGCTTGCCGGCAACGGCATCCGCCGCGTGATGGGCGTGATGAATGGCACCTGCAACTACATCCTGACGCGGATGGAAGATGCGGGCCTGCCCTATGACACGGTCTTCGAGGAGGCACGCGCGCTTGGCTATCTCGAAGCAGATCCGAACCTCGACGTGGGCGGGATCGACGCGGGCCACAAGCTCGCCATCCTCGCTTCCATCGCCTTCGGCACGCAGGTCGCTTTCGACGACGTGACGCTGGAAGGGATCGGGCGCATCTCGATCGACGATATCCGCCGCGCGGGCGATATGGGCTACAAGATCAAGCTTCTGGGCGTCGCGCAGATGACCGGCCGCGGGCTCGAGCAGCGGATGACACCGTGCCTGGTGCCCGCCACCTCACCGCTGGGTCAGCTGACCGGCGGCACCAACATGACCGTTCTGGAAGGCGACTCGGTCGGCCAGATCGTGCTGCGTGGCGCGGGCGCGGGCGAAGGCCCGACCGCGAGCGCCGTGATGGGCGATGTGATGGACCTCGCACGCGGGTTGCGGCTGCCGGTCTTCGGCCAGCCCGCAGACAAGCTTGAGGCCCCCACCCCGGCCGTCACCGCGATCCCCGCGCCCTATTACCTGCGCCTGCAGCTGTCGGACAAACCCGGCGCGCTGGCGAAGGTCGCGACCGTTCTGGGCGAGGCGGGCGTCTCGATCAGCCGGATGCGCCAATACGGCCATGCCGACACCTCGGCCCCGGTGCTGATCGTCACTCACAAGACGACGCGCGACGCAGTCGACGCCGCGATCGACGCCCTGCCCGCGACCCGCGTGGTCGAGGGCGAGCCGATCGCGATCCGCATCGAAGAGGTCTGAAAGGCCCGCAGCGCTCGGCCCTTTCCCGCCGGGCGCCGCCATCCCGACCGCGAGGTGCCACCGGACGGCGCGACGATGCGGGCCCGCCCCACGCACACCGGTTATTCGGCCGCCTATTTTCGCGACCTCAGGCGGCCCAAACCCCGCATTGCGTGCCATTTTTCACCGCAATAGCGGCTGGCCCCTCCTGTTAGCGTTCACGGGGTTGCCCTTCGCGCCCCCACAGGCTTTACCTATGCCCGGCCCACAACGCCTAGGCAGACAGGAAGACCCAAATGACCCCTCCGAGTGATTTCAACGACCGCATGCTTTCGCTGGGCCTCGCCCGCGTGTCGGAAGCGGCTGCTCATGCCTCCGCCGACCTGATCGGTCGCGGCGACGAGAAGGCTGCCGATCAGGCGGCGGTGAACGCGATGCGCGATCAGCTCAACAAGCTGGAAATCCGCGGCACCGTGGTCATCGGGGAAGGCGAGCGCGACGAGGCTCCGATGCTCTTTATCGGCGAGGAAGTCGGTCAGGGCGTCGGCCCGGAAGTGGATATCGCGCTCGACCCGCTGGAAGGCACCACGCTGACCGCGAAGGACATGCCCAACGCGCTGACCGTGATCGCGATGGCGCCGCGCGGCACGATGCTGCACGCGCCCGACGTCTACATGGACAAGCTGGCCATCGGCCCGGGCTACGAGAAAGACGTGGTCTCGCTCGACATGACCCCGACCGAGCGCGTTCAGGCGCTGGCCAAGGCCCAAGGCGTGGAGACCAAGGACATCGCGGTCTGCATCCTCGACCGTCCGCGCCACGAGGACATGATCGCCGAGGTCCGCGAGACCGGTGCGAAGATCCGCCTGATCACCGATGGCGACGTGGCGGGCGTCATTCACTGCGCCGAGCCCGATTTCACCGGCATCGACATGTATATGGGCTCGGGTGGCGCACCTGAGGGTGTGCTGGCGGCCTCGGCACTGAAATGCATGGGCGGTCAGATGTGGGGCAAGCTGTTGTTCCGCAACGACGACGAGCGTGGCCGTGCGAAGAAGGCCGGGATCACCGATCTCGACAAGGTCTATACGCGCGACGAGATGGTGCGTTCGGACGTGATCTTCGCCGCGACCGGTGTGACCAACGGGTCCATCGTGAAGGGCGTGAAGCGCGAGCCGACCTATATCGAATCCGAGACGATGCTGATGCGGTCGAAAACCGGCTCGCTGCGCCGCGTGATCTACCGCAACCCGGTGAAGTAACCGGCGCGTCTGGATATTTTTTTCGAGAAGAAGAGAAAGGCCGGAGCGCGATGCTCCGGCCTTTCTTCATTCTGGCTGGCGGTTACTCCGCCGCGTCGGCATAGCTCTCGACCGGCGGACAGGTGCAGATCAGGTTGCGGTCGCCGAAGACGTTGTCGACCCGGCCCACGGGCGGCCAGTATTTGTCGACGCGGAAGGCGCCTGCCGGGAAACAGCCCTGTTCGCGGGTGTATTTCCGGTCCCAATCGGCCACGAGGTCTTCCACCGTATGCGGCGCATGGCGCAGCGGGCTGTCCTCGGGGGTGATCTCGCCCGCCTCGATCTCACGGATCTCGTCACGGATCGAAAGCATCGCGGTGATGAAGCGGTCGATCTCGGCCTTGGTCTCGGATTCCGTGGGCTCCACCATCAGCGTGCCGGCGACCGGCCAGCTCATCGTGGGCGCATGGAAGCCGTTATCCATCAGGCGCTTGGCGATGTCGTCCACCGTCACGCCCACCTCCGCGAAGGGCCGCGTGTCGATGATACATTCATGCGCGACACGTCCGCGGTTGCCCATGAAGAGGATCGGTTAGCCCTCTTTCAGCTTCGCGGCGATGTAGTTCGCAGCGAGGATCGCGACGCGGGTCGCCTGCGTCAGACCCGGCCCGCCCATCATCAGGATATAAGCCCAAGAGATCAGCAGGATCGAGGCCGAGCCGTAGGGCGCGGCACTCACCGGCCCCTCCTCGCCGCCCGTCTCCGGGTGGCCCGGAAGGAAGGGCGCGAGGTGCGACTTCACCCCGATCGGCCCCATGCCGGGACCGCCGCCGCCATGCGGGATCGCGAAGGTCTTGTGCAGGTTGAGGTGGCTGACGTCCGAGCCGATCTCGCCCGGCTTCACCAGCCCCACCAGCGCGTTGAGGTTGGCGCCGTCGAGATAGACCTGACCGCCATATTCGTGCGTGATGTCGCAGATGCGCTTCACGGTCTCCTCGAACACGCCGTGGGTCGAGGGATAGGTGATCATGCAGGCCGCGAGCTTGTCGCCCGCCTCTGCCGCTTTCGCCTCGAAATCTTCCAGATCCACATCGCCATTGGGCGCGGAATTCACGACGACGACCTTCATCCCCGCCATATGCGCCGAGGCCGGGTTCGTGCCATGCGCCGACATCGGGATCAGGCAGACATCGCGCTGATCGTCGCCATTGGCGCGGTGATAGGCAGCGATTGTCAACAGCCCCGCATATTCCCCCTGCGCGCCCGAATTGGGTTGCATCGAGAACGCGTCATAGCCGGTGATCTCGCACAGCTTCGCAGTCAGATCGTCGATCATCTCCGCATAGCCCTGCGCCTGATCGAGCGGCACGAACGGGTGCAGCGAGCCGAATTCCGGCCAGGTCAGCGGCATCATTTCGGCGGCTGCGTTGAGCTTCATCGTGCAGGACCCGAGCGGGATCATCGCGCGATCCAGCGCGAGGTCACGATCCGAGAGACGACGCATGTAGCGCATCATCTCGGATTCGGCGCGGTTCATGTGGAAAACCGGATGGGTGAGGTAATCGCTCTCGCGCAGCAGCGCATCCGGCACCGCCGGTTGCGTGGCCTTGGGCGCCGCTTCGGTGATCCCGAAGGCGTCGAGCACCTTGGCCACCACGCCCGGATCGCTGGTCTCGTCGAGCGAAATCCCGACCCGGTCGCGGCCCACCTTGCGCAGGTTGATCCCGCGATGACGGGCGGCGGCGAGGATGCCCTGCTGGCCCACGCCCACCTCGACGGTGATCGTATCGTAGAAATTCGCGGGCTCCACCAAGGCGCCTGCCGCTTTCAACGCATCGGCCAGCTGCACGGTCAGAAGGTGCACGCGTTCCGAGATCGCACGCAGCCCGACGGGGCCGTGGAAGACCGCGTAGAAGCTCGCCATCACGGCCAGAAGCGCCTGCGCGGTGCAGACGTTCGAAGTCGCCTTCTCGCGGCGGATGTGCTGCTCGCGGGTCTGCAGGCTCAGGCGGTAGGCGCGGTTGCCGTGGCTGTCGATCGACACGCCGACGATCCGGCCCGGCATCGCGCGCTTCATCTTGTCGGTGGAGGACATGAAGGCCGCATGCGGGCCGCCATAGCCCATCGGAACGCCAAACCGCTGCGCGGAGCCGACGGCAATATCGGCTCCCATTGCGCCCGGCTCTTTGAGCAGGCACAGCGCCAGAAGATCGGTCGCGACCACGGCCACGGCTTTCGCGGCATGGAGCGCCTCGCATTCGGCGGTGAAGTCGCGGACATGGCCATAGGTGCCCGGATATTGGAAGATCGCGCCGAAGACCTTCTCGGCCTCAAGCGTCTCGGGCGCGCCCACGATCACTTCGATCCCGAGCGGCTCGGCGCGGGTCTGGATCACGCCGATGGTCTGCGGGTGGCAGTTCTCGTCGACGAAGAAGGCGGTGGCCTTCGACTTCGACACGCGCTGCGCCATCGCCATGGCTTCCGCCGCCGCCGTCGCCTCGTCCAGAAGCGAGGCATTGGCGACCGGCAGGCCGGTCAGGTCCGACACCATCGTCTGGAAGTTCAGAAGCGCCTCAAGACGGCCCTGCGCGATCTCGGGTTGGTAGGGCGTGTAGGCCGTGTACCAGGCCGGGTTCTCGAGGATATTGCGCTGGATCGCGGGCGGCGTGACGGTGCCGTAATAGCCCTGCCCGATCAGGCTGGTCATCACGCGGTTCTTCTTCGCGACGCCTTCCATCTTCTGCAGGAGGCCATATTCGGTCAGCGGCGCCCAGCCCAGCGGCTCGGCCTGACGGATGCTTTTCGGCACCGTCTCGGCGATCAGCGCGTCGAGGTCCGGCGCCCCCACGGCTTTGAGCATCTCCTCCATCTCGGCCGGTGAAGGCCCGATATGGCGGCGATTGGCGAAATCGTAACTGTCGTAAGTCGTGGGGGTGAAGGTCATGGATATTACCCGATGAAGTCTTTGTAAGCGGCCTCGTCCATGAAGCCGTCGAGCGCGGAGGCGTCGGCGAGTTTCATCTTGAAGAACCACGCCTTGCCCAGCGGGTCTTCGTTCACCAGGCCCGGATTGTCGGCCAGATCCTCGTTGATCTCGACGATCTCGCCACCCAGCGGCGCGAGGATGTCGGAGGCGGCCTTGACCGACTCGATCACGCAGATCTCGTCGCCCTTTTCGACCGTGTCGCCCACATCGGGCAGCTCGACAAAGACGACATCGCCCAATTGCTCGGAAGCGTGCTCGGTGATGCCGACGATCACAACGTCGCCTTCAGTTTTGAGCCATTCGTGGTCTTCGGTGAATTTCATGTAACGTCTCCCGATTGGTTGTTCAGCGTTTGTAAGTGGCAGGACGGAAGGGCATCGGCACGACCTTGGCGGGCAGACGCTTGCCGCGCACCTCGCCATAGACGGTGGTGCCTTCGAGCGTTTCGGCCGGCAAATAAGCCATCGCCATCGGTGCCTCGATCGAGGGACCGAAACCGCCCGAGGTCACGCGTCCGATCGGATCGCCCCCCTCGGCCTCGGCGAAAATCTCGACGCCTTCGCGCATCGGTGCGCGGCCCTCGGGGCGCAGGCCGAGGCGCAGGCGGCTCGGTCCGTTTTCCAATTCGCTCAGGATGCGATCCGCGCCGGGGAAGCCGCCTTCGCGCTCCCCACCCTTGCGGCGCACCTTCTGGATTGCCCAGGCGATGTTGCCCTCGACCGGGGTCGTGGTGGTGTCGATATCGTGGCCGTAGAGGCAAAGCCCCGCTTCGAGCCGCAGGCTGTCGCGCGCGCCCAGTCCGATCGGCTCCACCGCCTCATCGGCGAGCAGCTTGCGGGCGAATTCCACCGCGCGGTCGGCAGGCACGGAAATCTCGTAGCCGTCTTCACCGGTATAGCCCGAGCGCGAAATCCATAGCTCCGCCCCGTTCCAGTGATAGATGCCCACATCCATGAAGCGCATCTTGGCGGTGCCGGGCACCAGCGCCTCCAGCACGCCCTCGGCGGCGGGCCCTTGCAGCGCCAAGAGCGCGCGGTCGGTGAGTTCCTCGACCGATTCCAGATGCGCCCGCATGTGGGCGATGTCGTCTTCCTTGCAGGCCGCGTTCACCACGACGAACAGATGATCGCCACGGTTCGCCACCATCAGGTCATCGAGAATGCCGCCATTCTCATCGGTGAACATCGCATAGCGCTGACGGCCCTCTTTCAGACCCATCAGGCTGACCGGCACCAGCGCCTCGAACGCCTCGGCAGCGCCTTCGCCCGGCACGATCACCTGCCCCATGTGGCTGACATCGAACAGCCCCGCCTTCGCGCGCGTGTGCAGGTGTTCCTTCATCACGCCCAGCGGGTATTGCACGGGCATCTCGTAGCCCGCGAAAGGCACCATCTTGGCGCCCAGCTCAACATGCAGATCGTATAGCGGTGTGCGTTTCAACTCGCTCATCGCGGCCTCCCCTTCAGCCGGATGATCCGGCATCGATTCATGAGCCTTCCGGCTCGCCCGATGCCCCCTCTGTCCGTGCCTGCGATGCAGACGCCTGAGATCGTTATCCCTTCGGCGGATGCCGCGATTGCGCGCAGCATCACTCTCCAGAGTCCTTCGTCGGGCACGGTCCTTTTGCCTGAGAGTTTACCGGGGCGGTTGCTCCTTCGGCACCGAGGTTTCCCCCGGATTCTCCCGTATCCGACTTCTCCCGATTACCTGAGGCCCCGCGCGACTGACAAGCCCCAATCGCCAAAAGCGCCGCTTTACCGCCGAAAACGACCTCACGAGGTCGCGAATTGCCCAAACAAAAAGCGCGAGGGGCTCTCCCCTCGCGCTTTTGGAATTGGTTTTGCGAGCCTGCGGCGGAGCCGTCAGCCGCGCGCCGGAACCTTGTGCAGAAGCGGCATCAGCTCGCCCATATCGGGCCCGTGCGCCATGCCGGTCACGGCCTTGCGCAGCGGCATGAACAGCCCCTTACCCTTGCGCCCGGTCGCCTCTTTCACCTCCGAGGTCCAGTCCTTCCACGTGGTGTCGGAATAGGGCGGCGCGGGCAGCATCGTCATGGCCTGCGCGATGAAGTCGCGATCTTCCTCGTCGATCGAAGGCTCCGCGCCGTTCAGACACAGATCGGCCCAGCCCTTCAGATCGTCGAGCTTGTCGATATTTTGCGAGGCGACCTTCCAGAAGCGCTCGCGCTGATCCTCGGGGATGCCGAGCTCCGCGATGCGATCCGCCACGGCCGAGAACGGCAGGTGCTGGTTGCGCGCACGGGTCAGCGGGATCAGATCCGCCGGATCGAATTTCGTCGGCGCCGAGCCGAAATGGTTCAGTTCGAACCCGTCGGCCAGCTCGTCGATCGACATTTTCAGCTCGATCGGCTGGCTCGAGCCCAGACGCGCCATCATCGACAAGAGCGCCTCGGGGGCGATCCCTTCGGCGCGCAGATCGCGGATCGAGAGCGCGCCAAGACGCTTCGACAGTTCCTCGCCCTGCGGGCCGGTCAGCAGCGAATGGTGCGCGAAGCTAGGCACCTTGCCGCCGATCGCCTCGATGATCTGGATCTGCGTCGCGGTATTGGTGACGTGGTCGCCGCCGCGCACGATATGGGTGATGCCCATATCCGCGTCGTCGACCGGTGAGGCGAAGGTATAGAGCACCTGCCCCGAGGCCTTGATCAGCACCGGATCGGACACGGAGGCCGCATCGATCGACAGATCGCCGAGGATGCCGTCTTTCCACTCGATCCGCTCGAGCTCGAGCTTGAAGCGCCAGTAACCTTCCTTGCCTTCCGCGCGCATCGCGTCTTTTTCGGCATCCGACAGATGCATCGACGCGCGGTCATAGACCGGCGGCTTGCCCATGTTGAGCTGCTTCTTGCGCTTGAGGTCCAGCTCGGTCGGGCTCTCGAAACATTCATAAAGCTTACCGTCGGCCTTCAGCTGCTCGGCCACTTCGGCATAGCGGTCGAGACGCAGCGACTGACGCTCTTCGCGGTCCCATTCGATGCCGAGCCATTCGAGGTCCTGCTTCAGCGCGTCGATATATTCCTGCTTCGAACGCTCCTGATCGGTATCGTCGAGGCGCAGGATGAATTGACCGCCGGTCTTGCGGGCGATCAGGTAGTTCATCAGCGCGGTGCGCAGGTTGCCGACATGGATATAGCCGGTGGGCGACGGGGCGAAACGGGTAACGGTGGTCATCTGGGCAAACTCCTGTTGGCGCCTGCTCTTTCACAAGGCGGCCCGTTTGTCCATATGAGGGGCCATGCGGCGCGTGCAGAGCGGCTTGGAGGGTGCGATGAGCGAGGGTTACGACTGGGCGGAGGTCACGGCACCGGGCATCGAGGAGATCGAGGCGCTGGCCGAGGCCGCACGCGCGGCGCTTCCGCCGGAATTCGCCCGCGCCGCGCAAGCTGTCGCGATCCGGGTGGAAGACTTTGCCTCCGAGGCGATGCTTGCCGATCTGGGCATCGAGAACCCTTTCGAACTGACTGGGCTCTATGACGGCATCCCGCTGACCGAGAAATCCGTGATGGACCCCGGCGGCCACACGGATGTGATCTGGCTCTTCCGCCGCCCGATCCTCGACGAGTGGGTTTCGCGCGGCAACGAGCCCCTCGGAACCCTCGTCACCCATATTTTCGTGCATGAATTGGCGCATCATCTGGGGTGGTCGGATGGCGATATTTCCTCAATCGATCGCTGGTGGGAGTGAACCGAAGCGGCTCACGCAACGTTCACGACTCTGTGGAAGCGGCGCAATGCGCTAGACTTCGACCTGCGAAGACCAACCATCGAGAGGGAGAGACCCGATGACCAGGACCTTCATGACCCGCCGTACTGCCCTGAAAACCGCCGCTTTCCTGCCCGCCGCCCCCGCGCTTCTGACCGGGACCGGCGCCGCCGCGCAAAGCTCGAACGAAGCCCCGCCCGCGATCCCGCGTTATCGCCGGATGCAGATGGGCGACCTGACGATCACCACGCTGCTCGCCGGATCCCGCGAGTTGGAAAACCCGCAAACGATCTTCGGCATGAATGCCAGCCCCGAAGACTTCGCGGCCGTCTCGGAAGCCGCCTATATCCCCGCCGACAAGTCGTTGAATTTCTTTACTCCGACGCTGATTGAGACCGGCTCGGAGAAGATCCTCTTCGACACCGGCCTGTCGCCAGATGGCATCACCTCGGCGCTTTCCGCCGCCGGACACGCGCCCGAAGACATCACCCATGTCGTGATCACCCATATGCATGGCGACCATATTGGCGGGCTGATGGGCGATGGCGGCGAGACCTTCGCCAATGCCGCCTATATCACCGGGCAGAAAGAATTCGACCATTGGTCGAATGCGGGCAACGACACGTTCGAAGCCAAGGTCCGTCCGCTGGCCGAGAAGATGAGCTATCTCAAGGGTGGCGATTCGGTCGTCTCCGGCATCTCGGCGGTCGAGGCCTTCGGCCACACACCGGGTCATATGGCATTCATGGTGGAGTCGGGTGGCAAGGGGCTGATGCTCGCCGCCGATACCTCGAACCACTATGTCTGGTCGCTTCAGCGTCCCGATTGGGAAGTGAAATACGACATGGACAAGGAGATGGCCGCGAAGACCCGCAAGGAACTTCTGGGCCGTGTCGCCGCCGACAAGCTGGCCTTCATCGGCTATCACATGCCCTTCCCAGGCGTCGGCCATCTCGAGGCGCTCGACACCGGCTTCCACTTCCATCCGATCACCTATCAACTCAACGTTTGATCCGTGATGCATGCGAGTCTAACTCGCACGGAGAATTTCAGGCGCGCGCCCGACCGGCGCGCGCTTTTCTTATGTCATCCCGCTCTGAGAGGGGCACGCCCCTAAGGGCCACGACTGGCTGCGCCCCGCCCGTCAGGCGGCGGCATCGCCCTCATGCAACTCCATGCGCACAAGGGTCTGGTTGAGCAGGATATAGGCGATCTCGCCGAAAGTGACGGGGCCGGTGAAGCCGCCGGTGCGCTGTCCTTCCAGCTCGCCGTAGAGATAGTTCAGAATACAGTTGCACGAATATTCGTTGGCGCCTTTGCCCCCCGCGCCTTCAGCGAAAGCCTGCGCGTAGGAGCCCAGCGCCTGCGCCAGACGGTATTCGACCCCTTCGACAACGGGGGCGTAGAATTTCACCCTGCCTGCCTCGGCATCGACCTCCTGGATCGAGACATTGACGAGCGTGCCTGCGTAATTTGCGACCAGTGGCAGGCGGGTGTCGATCTCGTGCTCGGTGATGTAGCGGGCGAGATTGACCTCTTGCCCCTCGACCGTCGCCACCTCGGCTTCGAACCCCGCCTTCGGGAAGGTGAAGGTCAGCGCCTCGGCCTCGCCTTGGGCGAAGATATTGAGGATGTCGAGATCGGCCGCGACACCATCGGGCAGCTCGACATGCAGCAGCACCGCCCCTTCGTCATGCGCCACCCCCGTCGCGCCGTCGAACACCTTCGGCGCGCGTTTGCCCAGCTCATCGAGATGCACCCCGGTGATCCAGCCCGCCAGCGGCTGATCGAAGAGACCGGGATAGCCTTGCCCCTCCACCGCGAAGTCGGAATGCGCCACCGAGAAGGCGGGGATCATGATCATGGTGAAGCCATTTTCGGCGTAGCCTTCGGAAATCTTCGGCAGTTCGCCCACCTCGAGCCAACGCTGCGCTGCGCCCGTCGCCCGCTCGAACCGGGTGCAGAACAGCTTGTCGCGCACCATCGCCCCGCCCTCTTCAGTGACGAAATAAACGGTGGTGCCACCGATCCATTTGCCGCGCGGGAGCTGCGCCAGAAGCGCCTCGTCCCCCGCCACGACCATGACGTCACCCGCCTCGATCCGCGCGGTGGCCTCGGCCACGCTCAACATCTCATTTTTCATCCCGGATCCCCTCTCGAGCCTAGAACGCCGCGACATCGCCGGCGGCAAAAGCATTTTTCGTCACGAACTCACGCAGCTCCGCGATCTTCTCGCCAAGCGAGGCCGGGCGCGCGGCCACCTCGCGACGCAAGCGCGCAATCAAAATCTTCGTCGCCAGCGATGCGGCACTCAAATCGCTCTGACTCGTCAAAACCCGCTTCCATCGCGGATCATCGGCACCCGGGACCATCCTCACACTCCTTTGAAACAGCACGGGTGAGGTCATAGCGCACCATCCCTTAACACTGCGTTGACAGGCGCGCGCCCCGCGCCGCAAAGTCGGGCTCTGGGCCAAAAGGAGACGCGATGACCTCGATCCTCACGATCACGCTCAACCCGACGGTCGATCTGTCGATCGAGACCCCCGAGGTCGCCCCCGAGCGCAAGCTGCGCTGCACGCGGCCGCTCACGGATCCGGGCGGCGGCGGCCTTAATGTCAGCCGCGCGATCGCCGCTCTGGGGGGCAATTCCACGGCTTTCGTGGCCCTTGGCGGGACAACCGGCGATCGGGTGATGCGGCTTCTGGCCGAGGCCGGGATCGCCGTCTTCCCCTTCCCCGCGCCGGGCGAGACGCGGATGAGCCTGACCGCCACCGACCAGAGCACGGGCGCGCAATATCGCTTCGTGATGCCGGGACCGGACTGGGGCGCGCGCGATGTCGCGAAGGCGCTCAGCCGGATCGCGCGGGCCGCGCCCGAAGGTGGGATCGTGGTTCTGTCGGGCTCGCAACCGCCCGGTGTGCCCGAAGATTTCCCCGCGCGTCTGGCGACGAAGATGGCGCGGACCAAGGCGCGGCTTTTCCTCGACACCTCCGGCGAGGCCCTGCACCAGCTGATGGAACGCAAGGCGCAACCTGCCGACGTGCTGCGGATGGACGAGCTGGAGGCCGAGGGGCTGGCGGGCCGCAAACTGCCCGAACGCCGGGATAGCGCCGATTTCGCCCAAGACCTCGTGCGGCGCGGGCTGGCCCATGCGGTGATCGTGGCGCGCGGCGCGGACGGCAATGTGCTGGCCACCAAGGATGCGCGCTGGTTCGCCGTGGCGCCGAAGGTCGACGTCGTGTCGAAAGTGGGCGCGGGCGACAGTTTCGTGGCCGCCTTCACCTTGGCGCTGGCCCGTGGCAAACCCTTTCCCGAGGCGTTGCAGCAAGGCGCTGCGGGCGCGGCGGCGGCCGTAACCACGCCTGCGACCGATCTGTGCTCGGCCGCGATGGTGCGCCGCCTTCTGCCGCATTGCCCGGTCGAGCCGGTCTGAGCACTCTGCCCCTTTGCCTCGCGGCACCTGCGCGTTATGAAAGCGCCAAAGGAGCGCCGCCCATGCTGAAGACCCGCATCATTCCCTGTCTCGACGTCGCCGATGGCCGCGTCGTGAAAGGCGTCAATTTCGTGAACCTGATCGACGCGGGCGACCCGGTCGAAGCCGCCAAGGCCTATGACGCGGCCGGCGCCGACGAGCTGTGTTTCCTCGACATCCACGCGACGCACGAAAACCGCGGCACCATGTTCGATCTGGTGACCCGCACCGCCGAGCAATGCTTCATGCCGCTCACCGTGGGCGGCGGTGTGCGCACCCATGACGACGTTCGCGCGCTGCTGCTGGCGGGCGCCGACAAGGTCTCGTTCAACTCCGCCGCCGTGGCCGATCCGAACGTGATCACCGAGGCCGCCGACCGCTTCGGCAGCCAGTGCATCGTCTGCGCGATCGACGCCAAGACCGTGGAGCCGGGCCGCTGGGAGATATTTACCCACGGGGGCCGCAAATCCACTGGCATCGACGCAGTGGAATTCGCGCGCACCGTGACCGCGAAGGGCGCGGGGGAAATCCTGCTGACCTCGATGGATCGCGACGGCACGCGTTCGGGCTTCAATCTGGAGCTGACGAAGGCGATCTCGGACGCGGTGGACGTGCCGGTGATCGCCTCCGGCGGCGTCGGCAATCTCGATCATCTGGTGGAAGGCGTGACGAAAGGCGGGGCTTCGGCCGTGCTCGCGGCGTCAATCTTCCACTTCGGCGAATACACGATCCGCGAGGCCAAGGAATACATGGCCGCCGCGGGCATTCCGATGAGGCTGCAATGAGCATTCTGGACCAACTCGCCGCGACCATCGAGAGCCGCAAGGGCGCCGATCCCGACACATCGTGGACCGCGAAACTGCTGGCCAAGGGCCCGGAGAAATGCGCCGAGAAATTCGGTGAGGAAGCGGTGGAAGCGATCATCGCCGCGGCGAAGAACGACCGCGAGAACCTGACCTATGAGGCGGCGGATGTGCTCTATCACCTCTTGGTGATGCTGGCGGCGCGCGACGTGAAGCTGGCCGATGTGCTGGCCGAACTGGAGCGCCGCGAAGGGACGTCCGGCATCGCCGAGAAAGCGGCCCGCAGCTAAGGGGCGCTGCCCCTCTGCCTTACGGCATTCACCCCGGGATATTTCTCAAGAGCGAAGGCGCGGTCCGCGCCTGTCTTCGCTCTTGCCGAAATATCCCGGGGGTGAGGGCTGCGCCCGAGGGGGCTGGCCCCCTTTCCCCGCGCGAACCGCGTGCTAGCTGGCCTCTCAAACAGGAGGCTTTCATGGCACAGACCACCGACACCAACCGCAAGATCATCCTCGCCGAGCGCCCGAAAGGCGCACCGAACGACAATACGCTGAAGCTGGAAACCGAGGCCGTGCCGCAACCCGGCAAGGGCGAGATGCTGCTGCGCACCGTCTGGCTGTCGCTCGACCCCTATATGCGCGGGCGGATGTCGGATGCGAAATCCTACGCGACCCCGGTCGAGATCGGCGGCGTGATGACCGGTCAGGTCGTGGCCGAGGTCATGGAGAGCGATGTCGCGGGCTTCTCGAAGGGCGACTTTGTGCTTTCGCCCTCGGGCTGGCAGGACTTCTTCGTCTCGGACGGCACGCAGGTGCTCAATCTCGGGCCGGAGCCGGAGAACCCGAGCTGGGCGCTCGGCATTCTGGGGATGCCGGGCTACACGGCCTATGCGGGGCTCTTGAAGATCGGCGAGCCGAAACCGGGCGAGACAGTGGTGGTTGCCGCCGCCTCCGGTCCCGTCGGTGCAACGGTCGGCCAGATTGCCAAGATCAAGGGCTGCCGCGTCGTCGGCGTCGCGGGCGGGGCCGAGAAATGCGCCCATGTCACCGACACGCTGGGGTTTGACGCCTGTATCGACCACCGTGCCGAGGATTTCGCCGAGCAACTGGCGGCGGCCTGCCCGGACGGGATCGACGTCTATTTCGAGAATGTCGGCGGCAAGGTGCTCTACGGCGTGCTGCCGCTTCTCAACCCCTTCGCGCGGATGCCGGTCTGCGGCATGGTCGCGTGGTATAATCTACAAGGCCTGCCCGAGGGGCCCGATCACGGCCCGCAGATCCTCTCGACGATCCTGCGCATGAAGGTGAAGGTGCAGGGCTTCATCATCTTCGACAGCTTCCCGATCGAGCTTTATCAGGAATTCTCCGAGGCGATGACCGGCTGGCTGAAAGAGGGCAAGGTTCAGTACAAGGAGCAGGTGGTGGAAGGCCTCGAGGCCGCGCCGCAGGGGCTCTACGACCTGCTGGAGGGCCGCAATTTCGGCAAGATGGTCGTGAAAGTCGGCTAAAAGCGAGGCACGCGCGCAGGGCTTTCGCATCCGTGACTTGCCCTGCGCCGCGCATCGCTTATCTCTATTCCTATGTTTGGACGCCTTTTCGATATGCTCAACGATCCCGCCCCCGATCCGATGGAGGGGGCCGATCGCGAATTGGCGCTTGGCGCACTTCTGGTGCGGCTCGCGCGATCGGATGAAAACTATACCGAAGAGGAGAAAACCCGGATCGACCGGGTTCTCGCGCAGCGCAACGGGCTCTCGGGCTTCGAGGCGACCGAGATGCGCAAGCGCGCCGAAGAGGTCGAGGCGGGCGCGCCCGACACGGTCCGCTTCACCCGCGCGCTGAAGGACAAGGTCGCCTATGAGGACCGCACCGGCGTGATCGAGGCGCTGTGGGACGTGGCGCTGGCCGATGGCGTGCGCGATGCTCATGAGGATGCGTTGATCCGGCTCGCGGCGAAGCTTTTGGGCGTTAACGACGTCGATTCGGCGGTGGCGCGGCAACGCGTCGAGGCCCGCCGCACCTGAATTCGATGGGCAAGGCAGCGCGGGGCGCGACCGCTCCGCGCCTGTTTTTTCCTCAGATGCTCGTGATTTCGGCCCCTTCCCCATCGTCAACCGGGCAGACGCAGTTGCATTCACCGGTCAAATCGCGCCAGATTGCGCGGATGGACAAAGAGAAGCTGCCTGCGTGACCCGAAACGAGCCTGCGCCCAAAGACGCGCCCGTCATCGAAATCCGTGACCTTTACAAGAGCTACGGCTCGCTCGAGGTGCTCAAGGGCGTCTCGATCACCGCGCCGCGCGGCCATGTGGTGTCGTTGATCGGCTCCTCCGGCTCGGGCAAATCGACCCTCTTGCGATGCTGCAACCTGCTTGAAGACAGCCAGAAGGGCGATGTGATCTTCGAAGGCGAGTCTGTGCATTGGCGTGGCGAGGGGCTCAATCGTCGCCCTGCCGACCGCGCGCAGGTCACCCGGTTCCGCACGAACCTGTCGATGGTGTTCCAGCAGTTCAATCTCTGGGCGCACATGACGATCTTGCAGAACGTGATGGAAGCGCCGGTGACGGTGCTGGGCCGCGACAAGGCAGAGGTCGAACCGCTGGCGCGCCAGTTGCTCGACAAGGTCGGCATCGGCGACAAATGCGACGCCTGGCCCGCGCAGCTCTCGGGCGGCCAGCAGCAGCGCGCGGCGATCGCGCGGGCGCTGTGCATGGAGCCCAAGGCGCTTCTCTTCGACGAGCCCACCTCGGCGCTCGACCCGGAATTGCAGCAAGAGGTGGTGAAGGTCATCAAGGACCTCGCCGCCGAACACCGCACCATGATCCTCGTCACCCATGACATGCGACTGGCGCGTGACGTCTCCGACCACGTCGTCTTCCTGCATCAGGGCAAGATCGAGGAAGAGGGCCCGCCAGAGGCTCTGTTCGGCGCGCCGAAATCGACGCGCCTGCAACAATTCCTGTCGGCCACCGCGCCGGCGTGAACCAACCCAAGACTTAACAACGGGGAACCAAAATGAAAAAACTGATCCTGACCGCTGCCATCCTCGGCCTCTCGGCCGGCGTCGCTGCGGCACAGACCGTCCGCATGGGCACCGAGGGCGCCTACCCTCCCTACAACTTCATCGACGATAACGGTGAAGTCGCGGGCTTCGAGCGCGAACTCGGCGACAAGCTGTGCGAGATGGAGAGCCTCGACTGCACCTGGGTCACCAATGACTGGGATTCGATCATCCCGAACCTGCTCTCGGGCAACTACGACACGATCATGGCTGGCATGTCGATCACCGCTGAGCGTGAGAAGACCATCGACTTCACCCAGGCCTATTACCCGCCGGCGGCCTCGTCCTACATGGCGATGGACCCGGGCGCGGATCTCAAGGGCGGCGTGATCGCGGCACAGACCGGCACCATTCAGGCGGCGCATGTCGCTGAAACCGGCGCGACGCTGGCCGAATACGCGACCCTCGACGACACGATCGCCGCCGTGAAGAACGGTGAGGCCGACGCGGTCTTCGCCGACAAGGACGCGCTCAAGCCCTTCGCGGGCCAGGACAACATGGAATTCGTGGGCGACGACGTGCAGCTCGGCAAAGGCATCGGCATCGGCCTGCGCAAGTCCGACACCGAGCTGAAGGACAAGTTCAACGACGGCATTTCCAAGCTGAAAGCCGATGGCACGCTCAACGAACTGCTTAAGAAGTATTTCGGCGACGACGCCCTGACCTTCAAGAACTGATCCAGAAAACGAGGCCGGGGCGGTATGAGCCGCTCCGGTCCCGACCGAAAGTCCGATGTTCGAAAGCTGTTCCGATCCTTCTGCCCTTCACGGGCTTGGCTGGCTGCTCTGCTACCTGACCACGGGTAAGCAGATCATGTTCTATGGCTCGTTCGGCATCGTGCTGATCCTGCTGGCCGTGACCGCGCCGGTGGCGCTGATCTTCGGCTTCGGCGGGGCGCTGGCCGCCCGGTCGAGCGCCGCCCCGCTGCGCTTTCTCGGACGGGGCTACATCGCGATGGTGCGCGGTGTGCCCGACATCATCTTCTTCCTTTTCGTGCCGATCGCGATGGACCAGGGGCTTGAGTACCTGAAGTCACGCGCGGTCTGCCCCGATCCCGGCCCAGCCTGGACGGGTAACGAATTCCACGTCTGTGCCTCCGCGAAAATCCCGCTCGGCACGGCCCCGCAATTCTATCACGAGGCCTATGGCTTCGCGCTGGCGGTGGTGGCTTTCTCCATCGTCTACGGCGCCTTCGCCGCCAACGTGCTGTTCGGCGCCATGCAGGCCGTGCCGCGCGCGCAGCTGGAGACCGCCGAGGCCTACGGGATGACACGCGCGCAGGTGAACCGTCGCGTGCTGATCCCGCAGATGTGGGCCTATGCGATCCCCGGCCTGTCGAACCTCTGGATGATCCTCATCAAGGCGACGCCGCTGCTGTTCCTTCTGGGCATCGAGGATATCGTCTACTGGGCGCGCGAACTGGGCGCGACCAAGTCGAGCATCTACGCCTATCCGCATCCCGACTGGCGTCTCTATTACTTCCTCGTGCTGCTGGTCTTCTATCTGGTGATGACCAAGCTCTCCGAGATCGTACTGGCCCGCATCAACCGCCGCCTCGCCTTCGGGCAGGCCACGGCTGCTGGTGAAGCGCTGAGAAAGGCGGACGCATGAGCTGCATTCAGACCATCGCGGATTACGGGCTGCGCTCCGTGGGTATCGGCGAGCGGCTGCTGCCGCGCTCCGATTTCACCATGTGCCAGCAATTCACCCTGATCGGCTCAGGGATGATCTGGAACCTCTATTTCGGCATCCTCGCTCTGCTCGCAGGGTTCTTCCTCGCCACGACGCTGGCGGTGGCGAAGAACTCCGATCGCGCGATCTTCCGCAAACCGGCGGAATGGTTCATCTTCCTGTTCCGCGGCTCGCCCCTCTTCATCCAGTTCTTCCTCGCCTACGAGGCCTTCGCGATGCTGCCCCGTGCGGGCTTCCCGATCCTCGGCATCACGGTCGCGACGGACTGGATCACGCGGGCCTGGGCAGGCGCACTGATTGTGCTGTTCTTCAACACCTCCGCCTATGCCGCCGAGATCTTCTACGGCGCGCTGCGCTCCGTGCCGAAAGGCGACATGGAAGCCGCCGACGCCTACGGCATGACCGGCTGGACCAAGTTCCGCCGCGTGACATGGCCCACGATGCTCCGGCTCGGCTGGCCCTCCTACACCAACGAGGCGATCTTCCTGTTCCACGCCACGACGCTCGTGTTCTTCTCGGGCTTCCCGGCGTTCCGGCAGGAGGGCGACGCGCTCTATTACGCGAAATATTTCGCGGACAAGACCTTCAACCCCTTCATCCCCTACCCGATCGCGGCGTTCTACTTCATCCTGCTTACGCTCTGCGTCATCGCGGTCTTCGGGGTGATCAACCGCCGCCTGAACCGCCATCTGCCGCAGGAAAGCCGCAAGCGCTTCCGGTTCAGGCCGCAGATTATCAGGTGACACATGAACTGGCTGCACGACCATCCCGACGTTCGCACGATCCGCGTGGCGGCGGCCGATCTCAACGGGGTGGCGCGCGGCAAGCGCCTGCCAGCCCGCTTCGCCGATAAGGTCTTCACCGAAGGGACGCGTTTCCCCTACTCGGTGATGAATCTCGACATCTGGGGCGAGGATGTCGAAGACAGCCCGCTTGTCTTCGAGTCCGGCGATGCCGACGGGCTTCTGATGCCGACCGAGCGGGGCTTCCTGCCGATGCCTTGGCTCTCGGCGCCGACCGCTCTGCTGCCGATCTGGATGTTCCATATGGACGGCAAGCCCTATGCGGGCGACCCCCGGCAGGCGCTGGCGCGCGTGGTGGAACGCTACAAGGCGCTGGGGCTGACCCCGGTGGTCGCGACCGAGCTGGAGTTTTTCCTGATCGACGACAGCGGCAAGACGCTGCGCGTGCCGCCCTCGCCCCGCTCGGGCAAGCGGCGCACCGGCGGTGAGGTGCTGAGCTTGCGCGCGCTCGACGCGTTCGACATCTTCTTCAGCCAGCTCTACGACGCCTGCGAGGCGATGGATATTCCCGCCGATACCGCGATCTCTGAAGCGGGTCCGGGGCAGTTCGAGATCAACCTTAGCCACCAGCCCGACCCGCTGAAGGCCGCCGATGACAGCTGGCTGTTCAAGATGCTGGTGAAAGGGCTGGCGCGCGCGCATGGCTTTGCCGCATCCTTCATGGCCAAGCCTTACGACGAATGGCCCGGCAACGGGATGCATATGCATTTCTCGGTGCTCGATGCCGAGGGCAACAACATCTTCAACGACGGCACGCCGCAAGGCTCGGACCAGATGCGCCATGCGGTGGCTGGGTGTCTGGCCGCGATGGAGGGCTCGGGCCTGATCTTCGCGCCGCATGAGAACAGCTATGACCGGCTCGTGCCCGACGCCCATGCGCCGACCGGCATCGCCTGGGCCTATGAGAACCGCACCGCGGCGCTGCGCATCCCGGCCTCGGGACCGCAGGCGCGCCGGATCGAGCATCGCGTGGCGGGTGGCGACGTGAACCCCTACCTGATGATCGCGGCGATCCTCGGCGCGGCCCTGATCGGGATCGAGGACAAGATGGAAGCGCCCGAGCCGATCAAGGGCAACGCCTATGCGCTCGACCTGCCGCAGATGCCCACCGACTGGGAAGCGGCGATCGACGCCTTCCAGAATTGCGAGATCATGCCGCGCATCTTCGACCGCGACCTGATCACCAATTTCGCCATGACCAAGCGGCAGGAGCTGCATTACATGGCGGAGCTGTCGGATCAGGAACAGACCGAGCTTTATCTGGATACGGTCTAAGGGGGCGCTGCCCCCTCGGGCTTCGCCCTCACCCCCGGGATATTTCTCCCAAGGGGAAGGGAGAGGCGGGGTGCAGGCAGAGGGGCCGCGCCCCTACCCGGCTGCCGCTTTCGCCTCGGCACGGGGATAGAGCCGCGCCATCGTCAGGCCGCGCGTGGCGTTGAGGATCATCAGCCCCGCCCAGAGCCCGTGATTGCCGAAAAGCGGGATCAGCACGAAAAGCGCGGCCGTGTAGATCGCGACCGAGATCACCATCGCGTTGCGCATCTCGCGGGTCAGGGTCGCGCCGATGAAGATGCCGTCGAGCATCCAGGCCGGGCCGCCGATCAGCGGCGCGGCGGCGATCCAGAACAGGTAGTCGCGCGCCTCGATGCGGACATTCGGGGCGGTGGTCATCAGGTCGATGATCGCAGGGCCTGCAAGCAGGAAGACCGCGCCCAGCGCGAGCGCGCCGCCGATCCCCCATTGCGAGGACACGATGCTCGCCCGGCGCAGCCTTGCTGCCGAATGTGCGCCCACAGCCTGGCCCACGAGGCTCTCGGCGGAGAAGGCGAACCCGTCCAGCGCGAAGGCGGTAATCTGCAGGAATTGCAGCAACACCTGATTGGCCGCGAGCGTCACATCGCCCTGCCCCGCGCCGAGGAACAGGAAGCTGGTGAAGCTCGCCTGCAGCAGGATCGAGCGCAGCATGATGTCGGTATTCACCCGCGCCATCGTCGCCAGTTTCACCCGGTCGAAGATTGCGCGCGCGCGCCACAAGCCGTTTACGAAGGCCGCGCGACAGAGCCACAGCGCCAGCACCACACCGCTAATTTCGGAGATCAGCGTGGCGCCCGCGACACCTTGCACGCCCCAGCCGAGGCCCAGCACGAAGAACAGATCCAGCCCCACGTTCAGCGCGTTCATCGTCACTTGCAGCAAGAGGACACCGCGCGTGCGCTCCAGCGCGATCAACCAGCCGGTGAAGGCGTAGAGCGAGATGGTGAGCGGCGCGCCCCAGATGCGGATCTGCAGGTAATCGCGGGCGAGACGTTCGACCTCGTCGCTCGCGGGGGCAAGCTGAAACGCGGCCCAGAACAGCGGGAGCTGCAGCACGATCAGGCTCAGCCCGGCAATGCCTGCGATGATCAGCGCGCGCATCAGCCCGGCGGAGACTTCGCCCGTATCGCCCGTCCCATGCGCCTGGCTCACGAGCCCGGTCGTGCCCATCCGCAGGAAGCCGAAGATCCAGTAGAGCGAGGACAAGATCACCGCGCCGATCCCCACCGCCCCGATCGGCGCGGGCAGGCCGATCTGGCCGACGACGGCCGTGTCGACCGCGCCGAGGATCGGGATCGTGGCGTTCGAAAGGACGATGGGCAGCGCGATTTTCAGAACCCGCGCATGGGTAATCTCAGCCATTGGCGAAGGTATCGTCCCGCGCGGGCATCAGGAAATGGCCGGTCGCTTGGGCAAAGATCCGGGTCCGGTTGTCCTGCCACGCCTCGACATGGACGCTGGCGTAACGCCGCCCCGAACGATTGACGCGGGCGCGCGCATAGGCGTCGCGCGGCAGGCCGGAGCGCAGGTAATCCACGGTGAAATCGATCGTCTTGGGCAGCCGCGGTAGGCTCTCGGGCGTGAGCGCGTCGAAATCGATCCGCCCCGCCTCGATATCGTCCCACAGGTAGGACCAGCTGAGTTCGATGATCGCGGTGACTTCGAGAAAGGCCGCCGTCGCCCCGCCATGGATCGCGGGCAGCATCGGGTTGCCGATCAGCTTGTCGTCATAGGACAGAACGCCGGTCAGCTCATCGCCGCGCCGGTCGAAGCCGATGCCGAGGAACTGCGCGTAAGGGATGCCCTCGACGAGCATTTTGAGCGCGCCGTCGCGGCGCTGCTTGACCTGCTGGACGGGTTCGGGCTTGGGACGGCTCATGCTTGCCCCTCCGATTTGGGCTTTTCGGGGCGCGAGACGGTGAAGGCGCCGGTGGCGGTCGCCACGGGCCGCTCGGCATCCTCGTCATGGGTGGTGGCGCGTACGAAGGCCACCGAGCGGGTGACGTGGTAGCATTCGGCCCGCGCGGTGATCCGCTGGCCGGGCGTCGCGGGGCGCATGTAATCGATGCGCAGATCAAGCGTCGCGGTGGAGGCCCCGGCCTGCGGATGGCTCATTACGGCGGCGCCTGCGCAGGTATCCATCAGCGCCGAGACCGCGCCGCCATGGATCACGCCGGTGCGCGGATCGCCCACGAAGCGCGTGTCATAGGGCATCGACAGGGTCGCGCAGCCGGGGCGGATCTCGTCCATCTGCATCCCCAGCGCGCGGGAATGCGGGATCGCCTCGATGAACTGGCGCGCCTGTTCGAGTATCTTGTCGTTCTGGTCGCTCATGAAATCATCCCCGAATGTCTTGCGCGACTATCCCCGCTGGCCGACGGGGTTACAAGACCCGCGCCTCAGCCCTGACCCTGCGACACAAGGAAATAGCGTGCGATCCCGTAAAGGTAGAAGCCGGTGAACATGATGTTGAGATATTTCAGCTGACGCTCGGTATGCAGCCAGGCGTGATAGGCCCAGATCATGCAGAACGGCAGGCTGAGAAAGAGATTGAGCGGGTACCAGTTCTGCACGATGGCGATGGTCGAGGCGATGCCGAGGGCCAGTGCGACCCATTTCATCTCTTGCTGATAGGCCGCAAGGCCACCTTCGCGCAGACGCAGTGCCGGACGCATGCCCGCTCCTTCTGACTGATACCAATGTCGGGGATCGCGGCCCTTGGGGCCTGCGATGCGATTGATATGCCACAGGAAAGGGGATCCGTCCAGACGGGCGCGGATCTAGCGGCGCGCGGCGAAGAAATCCTTCAGAAGCGCCTCGGCCTCTGCCGCCCCGATACCGTCGTAGATTTCCGGCACGTGGTGGCTTTGCGGATGCGAAAAGACGCGCGGCCCTTGCGCGACGCCGCCCGATTTCGGATCGGCCGCGCCGTAATAAAGCCGCGCGATCCGGGCCTGAGAGATCGCCGAGGCGCACATCGGACAGGGCTCGAGCGTGACATAGAGGTCATAGCCCGGAAGCCGCTCCGAGCCGATCTGCGCACAGGCCTCGCGCATCGCGAGGATCTCTGCATGGGCGGTCGGATCGCCCAGCTCGCGGGTGCGGTTGCCAGCGGCGGCCACCACTCTACCGTCAGGGGAGACGACGACTGCGCCCACGGGCACCTCGCCGCGTTTGGCCGCCTCGCGCGCCTCTGCCAGCGCCTGTTGCATGAAAGACCGGAATTCCATGGCTCTTCATCGCTTGCAAATCCGCGCTTATCAAGACGCTTCCCACGCGCAGCAGAAAGGTGTAGATCGCCATCTTTCGCGCCCGAGCGACTCGCGCGCCCCCTCCCCTAGAAGGAACCGGACATGACCGACACTCCCGAAAATTCCCCTGAAAATTCCGTTTCGAAATCCGCCGAGAAATCCGGCGCGAAAGAACGCATCGCCAAGGTGATCGCGCGCTCCGGCGTGGCTTCGCGCCGCGACGCCGAGAAGATGATCCTCGCCGGCAAGGTCGCGGTGAACGGCAAGCAGATCGACTCGCCCGCGCTCGACGTGGCGGCGTCCGACAAGATCACCATCGACGGCAAGCCCATCGACGCGCCGCAGGAAACGCGGCTGTGGCTCTATTACAAGCCGCTGGGTCTGGTCACCACCGAGAAAGACGAACAGGGTCGCCGCACGATTTTCGACGAGATGCCCGAAGGCATGCCGCGCGTGCTGAACGTCGGCCGTCTCGACATCAACTCCGAAGGTCTGCTGCTGCTGACCAATGACGGGGGCCTCAAGCGCCGTCTGGAACTGCCCGAGACCGGCTGGCTGCGCAAATACCGCGTGCGCGTGAATGGCCGCCCGACCGAGCAGTCTTTCGAGCCGCTGCGTCAGGGCATCACCATCGAGGGCGAGGAATTCCTGCCGATGGAGGTCTCGCTCGACCGTCAGCAAGGCGCGAATGCGTGGCTGACCGTGGGCATCCGCGAAGGCCGCAACCGCGAGATCCGCCGCGCGATGACCGAGATCGGCTTCCAGGTGAACCGCCTGATCCGCATCAGCTACGGCCCGTTCCGCCTGATGGACATGAAGGCGGGCGACGTGATGGAAGTGAAGCGCAGGATGTTGCGCGATCAGCTTGGCGGGTTGCTCGACGACAAGCCGGTGGGCGGCGAAGCCAAGCCCGAGCGCAAAGAGCGTGGGGATCGTCCGGAGCGCGGCGAGCGCAAGGATCGGGGCGACAAGCCGCGCTTCAAGCGGGATCGCGACGACGGCGGGCGTGATGACAAGCCGCGCTTCCGCAAGGATCGCGACGAAGGTGGTCGTGAAGATCGTCCGCGCAAGCCGCGTACCGGCGGCTTCAAATCGCATCGTGACGACGGCGAACGCGGTGACCGGGGCGAGCGCGGCGACCGCGGACCGCGTTTCTCGAAGGATCGGGGCGACCGTCCGGATCGCGGCCCGCGTGGCGACAAGCCGCGCTTCAACCGCGACCGCGACGAGGGTGGCCGTGACGACAAACCGCGCTTCCGCAAGGACCGCGAAGAGGGCGGGCGCGAGGATCGCCCGTTCCGCGACGGGCCGCGCAAGCCGCGCACCGGTGGGTTCAAGTCGCATCGTGATGAAGGCGAGCGTGGCGACCGGGGCCCGCGTTTCTCGAAAGATCGTGGCGACCGCCCGGATCGTGGGCCGCGTGGCGACAAGCCCAGCTTCAATCGCGACCGCGACGACCGCTCGGGCGGGAAGTTCGGCGGCAAGCCCAGCGGGAAGTTCGGCGACAAGGCCCACTTCAACCGGGACCGCGACGAAGGTGGCCGTGACGACCGTGGCGGCGACAAGCCCCGCTCGGGCGGCTTCAAATCGCATGGCGGAAAGCCGGGCGGCAAGCCGCGCTCGGGCGGGTTCAAATCCCACGGCGACGCGCGCGGCGACCGGCCCGCACGCTCGGGCGGCTTCAAGTCGCATTCGGGCAAACCGGGCGGAAAACCCGGTGGCAAGCCCTTCGGTGGCAAGCCGCGCGGTGGCAAGCCGCGCGGTGGCAAGCCGCGCGGTGGCAATCGCGACTGACCGGCGAAAACGCGCTTTTAGGGAGGGGAAAACCGCCGTGGTTTTCCCCTCTTCTTTTTCCTCGGCGAGTTTACGCGAATTTCACACCGTCTCTCTGGCATAGACCCGCCAGCCTGCTTATAAATTCTCCCTGAGGACGTCGAAATTCGCGTCCGATGGCAGGGGCTGGCGATGTCGCGCGAGGCGCAAAAGAGAATCGCTTTCTGGCTGATGATCGCGCTGACGCTGTCGGTCGCGCTCACCGGGAGCGTATGATGGCTCAACGCTATGGCGGAAAATACTCGCCCCAAGGCCCGGCCAGCGGGCCCGACCTGCACGATCCCCGCAGCGTGCCGCCCCATCGTCGTCCCGATGCCCGCCACCCCGAGGAAGGCCGTCCGTTCTGGATCGTGGCCGCCGCCCTGCCCTTCCTGCTGGGCGCCTTCGGCGAAGGCCCCTTCGCACTGGCCCGCGCACTTGGCGCCTTCGCCCTGATCGCAGGCGCCGCCTGGACGATCCGCGAGGGGCTGCGGGCCGAATTCGCTTATGTCGCGCGCAGTTCGGCCAAGCGCCCCGCCTTTCCGCGGAAAATTCTTGGCTCCGTCGCCTATGGTCTGGGTCTCGCATTGGGCGCACAGGCCCCCGAACTGGGCGTGATCGGCGCGGCCGGGATCGGGGCTATCGGCACGGTGGTCTCGCTTGTGGCCTTCGGTCTCGACCCGCTGAAAGACAAGGGGATGGACGGCGTAGACGAGTTTCAGCAAGAGCGCGTCGCCCGCGTGGTCAAGGAAGGCGAGGCCTATCTGACCGAGATGCGCAAGGCGATCACCCCCTCGGGCGAGCGAGTGCTGATCACCCGCGTCGAGCAATTCGCCACCACCGCGCGCGATCTGTTCCGCGCGGTCGAGGAAGATCCCGGAGATCTGGCGCAGGCGCGGCGCTACATGACCGTTTATCTGGAGGGCGCGCGCGACGCGACGATCAAGTTCGCCGATCTGTGGCGCAACACGCGCGATCACAAGGCACGCGACGATTACGCGGCGCTGCTCGATGATCTGGAAGCGAATTTCACCGCCCGCACCCGCAAGATGCTGGAAGATGGCCGCGAGGGGCTGGAGATCGAGATCGACGTGCTGCGCGACCGGCTGGCGCGCGAAGGGGTCGTGCCGACGACCCGCGAGAATTGACGAAGCGTGACGTGACAAGTGACACCGGGAACTGCCCCGACAGGCGCAAGGAGGCCCTGAGATGACCGAGACGACCCGCCAAAAGGCAACCGAGCTGATGACCGAAGTGGAAGGTGTCAGCGGTTCGCTGCTGCCCGAACCGGGCCCGGCAGAGGCGGTGACGCCGCTCGATCAGGCCCCGCCCGAGACCGCCGAAGAAATCCGCAAGCGCATGGCTGAGCTGGACATGGGCGACTCGAATTCCATCGTGCAGTTCGGCTCGCGCGCGCAGGTCGATCTGCAATCGATAAGCCAAGAGATGCTCTCGGGCGTCAAGAACAAGGATGTCGGCCCCGCCGGAGACAGCCTGCGCCAGATCGTCACCACGATCCGCGGTTTCTCGGTCTCGGAACTCGACGTGCGCCGCAAGCGGAGCTGGTGGGAAAAGCTGCTGGGCCGGGCCGCGCCGTTTGGCAACTTCATCGCCCGGTTCGAAGAGGTGCAGGGCCAGATCGACCGCGTCACCGACGAGTTGCTGAGCCACGAGCACAAGCTGCTCAAGGACATCAAATCACTCGATATGCTCTACGACAAGACGCTGCATTTCTATGACGAGCTCGCGCTCTATATCGCGGCGGGCGAGGAAAAGCTGGCCCAGCTCGACCGGGAGGAAATCCCCGCGAAAGAGGCGGCGATGGAAGCCGCGTCCGAGGATCAGAAAGTGCTCAAGGCGCAGGAAATCCGCGACCTGCGCGCAGCCCGCGACGATCTGGAGCGCCGAGTGCATGATCTGAAACTGACCCGTCAGGTGACGATGCAGTCGCTGCCCTCGATCCGGCTGGTTCAGGAAAACGACAAGAGCCTCGTGACCAAGATCAACTCGACGCTGGTGAACACCGTGCCGCTGTGGGAGACCCAACTGGCGCAGGCGGTCACGATCCAACGCTCGCGCGAGGCGGCGGGCGCTGTGCGCGAGGCCAATGATCTGACCAACGAGCTTCTGAAATCGAATGCCAAGAACCTGCGCGAAGCCAATGCCGAGATCCGCACCGAGATGGAGCGCGGTGTCTTCGATATCGAGGCGGTGAAGGCGGCGAATGCCGATCTGGTCGCGACGATCGAGGATTCTTTGCGTATCGCGGATGAGGGCAAGCGCAAGCGCGCCGCGGCAGAGCATGATCTGGTGGAGATGGAAGACAAGCTGCGCGACACCCTGTCGGCGGCGAAATCCTCCGCACAGGCTGGCGGAGCTGCGGGATGACACGGATGCGTGCGGCCTTTCCGGTTCTTGCAGGGCTGGCGGCGCTGGCCCTTTCGGCCTGCGCGCCGGGCTTGGGCGGCTCGCCGCTCGCACCGGACAAGACCGCGCGCCCGCCCAGCGCACCGGCCGATCTCGATCGCTCGAACGCCACCAAGCAAAGCGCACTCTCGCGGGAGATGTCAGCCTATTTCGCCAAGACCGCCGCCGAGATGGAAAGCCGCGGGCAGCTGCGCACCGATGTCGCGCCGCGCGATGCGCCGTTCAACCAGCGGCAACTGGTGCAGGACTTCGTCCATATCGCGCTTTACGACGAATACGCGGCGCAGGGCGGCGGGTTCGTCGCGCGTCAGACGCCCTCGCGCCTGCGGCGCTGGGACAAGCCGGTGCGGATGGATATCGACTTCGGCGCCTCGATCCCCAAGGCCGACCGCGCCTCGGATATCGCCGAAGTGCGCGCCTATGCGGGCAAGCTCGCGCGCGCCTCGCGCCATCCGGTCAGCGTGGTGAACCGGGGCGGCAATTTCCACGTCCTGTTCCTGAACGAGGACGAGAGGCGGGCGATCGGCCCACGCCTGCGCCAATTGGTGCCGGGGATCGATGACAGCTCGGTCGAGGCGATCACCAATCTGCCGCTCTCGACTTATTGCGTGGTCTTCGCCTTCTCGCAGGGCGACAGCCCGATCTATACCGACGCCGTCGCAGTGATCCGGGGCGAACACCCGCCCGAACTGCGCACCAGCTGTATCCATGAGGAACTGGCCCAGGGGCTGGGCCTCGCCAATGACTATCCGCGCGCGCGGCCCTCAATCTTCAACGATGACGAGGAATTCTCGCTGCTGACCAAGCATGACGAGTTGCTGCTGCAGATGCTTTACGACCCGCGCCTGACGCCCGGCATGACCGAACGCGAGGCCCGCCCGATCGTCACCACCATCGCCTCCGAATTGCTGGGCGGCGCAAGCTGAGAACCAAGAAGGAACCGCATCCATGGGCATTCTCGATTTCCTCTCCGGCGAATTCATCGACGTCATCGGCTGGACCGACGACACCCGCGACACGATGGTCTGGCGGTTCGAGCGCGAGGGTCACGCGATCAAATACGGCGCGAAGCTGACCGTGCGCGAAGGTCAGGCGGCCGTCTTCGTCCATGAGGGGCAGCTGGCCGATATCTTCGGGCCCGGGCTCTACATGCTCGAGACCAACAACCTGCCGATCCTGACCACGCTTCAGCACTGGGATCACGGCTTCAAATCGCCCTTCCAGTCCGAGATCTATTTCGTCAACACCACCCGGTTCAACGACCTGAAATGGGGCACGAAGAACCCGGTCATGGCGCGCGATCCGGAATTCGGCCCGGTGCGCATCCGCGCCTTCGGCACCTATTCGATGCGCGTCACCGATCCGGGCAAGTTCCTGACCGAGATCGTGGGCACCGATGGCGAGTTCACTTCGGACGAGATTAGCTACCAGCTGCGCAACGTGATCGTGCAGGAGTTCTCGCGCGCCATTGCCAGCTCGGGCATCCCGATCCTGGACATGGCCGCCAACACCGCCGACATGGGCAAGCTGATCACCAAGGCAATCGCGCCCACCATCGCGAATTACGGGCTGGAGCTGCCGGAATTCTACATCGAGAACGTCTCGCTGCCCGAGGCGGTGGAGGCGGTTCTCGACAAGCGCACCTCGATGGGGATCGTGGGCGATCTGAACAAATACATGCAATACAATGCCGCCGAGGCGATGGGCCAGCCGGGCTCGGGCGCCTCCGCCGGGATGGGCGCCGCGATGGGCGCGGGCATGGGTGCCGGCATGGGCATGGCGATGGGCCAGCAGATGGGGCCTTGGGGGCAGATGGGTCAGCAACCCGCTGCCGCCGCACCGCCGCCCCCTCCCCCGCCGCCGGTGGAGAAGGTCTGGCATCTCGCGGTCAACGGCCAGACGCAGGGGCCCTTCGGGCGCGGGCATCTGGGGCGTATGGTCTCGGAAGGCTCGCTCACCCGCGACAGCCTCGTCTGGACGCCGGGTCAGAACGGCTGGATGCGCGCCGAGGACGTGACCGAACTGGCGCAGCTCTTCACCATCGCGCCGCCGCCGCCCCCGCCTGCCGCGCCACCTGCGAGCTGATCCAATGCTGGGTTTCCCGAAAGTGGGGCGGAGCGCTGCTGCCGCCCCTGCCGACCCACGCGGCGAGAGCCACTATCACTGCGAAAGCTGCGGCGCCGATCTGCGCTTCGCGCCGGGCCAGACGCGGCTCGTCTGCGATCATTGCGGCCATGTGCAGGACATTCCCTCCGCCACCGGACGCGGAGAGGCGCGCTTGCGCGAATTGCCGCTCGACGATGCGCTGACCCGCGAATTACCCGAACAGGAAATGGAGGAGCACCGCACTGTCTCCTGTCCCAATTGCGGCGCCTCGATCGAGTTGCAAAACGGCGAGCACGCGACCGAATGCCCGTTCTGCGCGACGCCCGTGGTGGTCGATACCGGCACGACGCGGCTGATCAAGCCGCAAGGGGTGCTGCCCTTCCAACTGACCGAGGACCAAGCGCGCGCGGCGCTCTCGAAATGGCTCGGCTCGCTGTGGTTCGCGCCCAATGGGCTGTCGCAATATGCCCGCAAGGGGCGGCGCATGACCGGCATCTACGCGCCCTTCTGGACCTTCGACGCCGCGACCCGCACACGCTATTCCGGCCAGCGCGGCGACGCCTATTACGTCACGCGCACGGTGCAGACCGACAAAGGCCCCCGCACCGAGCAGGTCCGGCGCATCCGCTGGACGCCGGTCTCGGGTCAGGTGGCGCGCGATTTCGACGATGTGGTGATCTACGCCGCGCGCTCGCTGCCGCCCGATTACGTGCAGGCGCTGCGCCCGTGGGACTTGGGCGCGCTGGAGCCCTACCGGCGCGATTATCTCGCGGGCTTCACCGCCGAGGGCTACACAGTGCAACTGCAAGAGGGCCATCACGCCGCGCAGGCCGAGATGATCCGCGTCATCCAGACCGACATTCGCCGCGATATCGGCGGCGACGAGCAGCGGATCGGCGCGATGGACCCGCAGTTCTCGGCCGAGACCTTCAAGCATATCCTGCTGCCGATCTGGACCGCCGCCTACAAGTTCCGCGGCCGCTCCTACCGCTTCGTCGTGAACGCCCAGACGGGCCGCGTCCGTGGGGATCGCCCGTGGTCGGCATGGAAGATCGCGCTGGCGGTCCTTGCTGCGGTGATCGTCGGGGGGACGCTCTTCTACCTGAAGAGCCGCTGAGCGGGTCAGCCTTTCGCGAGATCGTCCATCCCGAAGGCGATGCCCTGCGGGGCGAGCCATTCTGCGAAGCGCGCGATCTTCTCGTCGAGCGAACAGGTATTGGTTTGCCGCGCCATCTCGATGTCATAGGCGGCGCGAAGGTCCATCTGGCGTTCGGGGCTCAGTTCTTTCCAGCGCGTCATGTCGTCTCCTTGCAAAGCCGAAGTGGGTTTCCGATATATCTTGCAACCCAATGTAAAGGAGGGGTGACATGACCCAATCCTCTCAAAGCTACCGTGTGACCTGCCTCGATTGCGGGCAGGCCAACCGCGTCCCCGCCGAGAAGCTGGGCGCGAATCCGAAATGCGGCACCTGCGGCGGCTGGCTCGTCTCGCACAAGGTGACCGAAGTCGACTTCAAGACGCTCGCCAAGGCCGAGAAGGACGATCTGCCGCTGCTGGTCGATTTCTGGGCGCCGTGGTGCGGCCCGTGCAAGGCGATGGCGCCGCAGTTCAACATGGCCGCCGAGAAGCTGACACCGCATGTGCGGCTGGCGAAAATCAACACGCAGGTGAACCCCACCGCGACCCAGCGCTACCGGATTCAGGGCATCCCCGCCTTCATCCTGTTCGCCAAGGGCCGCGAGGTCGCCCGCGCCGCAGGGGCGCGCCCGGCAGGCGATCTGGTCAATTTCGTGAAGTCGAAAATCTCGGTGCCCGCGTAACGCGGATCATGCGGAAATTTTCGCGCGCGGCGCGGGCGGCCCGCTTGACAACGCGCGCGCCTTGCGCGAAATACCACGCCACGGTTCGGGGCCTTAGCTCAGCTGGGAGAGCGCGTCGTTCGCAATGACGAGGTCAGGGGTTCGATCCCCCTAGGCTCCACCAAACCGCTTCAAAAAGCGCCCGTTCTTCGGGCGCTTTTTGCGTTTCCGAACAATCTCAAATGCTTAGCGTGTAGCAATCCGCAATTCGCCCCGCATTGTGGATGAACTATCCCCAGATTTCGTGGGGACCACCCGGCTTATCCACCAGAAATTGCTTTACACAATAGCAACCTGCCTACACGATATCTTGTAGGGACTGGCGGCTGCTACCGCCGTTCCTTGTAAAGCCGACAAGCCCTAGGGGAGCTGCACCCCGGGCATCTAAAAAGGCAGGGGGATACGAGCATGGCACTGAGCGAAGACTATCTGTACGCCGAAGAACTCCACCCGATCGACATCGTCGAGACGCTGGCCGAAGCCCATGAATGGGAATTCGACCGGGTCACCGATGACCAGATCGCAATGGCGGTCGAGGGTCAGTGGCGGACCTACTCGATCACCCTCGCCTGGTCGCCGATGGACGAAACGCTGCGGCTGATCTGCACCTTCGAGATGGACCCGCCGCCGGCCCGCGAGGGCGCGCTTTACGAGCTTCTGAACCGCATCAACGACCGGGTCTGGACCGGCGCCTTCACCTTCTGGCCCGATCAGCGGCTGATGGTCTGGCGGCACGGGCTGGTGCTCTCGGGCGGGCAGCTGCCCGGGCCGGAGCAGATCGACCGGCTGATCGGTGCGGCTGTCGTGTCCTCCGAGCGGTTCTACCCGGCCTTCCAGCTGGCGACCTGGGGCGAGCGCGATCCCGAAGACGCGATGCAGGTGGCCATTGCGGAGGCCTACGGGCGCGCCTAATCTCCCCCCGAACCAAAAGGGGGAAGCATGAGCTTTGACAAGATTTCCGACCGCGGCCTCGTCATTCTGGGCTGCGGACGCATGGGCGGCGCGATCCTTCAGGGGCTGTTGAAGGGCGGTCTGCCCGCAGCCTCGGTCTGGGTGGTCGATCCGAATCCGTCCGATTGGCTGAAAGAGTCCGGCGTGAATCTCAACGCCGATCTGCCCGAGAATCCGGCTGTCGTTCTGGTCGCGGTGAAGCCGCAGATGATGACGGACGCGCTGCCGCAACTCTCGGCCATGGCCGAGGGCGATACTCTGTTTGTCACCGTCGCCGCCGGGATCACCATAGAGGGCTACGAGAAGATGCTGGGCACGCAGGCGCGTCTGGTGCGCGCGATGCCCAACACGCCCGCCGCGATCGGCCGTGGCGTGACCGCGATCGTCGGCAATCCGAACGCAACCGGCGACGATCTGGACACCGCGGATGCGCTGATGACCGGCGTCGGTCAGGTCGTGCGGCTCGACGATGAGGAACAGATGAACGCCGTGATCGGCGTCTCCGGCTCGGGCCCGGCCTATGTCTTCCACCTGATCGAGGTGATGGCGGCGGCGGGCGAGGCCGAGGGGCTCGACCCCGATCTGGCGCTGCGGCTCGCGAAGGCGACCGTGGGCGGCGCGGGGCAACTGGCCGAGGATAGCGACGAGACGCCCTCGAAACTGCGCGAGAACGTGACCTCTCCCGGCGGGACGACGGCGGCGGCGCTGGAGGTTCTGATGGACCCCGAGACCGGCATGCCGCCCCTGATGCGCAAAGCGGTCGCCGCGAATATCGCGCGCAACCGGGAGCTGGGGAAATGACCATCTCCTTCGACGACTTCATGAAGGTCGACATTCGCTGCGGCCGGATCACCGAAGCCGAGCCCTTCCCCGAGGCGCGCAAGCCCGCGATCAAGCTCTGGGTCGATTACGGCCCGGAGATCGGCGTGAAGAAAAGCTCCGCCCAGATCACGGTGCATTACGCGCCCGAGGAACTGGTCGGCAAGCTGGTCTTCGGCGTGGTCAACTTTCCGCCGCGCCAGATCGGGCCGTTCATGTCCGAGGCGCTGGTCTTGGGCGTGCCGGATGAGGCCGGCGAGGTCGTGCTGCTGACGCCCGACAAAGACGTGCCGATCGGCGGGAGGATGTTCTGATGAAGCTCCTCGTGACCCGCAAGCTGACCGACGAGGTCGAGGCCCGCGTGGCGAAAGAGTTCGACGTGACCTTCCGCAACGGGGCTGCGCCGATGACCGAAGAGGAATCCCACGCGGCGCTGGCCGAATACGATGCGCTTCTTGTGACCTTGGGCGACAAGGTGACGGCAGCGGCCTTCGAGGGTAGCCCCCGCGCGAAGATCGTGGCCAATTTCGGGGTCGGCTATAACCACATCGACGTGGCCGCGGCCGAGGCGAAAGGCATCACGGTGACCAACACACCGGGCGCCGTGACCGATGCCACCGCCGATATCGCGATGATGCTGATCCTGATGAGCGCGCGACGCGCCTCGGCGGGCGAGCGCTTCGTGCGGCGCGGCGAGTGGACCGGCTGGACGCCGACGCAATTCCTCGGCCAGCATGTCTCGGGCAAGAAGGTCGGCATCATCGGTCTGGGCCGGATCGGCACGGCGATCGCGAAACGCTGCCATTTCGGCTTCGGCATGGAGGTGGCTTACACCAAGCGCACCCCCGTCGATCCGGGCTTCCCCGCCACGCATTTGAGCCAGGATGACTTGCTCGCGACTTCCGATTTCGTGGTGATCGCGGTGCCCGCAAGCCCCGCCACGCATCACCTGATCGGCGCGACCGAGATCGCGAAGATGCAGCCCCATGCGCATCTTATCAACATCGCGCGCGGCGATATCGTCGACGAGGCCGCACTGGTGGCGGCAATGCAGGGCAATGCGATCGCAGGCGCGGGTCTCGACGTCTATGAGCGCGAGCCTTATGTGCCGGAAGCCCTGCGCGCGCTGGATAACGTCACGTTGCTTCCGCATCTGGGCACCGCCGCTCTTGAGGTGCGTGACGACATGGGCCACATGGCGGTCGACAATCTCATCGCCTTTCGTGACGGCAACACGCCGCCCAATCGCGTGTCGTCTTGACCTTTCACCTCCTTGGCGGGAGGCTCTGCCAAGGAGGATCCGATGCATCAAGCCGTCATTACCGGGACCGGGGTCTATACGCCGGAACACGTCATCACGAATGCCGAACTGGTCGAGGCGTTCAACGCCTATGCCGACCTGTTCAACGCCGCGAACGCAGAGGCCATCGCCGCGGGCGAGATCGAGGCCAAGCCGCATAGCTCGGTCGAGTTCATCGAGAAAGCCTCCGGGATCGAGCAGCGCTACGTGATGGACAAGGAAGGCGTGCTGGACCCCACGCGCATGTATCCACGCCTGCGCCAACGCTCGGATGACGAGCCGGGCATCATGGCCGAGATCGCGCTCGATGCCTGCAACAAGGCGCTGGCGCAGGCCGGGCGCAAAGGCGAGGACGTCGATCTCGTGATCTGCGCGGCCTCGAATATGGAGCGCGCCTACCCCGCCGTCGCGATCGAGATCCAGAAACTTCTCGGCGCGGGCGGGTTCGCTTTCGATATGAACGTCGCCTGCTCGTCGGCCACGTTCGGCATTCAGGCCGCCGCCGACATGATCCGCACCGGCTCCGTGCGCCGCGCGCTGGTCGTGAACCCCGAGATCACCTCGGGCCATCTCGAATGGCGCGACCGCGATTGCCACTTCATCTTCGGCGATGTGGCGACCGCGACGCTGATCGAACGGCGTGAGGATGCGCCGCATGGCTTCCTGATCCGCTCCACCCGTTGCGCGACGGAGTTTTCCAACAACATCCGCAACAACAACGGCTTCCTGCGCCGCACCCGGCCCGATGGCGTGGCCGACCGCCGCGACATGCAGTTCATGCAGGAGGGCCGTAAGGTCTTCAAGGAAGTGATGCCGATGGTGGCGCAGCACATCCTCGGCCATCTCGCCGATGCGGAGGTGAAACCCCAGGAACTGCACCGTCTCTGGCTGCATCAGGCCAACAAGACGATGAACGACTTCGTCGGCAAGAAAGTCTTGGGCCGAGATCCCGAGCCGGGCGAGCAGCCCAATATCCTGCAGGATTACGCCAACACGTCGTCTGCCGGGTCGATTATCGCGTTTTCGAAATATTCCGACGATTTCAAACCGGGCGAGATCGGGCTGATCTGTTCCTTCGGGGCGGGCTATTCGGTGGGCTCGGTCGTTCTCGAGAAGATCTGAGGCTTACGCCTCGCCCATCGCTTTGCGCCAGTGGCGGCGGCAGAGGCTGACATAGGTCTCGTTGCCGCCGATCTGCACCTGATCGCCATCGCGCAGCGCCTGTCCGTCCGGGCCCATCCGCACCACCATCGTGGCCTTCTTGCCGCAATGGCAGATCGTGCGGACTTCGCGCATCTCGTCGGCCAGCGCCAGCAGTGCCGCCGAGCCGGGGAACAGCTTGCCCTGAAAATCCACCCGCAGCCCGTAGCACATCACCGGCACGCGCAGGTCATCGACCGCGCGGGCGATCTGCCAGACCTGCGTCTCGGTCAGGAACTGCGCCTCGTCCACGAAGATGCAGGCGCAGGGACCCTCGGCCAGCCGCGCCTCGATCAGCGCGACCATGTCCGTCCCTTCGGTGAAACAGGCCGCCTCCGCTCCGATGCCGATCCGGCTCGCGATGCGCCCATCGCCCGCGCGATTGTCGAGCCGCGCGGTCACGAGGAAAGTCTCCATGCCGCGTTCGATATAGTTGTGGGAGGCTTGCAAGAGGATCGTGCTCTTGCCCGCGTTCATCGTGGAATAATGGAAGTAGAGCTTGGCCATGGCCTGCAATAGCCCGCGATTTTCAGGGGAGCAAGACTGCCCGCGCGACGCTCAGGGACGGTCGGCGCTGTCCATCCAGATCGTGACCGGCCCATCATTCAGAAGCGCCACTTTCATATCCGCACCGAACTCGCCGGTCTGAACCGGCGGGCCCAAAGATTCGAGGTGCCGGGCGAAATGCTGATACAGCCGATCGCCGTCTTCGGGCGGGGCGGCTGCAGAGAAACCGGGGCGGTTGCCGCGCGAGGTGTCAGCCGCCAGCGTGAACTGGCTGACCACGAGACAGGCGCCGCCGATATCGCCCACCGCGCGGTTCATCTTGCCCGCCTCGTCCTTGAAGATGCGCAGCTTCGAGATCCGCTCAGCCAGCTTCTCGGCGACCTTTTCGTCATCGCCCTGCATCGCGCAGCACAGGATCAGAAGGCCCGGCCCGATCTCGGAGATGCAATTGCCGTCGACGGTGACCGAGGCCTCGGAGACCCGCTGGATCAGCGCCCTCATGCCAGTTCGTCCGCCCAGGGCGGGTTGGCCCCTGCCCGGCTGACGACCACCGCAGCGGCGGCCACGCCCAGTTTCAGGCAGTCCGAGATAAGCCCTTCCTCGGCGCGAGCGAGCGCGCCTTTGTCGAGCGCCTCGGCGCGGTCCAGCGCGGCCAGAACGCCCGCGTTGAACGTATCGCCTGCGCCGACCGTGTCGATGACCTCGACCTTGCGCGCGGGCACGAAGACCTCGCAGTGCTTCGAGAAGCCATGCGCGCCGGTTGCGCCTTCGGTGACGAAGACCAGCTTCGGCCCTTTCGCCAGCAGCCCGCGCGCGAGATCGGGAATGGTGCCCGGGCCTTCGATCCAGCGTAGATCCTCGTCCGAGACCTTGACGATATCGGCCACGGCGAACATCCGTTCCAGCCGCGCGCGATAAGCCGCCTCGTCGCCGATGAAACCGGGGCGGATATTCGGGTCGATCATGGTCACGCGGTTCTCTGCCTCGCGTAGCATCAGCGCCTCATAGGCCGCACCGCAAGGCTCGACCGGCAGGGAGATGCCGCCAAAGAACATCGCCTTCACCTCTGCCGGGATCTCGGGCATGTCCTCGATCTTCAGCATCCGGCCAGCCGTATTCTCGTCGTAGAAAGCGTAGCTCGCATGGCCGTCGGTTAGCGTCACGAAGGCGAGCGTCGTCGGCCGGTCCGAGCGCACCGCAAGCCCCGCATCGACGCCGCTATCGGACAGCGAGTGGATCAGCATCTTGCCGAACAGGTCTTCGGACAGCCCCGACAGAAACCCCGAGCGCGCACCGAGCCGCCCCAGCGCGATCGCAGTGTTGAACACCGCACCCCCCGGATAGGGCGCAAAGGCCGCCTCGCCTTGCGCGCTCTCGCGCGGGAGCATGTCGATCAGTGCTTCACCACAGCTCAGGATCATAGGGTTTTCTCCTCCGTCATCGCGTTCCGATACCGCTAACACCTGCTACACGCGAAGCGGTGTCCGGGCAATCCCCGCAGGGATCACGCTGCAGTCGGCCCGCCCTTGTCGCCGCCGCGCCGGTTGCGCCCTTCGATCAGCCACGCGCCCACGGTCAGCAGGGCCGCCAGGATCAGCCAGGCCCAGGCGGGCAGCAGCGGCTGCACCCGGATATCGGTCGTGGCCGTGGCACCACGCGGCGTGATGCCGATCCAGCCGCGCCCCGATGTCGGGCGACCCGCGCGCACTTCGCGGATGGCGGGCACCCCGTCCTCGAGCCGCGTCACGCCGCCATTCGACGCCTCGACCACGGCGGAGAGGGGATCGCCGCTGGCGATCGTCTGTTCGAACTCGCGCGGGCTTGCAGGCCCCATCGCCACGACACGCTCCAGATCACCGTCCTTGAGGCGGTAGAGCCCCGCCTCGGGCGCGGTCCAACGCGCGGTGAAGCGGCCGGGTGCTGTCTCGGTCAGCGGCACCTGCTCGGTCGAGCCATCGGGTAGCGTCACGGTCACCGGCGGCGCGCTGTCTTCCATCGTGCGGCGGATGATCCGCATCGAGAGCGCGCCGGGATCGATCTCGGCATAGAGCGCCTCTTCCTCGAGTTCCGGCTCTTTCATCTCCCAATGCGCGATCCGGCGCAGCAATTCGAGCTGCGGCCCGCCGCCGTCATAGCCGCGATCCCAGAGCCATGCCTGATCGGAGGCCAGCAGCGCCACGCGCCCCTCGCCTTCGCGCGACAGCACCAGAAGCGGCTTACCCTCGGCGCCGGACATCACGACCTCGCCGGTGGGGTTCGCAAGCTCGATCTGGCGCAACCAGTGGCCCCAATGCGGGCCGTCTTTTTCGGCGGCCGTATCCTCGCCCTCGGGCGCGGGCGCCCCTTCCAGCCCGGCTGTCACCGGATGGCGCAGCCCCAGATCGGTCGGGCGCGGCAGGAAACTTTCCGACATAACCCGGCCCGTTGGGCGCGCGGGCATGATGTCGCCAAGGCTGGTCTGATAGAGGCTCTCGACGGTCGCGAATTCCGGACCGGCGGCCACGAGGATCGCGCCCCCGCGCTCGACGTAATCCTTGATATTGTCGAAATACGCGGACGGCAGAATGCCCCGCGCGCCGTAGCGGTCGAAAATGATCAGGTCGAACTCGTCGATCTTGTCGACGAACAGTTCCTGCGTCGGGAAGGCGATGAGCGACAGTTCCGTCACCGGCACACCGTCTTGCTTTTCGGGCGGGCGCAGGATTGTGAAATGCACGAGGTCCACGCCTGCGTCCGATTTCAAAAGGTTGCGCCATGTCCGCTCGCCCGCATGGGGCTGGCCGGAGACCAAGAGCACCCGCAGCCGGTCGCGCACGCCGTTGATCTGGACGGTCGCCACATTGTTGCGATCGGTCAGCTCGCCCTCGGTCGGCGACAGCGTGAACTGCACCACGTTCTGCCCGCCATGGGTCAGCGTCAGCGGCAGTTCCAGATCGCGGTCGGTGCGCACCGTGTAGCTTTTCGGATCCTTGCCGTCGATCGAGATGGTCAGGTCAGCCGTGCCGCCCGCGCTTTCGGGCACGTTGCCCATATCCTCGACCTTGAGACGGATATTAGTCTCCTCCCCGATGATACCGAAGGACGGCGCGGTCTCGATCAGGAGACGCCGATCCCAGTCGCTGCGCTTGCCGGTCAGCAGCACCTGAAGCGGCGCAGGCAGATCGGGGGCGAGCTGCGCATCATGGGCCTGCCCGTCGGTGACCATCAGCGCGCCCGCGACCCGCGCGCGCGGCTCTGCGGCGAGCGCCTCGGCCAGGGTCGAGCCCAGTTCGGTGCCCGCATTATCGGCCCCGTCGGGAACGGTGATCCGGCGCGTCTCGACATTGGGCATCGCGTCGAGCTGTGCTTGCAGACGCGTCAGCGCAGTATCGGTCTGCGCGACACGATCCGAGAGTTTCTGCGACGAGGAGCGGTCGTCGATCAGCAGCACGATATTGGACAGCGGCGCGGTCTGTTCGCGCTGCAACGAAGGCTGCGCGATCGCCGCCAGCAGCACCAGCGCCGCCAGCGCCCGCAGCGCCCAGCCCTTCAGCCCGCGCCACAGCGCCAGCGCCAGCAGCACGACAGCCACCACGCCTGCGCCCGCGATCACTTGCCACGGCAGAAGCGGTGCGAAGATGATCGACATCCCGTTCATTGCCCCAGCCTTTCGAGAAGCGCAGGCACATGGACCTGATCGGATTTATAGTTGCCGGTCAGCACATGCATGATCAGGTTCACCCCGAAACGATCCGCGATCTCGCGCTGACGCTCGCCGGTGCGGCCACGGCCCACGGGGAACATCGGCATCCCGCGATCGTCGACAGCCCAGGCCGAGGCCCAGTCATTGCCGCCGATCACCACCGGCGTCACCCCGTCATTGAGGTTGCGAAACGGCATCCCCTCGGCGCGTTCGGCATCGGCGGGCGGGGCCTCCACCCAGATCGTGCCGTCGTAGCGGCCGGGGAAATCCTGCAGCAGGTAGAAAGTGCGGGTCAGCACGTGATCGTCCGGGATCGGCGCGAGCGGCGGAATGTCCAAGGGGGCTGCCAGCGCCTGCAAGCGCTTACCCGCAGGCGTCGCCTCGCCGAAGCCCGCGATATCGGCGTCGCGCGTGTCGAACAGGATCATGCCACCGCCGCGCAGGTAGCGGTTCAGCTTGGCATATTCCATCGGGCTCGGCGCGGGCTGATCTGCGGTGATCGGCCAGTAGATGAAGGTGAAGACGGCCAGATCGTCGTTCTTGAGGTCGACCATCATCGGTGCGGAGGGCTCGACCGTGGTGCGGCGGTTGAGAACCTGCGACAGCCCCTTCAGCCCCGCCATGGACACCCGGTCCACCTCGGCATCGCCGGTGGGCATCGCGGCCAGCACCACGTTGGACGCAGCCTCGATTGCGCGCGCCGGATCCATATCCTCGGCATGGGCTTGCGGCGGCGCGAAGCTGGCGAGGATCAGGGCGGCCCCGAAGCCGGCTGCCTTCATCGCGCGCGGCCCCCAAAGCTTGCCCGACAGCGCCAGCGTCGCGAGAATGTCGATCAGCAGCGCCGCCAGCGCCGCGCCTAGCAGCCAGCCTTTTAGCGGCATCTCGCGCTGCTCGAAAGCGCCTTCGACGGGGACATTGGCGGGCCAGCTTGCCGGGGACAACGTCGCGCCGCGTGGCAGAGCATTCAGCGCGACCGAGCGGTCCTCGGCGGTGTAGATGCCCGGGCGCAGCTTCGGCCCGGGCTCGGCCTTGGCAAGCTCCTCGCCCGGCACGCCCGCGGCAGCCCCTGCGTCCTGCAGTCGCCCGAACCCGTCGAGCAGCTTCTGCGGTACCCAGGTCTGGCCCGCGAGATCAGCCTCTTCCGGCGCGGCGGGCCGGGCAGAGACCGCGAGCCGCTCCAACATCTGCGGGAACAGAAGCGACAGCGGCAGCGTCGACCATTCGGCATTCGCGGTGACATGGAACAGCACGACCGCCCCCTGCCCCATCTTGGCGCGGGTCACGAGCGGCGTGCCATCGGTCAGCGCGGCAATGGTGTGCTCGGAGAGGTCCGGCGTGGGCTCGGCCATGACCTGCGCCTTCACTGTCACATCGTCGGGCACTTGCAGCCCGGCGAAGGGCGAGTTCTCCGGGAAAGGCGCCAGCGCGCGCGGATCGCCCCAGCTCATCGTGCCGCCAAGCGAGCGGCCGCCAGCGCGCAGTTGCACCGGCAGAAGCGTATCGGCATCGAGATCGGCATTGGCCATGCGGGGCCCTGCGAAACGGATCAGCAGCCCGCCCTTTTCAACCCAGTCGTGCAGTTTCGATTGCTCCGGCAGATCGGCCATATCGGCGAGGATGATCACGTCCGGATCGGCGGTCAGCACATCGGCGAGCGTACCCTCGATCAGGTCCGCCGTGGGGGCGAGCGCCTGATGCAGGTAATGGGTGGGCGAGAGCAGCTCCAGCCCCTCGCGGTCGCGCGCGCCCGACAGGATCGCGACCTTGCGGCGCTTCACCGCGTCGTCGGTCAGGCTGACTGCGCCTGCCGAGCGCATGCCCGTGATCTCGATCCGGGTGATGCGGTTGCGCAGCTCGGGCGGCAGATCGAAGCGCAGCTCCGTCTCGCGGCTGTCGGTGAATTGCAGCGGCTGGCTGGCCAGTTCCCGCTCGATCCCCGCCGGGTCGCGCCCCACGGCGGCAACATCGCGCGGGCTGGGCGGGATGGTTGAGGCGAGCGCAGGCACGACGAGCGCGCCGTCCTCGATCCGCGCGGCCCCCAGCGCCAAGACCGGCAATTGCGGCTGCCAGACCTTGACCGGACCGCGCGCCTCCAGCGCATTCAGAACGCCCGCGCGGCTGTCGCGGGCCAAGCCGTCCGACAGCCAGAGCGTCTCGAAATTCCCCTCCGGCAAATTGGCGGCGTCGAAGCTCTGCGGGGCCCAGGGCTGCGGCTGGATACCGGGCAGCGACTGGATCAGCGCGCCCGCATCCGTGAAACTTACCTGCGCGGGCGGCGGATCGGCCAGCGAAATCACTGCTGCGGGACGTCCCGCCTGTTGCGCATCCTTCAGCGCCGACGTCATCCGCTCCACCCGGCGCGGCCAGTCGCGCGCGGAGGCCCAGCTACCGTCGGCCACGATCAAGAGCGGTCCTGTGCCGGGCACGGCCCGCTGCGGGCTCAGGATTGGCCCGGCAAAACCGATGATCGCGGCGGCCAACGCCAGCAGACGCAGCGCCAGCAGCCACCACGGCGTGCGCGCGGCCTGCACTTCCTCGTCCTTGAGACCCAGCAGGAGCGCGACGCCGGGAAAACGCCTGCGGATCGGCGCGGGCGGCACCGCGCGCAGGATCAGCCAGATGATCGGCAACGCAGCCAGCCCCAGCAAAAGCCAGGGCGCGGTGAAGCCGATGGGGCCGAGCATCCACATCAGCGCCCCCTCTCGAGCGCGGAATAAAGCCACAGCAGCGCAGCCTGCGCCGGATCGCCCGTGTGATGGGTCGAGAATTGCCAGCCCGCGCTGCGCGCGAGCCGGGCGAGCTGATCGCGCCGCGCGGCCAGCCGGTCGAGATAGCGCGCCCGCAGATCGCCCGCCTTGCGGGTCTCATGGATCAGCCCGCCCGCCATCGACTGGAAGATCGTGCGCCCGTCATAGGGGAAGGCCTCTTCGTCGGGGTCGAGCACCTGCATCATCACGCCCGACACACCGCGATCGGCCAGACGGCCCAGCGCCGCCTCGATCGGGCCGAGATCACCGAAGAAATCCGACAGCAGCACCACGCGCGACTGCGGCGTAACGCCTGCGATTTCGGGCGCGCCATAATCCTGCACGCCCGCCTCGCGCGACAGCAAGCCTGCAAGCTCCATCAGCTGCGCGCGGCCTGGACGTGGCGGCGCGAGCAGGCCGGTCAGCCCGACGCGTTCGCCGCCGCGCACCATCAGCACCGCAAGCGCGAGGCCCAGAACACGGGCGCGCTCTGATTTGGTGGCACGCGCATTGCGCCCGCTCTCGGCCCCGGTGAAGCGCATCGAGGCCGCGTCATCGACCCAGAGATGGACCGATTGCGCCAGCTGCCATTCCCGCTGGCGCACATATTGGCTATCCGAGCGCGCCGAGCGCCGCCAATCGACGAAGCGCAGTTCGTCGCCCGCATGAGCGGGACGGTATTGCCAGAATTCCTCGCCCGATCCCGCGCGTCTGCGGCCATGCGCGCCCATCTGGACGGTCGCCGCCAGATGCTCCGCCGCGACCAGCAGCGGAGGCAGCGCAGAGGCCGCCCCTTCCGCCTCGCGGCGCAGGCTCAGCGCGGGGGATTGCCCCGGCGCTGCGGTATCGGAGGTTACGCTCAAGCGGCAGCACCGGCGGCGCGAGGCCCGGTGACCTCTGCCACGGCGCGGTCGATCAGATCGCCCAGCGTCTCGCCTCGGGCGCGGGCCGCGAAGCTCAGCGCCATGCGATGGATCAGCACCGGGCGGGCCATCGCCTGCACGTCGTCCAGCGTCGGCGCGAGGCGGCCATTGATCAGAGCACGCGCCCGCACGGTCAGCATCAGCGCCTGCGCGGCCCGCGGCCCCGGCCCCCAGGCCAGCGCATCGCGGATGAAGTCGGGCGCCTCGGCCTCGCGCGGACGACACAGCCGCACCAGATCGAGGATCGCATCGACGACTTTCTCGCCCACCGGCATCTGCCGCACGATCCCCTGCGCCTCGATCAGCTCGGTCGGGGTGAAGACGGTATGCGCACCCTCCGCCGCGACCCCGGTGGTCGCCAGCAGGATCGAGCGCTCGGTCTCGCGGTCCGGGTAATCGACGTCGACCTGCACGAGGAAACGGTCGAGCTGGGCTTCGGGCAGCGGATAGGTGCCCTCCTGCTCGATCGGGTTTTGCGTAGCGAGAACGTGGAAGGGCGGGCCAAGCGGACGATGCTCGCCCGCGATGGTGACCTCACGCTCCTGCATCGCCTGCAAGAGCGCCGATTGGGTCCGGGGCGAGGCGCGGTTGATCTCATCGGCCATCAGCAGCTGGCAGAAGACCGGACCTTCGAGGAAGCGGAACGCGCGGCTGCCATCGGGCGCGGTTTCCAGAACTTCGGAGCCCAGAATATCGGCAGGCATCAGGTCGGGCGTGAACTGGATGCGGTTCGATCCCAGCCCCATCACGGTCGACAGCGTCTCGACCAGAAGTGTCTTGCCGAGGCCCGGCAGACCCACCAGAAGCGCATGCCCCCCGGAGAGCATCGCGGCCAGAACCAGCTCCACCACCTGGTCCTGCCCGATGAAACGCCGGTCGATCGACGCGCGCGCCTGTGCGAGCTTGCCGCCAAGTCGTTCGATATCTTCCATCAGCTTTTCGGGCTCGGCCATGACATTCTCCCCGTTGATGCCTATCTTTCCCAGCAAAGCAGATATCCACGCTCCGACCAACGGCCAAATTTACATGACGGATCACAAACAGACAGTTTCGACCCCTTCCCCCACGGCAGACGGGCTCGCCGATGCGGCCAAGAAAGCCAGCAAAAAGGGCCCGCCGCCCGTGCATTTGTGGGATCCGCCCTTCTGTGGCGATCTCGATATGGAGATCCGCCGGGACGGGACTTGGTTCTATCTTGGCACACCGATCGGGCGCGAGGCGCTGGTGCGACTGTTTTCATCGATTCTGAAACTGGAGGACGGGAAATACTATCTCGTCACCCCGGTCGAGAAGGTCGGTATCCGGGTCGAGGACGCGCCTTTCATCGCCGTCGATTTCACAACCGAGGGCGAAGGCGACGACCAGTCGATTCGCTTCACGACCAATGTGGGCGACGTGGTTTTGGCCGATGCCCAGCACGCGATCCGGGTGGAACATAGCGAGGATGGCGAGCCCCGACCCTACCTGCATGTGCGCCGTGGGCTGGAGGCTTTGATCGACCGCAAGAGCTTCTACCGGCTCGTCGATCTGGCCGTGACGCGCGAGCATGAGGGCGAGGACTGGACCGGCGTGATGTCCGCGGGCAGCTTCTTCCCGATCCAGCGTGCCGCGGAGCTGTAACGTGCCGAAATTCGCCGCGAACCTGACCTTCCTCTTCACCGAACTGCCCTTCATGGAACGGTTCAAAGCGGCGAAACAGGCCGGCTTCGATGCGGTCGAGGTGCTGTCTCCCTACGACGCCTCCGCGCAGGAGATGCGCCACGAGCTGATCCGTCACGACCTGAGCTTCGCGCTGATGAACGTGCCGCCGCCGAATTATACGGGCGGCGATCGAGGCTTCGCCGCCGTGCCGGGGCTGGAAGACCGCTTCCGCCGCGATTTCGACCGCGCGATGCGCTTCGCCGACATCCTGAAACCGCGTGTCATCCATATCATGGCGGGCAAGGCCGAGGGCGCGGAGGCCCGTGCGACCTATATCGAAAACCTGAAATGGGCGGCGGCGCGCGCACCGAAACGGCGCCTGACGATCGAGCCGATCAACCCGATCGACATGCCGGGCTATTTCCTGAACGGTTTCGATCTCGCGGCGGATATCCTCGATGCGGTCGCCGCCCCGAACCTGCATCTGCAATTCGACGCCTATCACGCGCAGATGTTGACCGGCGATGTGGCGGGAGCTTGGGCGAAGCATGGTCACCGTGCGGCCCATGTGCAATTTGCCGATGCCCCGGGGCGCGGCGGCCCCGGTTCGGGCAAGATCGATCTGGAAGGTTTCTTCGCGACGCTCGATGCCGATGGCTACGACGGCTACGCGTCAGCGGAATACACCCCGCAGGCGGAGACGCGCGAAACGCTGGGCTGGCTTCCGCGCTAGCTCAATGCGCCGGGTGGCCCGCGTGGGCATGATCTGAGTGCCCGTGATCTGCGTGCCCATGATCTTCGTGGTCGTCATGGTCCGCGTGATCGGCACAGCCCAGGCTCGCGCTTTCCGGCTCCAGCGTCGCGTGGTGGATGCCGAACTGATGCGCCAGCATATCCTTCGCCCGCGCGATGACCGTGGCGTAATCCCGTCCCTCGTCCAGCACCAGATGCGCCTCGACGGAGACACGCTTCTCGTCGATCTGCCACAGGTGGACGTGGTGGACGCTCTCGACGCCCTCGACATCGCCCAGCGCGCCCCGCACCTCCGTACAATCCTTTTCGGGCGGCGCGCCCAGCATCAGGATGCGCAGCACCGGTTTCAGATCGGTCGCGACATGCCACAGGATGAAGACCGAGATGCCAATGGTCAGGATCGGATCGACCAGCCGCCAATCGTAAAGCAGGATCACGATACCGCCGACGATCACCGCGACCGAGGCCCCGGCATCGGCGAGGTTATGCAGAAAGGCCGCGCGGATGTTCAGGCTGTGCTTGGAAAGCGCATAGGTCAGCGCCGCCGTCGCCAGATCGATGATCAGCGCCAGCGTCGCCAGCCAGACCACGATCCAGCCATCGACCTGCGGCGGATGGATCATGCGCCCCACGGCCTCGACGACCAGCCAGACCGAAATCAGGATCAGCGCGATGTAATTGACGAAAGCCGCGATTACCTCGGCGCGCGACCAGCCGAAGCTCATCGCCGCATCCGCCCCGCGCTTGGCCAGTTTGCGCGCCCCGAAGGCCAGCACCAGCGCGGCGGCGTCGGAGAAGTTATGCACCCCGTCCGCGATCAGCGCCATCGAGCCCGCGATCGCCCCGCCGAAGACCTGCGCAAAGGTAAGCACGACATTGACGACCACCGCCCAGAGCACACGGTTGTCACTGGCATCGTCCAGATTGTGGTGGTGATGATGATCGTGGGGCATGGGCGCCTTTCTCGGATTTCGGCGCCTGAGGCGCGGTTGGGACGCTCCGCGGGGGATATTTGGACCAAGCCGAAGACCAAGCGTGCAATTCGGCTTGGCGCAAATATCCCCGCCGGAGGCATGCGCAGTCTCAACATTGCCGGGCGGCAGGGTCAATGCGGGACGGTGTCTCTGCGCGAATGAACACACAGGTTTGTGCGTTGCGTGCTCACGTCCAATCACCAAAATGCGAGCGACTGACTTTCCGGCCCAAGGAGGAGACCCGATGATCCCCGCCCGCTACGCGCATTTCATTTTCAGCCTGATCCTGTCGGGGATCATGTCGTTTCTGGTCTCGGGTATCGCGACCTACCGCGCGACGGGGATGGTGGAAGACTTCACGGCGCTGTGGGTGGCAAGCTGGGTGTCCAGCTGGATGCTCTCCTACCCTTCGGTGCTGATCGTCGCGCCGTTTGCACGGCGCGTGACCAATCTGTTGGTGCGTCAGCCCGCGGCTCAGTGAGCGGCGGCCCAGCTTTCCCCCTGGCCCGCATCGACCACCAGCGGTACGGTGAGCTTCATCACAGGCTCCGCCGCGCCTTCCATCGTGGCCCGGGCGGTCTTGATCAGATCGTCGATCGCGGCCTCCTCGACCTCGAAAATCAATTCGTCATGCACCTGTAGCAGCATCCGCGCGGGAAGTCCCTCGATCGCCTCGGGCATGCGCACCATCGCACGGCGGATGATATCGGCCGCTGCCCCCTGGATCGGCGCGTTGATCGCGGCGCGCTTGGCGAAGCCCGCCGACGGTCCCTTCGCGCCGATATCGGGCGTGTGGATCTTGCGCCCGAACAGGGTCTGGACGAATTTGTGCTCTTTGGCGAAGGCCACGGTGTCGTCCATGTATTTGCGGATACCGGGGAAACGCTCGAAATAGCGGTCGATGAAGCCCTGCGCCTCGGCCCGCGGGATGCGCAGGTTGCGCGCGAGACCGAAGCCGGAAATCCCGTAGATCACCCCGAAATTGATCGCTTTCGCCTGGCGGCGGATTTCGGGCGTCATCCGGTCGAGCGGCACGTCGAACATCTCCGACGCGGTGGCCGCGTGAATGTCCAAGCCGTCCTTGAAGGCTTCGCGCATCTCGGGAAGGTCCGCGACATGGGCGAGAATGCGCAACTCGATCTGGCTATAGTCGAGCGAGACGATCTTGCAGCCTTCGCGGGCGACAAACGCCTCGCGGATGCGGCGACCTTCCTCGGAGCGCACGGGGATGTTCTGCAGGTTCGGATCGGTCGAGGCCAGACGCCCGGTATTCGCGCCCGCGATCGAATAGGAGGTGTGAACGCGGCCCGTCTCCGGGTTCACATGGGTTTGCAGCGCATCCGTATAAGTCGATTTCAGCTTGGAGATTTGCCGCCAGTCGAGCACCCGTGCCGCCAGCTTCGCGGCCTGCGGGTTTGTGTCTTCCATCGTGGTCACGTCTTCGAGCACGTCCGCCCCGGTGCCATAAGCTCCGGTCTTGCCCTTCTTGCCGCCCTCGACGCCCATCGTGTCGAACAGGATCTCGCCCAGCTGTTTCGGCGAGCCGACATTGAAGGGCTGGCCCGCGATCTCGGCGATCTCGTCTTCGAGCTGCGCCATTTTCTGCGCGAAAGCGTTCGACATGCGCGACAGCACCGAGGCGTCGACCTTCACGCCCGCCATTTCCATATCGGCCAGCACGGGGACCATCGGGCGCTCCAGCGTCTCGTAGACGGTGGTGACGCGCTCGCGATGGAGCCGCGGCTTGAACTGCTGCCAGAGGCGCAGCGTGATATCGGCATCTTCGGCGGCGTAGCGGGTGGCCTTGTCGATCTCGACCTTGTCGAAGGTGATCTGGCTCTTGCCGGAGCCGATCAGCTCCTTGATCGGGATCGGCTGATGGTTGAGGTAGCGATCCGAAAGCGCATCCATCCCATGGCCATGCAGCCCCGAGAACATCGCGTAGGACATCAGCATCGTGTCGTCGATGGGCGCGACGCGGATGCCGTGACGGGCGAAGATCTTGAAGTCATACTTCATGTTCTGACCGACCTTCAGGATCGCCGGATCTTCGAGGACGGATTTGAGCAGCGCAAGCGCCTCTTTGAGGTCCATCTGCCCCTCGGCGCGTTCGGCTCCGCCGAAGAGATCGCCTTCGCCTTTGCTATGCCCGAGCGGTAGATAGGCTGCCTGCCCCGCCTCGATGGCAAGCGACACGCCGACCAGCTCGGCCTGCATCTCGTTGAGCGAGGTCGTCTCGGTATCGACCGCAACCCAGCCCTTGGCGCGGGCCTCATCGAGCCATTGCGTCAGCGTCTCGGCATCGCGGATGCAGACATAGCTGTCCGGGTCAAAGGGCGGCTGTTCGACCTCGGGTGCTGCGTTGTCATGGCTGGCGGGCACGTCCGAGACTTCCGGCGCGGCCGGCGGCTCGGCACCGAATTTCTCCGCGACGCGGCGGGTCAGCGTGCGAAATTCCATCTCGTTGAGGAAGCCCATCAGCGTGTCGACATCCGGCTCGCGGATTTCCAGATCGTCGAGCGTGAACTCGATGGGTGTCTGATCGTCGAGCGTCACCAGCTGTTTCGAGAGGCGAATCTGGTCGGCCTTCTCGATCAGCGTCTCGCGGCGCTTGGGTTGCTTGATCTCGGAGGCGCGCTCCAGCAGCGTGTCCAAATCGCCATATTCGTTGATCAGCAGCGCCGCCGTCTTCACGCCGATCCCGGGCGCGCCGGGGATGTTGTCGACTGAGTCGCCCGCCAGCGCCTGCACGTCGATCACGCGCTCGGGGCCGACGCCGAACTTGGCCTCGACTTCCTCGACGCCGATGGCGCGGTTCTTCATCGCGTCGAACATCTCGACGCCGCCGCCGACAAGCTGCATCAGATCCTTGTCCGAGGAGATGATCGTCACGCGGCCGCCCGCCTCGCGGCCCTGACGGGCGAGCGTCGCAATGATGTCATCGGCCTCGTATCCCGCCAGTTCCTCGCAGGCGATGTTGAACGCCTTGGTCGCGTCACGGGTCAGCGGGATCTGCGGGCGCAGCTCCTCGGGCATCTCGTCGCGATTGGCCTTGTATTGATCGTAGAGGTCGTTGCGGAAGGTGTGGCTGCCCTTGTCGAAGATCACCGCCGCATGGGTCGGCGCGTCCGAGCCCTTGGCGTCTTCGATGTACTTCCAAAGCATGTTGCAAAAGCCCGCGACCGCCCCGATCGGCAGCCCGTCGGACTTGCGCGTGAGCGGCGGCAGCGCGTGATAAGCGCGGAAAATGAAGGCCGAACCGTCGATAAGATGCAGGTGACAGCCTTTGCCGAATGCCATTGCGAGAGCCCTCCTTCGCGCGTTGGCCCCGGTTGTGCCACAGGGGGGTGCGGAGGGGAAGAGGATCGGGGAGGCTGGAAGCGGAGGGCCGCGCCCGACCTTCCAAGGGATCAAAGCGCGCACCCGAGGCTCGGGCGCGCCCCTCATAGCGAAGCGCCCTCTTGCCAGAACCCCTGAAATCCCCCATCTCAAGCGGCAACCGCAAAGGATCGAACCGATGGATTATTCCAAAATGGGTGGCGCAAGGCCGCCGAAGAACACGCCCAAACATGCCGAGCATAACGCCTATGGCAGTGACAAGACGCCTTACGGGAAGAAAGACCCGAAGGCTGCGCTGCTCGAACGGATGAAGGCGGCGGCGAAGAAGGATAAGTGAGGCGCGGCAGGCTGGCGCCTAGAACTGATCTTCCAGCGCCTCGGCGCCCGCGATCATCTGCGCCGAGACCTTGCTGAACAACTCGGCCCAGTCGGCGGCCAGTTCTGACGTCCAGTGATCGCCCAGCTTGGCCGCGAGGCCTGCGATCACCGCCTCTGACAGCCACACGTAATAGTCCGGCTCGGCCCCGAACAGCACATGCATCTGCCCGAGGCCGGGCAGTTCCAGCTCCTGCTCCTCGGGTGGATCGAGCGTGGAGAGGATCACCTCCATCATCGCGGCATATTTCAGCTGCTGCCCGCCTTCGCTGTTGGGCAGCACCTGATCAAGCTCGGGATGGACCGCGAAAAGCCGCGCGAAGGCGTCGCGAAACAGCGACGGATCCTCGAAGTCGAGCCGCGCCGCGCTGGCTTTCACCCGCGCCGCACGCTCTGCTGGCAAAAGTGGTTCAGTGATCGTCATGCGCGTGATCGCGGTCGATCACATATTTCTTGTCGCAATAGCCGCATTCGACGAAACCGGTGTCACGCGGGATCGACAGCCAGACGCGCGGATGACCCAACGCCCCCTCGCCGCCATCGCAGGCGACCTTCCAGGTGGTGACGACCTCGGTCTCGGGTGCCTCGGGGGCATTAGGCGAATGGGTGGCAGTCATGGATGCTCCGTCTATATAAGGCACGAAAACCGCGCCCTGAATTTGGGCTTCATTCTAGCAATCGCGAAAGGCGGGGCAAGTTGGAACAGCAGGCAATCGAAGTTACCGGGCTGCGCAAGACCTATGCAGGCGGCAAGAAGCAGGAACCGAAGGAAGCGTTGAAGGGGCTCGACCTGTCGATCCCCGAAGGCTCGATCTTCGGGCTGCTGGGGCCGAACGGGGCGGGCAAGTCGACGCTGATCAATATTCTTGCGGGCCTGGTGAAGAAAACCGACGGGCGCGTCGTGATCTGGGGCTTCGATCAGGACGTGAACCCGCGCCAGTCGCGCGCCGCGATCGGGGTGATGCCGCAAGAGCTGAACATGGACCCGTTCTTCACGCCCCGCGCGGCGCTGGAGATGCAGGCAGGCCTCTACGGCGTCCCGAAATCCGAGCGCTGGACCGATGAGATTCTCGAACTGGTCGGCCTTTCGGACAAGGCCGAGGCCTATGCGCGCAACCTCTCGGGCGGGATGAAGCGGCGGCTATTGCTGGCCAAGGCGCTGGTGCATCGGCCGCAGATCCTCGTGCTGGACGAACCCACCGCAGGCGTCGATATCGAGCTGCGCGCGATGCTGTGGCGCAATGTCCGCAAGCTGAACGAACAGGGCATGACGATCATCCTGACGACGCACTACCTCGAGGAAGCCGAGGAGATGTGCGACGAGATCGCGATCATCAACAATGGCGAGCTGATCGTGCGCGACACCACGCCGAACCTGCTCAAGCGGATGGACCGCAAGGCGCTGGTGGTCGAGCCGCGCAACGAGGTCAGCCAAGAGATTCGCCTGCCCGAAGGCGTCACCATGGAGACCCGCCCGGGCGGGCAGATGGCGTTTTCCTATTCGCGCGAGCAGACCTCGGCGGAAGATATCCTCGATGCGCTGCGCGCCGCTGACGTCGAGATTCGCGACATCGCGAGCGAACAGCCGGGCCTTGAGGAAGTCTTCGTCTCGCTGACCTCGAACCGTTAAAGCCCGTGGCTGCGGTCGTAGGCGTTGGGCGCAGGCGGCGCCCAGCCTTCGGGCGCTGATTTCGGACGGTAGACCTCCACCCCCAGCGGGTAGCAGGCCGCCGTGTCCGAGCTGTGCTCGGACGAGCAATCCCCGCCCGGACAGGCGGAGAGCACGCCCAGCAGATCGGTCTCTGCGAAGAATTCGAGATAATCGCCGGGCCGCACCGGGCTCGCCTTCATGAAATACTGCCCGGTGTCGCGGGTGAAACCGGTGCACATGAAGACGTTGAGCACGTCATGCACCAGCGCCTCCGCCTCGCGCAGCGGCAGATCGCGGGCCTCGGCCAGCGCGCGGGTCAGGTTCGAATGGCAGCAATGGTGATACTGCCCGCCATCGGATAGCAGGCAATGCGTGTAAGGATCGCACCGCGTCCCGATCACGTCATGGACCGAGCCGCCGAATGCGTCGATGCCATACCAGTCGAGCGTGTCCTCGGTGATCGTCGCCAGCGGGCGCAGCGTCGGAAAGCCCGACCACATTTGGTCGCCGCGGCTGAGATGCGTGCCATGCAGCGCGCGCGTCTTGCCCGAATAGAACCGCTCGGACAGGTCCGCAGAGAACAGGTTCAGATCGCCCACCTGCGGCCCCTCGACCGAAGTAATGCGGAAGAAATGTCCGGCGGGCACGTCGAAGGCCAGCGCCTCGCGCGGGGGCACGCGCAGATCGGCGATCTTCTCCCAGCCCTCACGCGCGGCGCGATAGGCGGACAGATCCGGCGCGGGCAGCGCGTCGGTCGGATAGCAGATCACCGGCGCGATATCGCGGCGGGCTTGGGCGTCTTCGGGCGCGGCGTGCTCGGGCGTCGGATGCATGGGGCTCCCTCCTTGTCGCCGCCACTCTGCCCTGCCCCGGCTAAGAGCGAAAGGCGCAAAGAAAAACCCCGACCGAAGCCGGGGTAGTCACGACAGAACTATTCGGGAGGTCACCGCTCAAGCCGCGGTGTAATACTCGTACATCAGCTCAACCGCTTCGAGACCGTCGGTATTTTCGGTCTTCGCGGTCGGGATGAATACGGGGGTGGATTTCTCAGGGGTGTAGTAAGCCAGATGCTCTTCGGCCACCTGGATCGGTTGCGCCCCTTTGGGGAATTTGACGATGTCGACCATGGAACTCTCTCCAGTCACGTTTCGAGTTCCTCCCTGACACCCGATTTAGGGATTTTTCCGCGGATTCAAACCCAAAATGCTGCATGTGCGATATGCATTTGCCGCAACGCAGCAAAAAGGGCAGCTCGCGCCGCCCTTTCCACAAAACGTTGGGGCGAACCATAGGCTCACCCCAATATATGCATCGGATCAGACGACCCGGTTGACCTGCATCCGCTTGATCTCGGCGATCGCCTTCGCCGGGTTCAGACCTTTCGGGCAGGTCTTGGTGCAGTTCATGATCGTGTGGCAACGATAGAGCTTGAAGGGGTCTTCAAGCTGATCGAGACGCTCTGCCGTCGCTTCGTCGCGCGAGTCGATGATCCAGCGATAGGCGTGCAGCAGCGCTGCCGGGCCGAGATATTTGTCGCCGTTCCACCAATAGCTCGGGCAGGAGGTCGAGCACGATGCGCACATGACGCACTCATACAGACCGTCGAGCTTCTTGCGGTCCTCGATCGACTGACGCCATTCCTTCTCGGGACGGTTCGTCTTGGTCTCGAGCCACGGCATGATCGACGCGTGCTGCGCGTAGAACATGGTCAGGTCGGGGATCAGGTCTTTCACCACCGGCATGTGCGGCAGCGGGTAGATCTTCACGTCGCCCTTGACCTCGTCGAGGCCGTAGATACAGGCCAGCGTGTTGATCCCGTCGATGTTCATCGCGCAGGAGCCGCAGATGCCTTCGCGGCAGGAGCGGCGGAAGGTCAGCGTCGGGTCGATCTCGTTCTTGATCTTCAAGAGCGCGTCGAGAACCATCGGCCCGCACTTATCCATGTCGATGAAATAAGTGTCGAGACGCGGGTTCTCCCCGGTATCCGGGTCCCAGCGATAGATCTGGAACTTGCGGATATTCTTGCCATCCGGCTTCGGCCAGGTCTTGCCGACGCGGATCTTGGAATTCTTCGGAAGCGTGAACTGAACCATGGTTGGTCCCCTTTCCGTCAGTACGAATAGAGCGGCCGCGTGGGCATTCGGCCGGATTTTCTGAAAACGCAGGAGTCGTAGGCCGCAGAGGGATCGCCCTGCACATAGGCCCCGACATTGAGCTCGACCTTCAAGTTCGAGCGGAAGCCGTCATTGGTCACCCCCATGCCCGCCTCGCCCGAGATGGGCGGTTTGGGCGCGAACTGGGCGTAGCACTGGCGCTCTGCCTGCTCGACCGGAATAGGGCCGCAGGCGGCAAGGCCAAGCCCTGCCGCGAGAAGCCCATATGCCGGTGCGTGACGCATCAGTAGACCCGCTTCTTGGGCGCGATCTTCTTGATCTCGATCCCGCCCTGATCCTCGGGCGTCAGCGGGTCCATGTGGACCGGGCGGAAGGTCAGATCGACGTTCGCGCCTTCGACATGCATGATCGAGTGCTTGCGCCATTCGGTGTCGTCGCGATCGGGATAGTCCTCGTGGGCGTGTGCCCCGCGGCTTTCCTTGCGCGCCTCGGCCCCGACGATGGTCGCCAGCGCGTTCGGCATCAGGTTCTCGAGTTCCAGCGTTTCCATCAGGTCCGAGTTCCAGATCAGCGAACGGTCGGTGACCTTGAGATCGTCGAGCTTGGCGGCGACCGCCTTCATCTTCTCGACACCCTCCGCCAGCGTCTTGTCGGTGCGGAACACCGCCGCATCCGCCTGCATCGTGCGCTGCATCTCGTCGCGCAGCACGGCAGTCGGCGTGCCGCCATCCGCGTAACGCACCTTGTCGAAGCGCTCGAAGATCGCGTCGATCTTGGCTTTCGGGATGACCGGGTTGGACGCATCCGCGTCGACGACCTTGCCAGCGCGGATCGCGGCGGCACGGCCGAAGACCACGAGGTCGATCAGCGAGTTGGAGCCCAGACGGTTCGCACCGTGCACAGACGCCGAACCCGCCTCGCCCACAGCCATCAGGCCGGGCACGATCGCATCGGGATCGCCCTCTTTCGGGTTGATGACCTCGCCGTGGTAGTTCGTCGGAATACCGCCCATGTTGTAGTGCACGGTCGGCAGAACCGGGATCGGCTCTTTCGTGACGTCGACACCGGCGAAGATCTTCGCGGATTCCGAAATGCCCGGCAGACGCTCGGCCAGGGCTTCCGGCGGAAGGTGGCTGAGGTTGAGGAAGATGTGGTCCTTGTGCTCGCCCACGCCGCGCCCTTCGCGGATCTCCATGGTCATGCAGCGAGACACCACGTCGCGCGACGCCAGATCCTTGTAGGTCGGCGCGTAACGCTCCATGAAGCGCTCGCCTTCGGAGTTGGTCAGGTAACCACCCTCGCCGCGTGCGCCCTCGGTGATCAGGCAGCCCGAACCGTAGATGCCGGTCGGGTGGAACTGTACGAATTCCATGTCCTGCAGCGCGAGACCGGCCCGCGCGACCATGCCGCCACCGTCGCCGGTGCAGGTATGGGCCGAGGTGGCCGAGAAGTAGGCGCGGCCGTAACCGCCGGTCGCCAGCACAACCATCTTCGCGTTGAAGACATGCATCGTGCCATCGTCGAGCTTCCAGCAGACGACGCCCTGACACTGCCCGTCATCGGACATGATCAGGTCGATCGCGAAATACTCGATGTAGAACTCGGCGTTGTTCTTCAGCGACTGACCGTAGAGCGTATGCAGGATCGCGTGACCGGTGCGGTCCGCGGCGGCACAGGTGCGCTGCACGGGCGGGCCTTCACCGTATTCAGTGGTGTGGCCGCCGAAGGGACGCTGGTAGATCTTGCCCTCTTCGGTGCGCGAGAACGGCACGCCGTAATGCTCGAGCTCGTAGACGGCCTTGGGGGCGTGACGCGCGAGGTATTCCATCGCGTCGTTATCGCCGAGCCAGTCCGAGCCCTTGATCGTGTCGTACATGTGCCACTGCCAGCTGTCCGGGCCCATGTTGCCCAAGCTGGCGGCGATACCGCCCTGTGCGGCGACCGTGTGCGAGCGGGTCGGGAAGACCTTGGTCACGCAGGCGGTGCGCAGGCCCTGTTCGGCCATGCCGAGCGTGGCGCGCAGACCCGAGCCACCGGCGCCGACCACGACCACGTCGTAATTATGCGTTTCGTATTCGTAAGCAGCCATTATCTCGTCCCGTTCAGTTGCCCAGCAGAAGGCCGATGAAGACCATCTTGCCGAGTGCATAGAGTGCGGTCGCCATGATCACGTAAGCCAGCGAATGCATCGCGATCTTGGTCGCCTTTGCGGCGGTGCCGTGGATGTAATCCTCGATCCAGATCTCGGTGCCCTTCGCGAAGTGGCGCATGCCGACGATCACGACCAGCGCGGTCAGGATGGCCGGGAAGGGCTGCGAGAAGGTCGTGATCACGGTCTGCTGATCGGCGCCGAGCGTGGTGCCGACGATATAGAGCCAGGTCGGGATCATGAAGGCGAGAGCGACGGCCGAGGCCGACATCCACCAGTGATGCTCGGGGCCGGTGCCCGAGGCGCCCTTGCCCACGGCGCGCTTGCGGTCGGTGAGGTAACGCATGAGGGCCTCCGTCAGAATTGGATGATGATGAGGGTCAGCACGGTCAGCACGACCGAACCGATGGTGCAGATCCAGCCGAGCATCTCGGCGGATTTGATGTCCATGTATTTACCCGCATCGAAGATGAGGTGCCGGATGCCGGCGAGGTAGTGATACCAAACGCCCAGCAGCGACAGGGTGAAGACGAGATCGCCGAACCACGAGGTCGCGATCGCGTTCACGAAGTTGAAGTAGTCGGGGCTGGTCGCAGCGGCGAGAAGCCACCAGACGAGCAGCAGCACGCCGACGATGATCCCGTTGCCGGTGATCCGCGTCATGATCGACGAGAAAGACGTCATCTGCGGGCGGTAAATTTGAAGGTGCGGGGAAAGCGGACGCTCAACCTGTTTCGCTTCAGCCATGATCGGTCCCTTTTCGCTGGGCTCGGCGCTCTCGTCGACCTCAATCGGAGGCACGCGCTGGCGCGGAGCTGGCCGGAATTGGCTCTTTTAGTAGCGTAAATTTCTCCCAAGTCACGGGGGGCAAGCTTGAAAACCTGTCATTTACGCATAAAGAGCGGCGAAAAATTCGCTTTGTGATCACATAAATTCTGTGCGTGATCACATGTTAACGCTCGCGGGCGCCCTGCCCCCCGAGTGAGTCTCTCGAGCCGGGATCAGATCGGCATCAACGCCCAGTAGTCGAGATCGAGCAGGACCTCGGGCAGGTATTTGCCGTCTTCTCCCTTATAGGCGAACTCGGGCGCGCCCTGCTTCACGGCGACCAGACGCAGACGGATCGCGCCCACGCCGGGCGCGCCGGTTTCCGCCTTGTCGAGAACTTCCGACCATGCCTTCACCGTATCGCCCGAGAAGCAGGGATTGGCATGCGCCCCGCCATTGAGCGCCACGATCATCTGCGCGTTCGCCAGCCCGTTGAAGGACAGCGCGCGGGCCATCGAGATCACATGCCCGCCATAGATCAGGCGCTGGCCGTCCTCGCGGAATGTCGCGTCGAAATGCACCTTGGCGGTGTTCTGCCACAGCCGCGTGGCGATCATGTGCTCGGCTTCCTCGATGGTCACGCCGTCCACATGGTCGATCTTTTCGCCGATCTGGTAATCGCCCCAGCGATGCGGCTCGCCCGCCAGATCGAAATCGTAATCGTCGAAGCTCAGCCCCTCCGGGATCACCAGATCCGCAGGCGCCACGACCTTCGCCAGATCGGGCAGCACGGTCTCGGGCGCAGGCGCATCCAGATCACCTTTGCGCACCATCACCCAGCGGACATATTCCAGCACGGTCTCGCCCACCTGGTTCAGCCCGCGGGTGCGGACATAGACCACGCCCGACTTGCCGTTGGAGTTCTGCTTGACCCCGATCACCTCGGATTCCGAGCGCAGCGTGTCGCCGGGATAGACCGGCTTCAGCCAGCGCCCCTCGGCATAGCCAAGATTGGCGACCGCGTTCAGCGAGACATCCGGGACCGTCTTGCCGAACACGACGTGGAACGCGATCAGATCGTCGAGGGGCGAGCCATCCAATCCGCAGGCCGCCGCGAATTCGTCCGAGGAATAGAGCGCATGGCGCGCCGGATAAAGCGCGTGATAGAGCGCGCGCTCCCCTTCCGCGACGGTGCGCGGGACGGCGTGACGGATCACGTCGCCCAGCTTGTAATCCTCGAAGAAACGGCCCGGATTGGTCTTGCCCATCATTGCTCTCCCAGCTTCATGTCGGGGTGATACTCCCCCTCGATCTCTTTGGTCACGGCCTGGGCACAGCGCATCACGCCATTCGCCTGATCGTAGGCATATTGCGGATCGCCATACAGCACCCAGCCCTTGGACAGCGCGAGGCTGACCTTGTGACAGAAGGCCGAGGTGTCTTCCTCGGTCAGAAGGCGGTAGATTTGCATATCAGGCTCCGAACGGGTTGTGGCCGAACCAGATGTGGATCGAGGCGATCAGGCCGTAGAGGACCAACGTGCCGACGATCCCGCCGATCTCTTTGCCCATCTTCACCTCGGGCGTGACCTTGGCGGGCTTCGACTTCTTGTTGATCAGGATGACTTCGACCACCGCCCACGCCAGCAGACCGCCGAACAGAATGATCCCCGGCAGGGTCGGATTGACCAGAAGGTGCGCAAAGGCCCAGGTCTTCACGCCGGTCAGCTGCGGGTGACGGATCTTGCCGCTGAGCGAGAGCTTCATGCCCGAAACGGCGAACAGGTAGACCGCGAAGATCATCAGCAGGTTGTTGATCCCCTTGAGCGCAGCATTCGGCGTCCAGAGGTAGAAGACCGGATCGGCGGCGCGCCAGCCGACGAACATCAGAACGAGGCTGATCAGGAGGAGCGCGGCGACCATCGGACGCTCGGCCCCTTTGAGCGCGCGCCGGAAGCCCGGAAAGATCCGTTTTGCCAGATGTGCGAGCGACCAGATCAGGACGCCGAGGATGAGTAGTGCCATTGCGATTGCCTCTTAGCTGCCAAGCGCGGCAATCGCCTCCGCCTTGGCGAGGACTTGCCGCGCCGTGACGATATGCAGATTTTCGACGATCTTTCCATCCACGACCGCGACACCCTGCCCCGCTTTCTCGGCTTCCTCGAAGGCAGCGATCTGACGTCGGGCGAGGTCGATCTCGGCCTCGGAGGGCGCGAAGGCCGCATTGCAGACATCGAGTTGCGCCGGGTGGATCAGGGTCTTGCCATCAAAGCCCATGTCGCGGCCCTGTTCGCATTCGGCCTTCAGACCTTCGTCATCCTTGAACGCATTGTAGACGCCATCGACGATGATCTTGCCATGCGCCTTCGCGGCCAGCAGGCACAGGCCCAGCCCCGGAAGCATCGGCAGTCGGTCGGCGCGGAAACGGCTGCCCAACTCCTTCGCGAGGTCGTTCGTGCCCATCACCATACCTTCGAGCCGCGGATAGGCCGCGATATCGCCCGCGTTGAGCATCCCCAGCGCGGTCTCCATCATTGCCCAGAGCGGCACGCCCTGAATCAGATCGGCCACCTCCACGAGATCGGCGGGGGTCGAAACCTTCGGGATCAGGATCGCATCGACCTTGGCGCCATTGCGGATCGCGTCGGCGAAGGCCAGCACATCCTCGCGCCCCCATTCGGTGTCGAGACCGTTGATCCGCACGATCTTCATGCGCGGACCGTAATTGACCTCGGTCAGCGTCTTTGCGAGTAGCGCGCGCGCGTTGGCCTTCTCGTCGATCGCCACGGCGTCTTCGAGATCGAAGATGATCGCGTCGCAGGCAAGCCCGGTGGCCTTCTCCAGCGCACGCTCTTTCGAGCCGGGAATGTAGAGCACGGAACGGGTCGGGCGGGCCATTTGATTCTCCATCTCGCAATTTTCTTTCGCCAAATCGCACGAATGAGACAGAATCGGCAAGCCCCGATTTGCCGCAACGCAGAAAAATCACAGCGTCCAGCTATACGGAGCCGCGACGTAAAGCTTTCTTGACAGCTGACCGGCCACTCTTTGATGATGCTCTCAGAGGGATCAAAATGCTGAACAAAACTTATGTGCTAACGCTCGGCCTGGCCGCAGCGATCGGCTTCGCACAGGCTTCTTACGGAGAGACGCGGGACCCGTCTGATCCGTCGCGCGCCTGCGGCAAGCGAGATGAGATCGTGGCCAATCTCGAAGCGAAATATCACGAGAGCCGCCGCATGGTGGCGCTCTCCGCGAACAACTCCGTGCTGGAGATTTTCGCAGCCGAGGCGGGCAATTGGACGATCATAGTCACACCGGCGGATGGCGTGAGTTGTCTGATCGCCTCGGGCGAGGCGTTCGAGGAGCTCGACGGGACGCTCAAGGAAAAGGACGCGGCGCTCTAGGCGCCGCCCTCACCCGGTGATCGCTTGCTGGATCAGCTTCAGCGAGATCAGCAGAAGCGCCCAGATCACGACCTTGAAGAAGATCTCCGTGGGCATGCGCTTCACAAGCCAGACACCAAGGAATACCGAGGCCGAGGCAGGAACCGCCAGGATCAACGCGGTGCCGAGGCTGTCCCAGTTCACCTCGCCCAGCGCGATGAAGGGGCCGAGTTTCGCAAGGTTCACATAGGTAAAGAGAACCGTCGCCGTGCCCGCAAAGACCTGTTTCGGCAGGTTCAGCGGGATTGTGTAGGCCTGAAAGGGCGGCGCGCCCGAATGGCTGACGAAGCTGGTGAAGCCTGCGATGGTGCCCCAGAACAGGCCCGGTGCGACTTTCGCCTCCTGCCGCGCGCCATGCCGATGCCGGAACAGCGCGTTCAGCGCGAAAAGCGCGCCGATCACCCCCACCATCAGCGTCACCCAGCGCTCTGACACGACCTCGGCTGTGGCCCAACCAATGCCGATCCCGATCGTCGTGGCGGGGATCATGATCGCGAGCACCCGCTTGTCGAAATGCTTGCGATAGGCCCAGAGACCGAACATGTCCGCGACAATATAGACCGGCAGCAACAGCCCCGCCGCCGCGACCGGGTCCATCACGATCGTCAGGACCGGGACCGAGATCGAGGCCGCCATCGGGATACCGCCTTTCGACAGCCCCACCATCACCGCGGCGAGCAGCGCCAGCGCCCAACCGAGCAGGCTCAACTCCATTCGGATGCTCCCTTCCCTGCGGGTCACAGAATCGCTCCGCCCCGTCTTGCCCCCTTGCTGACACGGCGCGTGACGAAACGGAACCGCAGGTCAGTGTGCGGAACCAGTTTCGGCATACGAGTGCATACAAACAGTGTCGCCGCAGCGCAGCGCCCTTGCCCTTTGCGAGCCAAAGGGCTACTCCACCTGCGATCTATTTTCCAATCCATCCACCCGGAGGACCAAATGGCCAGACCCAAGATCGCCCTTATCGGCGCCGGCCAGATCGGCGGTACGCTCGCCCATCTCGCCGCCATCAAGGAACTCGGTGACGTCGTTCTGTTCGATATCGCCGAAGGTACGCCGCAGGGCAAAGCGCTCGACATCGCGGAATCGGGCCCGTCCGAGGGCTTCGACGGCTCCTTCAAGGGGACCAACGATTACGCCGGTATCGCGGGCGCGGATGTCTGCATCGTGACGGCTGGCGTTCCGCGCAAACCGGGCATGAGCCGCGACGATCTGCTGGGCATCAACCTCAAGGTCATGAAATCGGTCGGCGAAGGCATTGCCGCCCACGCTCCGGACGCGTTCGTCATCTGCATCACCAACCCGCTCGACGCGATGGTCTGGGCGCTGCAGCAATTCTCCGGCCTGCCGGCAGAGAAAGTCGTCGGCATGGCGGGCGTTCTGGACTCGGCCCGCTTCCGTCACTTCCTGTCGCTGGAATTCGGCGTCTCGATGCGTGACGTGAACGCGTTCGTGCTCGGCGGCCACGGCGACACCATGGTGCCGCTCGCACGCTACTCGACCGTCGGTGGCATTCCGCTGCCCGACCTCGTGCAGATGGGCTGGACCACGCAGGAGAAGCTCGACGCGATCATCCAGCGCACCCGTGACGGCGGCGCAGAGATCGTGGGCCTGCTGAAGACCGGTTCGGCCTTCTATGCCCCGGCCACCTCGGCGATCGAGATGGCGGAAGCCTACCTGAAAGACCAAAAGCGCGTTCTGCCCTGCGCGGCTTACGTCAAAGGCGCGCTCGGCCTCGACGGTCTCTATGTCGGCGTGCCGACCGTGATCGGCGCCAAAGGCATCGAGAAGGTCATCGACATCAAGCTCAACAAGGACGAGCAGGCGATGTTCGACAAGTCGGTCGACGCAGTCAAAGGCCTCGTGGCCGCCTGCAAAGGCATCGACAGCACGCTCGCTTGATCGAAAGCCAGGACTGATCCAATCTTGGGGCGCGCCTTTACTGGCGCGCCCTTTGTTTTGGAGAGTGCCATGTGTTCCGCCCGTCTCGTCACGTGCTTTGCCGTTCTTCTCGCCCTTTCACCGATCACCACGCATGCGCAAGACGGGCCGGTGACCGCCAAGATCGCGCGAAGCGAGGCACCTGCCGCCGATCCAATCTCGGCGCGGATCGGGGCAGAGGGGATCGCGCCGGTGCTCGCCGATCTGCAATCGCAGGACGCGCTTGACCCGAAGGACCGTTTCGCGCTCGGCGGGCTGGAATTCCTCGCGAGCCTCGAGGCGACGATGCGCTGGCAGCTGGAAGCAGGCGGCGCTCGTGTGCTGATGCCCTTCGTGGGCAACCTTCCCGGCAGGCGCGACGCGCCGCGCGAAACCTTCACCGCCGACGCGGTCCCGCGCGAAAGCGAGGCGCTGATCGCCGGCATGGATCGCGCCAAGACCGCGCTCGACGGGCTGGCCGATGGACCGGAGTTCGGTCTTGCGATCGACCTGAACGATCTCTGGTTTGACCTGAACGGCAATGGCACGCGTGACGACGGCGAGGACGCGGTGACGCTGTTGCGCGGCGCCTTCATGCCCCGCGCACCGGAGGCCGAAGCCGGTGCTTCGCGGATCGTGCGCTTCGACAATGCGGATGCGGCCTGGCTTTCGGCCTATACGCATCTGGTCTCGGGCGTGGGCGAGCTAATCTTGGCCTTCGACCCTGAACCGGCCATCGCCCGCGTGATGGCCACCTATGCGAAACTCGTGGACGCGCGCGACAAGGCGATGGGGACCGGGCAAGCCACGTCGCTGGACGGTCTGATGATGTTCAGCTTCATCGACCCGGCGGCGGCGGTGCTCGATATGCTCCACCAGCAGCCCGATCCGACGCGCACCCGTGCCGCGCGGGATCATTGGCTGGCGATGATTGCGGATAACCGGCAGTTCTGGGATCTGGCTGAGGCCGAGACCGACAATCAGGCGGAATGGATTCCGAGCGACGCGCAGGATCAGGCGCTTGGCGTGGAATTTCCCGACGGTCTGGGAGAAACATGGCGGGGCGTGCTGAGCGATGGCGAGGCGCTGCTGACGAGCGAGAAGTCCTTCCCCTTCTGGCGTGTGCCGGTCGGGGTCGATCTGGGCGCGTGGCTGGAAAATCCCACTCCGCTGCCGCTGACCGGAGTGGTTCAGGGTTGGGCCCTCGATCCCTATTTCACCGACACGCCGATGCTGACGCCCGAGAACTGGACGCGCTTTTCGCGGTTGGTTGGCGGACGCACCGGCATGATGATGTTCACGCTGAACTGACGAGCGGCTCCGGGTCGAAGCCGAATTCCTCGCGCAGCCGCGCGATCAGCTCGGCCTCATGGAGAAGCAGCGCGCGATCGAAGGCGGCTGGCGAAAGATCGACCTCGTCGCCGAACAACGCGCGGGTCTCAGTCGCGATCTTCACTTCGGGTCGGATCAGCAGCTCGTGGGTTTCCAGCTCATCGGCCTCGTAATCGCGCATCCCCTGCACCTCCCACCAGAGGCTCATCAGCTCGGCGGGATCGGCGGCGCGCTCGGCGGCCGCAGCGAATTGCGCCTTGCGGGACCCGACATAGGGCACTGGCTGCCCCTGCACCTTGGTCGTGGCGCGGCGCAGCATCTTGAGGAGGAAATGCAACGGCGTCAGCCCGTCGAAATGCATCAGCCGCCCGTTATAGCTGGGCCGATAGGGAAGATCGTTTTCCTTGCTGTCCCAGTCTTTCAGCGGGAAGTGCACCCCGATCGCATAGCCGCGCCTAGCCCGCACGATGGGTTTCCCGGCGACATGGCCCGCGAGACCCTTCTTCAGAAAGCGCGACCGGAGGCCGTAGAACATCAGCCCGTCCTCCTGAAATCCGTCCCAGCGTCGCCTAAAGACACCGCTGAAAATATCCGGGCCCAGAGTGCGGTCGAGATAGCAGCGTTCGTCGACCTCCAAGCGCAGCCACGCTTTCTGCTCCCCCGTCTTCGCCAGCTCCCATTCGAGCGGGCGCGCGAGGCTCACGAACTCGTCCGCGTCGCAATGGATCATCCAATCCAGGTTGGTCTCGTTCAGCGCGCGGGTCGCATTGTATTTCTGGCGGCCCTGATGGCGCGCGGGGCGTTTCTTGCGCCAGCTTCGCGCCCAGTCGTCATCGCCGGAATGGTGAATGAACGCTCCATCGACCGGGTCGAGCAGCGCCTCGGCTTCGGGGTTCGGGCGGTCAAAGAAGACGTGGACCTCGCTCGCGCCGATGCTCAGATGATGCGCGACATAGGCGGCCACCAGCGCCGCGGGCTCGTCCACCGTCGCCACCACGCCCCAGCGCGGCATATCTTGCCCTTGCGTCATCTAAATTCGATCCCTGCCAATGCCCTCAGCGCAGATAGGTTCAATTAACCGAGTCGTGCCAGTGCTCCCATGCCACAGCGCAGCATTTTCCAATTTGTGATCACACCTTTCCGCGCTGTGATCACGTATGTCGCTTTTTCCGGGCGAGTGGGGCAGAATGTCGCGATTTCGGTTTGTCCGCCCCGCTTAACAGCCTAGAACCCCCTCAAATCGCACCAGCATGGGGTATCCAAGGATGAATATCCACGAATATCAGGCCAAACAGCTTCTCAAGAGCTATGGCGCACCGGTCTCGGACGGCCGTGTCGTCCTCAAGGCCGAAGAAGCGAAGACCGCAGCCAGCGAACTCGATGGTCCGCTCTGGGTCGTCAAGGCGCAGATCCACGCAGGTGGTCGCGGCAAGGGCCACTTCAAGGAAGCCGAAGCCGGCGAAAAGGGCGGTGTCCGCCTCGCCAAATCGGTCGAAGAGGCTGAAACGCTCGCCAAGCAGATGCTCGGCAAGACGCTCGTGACGCACCAGACCGGCCCGGCGGGCAAGCAGGTCAACCGCATCTACATCGAAGACGGCTCCGACATCGAGCGCGAACTGTATCTCGCGCTGCTCGTCGACCGCGTGACCTCGCGCGTCTCGATCGTCTCCTCGACCGAAGGCGGCATGGACATCGAAGAAGTCGCGGCGAACACGCCCGAGAAAATCCTCAGCTTCTCGATCGACCCGGCCACCGGCTACCAGCCGTTCCACGGCCGCCGCGTCGCCTTCTCGCTCGGCCTCGAAGGCCCGCAGGTGAAGCAGATGGTCGGCCTTCTCGGCAAGCTCTACCAAGCCTTCGTCGAGAAGGACATGGAGATGCTCGAGATCAACCCGCTGATCGTCATGACCGACGGCAACCTCAAGGTTCTCGACGCCAAGCTCGGCTTCGACGGCAACGCCGTCTACCGTCACTCGGACATCGCCGCCCTGCGCGACGAGACCGAAGAAGACAGCAAAGAGCTCGAAGCGTCGAAATACGACCTCAACTACATCGCGCTCGACGGTGAGATCGGCTGCATGGTGAACGGCGCTGGCCTCGCAATGGCCACGATGGACATCATCAAGCTCTACGGTGCGGAACCGGCGAACTTCCTCGACGTTGGCGGTGGCGCCACGAAAGAGAAAGTGACCGAAGCGTTCAAGATCATCACCTCGGACAAGAACGTCAAAGGGATCCTCGTGAACATCTTCGGCGGTATCATGCGCTGCGACATCATCGCCGAAGGCGTGATCGCCGCGGTGAAGGAAGTCGGCCTCGAAGTGCCGCTGGTCGTCCGCCTCGAGGGCACCAACGTCGAAAAAGGCAAGGAAATCATCGCGAATTCCGGCCTGAACGTCATCGCCGCCGACAACCTGTCGGATGGCGCAGAAAAAATCGTCAAAGCGGTGAAAGGCTAAGAATCATGGCAGTTCTCGTCAACGAAAACACCAAGGTCATCTGCCAGGGCTTCACCGGCTCGCAGGGCACCTTCCACTCCGAGCAGGCAATCGCGTACGGCACCAAGATGGTCGGCGGCGTGACCCCCGGCAAAGGCGGCCAAGAGCATCTCGGCCTGCCGGTCTTCAACTCGGTCCACGAGGCGAAAGCCAAGACCGAAGCGAACGCCTCGGTGATCTACGTTCCGCCGCCCTTCGCGGCTGACTCGATCCTCGAAGCGATCGACGCGGAAATGGAGCTGATCGTCTGCATCACCGAGGGGATCCCGGTCCTCGACATGATGAAGGTCAAGCGCGCGCTGATCGACTCCAAGTCGCGCCTGATCGGCCCGAACTGCCCCGGTGTCATCACGCCCGACGCCTGCAAGATCGGCATCATGCCCGGCCACATCCACAAGCGTGGTTCGGTCGGCGTCGTGTCGCGCTCGGGTACGCTGACCTATGAGGCGGTCAAGCAGACCACCGATATGGGTCTGGGCCAGTCCTCGGCCGTCGGCATCGGCGGTGACCCGATCAAGGGCACCGAGCATATCGACGTGCTCGACATGTTCCTCGACGACCCGGAAACGGAATCGATCATCATGATCGGTGAGATCGGTGGTTCGGCGGAAGAAGAAGCCGCGGAATTCCTCGCCGAGCAGAAGAAGAAAGGTCGCTGGAAGCCGACCGCTGGCTTCATCGCTGGCCGCACGGCCCCTCCCGGCCGCCGCATGGGCCACGCCGGCGCGATCGTCGCGGGCGGCAAAGGTGATGCGGAATCCAAGATCGAAGCCATGAAGTCGGCCGGTATCGTCGTCGCTGACAGCCCCGCTACGCTGGGCGAAGCGGTGATGAAAGCGATCAAGGGCGAATAAGCCCCATTGAGACAGGCAGGGTCGCGGCGCACGCGGCCCTGCATCCTGACCAAGGAAAGGACCGGACTCATGTCGCTGCGGATCGCACGGCGCGCCTGCCTCCCCGTTTCGGGGACGGTCGCATGCGCCCTGCTTGAAAGCAGCGACGGGGGCCGGTCTTTTTTTGCGGCGGAGCGCGTCGCCAACCGCACCGGAAAGCCCGCGCGTAAAGGCCTCGCTCTGGTCGCGGGCGTCCGCTCACCGGTCGCAGTTCAGACTGCGTGCATCCCTGCCCTGCATGGAAGTCCTGACATCAGCACCTACATCATTGACCCAGAAGGCAATATGCCCGGGACTGAAGGTGCCGGTTTCGGAGTATCCGTGATGGCCCCGCGCGCGAAGGAAAGGACCCTACATCATGTCCCGTTCCACCCCTGTATCCGTCGCGAGGGCGTTCGCGCGCCGCGCGACCCCGCCACCACACGCGCCCAGCGTTTAACCAACCGTTCAATGGGCCGCTGATAGACGTTCGAGTTCCACAGATCCCTGTTTCACCGACCGAAGGTGAGGAAAATGACCGACCAATCCCCCAACGACCAGTTCAATGCCTCGCAGTTCCTGCAAGGCGCGAATGCCGAATATGTCGAGCAGCTCTACGCCAAGTTCGCCGAAGATCCGTCTTCGGTCGATACCGCCTGGGCTGCCTTCTTCGCCTCGCTCGGTGATCCCGATCAGGACGTGAAGAAATCCGCCGAAGGCGCAAGCTGGGAGCGTCGCGACTGGCCGCCGGTGGTCGCCGACGACCTGACCGCCGCGCTGACGGGCGAATGGCCCGCCGCCCCTGCCGAGGGCAAGGCCGCTGGCGACAAGATCAAGAAGAAAGCCGCCGAGGCTGGCGTTCCGGTCGATGAGGCCGCGGTCAAACGCGCCGTGCTGGATTCGATCCGCGCGCTGATGATCATCCGCGCCTACCGTATCCGCGGCCACCTCGCCGCCGATCTCGACCCGCTGAACATGCGCGAAACCGGTCAGCATCCGGAGCTCGATCCGAAGAGCTACGGCTTCACCGATGCTGACATGGATCGCCCGATCTTCATCGACAACGTGCTCGGCCTCGAGATCGCTTCGATGCGCCAGATCATGGATATCGTGAAGCGCACCTATTGCGGCACCTTCGCGCTGCAATACATGCACATCTCCGACCCCGAACAATCGGCCTGGCTGAAAGAGCGCATCGAAGGCTACGGCAAGGAAATCACCTTCACCAAGACCGGCCGCCGCGCGATCCTCAACAAGCTCGTCGAGGCGGAAGGGTTCGAGAAGTTCCTGCACGTCAAATACATGGGCACCAAGCGGTTCGGCCTCGATGGTGGCGAAGCGCTGATCCCCGCCATGGAGCAGATCATCAAGCGGGGCGGTCAGCTCGGCCTGCAAGAGGTCGTGGTCGGCATGCCCCACCGCGGTCGCCTCTCGGTCCTCGCCAACGTGCTGCAAAAGCCCTACCGCGCGATCTTCCACGAATTCCAGGGCGGCTCGTTCAAGCCCGAGGACGTGGACGGCTCGGGCGACGTGAAATACCACCTCGGCGCGTCCGCCGACCGTGAGTTCGATGGCAACAAGGTCCACCTGTCGCTGACCGCGAACCCCTCGCACCTCGAGGCGGTGAACCCGGTCGCGCTCGGCAAGGTCCGCGCCAAGCAGGACCAGCTGGCCGACCGTTCGGACCGCTCAAAGGTCGTCTCGGTGCTGCTGCACGGGGATGCGGCCTTCGCCGGTCAGGGCGTCGTGGCCGAGTGCTTCCAGCTCTCGGGCATTCGCGGCCACCGCACGGGCGGCACGATCCACCTCGTCGTGAACAACCAGATCGGCTTCACGACCGCGCCGCACTTCTCGCGCACCTCGCCCTACCCGACCGATCTCGCGCTGATGGTGGAAGCTCCGATCTTCCACGTGAACGGCGACGATCCGGAGGCCGTCGTGCACGCAGCCCGCGTCGCGACCGAGTTCCGCCAGAAGTTCCACAAGGACGTGGTCATCGACATCTTCTGCTACCGCCGCTTCGGTCACAACGAAGGCGACGAGCCGATGTTCACCAACCCGGTGATGTACAAGTCGATCAAGACCCACAAGACCACGTTGCAGCTCTACACCGAGCGCCTCGTGGCTGACGGCCTGATCCCCGAGGGCGAGATCGAGGATATGAAAGCCTCGTTCCAGTCGCATCTCAACGAGGAGTTCGAAGCCGGTAAGGTCTTCAAGCCGAACAAGGCCGACTGGCTCGACGGTCGCTGGTCCGGCATGGAGCAGGAAAAAAGCGAATACGAGCGCGGTACCACCGCGATCGCGCCCGAGACCTTCGAAGAGGTCGGCAAGGCGCTCGTAACCGCGCCCGAGAAATTCGCGCTGCACAAGACGGTCGGGCGTCTGCTCGACAACAAGAAGCAGATGCTCGAGACCGGCAAGGGCTTCGACTGGGCGACCGCCGAGGCACTGGCCTTCGGCTCGCTTCTGACCGAGGGCTACCCGGTCCGTCTGTCGGGTCAGGATGCCACCCGCGGCACCTTCTCGCAGCGCCACTCGGCGCTGGTCAATCAGGACAACGAAGACCGCTACTACCCGCTGAACAACATCCGTGAGGGTCAGGCCCGCTACGAGGTGATCGACTCGATGCTCAGCGAATATGCGGTGCTCGGGTTCGAATACGGCTACTCGCTGGCGGAACCGAAGGCGCTGACGCTCTGGGAAGCGCAGTTCGGCGATTTCGCCAACGGCGCGCAGATCATGTTCGACCAGTTCATCAACTCGGGCGAGCGGAAATGGCTGCGCATGTCGGGCCTCGTCTGCCTGCTGCCGCACGGTTTCGAAGGTCAGGGCCCCGAGCACAGTTCGGCCCGTCTGGAGCGCTTCCTGCAGCTGTCGGCGGAAGATAACTGGATCGTCGCGAACTGCACGACGCCGGCGAACTACTTCCACATTCTGCGCCGCCAGATCCACCGCGACTTCCGCAAGCCGCTGATCCTGATGACGCCGAAATCGCTTCTGCGTCACCCCAAGGCGGTCTCGACCACGGAAGACTTCACCACCGGGTCCAGCTTCCACCGCGTGCTGTGGGATGATGCCCAGCGCGGCAATTCGGATATGGAGCTGAAGTCCGACGACAAGATCAAGCGCGTCGTGATGTGCTCGGGCAAGGTCTATTACGACCTGCTCGCACAGCGCGACGAACGCGGGCTGGACGATGTCTACCTGCTGCGTCTGGAACAGTTCTACCCGTTCCCCGCGCAGGCCGTCACCAAAGAGCTGACCCGCTTCAAGAATGCCGAGATCGTCTGGTGCCAAGAGGAGCCGAAGAACCAAGGCGCTTGGTTCTTCGTCGAGCCCTATATCGAATGGGTCCTCGCCAAGATCGACGCGAAACATGCCCGTGCGCGCTATGCAGGCCGTGCAGCTTCCGCCTCGCCCGCGACGGGTCTGGCAAGCCGCCACAAGGCCGAGCAAGACGCGCTCGTCAACGATGCACTGGAGGGTTGAATAGATGTCCACTGAAGTCCGCGTTCCCACGCTCGGAGAGAGCGTCACGGAAGCTACCGTCGCCACTTGGTTCAAGAAGCCCGGCGACACGGTGGCCGCCGATGAGATGCTCTGCGAGCTCGAAACCGACAAGGTGACCGTCGAAGTGCCGAGCCCCGCGGCCGGCACGCTCGGCGAGATCGTGGCCGCCGAAGGCGAGACCGTCGGCGTCGATGCGCTTCTCGCGACGATCGAAGAGGCCGGCGCCAGCCCCGCGCCGAAGAAGAAAGACGACAAACCGGCGGAAAAACCCGCCCAACAGCCCCAATCGAATGAGGGAAAAATGACCGACGTGATGGTGCCCAGCCTTGGTGAATCGGTCACCGAGGCAACTGTGTCGACGTGGTTCAAGAAGGTTGGCGACAAGGTCGCGGCCGACGAGATGCTCTGCGAGCTGGAAACCGACAAGGTCTCCGTCGAAGTGCCGTCTCCCGCGGCTGGCGTTCTCAAGGAGATCGTCGCTGAAGAAGGCGCGACCGTCGATGCCTCGGCCAAGCTTGCCGTGATCGCTGAAGGCGAATCCGGTGGCGCCTCCGACAGCGCCCCCGCGAAGGAAGAGGCCAAATCCGAAGCCCCCGCCGAGAGCGGCAGCAAGGGCGGCAAGGATGTCGAGGATGCACCCTCGGCCAAGAAGCTGATGGCCGAGAAAGGTATCGACCCGGCCTCCGTTCAGGGTTCGGGCAAAGATGGTCGGATCATGAAGGAAGACGTGGCCAAGGCCGAAAACGCGCCGAAGCAGGCGTCGGTCAACGTCGCCTCGACGCCCTCGCAGGCGCCGCGCGGCCCGGTCAATGCCGATGACGCGTCGCGCGAAGAGCGCGTGAAGATGACCCGCCTGCGTGCGACCATCGCCAAGCGCCTCAAGGACTCGCAGAACACCGCCGCGATGCTGACCACCTATAACGAGGTGGACATGTCGGGCGTGATGAACCTGCGCAACGAGTACAAGGACCTGTTCAACAAGAAGCACGGCGTGAAGCTCGGCTTCATGTCCTTCTTCGTGAAGGCCTGCTGCCACGCGCTCAAAGAGGTCCCGGAAGTCAACGCCGAGATCGACGGCAACGAGGTCGTCTACAAGAACTACGTCCACATGGGCGTGGCCGTGGGCACCCCGAACGGGCTCGTCGTTCCGGTCGTGCGCGATGCCGATCAGATGAGCTTCGCGTCGATCGAGAAGACGATCGCCGAGATGGGCACCCGCGCCCGTGACGGCAAGCTCTCGATGGCCGAGATGCAGGGCGGTTCGTTCACCATCTCGAACGGCGGCGTCTACGGCTCGCTGATGTCCTCGCCGATCCTCAACCCGCCGCAATCGGGTATCCTCGGCATGCACAAGATCCAGGAACGTCCGATGGTCGAGAACGGCCAGATCGTCATCAAGCCGATGATGTATCTCGCACTCAGCTACGACCACCGCATCGTCGACGGCAAAGGCGCAGTGACCTTCCTCGTGCGCGTCAAGGAAGCGCTGGAAGACCCGCGCCGCCTGCTTATGGACCTGTAAGGTAAGCGACTTGGGACGAAGGCGGCGCCCCGCCTCCTTCGCTCTTGCCAAATATCCTCGGGGGGTCCGGGGGGCAGACAGCCCTCCGGTCCGCCCTCTCCACCGGGAGCGACCCATGACCCCCGAACTCACCGTGCTCATCCTCGCGATCCTGCTCCATCTGGGGCTGATGATCGCCTATTCGGTCAAAGCGAATACGGAACTCGGCACGAAATACCCCGTCTCTCCGCGCGACAAGACGCCGCCGCCGATCTCGACCCTGCTCGGCCGGATTCAGCGCGCGATGAACAACTCCTTCGAGGGGCTGATCCTCTTTGCCCCCGTCGCGCTGGTCATCGGCCTGACCGGGCAGTCGAGCGCCGCCACTGCGGCCTTCGCCTGGATCTTTCTGATCGCGCGGGTTCTCTACATTCCGTCCTATCTGCTGGGCTGGGTGCCGTGGCGCTCGCTCATCTGGGGCTTTTCCTTCTTCGCAATTCTGGCGCTGGCGATTGCCGCGCTGATCTGACCTCCCGGCGCGAGGCCCCCTCGCGCCCCAATCCAAGGAGCAAGAACAATGGCTGACTATGATGTGATCGTGATCGGCGGCGGCCCGGGCGGCTATGTCTGCGCCATCCGCTGCGCCCAGCTGGGCCTGAAAACCGCCTGTGTCGAAGGCCGTGACAGCCTCGGCGGCACCTGCCTCAACGTGGGCTGCATCCCCTCCAAGGCGCTGCTGCATGCCACGCATCAGCTGCACGAAGCCGAGCATAACTTCGCCAAGATGGGCCTGAAGGGCAAATCGCCTTCGGTCGATTGGAAGCAAATGCTGACCTACAAGCAGGAAGTCATCGACGGCAACACCAAGGGCATCGAGTTCCTGTTCAAGAAGAACAAGATCGACTGGCTCAAGGGCTGGGGCTCGATCCCGGAAGCCGGCAAGGTGAAAGTGGGCGAGGACGTCCATAACGCCAAGAGCATCGTGATCGCCACCGGCTCCGAACCCTCTTCGCTGCCGGGCATCGAGATCGACGAGAAAACCGTCGTGACCTCCACCGGCGCGCTGTCGCTGAACAAGATTCCGAAGTCGATGGTCGTCATCGGTGCGGGCGTCATCGGTCTGGAAATGGGCTCGGTCTATGCCCGTCTCGGCGCGGATGTGACCGTCGTGGAATATCTCGACGCGATCACCCCCGGCATGGACGGCGAGGTCTCCAAGAACTTCCAGAAGATCCTGTCCAAGCAAGGCCTGAAATTCGTCATGGGCGCCGCCGTGCAGGGCGTCGACGTGAAGAACGGCAAGGCCACGGTGAATTACCAGCTGCGCAAAGATGAGAGCAACGCCTCGATCGAAGCCGAGACCGTCCTCGTCGCAACCGGCCGCAAGCCCTATACCGATGGTCTGGGCCTTGAGGGCGTCGGCGTCGAGATGCTGCCGCGCGGTCAGGTGAAAACCGACGCGCATTGGCAGACCTCCGCGAAGGGCATTTACGCGATCGGCGACGCGGTCACCGGTCCGATGCTCGCCCACAAGGCCGAGGACGAAGGCATGGCCGTCGCCGAAGTCATCGCGGGCAAGCATGGCCACGTGAACTACGACGTGATCCCGAGCGTGATCTACACCACCCCGGAAGTCGCCTCGGTGGGCCAGACCGAAGAGGCGCTCAAGCAGGACGGCCGCGCCTACAAGGTCGGCAAGTTCTCCTTCATGGGCAATGGCCGCGCCAAGGCGGTGTTCCAGTCGGACGGCTTCGTGAAGCTGATCGCGGATAAGGAAACCGACCGCATCCTCGGTTGCCACATCATCGGTCCCGGCGCGGGCGACCTGATCCACGAGATCTGCGTGGCGATGGAGTTCGGCGCCTCGGCGCAAGACGTGGCGCTGACCTGCCACGCCCACCCGACCTTCTCCGAAGCCGTGCGCGAAGCCGCGCTCGCCTGCGGCGACGGCGCGATCCACGCCTGATAGGCCAAGGGTCGTGAGAAATGCGAAAGGGCGCCCCGCGGGGCGCCCTTTTTTTGGCCGTCGAAAGGCTCAGCTGTCCTTCTCGGGCACCAGATCGTCCGGCGTCCAATCGCCAGACCCGGAGGGGCCCATGCCACCCGCATCGCCCGGCGGCGGGCCGGGAGGGGCTCCGTTCGGGCCGCCTGCGCCGCCGCCTGACCCGCCCGGGCCACCATTGCCCGCCTCGCTCACCGCATCAGGGTTCACGCCCACCACGAGCTGCGCCACGTAACCATCGCTCTGCTCGCGCAGCGCTGCATAGGCGCCATCGCCTGCCTGATGCGCGATCCCGTCACTTGCGTTGATCGTGTCGCGGGTGCTTTCGCGCGTATAGGGCGCGATATTGTCATAGAGATACTGGCTCAGCGCATCGGGAAAAAAGATTTGCGAGGTCAGCACGGTCACCTCGTCGAGGAAGACCTTGTAATGGATGTGGGTCGTGCGCCCCCGATACCAGCCCGGATAGATCGTCTGGAATTGCACAAGCCCGCCCGCTTCCGTCATCTGCGTGCCGCGCAGGAAGGTTTGGCCGGTGGTGTCGAGCGTGGCCTCGGAGCCTTGGTTCGCATAGCCCGAATAATTGCCCTCGGCGTCGCAATGCCAGACATCGACGCGCGCGCCTTCGATCGGGGTACAATCGGCATTGACGACCTGCATCTGCAATACCAGCGGAATGCCCGTCCGGTCCTCGGCAATGTCGGCGCGCACCAGATTTGGGTCGATATAATAGGGGCCTTCGGTGACTTCCGGCATCACCAGACAGACATTGGGCGTAATCAACCCGGCGGCCGTTGCGGCAGAACTGGCTTCGGCGCGCGCGGCCAGCGGAAACGTCGCAGCACCAGCAGCGACCGGAGAGGCCGCGAGCGCGCGCAGAAGGTTTCGTCGGGAAAGATTGGGGGAGGTTTGTCTCATGCGTGAATTCCTTTCGCAGGTTCAACGCATCGGACCACCCGTTTCCGTCTTTCACCGTTGCGTGAGGCCTACCCCTCGCCGTGATCCGCCGCCGCGTCCATCTTGGCGGCGAATTCACGGCGCAGTTCGCGGCGCAGTTCGGCGGCGCGCCAGCGGTGGCGCTCCTCTGCGGTCTCCGCCTCCAGCTTCGGCACCGCGGCGGGTTTGCCGTCCTCGTCCACCGCGACCATGGTGAAATAACAGCTATTGGTGTGCCGCCGTGTGCCGGCTGTGATGTTCTCCGCCTCGACCCGAATACCGATCTCCATCGAGGTGCGGCCCGTGTGGTTCACGCTGGCCCGAAACGTCACCAGCTCGCCCACATTGATCGGCTGCTGGAAGGTCACCTGATCGACCGACAGCGTCACCGCGTAGCGCTGCGAGTAGCGCGAGGCGAGCGAGAACGCGACCCGGTCGAGCCAGTTCAACAGCGCGCCACCATGCACCTTGCCGGAGAAATTCGCCTGATCGGGCGTCATCAGCACGGTCATCACGAGGCGCTTGCGGTCCTCGAAGCTCAGCGTTTCGGTCATGTTTTTCCCTCGTTGCCTCGCGCCATATGCGCGAAAGCCTCCCGTTGGGTCAATCCGCGCGGTGCGCATAGCTTATTTGCGCGGCTTGGCCCGCAGGGTCGGATCGGCCTCGCGCGGGTCTTCCGGCCACGGATGCTTGGGGTAGCGCCCGCGCATATCCTTGCGCACATCGGCGTAGGACCCTTCCCAGAAACCCGGCAGGTCCATCGTCACCTGAATGGGTTTGTGGCCGGGCGACAGCAGCGTTATCCGCAGCGGCAGGCGTTTCGGGCCGACCGTGGGATGGGCGGTGACGCCGAACATCTCCTGCAGGCGTATCTCGATCCCCGGCGCCTCGCCCGCGTAGTCGATCGGCACGCGACGGCCCAGAGGGGTCTCGAAATGCGCAGGCGCGAGCCGGTCCACCAGCTGCATCTGTTCCCAGTCGAGCGCCGCGCGCAGCGCATCGGTCAGATCCAGCTTGCGCAGATCGGCCTCGGTTCGGACCTTGCCGAGATAGGGCAGCAGCCAGTCCTCCGCCCTCTCCAACAGCCCCTCATCGGTGAAATCCGGCAGATCGGCCCCCTGCCCGCGCAACAGCTCCACCCGCGCCTGAAGGCGACGCGCGGCTGGCGTCATCGGCAGCCCGATCTGGCGCAACCCGGCCAGTGCGCCGCGCGCCAATGCCTCGCGCGGAGCGTCCTTCCAGACGCGATCGTCGAGCACCAGCGCGCCGAACCGTTCGTGCTTGCGCGCGATCACACGGCCCTCGCGCCTGGACCAGTCGCAGACATCGTGCCACGCGATCTGATCGGCGAAGAGGCGGCGGACCTCGGCCTCGGAGATCGCGATGCCTTGGCGCACCTTCGCCTCGCGCGGATCGCCGTCGAGATCGCTCACCACGATCAGGCGTTGTGCGCCCAGCGGATCGCCCTCGGCCACCACCGCGCCCTTGCCGCCAGACAGGACGTAGCGCGGCGCATCGCCCTTGCGGCGCAGCCCCACACGGTCTGGATAGGCGAGCGCAAGTTGCTCGGCGGGCGAATAGGTCTCGGGCGCCTCGGGGGCGAGGCGAGCCAGCCGCTTCGCCTCGGAGCGGATACGCTCGATCGTGCCGCGATGGGGCGTGTAGGGGTGGTTCGCCTCGAAACGCTTCGGGTCGCGGATGGCGCTGAGGCGCAGGGTCAGATCGGCGGGCGCGCCACGCAGCGGGTCGCGCTCGGCCAGAAGGGCAGCAAGGGGAGCTGCCTCGGGGCCAGCGGTCAACAGCATATGCCCGAGGCGCGGATGCAGCGGCAGTTTCGCGAGCTTGCGCCCGTGTTCGGTAATCAGCCCCGATTTAAGCGCGCCGAGCTCTTCCAGCAAAGCGCGCGCCTCCGCCTTCGCGTGCGCGGGCGGCGGGGTCAGGAAGGCCAGATCGCCGCCCTCCGTGCCCCAGAGCGCAAGCTCCAGCGCGAGGCCCGTGAGGTCGGCCACCTCGATCTCGGGCGGGGCGAAGGCGGGCAGCGCACCCTCCGCGCCCTTGGTCCAGAGCCGGTAGCAGATGCCTTCCGCCACGCGGCCTGCGCGGCCCCGGCGCTGCTCGGCCTCGGCGCGGGAGGCGGGTTCGGTCACCAATCGCGCCATGCCGGAGCTTGGATCGAAGCGCGCGCGCCGCGCGCGGCCGCCGTCGATGACGACGCGGATATCTTCGATGGTCAGAGAGGTCTCGGCGATGGCGGTGGCCAGCACCAGTTTTCGCCCCGAAGGCGCGGGCGCAATGGCCGCGCGTTGGGCGGCGAATTCCATCGCGCCGAACAGCGGACGGATCGCGATGTCGGCGGGCAAGCGGCCCTTCAGAAGCCCTTCGACGCGGCGAATCTCGCCCTCGCCCGGCAGGAAGGCCAGCAGGCTGCCGTCGGTGGCCTCGACGGCCTCGGCAATCAGCCCGGCCATCGCGGCCTCGAACCGCATCGAACTGTCGACCGGACGGTCCAGCCAGCGCGTCTCCACCGGATAGGCCCGGCCCTCGGACACCACGATTGGCGCATCGTCCATAAGCTGCGCCACTGGCTCGGCATCGAGCGTGGCGGACATCACCACCAGCGCCAGATCGGGGCGCAGCGCGCCGCGCACCTCCCATGCCAGCGCCAGCCCCAAATCGGCATTGAGCGAGCGTTCGTGGAATTCGTCGAAGATCACGCAGCCGATGCCGGTCAGTTCCGGGTCGGATTGCAGCACGCGGGTCAGGATGCCTTCGGTCACGACCTCGATCCGGGTGGATTTCGAGACCTTCGCCTCGCCCCGGATGCGGTAGCCGACCGTCTCGCCGACCTTTTCGCCCAAAGTGTCCGCCATGCGCTCGGCGGCGGCGCGCGCGGCCAGACGGCGCGGCTCCAGCATCACGATCCGGCCCTCGATCTGATCCAGCAACGCCAGCGGCACGCGGGTCGTCTTGCCCGCGCCCGGCGGCGCCATCAGCACCGCGCGGCCATGCGCAGACAGCGCCGCCCGCAGATCGGGCAGCACCACGTCGATCGGAAGAGAAAAGCGGTCTGTGTTCACCCGCCCCTTATTGCCGAGTGAGGCGGCCTTTTCCATAGAGCGTGTCGGTCTCGATCTTGTCGACCTGCAAACCGCCCTTCGGGCTCGGCTCGTAATAGAGGGTGAACGCGAAGCGGCTCTTTTCCTTCATGTCCTTTTCCGAGAACCCTTCGAGCCTGCGATATTCGCCCGAACAGACGAGGTTCTTGCCATCGGGCTTCGGATCGAACAGGCGCACCTGCGAGCGCCGCGCGCCGTCATACATCTTCACGTCGAGTTTGCAGGCCTCGTCGCGCGGCACATCGCGCAGCACGGCATAGAGCGCGGTCAGCGGATCGACCGTTCCGCCCTGTTTCGCGGGATCGACATCCCGGGGTTTGGGCTTGCGCGGCGGCTGCTGGCTGACGGAAACAGGGGTGCCGTTGTTGTAGATGATCTGGTGTTTCGACTTGCGCCCCGGCGCGTCGTCCACCTCGGAATATTTCATCGGGGTGAATTTCTGGCCGTCGTGAAGCCCCGAGACGCTGGCCGAGAACTTGATCTTGCGCAGCAGCCCCACGAGGCCAGCCGTCTGCAGCACACCGTTCGCGCCATACGCTCCGTCGGTGATCTTGCCGTTGATCGCCAGCTCGCCCGCGCGGATGCCTTTCAGCACCACGTCGAAGACGATCTTGTCGCTTTGCTCGGCGCGTGCGGGCGCGGCGCCAAGGGGCACGATCACCAGCGCCGCTGTCAGCGCAGCGGTCAAGGCGCGGGGCAAACGGTTCGAAAGAGATGTCATTGGCATCCTCGTGTCAGGAATTTCCCATTGGGTCTGGACATAGGTCGCAGGGTGCAGGCAAGTAACCGATAAGTCTTCACGTCTGATGTCATTTTTGACACGAATACCCAAAATCAGCGAAAGCCTGCCGATGACCAAACAAAGCCCCGCCGACCTCGCTCCGCGCATTCTGGCCTCCGATCGCCGCGCCTTGGCCCGCGCGATCACGCTGGTGGAATCGGGCCGGGCGGAGCATCGCGCGCAGGCGGTCGAACTCTTGGATACGTTGGCAGGCGAAGGGCGTCAGGCGCTGCGCATTGGGCTTTCGGGCACGCCGGGCGTGGGCAAATCCACCTTCATCGAAGCCTTCGGGATGATGCTGACCGCGAAGGGGCTGAAGGTCGCCGTGCTGGCGGTCGATCCCTCCTCGGCCCGCTCGGGCGGCTCGATCTTGGGCGACAAGACCCGGATGGAGCGCCTGTCGCGCGATCCCAATGCTTTCATCCGTCCCTCGCCTAGCCAAGCGCATCTCGGCGGCGTCGCTCGGCGTACCCGCGAGGCGGTGTCTCTGTGCGAGGCGGCGGGCTTCGACGTGGTGCTGATCGAGACCGTGGGCGTCGGCCAGTCCGAGACGCTCGTGGCCGAGATGGTGGATCTGTTCGTGCTGCTGATGGCCCCAGCTGGCGGCGACGAGCTGCAGGGCGTCAAGCGCGGCATCATGGAGATGGCCGACCTGATCTTGGTGAACAAGGCGGATGGCGATCTGAAACCGGCGGCGATGCGGACGGTCTCGGATTACGCGGGCGCGCTGCGGCTGCTGCGCAAGCGGCCTCAGGACCCCGAAGGGTTCCCCAAGGCGCTGCCGGTCTCGGCGATGGAAGAGAACGGGCTGGAGAAGGCCTGGGACGAGATGACCGCGCTGGCCGAGTGGCGGCGCGCGAACGGGCATTTCGATCAGCGCCGGGCCGAGCAGGCGCGCCACTGGTTCGAGGCCGAAGTCCGCGAGGGGCTGCTTGCGCGGCTGCGTCAGGACCCGGAGATCCGGGCAAAGATGCGCGAGCTTGGCGATGCCGTGGCCAGCGGCGAAAGCGCGGCCTCGGCGGCCGCAGCCGAGATGCTGGAGCAGTTGGGCGGCTGAACGCCGCCCTACCCGGCCCGGCTCACATATCGCTTTCTTTCTTGTCCATCGTGGGCTCCGTATGCTCCGGCTCCCCGTGGGTCATGTCTTCATGTGAAATCTGCGGATCGGCGACCGGCGCGGTCTCCTGCGACGGTGCGGCAGGCTGATCGCGGTTGAGATCGACCGGGATGTCCACGACCATCAGACCCGTCTTCTCGAAGCGCAGGTTGAGCGTGACCATGTCGCCCTGATGGAGCGGCTGGTTCAGCCCCATGAACATGACATGATCGCCGCCGCGCTGCAGGACATGCTCGCCCTTGGCGGGGATCTCGAAGCCTTCCTTGACCTCGAGCATCTGCATCTCGCCATTCGGCCCTTGCTTGTGGGTGTGCAGTTCAACGCGCGCGGCGACGTTCGAGCTGACCGAGAGAAGGCGATCGTCGAGATCGGAGATATTCTTGATCTCCATAAACGCTGCCGCCGATTTCGACATCGGGGTGGAGACCCGGACGTAAGGGTCGAGGATCTGGATCGGTTCGGCGGCGAAGGCGGGGAGAGCTGCGGCGATCAGGGCCGCGCTCATCAGGTATTTGCGGATCATTTGCGTCTCCTGTGGGTGTGTTCGTCTGAAAGCTTGGGATCAGACGGGCACGGGCGGTCCGCGGGCGCGCGGCACCACGACGGCCTGCGCCTGCGCGGTCTCGGGCTCGACCGTCTCGACGCTGCGCCCCTCGCCCTGGGGCGGTGTCGGCAGAGCCGGCGCGAGCGCGACGGCGGCCATCATCGCCAGCACCATGTCGGGGCAGATATGGGCGGGACCGGTCGGATTGCCCTCGGCATCGACGCTGACCGTGGTCACGCCGTAGCCGGTGCAGAGCACCACCTCGCCCGCGACGCGCGCCTGACCGCGTGCGACCGCCATCGTCATGCTGGTCGTGGCCAGCATGAGCGCCGCGGCGATCCCGATCAGCAGCTTGAAGCGCGTCCTCCACATGGCGCTCACACTAGCGTGACGACGCAGGGAGGGAAATACGGCAGATAACGCCGCACAAGCAAAAACCCCGCGCCGAAGCGCGGGGTTTTCGTAACCGTGCATCCGGAAAGGATCAGGCGGCTGCCTGAGCTTTCGCGATCGCTTTCTTGATCTTCAGAGCATTCACCGACAGCTCTGCATCCTTCGCCTTGGCGAGGAACGCGTCGAGACCGCCGCGATGGTCAACCGAGCGCAGGCCGGCTGCGGAAACGCGCAGCTTGAAGCTCTGGCCCAGGGTGTCCGAGATCAGGGAGACATCGTTCAGGTTCGGCAGGAAGCGACGACGCGACTTGTTGTTCGCGTGGCTCACTTTGTTGCCCGTCGTGGGGCCCTTGCCGGTCAGTTCGCAAACGCGCGACATGGCATTCTTCCTTCGTTTCTTACCTGGCCGAAGTTACGCGAATCGCGCGCCCGGCCCCAACATGAGAAGGCGCCGCATGGCAGCGCCCGAAAATCTGTTGGCGCGGAATACGGGCAATGGCGTCTCGCGTCAAGTCGCCCAAGCCGTTTTTATGCCCCTCACGCATCGCTTCAGGGGCGGTTTTACCAGCCACGCTGGGCCAGATGGCGCAAACCCTGGGTCACATCGGTGCGCACGGCCAATCGAAGCGCCGGTTCGTCGCCCGCCCGCAGAGCCGAGAGAATCATTCGGTGGTGGCGCGGCGGCTCGTTGCGCTGCAGCTTGGTGTAGACCGCGCGCATCGTCGGCCCCAGCTGCAGCCAGACGGTTTCGATCACCGCGAGCATCGCGGGCGCCTGCGCGCGCAGGTAGAGCGTGCGGTGGAATTCGAGGTTTGTGCGGATGTAGCCCACCGCATCCTGCTTCGCGACGGCCTCGGCATTGGCGACGTTGATCGCGCCGAGACGATCGATCAGCGCGAGGTGCGCCCGCGGCAGGGCACGGGCCGACAGCTCCGGCTCGATCAGTGCGCGCAGCGCCGCCAGCTCCTCGATCCGTTCGTTCGACAGTTCCGGCGTGGCGACGCGGCCCGAACTCGACAGCGTCAGCGCCCCTTCCGCCACCAGCCGCCGCAGCGCCTCGCGCGCGGGGGTCATGGAGACACCGTATTGCTTGCCCAAGCCCCGCAGCGTCAGCGCGGTGCCCGGCAGCAATTCCCCCACCATGATCTGCTGACGCAATGCGCGGTAAAGCCGATCATGGGCGGCGGTCTCGATGGGGCGTGTAGAAATCGTGGTCATGCGCTTTTTGTGATCACGTTAGCAGCCGGGGTCAATCTCGAAACCGGATCGCATGCAGCGCAGAGCCTTCGCGCTTGAGCCAGGCGCGCTCTGACTTGAAGCTCGGACGCAGGGCTTCGACGACGCGCCAGAAGGCGGGCGAGTGATTCATCTCCTCGAGATGCGCGACCTCATGGGCCGCGACATAGTCGAGCACTTCCGGCGGCGCCATGATCAGGCGCCAGCTATAGGACAGCGCTCCGGTGGAGCTGCACGAGCCCCAGCGTGAGCGCGTGTCGCGAATCGTGATCTTGGCGAAGTCGCGCCCGATCTCGGAGGCATAGCGCGTGCTGGCCGCATGGAGCCGCAGCCGGGCCGCGTGTTTGAAAAAGGTCTCGACCCGCACGCCCAGCCGCGCCGGGTCTTCGGGCACCAAGAGACGCGCCCCGTCGATCTTCGGGCTGCGCAATCGTGCGGGCTCCAGTGTCAGCATCTGCCCCTCGAAGGGGATGCCTTGCCCGAATCGTACCGCCTGCGCCGGCGGAATCGCCCCGAGGGTCTTGCGCAGCCATTCGGTTTGCGAGCGCGCGAAGGCCAAAGCCTCGCGCTCGGACGCACCCCGCGGGATCGTGAGCGCCACCCGGCCGTCCACCCGCGACACCCGCAACGAGAACCTGCGCGCACGCCCGGAGCGGCGCAGAACCAACTCCACCTCAGGCAGTTCGGGAATGGGGGGCGTGCGGGACAGAAGCTTTCTCCGAAAGGTTCGACAGCGAGAGGTGGCCCGCGGGTCGCAGCCCGGCCAGAAAAGGCACGAAAAGGCTTTGACACCCTGCCCGGCATGTGGCAGGTGGCTGCGACTCTGCTGGATTAAGTGCGCAGGAGAATTCCATGCCGAAAGAGGAATGGGGCGTCAAGCGTCTGTGCCCGCATTGCGCGAGCCGCTTTTACGACCTGAATAACGACCCGATGACCTGCCCGGTCTGCAACAACACCTTTACCCTCGAGGCTCTGACCTCGGGCAGCGGTCGTACGCTTACGACCGACAAGACGTCGTCTCAGAAAGACGATGACGTCAGTCTCGGAGATGACGATCTCGACACCGATGACGGTGACGTGGATCTCGACGACGATCTGCTCGACGACGACGACGATGACGACAATGTCTCGCTCGATGACATCGCGGATGTCAGCACTGAGGATAAGGAAGACAACTGATCGGCTGGGCCGCTCGGGACCATTGATCAAGGCGCGACGGGAAACCGTGGCGCCTTTTTCTTTGGCCCGGGCCCTGCCCCGGCATGCAGCCTCGCGCCCCGTTTCCGGGTGCAGGTGACAGCTGACGTTTGGGAAGGCGAGAGCGACGAAATTTTCGCGCGGTTCGGAGCGAAATTCCTCTTGCACCGCCGCGGCGCTTTGCCTATACGCCTCCCCACACAGCGGGGCTACCCGCTGGACCTCCGGTGGGGCCATAGCTCAGTTGGGAGAGCGCTTGAATGGCATTCAAGAGGTCAGGGGTTCGACTCCCCTTGGCTCCACCAAACAAACTTCGATACGCCGAAAACCCCGCCCTTCGTGGCGGGGTTTCGCGTTTCCGAGGGTTTGTTTCTCTGCAAACAGCTGAACCGCACGCCGCCTCCGACAGCCGCCCGAGAGAGGCTCGAGAAGGCCTTCCAAGCGTCCTGCTTTTGTATCCCGCCCGGGGAAGACGCAGAGCGTCGATCAGCACCCGCAGCCACCCTTCGAACGCCTCCGGGGCACCCCACACCCAAGCGCGGCCCCGAACCGCTCTCGCAGCGCAGCGAGAGCTTGTCCGATGAGACGCCCCTAAGGACGACCGAGGCCCACAGCGCAACATGCGCGACGACAGAGCGCGCAGACCGCAACAGCCAACGGCGCGAACGACAGGCATGGCCCGCGAGACATTGATTTTTAGTAGGAGGGGGAAATGGCGGACCCGGGACGATTCGAACGCCCGACCCCTTGATTCGTAGTCAAGTGCTCTATCCAGCTGAGCTACGGGTCCGCTTATGTGGGGCGATGTAACGGCCACGTCGGAGCGATGCAAGAGCAAATTCGAGGCAATTTTGGAAAACCGTCAAAATTCTTGGATGCCCTCGCGGAAGCCCTGAAGATCGGCACGCACCTCCCGGAACCTAACCCCGCGCAGGCTCAGGAAATTGCGCCCGCGCCCTTCTCGGAGGCGCAATCCAGCGCGATATCCGAGGGCAGGAAGATCCGGAACTCGGTGCCGTTGCCGTCGGTGCGCACCAGGTCCAGACGCCCGCCATGACCACGAATCAACTCGGCCGCGATGGCGAGGCCAAGGCCGGTGCCGCCCGCGCGCGTGCCGCCCGTGAAAGGCTTGAAGAGGTGTTCGCGCGCAGTCTCCGGCAGGCCGGGGCCGCTATCTTGGACGCGAATCCACCAGCCATCGGCATTCTCGCCTGCGCCGATCTCCACCGTGCCGTTCTGGCCAGTCGCTTCGATCGCCTGACGAGCGTTGCGCACGAGGTTGTTGAGCACGCGATAGAGCTGCTCGCGGTCGGCGCGGATCACCAGATTCGGCGGCATGTCGGTGACGAAATCGACGAGCGGGCCTTCGCTCGGGTGCTCTTCGTTCTCCAGAACCTCCTGCGCCAGTTCGCCGAACATAAAGCGCGACAACGTCGGCGGCGGCTCCTTGGCCTTGCCGAAGGCGAGCGTCGTTTCGCACAGGTTGATCGCGCGCTCGATCGAGCCGGTCAGCTTCGGGGCGGCGCGTTTCACGCCGGGATCGTCCGAACTTTCCATCCGGTCGGCAAAGAGCTGCGCCGTGGTGAGGATGTTGCGCAGGTCGTGGCTGATCTTGGCGACCGCCTGCCCGAGCTGCGCGAGACGCTCCTTCTGGCGCAGCGACGCGGTGAGCTGCTGCTGCATCGAGGCCAGCGCCTCCTCAGCCACGCGCAGCTCCTCGACGCTGGCCTGCGGGGTTATGATGCGCCGCGCATCCTCGGGCGCGTCCGCATAAGAAGACATATGCGCGACCAGCCGCTTGATCGGCACGACCATCAGGCGGCGCACCAGCAGGAACAGCAGCACGGCGGTGATCACCGAGAAGACCGCCGAGATCGACAAGAGCCGCAGCCCGTATTCCACCATCGCGATCCGCATCGGTTCGGTCGCGAGCGTCACCTCGATCACGATACCGCCCTTCTGCACCGGCTGGCCCAGCACCCGGATCACACGATCCCCGGAATCGAAGAGCGCGTGGACCGCATCGCGAATCCGCGTCCATTCGGTCGAATCGCGCAGGTCGTAGGTTTCGGTCACCGGAGAGGGAATCGGCGAGGACAGCACCAGCTGCCGCGCCGCATCTCTGCGAAGCACCACGTTGAAGACGCCCGCATTGGACAGAAGCTCTTTTTCCAGATCGGGCGCTATAGTGGTGTCGGTGGTCAGAAGCGCAAGCGAAGCGATCTGCGCGCGCTCGAGTCGCGTCAAAAGATAGTCTTCGCGAAAATTCGCCAAACCCGGCAAAAGGATCAACGCCTCGGCGAGCACCACGAAAACCGTGGTCAGGATCAGAAACCGCCCTGAAAGAGTGTTCACTTTCATCGCCTATCAAACGCAAGGCCGTCCCGCAGGATCGGCCCGTCCCCTTCAATGTCACTCTTGATGCACCGCCGGTCAGGATGCAAGATGCACCGCCGGTCAGGATGCAAGGATACCGTCCCCTGCGTCAGCCGCGCTTTGCGCACAAGATAGGCGGCTCGCGCAGAAGGCAAAACCCCGTGAGCGGTCACGATCCGTGCGAAGCGACCGGAAAAGCCGGAAAAAACCCGCTTTGGCGAATTGACTTGCTGGGGAGAGGTCACTAAAGAGCGGCTTCGAAATGCTATCTGGCCCTCGAATCCTGTTTCTGGGCCCGAACCGGAGTGAAAACGATGAAACGCACGTTCCAGCCGTCGAACCTCGTTCGCGCCCGTCGCCACGGCTTCCGCAGCCGCATGGCCACGAAGGGTGGACGCCGGGTTCTCAACGCCCGTCGCGCGAAGGGCCGTAAGCGTCTGTCGGCTTAAGGCCGTTACAGCCGCGACTGGCTTTTGACGCCGCCGGATGCTTTTCGCAGGTCGGGCCCTCGGGTCAGATCGGTGAAAAGACCGGCGGCTTCGCTATTTTGCGCGCCGTTTATTCGCCGGAGGTCGCCTGATGGCCGCCATACGCTCAGATGATCCGACTCGTCCGACCGCGGTTCTGCGGCAGCGGGCGGATTTCCTGAAAGCGGCCTCGGCGCAGCGTAAGGGGATGCCCGGCTTTCTGCTGCAGGCGCGCAAGCGCCGCGAGGGTGAGCCCGTCGCCCCCGATCTGATCCGCGTGGGCTTCACCTGCTCGAAGAAGCTCGGCAACGCGGTGGCGCGCAATCGCGCGAAACGCCGCCTGCGCGAGATCGCGCGGCAGGTTCTGCCCAAGGCGGGTCGGTCGGGCTGGGACTATGTTCTAGTCGGGCGCCCCGAGGCGACCGCCACCCGCGACTTCGCCGCCATGCTGGCCGAATTCGAAACCGTGCTCACGATCATTCACGATTTGCCGATCTCCCCACCGCGGCCGCGCAAACCCAAGGGGAGCAAACGCAAATGAGCCCCCTCGCCCGAATCCTTGCCCTACCGGTTCATGCCTATCGCTTGCTGCTCAGCCCCTGGATGGGGCATGGCTGCCGCTATCAGCCGACCTGTTCGTCCTATGCGCTCGAAGCGCTCGAACGTCATGGTGCGGTGAAGGGTGGTTGGCTGGCCGGGAAGCGGCTTCTGAGCTGCCACCCCTGGGGCGGGCATGGCTATGACCCGGTGCCCGGGGCCGATCCCGAATTTGACGCCGCCCATCGTTGCGCCCATGCGCATGACGCGAAGGACACTCCAGATGCTTGATGACGAAGACAGCCCGATCCATCCGCTTTTTGCGGGCGCACCCTCGACCACCGAGTTCAAGAAGCTGCGCAAACGCATCGTGCGCGAGACCCGCGAGGCGATCGAGAAATACGGGATGATCGAACGCGGGCAACGCTGGCTGGTCTGCCTCTCGGGCGGCAAGGACAGCTATACGCTTCTGGCCGTCCTGCACGAGTTGCAATGGCGCGGGCTGCTGCCGGTGGAGCTGCTGGCCTGCAATCTCGATCAGGGTCAGCCGGGCTTTCCCGCGACCGTGCTGCCGGAATTCCTCGAGAAGATGGGGGTTCCGCATCGGATCGAGTATCAGGACACCTATTCGATCGTGATGGACAAGGTCCCGCAGGGCCGCACCTATTGCGCGCTGTGCTCGCGGCTGCGGCGCGGCAACCTCTATCGGATCGCGCGCGAGGAAGGGTGCTCGGCGGTCGTGCTGGGCCATCACCGCGACGACATTCTCGAGACTTTCTTCATGAACCTGTTCCACGGCTCGCGCCTTGCGACGATGCCGCCGAAACTGCTGAATGAGGAAGGCGATCTCTTCGTCTATCGCCCGCTCGCCTTCGTCTCCGAGGCCGATTGCGAGAAATTCGCCCGCGCGATGGACTATCCGATCATCCCATGCGACCTCTGCGGCTCTCAGGACGGGCTGCAGCGCCAGCAGGTGAAGATGATGCTCGACGGCTGGGAGAAGAACGCGCCCGGTCGCCGCAACAAGATGTTCAAGGCGTTGATGAACGCACGCCCCTCGCATCTGTGCGACCCCTCGATCTTCGATTTTGCGGGGCTCGAGCGCCGCGCGGAGGGTGAAGCGGATTTTAACGAAAACGTCCCGGTTTTGCGCGAGCGCGATTAACCGGCTGAACACCAATGACGTCTAGCCTTGCTGGCGAAGGGGGCCTTTAGGGGCCCGCATGTGCCACGGGGGTAGGTGTCATGGGAAATGACGGGGGCAAGCGCGCCGCCCGCAAATCAGAGCTGCGCGCAAGATATCAGGGCAAGCCGGGTCCGGTTCTGCTCCGACGCGAGATGATCGCCTTTTTGCCGGCCTGCGGGCTCGCCCTGCTTTGGGTTGGGCCGGAGGCGATGGTGCTGATCGGGCTGACCGCGATTCTGGTGGGCTGGATGACCCGCCCCCTGCCCGTTCCGCCCGAGATCGACGAGGAAGGATGCGACCCCGCGACGGGCCTGCTGCCGCCGAGTGCCGCGATTGCCGAGATGGCCGCCTCCTTGCAGGACGCACAGCAGCGAAATCGCCCGACCGGATGCCTGATCCTCGGGCTCGACGCCCCCGATCAGGTGCTGCGGCGACTCCACCCGAAGGAATTCGACCTTCTGCTGCGCCGGATTGGCGAACGGCTGCAGGCGCAGTTGCGCAGCGGCGATGTGGTCACGCGCTGGGACGGCGCGCGTTTCGCGGTGCTGCTGCGCCCGACGCCGCGGCTTGGCCTCGAAGGGATGATCCAGCTTTGCGGCCGCCTTCAGGAAGCGGTAAGCGAGCCTTACGTGATCGCCGAGCAGACGCAGCAGATCACCATGCATATCGGATTTCACCTCGTGGGCCGAAGTGCCGCGGCCCCGGCCTATCGCGACAACGCGGCAACGCAGGCCAAGGCTGACGCGCGCGCCAACACAGAGGCGGAGGCGGCGCTCTCGCGCGCCGAGACCGCAGCCAACCGCGCGATGCAATCCGGCCCCGGTGCGATCCGCTCCTCCCGCTCGGACAAGATCGCCACGAAAGACCCGGGCGCGCATCCCCTGTCCGCCAGTGTCGGAGAGGCGCTCGAAGCGGGCCATATCAAGGCGTTTTTCCTGCCGCAGATTTCCACCGACACAGGCGAGATCAGCGGATTTCAGGCGATTCCGCGCTGGCTTCATGCGCAGCGCGGGATTCTGACCGAAAGCGAGATACTCCCCGCAATCGAGGCGGCAGGGCTGGGCGCGCGCTTCTCCGAGGTCATGCTTTACGCGGCCTTCGGCGCGCTGCGCGACATCGTCCGCGACGGCAGCGATTTCGGCCCGGCCTCGCTTCCCTTCCTGGCCGGACAGATGGGCGACCCGAAGCTGGCCGAGCGGCTGGCCTGGGAATGCGACCGCTTCGAGATCGCCCCGAACCGGTTGCGGCTGATCGTCCCGCAGGCGATGGTGGCGCGGCTCGACGATCCGGTCTGCAGCCATACGCTGCACGCGATCAAGCGCCTCGGCTGCCTGATCGAACTGGCGGGATTCGGTTCCGGTCCCGTCTCGGCGGAGACGATCCGCCAACTCGGGCCGCAGCGGCTGCGCATCCATCGCTCGCTCACGGCAGAGATCGACCACAACACCGAACATCAGCGCCTGACCGCCGCGATCGTGTCGATGGCCGAAGGTCTTGGGCTGGAGACGCTCGCCGAAGGGGTGCCGGGAATCGCCGAACACGCGATGCTGTGCCAGTTGGGCTGCTCGGCGGTGCAGGGCCCGGCGATTGCCGCTCCGATGCCGATCAGCGAATTCCTCGAATGGGCGGAACGCCATCGCACCAAGCTCGACGCGACGCCGCAAATCGGCAGGCGGTGAACCACCCCAAAGACCAGGCCGCAGAGCGAGTCGCAGACCGGGCTTTGCGACTGCGGACCCCGGATCCGGGCCGAAAGCGTGATGGCAAACCATGCCCGATCCACTGTTTCAAGGGAAAATGGCTTGACCTTTGGCTGCCCCTTCTGTTGAACCCATGCAAGTTTTCGACAGGCTTGTGGAATTAGGGTTTCATGGACAACCAAAACAAGAATCTCATTCTCGCGGTGGTGCTTTCTGCGCTCGTGCTGGGCGTCTGGACCTACTTCTTCCCGCCCACGGAAGACACGACAACGGCACCGAGCCAACCGGTCGCAGAGCAGAGCGCTTCGCCCGAAGCCACTGATATTGCACCGAAGACCGCCGCCGACTCCACGGGTGCACCGGTCGATACGGCGACGATGTCGCAGGCCGCGAGCGCCCAGTCCCAGAGCGCCGCGCGCATCGAGATCGACACCCCCGCGGTCGAGGGCTCGATTTCGACTCTCGGCGGGCGTTTCGACGACCTGTCGCTCAAGAAATACAAGGAAACGCTGGACGAGGATTCGCCGGACGTGCGTCTTCTCTCGCCGATCAGCGGCGATACCAGCAATTCGACCCTTCCCTATTACGTCGTCTATGGCTGGCTGCCCGCGGGTGGTCTGCCGGGCGATCAGGTGCCCGGCCCGAACACGGTCTGGACGCAGGTCGGCACCGGCAAGCTGACGCCCGACACCCCCGTCACGCTGCAATGGGATAACGGCCACGGCCTGACCTTCCAGCGCGAGATCTCGGTCGACGACAAATATCTCTTCACGATCAAGCAGTCGGTGCAGAACGGCACCGACGCCGCCGTGAAGCTTGCGCCCTACGGCATCATCGCGCGTCACGGCATCCCCGAGGAGCGCCGCGTCTACGTGCTCCACGAGGGCCTCGTGGCGATGGATGACGGCAATCTCGAAGAGATCAAATACAAGAACATCACCAAGCTCGACAATCAGGGCGTCGAGGGTCAGGCCGAGATCAAGCAGGTGCAGGACGCCGGCTGGACGGGCTTCACCGACAAATACTGGCAGACCGTTCTGGCGCCGATCTCGGGCCCGTTCACCTCGGTCGTGAAATATTCGGGTGAGAAGTCCGACATCTACCAGACCGAGACCCGCCTGCCGGTGATCGACGTCGCGCCGGGCGCCAAGGGCGACGCGCAGACCCACCTCTTCGCCGGTGCGAAGGAATGGGAAACCCTGCGCGATTATCAGGACAATGTCCCGATCCCGAAATTCGTCGACTCGCTCGATTGGGGCTGGTTCTACTTCCTCACCAAGCCGATGTTCCGCCTGCTGCACTTCCTGCATGGCGCGATCGGCAACATGGGCTGGGCGATCATCGCACTGACCTTCATCATCAAGCTGATCGTCTTCCCGCTGGCGCGGAAGTCCTACATCTCGATGGCGCGCATGAAAGAGCTGCAGCCCGAGATGGAGAAGATGAAGGAAGCTGCCGGCGACGACCGCCAGAAGATGCAGCAGGGCATGATGGAGCTGTATAAGAAGCACAAGGTGAACCCCGCCGCGGGCTGTCTGCCGCTTCTGATCCAGATCCCGATCTTCTTCTCGCTCTATAAGGTGATCTACGTCACGATCGAGCTGTATCACGCGCCGTGGATCGGCTGGATCCATGACCTCTCGGCCCCCGATCCGACCTCGATCCTGAACCTGTTCGGCCTACTGCCCTTCGCAGCGCCCGATCCGGGCTCGCCGCTCTTCATCCTGTCGCTCGGTATCCTGCCGATCCTGCTTGGTGTGTCGATGTGGTTCCAGCAGCGTCTGAACCCGGCGCCGACGGATAAGACGCAGGCGATGATCTTCGCTTGGATGCCGTGGGTCTTCATGTTCATGCTGGGCAGCTTCGCCTCGGGCCTCGTGCTGTACTGGATTACGAACAACACCATCACGTTCCTCCAGCAGTACACGATCATGTCGATGCACGGGAAACGCCCGGATCTGTTCGGCAATATCAAAGAGAGCTTCCAGCGGAAGAAACCCGCCGAAGAGAAGAAATGAGCGCAACGCTCTCTCGCATCTACCGACATCCGATCAAGTCGATCGGGGTAGAGGAACTGAAGGACGCGTCCCTTGAAGAGGGGCGCGTCTTGCCTTGCGACCGGGAGTGGGCGGTGCTGCACGAGCGCTCCAAGGTGGGCGTCGGCGCGGATGGACGTGCCGATAGCTGGGGCCAGAAGATCAACTTCGTGATCGGGCGCTCCGCGCCGGGGCTGATGGGGGTCACCTCTCGGATGCTCGATAACGGGCACATCTTGCTGGAGCATCCCGAGCAGTGGCATCTCGAGATCGACCCCGAGCGCGAAGCCGACCAGCGCAAGCTATTCGAATGGCTGCGCACCTTCTGGCCGGACAGTGCGCCGCACCCGACCGCGCTGGTGCGCGGGCCCGACCGGGCCTTCACCGACGATCCCCTGCCCTATGTCTCGTTGATCGGGCAGGCCTCGCTCGACGATCTCTCGGCACGGGTGGGCAAGTCGATCGACCGCCGCCGCTTCCGCGCCAATCTCTGGGTCGAGGGCTGGGAGCCTTTCGCGGAGATGGACCTGATCGGCAAGACGGTGCGCGTTGGCGAGGCGGAACTGCAACTGCGCGCCTGTATCGGGCGTTGCCGTGCGACGGACGCCAATCTCGAGACGGGCGAACGCGATATCGACATGCTGGCAGAGCTGGAACGCCATTACGGGCATACCGACCTTGGCGTCTTCTGTCTCGTCACCAAACAGGGCCGCATCGCGCGCGGCGACAAGATCGAGGTACTCTGATGGAGTTAAATTTCCCGCTGGCCGAGGCCCCCGACGATTTTTCGCGTGAGCGCGGGCGCAAGCTGTTTGCCGCTCCCGTCGAGTTCCTCAAGGGCGTCGTCGCGATGAAGGGGCTGCCGCCTGCCGACCGGATCGAGGTCTGCTTCGCGGGCCGCTCCAATGTCGGCAAGTCGAGCCTGATCAACGCGCTGACGAACCGCCGCAACCTCGCGCGGGCGTCGAACACGCCGGGCCGGACGCAGGAGATCAACTATTTCACCACGCAGGACGGTCCCTATCTGGTCGACCTTCCGGGCTACGGGTTCGCGCAGGCCCCCGTCGCGGTCGTCGCGAAATGGCAGGCGCTGCTGAAGGATTATCTGTCGGGCCGCGCCACGCTGCGCCGCGCCTTCGTGCTGATCGACACGCGTCACGGCGTGAAAGCGGTGGACGAGGAAATCCTGACGCTGCTCGACCGCGCTGCCGTCCCCTTCCAGGTCGTGATGACGAAGGCGGACAAGGTCAGCGCAAAGGATTGCGAGAAGGTGCTGGATCAGGTGCGCAAGGCGCTGACGAAGCACCCGGCCGCCTTCCCCGAGATCGTGCTGACCTCGTCCGAGAAGGGCGAAGGGATCGAGACGCTGCGCGCGATCATCGCCGGGCTGGAGTAACCCCCTGCCCGGCTGCTGTCGTTATTTACCGAGGCAGTAGCGCATCACCGCCTTCTGCGCGTGCAGACGGTTTTCCGCCTCATCGAAGATCACCGAGGCCGGGCCGTCCATGACGCCGCTCGTCGCTTCGTCATTCCGGTGCGCGGGCAGGCAATGCATGAAAAGCGCGTCGGGCTTGGCGTAGCTCATCAGCTCCTCGTTGACCTGATAGGGCCGCAGCTGGTTGTGGCGACGCTCCTTCGCGGATTCCGGATCGTGCATCGACACCCAGGTATCGGTGACGATCAGATCGGCGCCTTCGACCGCCTTGACCGGATCCCGCTCGATAGTGATCGGGTGGCCCGCCTTCTCGGCCACGTCCAGCCAAGCGCGCTCGGGGTCGAGCGTTTCCGGCCCAGTGAAGGTCAGATCGAAGCCGAACTGCGCGGCGGCATGGGCGAAGCTCGCGAAGACGTTGTTGCCGTCGCCCGACCAGACCACTTTCTTGCCCGCGATCGGCCCGCGCTGCTCTTCATAGGTCATCACATCGGCCATGATCTGGCAGGGGTGGGTGCGGTCGGTGAGACCGTTGATCACCGGCACCGAAGCATATTCGGCCATCTCGAGCAGGGTTTCCTCCTCAAAGGTCCGGATCATGATCAGATCGACATAGCGCGACAGAACCCGGGCAGTATCGGCGATGGTCTCGCCATGGCCCAGCTGCATATCCGCGCCCGAGAGCACCATCGACTGGCCGCCCATCTGACGCACGCCGACATCGAAGCTGACGCGCGTCCGGGTCGAGGGCTTCTCGAAGATCAGAGCGACCATGTGACCGGCCAGCGGCTGCTCGTCATCGGGCGCGCCTTTCGGGCGACCGTTGCGGGCCTGCTTCATCGCGATGCCTTGGTCGATCATGGACCGCAGCGCGGCGGGGTCGGTTTTGTGGATATCGAGGAAATGGTTCATCGGTTTGTCTTTCGTGGAGGGGCCTGAGGGGCTGTCCGCCCCGCTGCGCTCCCGCGCAGCCCCCGAGGATATTTACGCCAAGAGGAAGTCAGGCGGCCTTTTCGAGTTGCGACGCGGCGGCATCGAGGCGGGTCACGGCCTCGGCCAGATCGGCCTCGGAAATGTTCAGCGCGGGCAGAAGGCGCAGCACATTATCGGCAGCCGGCACGGTCAGCAGGTGCTGATCATAGGCGGCGGCGACGAGATCGGTCGGCGCGCGCTTGCATTTGAGCCCGAGCATCAGACCGGTGCCGCGCACGCTCTCGAACGTGTCGGGATGCGCGGCGATGAGCCCTTCGAGCTTCTGACGCAGGAAGCCAGCGCGCGCGTTCACCTGATCGAGGAAGGCGGGCTCGGACACGATCTCCATCACCTTGGCGCCGACAGCGCAGCCCAGCGGGTTGCCGCCATAGGTCGAGCCATGCGTGCCCGCGACCATGCCGGAGGCGGCGTCTTCGGTGGCCAGCACAGCGCCCAGCGGGAAGCCCCCGCCGATGCCTTTCGCGACCATCATGATATCGGGCGTGACGCCTGCCCATTCATGCGCGAAGAGCCGTCCCGAACGGCCCACGCCGCATTGCACCTCGTCGAAGATCAGGAGCGCGCCGGTCACGTCGCAGAGATCGCGCAGCCCTTTCAGGCATTGATCGGGCACCGGGCGGATGCCGCCCTCGCCCTGAATCGGCTCGATCAGGATGGCGGCGGTCTTGTCGGAGACGGCAGCCTTGAGCGCCTCGTGATCGCCCCAGGGAAGCTGGGTGAAACCGGGCAGCAGCGGACCGAAGCCCTTCACCATCTTCTCCGAGTTCGGCGTGGCCGAGATCGCACCGGTGGAGCGGCCATGGAACGCGCCCTCGAAGGTGATGATCTCCACCCGGTCCTCGCCTTTCGAGGACCAGTATTTCCGCGCCATCTTGATCGCGAGTTCCGCGGCCTCGGTGCCGGAATTGGTGAAGAAGACCGTATCGGCGAAAGTCTTCTCGACCAGCGCGTCGGCCAGCGCCTGCTGCTGCGGGATCTGGTAGAGGTTCGAGACATGCCACAGCTTGCTCGCCTGCTCGGTCAGCGCCTCGACCAGTTCGGGGGCGGCATGACCCAGCGCATTCACCGCAATCCCCGCGCCCATGTCGAGATATCGGGTCCCGTCCGCCGTCTCCAGCCAGGAACCCTCGCCCTTCACGAAGGCGAGCGGTGCGCGATTATAGGTCGGCAAAACGGAGGGGATCATCGGGTCAAACTCCAGTAAGAGAAGGCAAATGCGTGCAACAGTCCCGGGGGGCTGTCAACATTCAGGGGCCTAAGGTCAGCGATTTGGGATAGGGTGTGGCGGCATGCCACGGCAGATCGGACGTCAGGCGCTTCAGCGGCGACGTCGGGGACGGGTGATATATGCGGTCCGTGCGATCATGCGTTTGCGCTTACGCCGGGGCAGCGCGGAAGTAAAGAGGGTTTAGCCAAGCGTCACGTCGAGGAACATCATCAGGATCAGCCCGAAAAGCAGCCCCGCGGTCGCGCGGTTCTGATGCCCGTTGCGATGGGTCTCGGGCAGGATCTCGTGGCTGATGATGTAGAGCATCGCGCCCGCCGCGAAGGTCAGGCCCCATGGCAGCAGCGCTCCGGAGACCGAGACCGCCGCCGCGCCGACCAGCGCGCCTATGGGTTCTACCGCGCCGGTCATCGCAGTGACGAAGAAGGCTTTGCGGCGGGTATAGCCCTGCCCGATCAGCGCGACGGCCACAGCCAGCCCCTCGGGGATGTCCTGCAGCGAGATGCCGGTCATCACCGAGAAGCCGTTCTCGTTGCCCGCGCCGAAGGCCACGCCGATCGACAGGCCTTCGGGGAAGTTGTGGATCGTGATCGCGATCACGAAAAGCCAGATCCGCGCCAGTTGCGCCGCGTCTGCCCCTTCGCGCCCGGAGGTGAAGTGCTCGTGCGGCAGGGTTGCGTTCAGCCAGGCCACGAAGCCCGCGCCAATGGCAATGCCGATTGCGGCGATGGCGGCGGCGACCCAGACCGAGCCGAACATGGTCTCGGCCACGTCGATGCCCGGCAGGATCAGCGAGAAATACGAGGCCGAGAGCATCACGCCCGCCGCGAAGCCCAGCATCGTATCGGCGGTGCGCTGGCTCATCGAGCGCCCGAGCAGCGCCGGGATCGCCCCGGCGGCCGTTGCGACGCCCGCCACCATGCCGCCCATAAGGCCGAGCCAAATCTCGTTCACGCCGCTCTCCTTTTCGTGTTCGCTCGGCGAGATGGGAACGGATCGCGCATGATTGCAAGCCTTGCGATGGGTGATTGCGCAAATTTCGAGGGATTGGTAAGGAAACTTAACCACGGAGAGAGGAACACCCATGCCCGTCATCACCTCCATCGCCGATCTGAAACGTCTGCATAAGCGCCGCACGCCGAAGATGTTCTACGATTACGCGGAGAGCGGCTCGTACACCGAGCAGACCTTCCGCGAGAATACCGAGGACTTCGCGCAGATCCGCCTCAACCAGCGGATCGCGCGGGACATGACGGGGCGCACGACGAAATCGACGATGCTGGGTCAGGAGGTCGCGATGCCGGTGGCGCTGGCCCCGGTCGGGCTGACGGGGATGCAGCGCGCCGATGGCGAGATCAAGGCGGCGAAGGCGGCGGAGAAATTCGGCGTGCCCTATACGCTGTCGACCATGTCGATCTGCTCGATCGAGGACGTCGCCGAAAATGTCAGCCAGCCCTTCTGGTTCCAGATCTACACGCTGACCGATGACGACTATAACAAGCGCGTGCTGGAGCGGGCACGGGCGGCAGGCTGTTCGGCGCTGGTGATCACGGTCGATCTGCAACTGCTGGGCCAGCGGCACAAGGATCTGAAAAACGGCCTCACCGCGCCGCCGAAATTCACCCCAGCCGTGCTGGCGGATCTGGCGACGAAATGGCGCTGGGGCATCGAGATGCTGCAGACCAAGCGGCGTTTCTTCGGCAATATCGTGGGCCATGTGGACAGCGCCGCCGACCCGGCCTCGCTGTCGTCGTGGACCGCGGAGAAGTTCGACCAGTCGCTGAACTGGGACCGGATCAAGCAGCTCATGGATATGTGGGGCGGCAAGGTGATCCTGAAGGGGATCCTCAGCGAGGAAGACGCCGAGATGGCCGCCGCGACCGGGGCCGATGCGATCGTGGTCTCGAACCATGGCGGGCGTCAGCTGGACGGGGCGCTCAGCTCGATCCGGATGCTGCCGAAGATCGTCAACGCGGTCGGCGACAAGACCGAGGTCTGGCTGGATTCCGGTATCCGCTCGGGTCAGGACGTGCTCAAGGCGCTCGCGCTTGGCGCGAAGGGCGTGATGATCGGGCGCGCCTATGTCTACGGTCTGGGCGCGATGGGCGAGCCGGGCGTGACCAAGGCGCTGGAGGTCATCCAGAAGGAGCTCGACACCTCGATGGCGCTGTGCGGCGAGCGTCGGATCGAGGATCTTGGCCGGGACGATCTGCTGATCCCCAACGGCTTCTTCGACACCTATTCCTGAGGGCGGTTTCCTAAGGGTTTAGGCGCTTCTCAAAGAACCGGTCGGGATAGGGATCGTCGTTGAATCGGTCGATCTCATCCCAACCGAAGCGGTGATACATCGCGACCGCTTCGGGCAACGCCGAATTCGTATCGAGCCGCAGATGCATCTGGCCCAACTCGCGCGCCGCCGCCTCAACCGCCTCCATCAGCTGCCGCGCCAGCCCGAGGCCGCGCGCGGCGGGCGCGATCCAGACGCGCTTCACCTCGGCATAATCCGCCCCGCCCTTCAGCGCCGCGCAACCAACCGGCACCCCGTCGGATAGTGCGATCAGGAAGGTGCCGCGAGGAGGGCGCATATCGTCGGCCTCGGGGTCTTTCGACAGGTTCACATCGAAGCCGCCTTCGAACCGCGCGGCAAGCTCCGCGTAATAGTGCTGAAGGCAGTCCCGCGCCCGCGGATCGAGCGGATCGCAGGGCACGATCTCGATCTCCGCGCGGGTCAGTGCGGTCGCGATCAGGTCCATCGCCGCCAAGAGCGCTGACTGATCGGGATGACGCGAGAGGATATCCGCCGCCTGCGCATCGGAGAGCCGTTCATATTCCGCGAATTCCGCCTGCCCCGCCTCGGTCAGACGCGCGATGCGGCGCCGCCCGTCTTCGGGATTGTCTTCCACGACGATCAGTCCCTCAGCCTCCAGCCCGCGCAGCAGACGGCTCATCAGCCCGGAATCGAGGGCCAGCGCCTGACGCAGCTTGGCGACATCGCCCTGCCCACGCCCGATCGCATTGAGCACCCGCGCAGAGCCCAAAGGCCGCCCGCGATCGAGGAAGGAGGAGTTCAGCGCGCCCACCTGCCGGGTGACGGCCCGGTTGAACCGGCGTATATGTGCGAGTGCGTCCATGGGATTACCTGAGCTGAGTCCGAGATTGTTCCTGACATTAGTCAGATATCGTTCTATAGCAACCCGGATTCCGCCGCACCGTCGCTTTCCCCTTGCCATCACGGCCAATCCCGAGTATCCGCGCGGCTTCATGGGCCCGACACCCTTGGAGGCGGCCCATCACTTTGACAAATTGGAGACCAGTTATGGCAAAAGAGATCGAAACGATCGAAGCCGTGGCGCGTACGGGGACGGGCAAGGGGGCCGCTCGGCAAGCGCGTCGTGAGGGCCTCGTGCCCGGTATCGTCTACGGCGACGGCAAGGACCCGGTTGCAATCAACCTCGACTACAACCGCCTGATCACCCGCCTGCGCAAAGGCCGCTTCATGTCCACCCTCTTCAACCTGAAGATGGACGGCCAGGAAGATGTCCGCGTGATCTGCCGCGGCGTTCAGAAAGACGTCGTCAAGGACCTGCCGACCCACGTCGACTTCATGCGCACCCACCGCAACTCGCGCATCTCGCTCTTCGTGCATGTCGAGTTCATCAACCACGAGAAGGCGCCCGGCCTGAAGCGCGGCGGCACCCTCGTCGCAGTGCGTCCGGAAGTCGAACTCAACGTTCTCGCCGGTGATATCCCCGAGCAGATCGTGGTCGACCTCGAAGGCAAGCAGATCGGCGACACCATCCACATCTCCGACGTGGACCTGCCGAAAGGCGCCAAGCCGACCATCGACCGTGACTTCGTGATCGCGAACGTCGCGCCCCCGAAAGGCTTCGGTGGCGGTTCCTCCGACGAGGACGAAGGCGAAGAAGCCAGCGAAGAAGCGACCGAAGAGTAATTCTTCTTCCGATGAGATTTTCGAGACGGGGCCTTTCGGGGCCCCGTTTTTCTTTGCCCAAAGCCGCAATTGCCGGCTGCGCGGCAGACCGCCGGCCAGACGCGCTCACATTTATGTGAACAAAAAATTTCTCGCCTTTTTTCCAAAACGCGATAGCTTCGAAGGTAATACAACCTAAAGGCTAGTCACATGCTGGAGCTTATCGCACTCGTTCTTGCAGCATTCGTGGTGCTACCGCCTAGAATGCTCAGCGCAATTGGTCGCGCCGTTTACGCGGTGCTGCGTCCGGTTCTCCGCCCGTTCTACCGCTTCGCGTCGAGACGACTCCCGCGCAACGGGTATGAAGAAATTGCGAAATGCAATATCGACGAGACCAGCGAGCGCCTCTTCGATGAGTTCGCCCTGCCCGAACCGCAAGAGCGCCCGATCATCCTAGGCGAGTCGGGACGCCCGACTTATGTCGAATACCGCGCGGCGTAAGCGCGACGACCCCCTTTCCCCTGCGCGCCCGCTCACATATCCCTCGGTGAGCAGAGCCTCGACACCGGCGTTCGAAAGGGGAGACGCATGCAGCTTTGGGTGGGCCTGGGAAATCCGGGCGCGAAATACGCGAACAACCGTCACAATATCGGCTTCATGGCGCTCGACCGGATCGCCGAGGATCACGGCTTCGCCCCGTGGCGCGGCAAGTTTCAGGGTCAAGTGAGCGAGGGCCGTTTCGGCTCGACCCGCGTTGTGCTGCTGAAACCCGAAACCTTCATGAACCTGTCCGGCCAGTCCGTGCGCGCGGCGGCCGATTTCTACAAGGTCGATGTCTCCGACATCACCGTCTTCCATGACGAGCTGGACCTGGCCCCCGGCAAGTGCCGCCTCAAGCAGGGTGGCGGTCATGCGGGGCATAACGGGTTGCGCTCGATCCATCAGCATATGAGCCCCGACTATGCGCGGGTGCGGCTGGGCATCGGCCATCCGGGGCACAAGGACCGAGTGGCGGGCTATGTGCTCAACGATTTCCCGAAGGCCGAGCAGGAGATGCTCGACGACCTGCTGCGCGGGATCTCAGATGGGGCGCCTGCCCTGGCGGCGGGCGACGGGTCGAAATTCCTCAATGCGGTGAGCCTGCGGGTCGCGCCGCCGCGCTCTTCGACCGGAACCAAGGCACCCGCGAAAGCCAACACCTCTGTCCCGCAAGACACTCCGCAGCCCGCACCGCAAAAGAAAGAGGCCACGGAAACCCGCAGCCCCTTCGACAAGCTTAAGGATCACTTCCGTAAGTGATCACCAGCTGCCGGTGTTCTCCATGCTCGACCACGGCTCCTGGATCGGCAGCGGCTCGCCCATCTGCAGCAGTTCGATCGAGATATTGTCGGGCGAGCGCACGAAGGCCATGTGACCGTCGCGCGGTGGGCGGTTGATCGTCACGCCATTATCCATCAGGTGCTGGCACATCTCGTAGATGTTTTCGACGCGGTAAGCGAGGTGGCCGAAATGGCGGCTGTCCGAGGGCAGCCCGCTATCGCCGTCCCAGTTCCACGTCAGCTCCACATCCGCCGTGCCGTCGTCCTGCTCGGGCGGGCACATGAAGACCAGCGTGAAGCGGCCCTTGTCGTTTTCGATGCGGCGGCGTTCCTTGAGGCCCAGAAGCTCGTAGAACGCTTTCGATTTCTCGAGGTCGAGCACGCGGACCATCGTGTGCAGATATTCGATTTTCATGAACAGGCTTCCTTGGAACTGATTGCGGTTAACCGGAGGATAGCCCTTGAGGCAGCCGCGGCAAGCGCCCCGGCTTATCCACAGGATATGGCGGTTCCTAGAGCCGCCCATCGCATATATAGTGGAGGTCGATTCGAGACATCCGGAGGACATCATGGCGCTCACCCCCGAACAACAAGCCGAGATCGACGCACAGCGCGCCGAGACGCAAATGACCGCACGGGCGGTCTCGCCGGGGATGGAGAAGCGCCTCTATACCGCCCATGAAGTTCTCGATCACGGGGTGGTCCGGGTCATCGACTATATGGGCGACGACAACGCGATCGTGCAGGCGGCGCGCGTCTCCTATGGCCGGGGCACCAAGACGGTGAACAGCGACGCGGGCCTGATCCGCTACCTGATGCGGCACTGGCACTCGACCCCGTTCGAGATGTGCGAGGTCAAGTTCCACGTCAAACTTCCGGTCTTCGTCGCGCGCCAGTGGATCCGCCACCGCACCGCGAACGTCAACGAATACTCCGCGCGCTACTCGATCCTCGACCGCGAATTCTACATCCCCGAGGCCAGCCAGCTCGCCGCGCAATCGAGCCAGAACCATCAGGGCCGCGGTCAGGTGCTCGAAGGCGCCGAGGCCGCTCGCGTGCTCGACATCCTGCGCGACGACGCGATGCGCGCCTATGACCATTACGAGGACATGCTGACGCCCGACGAGGATGCGGGCAAACAGGGCCTCGCCCGGGAACTGGCACGGATGAACCTGCCCACCAATATCTACACGCAATGGTATTGGAAGGTGGACCTGCACAACCTCTTCCACTTCCTGCGCCTGCGCGCCGACAGCCACGCCCAATACGAGATCCGCGTCTATGCCGATACCATGTGCGACATCGTCAAGGACTGGGTCCCCGCGGCCTATTCGGCCTTCGAGGATTACCGTCTGGGTGGGGTGAACCTCAGCGGGAAAGCAGTTGACCTACTCAAACGCAAGTTGAATGGTGAAACCATTACACAAGAGAATTCCGGCATGAGCAAAGGCGAATGGCGGGAGTTTGAGGAGATTTGGGGGTGACTTTTCGTGACAAAAAAATTCAAAGAAGGGGCATTAACGGCTGAAGAGAAAAAAATAGTCAAAAAACTGCTCAACTCTGGATGGCGCGGCCAAGACATCTTAGCGCTTGTAAACATTGGCCGCCCACACACTACGAATAGCGGACGGATTACAGGCGTCAAAAAAGACAAAAGCCAGAGCGAATGCACCGAAGAAGAACTTCAGAAATTCATCAAGAACCAAGAAGCATTTGACCTACAAACTGGTCTCAGCCCAGTCAGAGACGAACGTCTAATTCGGGCTCGCGAAGCCATGATATTGGCCGTACAAGTTTTCAATAGCCCAGTACACAAATTCAAGACTGAAGTGTTCTGTGTTTTGTCCAATATTGCGTGGACTTATCTGTGCCACCACCGACTTTTGAGTCTCGGCGAGGAAATCTACACGGCTGACGGATCGAGCCTCCCTCTAAGCCAAATTCTGAAGACAGAGAAGCTCGGCTTGAACCCCGCTATCACCGCCAATCTTCTTGACATCAAGGAGCTTCGGGACAAGGTCGAGCATCACATTTTAGGGCAGGCTGACTTACTATGGCGCGGCTTGTTTCAGGCCAACTGCCTCAACTTCGATAAAGTCATGTGCGATTGGTTCGGCGCCAAAGTGACACTTCAAAAGAACCTATCGTTCAGCCTTCAATTCTCAAAACCGGACATTGAACAACTTTCACAAGTTACCGCCTATGATGTTCCCTCAGGCATAAAGGCTTTCAACGAAGGCCTGAGAGAAAATCACGCGGACAGCATTAAAGAGAGCACCGAATACGAGTTTACGGTCGTCTACACAATGGTTCCTGGATCCAAATCCAAGGCAAACATAAAATTCATTTCACCGGAGTCAGACGAAGGCAAAGAGATCTCGAATGTTCTTATCAAGCATAAACCTGCTGATGAACTATACCCCTTCAAGCCCACAAAAGTAGTTAATCTCGTAAAATCTGCGACAAATAAGAAATTCACGATTCCGATGCACACCGAAGCGGTCAAAAAGTACAAAATACGCCCGGAGAACGGCAAGCCCGACAAGAAAAAGACCAACAGCAAATACTGCATTTATCACGCGGCTCACGGCGATTATACTTACAGTCAAGCATGGGTGGACTTACTGATTGCCTCACAAAACGAGGAAAAAAGTTGACCCAACGCTTCCATGCCCCCCAAGACCGCGACTATCCGACCGCGCTGCGGGAACTCCGCCAAGGTCGGAAGACCAGCCATTGGATCTGGTGGATCTTCCCGCAACTGGCCTCGCTCGGGCGCTCGCCGCGCGCGCGGGAATACGGGATCGCGGATCTCGCCGAGGCGCGGGCTTATCTCGCCGATCCGGTGCTGCGGGCGCGGCTAGTCGAGGCCTCCGAGGCGGTGCTCGCCCATGCGGGCACGCCCATCGAAGAGATCATGGGGCCGGTCGATGCGCTGAAGCTGCGCTCCTGCGCGACGCTGTTCGAGGCCGCCTCAAAGAAAAAGGAGCCGGTGTTCACCCGGCTCCTTGAGACGTTTTATGAGGGCGAGCGCTGCCCGCTGACGCTTGACGCCTTAGCCCGGTGACATCCCGCGCAGGCGCTCGGAGCGGCGGCGCAGCAGCTCGACCGTGGTCAGAAGCGCGATCGACACGAAGACGAGGATCGTGGCCACCGCAAGGATCGCGGGGCTGATCTGCTCGCGGATACCGTTCCACATCTGACGCGGGATCGTCTGCTGGTCATAGCCTGCCACGAAGAGCACCACGACGACTTCGTCGAAGGACGTCACGAACGCAAACAGCGCGCCCGAGACCACGCCCGGCAGGATCAGCGGCATCACGATCTTGAAGAAGGTCGTCCGCGGATCGGCCCCGAGGTTCTGCGCCGCGCGGGTCAGCGAGTGATCGAAACCCACCAGCGTCGCGGTCACGGTGATGATCACGAAGGGAATGCCCAGGGTCGCGTGGGCCATGATGATGCCCGGATAGGAATGCGCGAGCCCGGTCTTCGAGTAGAAGAAGAACAGCCCCGTCGCGGTGATGATGATCGGCACGATCATCGGCGAGATCAGCACCGCCATGATGGCACGGCGGAACGGCATCTCGGGGCGCGACAGGCCGAGGGCGGCCAGCGTACCCAGCACCGTCGCGAGGATCGTCGAGAAGAAGCCGATGATCACCGAGTTCTTCGCCACGTCGATCCAGGTCGAATGCTGCCAGGCATCCATCCACCACGACCAGCCACGCTCCACCTGCGGCTCCTGCATCCCGAAGGTCAGCAGCAGGTCATACCAGCGCATGGAATAGCCGGAAGGGTCGAAGCTGAGCATCTTCTCGGTGAACGTGAAATAGGGCTCCGCGTTGAAGGACAGCGGAATGATCACCACGATCGGCGCGATCAGGAAGAAGAAGATCAGGCCACAGATCACGAGATAGGCGTAGTGCCAGGTTCTCTCGAGCGGGCTTGCATATGCGGGAACGGCCATCTGTGTTTCTCCTCAGCCCAGCTTCATGTTGTCGATGCCCACCAGCCGGTCATAGAGCCAGTAGAGGATGATGACGCCGCCCAGCAGCATCGAGGCCAATGCCGCAGCAAGCGACCAGTTGAGCGATTTCTGCATGTGGAAGGCGATCATGTTCGAGATCAGCTGACCATCGGCACCACCGACAAGAGCGGGGGTGATGTAGTAGCCGACCGACAGGATGAACACCAAGAGCGCCCCTGCCCCGATCCCCGGCAGCGTCTGCGGCAGGTAGATCCGGCGGAAGGCGGTCCACGAGGTCGCGCCAAGGCTGCGGGCCGCGCGGACATAGCTCGGCGGGATGGTCCGCATCACCGAATAGAGCGGCAGCACCATGAAGGGCAGCAGGATATGGGTCATCGCGACGATCGTGCCGGTCTGGTTATACATCATCTCCAGCCGGTTATCGTTGCCGATCAGACCCGACCAGACGAGCAGGTCGTTGATCACGCCCTGCTGCTGCAACAGCACCATCCACGAGGTCGTCCGCACCAGCAGCGAGGTCCAGAAGGGCAGCAGCACGAAGATCATCAGAAGGTTCGATTTCGCCAGTGGCAGCGAGGCCAGCAGATGCGCGATCGGGAAGGCGAGGAACATGCAGAGCACGGTAATCACCAGGGACAGGATCGCGGTGCGGATGAACAGCTTGCCGTAGATCGCGCGCTGCGGATCGACGGGCACGATATTGTTGTCCTTGTCGCGGGTGTGGTCGGTCGCGGCGAGGTAGAAATCCACCGTGTAGGGGCTCGACGCGGAGCGCATCGCGCGCCACAGGTTCGGGTCGCTCCACCCCTCGTTCACGCCGAGGATCGACTCTTTCCACGGCGGCTCGAGACGTTCGATCTTGCGCGCAGTCGAGGTGAACAGCGAGCGCGTGCCCGCCACGTCATAGTTGATCCGAGTCCCCGCCTCGCCCTGCGTGCGGTTTTCCTTCATCTGCTTGAGGTCCGAGGCAAGCGCGGTATAGGCGCTCTCGTCGATCGGCGACCCCAGAGGGTGTTCGTTGAACCATTGCCCCAGCGCCGGCGCGTTCTTCGAGAACCCGTCGTTATAGACCGATTGCAGCAGCATCTGCCCGATCGGAACGACGAAGGTAATCAGAACGAAGAGAAACAGCGGCGCGACCAGAAGGAAGGCGCGGCGTTTTGCGCGGAGTTGCGATTTCGCGAGGGCGGCCTTCAGCGGCAGCCCGTCGGCGGTCTTCAACTGTGTTGGTTCGGGGCCGTTCAGGCTCGCATCCATCGTTGCGTCGCTCATCGTGTCTCCTTGGCCCCTCAGGGCAGCGGGGCGAGCTGCGCGCGCAAATTCGCGGCTTGCTCGGCGGGAATATCGGGCAGCATCACCCGCGTCGTGTAATTGCCGTGAAGCTTGCCATCGCGGCGAAAGCTCCAGTCGGAAATCTGGTTCGGCGCGAAGGTAATCTCATCCCCCACATGCGCTTTGAAATGCACGGGCTCGTTCATCAACGTGCCGATGATTTTCTGCGCGGAGATCGAAATCGGCGCGATCCAGATATGTTCGAGGCCATCGGCGGGCGTATCGATCCCCGCCTTGAGCATGAATTGCGAGCCGGACCGGGCGCGCACCGCAGGAATGAAGACGCTTTCATAGGTCGCGCGGGCTTGGCCGATCGCCGCGTTCATCTTCGTATCGCTGGTCTCGTAGCCGACGACCGCATCGTCTTGCGCCTGAGCGTGCAAGGCAGCGGGCAACGACAGACAAAGACCGATGCACAAACAGGCCAGTGACGACCGGAAAGCTGACATCCGCGGGGCTCCTGACATCGAACAGGTCGAGCCGCGCGACATGAAAATGCCGCGCGGCCCTATTGGCTTTAGCCAGCGAGCCAAGCGTTGAAGCGCTCGCTCAGTTCGGTGTCGTGGTCAGCCCAGAACTCCGAGTCGTTGACCAGGGCGTTCTGCATGTTGTTTTCCGCGGTGGGCATATGCGGGCCCATCTCGGTTTTGCCGTCCTGATACATACCGACCATCGGAGCCGAGGACTTACGTGCCGGACCGTAGGAGATCCACTTCGCCTGGTTGGCGAGCTGCTGGGTCTCGGTCGCGAACTTCAGGTATTTCTTCGCGGCTTCCATATGGGGCGCGCCCTTCGGGATCACGAAGAAGTCGAAGTCCATCAGCTGGCCGTCCCAGACGATCTTGAAGGGCTGACCCTCGGCGACCTCGGCGTTGAAGATACGACCGTTATAGGCGGTCGACATCACGACTTCGCCGTCGGCGAGAAGCTGCGGCGGCTGTGCACCGGCATCCCACCAGACGACGTCGCCCTTGATCTTGTCGAGTTCGGCGAAGGCCTTGTCGACGCCCTCGGGGGTGCCGAGTTCCTTGTAGACGTCCGCAGCCGGAACGCCTGCGCCCATCAGCGCGAATTCCAGCGTGCCTTTGGCCGACTTACGCAGACCGCGCTTGCCCGGGTACTTCGCGGTGTCGAAGAAGTCGGCGATCGAGGTCGGCTCACCGTCAACTTTGTCCGAGTTGTAGGACATCACGGTCGACCACACGATGTTCGCCACACCGCAATCGGTGAAGGAGCCATCGATGAAGTCTTCGCTCGCCGGGGTGCCGTCGGGCGACGCGGCCAGATCGGTGTCGGGGTCGATCGGCTCGAGCAGACCTTCGTCGCACAGGCGGATCGCGTCGGACTTTTCAACATCGGCCACGTCGACCGACACGTTGTTCGCTTCGACCTGTGCCTTGATCGGGGTCGCCGGGTTATCGGCGGCTTCCATGTTCACGTCGATGCCGGTCGCTTCCGCGAAGGGCTTGTTATAGGCTTCGACCTGGCTTTTCTCGTAAGCGCCGCCCCAGGAAAGGACAGTGACTTCCTCGGCCTGCGCCGCACCGGCCACGAGGCCGACGAGCGCGGTGCTCAGGATCATTGCTTTTTTCATCTTGGTTTTACTCCCAGTTGGTTGAGCTTTTGTGGTTTCGCGACGTTTTCGCCGCTTGGCCGCTTTTTGCGGCAGTTCGGAGCGTGCGGACCTTGGGCCGCACGTTCCGCATTCTTTAGAGATCGAGCGCGCGCGCGTCCTGCGGGTGCCAGCCGATCTTGACCGTCTGGCCTTCCGTCAGCCGCACCTGATCGAGCGTGTTGCGCGATTTCATGACGAATTCCGGCGACCCGGCAACCTTCATACGGGTGCGCAGGATGTCCCCCATATAGATCACTTCGAGCACGTCGGCGTTGATCGTATGGGCGCCCGAAGGCATCATCTCGGGCTTGAATTCGACCCGCTCGGGACGGATGGAGACCAGCGTCTCCTGCCCCGCCTCGCGGATGTTCACCGCCGTCGCGTCGATGATCTCGCCGGTTTCCAGACGCACCGTGCAGGTGTCGCCATTCAGCGTCTCGACCCGGCCCGGAAGCTTGTTGTTCTCGCCGATGAACTGCGCGACGAAGCTGTTCTGCGGACGTTCATAAAGCTCGTCCGGCGGTGCGAGTTGCTGGATGCGCCCGTCGTTGAACACGGCCACGCGGTCCGACATGGTCAGCGCCTCGCCCTGATCGTGGGTCACGTAGACCACGGTGATCCCGAGGCTTTCATGCAAGTGCTTGATCTCGAACTGCATATGTTCGCGAAGCTGTTTGTCGAGCGCGCCGAGCGGTTCGTCCATCAGGACCAGCTCGGGGTCGAAGACCAGCGCGCGGGCCAGTGCGATCCGCTGTTGCTGACCGCCCGAAAGCTGCGCCGGACGGCGATGGATGAAGCTCCCCATCTGCACCATGTCCAGTGCGCGCTTAACCTTGGTTTCGCGTTCATCCTTGCCCATGCCCCGCACTTCGAGCGGGAAGGCGAGGTTCTCGCCCACGGTCATATGTGGAAAAAGTGCATAGTTCTGGAACACCATCCCGATGCCGCGCTTATGCGGAGGCACCATGTTGATGTTCTGGCCGTCGAGGCGGATCTCGCCGTTGGTGGCGGTTTCGAAACCTGCAAGCATCATCAGGCAGGTGGTTTTCCCTGAACCGGACGGTCCGAGCATCGTCAGAAACTCGCCCTTACCGATCGAGAGATTGAGATCCTTCACGACGAGCGTTTCGCCGTCATAGCTCTTCTGCACGCGGTCGAATACGACGAATCCATCGTCGCTAGCTGCGTTGTTCAAAGCGGGCTCCCCGTTGTTTTTTGTCGTTGGTCAATTCCCGTGCATGTGACTAAAGCAAGGGCATTTGCGTTTTTCAACCCGGAAATCAAAAACCCACGTCACCGACGCATCACAGCACGGTTTCGCCTGAAAAATTGCCGTTTTGCGTCGCTTGTCGCGCAAGGAGCGACCACGACTTGCATTTGGAACGATCTAGCTTCCGCGACGTAAGCGGCGGACGCACTCGTGGACCGTAGACCTCTTCCGGCGCCGCGCCGAGGAAATGGACTTTCGCCAAGGCGGGGTGGGCGCGCAGCAGATCGGTCAGATCTGACGGGGTCAGCGCGCGCAGCGCCTGCGGTCCGGGCCAGAAACTTTCGACCCAGGCGCCCTCGGCATTGACCAACGCGTGACGCGGCAGCAGCAGGTGGTGATAGATCACCTCCCGGCAGCCCCGCATCACCCGCGCCCCGCCCCATCCCGTTGCCGCTAAGTGGCGCGCGCGCGCGAGCGCGCCCTGCCCTTCCGGCACCCAGATGCAATGTTGCCCGGAGAGGACCAGCGCCTCGCTATTGCCGAAGGCGCCGGGCCGCAGTCGCACCGGGCAAAGCCGCGGATCAGCGGCCAGCGCCGCCGCGCCGAACCGGCGACGCGCATGCCACAGGACCGGCTGCGGCGCATCATCCAACGTCGTGACCAGATCGCCCGGTTTCAGGGTTTCCACCCGGCGCGGCCCGCGCGGCGTAGCCAGCCGCGTGCCTTCGGTGAAACAAGGAATGCCCATCGCGTAGAGCTGCGGCACCCCCGCCACCTGCGCGGGCGCGATACCGGTCAGCGTCAGGCTCTCACCGTTGGGGAAGCCGAGAACCGCATTGCCCGCGCCATCGTCGCTGACCGTCACATCCCAGGCATTGACCGGATTGCCGCTGCCATCGGTCAGGCCAGAGACATCGAGCTGATCGAGCGTGAAGCCCGAACCGTCATCCGTCAGATCGAAATCGGTGACGATGTCCTGCCCGTCGCCATCACCGAAGCTGAGCGTATCGGCCCCGAGCCCGGTGGTTATCGTATCGACCCCGGCACCCGCATCTATGACGTCATCGCCAGCGCCCGCATCGAGCGTGTCGCCCAGCGCCGAGCCAGTCAGCGTATCGGCCCCGTCGCCTGCTGCGATCGAGACGGCATTCCCCGCGGCGGAGGCATCGAATGCCTCTGCGTCGGCGGAGCCCCGAACCTCCTCGACCTCCCAGAAATAGGTCACGGTAATGCCGCCGTCATAGCTGATCGCGCCGGTTTCCCAACCCGTCCAGAGGACGACGGCCTCACCCGGACCAAGCTCGATCACGTCCCAATCGGTGCCGCCTTCGCCGCCTAAGATCGTCTCGGCCCCGTCACCGGCATAAAGCAGGAACGTGTCGGCATCGTCGCCGCCATGCAGCTCGTCAGCCCCTGCGCCGCCGGTGAGCGTATCGCTGCCACCCACGCCCTGTAGTGTATCGTCGCCCGCCCCGCCCGAGATCAGGTCGTCGCCGCCCAGCGCCCAGATCGTGTCGTTGCCGTCGCCGCCCGAAAGCGTGTCCGCCCCCGATCCGCCGGTGATCGTGTCGGCGCCGCCACCACCGTCGATCAAGACGCCGCTGGTATCACTCGTGGCGTCGATCAGATCGCCCTGCTGCGACCCGACGACCCCTTCGATCTCGCTGAAACTCGCCGTGTTGCCACCGGCACTGGCAGTGCCGCTCTCCGATCCGGAGAAGGTAACGGCCACGCCGCCCGCCGTGTAATAGGTGAAGTTGAGCGAGTCGAAATCGCTGCCCGTGGTGACAGTCTCACCGCCGAAAAGCGTATCGCTACCCCAGCCGTCGCTCAGGTAGACCGTGTCGGCATCGGCATCGCCGTAAAGGAGGTCGCTCCCGGCCTCCCCAGCGAGGTGATCGGCCCCGTCCCCGCCCGAGATCGTGTCGTCCCCCGTCCCGCCGAGGATCGTATCCGAGCCCGCCTCGCCCAGAATCGAGTCGTTGCCGTCCTCGCCATAGAGATAGTCGTTCCCCGCGCCACCAAGGATCGTGTCATCCCCGGTCTCGCCATGGACGACGTCGTCATCGTCCCCGCCCTCGACGTAATCCGCGCCGCCCCCGGCCCAGACCGTATCACTCCCGGCGCCGCCATAGATGGTGTCGTCATAGTCGTAGGAGATGCCCGGGACGTCATCGATCAGATCATTGCCATCGCCACCATAGACCAGATCGCCCTCGGCCAACGTGCCGCCGCCGGTACCGTAGTAAATCGTGTCGTCGCCCGCGCCACCGTCGATCGTGTCGGCGCCAGCGCCCCCATCGATCAGGTCGCTCGACGCGCCCCCTTGAAGCGAGTCATCCAGACTGCCGCCCTGGATCGCGTTGGCGTCGTCGGGGTCGTAGGTTGCGTTGAAGAGCTCGGTATAGGCGGGACCGGTCGAGACGTCGTTGACGGATGTGACCTCATAGGTGACACCGGGCTGCAGCGGTTGATCGGCGACCTCGCCGACGATCGTTCCGCCGATCTCGAGGATATAGATTGTGATCGTCGTGCCGTCCGGGGCGAGCAGCGTGAACTCATTCTCGATATAGACCTGACCGGACGCAATCGGCGCGCCATATGCATCGGTCACCGAGACGGATTGCGTGAGGTCGTTGCCGATCTCGTCGAGAATTGTGTCGCCGGAGAGAGTCGAGCCGTCGTCGGTGAAGGTGAAGATACGTCCGCTGGTATCGACATCCCAACTCGGGTCGATCATGAGACGGCTTCCGGTGACGACGGTCGAGCCGCCGCCCTCGATCAGGAAATCCGATCGGAAATAGCCATGAAAGACGTAACTCGCCATCGCACGATCGCCCGATCAGCCCCAAAACGGTTTCACCCAGGGGCGATCATCGCGCGCGTCTCCCAAGGCAGGGTTAACGCGCGCGAGAGAGTTCTTGCGATTTGAGATAAATCGGTCGGGGTTCAGCCCGGCGTGACCGTATTGTCGGGTTGCCACGGCGCGAGGCCGGACGCGTTCACGGGCAGCGACAGCGCCGCGCCATCCGATGCCCCCGCCGGATCGAGCGGCGGAAACTGCGCCATCCGCGTCGCCACCCGGTTCGCGCAGAGGCGTCCGCCGCGGTCGTTGAGATGGATGAGCAGATTGCCTCCCGCCTCGACCGCGAGATACCAGCCGCGCGTCGCGAGGTTGATGCCGCTCTCGCCCCACAGATCGATCAACGGGATCCCCCAGCGATCGGCCACACGCGCATGCACCGCGTTGCGCTCGAAATGCCCTTGCGGCCAGTCGAGCGTCCCATCGAAAGACCAGAAGGCCTGCGGCTCACGCACGATGAACAGCCGATGATCGGGCACCCCATCGAAGCCGCTCGCCGCAAGATAATTGGCGACCATCGTGTGCCAGAGACCTTCATAGGTCACGATATGCCCGGTGCTCAGCGGCGCCGACAGGAAGGCTTGCGCGCCATCCGCGGCGTTGCGCGCCTCGAACTCGTCCTGCTCTGTTTCGGTCATGATCCGGTCGCAACTATAAGCGATGCCGGGCTGCGCAACGTGATAGACCGCGCGCGCCTCGGCGCTGCCGGCATTGCGATGCTCATAGAGGATATCGAAGCCGGGCTGCGTGCCGGGGGCCGTGAAATAGGCCCCGGCTTGCGTCGCCGCGAGCCCCTCTGCGGGGCCTGCGAAATGCCCCGCGGTGAGCGCCGCCACCTTCGCCGCTAGCCTCGCGATCTGCGCCCCATCGAGCGCGAGGGTCTGATACCCGGCATTGGCCAGATCCATCACCCCGTCATTCGCGCCGAGCCAGAAGATCGTCGCCGCACTCCGGTCGCGGATTTCCGCGCTCAGGCCCAGCGTCGTCGCGTTTCCTGCGGTCGCATCGCTGAAATTGATCAGGTCGTTCGCGAGCCCCGCCATATAGTCGCGCGAAAACATACCTGTCACACCCTCGCCCGGCTTGGGCTGCAAGGTGCCGCCCGAAATCCCGCGCACCGAGTGCCCCTCAAGCGCCAGCATCTCGCGCAGATGCGGTTGCCACATGACCTGCGAGACCAGCGAATGGCCCAAAGTGATGACCCGCTTTCCCTCCCAAGGGGAACGCAGCGCCTCTGCCATGTCGGCAAGATCGGCGCGAGCCGCCAGCCCCGCCTGCTGAGCGTAGCCCGTCTGGACCGCACGCACCGCGTCGAAGCTGATCGCCTGCGCGGTCTCGGGCAGCGGATGATAGGGGGCACCAAGCCGCGCCAGCGCCTCGGCCACCTCCGTTTCGCTGAGGTCGAAAGCGGGCTCGCCGGCCACGCCCAGATCGACCAGCATGAAGCAGCGCAACGTAAGCTTCAGCGACAGCGTCAGGAGGTTCTGATCGCTCCCGTCGCGCGGGCTCGCGAACTCGATATAGGGATTACCGCGCGTGGCGCTCGTCTCGGCGATGAAACACCGCGCGATACGGTGGCGGATCGGCGCACCGCTCTCGCCCACCTGCACGCGCAGCGCGTCCATCGCCGATCCCGGCGTGGATTGCAGCACGAAGGGACGCCAGCCGAGCGTATCGATGCCGCTGGCTGCCACATCGCCCTCCGCGTCGAAATCGGCGTAAAGCGCGTAGCGATGCCCCGCGACCAGATCGACGCCCGCGCCGGGGACGTCTTTGTAGATCAGCATCGCGCCGAAGCTTTGCCCCGACAGGCTCCGCGCGACCTCTGCTCCCTCGGGGGCCCAGCTTACAGCATCCGCCCCCGAGATGGCCCACCCTGCAGCACCGTCTCGAAAGTCGTTGCCGCCGAAGACCGAGCGCGTACCAGAGAAACTCCGCGCCGCCAGCGCTTCAGAAGACGGGTAGCTCGCGACTTCCTCGGCGATGCCTCCGGCCGCGTGACGGTAGAGCGTCGCGAAACGCGCGCCCTCGCTAGCCACACTGAAATGCGCGCCTTCCGCCGTGGCCCCGAGCCCGTCGGCAACGCTCGCATGAACTCCTCCGCTCAGCATCGCGGCATCGCGCGCCAGTTCCGCCGCCGCCCGGCTCTCCGCAGCCGCCGCGCTGGCCGCCGCCGCCGCCGTCGCCTCTATGCCCGCCGCTTGTTCCCCGGCCTGCGCCGCCTCCGCCCACGCCTGCGCGCTTTGCGTGCCCGGCCCGCCCGGGGCCGTGCCTTCCGCCCAAGCCTGCGCCAGCGCGACATATACCGCGCTCGCCTCCGAGGGCGGCGTATCTGCGGGCGCTTCCTCAGGGGCAGTCGCGATACAATTGGCGAAACTCTCGCTTGGCGCATCGGGCACCCGAGCCAGAAACTCCCAATGCAATTCCCACGCGTCACCGAAACAGGTGCCGTGATAGTCGCCCGCAGGCAGATCGATCGCGAGCGCGCCTTCCGCGTCGGTCTGGGCAGAGACGATCCGCGGCACGCGCACCGTGACGCCGCCTTGCTCGACGGTCGAGACGATTCCGCCCAGCCGCTCGAAGCTGACGGTGCAATTGGCGCTAATCGTCCCGTCTGGGGATGTGACGATTCCGGTGATGTGGCAGGTCATGCGATCCTCGCTCAGGGTAAGCCGCTGTCGAGGGATAGGATCAGCAAGAGGCCCTACCGAGCTTTGAACCGAGCGCACGGTGCCCACCCAAGGCCATCAGGCCTTTGAAAACAAATGGAAACTGCCAAAACTGGAGATGTGAAAAAATGCGCGCGCATCTACGGCGGGACGTAATATTTCGATCTAGGGAACACCCGCCTCGGGTCTGTCAGCTTTCTCTTCAGGAGAGAAATGGTGCGGTCGAGAAGACTCGAACTTCCACGGGAGTTACCCCACAGCGACCTCAACGCTGCGCGTCTACCAATTCCGCCACGACCGCACTGTCTAGGCTTGGTGTGGCGCGTATTAGCCAAAGGCTTGGGGGATGAAAAGGGGGTATTTCGGGATTGGCGAGAATTTTTCGCATTCGCGCTCTTGCCGTTGCGACAGGCCGGGCGGTCCCGGCCTGTCGCGCGGTGCAGGTTATTGCGGCGCCGCGGTTTCCACGAGCTCCGCTGCCTTCGCCGCAAAGCTCGGCAGCGCCATCGCGGGCTTCGGCGCCGTAGCGGCGTCGGCGCGACCGTTCATCATCAGGGCCGCCTTGCGGATCAGACCGCTGCGCTCGGGCTGCGCGGGCGCGAAGACCGGCTGCGCGGAAAGCGCGTTCTCATACCAGCCCATCGCGAGATCGGCGCGCTCAGCCGTACCGATTCCCTCCATCAGGTGATGGCCGACCAATTCGTCATAGGCGCCCTCGCCCAGACCGCCCAGAACCAGCGCCGAGCCCAGCGCCACATCCATGTCGTCGGTGCGGTAGCCGACCGACAGGCAGACCTTTGCGGTGCCCGAGAGCTGCGCCGGGCTCATCCCCGAGCCGTCGATGAAGCTTTTCACCTTGGCAAGCGTCGCCTCGCGCGGGGTGGTTCCGACAGCGGCCACTTGCTCGGAGAGAAGCGCGCCGAAATCGCGACATTGCGCGGCGATCTGTTCGGGTGTGAAGCCGCCGATATTGGCCTCCAGCTCCGCGCCCTCGTCCAAGGCATAGCCGCGCGCAAGACAGAACTGCTCGCCCAAGGCCTGCCCCGGATCGGTCAGCGAAGCCTCGGTCGCGAAGCCGCCATTGGACGAGGTGACGAGACTGGTCTTCGCGCAGAAAGACGCAAGCGACACCGGCACGGGTTCCGTAACCGGCGCGGGTGCAACAAAGGACGGCATCGCGGGCGCAGGCTGCGAGGCCATCTGCGTCGCGAAGGACGGCGCGGCTGGTGCCGGAGCAGGCGCTGGCGCGGCAGCCGTTACCGGCGCGTTGCTCTGGGCCCCCGTATCGGTCTTCTGGCACGCCCCCGCCTGACAGGTGAATATCGCAGGCGTCGCGTTATAGGCTTGGAAGTCGTTGCGCGAGAAACCACTCGGCGTCGAGGCGAAGACCCGCACCGCACAGCTCTTGTCGTTGCACCAGAAGCCGGGCCCCAGAACCGACGTGTCGAGTAGATAATCGGTGCGCCCGTCATTGTTCAGATCGGCCAGCTGCACGAAACCAGACCGCGCCATAAGCTGCTGCGGCTCCACGTTGGAGCTGCGCGCGATCTCGAATACGGCCTCGGAAATCTGAGGCGGCAAGCCGCCGATCGAATTACCAGCGTAGGTGGATTTCCCCGTGCCCAGCATCTGCTCGCGCGTCTGAAAGAGAAGCCCGCGCATCCCTTGCGGGTGGGTCGAGATCGTCTGAGTGACCGCCGCGCCGCCCAGGCTCGCCTTCTGATACGACGTGGTCAGGATGGTGCGCTCCAGATCGGTCAGCTTGCCCGTGATCGGGAAATCCATGAAGGCCTGATATTGCGAGATGCCCGAGCGCGAGTTGCGCCCCAGAACCCCGTCCGGCGTGCCGACATTCCAGCCGAAGTGGTTGAGCGAGACCTGCACTTCGCGATTGGCCTCGCGCTGCGCCGACGACATGGTCGGCTTCTTGTAATAGGTGCGCTTGGTGACCGTGCGCGGCTGGCGGTTGGCCTCGTTCACGATCGCGCCGCCGATGATCCCTCCGATCACCCCGCCCACGATATCCGAGCCGCCCGCCAGCGCCGGCCCTGCCGGACCACCCGTAGCGACGGCGAGCGCAAGACCCGCCAGAACGAACTTGTGTTTCATCCCTGAACCCTCCAATCAAATAACTTCCGGTCTTGCCTGTTGCCCCGCAAATTCCATGTTTCTGCACGACAGGACCGGTCGGAATGTGACCGGCGCGGGGGGTGCGCGACCTTACCAATAGGTCAAGTTTGCGCTCCGAATCGGTGATGTGGCAAGGAATAAAGACGCCGGGTGAGGAATTCCGGCGGGTGAGGTTAAGAAATGGTCGAATGGCGCGTAAGTGACAGCCCGGTCCCCTATCGTGAGGCACTGGCCTTCATGGAGGACCGCGTGGCCAAGATCGCCTCGGGCGAGGCCGAGGAGATGATCTGGCTTCTCGAGCACCCGCCGCTCTACACGGCGGGAACCTCGGCGAAGCGCGAAGATCTCGTCGATCCCGACCGGTTTCCCGTCTTCGAGGCCGGGCGCGGCGGCCAATACACCTATCACGGCCCCGGCCAGCGCGTCGCCTATGTCATGCTCGATCTCAACAAGCGCGGGCGCGACGTGCGCTGCTTCGTGCGCCAGCTCGAGGATTGGGTGATCGCCGCGCTCGACGAATTCAACGTGAAGGGCGAGATTCGCGACGGTCGCGTCGGCGTCTGGGTCCAGCGCCCGGACAAGCCGAAGGCGGCGGATGGCAACCTGCGCGAGGACAAGATCGCCGCGATAGGGGTGAAGCTGCGCAAATGGGTCAGCTTCCACGGCATCTCGATCAATGTGGAGCCGGACCTGTCGCATTTCGAGGGAATCGTGCCATGCGGGATTCGCGAACACGGGGTGACCAGCCTCGTCGATCTCGGCCTGCCGGTCGAAATGGCCGATCTTGATCTCGCGCTACGTGCGACATTCTGTCGCATTTTTGTGAGTAAACTAAATGCGACCTCAGAAGTTTAGTGGACACATAGGTAATCATGCATGTTAGAACGCCCTTCAAGGCAGCGTGACTGCCCTGTGAAAGCCGGGTCGGGAGGGCCCGAGCTTCGTCTCAAAATGAACAAGGAAGACGCGATGAAACTCAGCCTTATTGCCATGATCACCGCCGTCACCGTTGCGAGCCCCGCGCTTGCGCAGGACGTCGAGAAAGGCAAAAACGAATTCAAGCGGTGCAAGGCCTGTCACTCGATCGTCGCCCCCGATGGCACTGCGATCTACAAAGGCGGCAAGGTCGGCCCGAACCTCTACAACGTGATCGGCCGCAAGGTCGCATCCGTGGATGGCTATAAATACAAGGACGGGATCAAGGAATACGCCGAGACCGGCGCCGTCTGGACCGAAGAGCTGCTCGCCGAATACATCACCGATCCGTCGAAGTTCCTCGAGGAGCAGACCGGCGATCCCAAGGCGAAATCCGGCATGGCCTACAAACAGCGTAAGGACCAGGCGGACATCGCCGCTTACCTCGGTTCGGCAGAAGTGTCGCCCGACGCGCCCGCGTCCTGATCGCGACATAAACGCATCACGCGTTCGTTGGCGGACCCTTTCGAGGGTCCGCTTTTTTTTGTGCCAGCGTCGCGGATTCGCAACGCCCGCGCGGCGCAACCCCGACGCTCGCACAGCCCGCAAAGGGCGCGAGATCACGGATCACTCACGCCTGACAGAGCTGCGACATTTTTTCACGGCTGCGTGTGCAGAATTCTTGCCCTGCCATCGAAATATTCATAACCTCCGTTCATTCAGGCCCAAAGGGACGGGAGACCCGGGTCTGACGGGAGAAATGGGAGATCACTATGGCGGACGCAGCCGTTCACGGCGAGGGCGCACATGACACGCGCGGGTTCTTTACCCGTTGGTTCATGTCGACCAATCACAAGGATATCGGGATCTTGTATCTCTTCACCGCAGGCGCGGTGGGGCTGATCTCGGTCCTGTTCACAGTTTACATGCGCCTCGAGCTGATGGAGCCGGGCGTGCAATACATGTGCGCCGAGGGCGCGCGCTTCATCGCTTCGGCCGAGGAATGCACCCCCGACGGGCACCTCTGGAACGTGATGATCACCTATCACGGCGTCCTGATGATGTTCTTCGTCGTCATCCCGGCGCTGTTCGGGGGCTTCGGCAACTACTTCATGCCGCTCCAGATCGGCGCGCCGGACATGGCGTTCCCGCGGATGAACAACCTCAGCTACTGGCTCTATGTCGCGGGCACCTCGCTCGGGATCGCCTCGCTACTCGCCCCCGGCGGTGGTGGCGGCGCAGGCTCGGGCGTGGGCTGGGTTCTCTACCCGCCGTTATCCGTTAACGAGGGCGGCTATTCGATGGATCTCGCGATCTTCGCCGTGCACGTCTCGGGCGCCAGCTCGATCCTCGGCGCGATCAACATGATCACGACCTTCCTCAACATGCGGACGCCGGGCATGACGCTGCACAAGGTGCCGCTGTTTGCCTGGTCGATCTTCGTGACCTCCTGGCTGATCCTGCTGTCGCTGCCGGTTCTGGCGGGTGCGATCACGATGCTGCTGATGGACCGTAACTTCGGCACCACCTTCTTCGATCCGTCGGGTGGCGGCGATCCGATCCTCTACCAGCACATCCTGTGGTTCTTCGGTCACCCCGAGGTCTACATCATCATCCTGCCGGGCTTCGGCATCATCAGCCACGTCATCGCGACCTTCTCCAAGAAGCCGGTCTTCGGTTACCTGCCGATGGTCTACGCGATGGTGGCGATCGGTGTTCTGGGCTTCGTCGTCTGGGCGCACCACATGTACACGGTGGGCCTGTCGCTGACCCAGCAGAGCTACTTCATGGTGGCGACGATGGTGATCGCGGTGCCAACGGGCGTGAAGGTGTTCAGCTGGATCGCGACGATGTGGGGCGGCTCGATCGAGTTCAAGACGCCGATGCTCTGGGCGATCGGCTTCCTGTTCCTGTTCACCATCGGCGGCGTGACCGGCGTGGTGCTGTCGCAGGCGCCGCTCGACCGCGTCTATCACGACACCTACTACGTCGTGGCGCACTTCCACTACGTGATGTCGCTGGGGGCGGTGTTCGCGATCTTCGCGGGCGTCTACTTCTGGATCGGCAAGATGTCGGGCCGCCAATACCCGGAATGGGCCGGCAAGCTGCACTTCTGGATGATGTTCATCGGGTCGAACCTGATCTTCTTCCCGCAGCACTTCCTGGGCCGTCAGGGCATGCCGCGCCGTTACATCGACTATCCGGAGGCCTTCGCCACCTGGAACTACATCAGCTCGATCGGTGCGTTCATCTCGTTCGCCAGCTTCGTGTTCTTCATCGGCATCGTGTTCTACACCCTGTTCAAGGGTAAGCGCGTCACCGAGAACAACTACTGGAACGAGTATGCCGACACGCTGGAGTGGACCCTGCCCTCCCCGCCGCCGGAGCACACGTTCGAGGAGCTCCCGAAGCGCGAGGATTGGGATCACGCCCACGCGCACTAGTGATCTAGATCTCCTGATAACGAGAACGGCCCCGGAGCGATCCGGGGCCGTTTGCAAAAGGGCGAGAGGTTGCAGGAAGGACCGGGCGGATCATGCCCTATCGCTGGACAGATACCGAAGGCCAAACCATGGAGGCGCCCCGCTCCGAGGCTGCGCCCCTGCCCGATCAGCTGCACCTGTGGCCCTATCGTTCCCTGCCGCGCAAAGGCTTCGTCTTCTTCATCGCGGCCACGGTGGTCATGGTCAGCCTGCCGCTCCTATCGCTGCTGGGCCATGTGGAGCTGTGGGGGCTGCTGCCCTTCATCGCGCTCGCCATCGCAGGCGTCTGGTGGGCAATCTCGCATAGCTATCGCACCGGGGAGGTGCTCGAGGTCCTGACCTTCAACGGGCCGGACCTGCACCTGATCCGCCACGAACCGGGCAAACCCTCGCGCGACTGGGCGGCCAATCCGCATTGGGTGCAGGCTGATCTGCATGGAAAGGGCGGGCCGGTCGAAGCCTACCTCACCCTGCGCGGCGGCCCGCGCGAGGTGGAGATCGGCGCGTTTCTCACGCCGGAAGAGCGTCGCCAGCTGCACCGCGAACTCGTGATCCGCCTTGCAGCCGCGCGCGCGCCCAGGCGTCGCTGTCCCGGTTGACCTCTTGCGCGGCGGAACTCGCCCCGGTTCCGGCCTCCAGAGCGGAGACCAGCGTCTCGGCGAACCTGTCGCCGTAGCTTTGTATTTCGGCCTCATAGGCGGCATGGGCCTTGCGCGCGCGGGCCTTGGTGGCCCTCGGCGTGTTGCCCGGCGCGCAGAGATAGCTCACCTCGCCACCCAAGGCAGAAGAGTTGAAATGGTAAAGCGTGCGGTCGGGATAGCTTCGCTTCAGATCCTGCAGGCCCGGCTCCGGGACACATCCCGCCAGCCCGACAACCGCCCCAATCACCGCCAACCCCGGAAGACGCCCCATCCACTTCTCCAAACACATTACTCGTCACTCGACATCAGGCACAGCCTTGGCGGCACCGCTCAGTCGTCCTTGGTGTCGGGCAGGCCTTCGCGCTTCGTGCTCGCAATATCCTCAAGCTCGCTTTCGGACATGCTGTCATACATCTCCTTCGACGCGCCCTGAAGATCGCCGACCTTGGTCTCGCCGCGCTTGGCTGCGAGCGCCGCGCCCGCTGCTTTCTGCTGTGCTTTCGATTGCGCCGGCATCGCCGCCTCCTTTGACAAATGCTCAAAAGAAAACGCCCCACAAGGGGGCGCTGTTCCCAGTCTCGAGAGACCCAAGTCAGATCAGGAGGCGAGACGATCTTTCACCATCGGGCCCGCCTTCGAGAAATCCATCTGTCCGGTATATTGGCCCTTCAGCTCGCCCATCACGCGCCCCATGTCGCGAATCGACTCCGCGCCGAGTTTCGAGATGGCGGCTTCGATGGCGGCATTCACCTCATCTTCGCTCAGCTGACGCGGCAGGAAGTCCTCGATCACGCGGATCTCGGCCTGCTCCTTCTCGGCCAGCTCCAGCCGACCGCCCTCTTCATAGGCGCGTGCGCTTTCCTGACGCTGCTTCACCATCTTTCCCATGATCGCAAGCACTTCGGCGTCGCCGACAGTGCCCTCGCCCTCGCCTTCGGCGCGCATCGCGATCTCGCGGTCCTTGATGGCGGCGTTCACCAGCCGCAGCGTCGAGAGCCGCTCCTGATCCTTTTCCTTCATCGCCGCTTTCAACGCGGCGGCGATCTTATCGCGCATTTGCATCACATCGTGTCCCTACTTCAGTGAAGGCGCCAGAATAGCGGCATTGCGAAACGCGCACAACATCCGCAAGCCATTGATAAATAAGCAATTCGCAATTACCTCATGGCCTCTTGACCCCCGCGTTCAGCGCGTCTAGGTTCCGGCGAATTTTGACATCGGGGAGTCGCGCCATGCCTGCAAGCCAGTCCGCATCGGAAAAGCCCACTGCGTTGATCGCGCTCGCTGATGGATCGCTGTTTTACGGGAAGGGTTTCGGCCGCCCCGGCGAGACAGTGGCCGAACTGGTCTTCAACACCTCGATGACCGGCTATCAGGAGATCATGACCGACCCCTCCTATGCGGGTCAGGTGGTGACCTTCACCTTCCCCCATATCGGCAACACCGGCGTGAACCCGGAAGATGACGAGACGAACGATCCCGTCGCCGCTGGCATGGTGGTGAAATGGGACCCGACCGAGCCGTCGAACTGGCGCGCGGCCGAGACGCTGGTCGAGTGGCTCGAGAAACGCGGCCGGATCGGCATCGGCGGCATCGACACCCGCCGCCTGACCCGCGCGATCCGCCAGCAAGGCGCGCCGCATGTGGCACTCGCCTACAACCCCGATGGCGTCTTCGACATCGAGGCCCTGGTGCGCAAGGCGCGCGAATGGTCCGGGCTCGAAGGGCTCGACCTCGCGAAGGACGTGACCTGCGCGCAAAGCTACCGCTGGGACGAGATGCGGTGGGCCTGGCCCGAGGGTTACAAGAAAGCCGAAGGCAACGATCTAAAAGTGGTCGCCATCGACTACGGCGCAAAGCGTAATATCCTGCGTTGCCTCGCCTCGGCCGGCTGCGACGTGACCGTGCTGCCCGCCACCGCGACCACCGAGGACGTGCTCGCGCTTGAGCCCGATGGGGTCTTCCTGTCGAACGGTCCGGGCGATCCGGCAGCCACCGGGGAATATGCCGTGCCAATGATCAAGGGCATTCTGGAAACCGAGCTGCCGGTCTTCGGCATCTGCCTCGGCCACCAGATGCTGGCGCTCGCGCTCGGCGCGAAGACGATCAAGATGAACCACGGCCACCACGGGGCGAACCACCCGGTGAAGGACCTGACCACCGGCAAGGTCGAGATCACCTCGATGAACCACGGCTTCGCGGTCGACAGCCAGACCCTGCCCAAAGGTGTCTCCGAGACCCACGTGTCGCTCTTCGACGGCTCGAACTGCGGGATCGCCATATCCGATCGCCCGGTCTTCTCGGTTCAATATCACCCCGAGGCGAGCCCGGGCCCGCAGGACAGCTACTACCTGTTCGAGCGCTTCGCGACCGCGATGCGCGCGCGCAAGGCGTAAGCTGCACTCCGACCAATCGCTCGCCGTGATGCCTAACCGGCCCCGGCGGGCGTTAACACCATGTTAACCAAGCGTTCGCATTCTGCCCTGCGGGACAGATGCGAGGATTGGCATGGGCGGCGCGCGGCGACAGCTTCTCGAAATACCGGCGGCGATAGCAGAACCAGCAGAGCATGCGCATCGCGTGCCCGCGGCAAATTCGCCCGGCGCGATAACGCGCCCTAAGCCCGACCGCCCGCGGCGCCAACCTCTGGGACAAATCCTGTTGGATCGGGGAGTGGTCGACCCGGGCGATCTGCTCAAGGCCGCAGCATTGCGGCAACGCGAGGATGTACGGCTGGGCGACATTCTCATTGCGAATGGCTGGGTGCGCGAGGCCGATCTGCTGGCGGCCCTGGCCGAGCAATGGCACGCCTCGGTCGTCGATCTGCAGGCCTCTCCCCCCGATCCACGTCTGATCGACGCTGTCGGGGCGGAACTGTGCCTTAGGCATGCGATGGTGCCGTGGCGGCGCGTGGGCGGCGTAACCCTCATCGCGACCGCACGGCCCGAGGATTTCGAAGCGCTGCGCGACGCCCTACCCGCGCGCCACGCGCCCTACAGGCTGGTGCTGGCGCCGGAACGCTGCATCCACGAGAGCTTGTTGGCCCGTCGGCAGACCGCCCTGATCCGCCGCGCCGAGATCAAGGTCGACCCGACCGAGAGTTGCCGTGACCATAACGAACAGCGTGCAAGCCGGATTGCGGCGGGGTTTCTCGTGGTGACGGGTCTCGGCCTGTGGTTCGCGCCCTCGCTGCTGATCGGTGTCCTCTTCGCTTGGGTGATGCTGACACTCGTGGGCTCCATGGCCCTCAAGCTCGCCGCTTTCGCGAGCGAACTCACCGCCCGCCGTCGTCCCGCCCCTGACCCGTGCGACCGTGGCGCGCCAAGGGGACGGCTCCCGATCATCTCGATGATGGTACCGCTTTTTCGCGAAACAGACATCGCCGCACGACTGGTCGAACGGCTCGGCAAGCTGCGCTATCCGCGCGAATTGCTCGACGTGATCCTCGTCGTCGAGCAGACCGACGCAATGACTCTGGCAGCCCTTTCCGGTGCCGATCTGCCACGTTGGATGCGGGTGGTGACGGTGCCCGACGGACCGATCAAGACCAAGCCGCGCGCGCTGAACTACGCGCTGAACTTCTGTCGGGGGTCGGTGATCGGCGTCTGGGATGCCGAGGACGCGCCCGAACCCGATCAGCTGCAGATCGCCGCCCAACGCTTTCTCGAGGCCCCGCCCGAGACCGCCTGTCTGCAAGGCATCCTCGACTATTACAACCCGCGCACCAACTGGCTCGCACGCTGTTTCACCGTGGAATATGCGACATGGTTCCGGATGTTCCTGCCGGGGCTCGCGCGGCTCGGTTTCGTCGTGCCTCTGGGCGGCACGACCCTGTTCTTCCGCCGCGACGCACTGGAGAAGCTGGGCGGCTGGGACGCCCATAACGTGACCGAAGATGCCGATCTCGGCGTGCGCCTCGCGCGACACGGCTACCGCACCGAATTGATCCCGGCGGTTACCTACGAGGAAGCCAACTGCCGCGCTGTGCCTTGGGTCAAACAACGCTCACGCTGGCTCAAGGGCTATGCGATGACCTGGGCGGTCCATATGCGCGATCCCGTGCAGCTCTGGCGCGATCTCGGAACGAAACGCTTCATCGGGGTGCAGATCCTGATCCTCGGATCGCTCTCGCAATATGTTCTGGCCCCGGTGTTGTGGAGCTTCTGGCTCGCGCTGTTCGGGGTCTGGCATCCGATCGCGAGCGCCCTGCCCGGCCCCGCCTTCGCGCTTGTCATGGGCACTTTCCTCCTGTCGGAGCTGATCGCGATCACGACCTCGGCCTGGGCCTGCCGCGGTGCGGAGCATCGCCATCTGATCAAATGGGTGCCGACGCTGCATCTCTATTACCCGCTGGGGGCGCTGGCAGGCTGGAAGGCGCTGTATGAGTTGGTCGCGCGGCCCTTCTACTGGGACAAGACGAGCCACGGCATTTTCGATGCCCATAGCAGCACAGCGCCGGACAGCGCGCAGCACAGGCTTCTCGAGGAAGTCGCAGCCGCACAGGCCGGGGCAAAGCCCGGACCGCAGCGTCTGGCGCGTGCGCCGCTTATCGGCTGATCAGAGCGCCTCGGCCCAGTGGCCCGCCGTGCCGTGATGCGCAGCGTCGAGCGTGAGGCGCGTCTCGAAGGCGCGCGAGATATGGGCGCGCAGTGCCGAGGCAGCCGCATCGCCATTGCCTTCGCGGATCGCATCGACAATCGCCTGATGCTCGTCGAGCGCAGCCTCGCCCCGGCCCTTCACCGCAAGCGAGGTCGTCGCGAGAAGCGCCATCGAGCGGTGCACGAGGTCGAGCTGCTGGACAAGGTAACGATTATGCGAGGCGAGGTGAATTTGGTGGTGGAACCGGCGATTGGCCCGGCTCAACGCCTCGGGATCGTCCAGTTGCCCGCGATCCTCGTCGATCATGTTCTGCAGCACGCGGACCTCTTCGGGCGCCGCATGTTTCGCCGCCAGCTGCGCGGCCAGCGCCTCCAGTTCGGCGCGTACGATATAGAGCTCCGCCAGCTGGTTGTGATCGAGCGAGGCCACGATCAGCGACCGCCCGTCGCGGGCCAGCATTTGCTGGGTTTCCAGCCGTTGCAGCGCCTCGCGTACCGGGGTGCGTGACACTCCGAACCGCTCCGCCAATTCGGATTCGACCAAACGGTCCCCGGGGCGGTAAACGCCTTCGTCGATGGCGTCGAGTATGAGAGTGTAGGCGTCTTTTTGCATGCAACCTGCTTTCGCGTTCTGCCAGAGATTAGGCGCGGGCCGCCCCCGGTGACAAGCAGATTGCACCTGCGCGCCCCGCAACCTAGCTTGCAGCCCATGACAGACAGCTCCGCGCCTGCCCCCGCCTCCGCCACCCCTGCCGACCGCGATCTCGCCGCCGAGTTCGCGCATGTCGACGCCTGGGTGTTCGATCTCGACAACACGCTCTACCCGCCAGAGGCGCGGCTCTTCGACCAGATCGAAGTGAAGATGACCGATTTCGTGATGCGCTCGCTCGGCGTCGATCGCGCGCGGGCCGACCATCTGCGCAACCACTACTGGCAGCTTTACGGCACCACGCTGGCGGGTCTGATGCACGAGCACGATGTGGACCCGGCCCCCTATCTGCACGAGGTGCACGAGATTTCGCTCGACCATCTGGTGGTGGATGAGGCGCTGCGCGAGGGCATCGAAGCCCTGCCGGGGCGCAAGATCGTCTACACGAACGGCTCGGCCCCCTATGCGACGCGGGTGATCGCGGCGCGCGGGCTGACGGGGCTGTTCGACGGGATCTATGGCGTCGAGCACGCCGAGTTCCACCCCAAGCCGCGCGCCGAAGCTTTCGACCGAGTTTTCGCGCAGGCCGGGATCGCGCCCGACCGCGGTGCGATGTTCGAGGACGACGCCCGCAACCTGCGCCATCCCCATGCGATCGGGATGAAGACCGTGCATGTCGCCCCTGCCCCCGCGCCGGAGGATCACATCCACTATCACACTGCCGATCTCGCCGGGTTCCTGCGCAAAATCACGCGCGCATGAAGGGAAAGTGACGGCGCTGCGACAATATGGCACGGCTTCGCATCTTTATCGAAACGAGATGCATCTTTAAATCACGGTGGCCTGTCAGGGAGACAGCAAACGGGAGAATCGATTATGACCATGACGACCGCCGATTCCGGCGTTTCGGCCTATGTGGCCGATCATTCCGAAGCCGAGCACAAGCAGATTTCGCCGGCTTTCATGTTCACCCTCGCGCTTGTCGTCGTGGCTCTGGCCGCGGGCATGGTCGCGATCATGGGCCTTGGCGGCCTGATCCTCTGGGCCGTGGGCGCCACCTGGATCATGCTCGCCCTCATCGTGGTGATGACTGCAGGCGGCTGACGTCGCATTAGAAGAATTCTCGCCCTCGGCGAACACGGCCCGGATCCGCGCGATCCGGGCTGTTTCTTTTTGCGCCGCGCGTTGCGGGGACCTCCACGCCCCCGGCTTGCGTTTCGCTGTGTCGCCGCGTCGCATACCGGCGGCGGATCATTGCACCTGCCCGCGCCGGAGGGCAAAGTGGCATGGACATTGACGGAGGCGCCCTATGGCCGAGACCCGCACACCCATCGACACCGATATCCTGATCTCCGGCGGCGGCGTCGCCGGTCTGACGGCAGCCGCAGCCTTCGGGCAGGCGGGCTTCACCACGATCTGCGTCGACCCCACGCCGCCGGTCACGGAAGAGGCGGCAGAGGGCGCGGATATGCGCTCGACCGCGTTCCTGCGCCCGTCGCGCGAGGTGCTGCAGGCTGCTGGGATCTGGGATCGGCTCCTGCCCTATGCCGCGCCGCTGCAGATCATGCGGATTGTGGATGCGGGCGGCGAAAGCCCGACCGCGCGCCTGACGCGCGATTTCGACGCGGCGGACCTGTCCGACGAACCCTTCGGCTGGAACTTCCCGAACTGGCTCCTGCGCCGCGAGCTGGTGGCCGCGCTGGCCGACAACCCGCTCGTCGATTTCCGCCCCGGCGTCGCAACGACCGGCCTCGTGACCCGCGAAAGCGGTGCCGAGGTGACGCTCTCCGACGGCACCCATGTGCGTGCGCGTCTCGTGATCGGGGCCGATGGCCGCAATTCCTTCGTGCGCGAAGCGGCGGGGCTTGGCGTCAAGACGATCCGCTATGGCCAGAAGGCGCTGGCCTTCGCGGTCACCCACCCGATCCCGCATGACAACGTCTCCACCGAGATCCACCGCTCGGGCGGGCCGTTCACGCTGGTCCCGCTGCCCGACCGTGATGGCAAGCCCTCTTCCGCGATCGTCTGGATGGAACGCGCCGCCGAGGCCGAACGCCTCGCAGCACTGCCCACGGAAGAATTCGAAGCGGCGATCATGGAACGCTCGACCGGGCTTCTCGGGCCGCTGAAGCTGGAGACCCGCCGCGCCGTCTGGCCGATGATGACGCAGATCGCGGATCGGTTCTCGGGCCAGCGCGTGGCCCTGATCGCCGAGGCCGCCCATGTCATTCCGCCGATCGGCGCGCAGGGGCTGAATATGAGCCTCGCCGATCTCGCCTGCCTTCTGAAACTGGCCGAGGAAGACCCGGTGCATCTGGGCGAGGCGAAGATGCTCGACGCCTATCACCGCCGCCGCTGGCCGGAGGTGAAGGCGCGCGAAGTGGGGATCGACCTGCTCAACCGCGCCTCGATGGTCGAAGCCCAGCCCCTGCGCGACCTGCGCGCAGGCGTTCTGGGCGCGCTCTATTCGCTCGGGCCGGTGCGCAAGACGCTGATGAAGGCGGGGCTCGGCGTACGTTAAGCGACTGACTGGCGCGGCTGCAACCACGGCCCGCGCCAGAACCGCCGCATCATCATCGCCCCCGCGGAGGCAAGGCCAAGCACGAGGCCGAGCCAAAGCCCGACGCCGCCGAAATCCAGCGTGAAGGCGAGGAAGTAGCTAGCCGGGATACCGATCAGCCAATAGCTCGCCACCGCCATCCACATCGGCACGCGCGTATCCTGCACGCCGCGCAACAGGCCCAGCGCCATTACCTGCATCAGGTCGAACAGCTGGAAAATCGCCGCGACCATCAGGAAGCGCACACCGTAAAGGACGATCTCCGGCGTGGCGGGATTGTCGGCATCGAGAAAGAGCCGCGTGAGCCAAGGACCGGCGAAGACGAAGACCGCCACCGTCAGAAGACCGAAGCCCACGGAAAGCCCTGTCACCACACGCGCCCCGTCACGCAAAAGGCGCGGGTCACGCTTCCCATGCGCCCGGCCCGCCCGCACGGTGGCGGCATTCGACAGGCCGACATGCACCATGAAGGTGATCGAGGAGACCTGCAGCGCGATCCCGTGCGCGGCGAGTTCAATCGTGCCGATCCAGCCCATCATCAGCGCCGAGGCCTGAAACATCGATCCTTCCGCCACCGAGGTCAGCCCCACCGGCAGGCCCATTTTCGCAACGATCCAGAAAGCCTCCCAATCGGGTCGCCAGAAGCGCTGGAACAGCCGGATATGGGTCAGGCCCGGCGCACGCGCGGCATAGATCGCCTGCGCCACGAGGTTCAGCACCATCGCGCTCAGCGAAGCGATGGCCGCGCCGCGCACACCCAGTTCCGGCGCGCCCCAATTGCCGAAGATCAGGATCCAGTTGACGCCCGCATTCAGCAGGACAGCCCCCAGCGTGATCCAGAGCAGCACCGCCGTTCGCTCCTGCGCGGACAGGTACGAGCGGATCACCATCATCGCGAGGCCGGGAGCGAGGGCGAAGCCGAGGATGCGCAGGTAATCCTGTGCGAGCGCCGCGATCTCGGACTTCTGACCCAGCATCTCCAGCACCGCGCCGGAATTCCAGAAGACCGGCAGCATCGCGACCCCGAACAGGATCGACAGCCAGATCCCCATCCGAGTGTCGCGCCGCGCCTGCACCTCGTCATCCGCGCCCAGGCTTGCCGAGACGCGCCCCATCACCGCAAGCGCGATCCCGTTGCCCAGCATGAAGATCGAGAAGAAATAGGAGGTGCCCAGCACCAGCGCCGCCAGCGCCTCGACGCCATACCAGCCCACCATCACCGTATCGGTCACGTTGAGCAGCATCTGCGCGAGGTTGGAGCCGATCAGCGGCAGACCCAAAGTGAAGATCGCCCGCACGTGGCGGGCGAGAGGCATCGCTTGGTTCTGCGACTGAGGCAGTGGCGCGCTCTGGGATGGGTCTTTGCTCGTCATGGGCGAGCGCTAGCCCTGCCCGACGCGGCGGTCAAGAGAGCGGTTACTCGCCCACTTCTTTCTTACCCGTGATCATCGGCTTCACGAGATTCACACCCTTCCACGTCCGGTAATAGACGATGGCCGCGATATGGATGCCGACGACGATCAGCAGCAGGGTCGCCACGAATTCATGGATTTTCGGCGCCCAGCTCGTGCTGATGCTTTCCGGCACGGATCCCGCAAGGGGACCGACGTTGATATAGTCCTGCGGATCGGAGGTCAGCCCGGTCACGACCTGCACGATCAGCAGCGCGAGCATCACGAGAACCGACCAACCGCCCAGCGGATTATGCCCGACATGGCCGGAGCTTTCCTTGGATGGCAGGTGGCGAAGATACTCCGCCACCGCCTTGGGTCCATAGAGGAAATGCGAGAACCGCGCCGTGCGCGACCCCACGAACCCCCAGATCAGACGCACCGCCAGCAGCCCCGCGATCGCGTAGCCGGCATAGAAATGCCATGTCATCTGGTTCGGCCCCCATTCCCCGAGCCCCCAGGCGGCGGCAAAAGCCGCCACCAGAAGCCAGTGGAACAGACGCACGACAGGGTCCCAGACCGTGACGGTTTTCTTCGCGGGGGAGGCGGCGGTGTCTTTCATCAGTCGTTACTTCGAACGGAACTCGTCGTGGCAGCTCTTGCAGGTGCCGCCGAGCTTACCGACCGCCGGCTGCAGCGTCTCGAGGCTACCTGCCGCATCGGGCATTTCCGCCGCGGCCTGATGGAGGGCATCCGCCTTTTCCATGAACAGGTCCATGTTCGACCAGATTTCCGACTTCGCGTGGGTCTCCATCATGTCGTCGACCGAAGTGCCTTCGACGAAGAGCGGCGAGATGTCGACCTTCGCGAGCGCCGCGATGTTGTTGGCGGCGGTCTGTGCCTTGGCTGCGTCGAAGTCCATCTTGCCCTGCGCCATCGGCGCGAGCACGGCCATCTGGGCGCCGAGCAAATCGAAGAAACCTTGGCGCGCTTCGACAGCGTCTTTGGGCGACTGCGCGAAGGCGGCGCTGGCGGCGAGGGTGAAGGTCAGGGCGAGGAGAGGCTTACGCATGTGGAACTCCAATCTGCGATGGCAAGAAACGTACAGGCTTGAGGTTACACGCATTCGTGTCAATCCGAAGACACTCCTATGTGCGCAGGCACACATTTCCCCTACCGGGACGATAGGGAGGCACCGGGTCTTAGGCAGGTTCCGGCCTATTGCCGATCGAACGCGCAAATCGCCTAGAAATCGCACTTAAGTTGCGACGGAAAGTCAGGCACCCCGCGTATAAGCCGCGCCAAACCCTGACTTTATGCCGAAATCTGCGGAATCACCGCTCGGGTTTGCGGGCGACGAAATCGATCAGGGCGGCGCGTCCGGAATGGCCCGCGCCCTCGTCGAGATCGGCATCGTAATCGGCCTGATGCAGCACCTCCCAGCGCGGGAAGGCGTCGCGCAGGAGATCGAGATCGTAGAGCTGCTCCACGACCCCCGGCCCGCCGGTCCCGTAGCGCGGCTGGCGGCGCGCGAAGCCGTGGATCAATGCGAGCCCGCCCGGTTTTAGCGCGGTCGCGATCCCATCGAAAATCTCTGCGCGAAAGGCGGTATCGGCGAATTGGATGAAACAGGCGAGAACGGCGTCATATTCCCCGCGCGGCCAATCGTAGCCACGCAGGTCGGCGTCGATCGTCTGCATCGACACGCCCCGCTCCTGCGCCAGTTCAGCGGCCTTGCGGCGCGCGTTTTCCGACGGCTCGAGGGCTGTGACCTGCACTCCGAGGCTGGCGAGATAGGTGCCGTTGCGACCTTCGCCGTCAGCGATGCTCAGAAGCCGCGCCCCCGGAGCGAGACGCCATGCCTGACGCGCCACGAAATCCGCCGGGGTCGTGCCATAGAGATACTCTTCTCCGGCGAATCTTTCGTTCCAGCCCATGCTCTCCTCCGGTTGTTACCTTTCACATGGAATGCAACCGGCGGAGGGACAAGCCCCACCGGTCACCGAAATCGCCATCGGCAATCACATGCTCAGGATTTGGTCACGCGGCGCTGATCGGGATGAAGAGATGCGCCAAGAATATGCTCGGACGAATGCACGACATGGCTCGCATGGCCCACGATCAGCGGATCGGGCGGCGTTGCGATCGTGGGATCCTTGTCGGGATAGTCCAGCGTCGACAGGAAATGCTTCATGCAGTTCAGCCGCGCGCGCTTCTTGTCGTTCGACTTCACGATGGTCCATGGCGCATCGGCGGTGTCGGTGTAGAAGAACATCGCCTCTTTCGCCTCGGTGTAATCGTCCCAGCGATCGAGGCTCGCCAGATCGATCGGCGACAGCTTCCAGCGCTTGAGCGGATCGGTTTCGCGCGATTGGAAGCGGCGGCGCTGCTCCTCGCGGGTGACCGAGAACCAGTACTTGTAAAGCCGAACCCCCGAGCGCACGAACATCCGCTCCAACTCCGGGGTCTGGCGCATGAATTCGAGGTAATCGTTGGGTTTGCAGAAGCCCATCACGCGCTCCACACCCGCGCGGTTATACCAGCTGCGATCATAGAAGGTCATCTCGCCCGCGGTCGGCAGATGCTCGACATAGCGTTGGAAATACCACTGACCGAGTTCCTCTTCCGAGGGCTTGTTGAGTGCGACGACCCGGGCAAAGCGCGGGTTGAGATGTTCGGTGAAGCGCTTGATCGTACCGCCCTTGCCCGCCGCATCGCGGCCCTCGAAAAGGATCACGAATTTCTCGCCGCTCTCCTGCGCCCATTTCTGGACCTTCAGCAGCTCCGCCTGAAGCTCCGCCTTTTCTTTCTCATAGGCGGCGCGCGCCATCTTGCGCTTGTAGGGGTATTTCCCGGTCTCGAAAGCCAGCCGCACCGCACTGGGATCGACGCGCGGGAAGCTCTTCGGGCCGGTCGCCTTCGGCTCTGGCGGGGTGATCGCGGGATGCGCCTCGGCGGGATCGATCGGCTTGACGACAGCCTCTGCCTTCCCGGCTGCGGCCTTGGCCGGTTTCGTCGCGTCGCTCATGAGCTGATCTTTCATGCGTATCCCTCCGTTGGCTGAACCTTGCGGAGCATCGCGCAATCCCGCGTGATGTGCCTTGATACGCATCAAAAACCCGTGTCTGCTGGGCCTCCGGCGGCAAAAACGCCACAAAAATCGAGCGAAACGAAGGAACGGACATGATCACGATCTACGGCAACTATCATTCGCGGGCGAGCCGGGCGCTGTGGTTGCTCGAGGAGTTGGGCCTGCCGTTCCGTCTGCGCCGAGTCGTGCAGGCGAACCGCTTCTCCGATCCGCTCGCGCCGGAGGTGCCGCTCAACACCCGCTCGCCCGAATTTCGCAAGCTCTCGCCGATGGGCGCGATCCCGGTGCTGGAGGAAGACGGGCTGATCTTGACGGAGTCGCTCGCGATCAACCTGCATCTCGCACGCAAGGCGGGAGGGCCGCTCGCCCCTGCGCACGAGCGCGAGCTCTCGCAAATGGAGCAATGGGCGCTCTTCGCCGCGACCTGGATCGAGACCGACGCGCTCGCTCTCAGCTTCGTCTATCGCCGCAAGGAGCAGGACACGCCCGAGGGCAAGGCCGAGATTGCTTCTCTCTGCTCGAAGCTCGCCCGGCCGCTGACCACGCTCGAGACCCATCTGGAGACGCATAGCCATATCGTGGGCGGCCGGTTCACCGTGACCGATCTCAATCTGGCCGAGGTTCTGCGCTACGGACAGGACCACCCGGATTTCCTCGTCCCCTACCCGCGCCTGCAAAGCTGGATCAAGCTGTGCCAGAGCCGGAAAGCCTTCCGCGCGATGTGGGAGAAGCGCGAAGCCGAGGCGGTTTGATTCGGCGAACCTCGCGTCGCGCCTAATTCGAAAGGTGTATGTGACGATGGCGCGGATACGCACTCTGCTCAAGCGATGGGCAGGCGCTCAACCCAACTTCGCCTTTCAGTCAGGTCTCCCTGACCAAGTGGTCGGGTTTTCCGCAGCGGGGTGAATTCCTCTTAGCAATACAGCTTCCCTTACGTCATTTTGTCGGGGTGAAGAGGGTTCGAGGTAACCATGTCTGCTTTGCTTGGATACAGCCTGTGTTTGGGTGCGACGCTGATCGTGATCGCGGGAGATTTCGTTCTGAAATCCGCCGTTGATAAAGGTCACGCGCTGCATTCGCCGTCTGTCTTCCTAGGTTGCGTGCTTTACGCCGCTTCGGCAGCAGGTTGGTTTCTGGCTATGCGGCATGTGTCGCTGGCACAAACGGGCGTGGCCTCGGCGCTTTTCACATTGATGGCTCTGGTGACGATGGGAGTCGTCCTGTTCGGTGAAAAACTCGCCTTGCGGGAAGTCTTCGGTATCGCGATGGCGGTGGGGTCGATGCTGCTCATGGCGCGCGTCGCGTAAGGGCCGGACGTTTTCGGGGGTGTGGGGCTTTCGAAGCGGATCGGGGCGGTGGGGTCTTCTTGCTCCTCCGCCCCAACCTGCGGTATCTCTTGTTTAGAAAACTACAAGAGAAAGCGAGCAGCATGGCCGACGATCTTCTGACGCCCCAGACCGATTCCTATGACGCCTCCTCGATCGAGGTGCTCGAAGGTCTCGAACCCGTGCGAAAACGCCCCGGCATGTATATCGGCGGCACGGACGAGCGCGCGCTTCATCACATGGTGGCCGAGGTGCTCGACAACTCGATGGACGAAGCGGTGGCCGGTCACGCCAACCGCATCGAGGTCGAGCTGCTCGCCGATCATTCCGTCGTCATCCGCGACAACGGGCGCGGCATCCCGATCGACCCGCACCCGAAATTCCCCGGCAAATCCGCGCTGGAAGTCATCCTCTGCACGCTGCACGCGGGCGGCAAGTTCTCGGGCGACGCCTACGAGACCTCGGGCGGTCTGCACGGGGTGGGCGCCTCGGTGGTCAACGCGCTGTCGGATTCGATGGTCGTTCAGGTCGCCAAGAACAAGGAGCTGTATGAACAGCGTTTCTCGCGCGGCATCCCCGAAGGTCCGGTGGAGAAAATCGGCGCGGCCCCGAACCGTCGCGGCACCACCGTCACCTTCCATGCCGACGAGCAGATCTTCGGCCATCACCGGTTCAAGCCCGCACGTCTGCTGAAGATGGTGCGCTCGAAAGCGTATCTCTTTTCGGGCGTGGAGATTCGCTGGAAATCCGAGGTCGATGACGGCGAAACGCCGACCGAGGCCACGTTCCATTTCCCCGGCGGCCTCGCCGATTACCTGACCGAGACGCTGAGCGGTGCCAGCACCTATGCCGACCGCCCCTTCTCGGGCAAGGTCGAGTTCCGCGAGAAGTTCAACGTGCCGGGCTCGGTCGAATGGGCGATCAACTGGACGCCGTCGCGCGACGGCTTCATCCAGTCCTACTGTAACACCGTGCCGACGCCCGAGGGCGGCACCCATGAGGCGGGCTTCTGGTCGGCGATCCTCAAGGGCATCCGCGCCTATGGCGAGCTGGTGAACAACAAGAAGGCCGCGCAGATCACCCGCGACGACCTGATCACCGGCGGCTGTGCGCTGGTCTCGTGCTTCATCCGCGAGCCGGAATTCGTAGGCCAGACCAAGGACCGTCTGGCCACCGTCGAGGCGCAGCGTCTGGTCGAAGGCGCGGTGCGCGACCACTTCGACAACTGGCTGGCCTCGGACACGAAATCCGCAGGCGCGATCCTCGATTTCCTCGTGCTGCGCGCCGAAGAACGCCTCAAGCGCCGGCAAGAGAAAGAGACCCAGCGCAAATCGGCCACCAAGCGGCTGCGTCTGCCCGGCAAGTTGGTCGATTGCTCGGCCACGAACCGTTCGGGCACGGAGCTGTTCATCGTCGAGGGCGACTCGGCAGGCGGCTCGGCCAAGATGGCGCGCGACCGCAAGAACCAGGCGCTGCTGCCGCTCCGCGGCAAGATCCTCAACGTGCTCGGCGCGGCAAGCTCCAAGCTCGGCTCGAACCAGGAGATCAACGATCTGACGCAGGCGCTCGGCGTGGGGCTCGGCACCAAGTTCAACGTCGACGATCTGCGCTACGACAAGATCATCATCATGACCGATGCGGATGTCGACGGCGCGCACATCGCCTCGCTGCTGATGACCTTCTTCTTCACCCAGATGCGCCCGATGATCGATCAGGGGCACCTCTATCTGGCCTGCCCGCCGCTCTATCGCCTGACCCAGGGCGCCAAGCGCGTCTATGTGGCCGACGACGCCGAGAAGGACGCGATGCTGGAGAAAGGTCTGGGCGGCAAAGGCAAGATCGACGTGCAGCGCTTCAAGGGTCTGGGCGAGATGGACGCGAAGGACCTGAAAGAGACCACGATGCACCCCGACACGCGCAAGCTGATCCGGGTGACGATCCACGACGACGAGCCGAACGAGACCGGCGATCTGGTGGAGCGTCTGATGGGCAAGAAGCCCGAACTGCGGTTCCAGTATATTCAGGAAAACGCGCAGTTCGTGGAGGAGCTGGATGTTTGAGCTTCGATTTAGATACGATACTTGGAAGCAAAGTTAACACGGCGATCGACGTCAATCGGCTACTTGTCCCAGCGAACTCACTCGGCGAGTATCTGCGCCGTTTCGCCGAACCAGCACTATTTCACTCAGATGGTTTTGAACCCTATGATCTCAGCAAATCCGGTTCTCTAACAAGAATATGCATTGAGGGTCGCCACTTCGCCCTGACAACCGATCACCAGCTTCGAATACAAAAATACGACCTCGAACAACTCTGCATCCACAATAGTGAGGCGAGGAAAATCGTCACGTCGCATGCAGCGGTATTTCAGAATTATAGAGATCAGGGCCCAAATCTTGATGCAGTACTTTTCGAATTCACTGAAGCTGTGATGGCCAATAGCCTTTCAACTCACTCATGGTACCGACTGAGTAGGAGGGCATTTTTGGAAGAGTTGCCTGAACCTGAGATTCTCTTCGCAATTGGCTTCCCAAAGGACACTAATCGAATCGACTTTGAGGTTATGGGCTATGAAGCCGCTCCCTTCGGCGTTGCTGGGAAGCCAACTCAACCATTCCTACCCAATAGGCTTGCTTTCCGCCCAGCGCCAACTCTGACAATTGATCCAGCAGGGATGAGCGGGGGGCCGGTCTTCGGCGTCTATTTGAACGGGCTGAGACCGACAGTTTTTCTCGCAGGCATCGTTACCAACGCATCTAGCTGTGTTTTCCACTTCTTGAGCCGGGGTGACATTCATAGATTGATTGTGAAAGCATTAGGTTGACCGAAACGCCCGGGCGACCAGCCCGGGCAGCGCCCGACCCTCCCCCCGGGAGGGCGCATTGGCGATGCAGCTCACAGCCTCCCCGTCCTTCGGGCTTGCGAGATAAACCGCCCATACCAAACGACAGCGAAGCGCCCCCTGCGCCGCGACGCGCGGCGCGTTCGCCACTGAAGGCTTCCACTGGAAGCCTTCCGAGACGCGGCTCACCCCAAGGGTCGGGCGCTGCCCTCATCCCTCGCCACACGCGCCCGTCCGGCCCTTCGCTCGCACTCCGGGCGTTCGCCGGGGCGTCCTTCCACTGGAAGGCCGCTAGTCCCGGCTCACCCCTCCTCGCTCGGCATGGAACGGACACGGGCTTGGAACATCTCCGGCTGCGCGATACCAAGGCGCGACACGTCACAACCTCCGGATCCCGACACATGCCCCAGATTTCTTCCCAAAGCCTCAGCGTCACCATCGCCGATTTGGGCGCCGAGATGCAGGGGCTGAGCTATCAGGGGCAGGAGCTGCTCTGGGAGGGCGACCCGGCCTGGTGGAGCGGGCAAGCTCCGATCCTGTTTCCCATCGTCGGCCTTCCCGCCCCCGACGGGGTGACGATCGACGGCACGCCCCACGCGATCTCCAAGCACGGCTTTGCCCGCCGCCTGCCCTTCCGCGTGACCGAGCTGACGCAAAGCCGCTGCTGCCACCTGCTCGAACCCTCGCAGGAGACCGCGGCCTATCCGTTCGAATTCCGTCTCGAGATCATCCACGAGGTCGTGGGGTCGGAGCTGAGCGTCACCGCCACGGTCAGCAATGCGGGCGATCGGGAGATGCCGTTTTCCTTCGGCTTTCACCCGGCCTTCCGCTGGCCGCTGCCCGGCGCGACCGGTCCGCACCGGATCGAGCTGAGCAACGGGGCGGAGCCGGCCTTGGCGCGGCTCGCGGATGGGATGCTGGGGCGCGCGCGGATGCCGTCGCCCTTCACGACGGGCGCGCTGACCCTCGATCCAGCGCAGTATGAGGACGATGCGATGATCTTCCCCGAAGGCGCGGGCGACGGGCTGCGCTACCTCGCCGACGGGGCGCCGGTGCTCGATTTCCGCTTTTCCAACCTGCCCAATCTCGCCCTGTGGCAGAAACCCGGTGCGCCGTACATTTGCATCGAACCGTGGCACGGGTTGCCTGCCGCAGAGGGGGCCGGGCCGGAATTGGCCGCGTGGCCCGACAGCATGATCTTGGCCCCCGGCGGGCAGGAGACATTCACGATGACCTTGGCGGTGAGCGGATGATCCCTTACCTCGCCTATGGCTCCAACCTGCTGACCTCGCGGCTTGCCGCGCGCTGCCCCTCGGCGCGCGTGCTCGGGTTGGCGGAGATCCCCGGACATTCGCTCGATTTCTCGAAGCGCGGGCGCGACGGGAGCGCGAAGGCCACGATCACCGAAAGCGCGGCGACCACGCAAGGTGTGCTGTTCGAGATCACGGAGGCCGACATCCCCGCGCTCGATGCCGCCGAAGGCGCAGGGCTGCACTACGAGAAGATCGCGCTCACGCTCGAGGATGGCCAGCGCGCCTTCACCTATCGCGCGCTACAGCGCCGGGACGGGATCGCTCCCTTCGAATGGTATCTGGCGCTGATCCGGGCGGGGCGGCGCGAGCATGAACTGGGCCTGGACGATCTGGCGGGCGTCACGCCGATCCCCGACCCCGCGCCCGAGCGCCCCGGTTTCATCGCCGCCCGCGAAGCGTTGGTCCGCGCGGGCTATCGCGACTGGCGCAGCGCGCTCTGACCGATCGGGCGCACCGGCATGCCCGGCCCGGTCAGCACAGCGATGCCTGCCTCGACCAGCGACGACAGCTCCGGCCCGTCGCAATCCAAGCCGCCGGTATAGGTGCCGAAAGCGGGCAGGATCAGGTGATCGCGTCCGATCAGAAACGCCCGATGCGACCGCCGCGCGATCTGAGCTTTGGGGTGGTAATGGCCAGAGAGGTCCGGCCCGGTGCCTGCGATATGGCGCAGGGTGAGCGGGCCGATTTGCGTCTCTTCCACGGTCTGCCCAAGGCCGATCGGGTCATGGTTTCCCGCGATCCAGAGCAGCTTCGTCTGCGCCGCGATGCGGGTCAGTCGCCCGGCGATCTCGGGCGCGATCTCTCCCGCCGCCGCATCGTCGTCGAAGGCGTCACCAAGGCTGATCAGCCGCGCAGGGCGCAGTCGCAGCACCTCGGCCTCCAGCCGGATCACCGTGTCGAGGCTCTCGAAAGGCGGCAGCAGTGCGCCGCCGCGCCGCGCCATCCGCTCGGACTTGCCCAGGTGAAGATCGGCCACGATCAGCGCGTCTTCCCCGGGCCAATAGAGCGCGCCCGACGGTTGCGCGATGAGCCGCTGCCCCGCGAAGGTGATCTCTCTCATTCCAGCCCCGCCTCGCGCATCATTGCCTGCGCCTCTTCTTCCATAAGCCGCGCTTCGCCCGTGCCGCCGCGAATGCCGACCTGCCCATGCTCCAACAGCAAGGGCGCGGCCAGCGGCGTCACGTGCGGGGCGCGGATATGCACGATTCTCTTGCCCTGGGCCAGCATCTCCTCGATCCGTTCGAAATCGACGAGGCCGCGGCTCGCCTCCTCGCGGGTAATGCGCAGCAGAAGGTGATCGGGGTCGTAGCGGCGCAAGGTATCGTAAAGGATGTCGGACGAAAACGTCGCCTGTTTGCCCGATTTGCGCTGCCCCGGCAGGTTGCGCTGGATGAGGCCCGCAATCGTCGCGATTGAACGGAAGGCGCGCTTCATCACCGCGTTGCTCTCAAGCCAGTCGCGAAGCCCTTCGCGTAGCCCTTCGGCCGATAGCAGCGGGGCGGGGTCTTCGACCAGATCGATCGACCAGATCAGCAGCGCGTAGTCGGTGGCAACAAACCCCAGCGGCCCGAGCCCCGCCTGCTCCATCCGGTGGGTCAGCAGCAGCGCGAGCGTCTGATGCGCGTTGCGCCCCGCAAATCCGTAGAGACAGAAGAAAGCTCGCCCGCCGCGCAGGAAGGTCTCGCAGGTCAGCGTGCCGGGGGCGGGCAGCGTGGAAATCTCACGCTGCAGCGCCAGCCAGTCGCGGGTGTCAGGCGGCAGCTGATCCCAGTCCTCGGGCGTGGCGATCAGGCGCTGCACCCTTTGCGACAGCTCCAGCGAGGTCGCCATTTTCAGCCCCGAGAAGACGGCGATCTTCGGCTCGCGCGTGGCGGCATTCGTCACCTCGACGACCATCTCGCGCAGGCCCTCGTAGCGGACGACCTGCCCGCCGATCAAGAAAGTGTCTCCGGGGGTGAGAGACGAGGCGAACCCTTCCTCCACCTCGCCCAAGGGCGTGCCGCCGCGCCGGGATTTGCGGCGGACTTTCAGCTTCTCGGTCTCGGTGATCGTGCCGATATTCATCCGCAGATCGCGGGTCGCGCGCGGGTCGCGGAGTTGCCATTTGCCGTCGCGCTGCAGCAGGCGCTGCCAGCGGTCATAGGCCCGCAGCGCGTAGCCACCCGTCGCGCAGAATTCCAGACAGGCGTCGAAATCCGCGCGTGGCAAATTCGCGTAAGGCCCCGCCCGCAGCGCTTCCGCATAGAGCGCATCCGCCTCAAACGGCCCGGCGCAGGCGGTCAGCAGGATATGCTGGCACAGCACGTCGAGCGGACCGCGCCAGCGCCGCCCGCCCCCGTCCAGATCGTTTTCGCGCACGGCCTCCAATGCGGCGGCGCACTCGACGATCTCGAAACGGTTCGCGGGCACGATCCGGGCGCGCGAAGGCTCGTCAAAGCGGTGATTGGCGCGCCCGATCCGCTGCACGAGGCGTTTGACGTTCTTCGGCGCGCCGACCTGCAGGACCAGATCGACATCGCCCCAGTCGAGCCCCAGATCGAGCGAGCCGGTGCAGACCACCGCGCGCAACTCGCCGCTCGCCATCGCCTCCTCGACCTTGTGGCGGGCCTCGCGCGAGAGCGAGCCGTGATGCAGCCCGATCGGCAGGGCGGTGTCGTTCACCTCCCAGAGCGCCTGAAAGAACAGTTCCGCCTGCGCGCGGGTATTCAGGAAAACGAGACTGAGCCGCGCGTCCTCGATCGCTGCCATCACGTCGCGCGCGGCGTGCCGCCCACCGCCGCCTGCCCAAGGCGCGGGACGCGCGGTCGGCAGCATCTCGATATCGGGGGGCGGGCCGGGATCGGCCATGATCACCCGCGCGCCGCCCATGAAATCGGCCAGCGCCTGCGGGGCTTCAACCGTGGCCGACAGCCCCGTGACGGTCAGGTCGGACGACAGGCTGCGCAGCCGCGCGACGCCCAGCATCAATTGATCGCCGCGCTTGCTTTCGGCCAGCGCGTGGATCTCGTCGAGCACCACCCGCTTCACGCCTGCGAAGATCTTCGGCGCTTCCGGGTAGGACAGCATCAGCGCGAGGCTCTCCGGCGTCGTCAGCAAAATCTGTGGTGGATCGACCCGCTGACGGCGACGCTGCGTGGCGGACGTGTCGCCGGTGCGATCCTCGATCCGCAGCTCCAGCCCGATCTCGTCCACCGGCGCGCGCAGGTTGCGGGCGATGTCCTTGGACAGCGCCTTGAGCGGCGAGACATAGAGCGTGTGCAGCCCCTCGTATCCCTCGGCCAGATCGACGAGCGACGGCAGAAAACCCGCCAGCGTCTTGCCGCCCCCGGTCGGCGCGATCAGCAGCGTATCTTCGCGCGCCGACAGCACGTCGAGCTGATGCCTGTGCGGTTGCCAGCCGCGGCTGGCGAACCAGTCGGCGAAGCGTTGCGGCAGGAGGGGCGTGGCGGCGGTGTCAGGCATCGCGTGAAAGGTAGGCGTGAGGAGCGGATGCGCAAGCTTTGCGGCAGCTCTTGGCGCGGGCGGCTAGCCCGGGCCGCGCCCGCCCCTTCTTTAAAGCAATCAGCCTTTGCGCCGCGACGCGCGGCGCGCTCGCCGCTGAAGGCTTTCCTTGGAAGCCTTCCGAGACGCGGCTCACCCCAACATCTCGCACCATCGCACACCCCACCCGCGCCATCTCGCCACTGTTCATTGGGCGATCCATGTTATATTCAGGCCCGCGACAGGAAATTGCCCGAGTCCCCTCGGGCGCGACAGAAACGGAAATCTTATGGCCTTTTATCGTTCCCGTAGATCCACCCATGGCCGCAACATGGCGGGTGCGCGCGGTCTGTGGCGCGCCACCGGCATGACCGATGACGACTTCGGCAAGCCGATCATCGCGGTCGTGAACTCCTTCACTCAGTTCGTGCCCGGCCACGTCCACCTCAAGGATCTCGGCCAGATGGTCGCGCGCGAGATCGAGAGCGCGGGCGGCGTCGCGAAGGAATTCAACACCATCGCGGTCGATGACGGGATCGCGATGGGCCATGACGGGATGCTCTATTCGCTGCCTTCGCGCGAAGTGATCGCGGACTCCGTGGAATACATGGTCAACGCGCATTGCGCCGATGCGATGGTCTGCATCTCGAACTGCGACAAGATCACCCCCGGCATGATGATGGCCGCGATGCGCCTGAACATCCCGGTGATCTTCGTTTCCGGCGGCCCGATGGAGGCCGGCAAGGAAGGCGCGGAGATCATCGGTCACGACCTCGATCTGGTCGATGCGATGGTGGCGGCTGCCGACGACAAATATTCCGACGAGGATGTGCTCGCGATCGAGAAGGCCGCCTGCCCGACCTGCGGGTCGTGCTCGGGCATGTTCACCGCGAACTCGATGAACTGTCTGGCCGAGGCGCTGGGTCTGGCACTGCCGGGCAACGGCTCGATGCTGGCGACCCATGCCGACCGCAAGGAGCTGTTCCTCGAGGCAGGCCGAAAGATCGTCGAGATCACGCGTCGCCATTACGAGCTGGAAGACAAAGGTCTGCTGCCGCGCGAGATCGCGACCTTCGAGGCCTTCGAGAACGCGATGAGCCTCGATATCGCGATGGGCGGGTCCACCAACACGGTGCTGCACCTGCTGGCGATCGCGCATGAGGGCAAGGTCGACTTCACGATGGAAGACATCGACCGCCTCTCGCGCAAGGTTCCGGTGTTCTGCAAGGTGGCGCCTGCCAAGCAAGACGTCCACATGGAAGACGTCCATCGCGCCGGCGGCATCATGGGCATCCTTGGCGAGATGAACCGCGCCGGTCTGATCCATCAGGACGTGCGCACCGTGCATTCGGAAACGATGGCCGAGGCGCTCTCGAAATGGGACGTGATGGTCGCCAATGACGACGCCACCGATCAGTTCTACCGGGCGGCCCCGGGTGGCGTACGCACGACGCAGGCCTTCTCGACCGAGAACCGCTACAAAGAGCTCGACCGCGACCGCGAGGGCGGCGTGATCCGCACCGCGGAACATGCGTTCTCGCAGGATGGCGGTCTGGCGGTGCTCTACGGCAATATCGCCGAGCAGGGTTGCATCGTGAAAACCGCAGGCGTCGACGACTCGATCCTGAAATTCTCGGGCCCCGCAAAAGTCTACGAGAGTCAGGACGACGCGGTGTCGGGCATCCTGACCGGCAAGGTCGTCGAGGGCGAAGTGGTCATCATCCGCTATGAAGGCCCGCGCGGCGGTCCGGGGATGCAGGAAATGCTCTACCCGACCTCCTACCTCAAATCGAAGGGCCTCGGCGCGAAATGCGCGCTGCTGACCGACGGACGCTTCTCGGGCGGCACTTCGGGGCTCTCGATCGGCCATGTCAGCCCGGAAGCGGAAGAAGGCGGCACGATCGGCCTCGTCGAGACCGGTGACATCATCGAGATCGACATCCCGAACCGCACGATCAACCTCGCCGTGGCCGACAACGTTCTGGCCGCGCGCCGCGAGGCGATGGGGCCGCTGCCGTGGAAACCGGCAGAGCCGCGCAAGCGCGCTGTCTCGACCGCGCTCAAGGCCTATGCGCTGCTGGCCAGCTCGGCGGCGAAGGGTGGCGTGCGCATCCTGCCCGAGTGATCGCACCCGAACGCGAATTGGAACGGCCGCCTCTCGGGGCGGCCGTTTTCATTCAGGCGGCATCGCTTTCGGGCAGGCTTTCTTCCCAACCGAGCCGCTTGCGGATCGCATGGGCGAGGTAGCTCATCGCCAAGGCCGAGACCCCGCCCAGCACCGTCCCCGCGACCCGGCCCCAAGCGTTCGACAAAGGCGCATCATTGCCCATCGAGACCATCACCACGATCAGCGCGGTCAGGAAGGCCACAAAGGTCGGGTAATGCGCGGGCGGCGCGAACAGGATCGCAGTCACGCCGAAGATCACATAGAGCCCCGGCATCACGAAACTGTCTGGCCCCAGCCACAGCACAAGCAGGCTCGCCCCCAGCCCGCCTGCGAGGGTCGCGAGGCTGCGCACCAGCACCCGGTCCCATGTCATGCCGGGACGCGGGCGCAGCATCAACAGCGCCGAGAGCGGCGCCCAGTAGGGGTGATTGATCGAGAAAGCCACTGCGATCCCGTAGGACAAGCCCACCGCGCCCATCGCCTGCAGCCCCTGACCGATCAGCGAGTTGAGCGGCGCAACGCCATCGGGCGGCACCTGCCCATCGAGCTTCGGCCCCGTCTTCGGCGCGAAGTGTTTCCAGATCACCCGCACCGCCTCTTCCACCGCCAAGACCCAGACCATCGCGCCGCCGACGGCGAGCAGTACCGGCCCGGGCGACGGGATGAACTGCACGAGGAAGGTCGAGAGCGAGAAGAACAGCCAGCTTTGCAGAAACAGCCACCACAGGCTCATATCGCGGCGCGAGAGAAGGCCAACGGCGAACGCGCCGAGCAGCATTCCCGGCACGCTCAGCGCGACGCCGCCTATCATGACCTTCGCGGCGATCATCCCGGCGAAGATCCCAACCAGTTTGCCCGCAATGTCGAGGAATGTGACCGGCCAGCGCCGATTGCGGATCGACTTGCCCTGCCCTGTCGAGGTGGCGAAGCCCGCGCCAAGCGCCGCGAGTTCCTGCCCCCGCGGCAGATCGAGCGACAGAACGATCGTGACGAGCCCGCTCAGTGCAAGCGCTGCGGGCAAGCCGCGCGACCAGTTCAGCTTCTGAAGTTGCGTAGGGGAGATAGTCACCAATTGCACCGTGTAACACCTTTCGATGCAGGCAAAGCGCCTTACCGACGCGCTGGTTCCCCGCTAGACGCCGATCCGGTCCAGAAGCCCCGCCACCATTCCGTGATAGCCCGAACCGAACAGGCGCAGATGCACCAGCGCGGGCCAGAGCTGATAGATCGCCCGCCGCGCCTGCCAGCCGGGCTCAAGCGCGCCGTAACCCACGGCGAATTCCTGCCCGGGCGCGCCGAAGAGATGCAGCATCGCGAGATCGACCTCGCCGTCACCGTAATAGCAGGCCGGGTCGATCAGCCCGCTCAGATGCCCCTGGTCGGCCAGCACGTTGCCCGCCCAGAGATCGCCGTGCAGCAAGGACGGGAACGGGCGTGGCGGCAGATGCTCGTCAATCTGCGCGGCGAGCGTCTCGACCCGGCGGGCGAGTGGCACGGGCAAGGCGGGCAGCGACGGGCGCAGCCGCGCCTCGGCCCAGAATTCGGGCCATGTCGGGCGCGCTGCGTTCGGGATCGGCACCGGGCCGAAGGCATACTCGTCGGGCCAGCCGTAGGGCGCCTCATCCGGTGCCCCCGGCGCGCGGTGCTGGCGCCGAAGTATCTCGCCCAGTTCCAGCCACCCCGCACCCCTTAGGCCTCCGTGCTGCGGCAAGGCCTCCATCACGAGGCAGACCCGAGAGGCCGAGATCACCTTCGGCACCCGCGCGCCCGCCTCAGCGAGCGCACGCAGCATCTCCGCCTCGATCTCGGGGTGAGGCCCGCCCTTGGCGATCACCCGCTCTCCGGTCGGCAGGTCTAGCGCCAGCACCGGGCTCAGATCGCCGCCCGCCAGCGGCTCGGCCCGTCGCGGGGTGATTTCCAGCAGGCGCGCGGCCTCTGCCAATATCCGCGCCGTTTCGTCCATGTCGCCCTCTTGTTTTCGGTCGTTTGCCTTTTCTTGCGGCACCACAGGCGAATATCCGCTCTGTGCGACAGGATTACGGTTGCGTGACGGGTTCCATCCGGTGCAAATGCCCAATGTTGCCGTCGATCAGCCTCCCCATGGCGGGTCAGTCCTTCGTGCAGCATAGACATTTTGGACGCCTTCGTGCCGAGACAATGCGTGCAGCGCGCTCGGGCCGGAGGATTTGTCCGTTTCTGTCCCTCGGGGGGCAACACGAGACCCTGACGGAGATATCCCCACACTCGTCTCCGTCGGGTAGCAGCCGCCGCGAACCCCTTGCGGCGGCTGCGTCTAGCCCCGGCCCCGGTCAGCGCAGGAAGTTGTCGCGCATCAGCGAAACCACCTCATCGGCGCGCCCGTTGAGCACCGCCTTCACGCCAAAGAGCGCGGTCGAGCCCACTTGTGCCGGTTCGATCTTCGGCGGCATCACCAGCTCCATCCGGTTCACCTTCACGTCGAGCAGCGCAGGCCCCGGTGCGGCGAGCCAGTCGCGCACAGCGCCGTCGAGCTCGGTCGCGCTCTCGACCCGCATCCCCTCCATCCCGATCGCCCGTGCCATCGCGCCGAAGTCGGGATTGTGTAGCTCGGTGAAGGCGTCGAGCATCCCCTCCACCCGCTGCTCCATCTCCACGAAGCCGAGCGAGGCGTTGTTATAGACCAAGAGCTTCACCGGCAGCTTCTCCTGCACCAGCGTAAGCAGATCGCCCATCAGCATGCTCATTCCGCCATCGCCGCACATCGCGATCACCTGACGCTCGGGGTAGGCCTCCTGAATGCCCAGCGCCTGTGGATAGGCATTGGCCATCGTCCCGTGCAACAGCGAGGTCAGGAAGCGCCGCTCGCCATTGGCCGAGAGGTGGCGCAGCAACCAGACCATGGGCGAGCCGCCATCTGCGGTGAAGATCGCATCCTTCGCCGCGAACCGGTCGAGCAGCTCGGTCAGGTGCTGCGGGTGGATCAGGCTCGGGTCGGGTTCTTCCGCGCTATCGAGGTAGCCCTTGAGGTCCTCGGCATAGGCTTTCAGCGCCCGATCCAGATGCTTGCCGGGCTCGCGCGGGACAAGGCGCGGCAGCAGCGCGTCGATCGTGTCGCCGACATCGCCCGCTAGTCCCAGATCGATCGGCGCGCGCCGTCCCAGCCGGGTGGGATCGATGTCGAGCTGCACGATCTTGGCCTTGCCCGGATAGAACTGCGTATAGGCGAAATCGCTGCCCAGACAGAGCAGCAGGTCGCAATCGCCCATTGCCTCCATACCCGCGCGATTGCCCAGGATCCCGGTCATGCCGACATTGTTGGGCATGTCCGGCTCGATGAATTCCTTCGCCCGCGTCGTATGCGCGACCGGTGCGGCGAGCCGCTCCGACAGTGCCCGGATCTGGGCGGCGGCTCCGCGCGCGCCGATACCCGCGTAGATCGTGATCCGCTCGGCTTCGGCGATCATGCCCGCCAGCGCGTCCAGTTCCGCCTCCGACGGGCGCATCACCGGCTGCGGGCGATGCACGGCCCATTGCAGATCGTCCTTCGTAGTCTCGCGGAACATGTCGCCATTGACGATGACCACCGCGACGCCGCCCTTGGTCAGCGCGGCCTGCGCCGCCTGCACGGTGATCCGGCGCGCTTGGTCAGGATGGCTGATCCGCTCGCAGAACACCGAAGCCTGCTCGTAGACCTTCTTCTGATCGACCTCCTGCGGGAAGCCCAAGCCCTCCTCCGCGCGCTCGATATTCGAGGCGATCAGCACCACGGGCGCGCCGTTGCGGTGGCTCTCGAAGATACCGTTCACGAAATGCAGGCTGCCCGGCCCGGTGGTCCCCGCGCAGACCGACAGCTCCCCGGTCATGTAGCTCTCGCCACCTGCCGCGAGCGCGCCGACCTCTTCGTGGCGCACATGCACCCAGTTAAGGTCCGACCGGCGCACCGCATCGGTGAAATGGTTGATCGTGTCGCCCACGATCCCGTAGACGCGCTGCGCCCCCGCCGAAACGAGGGTTTCGGCGATGATGTCGGATACGCTCTTGCTCATGTCAGGCCTCTTTCAATTCGGCTTTGTGATGCAGGCTGGTGCGCTTGGCATCGAGGTCGATGCGCGGCTTGAAGCTGTCGGCATCGGCCGCTTCCCACCAGTCCGCGTACTCGGTGCTGCCCGGATCGTCGTTGAGGATGTTCGCGGGCAAAAAGGGATAAATCTTGTCGATGGTGCGAGCCTCGCGCACGGCAGTGCGATGCACGATGTGATGGGGCTGCAGCTCGCTCGGATGCTCCAGCCCGGCGGCTGCGACGATGTCGGCAAGCGCCTCCAGCGTCTTGGCGTGAAAGCGCGCGGCACGGGGGCCCTGCACCTCGGGTACGAGGCCGCGTTGGCGGCTCTTGTCCTGCGTGGTCATCCCGGTCGGGCAGGTGCCCAAGTGGCATCGCTGCGCCTGAATGCAGCCGATCGAGAACATGAAGGCCCGCGCGGCATTGCACCAATCCGCCCCGATCGCGAGGTTCTGCGCCAGCCCATAGCCGGAATAGACCTTGCCGGACGCCGCCAGCCGCACCTTGTCCTTCACGCCCGCGCCGACCAAAGCGTTGCGCATCAACACCAGCCCGTCGATCAGCGGCATCCCCACATGATCCGACAGCTCCAGCGGCGCGGCCCCGGTGCCGCCCTCGGCCCCGTCGACGACGACGAAATCGGGATAGATGCCGGTCTTCTGCATCGCCTTCACGATCGCGAAGGCCTCATGCGGCTGGCCGATGCACAGCTTGATACCCACGGGCTTGCCGCCCGAGAGATCGCGCATCTTCGCCGCGAATTCCATCATCTGCGCGGGCGTCGAAAACGCCTTGTGGCCGCGCGGCGAGAGGCAGTCCTGATGCGCGGGCACCTTGCGGGTCTTCGCGATCTCCTCGGTGACCTTGGCCGCCGGAAGCATCCCGCCGTGACCGGGCTTCGCGCCCTGGCTCAGCTTGATCTCGGTCATCTTGACCTGATCGTGGCTCGCCTGCTCGGCGAACAGCTCCGGGTCGAAATTCCCCTCATCGTCGCGCGCCCCGAAATAGCCCGAGCCCAGCTCCCAGACGATGTCGCCGCCATGGCTCTGGTGATAGGGCGAGAAGCCTCCCTCGCCCGTGTCGTGGTAGAACCCGCCCTGCTTGGCCCCGAGGTTCAGCGCCTCGACCGCATTGGCCGACAGCGCCCCGAAGGACATGGCCGAGATGTTGAGCACCGACGCCGAATAGGGCTTGGCGCATTGATCGTTGCCGACCGTGATGCGTGGGCTTTTGTCGGGATGCTCGGCGGGCGCGATGGAATGGTTCACCCATTGATATTCGGCGCCTTCCACGTCGCGCTCCGTGCCGAAAGGATGGGTATCGGTCTGGCCCCGCGCGCGGGCATGCACGAGGTTGCGCGCCTCATAGGGGTAGGGTTTGCCCTCCAGATCGCCCTCGACGATATAGGCGCGCAGGAAAGGCCGCAGATCGTAGGCGAGCCAGCGGATGCGCGCCGCGCCCGGATAGTTGCGCGTGATCGTCCAGTCCTTCTGGAAATAGTCATAAAGGCTGAGCGCCAGAAGCGGCACCGTCAAAAGCAAAAGGATCAGCCACCAAGGGCTGATCCAGACGGCCAGCGCGAGCGCCAGCACAGACATCAAGAGCGAGCCGAGAGGGACGATGTTGCGGATGATGCTGCTCATATCGTCCCTCCCGGCTCTGCGTGGCTCAGATTGTCGCCTTGGCGCCTTTCGGCCCAACCAGCAGCCAGATGATGAAGCCGATAATCGGCAGGATGACGATCAACAGGATCCACAGCACTTTCTTGCCGGTGGATTCGCCCGAGCCAAGGATCGACACGATGGCCCAGATATCGAGGATGAGGACGACGAGGCCCCCGATCATGCTCAGCATAACTTCACTCCTTTATCGGTTTTTTCCGGCACTTACCGGCGTTCCTTGGCAGGGAAACTTGCGCCTTCAACGCTTTGTTCCCCGCTTTCCCCGATTCAAGCGGAAGTGATTGATCGCCAAGGCGGTCGCGCGCGTAGCGCCGCCGCCTTGGCATTGGGATCGCGCCTTCGGCTCAGCGCCCCGGAGTCAGTTTACGGATCAGGACGTAGAAGGCGGGCACCATGAAGACGCCGATGAAGGTCGCCGCCGCCATGCCCCCCAGCACGCCGATGCCGATTGCGTTCTGCGCCGAGGCCCCTGCCCCGGTCGCAATCGCCAGCGGCACCACGCCCAGCATGAAGGCGAGCGAGGTCATCAGGATCGGGCGCAGGCGGAGCCGCGCCGCCTCGATGGTCGCGGGGATCAGCTCCTTTCCCTCGGCTTCGAGGTTCTTGGCGAATTCCACGATCAGGATCGCGTTCTTCGCCGCCAGACCTATGGTCGTGAGGATACCCACCTTGAAGTAAACGTCATTCGACTGCCCGAAGACCCAAGCCGAGACCAGCGCCCCCAGAACCCCCACCGGCACGGCGAGCATCACCGAAAGCGGGATCGACCAGCTCTCGTATAGCGCGGCGAGGCAGAGGAAGACGACCAGCACCGAGAGCGCATAGAGATAGGGCGCCTGATCGCCGGACTGGCGTTCCTGATAGCTCAGCCCCGTCCAGGCAACCGCGTAGCCGCCGGGCAGGTCACTGACCAGCTGCTCCATCGCGTCCATCGCCGCGCCGGAGCTTGCGCTGTCCGAGGCCTGGCCGGAGATCTCGATCGCATTGGCCGCGTCATAGCGCGACAGTTTCGGTGCGACGGAGACCCATTTCGTCGTCGCGAAGGATGAGAACGGCACCATCTCGCCCGACGCGTTGCGCGCATACCAAGTGTCGATATCCTCCGGCTGCATCCGGTAGGGCGCATCCGCCTGGACGATCACCGGGCGCAGATTGCCGTTGAGGTCGAAGTCGTTCACCGATCTGCCACTGAAGATCACCGAGAGCATCGAATTGAGATTGCTCAGAGTCAGCCCGAAGCTTTCGGCCTTCTGCTGGTCGATATCGAGCTGCAGTGCCGCTTTGTTCTCGTCGCCGCTGACGCGGACATTGGTCAGGCGGCTGTCGGATTTCGCCGCGGCCACGAGCTGCTCGCCCGCCTCCTTCAGGGCCGTCGTGCCGTTATTGCCCTGATCCACCAGATACATCTGGAAACCCGAGGAGTTGCCGATACCGCGGATCGCGGGCGGTTGCAGGAAGAAGACCTGCCCCGCGCGCAGCCCCGCGAAATGCGCATTGGCTCGGCCCGAGATGGCGGCAGCGGTCTGGTCCGCGCCGGTGCGTTCGTCGAAATCCTTCAGCTTGGCGAAGACCATCGCGGTGTTCTGCCCGCCGCCGCCGAAAGAAAAGCCGAGCGTCGCGAAGACCGACGACACATCCGATTTCTCCTGCGTCAGCAGGTATTGCGTGATCTGATCGACCACATCCGACGTCTGCGCCGTGGTCGACCCCTCGGACAGGTTCACCATCGCCATCAGCACGCCCTGATCCTCTTGCGGGAGGAAGGACGAGGGCAGCCGGGTCATCACGCCCCACGCCCCCGCCAGCACCAGCACGAGAACCAGCGCCATCAGGAAAGGCTTGCGCACGATCCGGGCCACCGCGCCCGCGTAACCGCCCTGCATCTTCGCGAAGCCGTTGTTGAAGGCGCGCGCAGGCGCAATCGCGCGACCCGTCGAAGGCCGCAGCAGCTTTGCCGCCAGCGCAGGCGTCAGGATCAGCGCGACCACGGCAGACAGCACCATCGCGGTGATGATCGTCACAGAGAACTGTCTATAGATCACCCCCGTCGAGCCCGGGAAGAACGCCATCGGCAGGAACACCGCCGAGAGCACCAGCGCCACCCCGATCAACGCCCCGGTGATCTGCGACATGCTTTTCTCGGTGGCCTTGAGGGGGCTGAGCCCCTCCTCTTCCATCACCCGCTCGACATTCTCCACCACGACGATCGCGTCATCGACCAGCAGGCCGATCGCCAGCACCATCGCGAACATCGTCAGCGTGTTGATCGAATAGCCCGCGACCAGCAGCACCGCGAATGTGCCCAGCAGCACCACCGGAACCGCGACGATCGGGATCAGCGTCGCGCGCCATTTCTGCAAGAAGACGAGGATCACCAGCAGCACCAGCACGATCGCCTCGGCCAGCGTGTGATAGACCTTCTCGATGGAGAGCTGCACGAAGGGCGAGGTGTCATAGGCGATCTGGAATTCGACGCCTTCGGGCAGCGACGACGACATCCGGTCCAGCGTCGCACGCACCGCCGAGGCCGTATCCACCGCATTCGCGCCGTTCGCGAGGTTCACGCCGAAGCCCGCTGCGTTCATGCCATTGAACTTGGAGTTGCTGCCGTAATCCTCTTGTCCGATCTCGATACGCGCGACATCGCCCAGATAGACCGCCGAGCCGTCGGCCTCGGTCTTCAGAAGGATCTTCTCGAACTGCTCGACCGAGGTCAGCTGGCTCTGCGCGGTGATCGTCGCGGTAAATTGCTGCCCTTCGGTCGTTGGCAGATCGCCGAGCGAGCCGACCGAGACGGTCGTGTTCTGCGCCTGCACGGCCGAGGTCACGTCGGTCGGCGTCAGCTGATATTGCTCGAGCTTGTAGGGATCGAGCCAAACCCGCATCGCGTAGCCCGAACCGAAGACGTTGATCCCGCCCACGCCCGAGGTGCGCTCGATCGCGCCTTTCACTTCGGTGTCCAGAATATTGCCCAGCTCGACGGTCGAATATTTCCCATCGGTCGAAACCAGCGCGCCGACCATCAGGATATCCGAGGACGAGCGCGACACGCTCACCCCGGAGGTCTGCACCGCATCGGGCAGCGAATTCTCGACCTTGCGGATCTTGGTCTGCACCTCGTTCTCGGCGTCGATCGGATCGACCGAGCCGTCAAAGGTAAGCGTCAGGCGCGCCGAACCCTGATTGGACGAGCTCTCCATGTAAAGGAGCCCGTCGAGCCCGGTCAGCGAGTCTTCGATAGGCGTCGTCACCGAGTTCTCGACCGCCTGCGCGGTAGCCCCGGAATAGCTGGCGGAAATGCGGATCGTAGTCGGCGCGACTTCCGGGTATTGCGACACGGGCAGCTGGGTGATCGCGTAGCCGCCGGCGAGCATCGTGACCAGCGCGAGCACGATCGCGAAGACGGGGCGATGGATAAAGAAACGGATCATGTTGAGCTTACTCCGCCTTCGCCGTGTCGTTGGCGGCGTCGGCGGTATTGCCGGAGCTATCCGGAGCGGCATCCTGCACCACGCCCTGCGCGTTGATCGTCACCGGCACCGTCTTGATCTCGGCCCCGTCGCGCAGGTTCTTGAGCCCGTCGAGGATCACCTGATCGCCGCTCTCGATGCCGTCGGTCACGATCCATGCGTTCTGATAGGTGCCCGCCGTCGTCAGCGTCACCTTCTTCGCCTTGCCGTCGGCGGCGATGAAAGCCGAGAGCGACCCATCCCCTTCCCGTTTCGTCGCGCGCTGCGGCACGAGGATCGCCTGCGTCGTGCCCAGCGTGATCTTCGCGCGCAGGAACTGGCCCGGCAGGATCAGCCGGTCGGGATTGTCGAACTTGAACCGGAAATCGACCGTGCCGGTGGTCGCGGACACCGTCGCACCGGGGCTGACAAGCGTGCCGGTACCGTCATATTCCGCGCCGGTCTCGAGCAGCAACGAGACCTTCAACTGATCGCCGCGTTGAAGCGTGCCCTGATCGATGCGCTGGCGCACCCGCATGATCCGCGCGGCACTTTCCGAGACATCGACATAGATCGGATCGAGCCGCGTCACCGTGGTCAGCGCATCGGACTGGTTCGCCGTGACCAGCGAGCCCACCGAGACGCTCGCCACATCCGGGTAGCCGTCGATGGGCGAGCGGATCACCGTGCGGTCGAGATTGAGCTGCGCGGTCTGCAGATCGGCCTCGGCACTCAGCGCGGAGGCTTTTGCCTGCGCGAGCGCGACCCTCGCCGTCTCCAGATCGCTCACCGAGATCGAGGTCTTCTCCAGCTTGGTGTAGCGGTCCACCTGCGACTGCGCGGCCTGCACATTGGCGTCGGCGCTCGCCTTCTCGGCCTCGGCTGCAGTCAGTTCGGCCTGATAGGTGTCGTCGTCGATGTGAAACAGCGCGTCACCCGTCGCGACCTTGTGGCCTGCCTCGTAGTCGATAGAGGCAATGGTACCCGCAACGCGCGGGCGGATATCGGTCTGCTCATAGGCCACGGCGCGGCCCGGGAGGGTGACGGTGTAAGGCACGGATTGCGTCTCGACCTGCATCACGCCGACCTCGGTCGGGCCTTGAGTGCCACCCGGCATTCCTTGCGCCATCGCCTGCGCAGCGAACCCGCCCGCAAGCAGCATCCCAAACGCGGCGCGCCGCGCCATCCGACCAATGCTCATACTGAAACTCCTGTCCGCTGCCCGGTTTTCCCGGCGTTATTCCATTTCTACGATAGGCCCGCGCTATTCTGTCGCCACTCGCACGCGACCGGAAATGCGGAAACAAATGCCGCGAGCCGTAGAGCCAAGGAAATGGGGACCCAGCTTACCCATTGTTTTAAAAATAAAATTTCCGCCTGAACGCAGCCACTCGAGATATCCGCGCCCCAATTCCAGCGTCAGATCGCGCCCCTCGCGGAGTTCACGTATTCGCGAGATGAGAGCCACAAACCGCCTCACGACCGCAGCGCATAAAAAAGGGGCGCCAGTGGCGCCCCTCTCGATCCCTGTACGAAGCCGTTCACAGCGTGATGCGGTAGAGCGCGAAGCCCCCCTCGCCGTCGCCCGCCGGTTCGATATCCAGACCCCGCGATTTGACGTCTTCGAGATAGGTCTGCGCCTTGGGCCCGGTCTCGAACAGTACCGTGGCGCCCCCCGCAGGCGCGAAGGACCAGTTGGCGTCGGCCTTCGGATTGATCGTGCCCTTGTCGTGGATGTAGCGCACGATCACGTCGCGGTTGGTGTCGGGCGCGCGGTAGATCACCGTCGAGCCATCCGCGCCGGGGAAGCTGCCGCCACCCGACGCGCGGTAGTTGTTCGTGGCGATCACGAACTCAGCCTTCGGGTCGATCGGCTTGCCGTCATATTTCAGATCGACGATGCGGTTCGTATCGGCGTTCACCACCGCGCCGTCCTTGTCGAACTTGGCTGGCTGGGTGATGTCGATCTGATAGGTCACCCCGTCGATCACGTCGAAATTGTAGGACGGGAAATCGGGGTTCAGCAGCTTGGCATCCTTCGCGCCGGGCTCAACTTGGTTGAACATGCCCGCCGAGCGTTCCAGCCAGTCTTTCACCTGCGCGCCGGTGACCTTCACCGCCTGCAACGTGTTCGGATAAAGGTAGAGGTCGGAGACGTTCTTGATCGCCACCGGGCCTTTGGGAACATCGGTGAAGTAATCCGGGCCGCCGCGACCGCCCGCCTTGAACGGCGCTGCCGCCGAGAGGAGCGGCAGTTTGCCTTCGGGCGTGCCCTCCAGCAGCTTCTTCACATACCAGAGCTGTGCATTCGAGACGATCTGCACCGACGGATCGTCAGCCACCAGCGCGAAGTAGGAATAGAGCGGCGCTTCGGTCTCGCCGACCTTGGCGCGGACATATTTCAGCGTCTCCTCATGAACCTGATCGGTCGCCGCGAGGATCGGTTTATAATCTGTGGTGAGCGGCGTGATCGAGCGATCCTCGCCGCGTGCGAAGATCGGGCGAATTTCCGAGGTATGAGTGTCGATCTTCCACTTGCCGCCGTCGCGGCTCAGCATCAGGTCGATCAGGCCCATATGGTTGCCCCAGAAGCCCGCCTGCACCGCCGGCTTGCCCTGCAGCGTGCCCTTGTCATTGTCGATGCCGGGGCCGGAGAAATCCTTGCCGGGGAAGTTCAGGTGCTGGTGCCCGGTGATCACCGCGTCGATCCCGTCCACACCCGCGAGGTAGAAGGCCGCGTTCTCCATCCCGTCGCTTTGCGGGCCGTTGTCGATGCCCGTATGGGCGAGCGCCACGATGAGATCGGCGCCCTCTTCCTTGATCTGCGGCACCCAGGCTTTCGCGGCCTCCACGATGTCGCGGGTCTGGTAGTTGCCCTCGAGATGCGCGCGGTCCCATTGCATGATCTGCGGCGGGACGAAGCCGATCACGCCGATGCGGATCGGCATCTTGTTTCCCGCCCCGTCGGTCAGGTCGCGATCGAGGATCAGGTAGGGCGGAAGATAGAGGTCGTCTTCACGCGGGGACGCCCCGAGCTTATGGGCGAAATTCGCGCAGACCATCGGGAAGTTCGCGCGGTCGTTCACCTTCTTGAGGAAATCCATCCCGTAGTTGAATTCGTGATTGCCCAGCGTGCCGCAATCGTAGCCCAGCAGGTTCATACCCGCGATGACCGGATGGGTGTCGCCCTCCTTCATCCCCTTGGAATAGGCGATGTAATCGGCCATCGGGTTGCCCTGCATGTAGTCGCCATTGTCGAACATCATCGTGTTGGCGGCCTCCGCGCGCACCCCTTGGATGAGCGTCGCGGTGCGCGACAGGCCGACCGTGTCGACGGGCTTGTCGGCGTAATAGTCATAGGGCCGGATGTGGCAGTGAATATCGGTGGTGCAGAGCAGGCGCAGATGGGCCTGCCCTTCGGCGGCGCGCGCCGTGAACGGGTGGACCAGCGTGAGACCGCCCGCAGCGGTGGTAGTGATCAGGAATTGGCGACGCGAAATAAGCGACATAAGGGGGATCCTCCGAGACAATTGGCTCCTTGCCGGAGCGCTCTATCCGAGGATCGTAACAGTGCTTTGACCGTCCGGATAAATATCCCGACGTAAGCTCGCACAAATTGGTGTGAGCGGGCGGGAAAACCCCGCCCGCCGCACAAGAATTCAGCTCTCCGAGAGCACCGCCTGCACTTCCGCAGCAGGGCCGGGGTGGTGGCAGAAGACCTGCCGTCCGGCGACCTCTTCGGTGGGCGGGGTCGTGGCGCAGATTTCGCTCGCACGCGGGCAGCGAGTGCGCAGCGGGCAGCCCGATGGCGGGTTGAGCGGGCTCGGCAGATCGCCTTCCAGCGCGATCAGCACCTTGTTGCGCTCGATCTCCGGATCGGGGATCGGCACCGCCGAAAGCAGCGCCTGCGTATAAGGGTGCTGCGGCTCGGCGAAGAGCTTCTCGGTCGCGCCCGCCTCCATCATCTGGCCCAGATAGAGCACCATCACCTCGTCGCAGACATGGCGCACGACGCTCAGGTCATGGGCGATGAAGATGATCGTGAGCCCGAGATCGCGGCGCAGTTCTTCTAGAAGCGCGATCACCTGCGCCTGAATCGAGACGTCGAGCGCGGAGACCGGCTCGTCGCAGATCAGGAGCTTCGGCTCCACCACCAGCGCGCGGGCGATGCCGATACGCTGACACTGGCCGCCCGAGAACTCATGCGGGTAGCGGTTGATCTGGTTCGGCAGCAGGCCGACCTTCTCCATCACCTCGCGGACTTTCTCCTTGCGCTCCTTGCGGCCCATCTTCGGGCGATGGGTGCGCAGCGGCTCGGCAATGATCTCGCCCACGGTCATACGCGGGTCGAGCGAGGCCAGCGGATCCTGAAAGATCATCTGGATGTCGGAGCGGTATTTCAGCATCTGGCGCGGCGAGAGCGGGAGCAGATCGGTCTTGCCCTGCCAGATGATCTCGCCCTCGGCGGGCAGCATCTGGATCAGCGCGCGGGCCAGCGTGGACTTGCCGCAACCGGACTCGCCCACGATGCCGAGCGTCTTGCCCTGCTCGAGCTTGAAGCTCACGCCATTAACTGCGCGCAGTTTCGGCGGCTCGGTCCAAGGCAGGTCCGAGGCGCGGCGGATGTCGAAAGTGACCCGAACGTCGCGGGCCTCGATCAGCGGGGTCGTCATGCGGCGGCCTCCTCGATCGTTTCAATGGAACGGTGGCAGGCGCGGGCGCGGCCCGGCGCAAACTCCGCCAGCGGCGGCATCACGTCGGCGCATTTTTCTTCGACGAAATCGCAGCGCGGGCAGAACGGGCAGCCCTTCGGCGCACCGGTCATGTTCGGCGGATTGCCCCGGATCGGGGTCATCGCGCGATCCGCATCCAGACGCGGCAGCGCGGCCAGCAAGCCCTTGGTGTAGGGATGGGTCGGGTTGGCGAACAGGGGATCGACGGGCGATTGCTCCATCACCTGACCGCCATACATGACGATCGCGCGCTCGCAGAAGCCCGCGACCACGCCGAGGTCGTGGGTGATCAGCACGGTCGCCATGCCCAGCTCGCGGCGCAGCTCGCCCAGCAGGTCCATGATCTGCGCCTGCACGGTCACGTCGAGCGCGGTGGTCGGCTCGTCCGCGATCAGCACATCTGGTTTGCACAGAAGCGCCATCGCGATCATCACGCGTTGGCGCATCCCGCCCGAGAATTCATGCGGGAAGAGTCGCACGCGGTTCTTCGCGTCCGGGATCTTCACCAGTTCGAGCATTTGCGCAGCTTCGGCCACGGCGGCGCGCTTGCTCAGCCCCTTATGCAGCATCAGCACTTCGGCCATCTGGTCCGAGATGCGCATATAGGGGTTGAGCGCGGTCATCGGGTCCTGAAAGACCATCGATATCCGGTCTGCGCGCAGCTTGTTCAGCTCGGGCTCGGGCAGGTTCAAAATCTCCCGCCCCTCGAATTTCACCGAGCCCGAGGCCTTACCATTCGCGGCCAGCAGCCCGAGGATCGAAAAGCTGAGCTGCGATTTGCCCGAACCGGACTCGCCCACGATGCCCAGCGCCTCGCCGCGCTCCAAGGCGAAGCTGACGCCGTTGACGGCGTGAACCTCGCCCTCCTGCGTTGCGAACCGGACGTTGAGGTCGTTGACTTCCAACAATGGCATATCAGCGCTCCTTCGGGTCGAGCGCGTCACGCAGCCCGTCCCCTACGAAATAGAAACCGAACAGGGTGGTGACGAAGAAGAACAGCGGGAAGGCCAGCTGCCACAGCGTGCCGTAGCTCATGGTCCCCGCCCCTTCCGAGATCAGAGCCCCCAGAGAGGTCTGCGGCTCTTGCACGCCGAGCCCGAGGAAGGAGATGAAGCTCTCCGTCAGGATCATCAGCGGCACCAGCAGCGTCGCGAAGACCACCACCACGCCCACGAGGTTGGGCAGGATATGACGGCGGATGATCGTCGGCGCAGGCACACCGATGGCGCGCGCGGCCTCGACATAGTCGCGGTTCTTCAAGGTCAGTGTCTGCCCCCGCACGATCCGCGCCATCTCCAGCCACGAGATCAGCCCGACCCCCACAAAGAGCATCCCGATCGAGCGGCCATACATGACCAGCAGCAGGATCAGCACGAACATGTAAGGGATCGCCAGAAGGATATCGACGAGGCGCATCATGAAGCCATCGACGCGGCCCCCGAAATAGCCCGAGATCGCACCGTAGACCGTGCCCACGGAGACCGCGATCAGCGTGCCGATCACCCCCACCAGCAGCGAGATCTGCGTGCCCTGCACGGTGCGCGCGAACAGGTCGCGGCCCAGATCGTCGGCACCGAAATAGTGGCCGTTGGCGAAGGACGGCGCGGAGGCAGTCGCATCGCCCATCACGTTGTAATCGATGTCGGAATTATTCCACGCCGCGATCAGGTTACCGAACAGCGCAAAGGCCACGACGAAGGCCAGCAGCCCCAGCCCGAAGATTGCGGCCTTGTTGTTGAAAAACCGCCGGCGCGCGTCCGCCCAAAGCGAGCGGCCCGCCACGTCTTCGCGGCTCGTTGCCTCGGCGAGCGAGGTCATCTTGGATTCATCTATGACCATGTCAGTACCGGATTTTCGGGTCGATCCATCCGTAGACGATATCGACGACAAGGTTGAACAGGATGGTCAGCGTGCCCAGCAGGATGGTGATCCCCATCATCACCGCGTAGTCGCGGTTGAGCGCGCTATCCACAAAGCTTTTGCCGATCCCACCCGTGGTGAAATACACGTCCACGATCACCGAGCCGGTGATCATCGAGACAAACGCCGGACCGAGATAGGAGATCACCGGCAGCAGCGCGGGTTTCAGGGCGTGGCGCATGATGATCTTGCGCTTCGGCAGGCCCTTGGCGCGGGCCGTGCGGATGTGGTTCGAACTCAGCGTCTCAAGCATCGACGAGCGCGTGATCCGCGCGATCGACGCCATGTAAGAGGTCGAGAGCGCGATCACCGGCATGATCCAGAAGCGCGGATCGTCGAAGCTCCAGCCACCGCCGGGCAGCCAGTGCAGGCTTAGCGTGAAGATCAGCACGAGGATCGGCGCCATCACGAAGTTCGGCAGCACCTGCGCGCCGATGGAGATACCCACGGCGAGATAGTCGAGCCACGAGTTGCGCTTGATCGCCGCGGTCACGCCAAGGGTCACACCGACAAGAACCGCGGCGATGAAGCTGAGGAAGCCATATGTCAGCGTGACCGGGAAGCCCTGCGCGATGATGTCGTTCACCGAGCGGTCCTTATACGAGAACGAAGGCCCGAAATCGAAATGGGCGACCACGTTCCACAGATAGGTCGCGATCTGCTTCCATAGCGGCTGGTCGAGCCCGTATTTCGCGTTGAGATTGGCGAGCACCTCGGGAGGCACGGCACGTTCGGAGGTGAACGGCCCGCCGGGCGCCGTGTGCATCAGCAAGAAGCTCGCGATGATGAGCACCAGAAGCGTCGGAATCGCGATAGCGAGACGCTTGAGAATGTAGACGATCATAAGAGTGTCCCGAAATAAGTCGGGCGGGCCGATCGTGCGGCCCGCCCGTTATCGTTTCAGCCGGCTTACTTTGCGACCTTGTACATGTTCTTCGCGTACCAGTTCAGCTGGACGTTATCGAACGGGTAGCCCTTGATCTGCGGGTTCAGCAGCATCGGCAGCGAATAGGCGTAGATCGGCGCGAGCGGCATGTCCTCGGCGAGGATCTTCTCGGCCTTGGTGTAGTCCACCTGCGGATCTTCCGCCGTCTTCGAGTCCTTCATCAGCTTGTCGTAGTCGGCATTCGACCACTGACCCGAGTTCTGATCCGACCACGAGGTGTTCACGTCGAGATAGGTCGAGGCCTCGTTGTAGTCGGCGCACCATGCGGTGCGGGCCACATCGAAGTCATGCTGACCGTTGAGCTTGTCGAGATAGACTTTCCACTCGAAGTTCTCGAGCGTCGACTGCACGCCGATCTGCTTCCAGAACTGCTGCACCGCAATCGCGATTTTCTTGTGGTCGGCCGAGGTGTTGTACATGATCCGCAGGTTCAGCGGGTGATCGGGACCGTAGCCGGCTTCCTTCAAAAGCTCCTTGGCTTTGTCCATACGCTCCTGCTGCGTCATGTCGGCATAAGCGACGTCCGGTGCCTTGAAGTTCGCGGTCGCCCAGTGGGTCCAGGTATAGGCCGGTTTCTGGCCGCCCTTGAGGATCTTGTCGACGATGATGTCGCGGTTGATCGCATAGGACAGCGCCTTGCGGACCTTCACGTCCTTGAGCGCCTCGGGGCCGTTCGGGCCGACGTTGAAGCGGTAGGCATAGACACAGGAGCGCGGCGGAGCGTGGGCCGCATCCGGGTATTCCTTCTTCAGGCGCGGATATTGACCGGCCGGGGTCTGCACGAAGTCCAGTTCGCCCGCCTCGTAGCGCGTCAGCGCCTGGTCGTTATCCTGCATCGGGATGAACTTCAGATCGGTCAGCGTGACGTTCGCGGCGTCGTAATAGGCGTCGTTCTTCGTCAGCTCGATCGAGTTGCCGATCTTCCAGCTTTTCAGCTTGTAGGGACCGTTGACGACCATGTTCTCGGGCTTGGTCCAGTCGGAACCGTATTCCTCGACGACCTTCTGCGGCACCGGGAAGGTCGAGGACAGCACGAGCATCTGGCGGAAGTAGGGGATCGCGCTGTCGAGCGTCACCTGCAGCGTGTGGTCGTCGAGCGCCTTCACGCCCAGCTCGCTCGGCTTCTTGTCGCCCGCGATCACGTCATGGGCGTTCTTCACCTGCATCAGCTCGATATACCACGAGTATTGCGAGGCGGTCGCCGGATCGGCGAGACGACGCCATGCATAGACGAAGTCCTGCGCGGTGACGGGATCGCCGTTCGACCACTTCTCGTTGCGCAGGTGGAAGGTGTAGGTCTTCTTGTCGTCGGACACCTCGTAGCTCGTCGCGAGCGCGGGCACGAGTTTACCGTGATCGTCCTGCTGGTAGAGACCTTCGAACATCTGCTGAAGAACGTCGTTGCCGTCCTTCGAGGTGCTCAGATCGGGATCGAGCGTCTTGAGATCGTCCTGCATCCAGTAGGTGAAGGTCTGGTCAGCGGCGAGCTTGGTGCCTTCGGGCACTTTGCTCGACTGAGCGAGAACGGGTGCGGCGCTGCCCAGCATCAGGGCAAAAGCGGAAATCGCGGCAATCGACTTCAAGGGATACCTCCAGTTTTCCGGGGTCCGGTCGCGCGCAACGCAGGGGTGAGCGCGGGGCCCCGATTTTTCGTTGATGGGGCATCAAGGGCAGGATCGGGGCGCGGCGCAAGTCTGACGTCACGGTGCTCACACCCATGTGAGAGCGCATTTCTCGGACCTCGGCGAAATCTTTCTGAAACTTGCGTGGCGCCCTTGAAATTTGCAACGAACGCCAAGCTCCGTCGCGTGAGCCAAAGCCAAATCCCGGCCCTCCGCGACCGAATCTCTCCGGCCGCGATACATCCGCTTGCGCGCCTTTCTTCCTATGTATTTTGACACATCCAGAAGTTGTTCCGCCCGGGCTCGCCATCGGGCGTGCTATTGACCAGCCTCGCCCCCCTGCTAGCTACCCTTGGCGTTACAGCCCCGACAGAACGGACCCCGAATGGCCGAGACCGACCAGAAGACCCCACTTTCGCCCGCACGCCGCTGGGCGGCTGCAACCGTGCTGCTGCTGGCGAATTTCATGAACCTGATCGACATCACGATCGTCAATGTCGCCCTGCCTTCGATGAAGAACGAGCTGGCGGCTCCGCCGAACCTGATCGAGTGGATCGTCGCGGGCTACACCTTCTCTTTCGCGATCCTGCTGCTGCCGGCGGGACGGATGGGCGACCTGCTGGGCCGGCGCAAGCTGTTCGTGTCGGGCATCGCGCTGTTCACCGCCGCCTCGCTGGTCTGCGGCATCGCGCCGGGGATCGGGACGCTTGTCACCGCGCGCATCGTGCAGGGCGTGGGCGCTGCGATCATGACGCCGCAGACGCTGGCGCTGGTGCCGCGCCTGTTCCCGCCAGAGCAACGCGGCGCGGCCTTTGGTCTCTTCGCACTGACGGCGGGGCTGGCCTCGGTCGCGGGGCCGATCGTGGGCGGGTTGCTGCTGACCGCCGATATCTACGGGTTGGGTTGGCGTCCGATCTTCCTCGTGAACATTCCGCTGGGCATCGCGGCCTTCATCGCGGCGCTGATGCTGGTGCCAAAGGGCGAGGGCAACCGCAAGCTGGGCATCGACAAGGTGGGCATCGCGATCGCCGCCGTGGCCACGCTGGCGCTTCTGTTCCCGCTGGTCGAAGCCCCGTCGATCGGCTGGCAGGTCTGGATGTATCCGATGGTGATCGCCGCCCCGATCCTCGGCTGGGTCTTCATCCGCTGGCAGCGGCATCAGGAAGAACGCAACGCGCCCCAGCTTCTGCCGATGCGGCTGCTGCGCTCGGGCTCGTTCCTCTCGGGCAGCCTTCTCAACGCCGCGCTGTTCACCGCCGTGCCGAGCTATTTCTTCACCATGGCGCTCTATCTTCAGGCGGGCTACGGGCTCACGCCCTTGCAATCGGGGCTGACGACGACGCCCTTCCCGCTGGGCGTTCTGCTGGCCTCGGCCACGACCGGCTGGTTCGGGTCGCGCTGGGTCCGCTGGCGCGTGATGGGCGGCGGCATCCTGATCGCGACGGGCTTCGCAGGGCAGCTCTGGGCGATCTGGACGATGGGCGACACGATCAGCTGGTGGCGAATGGCACCTTGGTTCTTCTTTGGCGGCTTCGGCCTGGGCAACACCGTCTCGCCGCTATTTCAGGTCTCGCTCTCGGCGGCGGATAGCAACGACAGCGGCTCGGCCTCGGGCGCGGTGCAGGCGATCCGGCAGGTCGGCATCTCCTTCGGCATCGCAATCATGGGCGGGATCTTTTTCGGTATGCTGGGCGGCGCGGAGCCGGGCGATCACGAGGCCTATCGCAGCGCGATGATGTCCGCGATCGGCTACGCAATGGTCATCGCGAGCGTGGTGATCCTCACACCGTGGTTCACGCCGATGAAGATCGAGCGTGCCAAAGACTGAGCGGACAGCGCGCCCCGCGCCGCTACCATCGCTTTCTCGCACGATGACACGATCGTGCGCCACAACTGTCACGCGACACTCGCCCCGAGCGCCGCGCGCCCCATCTACCCAACCTAGAGGGGCCGTCCGAACCTGGCCCCCCGAAAGATGCGAAAGGAGCGATCCATGCGTTACAGACCTCTTGGCCCCAGCGGCCTTCTCGTCTCGGAACTTTGCCTCGGCACGATGACCTTCGGCGGCTCGGAGGGCATGTGGGGCCAGATCGGCCAGCTGCGTCAGGACGATGCCGACGGCCTCGTGAAAACCGCCGTTGATGCAGGCATCAACTTCATCGACACCGCGAATGTCTATGCGGGCGGCGAGAGCGAGCGCATCCTCGGCCAGAGCCTGCGCAATCTCGGCATCGCGCGCGACGAGGTCGTCATCGCGACCAAGGTGCTCGGCCCGATGGGCGAGGGCATCAACCAGCGCGGCGCCTCGCGCTATCACATCATGGAGCAGTGCAAGCAGAGCCTCGAGCGGCTGCAGCTCGACCATATCGACCTCTATCAGATCCACGGCTTCGACCCGATGACGCCGATCTCGGAGACGCTGGAGGCACTGACCACGCTCGTGCAGCATGGCCATGTCCGCTATATCGGCCTGTCGAACTGGGCCGCGTGGCAGGTGATGAAAGCAGTGGGCATCGCAGAGGCGCGCAAGCTCGCCCCGATCCTGTCGCTGCAGGCCTATTACACGATCGCCGGGCGCGATCTGGAGCGCGAAGTGGTGCCGATGCTGCGCGACACCGACATGGGCCTGATGGTCTGGAGCCCGCTGGCAGGCGGTCTGCTCTCGGGGAAATACGACCGCGACGGAAAGGGCTCCGACGGGCGGCGCGCCAATTTCGACTTCCCGCCGGTCGAGAAGGACCGCGCCTATGACGTGATCGACGCGATGCGCCCGATGGCCGAGAAGCGCGACGCGAGCGTGGCGCAGATCGCGCTGGCATGGCTTCTGCATCAGGAAGTCGTCACCAGCGTCATCGTCGGCGCGAAGCGCAAGGACCAGCTGACCGACAATATCGCCGCGACCGAGATCACGCTCGACGCGGAAGAGCTGGAGACCCTCGACAAGGTCAGCGCCCTGCCCGCCGAATATCCGGGCTGGATGCTGGAGCGTCAGGGCGGCTACCGCCAGCGCTGAACACGCAGCGAACCGATCGGCGCGCCCGGGCGGGTGTTGGCTTGGCCAACCCTGCCTTGGCGCGCCTTTTCATGTCTGCGACCGGAGCCGCAATCGATGCACGCTTACGCTGCGGCCTCAAATCGGTTCACTTTTTCATGGACCTCAAAAGACACAGAGCGCGTTGAGCGGGAAAGCACTTACCAAGGAGAGTTCCTTTGGCACATTCCCGCTCAGCATCACGGCCACGCAGCATCCTGATTGTTCTGGGGGCGTTGATCGGCGCCGCCATCGCGATCTGGAATTACGTCACCCCCCTGACCGGCGTGACCGGCACATTCGGCGCGGGGCTGGTGATCGCCTCCTCCGTGCTCATCGCACTCGCAGGGATCGTGATCCAGATGACCGAACCCGGAGCGATCCGCACGATCCTGCGCGTCCTCGTCGCGCTCGGCCTGCTGGGCACCGCAGCGGCTGGCTATTTCCTCCATGAATGGTGGCTGATCGCGGCGATGGGTGTCGTGCTGATCGGCCTCATCTACGACATCGCCTCGAGCCGGGGCGCGCGTTCGAAAGGAGCCTACGCATGAACCGCAAGACCGTCTCGCTCGCCTTCGCCCTCGCCTTCTTTGCTGCCGCCGGGTATGCGCAGGACACGACCGCGACCGACAGCACCGCAACCGACAACACGACCCAACCCGCAGCCGATAGCGGCACCGCGAACTCGACCGACAGCGGCACTTCGGCAACGACGGATACCAGCACACAATCGGACACCTCCGGCACGGGTACGGACGCCAGCACGAGCACCGATACCGGGACCACGGCGGACACTGCCACCCAGTCGGACAGTCAGGGCAGCACCGATCAACAAACCAACGATCCCGCGGCCAACGAGAATACCCCTCCCGGTCCCGACGCCAGCGCCGAACAGGCCAAGCCGGTTGCGGATAGCGTGGCCCAGCCGATGATCGCCAGCGGCTCGCGCGAGCGTAACGGCACCCCGCTCGTGCCCGAGCAGCCCGTCTGGAACAGCTTCCACGGACAGCTCTCCGCACAGAAATATTCGCCGCTGACCCAGATCAACCCGGACAATGTCGGCGATCTGGAAAAGGTCTGGCAGGTCCATACCGGCGACGTCTCGGACGGTTCGGGCGACAAGCCCGCGACCGTCTGGTCGGCCACGCCGATCTTTGCCAATGACACGCTCTATATCGGCACGCCCTTCTATCGCGTGCTGGCACTCGACCCCGCAACCGGCGAGCAGAAATGGGCCTTCGACACGAAATCCAAGCTGGAGGCGCTGACCCAGCCCGCGCTGAAGAACCGCGGCGTCGCCTATTGGCAGGCCGAGAACCCGGTCGCGGGCAAGGTCTGTCAGAAGATCGTCTATATCGGCACGATGGATGCGCAGCTCTTCGCGCTCGACGCCGATACCGGCAAGCCCTGCACCGATTTCGGCGATAATGGCGTGCTGAACGTGGACAAGTGGAACACGGTCAATGACAGCTTCCCGCTTTCCGTGCTGCAGCCGCCGACGGTTGCGGGCAATCACCTGATCCTCGGCTGGGCCGGTCAGGACTGGGAGTCGGCAGAGGCTCCTCCGGGCGCGGTCTTCTCGGTCGATGCGCAGACCGGGGAGCTGCAATGGTCCTTCGAGACCCTGCCCGAGAATATCCGCCGCAAGACCGGCACCGCGAATGTCTGGACCGCGATGTCCGTCGATCCCGGCCTGAACATGGTCTATCTGCCGGTGGCCTCGCCCTCGCCGAACTACTGGGGCGGCAACCGGACCGAGCAGATCCCCTACGCCACCTCGACCACCGCGCTCGATCTCGACACGGGCAAGGTCGTCTGGTCGCGTCAGTGGGTGCATCACGACATCTGGGACTATGACATCAACTCCGCGCCGACGCTGATGGACATCACGGTCGACGGCAAGGAAATCCCGGCGCTGATGCAGGGCACGAAGATGGGCTTCCTGTTCGTGGTGAACCGCGAGACCGGCGAGGATGTCTGGCCGATCGAGGAACGCCCCGTCCCGCAGGGCGACGGCACGGTGAAAGGCGAAGTCTATGCCAAGACCCAGCCCTTCCCGACCAAACCCGCGCCGCTTCTCGACCAGTCGAAGAAGCCCGAGGTCTGGGGTATTGCCGATCTCGTCTCGGGTGGGGCCTGCTCGAAACTGTTCGACAACCTCACCTATGAGGGGATGTACACCCCGCCCACCACCAAGGGCGAAGGCACGCTGGCCTATCCCGACAGTGCGGGCGGCGTGCAATGGGGCGGCGTGGCCTTCGATCCCGACGCGCAGATCGCGGTCGTGAACACGAGCCACATCGTGCAATACATCAAGCTCTGGGAGCGTCAGGACTACGAGCAGAACGCCGGTGGTTCAGGCAACGAGAACGGCTTCTACCCGCAGAAAGGCGCACCCTACGGCATGAGCCTCGGCAACGCGCTGAACTCGCTCGGGATGCCGTGCTGGAAGCCGCCGTTCGGCGAACTGGTCGCGATCGACATGCATACCGGCGACGTGAAATGGCGCAAGCCGCTCGGCAGCTCGCAGAAATACGGGTTCTTCATGCCCGAGAGCATGGGCTCGCCCACGATCGGCGGTCCGGCGGTGACCAAGTCGGGGCTGATCTTCATCGGGGCCACGATGGATGCCAAGGCGCGCGCCTATGACATCCAGACCGGCAAGGAGCTGTGGTCCTCGCAGCTCGAAGCCCCGGTCGTCGCGAACCCGGCGATCTACGAGTACAAGGGACGCGAATACGTGGCCTTCATCTCGGGCGGCAACTCGATTCTGAAGCCCACCGTGGGCGATATGGTGGCCGTCTACGCGCTGCCGGAGAACTGATCGCGGCGCAAAACACATTGCGGGTGGCGTGGTACGACCCACGCCCCCGCCCCCTGACGCGCACAGCGTCCGCGAAGCCCTCACCGCAACGTGAGGGTTTTCTCGCAGGAACCGTTCCGCGCGCGCGGTGTTCCCCACTAAGCTGGTTTGAACGTCTGCTTCCCCAGACGGCTGCGCCAAACCTGAATTCCGGACAAGGGGGACCCCATGAAGGTTTCATTTCACGTCAATGGCGAGGCCCGCGCGCTTGACCTCGACCCGCGGGTGACGCTGCTCGACGCACTGCGCGACCATCTCGAACTCACCGGCTCGAAAAAGGGCTGCGATCATGGCCAATGCGGCGCCTGCACGGTGCTCGTCGACGGGCGGCGGGTGAACTCCTGCCTCAGCCTCGCGGTGATGCATGAAGGCTCCGAGATCACCACCATCGAAGGGCTCGGCACGCCCGAAAATCTCAACCCGCTGCAACAGGAATTCGTCTCCTGCGACGGCTACCAGTGCGGCTATTGCACACCGGGGCAGATCATGTCGGCAACCGGGATGCTGGCAGAAGCCGCCGAAGGTGCGCCCAGCCATGTCAGCGACAGCCTCACCGGCAAGTCCGAGCTGAGCGATGCCGAGATTGCCGAGCGGATGAGCGGCAATCTCTGCCGCTGTTCGGCCTATCCCTTCATCCGCGAGGCCATCTCGCGCGTGGCCGAGGCGGAGGAGAAGTAATGAGACCTTTCGACTATCTTCGCGCAAATACACTCGATGACGCGGCCTCCAAGGCGGGTGACGGCGCGCAGTTCATCGCGGGCGGGACCAACCTGCTGGACCTGATGAAACTGCAGGTGATGACCCCCGAGACGGTCATCGACATCAACAATATCGACGGGCTGGACAAGATCGAGCCGCATGAGGGCGGGCTGAAGATCGGGGCGCTGGTGCGCAACGCCGATCTCGCCGCCGATCCGCAGGTGCGCCGCGCCTATCCGGTGCTGTCGCGCGCGCTGCTTGCGGGCGCTTCGGGCCAGATCCGCAACAAGGCGACCACGGGCGGCAACCTGCTGCAACGCACGCGCTGCCCCTATTTCTACGACCCGGCGATGGCCTGCAACAAGCGCGACCCCGGCGCGGGCTGCGCCGCGAAGGGCGGCGTCAGCCGCATGCTCGCGATCCTGGGCACTTCGGCCGCCTGCAGTGCCGCGCATCCGTCCGATATGGCGGTGGCGATGCGCGCGCTCGATGCGCAGGTGGAAATCCGCGGCACCGATGGAGCAACCCGCACCGTGGCGATGGACGAGCTCTATCAACTGCCCGGCGAGACGCCCGAAATCGAGACCTCCCTGAAGCCGGGCGAGATCATCACCGCGGTGATCCTCCCTGCCCCGCAGCCGAACGCCACGCAGAGCTATCGCAAGATCCGCGACCGGGCGTCTTACGCCTTCGCGCTCGTCTCGGTCGCTGCCGTGGTCGAGATGGAGGGCGAGACGATCAAGCAGGCCTCGCTTGCGTTCGGCGGCATCGGGCCGCGCCCCTGGGCGGATGCGCAGGTCAATGCGATGCTCGAAGGCGAGACCCCGTCGGAGGAGCTGTTCGGCAAGGCCGCCGATACGCTTCTGGCCGAAGCGGTCACCGATGAGGGCAACGATTTCAAACGCGAAATGACCCGCCGCGCGTTGGTCGCGGTGATGCGCGAGGCGACGGGCATGGCCCCGGCCTCGACCGGAACGGACAAGGTGGAGGCGCTGGCATGAGCGACACGTTCACGATGGATGAAGCGCAGCCGCGGCTGCTCGACGAAACCAAACAGGGTCTGGTGGGCGCGCCTCTCGACCGCCCCGAGGGCAAGCTGAAAGTGACCGGCACCGCGACCTATGCGGCCGAATTCAAGCCTGAAGGCATGGTGCATGGCGTGATGCTGCGCGCCACGATCACGCGCGGCAAGGTCACCGGCTTTGATGAGACGGAGGCGAAGAAGCTCCCCGGCTATCTGGGCCTGTTCCACGGCCCGGAATTCGTGCGCAACCCGGCGCAGGGCATGGCAGGCGCCGCGCCGGTGCAGCCCGGCGACCGCGTCGATTATCACGGTCAGCCCATCGGGCTCGTGGTCGCGGAAAGTTTCGAGACCGCGCGCGACGCCGCCGCCCGGATTAAGACCAGCTACGAGCAGAACCCCGGCGCACCGGTCGATCCGGCAGGCGTTGAACTCGAGCTGAACGAGAAGCGCGAAAGCATCCAGGGCGATCTCGACGCCGCGATGGAGAAGGCCGCGCAATCGGTCGATCTCGAATATACAACCGCCGGTCACGTCGCTGCGGCGATGGAGCCGCATGCGGGCATCGCCGAGTGGAAGGACGGTCGCCTCGTTCTACATGGCTCGCTGCAAATGGTCCGTTTCAACAAGGAGGAATTGGCCGATGCGGTTGGCATCGAGTCCGACAAGGTCCACATCCTCGCGCCCTATGTGGGCGGCGGGTTCGGCTCCAAGCTGGGCATTTCCTCCGAGCATGTCGCGGCGGCGCTTGCCGCGCGCGAACTCGACCGTCCGGTGCGTATCGTGCTGAGCCGTCAGACCGTCTTCGATGCCGTGCTGCGCCGGACCGAGACATGGCAGCGCCTGCGCCTTTCGGCGGACAAGGACGGCAAGCTGACCGGGATCGGGCACGAGGATCGCGTGTCCAATCTCGAAGTGGAAGCCTTCTCCGAACCGGTCAACGCCGCGAGCCGCTTCATGTATGGCGCGCCCAACCGGGTGATGCGTCAGCACATCTCGCGCAACCACCGCACGCCTACTGGCTCGGTCCGCGCGCCGGGCGAGGCGGTTGGCACCTTCGCGCTGGAAACCGCGATGGATGAGCTGGCCGAGAAGCTGGGTCTCTGCCCGGTGGAACTGCGCCTGCGCAACATTCCCGAAAAGCACCCCGACACCGGTCAGGCCTATTCGGCCCGCGCGCTGGAAGACAGCCTGCGCGAAGGCGCGAAACGCTTCGGCTGGGATCAACGCCCGGAAACCGGAACGCGTCGCGAAGGCGAATGGCTGATCGGCATGGGCGTCGCGGCTGCGGGGCGGGCGAACTTCCTCGTGCCGTCGGCGGCGTGCGTCACGCTCAGCGCGGATGGCGCTCTGGTCGAGACCGACATGACCGATATCGGCACCGGCAGCTACGCCATCCTCGGCCAGATCGCGGGCGAGATGCTGGGCCTGCCGATCGACAAGGTCTCGGTCCATCTGGCCGATAGCGACCTGCCGGGGGCCTCCGGGTCCGGCGGCTCCTTCGGGGCGTCGTCGTCGGGCTCCTCGGTGTTCCTCGCCGCACGCAAGATCCGCGAGCAGCTTGCGGACAAGCTCGGCTGCAAGTTCGACGAGCTCAGCCTTGGCAATGGCGAGGTCTCGGGCGGCGGCAAGACCGCGAAACTGGTCGATCTGCTGAGCGATCCGATCAGCGCCGAGGGCAAGATCGAAGGCGGCAAGACCGCCAAGAGCCACTTCTCGGCTGGCTACGGCGCCCATTTCGCCGAAGTCGCGGTGAACGAGGTCTCGGGCGAGGTGCGGGTGCGCCGGATGCTCGGCGTGCTCGGCATCGGTCGCGTGCTCAACGAGAAGACCGCGCGCAGCCAGGCCGTCGGCGGCATGGTCTGGGGCGTCGGTTCGGCTCTGCACGAGGAGCTTGGCCACGATCCGCGCACCGGCCATATCGTCACCCGCGATCTGGCGAATTATCACGTCCCGTCGCACGCGGATATCCCGCGCGAGATGGAGGTGGTGTTCCTGCCCGAGCGCGATGACGAGGCGAACCCGATCCAGTCCAAAGGCGTGGGCGAGCTGGGCATCTCGGGTGCAGGGGCTGCGGTGATCAACGCGATCCACAATGCGACGGGCGTGCGGCTATACGACTATCCGGCCACGCCCGACAAAGTTCTCAAGGGGTTTGCAAATGGACGGTAGTCCGCTTCGCCAGCGTGCGCGCGCTGAAACTCGGTTGGGCATGGCGGAAATGCCGTTGCCCGCGCCGGGACGGCTCGCCGCGCTGGCCATTCTGACACGGATCGAGGGGGCGGGCTATCGCCCCCTCGGTGCTGCGATGAGCCTCGATGATAGGGGCGACATTCGCGGCCATCTCTCGGCGGGTTGCATCGATGCCGATATCGAACACCATCTGAACAAGGTCGCGCAGGACGGCTGCACCCGGCATCTGCGCTATGGCGAGGGCTCGCCCTTCATCGACCTCGTTCTGCCCTGTGGCGGGGCGCTCGACATCACGGTGATCCCTGCCCCGCCCGTGGCCGATCAGGAACGCATGGCCGAAGCGATTGACGCTCGGATGCCTTTGTCGCTGCACCTCTCAGGCACACAGGGCACCCTGACGCTCGAGCCGCAACCCGAGACCGATCTGAGCCTGCACCTCGTACCCGAGCCGCGTTTCGTGATCTTCGGCACCGGCGTCGAGGCGGAAACCTTTGCGCAGCTCGCCGCGGGCGCAGGCTATCAGGCCGATCTCATAATGCCCGATCCCGTGAGCTTGCCCGGCGTGACGAGCCACGAATTCCGGCGCAGCAATCCGCTTGGGGACATCCAACCCGATCCGCGCATGGCGGCGCTGTTGTTCTTCCACGATCACGACCGGGAAATCCCGATCCTCGCCCAGCTTCTGGAAAGCGACGCGTTCTTCATCGGCGCGCAGGGCAGCCGCCGCACGGCGCGCCAGCGCGCGGTGGCGCTACGTCGCAAGGGGCTGTCGGAGGCCGCGATTTCGCGGCTGCGCGGTCCGGTCGGCCTGATCGAACAGGCGCGCGAGCCGCGCCTCTTGGCGGTCTCGGTGCTGGCCGAAGTGCTGCAACTGGCGCGGGTCTGAGACTTGACGCGCAAGATCATGGGCGTGGTCTTGGCGGCAGGCGCGTCGCGGCGCTTCGGTGCGCGGGATAAGCTGGCCACGCGCTGCGGCGGCGAAGCCGCGCTTGTGCTGCGATCCGCGCGGAAGCTCCAAGGGCTTGGCCTCCATCGACGCGCCGCGATCACCCGCAGCCCCCGGCTGCCGAAAGAGCTCCGCGGCGCGGGGCTCGACCTTCTCTGCATCGGAGTGGGTCGCGCCCAAAGTGCGAGCCTGCACCGCGCGATCCGCGCCGCTCAAGCCAGTGGCGCGAGCCATCTGCTGATCGTCCTCGGCGATATGCCCGAAGTCTCGCGCGCGCATCTGCGCCAGCTTCTCAAGGCACCCGGCCCCCATCCGGCGATGGCCACTTCGGACGGTCGCCTCGCGCCGCCGACGCTGATCCCGCGCAGGCTGTTCGGTGCGGCTTTGCGGCTGACAGGCGACCGGGGCGCCGGGGCGTTGCTGCGTCGCGCGCCGGTCCTGCGACGCGTTGCGCTACCGCCCGGCACGCTCCGCGATATCGACCGGCCTGAAGATCTTCGCAACGCCCTGCAATAAGCGCGCGGAACGGGAACTGCGCCGATACGCCCGGCGTTTTCGCTCCATGAAAGACCTGCCCGATCTCGTCTATTATCCCGATGACCGACCCGGCATCACGCGCAGGCGCTGCGGGCGCGGGTTTTCCTATATGGCGCCTGACGGAACGACCATCGCGCGCGGCACCGAGCGCAAACGGATCGAAGCGCTGGCCGTGCCGCCCGCCTATGAAGATGTCTGGATTTGCCCGCGGCGGAACGGCCATCTGCAGGCGACGGGCCGCGACGCACGCGCGCGCAAGCAATACCGCTACCATCCCGACTGGACCGAGTTTCGGTCGCAGCGGAAGTTCAACCGGCTCGCGGAATTCGGCACCGTCCTGCCGCGTCTGCGCCGGTCGATCCTGAGCGATCTGCGCGGCCATGATCCCGGGGATCGGGCCTTCGCGCTGGCCGCAGTTCTGGCTCTGCTGGACCGCGCCGCGATCCGCGTCGGCAATGCCGATTACGCGCGCGAAAATCGCAGCTTCGGCGCGACCACGCTGCGCGGCGCGCATATGACGCTCGACGGCGGCACGCTGCGGCTCGCCTTCACCGGCAAGGGCGGCACGAAGATCGAAAGCGAACTGCGCGACAGGACGTTGGAGCGCGCGCTGACGCAGCTCGACGATCTGCCCGGGGCAGAGCTGATCACCTGGATCGACGAGGATGGCGCCCCCCATTCGGTGCGCTCGGACGAGGTGAACGCTTTCCTCGCCGACCGTACCGGGGCCGAGGGGCTGACCGCAAAGACCTTCCGCACGTGGAACGGCTCGGCGGCGGCGCTGGAGGCCGCGCTGCGTCAGGCGGATGACGGGCGGGTGACGATCAAGGCGATGGCAGAGGCCGCCTCTGAGCGACTGCACAACACACCCACGATCGCGCGCAACTCCTACATCCATCCGAAGGTGATCGCGCTGACCGAGGCGGAGCCGGAGGCGCTTGTCGCACTTGCGCAAACCGCGCCGGCGATCGACGGGCTGCGCAAGGCCGAGGCGCAGCTACTGCATCTTCTCGACGGCGGCACGCGCTGAGCGCGCCGTTCACGCCACCTCACGCCTCAGTGCAAAATCGCGAGCGCCGCGTGATCCATATCACGGCATTCCCCGTATCCCCTGCACGATCCACAACCGGATCTGCCCACGATCCAACACAGGGAGAAAGAGAATGCTGAGAAGAACCTTCATGGCCGCAGTGCTCGCCGGTACCGCACTCGTTTCCGCCCCCGCCCATGCCGACAATCATGGCGGAATGGATATCGTCGACACCGCCGTGAACGCTGGCAGCTTCGAGACGCTCGTGGCCGCCGTGCAGGCCGCCGGTCTGGTCGAGACGCTCAAGGGCGAAGGCCCCTTCACCGTCTTCGCCCCCACGGACGAGGCTTTCGCAGCCCTACCCGAAGGCACCGTCGACGACCTGCTCAAACCCGAGAACAAGGACAAGCTGACCTCGATCCTCACCTATCACGTCGTGCCCGGCAAAGTGATGTCCGGCGATCTGAGCGACGGGATGATGGCCAAGACGGTGCAGGGCTCGGAAGTCATGGTGAAAACCGACCCCGCCGTGATGGTCGATGAAGCCAGCGTGACCCAGGCCGATATCGAAGCCAGCAACGGCGTGATCCACGTGATCGACAAGGTGATCATGCCCGAGTGATGGGCTTATGTGAAAAGCCCCAGTGACGGGGAGGTCTGTCGGAAGGTCCCCCTCACGGCAGACCGCTCCCGGACCGTTCGCGCAGCTTCGGATGCGCGGGCGGTTTATTCTTTGAGGTGCCCACGGGGCCGCAGATCGGGGTCGGTCAGGCGTAAGCGCTCAGAAGGGTGCCGCTCCCGCTCGGATCGCCACCGCCGGGTACGATCTCGCTTTGGCTCGGCAGGTCCTCCTCGTGAATGACCGGCGCATCGGTCATCCGCGACAGGTTCTGCGCGATCGCCTCGATTGCGCTGTGGCACGCGTGATCTCCATTGTGCTTGGGCACGAAAATCCGCGTCAGATTGTGCGCCTGCATGATGTAAGACAGCACATGCGCGATCGAACCATGCTCCTCGGGATCGGACAGCGCCCCATCTTCATAGGTCAGGAAAGACGCACAGATCGGCGTCGCGCCACAGGCACCGAGCCGGGCGATCAACTCGCCACGCCCGCCGCCTTCCTGAGACAGGCAAACGATATGGGCACGGTCGCCCTTGAGAGCTTCGATGAACGCCCCATGGCAATCGAGATCGCAATTTCCGGGGTGGAGCATCAGAACGAGCGCGCCCTCCTCCGACGCGGTCGGCTCCATATTTCGTGACATCATGGTCATATCAGACCTCCTCCTTTGAAATAGAGCGATGCGCGCCGGGGTCGAATTCCCGGCCCTCTTCGCCGCGGAGCCATTCGGCGGCGCGTCCGGTAATGCGCAAAGCGGGTGTGCAGGCGGCGAGCTGATCGAGGAAGCTGCGCGCCCAAGCACCGGTATCGGTCGCGTGGACGACTTCCATGCAGGCGGCGTGGCGCGCGCGGCGTTCCTCCAGCGGCATCGTCAGAGCGCGACGGATCGCCGTGGCGGTCTCGTCGACGTCATGCGGATTGACCAGCAGCGCCTCGGTCATGTCCTCGGCAGCGCCCGCAAAGCGCGACAGCACGAGCACGCCCGGATCGTCCGGGTCCTGAGCTGCGACATATTCCTTCGCCACGAGGTTCATCCCGTCGGCGAGCGGGGTCACAAGTGCCGCCCGTGCGCCGCGCAGCAGCCCCGCGATCTCGTCGCGCGGCACCGGACGGTGCAGGAAGCGGATCGGCGCCCAATGGACCTCGCCGAAGCGCCCGTTCACCTGCCCCGCGATCTGCTGCAGATCGGCGGTGATCTCCTGATAGGCCCGCACGCTTTCGCGCGAGGGTGGCGCGATCTGCACCAGCGAGGCGCGCGGCCCCGTGTCGTAGGTCTCCAGATAGCGCTCGAACGCGCGAAAGCGTTGCGGCAAGCCCTTGGAGTAGTCGAGCCGGTCGACGCCGATGACATAGGCGTCTCCGAACAATTCGTGCGCGGGCGGCGGCGCGCAGTCCTGCGCCGCCCGGGCGAAGCTCTCAGCTGAAATGCCAATCGGGAAAGACCGGACGGACACCTCCTGCGCGCCGAATTTGATCGCGCCGTTGGGCAGCATTTCTGCCCTCGGATCGGCGCGGAACATCTCGAGGCATCGCGCCACGTCAGCCCGCGTCTGCAGGCCGACCAGATCGTAATGCGCCAGCCAGCGCGCGAAGGCGGGCGGGTCGGGCAACACATCGAGATCGGTGATGTTGGGGAAAGGAATATGCAGGAAGAAGCCGATGCGGTTGGTCACACCCAACCTGCGCAGCTCCTCCGCCAGCGGGAAGAAATGGTAGTCGTGAATCCAGATGTGGTCCTCGGGCGAGATCACCTCGGCCATCTGCTCCGCGATCCGGCGGTTCACGCGCAGGTAGCCCTCGTCGAAGCTGCGATTGATCTCGACCAGATCGGTGCGGTGATGCGCGATCGGCCAGAGCACGGAATTGGCGAAGCCCAGGTAATAGGCCGCGCGGTCTTCCTCGGTCAGCCGGAAGGCGAGCTTGTCATATTGCGTCCCGCCCATATCGATGAGTGCGGGCTCTTCCGGGCCCGTCTCGGGATGCGCACCGATCCAGATGCCGCCTTTCTCACGCAGCGCCTCGTGGAGCGCCACCACGAGCCCGCCCGAGGGCGTGGCCTCGGAAGGGATACGGTTGGAGACGACGATGAGGCGGGCGGACATGACGAAAGAGACCTCCGAAATTGGGCGGCTGAATGGGTTTGTCCCTGTTGGGATGTTTCGCCCGAGCAACTCCTCCTTACGCATGGCAGTTCCTCTCTCTGAGGGCGAAAACAGCCTCTCGGCCGAAAAAAGTTCACATCTTTAACATAAGACAATCAACCGGCTCACCGGGATGCATTTTTTTACACATTTTCAAGCCCTTCCGCGATGTTTTGTAACATCTCTCCCAGCTCGCGCGCATGCGGCGCCGGACACATGGCGGGTAACAATTTCTCCGCCGCGACGCGCTTTGGGCACGGAACCACGGCGCGCGCGACAGGTTGGCCTGTCACACGACACAAGCCGCGACGGAGAGCACCATGTCAGACCCCGGACCGCATCGCGCCCACCATGCGGACCCCAAGCCGGCCGGACTGCGCGCGAAGGCCTCGCGCGAGCGGATCGCCTTCTGGCTGCCGATCGCGATCTTCGCGCTTCTGGTGCTGATCGCGCCCGATATCCTGCTGCTGGTCTTCGCCGGACTTCTGGTCGCGGTCTTCCTGCGGATGGGCGGCAACGCCATCGCGCGCAGACTCCATATCCGCGAAGGTTGGGGGCTCGCGCTCTATTCGATCATGTTGGTCTGCCTCGCGGTTCTGTTCTTTCTCTATGCCGCGCAGGGCCTGTCCGATCAGCTCGACCAACTTACGACCGCCCTGCCCAAGGCGATGAAACAGGTGCAGGATTTCATCGACTCGCATGGCTGGCTGCATTCGGTCACGCGCTCGATCGACCTCGGCTCCATCGCCCCGTCGAGCAAAGGGGCCGCCACGACCGTGATGATGTCGATCGGCGTGATCGGGAACGCGATGCTGATCCTGTTCATCGGCGTCTATGGCGCGGTGGAGCCGCAATTGTACCGGCGCGGGATTGCAGCACTCTTCCCCGCCTCCAAGCGTGACTGGGTCGTTGCGAGCTTCGCGACCGGCTGGGCGGCGCTGTCGGGCTGGCTGTTTGCGCAGCTGATCTCGATGACGGTGATCGGCCTGCTGACCTTCGTCGGACTGTGGCTGCTGAACGTGCCGCTGGCGGCGATCCTTGCGATCCTTGCAGGGCTACTGACCTTCATTCCGAATATCGGTCCGGTCCTCTCGGCGATCCCCGCCTTGGCGATGGGCCTGACGGTCAGCCCGATGACGATGCTTTGGGTCGCCGTCCTCTACCTCGCGGTGCAGGCGCTCGAGAGCAACCTGATCACGCCGCAGATTCAGGAAAAGGCGATGTCGCTGCCCCCGGCCCTGATTATCGCCTTCCAGCTTTTGATGGGGAGCTTCTTCGGCCTGCTCGGCCTTGCGCTGGCAACCCCGCTGCTGGCCGTTCTGATGATGATGACCCGGCGCCACTACCTGCCGCTGGTCAGGCCCGAGACCGCCTGACCGCACACTCTTTTCCAACTTCCGGAGCCCGTTTTGACGACTTTCCTGATCCTCCTCGGCGCCGCCATCGTTGCGATCTCGCTTTGGGATATTCTGCTCTGCGCGCTCGGTGCGGGGCAGTCCGGGGCGATCTCGCTGGCCATCGCGCGGTTCGGCTTCAAGCGCATCCGGAGCTTCGGGCACACGCGGATCGCGCATCGTATCTGCGGCCCGGTGACGATGGCATGGCTCGGCGGCGTCTGGATCATCATGGTCGCCTTCGGCTGGAGCCTGATCTTCTTCGCCACGACCCGATCTTTGGAGACGACCAAGGGGCTCCCCGCGGCGAGCTTCGCGGACAGCCTCTCCTATGCGGGGCATCTGCTCTCGACGCTGGGTGGGGGCTACGCGACGCCCGCAGGCACCGGCTGGTCGCTGATCTCGGTCATCACGGGGGTGACAGGGATGCTGGTGCTGACGCTCGCGGTAAGCTTCGTCTTCTCCACCACGCAGGCGGCGGCGCAGGGCCGTGCGGTGATGGCGCTGGCCGAGGTCTTCCCGCCCGGCTCCGACGAGTTCACCGGGCAGTTCCTGCCGCAATTATCAAGCTACGTGGCGCAGGTGAAATCCATCCCCTTCGCGCTGTTCTATAGCACCGCGAGACCCGAGCGCCGCCTGCCGCGCGGCATCTACCGGCTCTGGCACGACGACCGCCTCACCGAGGATCAGCGCCGCGCGCTGCGGATCATCCTGCATGAATTTCCCGGGCTCGAAGGCGTCCCGCCCGAGCAGTTCGACGACACGCTCCAGCATTGGGCGCAGCGCCACGATCTGTGTCCACAGGACATGACGCGCCGCGCGTGATGCGGTGCGTACAGATGATCTGACCGCAGACCGGCCTTAGCCGAAACGCGCGATCTCGAACCCGGCCCCGGTCAGATGCCCGCGCAGAGCGCGCGCCATCGCCAGCGCCTCCGCCCCGTCGCCATGCAGGCAGACCGTGTCGATCTTGCAGGGGATTTCCTTGCCCGACGCGGTCACGATTGCACCCTTGCGCAGCATCGTCTCGATCCGCGCGCCGACCTCTTCGGCGTCATGCAGCACCGCACCGGGTTTTGAGCGCGACACCAGCGAGGCGTCGTCCTCATAGGCGCGATCGGCGAAAATCTCACCCGCCCAATTGGCCTGTAGGTCTCGCGCGACTTGCTCCATCGCGGTTTGCGGCAGCACGACGAGGATGATCTCGGGCTGCACCTTCAGCGCCGCGGCATAGCAGGCGCGCGCGATCTCGGCATTCTCCGAGGCCATGTTCGACAGCGCCCCGTGCAGCTTGAAATGCCGGACCGCACCGCCCGCTGCGCGGGCCATCGCCTGCGCCGCGCCCAGTTGATAGGTCACCAGATTGGTCAATTCCTCGGCGCTGAGGTTAAGCCTGCGACGCCCGAAACCCTGCAGATCGGCAAAGCCCGGATGCGCGCCTATGCCCACTTCATTGGCCACCGCCCTCCGCATCGTCTGCGCCATCACATTCGGGTCGCCCGCGTGAAAGCCGCAGGCGACATTGGCCGAGGAGATCACCTCCATCAGCGCGGCGTCGTTGCCCATGACCCACGGGCCGAAGCTTTCGCCGATGTCGGCGTTCAGGTCGATCTTAGCCATTTTCTTCCTCCAACTCGCGCCCTGCCGTCACGCCGCTGATCAATTGGTAGCCGAGCAGGTCATGAATGTCGTGCGGATCGCGGATCAGCGGCCGCAGCTTGGCGCGTTGCGCCTGCAGTTGCGTCTCCCAGCGCGGCGCCAGCGCGTCGGCCTCATCCAGCGTCACCGCTTTGAACCGCAGCTTCGTTCCCGGCGCGGCCTGGGCCACGCGCGGCAGATCGCAGGGCAGCACGGTGCCGATCCGAGGGTAACCGCCGATGGTCTGGCATTCGGCGAGCAGCACATAGGGCGTGCCCGCGCCGGTCATCTGGATATCTCCCTCGAAAATCACATCCGAGGCGAGCCCGTTGGCCATGTCCGAGGTCAGCGCAGGCGCATCGCTCTCGAGCGCCACGCCCTGACGGTTGCCCTGCCGCGCGCGGGTGAATTCGGTCGCGTTGAGCCGCGCGAAGGTATCCTCGTCGAACAGGCCCGTCTGCGGCCCCGGGATGATCCGCAGCGTGCCACCCGAGAAACGGTGCTCCTGCGTGAGAACCATCGCGGGCGCATCAGGCTCGGGGTCGACGCCCAGCGGCAGGCGCGCACCCGACTCCAGCGCCGATCCGATCCCGGCGGCGAGATGCGCCGAGCGGCTGCCCAGCACTTCGGGCGTCTCGATCCCGCCCGCGAAGGTGAGATAGCCGAACATGCCTGCGCGCGCGGCACCGATCGACAGCACCTCGCCCGCTTCGATCTTGTGGCTCGCGCCCCAGCGCAGGGGGCGCCCGTCAAGCTCCGCCTGCATCGGCGCGCCGGTCAGCGCGATCCGCGTCGGGACTGTGACCTCGAACCGCCCGCCGCTCACCGCCATTTCCAGCGCGGGCAGCGGGCTGCGCGATCCCAGAAGCACCGCCGCCTCGACCAGCGCGAGCGGATCGACTGCGCCGCCGCGCGAGATGCCTTGCGCCATGCGTCCGGGGCGGCCCATGTCTTGCACGCTCACGCTTGGCCCCAAGGCGCGCAGGATCACCGATCCGCCGCTCATGACCGCACCTCGCAGCGCGCGCTGCCCATCGGATCGCCCGCTTTCAAAAGCGCGTCCATCTCGGTGCCGGAGACCGGCACGAGGCGAACCTCGTCTCCCGCATGCAGCGGCACCGGGTCGGATTGGTCGGGGCGGAACACGTCGAAGGCTGTCCGTGCGATCTGATGCCAGCCGGTGGGCGACGCATTCGCGAACAGGACCAGTTGGCGCACCGCCACGCAGAGCGCGCCTTTCGGGACGCGCGGGTTCAGTTCGGACCGGCGTGCGAGATTCCAATGCTCGGGCAGCAGACCGAGATAGGGTTGACCGGGCGCGAAGCCGATGGCGAGAACACTCAGCGGGGTCGCGGTGATCTCGTCGATGGCCGCCTGAGGGGAAAGACCCGCAAGCTTCGCCGCCCCTTCCAGATCGGGGCCGTGGTCGCCCCCGAACGCCACGGGCAGATGCCAGACACGCTGCGCGGGATGCGGCGCCGCACTTTGCCAATCGGCCTCGGACAGCAGGGTCTCCAACCGCTGAGCCATCTCGGTCCGCGTCACGGCCTCCGGATCGAAGCGCAGCAGAACCGATACGAGGCTCGGGACGATCTCGCGCAGGCCGGGCAGATCGCTCTCCGTCACGCGCTGATGAAAGCTCTGCGCCGCCGCGATCGCGCGCGGCTCTGCGACCAGCGCGAACCGCACGAGCAGCCCGTTCCCGCCAGCCGGCAAAATCTGCGGCCTGTGCGCTTGGGCCGTTCCGGGCCGCAATGCTTCTTCGAGCATCATGTCAGGGCATCTCCACTGGCTCAGACCGCGATCTAAAAAGTTATCGTTGACTTTGATTTCATTTTACTGACAATTTGTCAACGTTATGAAAAGGAGGCGGACACGAATTCCGCCGCGACCCGACAGGAGAGAGATATGATCAGATTTGCTGCAAGCTTCGCGGTTGCGCTGGGGCTGGGCACGGCCGTTCAGGCGCAGACCTGGGACATGCCGACGCCTTATGGCGACACCACCTTCCACACCGTGAACATCCGCGATTTCGCCGAGGACGTGTCGAAAGCGACCGACGGCAAACTGGAGATCAAGGTGCATTCGGCGGGCTCACTCTTCCCGCATTCCGAGATCAAGAACGCCGTGCGCTCGGGCCAGGTGCCGCTTGGGGAATTCTTCCTCTCGACGCTCTCGAACGAGGATCTGGCTTTCGGCGTCGACAGCCAGCCCTTCCTCGCCACCAACTACGATCAGGCCGAAAAGCTGTGGGAGGCGCAGAAGCCCGTCATCACCAAGCTGCTCGACAAGCAGGGCCTGATGCCGCTGTTCTCGGTGCCGTGGCCGGCGCAGGGCCTCTATACCAATGGCGAGATCAAGTCCGTGGACGACCTCGCGGGGCTGCGCTTCCGTGCCTATAACCCGGCGCTCGAAGAGTTTGCGACGCTCGCGAAGGCCGCGCCCGTACAGGTCGAAGCGGTCGACATTCCGCAGGCCTTCTCGACCGGTCAGCTGCAGGCGATGATCACCTCGCCCTCGACCGGTGCGAACTCCAAGGCGTGGGACTTCGTCGACACCTACACCAAGATCGACGCCTGGCTGCCCAAGAACATCGTCGTGGTGAACAAGCGCGCCTTCGACCGTCTGAGCGAAGACGAGCAGACCGCGGTGATGGATGCCGCCGCCACCGCGCAGACCCGCGGTTGGGAAATGTCGAAGAAAGAGGCCGCCGAGAAGACCGCCGTGATGAAGGAAAACGGCATGGCGATCGTCGATCCGAGCCCCGAGCTGGAAGAAGGGCTGAAGAAGATCGGTGACGAGATGCTGGCGAGCTGGAAAGAGAAAGCCAGCCCCGACGCGCTTGAGGTTCTCAAGACCTATCAGGGCAACTGAGCCCGCCCGATCCGGCCCTTCCGCGTCCCGCGCGGGAGGGCCTTTTTCGATGCTCATCCCCATTTCAAGCGTTCGGAGCTTTCGCCATGCGTCGCCTGCTCGATCAGGTCTATCTTCTGTCCGGAGGGATCGCGGCCGTCTCGATCCTCGCGATCTGCCTGCTGGTCACGGCACAGGTCGGGCTGAACGTGCTCGCCCGTCTGGGTGGCCCCTCCCTCTCCTACACGATCCCCTCCTATGCCGATTTCGCGGGCTACTTCCTCGCGACGGCAAGCTTCATGGCGCTGGCCCACACGCTGCGCCACGGCAGCCATATCCGCGTCAATCTCGTGCTGACCCGCCTGCCCGCGCGCGGCCAGTGGGCCGCCGAGATCGTGGCGCTCGCGCTTGGCTTCGTGGCCAGCGTCTACGCTGTGTGGTTCGCGACCTCGCTGATGCTCGAGAGCCTGCATTACGACGATATGTCCACCGGCATCGTCGCGATCCCGATCTGGATCCCGCAATGCACGATGGTGGTGGGGCTGGGCCTTCTGGCGCTCGCCTTCCTCGACACGCTGATCGAGAGCATCCGCGCCAAGCGCCCCGTGCTCGTCGATGATGTTTCGGAGTGAACCATGTCCGATCCGATGACCTTCGCAATTCTTCTGGGCCTGCTTCTCGTGCTTCTTGCGGGCGGCGTCTGGGTGGCGTTGTCGCTGCTGATCGTGGCGCTGGCGGGCCTGAGCTTCTTCTCCGGCGCGCCGACCGGGCTGGTCATGGCGACCACGCTTTGGGGCCATAGCCATAGCTGGCCGCTCGCGGCTCTTCCCCTGTTCATCCTGATGGGAGAAATCCTGCTGCGCTCGCGGCTGTCCGAGGATATGTTCTCCGGCCTCGCCCCATGGCTGGGCCGCGCGCCGGGCCGCTTGCTGCATGTGAACGTGCTGGGCTGTGCGATCTTCGCCGCCGTTTCGGGCTCGTCCGCGGCGACGGCGGCCACGATCGGGCGGATGTCGGTGCCCGAGCTCACCCGCCGCGGCTATCCCGAAAGCCTGATCCTCGGCACGCTGGCGGGCTCGGCTACGCTTGGCTTCCTGATCCCACCCTCGGTGATCCTGATCGTCTATGGCGTCGCGACCGAGCAATCCATCGCGCGCCTCTTCATCGCGGGCATCCTGCCGGGGCTGATGCTGGTGACGCTGTTCGGCGGCTATGTCGCGCTGCGCGCCTGGATGAACCCCGCCGCGATCCCGCGCGAGGACATCACTCTGAACCTGCGCGAGAAGCTGCGGGCCTCGCGTCGCCTGATCCCGATCGTCATCCTGATCGGTGGCGTCATCGGTTCGATCTATACCGGCGTCGCCTCGCCCACCGATGCGGCGGCCGTCGGCGTGGTCTTCTCGGTGATCCTTGCGATGGCGACGGGCAGCTTCTGCTGGCGCGACTTCAAGGAGGCGCTGTTCTCGGCCACCCGCACCAGCGCGATGATCGCCTTCATCCTGCTGGCGGCCTCGGTGCTGTCTGTCTCGATGGGCTTCACCGGCATCCCGCGCAACCTTGCGGCGTGGATCGGCACCTTCGGGCTGTCGCCCACCGCGCTCTTGGCGGTGCTGACGGTGTTCTTCATCCTGCTGGGCTGCTTCCTCGACGGGATTTCGGTCGTGGTGCTGACCACCTCGATCATCCTGCCGATGGTGGAGGCCGCCGGGATCGACCCGCTCTGGTTCGGCATCTACCTCGTGCTGGTCGTCGAGATGAGCCAGATCACCCCGCCCGTGGGCTTCAACCTCTTCGTGATCCAAGGGCTGACAGGCTTCAACATCCTCAAGGTCGCCCGCGCAGCATTGCCCTTCTTCGGGCTGCTGTTGCTGGCGGTGCTGCTGATCACGCTGGTGCCGGGGATCGTGACCTACCTGCCCTCGCTGATGGGCAACTGAGCCAACGACCCGCGCGGCCTCAGAGCGAAGAGGCCGCGCGGCTCGCCTGATCGTAATAGCCCGACAGAACCCGCAGGGCCGAGGCGATCTCGCGCAGATCCTCGCCCGCCATGCCGCCTTTCTGGATCGGCTCGAGCAGGCATTCCTCGCGTACTTTGCGATAGCGTTCGCAGAGTTCGCGCCCACTTTCCGAGGTGCGGTAGAACACTTCCTTGCCGCGCTTCTCGGAATCCAGCAGCCCCAGCTTCAACAGCTTGCGCAGCGCATAATTGACCGTATGCGTGTCCTCGATATTGAGCAGGAAAGTGATGTCGTTGAGCCGCTTTTCTCGGTCGCGGTGATTGGTGTTGTGCAGCACGAGGATTTCGAGCGGCGACAGCTCCATCCCCGAAGCCGCCATGCAGCGCTGCATCCATCGCGCGAAAGAGTTGTAGGCGATGATCATCCCGTATTCGAATTCCGAGGCTTCCCAGCCCGGCCCTTCGGCCAGATGGCGGGATGAGACGATGCGGCGTTCTCCTGCGGGCATGAGCGGCGCTCTCCTTTCGTGCGATTACGCCCTCACCTTATAGACATTTCGCTGACATTCTATCCTTGAGAGAAATTCGGCGGGCGCTTTTGTAGGTTCGCCATCACCATTTCCATCTGCGCGGGACCGCCGATGATCTCGGCCTGCAGCTCAGCTTCCATCGCCAGCCCATCGCCGGGCGGCATCGTCCATGCCGTCTCCACCAGCGCCTTGCTCGCCGCTAGCGCCTCGGGGGAGCGCAGGGTGAAGTCGTCCGCCATGTCGCGCGCCGCCCGCAGCGGGCTCTCGGCCACACGCGTGATCAGCCCAAGCCGCTGCGCCTCCTCGGCCTCCAGCACCCGGCCGGTCATCATCAGCTCTTTCGCGACATCCGCACGGGTCAGTTTCGGCAGGCTCTGCGAGATGCCCATATCGGGGATCAGCCCCCATTTCGCCTCCATGATCGACAGCCGCGCATCGGGCGCCGCGATCCGGAAATCCGCGCCCAGAGCCAGCTGCATCCCCGCCCCGAAGGCCACGCCCTCGATCGCGGCGATCACCGGCACGGGCAGCTCGGCCCATCGTGTCACCGGGCGCTGAAAGCGGTTCGCGCCCTGCGCATCGCGTTCGGCCATCTGCGCCTTCACCCCCGCCAGATCGGCCGCGAAGCTTTGCATCACGGTCAGGTCGAGCCCGGCCGAGAAACAGCCGCCCGCGCCGCTCAAGATCACCGCGCGCAGACCCTTTTGCTGCGACAGGCTCTGCGCCGCCTCGGCCAGCGCATCGAACATCTCCAGGGTCCAGGCGTTCTTCTTTTCGGGGCGGTTGAGGGTCACCTCCGCCACGCCTTGCGCGCTTACCGAAATCTGCACCGGGTCGGCCATGTCCATCCTCCTCGCTTGGGTCTGCGCACTATGCAGACCCGCCGCCCCCTCGCAAAGCGGAACGCGGGGTCATAAGTCAGGGATCAACTGCCGCGCGGCGTTGGACAGCTCTGCGCGGCGCGCTAGCTCTGCCCCGACGGAGGTTCCCCATGCAGCAATTCTCACTTCTCGATCTGTCGCCCGTGCCCGAAGGCAAGACCGCAGCCGATGCGCTCGCGGGAACGGCCGATCTGGCCCGGATGGCCGAAGACGCGGGCTATCACCGCTTCTGGCTGGCCGAGCATCACAACATGCCCGGCATCGCGAGCGCCGCGACCTCGGTTCTCATCGGCTATGTCGCCTCGGTGACCAAGACGATGCGCGTCGGCGCGGGCGGTATCATGCTGCCCAACCACGCGCCGCTGGTGATCGCCGAGCAGTTCGGCACGCTCGCCACGCTCTATCCCGACCGGATCGACCTCGGTCTGGGCCGCGCGCCCGGCACCGATGGCGGCACCGCCCGCGCCCTGCGCCGCAATATGTCTCCCGAGGACACGTTCCCTGCAGACGTGCAGGAGCTGCTCGCCTATTTCAGCGACGAGGCAGAGACTTTCCGGGTGCGCGCCATTCCGGGCGCGGGCACGCATGTGCCGATCTGGATCCTTGGCTCGAGCCTCTACGGCGCGCAGCTTGCCGCCTATCTCGGCCTGCCCTACGCCTTCGCGTCGCATTTCGCGCCCGACATGCTGGGCGACGCGCTCGACATCTATCGCCGGAGCTTCCGCCCGTCGGCCTATCTCGACAAACCCTATGCGATGATGGCCGCCGGGGTGTTTGCCGCCGACACCGATGAGGAGGCGCAGTATCTGCGTTCGTCTCAGGTGCTGGCCTTCGCGCGGCTGCGCTCGGGTATGCCAGGCAAGCTGCCTTATCCGGTCAAGGATCTCTCCGAGGTGCCGCCGCAGATGATGGTTCAGGTGCAGCGCGCGCTGTCCTGCTCGGCCACCGGCTCCAAGGATAAGGTGCGCGATGATCTGGCGCGCCTGATCGCTCAATACGAGCCCGACGAGCTGATGGTGACCGGGATGATCCACGACGCCGATGCGCGTCAGAAGTCCTTCAAGATCGCCGCCGAGGTCCTGAGCGAATTTCGCGAGCAACCCGCCGCGGCCTGAGGCACGGCGCGACACTCAGACATGCAAAGAGGCGGGCCCGAAAGCCCGCCTCTTTTCGTTTCGATCCGTTTCGCTTCAGTGCCCGGTGATCGCCGGGAAGGCCACCAGCAGCCCCACTGCGAAGATCTGGATCGCGATGAAGGGCAGCAGCGAGCGGAAGATCTCGCCCAGAGAGATGTCCTTCGGTGCGACCGATTTCAGGTAGAACGCGGCTGGCCCGAAGGGCGGCGACAGGAAGCTCACCTGCATGTTCATTGCGAAGACCACGCCGAACCAGACCGGATCGTAGCCGAGGTCTTTCACGATCGGCACGAAGATCGGCATCGTCAGAAGCGCGATCCCCACCCAATCGAGGAACATGCCGAGGAAGAACAGGATCGCCATCATCGTCAGGATCACAATGATCGGGGTGTCCGAGACGCCTTTCAGCAGCGACGACACGAAATCGATCCCGCCCATCAGGTTGAACACGCCGACCAGAGCCGAGGCGCCGATGCCGATCCAGACGATCATCCCGCAGGTCGCGAGCGTCTGCAGCGCCGCCCCTTTGAGCATCGAGAGCGTCAGCTCGCCTCGGATGATCGTCGAGAGCATCACGCCCGCCACACCGAGCGCCGAGGCCTCAGTCACCGAGGCGATCCCGCCATAGATCGAGCCCAGCACGAAACCGATCACCAGCACAGGCAGGATCAGGCCTTTCAGCAGCTTGATCTTTTCGGACCACGGACGGTCGTCGGGCTCCGGCATGGGGGCCAGATCGGGGTTCAGCTTCACCCGGATGATCACGAAGATCACGTAGAAGGCCGCGAGCATGAAGCCCGGGATGAAGGCCGAGGTGAACAGATCCCCGATCGAGACATTCGCGGTCAGGCCGTAGATGATCAGCACGATCGACGGCGGCACCATCGTACCGAGCGAGCCACCCGCGCAGATCACGCCGATGGCGAGCTTGCGGTCATAGCCCTGACGGATCATCTGCGGCAGGGCCAGAAGACCCAGCAACACGATCTCGCCGCCGATGATGCCCGACATCGCCGCGAGGATGACCGAGACGAAGATCGTCTGCACCGCGACTGCGCCGCGCATCCGGCCGCCGACGAGTTTCATCGCCTCGAACAGATCGCGTGCGATGCCTGATCGGTCCAGAAGCGCCGCCATCATCACGAACATCGGCACCGAGACGAAGACGAAACTCGAGACGAAGGAATAGACGCGGGACGTGATCAGCGGCACCGCCATCGGCCCGAACCAGCCAAGCGCGAAGATCAGCGCGACGAGCAGCGTCACGAAGGCCAGCGGCATGCCGGTCAGCAGAAGACCGATGAGCAGCGCGAACAGCAGAACCGTGCCGTAGCCGATGCCCAGCGCAGAAAGGTCGAAACTCAGAAGATGTTCGATCATTTACCCGCCTCCGATGCGAAGGCGCCGCGCAAGTAGTTCACCGCCATGATGATGAATTGCACAACCATGAGGCAGAGCACCACGAGAAGGAAAATCTTGAGATAGGCCGGGAATGGCGGATCCCAGGCGCTGCCCGAGGTCTCGAAATGGACATCGCCACCGGGGCGGAACGTCGCCTTCATCACCATGCCGTAGGCGGCCCAGGCGAAGAAGCCGGCCGCGAACAGGCAGATCAGCGAGATGATCGCGTCGAGGATACGCTTCGCCCGGCCGGTGACCATGTCGTAGATCAGCACGACGCGGATATGGCTGTTGCGCACGACGCAGTAGAGCCCGCCATAGACGAAGGCCATCGCGCAGAGGAAGATCGTCGTCTCATGCGCCCAGATCGTCGGGCTGTCGAAGCCGTAGCGCAGCACGACTTCGTTCAGAAGGATCAGCGCGGAGGCGATGATGCCGAGCGCGAAGACGATGCCCACCGCGTTGATCGCGCGGCCGAGGATGCCCGCTTCGGGGATGGTCGCCGCCTCGTCCTCGGTCTGCACCGGTTCCGGCGTGTGCGGATCATGTGCGGGGTGATCCACCCCGTTATTCTCGGGTTGTGACATTGCAAAAACCGCTGCTGTCAGAAAACTGGAAAAGATGCGGGGCCGCGATCGCAGCCCCGCACCGATAGGATATCAGATCAGAGAAGGTTGTTCTTCTTCAGGTAGTCGGTCAGGACGTCATAGACGTGCTGCGCCTTGTCCGACTTCTTGGCAACCTTTTCCCACTGGGTGATCGCGATGCGGCGGAACTTGGCGCGCTCTTCGTCCGACCAGTCGTGGACGTGGATCTTGCCGCCTTCTTCAGCCTTGGCCACGGCCTTCTTGTCGGCCGCTGCGAGGTCGCTGACTTCCTTGTCCGCGAATTGCTTCACCGACTCTTCGAAGGCTTTCTGCAGCTCGGGCGACAGGCTGTCCCATTCCTTCTTGTTCATCGCAACGCCGACGAGCGGCATCGAGTGGAAGCCCGGATAGACCGGGTTCGGCGCGATGTCGTTGAGGCCCTGCGCCTGGTTGGTCGAGAACACGGTGTAGTCGGCCGCGTCGATCACGCCCTTGTCGAGCGCAGTGTAGACTTCCGAACCCGGCAGGTTCACCGGAGCAGCACCCGCCGCCGCGAAGACGTCCTGCACGAGACCTTCCGGCGCGCGCATCTTCAGACCCTTCAGGTCCGCCACGCCGTCGAGCGGCACTTTCGAGACGAGCGACTCGAGGCCCGTCGTGGTCGAGCCGACGTAGTGCAGGCCATAGGGCTGGAACAGGTCGTTCGCGAGTTGCTGGCCACCGCCATTGTTCATGAAGTCGAGAAGCTGATCGGTGCTCGACCATGCGCCGACCGGGTTACCCAGCAGCGAGAAGGCCGGGTCTTTCCCCGCGAAATAGGAGATGTCGGTCACGATGCCGTCGATGATGCCGGCACCGGTGGCGTCGAGCGTCTCGTTATGCTCGACGACGGAGCCAACGGGCATCATCTCGACCTGAATCTGGTTGTCGGTGCGCTCCGCGAGGTCCTTCGCCCAGTTCTGCTGCAGTTCGAAGTTCGGGTTACCCGCCGGGTCCGAGCTTTGGAACTTGTACTTGTGGGTTTCGGCATTCGCAGCGCTGGCCAGCGCCACGACGGCGACGCTCGCGAGGGCGATTTTACGGATCGGTTTCGTCATGGTGTCCTCCCTTAAAAGACGAAATCAAACTTGAGGAGCCGTGAGGCCCCAGGCGTTCAATATCTGCGCACAAAGCGCCTCGGGCGCTTCGCGGATATCGCAGCTCAGCGGGGCCTCGTCGGGCCCCGGCATTTCCAGATCGGCCAGCTGACTGTCGAGCAGCGCGATCGGCATATAGTGGTTTTCGCGCGCGGCCATCCGCTCGGCGATCAGGTCGCGCGGCCCGGTGAGATGCGCGAGATGCATCACGCCGAGACTCTGGCGCAGGCGATCCCGGTAGGAGTGCTTGAGCGCCGAACAGGCGAAAACGACCGTCCTGCCGTCGCGCCCCGCCTCGATCACACCCTTCGCCACGAGGTCGAGCCAGTCCCAGCGCATCTCGTCATTGAGCGGCAGACCGGCGGCCATATGCGCAACATTCTCGGGCGGATGGAAATCGTCAGCATCGAGGAACACGCCGTCCACCGCTTGCGCCACGCGCTGCGCCACCGTCGTCTTGCCGGTGCCGCAAACGCCCATCACAAGGACCGGTGTCGCGTTCGCATTGCTGCTGTTTACCATCTTGCCTTACCGGGTTCGCAGGTGTTTCTTGGACACAGAGGCGTAATGTAAGCGGTTACATTCGTCAATCGCCCTTTTAAAAAAGGGGTGCGACCACGGGGAGGGGCAATGAATAAAAACAATGTAAACAAATCAGTTACGATGCGCGACGTCGCCGATCATGTCGGTGTAAGCGTTGCCACTGTTTCGCGCACCCTGCGCAATCCCGAGGTCGTCTCGCCGGCGGTGCGGGACAAAATCGCCGCCGCAATCGAATCGCTCGGCTACCTGCCGGACCCTGCGGCCCGCGCGCTCGCCTCGACGCGGTCGGACATTATCGGGGTGATCCTGCCCTCGGTGTCGAACAACGTCTTTGCCGATGTGATGGACGGGATCTATTCCGCGGTCGAGGGCACGCATCATTCGGTCCAGCTCGGCTATTCGCGCTACGCGCCGCTGTCGGAAGAGAACCTGATCCGCGTTTTCCTGCGCCAGCGCCCCGCCGGGCTGATCGTGGCCGGGATCGACCAGACCGAGGCTGCGCAGGCGCTGTTGCGCGAGGCGGGTTGCCCGGTGGTGCAGATCATGGAGACCGGCAGCAATCCCTATGACCGGATGATCGGCTTTTCGCATTACGACGCCGCCCGCGCCGCCACCGCGCATCTGATCGCGCAGGGCTATCGCCGCCCCGGTTTCTTGGGTGCGCGGATGGATCCGCGCACGCAGCGCCGCCTGCATGGTTTCCGCGACGAGCTGCGTGCGCATGGCATCGAGGAAGGCAAGCGCATCCAGACGACCACCCGCCCCTCCTCTGTGACACTGGGCAGTCATCTACTCGCGCAGCTGATGGATCTCGCCCCAGAGACCGACGCGATCTTCTGCATCAATGACGACCTCGCCCTTGGCGCGATGTTCGAAGCGCAGCGCCGCAACCTGCGGATCCCGGACGATCTGGGCATCTGCGGGTTCAACGACATGGAGATGATGGCTGCCGCGGAGCCCTCGATTTCCTCGGTGCGCACGTTCCGCCGCGAAATGGGCGAAGGCGCGGTGCAACTGATCCTCGATGCACTGTCGGGGAGTGCGGCGCAGGAAAAGGTCGTCGACCTCGGCTTTCAGATCATCCAGCGTCGATCCACGCGCGGGCACTGAGCGGGCTGATGGCGCTGACCGCCTCGACCCCTGATTAAGGAATGCTCTGGAGTTCGGTCGTTCTCCTCGCCCTCGTGGCGGTTGCGGCCTATCTCGGAATTGAGCGGGTCGAGCGCGCCGTGCTGCGCCGCTACGGGGCCGAGCAACGCGCCAGATAAGATCGGGAGAGACATGACATGACGCCAGCCGTTTTCGCCATCCCGGGGGATATCACGCAACTGACCGGCGGGTTCATCTACGAGCGCAAGCTGCTCGAGGCGCTGCGGGCCGAGGGTCGCCGCGTGGAGCATCTGGAACTGCCGCCCGGCTTCCCCGATGCGACGCCCGAGGAGACCAAGACCGCGCGCCGCCAACTGACCGCCATTCCCGCGGAGGTGCCGGTGATCATCGACGGGCTGGTCTTCGGCTCGATCGACCCGGAGGTGCTCGACGCGATGTCCGCGCCCGTGGTGGCGATGCTGCACCATCCGCTGGGACTCGAGACCGGGCTGACCGAGGATCGCGCGCGTCATCTCCTGACACGGGAGGCGGAGAACCTGCGCCGCGCCGCCCATGTCGTCGTGCCGAGCCCGCATACCAGCGCCATTCTGCAAAAGGAGTTCGGCGTCACGCCGGAGCGGATCTCTATCGCGCTTCCGGGCTTCGACCGTCCGCCGGCGATGGAGAGCGCGAAACCCACTCCGCCGCTGATCCTCGCGGTCGGGCTATTGGCGCCGCGCAAGGGCCATGACGTGCTGATCGACGCCTTGGCCGAGATCGCCGATCTGGACTGGCGCGCGCAGATCGTGGGCAGCGCGCATGATCCGGAGGTTGCCGATGCGCTCGCGGCGCGGATTGCACGGCTCGGGCTGAGCGAGCGCGTGCAGCTTGCCGGACGGATGGAGCGCGACGCTCTGAATGCAGCCTATAGCGAAGCCTCTATCTTTGCGCTTGCCACGCGCTACGAGGGCTACGGGATCGTCTTCGGCGAGGCGATGCTGCACGGGCTCCCCATCGTCACCTGCCGCACGGGCGCGGTGCCCGACACGGTGCCGCCCGATGCCGGGATTCTCGTGCCTGTGGACGCGCATCTCGACTTCGCCGAGGCACTGCGACAGCTTCTCCAAGACGCGGATCTTCGGGAGCGAATGGGCGCGGCTTCGGCGGTGGCGGGGACCGCCCTGCCGGATTGGCGCGACACAGCGGCGATCATGGGGTCGGTGCTGGACAGCCTCTGAGCTGCACCGAAAATCGGGCGATTTCGCCTCTTACCTCCGGGCGCGCGAATTCACGGATCGCGCCTTCGGTTCCGACACGATTTTTTGCCCTATGTGATTGATCCGAAAAGGAACGTTGAGCGTGCGAGGCCGTTTCATTTTCGTAATTTCAAAAGGAGGCATCTCATGAAATCCAAGACCCGCACCCTCACCGCTGGTATCGCCGCAACCTTGATGGGCACGATGGCGCTCGCAGGCTCGCCCGCCAATGCGATGGACCACGCGAAAGGCGTCAAGCCGCGTCCGGATCTCGACAAGCACGTCGCTGCAGCACTGCAGCAATGCGCGAGCCTCCAGGAGACCTGCCAGCAGGTCGCGACCAATTCCGCAGCCGTTCTGGTCTTCCCCGAAGTGACTACGGTCGATCTCGGCATTGGCGGTTCGGGCGGCTCCGGCGCGCTGATCGAGAATGGCAAGGTTCAGGGCTATTACGACATCGGCAAGGCCTCGGTCGGTCTCCAGCTCGGTGCCAAGCAGGCGAGCCAGATCTACGTCTTCCCGACCAAGAAATCGGTCAGTGAAGTGCAGAATGGCGGCGAATGGCATGTCGGTGCGGGTGCAGGCATCACCGTCGTCAACGCCAATGCCACCGCGAATGTCGAGAGCGGCAAGCCGCGCGTCTATGTCTTCGACAGCTCGGGCCTGAACGGCGGCGCAAAGGTCAGCACGCTGCGCATCTGGAAAGACGGCGACAACAGCTGATCGCAGGCGTCTTCCCCGTCTGGGGAAGGCCCGCGATGAGAAAGGCCCCGGGGTTTGCTTCACCCCCGGGGCCTTTTGTTTGTCCGGCGAAGTGGCGCGCGGCTCAGGCCTGGCGCGCGTCGCTGATCGCCTTGCGCAGCGTGTCGGCATCGACCGCGCCGGGATAGACGTCGCGCCCGACGATATAGGCGGGCGTGCCACGCAGCCCGATCGCCACCGCCTGCGCATCATTGCGCGACAGCAGCGCGTCGATCTCCTTGCGGTTGGCCTTGTAGCCCGCCATCGCCTTGTCCGGGTCGACACCGGCCTCGGAGAGCGTCTTCTCGATCAGGTCGTTCGACAGCTTTCCTTGCGTCGCCATCAGCGCCTCGAGACCCGCTTCGTATTGGCCCATGCTCTGCGCGCCCAGCACGAGCTGCGAGGCGTAGACCGAAGGCGCACCGAAGATCGGCCAGTCCTTCATCACGACGCGCAGATTGCCGTCTTCCTTTGTCACCTTCTCGACCACCGGGTGGTTCGATTTGCAGTAGGGACACTGGTAGTCGAAATACTCGACCAGCGTGATGTCCCCATCCGGGTTACCGAGCGCGGGCGCTTTGGGGTCGTGGAACACCGCTTCGGGCGAAATATCGGCCTGCGCGAGGCTCGCCGTCGGTAGGATCAGTGTGGAGCCTGCGGCGACGCCTGCGAGGGTGAGGAAATTCCGGCGATCGATCATGTGTCGTCTCCTGTGGTTTGGGGGAAATCTTCGGGGGAGTAGGGAACGGGCGGCAGCGGCTGGCCCGGCGGCACCGTGCCCTTGCCGCTCTCGGCACGGGTCAGCACGACGACATGCGTGCCGGAGCGGACGCGGTCGGCGAGGTCGATGATGTCCTGATTGAACAAACGGATGCAGCCCGCCGACGTCGCCTTGCCGATTGAACTGTCATCCATCGTTCCGTGAATGCGGTAGAGCGTGTCCTTGTTCCCGCGATGCAGGTAAAGCGCCCGCGCGCCGAGCGGATTGTCGAGGCCGCCGGCGAGCCCGTCCTTCACCGGGCCGTATAGCTCGGGGTCTTCCTTGATCATGCTCTTGGTCGGCGTCCAGCTCGGCCAGTCGCGCTGATAGGGGATATGCCCCTCCCCGGAAAAGCCGCGCCCGTCCTCGCCCACGGCGACCGTGTAGCGCAGTGCGCGGTTGTTCTTCTGCACGAGGTAGAGCTTGCGCGCCCAAGGATCGACGATGATGGTGCCGGGCGGCTCGTCGGTCCAGTAATCGACCTCCTGACGGGCTTTCTCTTCGCTCAGCAGTTTCGGGTCCACCGCCGGGATCGTGCGACCGTCATCTTCCATCTGGCTGTAAATCGCCTTGACCCGCGCACTCAGTTGCGGCGCTTGCGGCGCGGGCGGCGGGTTCGAGGCAGGTGGCTCGGGCGCGCAGGCTGCGAGGGCGATCAGCGCGAGAGGGGCGAAGCGGGTGAGGGTCATTGAGCGATCTCCGAAAGCGAGGTCGTGAGTTTCGGCGCGGTTACATCCCCGATCAGCCGGGTGCCCTGCGCCTCCGAATGGTCGGGGTCGAGGAAGATCAGCGTCGGCGGGCCGATCACGCCCAACTGCTTGAGAAGCGCCTGCTGCGGCGCGCCGGTCTTGGTCACATCGACCGCGATGGGCGTGACGTGGCGCAGCGCGGCCTGCACCTGCGGGTCGGGGATCACCTCGCGCGCGATGGTGGCGCATTCGGTGCACCACTCGGCCGTGGTGATCAGCATCACCGGCTCGCCCTTCGCGGCGGCCAGCGCTGCGTCGAGCGCCTCGGGCGTCTCGACATGGGTGAAGTCATCTTCCGTCAGCACATCCGACGTGGCGGCCATGACGGTCCGGCCCGATGTGAAGGGCGCAAGCGGCCGCAGAGGATCGGCCGCGCCACTCGCCGCGCCGATACCTTCGATGGCACCGGCCAGCAGCGCCGCGAGACCCAGCGCGCCGCCCACGCGGCGCAGGCCCGAACTTTCCGGTCCCAACCGGTCGCGACCACCGAGAGCCACGCCTGCCGCGATCAACAGGAGCGCCCAGAGCGCGAGGATCGCAGGCCCCGCGACGACACGGCTCAAGAGCCAGATCGCCACCCCTAGGAAGACGAAGCCGAAGGCGCGGTTCACGCTGACCATCCATTCGCCCATGCGCGGCAGGATCGCCGAGCCGAAGAGCCCCACGGCCATCAGCAACACGCCCTGCCCCAGCCCCAGCGCGAACAGCGCCGAAGCTCCGAGCCCCGCATCGCCAGTCTGCGCGATATAAAGGAAGGCCCCGGCCAGCGGAGCGGTCACACAAGGCCCAACAATCAGCGTCGAGGTGAAGCCAAGGATCGCCGCCCCCGCGAGCGTGCCGCGCCGCCCCTGCACCGAGCTGACCTTGTTGGTCAGCGCCTGCGGCAGGCGCAGTTCGAACAGGCCGAAGGAGGACAGCGCGAGGACGGCGAACAGCAGCGCGAGCGCGATCACCGTCGCAGGCGCCTGCATCAGGAATTGCAGGTTCTGCCCCGACCACGCCGCCACGATGCCGAGAAGCCCGAAGGCCACGGCCATCGCCAGCACATAGGTCCCGGTCAGCGCCAACCCCCGCGCAGGCGTCAGGTCTTTGCCTTGCGCGCCGAGCATCCCGGCCACGATCGGCACCATCGGCAGCACGCAAGGCGTGAAGGCCAGAAGCAGACCGAAGCCGAAGAAGGACGCCACGACCAGAGCCCAACCGCCTTTCGCCGCGATCCCCGCGACGAGGTCGTCATCGGAAGAGAGGTTCAGGCTGTTTCCGTCGCCCTTGGAGGCGACTACGGGAGGCGTGGGAGTATCGGCCTCGGAACGCGCGGCTGGCGCGGAGGACGCGTCGCTTTGCGCATAATCCGGCACGCCGGCGGCTTGGTTCGATTGCGCCGCGCCTGATGCGGCGGCAGTCGCAGCCCCGCCCGGCGGCACGATCTCGCGGCTCTGCGGCGGGTAGCACAGCCCCTTCTCTTCGCAGCCCTGCCAATGCAGCGTGAAGGGCCCGGTAATGTCGCTCACCACGGCCTCGGTGTGATCGTGCCAGACCTCGACCGTGCCGAAATTCGGATCGTCCTTCATCTCGCCCGGCTGCGTCTCGATCACCGGCGCATCGCCCTCGGCGCTCACCGTAAGATGCTCGCGATAGAGGTAATAGCCCGGCGCGATGTCGAAGGAGACCGCAAGCGTCCCGTCATCCTGCCACGCGGTCTCGACCTGAAACGCCTCTTCAGGCGACAGCGGACCGCTGCCTCCCTTGGGTTTCAGAAGATCGAAGCTTTGCGCCGCAGCGAGGCCGGGCAACAGCAATGAGACCAGAAACACGCCCCAGAGGGCGCGCAGCGATAGACGGGAAAGAGCCTTTGCGTTCATGTTGGCCGGATCGCGAGCGAAGCTTAAGTCAGTCTTAAGATTCGTGCGGTGTATCCGCCGCGAAGGAGAAAAGATGCGCATACTCGTCGTCGAAGATGACAGCATATTGGCGGACGGCCTGCGGGTCGGGCTCGGCATGGCCGGGTTCACCGCCGATGTCGTGTCCTGCCTTGAAGACGCCCGCGCGGCACTGGCCGGGGCGGAATATCGCGCGCTCGTGCTGGACCTGATGCTGCCCGATGGCTCCGGGCTCGAACTGCTGCGCGAATTGCGCGCGGGCCGCGCCGGGCTGCCGGTCCTGCTGCTGACCGCGCGCGATCAGGTCGAGGACCGGGTCGCGGGGCTGGATGCGGGCGCGGACGATTATCTCGGCAAACCTTTCGATCTGGACGAGTTGGCCGCCCGGCTGCGCGCCCTTTCACGTCGGTCGGACGGACGGGCGGCGGCGCAGATTTCCCATGCCGGGCTGGAGCTGGACCCCGGCACCCGCAGCGCGGCCTTCAACGGCCAGCCGCTGAAACTCTCGCGCCGTGAATTCGCGGTGTTGCAAGCGCTGGCCGAACGGCCCGGACGGGTGCTCGCGAAATCGGACCTCGAAGACCGGCTCTACGGCTGGGACGAGGAGGTCGAGAGCAACGCCGTCGAAGTCCATATCCACCATCTGCGCGCCAAGCTCGGGCGCGATTTCATCGAAACCCTGCGCGGCATCGGCTACCGGCTGCGCCCAGAGGAGACCTCGCCATCTCGCTCCGCCTCCGCCTCTTCCTGATCCTCACCGGCGCGACGCTGGCCGTCTGGCTGTCCGCCGTGTTCTGGATCGAGAATTCCACCCGCGCCGAGGTGACGCGGGTGCTCGATGCGCGACTGGTGGAGGCGGCGCGCATGGTCTCGTCGCTGGTCTCGAAGAACCAGATCTCGCTGAATCGGGACGGTCCCGCACAGATCACGCTGTCGCATGACGAGAGTTACGAGCATCAGCAATTCTGCCAGATCTGGTCTTTCACCCAAGGGCTCGTCGGGCGCTCGAACGGGGCGCCGAGCGCGCAGCTGGTGCCCGCCGATGCGACCGGCTTCCGCGATGTGACACGCGACGGCAAGGACCTGCGCGTCTACACGATCATCGATCCGGATCTGGGCGGGCAGGTCACGGTGGGCGACAGTCTCGCGATGCGCAACCGGCTGGTGCGCGACGTGATAGAGGGGTTCCTCTGGCCCGCGCTGGTGATCCTGCCGGTGATGTGGGGGCTGATCTGGTTTGCGATCTCGCGCGGTCTGGCGCCGCTCGACCGCTTCGCCCGCGATCTGGAGGCGCGGCCCAGCGAAGATCTGCGCGCCCTGCCCGGCACCGCGCGACAGCCCCGCGAGATCCGCCCGCTCGCCGGTGCGCTCGACGACCTTCTGGCGCGTCTGGCGGACGCGCGCGGGCGCGAGCGGGAATTCATAGCCTATGCCGCGCATGAGATGAAAACGCCGCTCGCCGGGCTGAAGACGCAGGCCCATATCGCGCGCCATGCGCCCGATACCGACACGCGCGAACACGCCCTCGCCGCGATCTCGACATCGGTGGACCGGACCGACCGGATGGTGCGCCAACTTCTCGATCTGGCGCAGGTGGACAGTCGCGAGGCGCGCGCCGCGTCGGTGGAGCTGAACGGGCTTCTGCGGCAGGTGCTTGGCGATCTGGCGGGGCTGGCCACGCGGCGCGGCGTGACGCTGGAACTCGACAGCGCGCCGAACGCGCCGACGGTGGAAGGCGACCCGCTGCTTCTGTCGCTCGCCCTGCGCAACCTGATCGAGAACGCGGTGCAGGCGAGCCCGGACGGCGCGGCGATCAAGGTCAGCGTGAGCACCTCCGACGCTGCGCTTGTGGTCGACATTCACGACCACGGGCCGGGCCTGCCACCCGAGATCGCGCAGCAGGCGGGGCAGAAATTCGTCAAGGGCAAGGGCGCGGATGCGAATGGTTCGGGCCTCGGCCTTTCGATCGCGCACGACGCGCTGACCCGTCTGGGCTGCACGCTGAGTTTCGAGATGCGCGCGGACGGACATCATACGCGGGTCGATCTGCCTGCCGCGTGAGGTGCGGCGTCAGGCCCTGCGCCGCGTCCGCATCACCGCCCAACCGATCAGCGCCAGTACCAGAAGCACCGCCACGGCGATCGCCGCCCAAGCCAACTGCGCGGCGTTCGCGATGATCCAACTGACCTGCTGCTTGCCGCTCAGGATATTGGCGACGCTGCCTTTGGTCACCTCGCCGTCGACGCCGCCGAAATTGGTGCGCACATAGCTCGCGACCGAGGCGATCTGCGCGTCGCTCATCGTGCGCTGAAATCCGGGCATGGCGACGTGGCGCGCGTCATTGGGCATGTTGATCCCATGCGCGATCACCTGCACGACATTCGCTGCATTCGCAGCGCGCACGTCAGAGATCTGGGACAGCGCGGGCGCGGCGGTGCCCTGCCCGTTCATGCCGTGGCAGGTCGCACAAGCACCTTGATAGAGCGTCGCCCCATCGGTCGTGTCGTGGCCGACCACGGATTGCCAATCGCCGTTGGGCACCTCGAGCGCGGCAAGGTCGAGCGTCGCCTGACCGTCGGGTCCGCTGGCCTCGGGTTGCGTGTCGACCGGCTTCACAGCCTTCAGGTATTTCGCAATCGCCGTGAGGTCGTCGCTCGACAGCTTCGAGGTTGAGCGCGAGACCACGAGCCCCATCTCGCCGCCCGCGACGGCGTGCGCATTTCGGCCCTTACTGAGATAGGCCACGATATCGGCCTCACTCCAGTCGCCCAGACCGCCTTTGTCAGACGGTGTGAGGTTCGGCGCATACCAACCGTTCAACGTCCCCCCGGCGAGATGTTTGCTGGTATCCTCCTGCATCAGCGTCCCGCGCGGACTGTGGCAGGAGGAGCAATGCTCCAGCGTCTCCACCAGATAGCGCCCGCGCTGAAGCTGATCGCCCGAGACATCCGCCGCGCCGGGCGGATGGCCCTTATCGAGGAACAGCGTGTTCCAGCCCATCATCGCCGGACGCACGAAGGGAAAGCCCAGATCGGTCTCGGGTACGTCGTTCTCGACGGGTTCGACCTGTTTGAAATAGGCCCAGAGCGCTTTCACATCGGCATCGGTCAGACCGGTGTAATGGGTGTAAGGCATCGCGGGATAAAGCCACGTGTCGGACTTGTCGCGACGCAGGGCGCCTTCGAATTCCGCCTCGGTCATGTCGCCGATCCCGGTCTTCTCGTCGGGCGTGATGTTGGGCGCATAGATCGCTCCGATCGGGCTTTCGATCTTCTCGCCGCCCGAGAAATCCTCCGCGTGACAGGAGGAGCAGTCCCCCGCGATGGCGAGGTATTTGCCGCGCTTCACGAGGTCGCCTGCCGAAGCATCGGAGCCGGATTGCGCGTTGGCTGCCAGCGGAGAGATCGCGGCGAAGGCGGCGGTGGCCAAGATCAGAACACGCATCTCACAGCTCCTTCGCGATGGTCTGGCCCGCGCGGATCGCAAGCGCCATGCCGGTCAGCGTCGGGTTCACCCCGCCCGCCGTCGGCATCACGCCGGTCGTCACAAGGAACAGGTTCTCGTGGTCGAAACAGCGCAGATCGGCGTCGCAGACCGCCTCTTCGGCCTTGCTGCCCATGACTGTCGTGCCCATCACGTGCTGCTGGCAAATAAACTTCTCGGGCGCTGAGACGCGGGTGCCGCCAGTCGCCTGCAGAAAGCGCGCGTAATCCTCCATCAGGCGCGGCAGGTTCGCCTTGGTGTAATCCGAGAGCTTGTAGGTCAGTTTGATGCCCGGCAGCCCCACGGCGTCTTTCCAAGAGGAGTTCACCTCGATCCGGTTCGCGGGATCGGGAAGGTCTTCGGTCAGCGCCTCGGCGGTGAAGACGCGGGCCGAGTGGTCGCGAATTTTCGCGTCAAGCTCGGGGCCGAGCGTGCCGTCCTTCAACAGCCCCTGCGCGATGCCTTCCTCGGGTGGCGCATTGAGCAGGTCGTAGCGCGTCGATGGCACCTTGTCGCGGTCGGGAAGCGCGCGGCGCTGCATGATCGCGCCGTGGATGTTCTGGCCGCGCCCCGTCCAATAGGGCTCGGGCGAGAGCCAAGTCATATCGATCGTCGGGTGGATCATCAGCCGCCGCCCGACCATGTCGGAGCTGTTCGCGAGATCGTTCATCAACAAGAGCTTCGGCGTCTCATAGCCATGCGCCGCGATCACGAACATCTTTGCGGTCAGCCGCGTGCGGTCGCCTTCGGGGTTGATATAGGAGAGCGCCGTGATCTTGCCCTTGTCGCCGGTCTCGATCTTGTCGACGATGGCCTGCGTGCGAATTTCGACGCCCAGATCGCGGATCTTCTGCACCACGTGATAGCCCGAATGCTTCGCACCGATCGGGCAATTCCAGTTGCAGATATTGTTGCCGATACAGGCGGGCCGGTTGTCGTAGGGCTGCGACAGCCGCGACGAGGGCGCGATATCGACGCGGAAGCCCATCGACGCCACCTGATGCTGTAGCCGCTGGGTCGCATAGGGTTTCGCCTCGGGCGGTAGCGGATAGGGTTTCGAGCGCGGCGGATAGGTCTCGCCCTTGCCCAGACCGCTCTCGTCGAAGCCTTTCTGCCCGTTCACGCCGATCTCGTATTCGGCCTGCGTGTAGAAGGGCTCCAGATCGTCGTAGCTGATCGGCCAGTCCTCGGCGATGCCATAGGTCGAGTGCATCGCCATGTCCTCGGGCAAGAGCCGCCACGTCGCCGCAGTCCAGTGCCGCGAGGTGCCACCCAGCACCCGCAGCGTGCCGGGAAAAACCTCGAGCCCGCCCGTCAGGTGCGGATCGACATAGCCCGGCGTGAAGCTGTTGGGCGCATAGGGCACATCGCCGAAGGGGTCGTTGAAGTTGTTCTTGCGCGGCGAGTTGCGCCAGTTCTCGGTGACTTTCCAGTCGGGGATGTCGGGACCGGCCTCCAGCACGATCACCGAATGGCCCGCCTGTGCGATCTGCTGCGCGGCCAGACCGCCGAGCGAGCCCGACCCGACCACGATCACGTCTGCATCGAAATCAGCCATTACTGCGCCTCCTGCTGGGAGTCGGAATTGGACGCGGGATTGGGCGAGCCATTGGCGCCTGCCTTCGCGCCGGAACCGCCTCCGCTGCCCGCGCCTTGCGCTTTGCGGGCGGCGTCGACGCTGTCGGCCTCACCCTTGGCATAGGCCAGCCATGCCGGATCGGGATCTTGCAGTTCGTAGCTGGATTTGGGCTGGTACTCCCAGCTCGTGGCTTCCTCGGGGAGGTCCGAGGCATCGACACCTTCGGGCACCGCTTCCCACCAGCCGGCACCGCCGGAGGGGTAAGTCTGCAAGGGTACGATGTCGCTCACTTTCGTCAGGGCCTGCGCCTCGAGGAAGGTCGCGAATTCGGCGTCGTCTTTCAAGATGCGCGCGGAGGGGGAGCCGGTGAATCCGAGATACCACGGCTTCGCGATGCTCAACGCGAGCGTGGTCTGGTCGTCGCTCAGCCCGTCGATCGCGGCGGCGCGGTCCTTGCCGTCGAACGCTTTAACGAGCCCGTCCAGCTTGTTGGCAAAGCCTGCATCTTCCTCGCTCAGCAGCTTTTCGATCCGGGCGGCGGTTTCCTTCGAGAGGCTGTCATTGCCGCAGATCGCGCGGCTCACGGAAAGAAAGGCATCGCTGGGCGCGGCGCTATCGGCGGCGCGGGCGAAACCGGGTGTCAAACTTGCAAGTGGCACAGTGCCTGCCAGGGCGATCAAAAAACGTCTGCGGTCGAGGCTCATGGCATCCTCCTCCCGGGGGCTAAAAAAGGAGCGTAAGCAACAGCCATGCGCAGCGACCCTCAATCCCCGCGCAATCGCGCGGATGGAGCGGTCGAATCGTGGCTGCCTTCGTCATAATCGTGACGCTTTCACGCATTCGGGTTGGCGAGGTTGACGGTAGGGCCGCAGTCGGGGCCAGCAACCGCCCGCTACCGCACGTTATCGTCAAGGAACAAAGCCGCTGGATGCGCGTTCGATAGGCCCTCACGTTTTCTCGCAAACGAACGCGGCCGCGTCTGAAATCGGCCCGGTCACCGGGATGTGCACGCCACCTCCGGAACCCCGCCAAGGCGCCTCGCATTCGGCCAGAAACACCATCACGAACAGGAGCAGAGCATGGCAAAGATCGCATTTTTAGGCATGGGCGCGATGGGCTCGCGGATGGCGCGGACCCTTCTGGATGCGGGCCACGATCTGATCGTCTGGAACCGGACGCCGGAGCGCTGCGCGCCGCTCGTCGAGGCCGGGGCCACGCAGGCTGACACCCCGCGCGACGCTGCAGCACAGGCCGAGTTCACGATCTCGATGCTGCGCGACACCGAGGTCTCGCGCGAGGTCTGGTGCGACCCGGAAACCGGCGCTTTCGCCGGGCTTCCCGAAGAGGCCATCGCGATCGAAAGCTCGACCATCACGCCAGAGGGGGCGGCAGAGCTCGCCAGCTTTGCCACCGCGCAGCAGCGGCGCTTTGTCGAAGCGCCGGTCTCCGGCACGCTGCCGCAGGCGGAGAACGGTGTGCTGGTCTATTTCCTCGGCGGTGAGGCCGAGACCGCCAAGCGCGTGCATGACGTGCTGGACCCGCTCGCCAAGGCGCAGCACCATGTCGGGACCTGGGGCATGGGCGCGCGGATGAAGCTCGCCACGAATGCGATGCTGGGCGTTCAGGTCGCCGCTTGGGCGGAGATCATTCCGATGCTGGAGCGCGGCGGCATGGATGTCGATCTTGCGCTGGAGGCGCTGTCCTCCACCCCGATCTGGACGCCGAACGCGCCCTATATCACCGGCACGATGCAGCGCTCGGACTTCACGCCGCAATTCCCCGTCGATCTGATCTCAAAGGACTTCCGCTATGCCATCGCCGAGGGTGGCGAAGCGCGGATGCCGATGACCGAGGCCGCGAAACGCCTCTTTGCGCGGGCCAGCGAGGCCGGTCATGGCGCGGAGAACATGACCGGCGTCGTGCAGGTGAACCGCGACTGACGCGCCCTCAGCCTGCCGATTGCGGGATCAGGATGCGGTCGAAGAAATCCGCGACCGCGTCCACCGCGTCGAGCGGCAAGACCTGCGCGACATATTGATCGGGCCGCAGCACCAGCAAGGCGCCCTGCGCCCGGTCGATGCCGCGAAGGTCGAAAATGTCCGGGCCGGTGACGGCGGGGCAGAAGGCCTTCTCGTAATCGACCAGCCCGTAACGCCCCTTCTTGGGACGCAGGAGCGCGGGCAGCGCCTCGATGCGCATCTTGCGATGGGGCGTCTGGAAGACCGCGCGCAGGTCGATGACGCTGTCGATATCCGCGCCCTCCGGCGTGAAGCGGTGAATGAGCCCCTCCGGCCCATCGAGCCGGTCGCATAGCTGCGCGATCGCTCCGCCCGCGTCGCCGGTGTCTCCCGTCGGCGCAAACGCCAGCAGCCGCCAGCGCCCGTCCGCCTTGAACGCATGGCCCAGCTGCACGGGCTTTGCATCCGCCAAACGCACCACCGGCGCGGAGTGGAAGCGCTTGCCCACGACCTGCCCGGCAGCCAGCGCCTGATGCGCTGCACCGCCAATCAAAAGCCCCGGCGCGTATTGCGTCTCGACCCCAGCCGTATAGCGCCCGTGTTTCTGGAAATAGGCCTGAAACTGCGCCTCTTCCTCCTTGGTCTGCGGCTTCGCGCTGAACAGCCGCGCCATGTCGCGGTCGAAGTCGATCAGTTCCTGCCCCTTGGCCTGCCGCTCCGCCGAATAGGTCCGCAACAGCTCTGGCCGCGCCTGTCCGCGCAGCACGGCAGCCAGTTTCCAGCCGAGGTTGAACGTGTCGGCCATCGAGACGTTCATACCCTGCCCCGCCTTCGGGCTATGGGTGTGGCAGGCGTCGCCCGCGATGAAGATGCGCGGCTCGGTCACGCCGTCGCCGCCCCCGTCGCTGTCGTCGAACCCGTCGCAGACACGCTGGCCGATCTCATAGGCCGACCACCATGCGACCTCCTTCACATCGAGACTGTAGGGGGAGAGGATCGCCTGCGCTTTCTCGATCAGCATCTCGGCGCTGACATTGCGATCCGCGGCGCGCTCGTCGCCATGCAGCGCGTCGAGCTCGATATAGAGCCGCACCAGATAGCCGCCTTCGCGCGGGATGATCAGGATGCTGCCCTCGGTTGCCGACTGGATCGCCGCCTTGAGCCGGATATCGGGGAAGTCGGTGACCGGCAGCACATCCATCACGCCCCAAAGCTGGCGCGCGGATTCGCCGTGCAATTCGTGCCCGATAGATTTGCGCACCGTGCTGCGCGCCCCGTCGCAGCCGACGACATAGCGCGCGCGGATCGTCTCGGTCTCGCCCGGCGCATCGAGGCAGTCGAATATCGCGACGAGCGGATAATCGGGGTCGTCGGTGCGGGTGAGCGTGGTCAGCGCGCGATCGTAATCCGGGGTCAGACGGCGTGCACCGTTTTGCATCTTCTCGAGGTAGAAATCATGGACCCGCGCCTGATTGAGGATGACATGCGGCATCTCTGAGAGGTCATCGGCCACGTCCTGAATCCGGTCGGCCCGCTGCAGCCCCTCGCCTTGCACGCCGGGCCGCCAGAAGGCGACCTCATTCACCCAATAGCCTTCCTTCATCACCTTCTCGGCGAAGCCGAAAGCCTCGAACATCTCGACCGAGCGGCAGGCGATGCCGTCCGCCTGCCCGACTTCGAGCGGGCCGGATTTGCGCTCGGTGATGCGCACGGAAATCTCGGGGAAGGCTGCAAGCTGCGCCGCAAGGGTCAGCCCCGCCGGGCCGCATCCGACGATCAGCACATCGACCTTGTCGAGCGTCTCCCCCGCCTGCGGATGACGCGGCGCGATGGCCGGATCGCCGGTAGTGAACCCGTTCAGATGAAATTGCATAGCGCGCCCTCCCAGTTGATATGCATACTTACCATTACCGAAAAGGCTGGCGTCACGTCAATATGGTAAGTATACATATCGAATAGCCCCCCCAAACCGGAGCGCCCTCGATGAAACGCGATCTCGAATCCCTGCCCGGCCACCTGATCCGGCGGCTGAACCAGCGCTCGACGGCGGTGTTTCAGAAGCGGATCAAGGACGCCCCGGTGGAACTGACCTCGGTGCAATTCGCGGCGCTCGACGCTCTATCGCGTGAGCCGGGAATGGATCAGGCGCAGCTGGCCGCGCGCATCGCCTATGACCGCGCGACGATCGGCGACGTGGTGAAGCGGCTGGTGCAGAAGGGGCTGGTGGCGCGGGCCGTCAGCGAGACGGATCGGCGCGCCCGCAGCCTGCATCTGACGCCGGAAGGGACCGCGGCACTGGAGGGTGCGCGGCCCGTAGTGACGCGGCTGCAGGCGGAGATTCTGGAAGGGTTGAGCGAGGAAGAGGCCGCGCAGTTCATTGCGCTTGCCCGCAAGGCGGTCGCCCCGCAGGACTGAAAAAGGGAGGCGGATCGCGCCGCCTCCCCCAATTCTTTCCGTCCGGACGAGCTCAGCCCTTCTTCAGGTCGAGCTTGTCCATCGGCATCGAACGCACGCGCTGCCCGGTCAGCGCCGAGACCGCATTGGCGATCGCCGGCGGCACGGCGGGCAGCGGCGGCTCGCCCACGCCGCCCATCTTCGCGCCGCTCTCGATCACCTTCGCATGGATGCGCGGCGCCCGCGCCCCACCGAGGATCGGGTAGTAGTCGAAGTTGCGCGCGGTCGGCTCGCCGTTCTTGTAGGCGACCTCTTCGATCAGCGCCTCGGAGGTGCCGAGCGTGGCCGCCCCCATGATCTGCGCCTTGATGATCGACGGGTTCACGATGCTGCCCGGGTCGAGCACGTCCCAGATGTCATGCACGACGATCTGGCCGTCCTGTATCGAGACCTCGGCAATCGCCGCCGCCTCGCTGCCGAAGGGCGACGCCATCGCGACACCGCGGGCGCGGCGGGTGCCGTCCTCGGCGTCGAAGGGGCCACGCTTCCAGCCGCCCGAGAGATCGCCCACGGCTTTGAGCAGATTAGTCAGACGCTCATTCCCTTCGAGCAGCTTCATGCGCAGCTCATAGGGGTCCTGCCCGCCCGCATCGGCCATCTCGTCGAGGAAGGCCTCATAGAAGAAGTCGTTCATCGAATGACCGACCGAGCGCCAATAGGCGAGCGAGGTCGGGTTCTCGACATAGTTCTGCGCGATGCGGCGGTTCGGGATCGCGTAGCTCTTGCCGGTCAGCCCCTCGACGGCCATCGCATCGACCTTGTCGGGGTTGTGGCCGTTGAGCGCCTCGGTCGGACCTTCACAGGCGGAGATCGCCTCCAGCGCCACCGGCATGCCCTGATCGTCCAGCGCACCACGGAAACGCACCGCCGCCATCGGACGCAGCGGATCGCGCAGGAATTCCTGCTCGCGCGTCCAGATCACCTTGATCGGCTTGCCGACCTCTTTCGCAAGCTGGACCGCCTGCGGGAAGGGGTTCGCCGCGGGGTACAGGAAGTGCCGCCCGAAGAAACCACCGAGCATCGGCGAGTTGACCTTTACCTGCTCGGGCTTGATGCCCGCCGCATCCGCGATCTGGGCCTGGAACTGCTCGGGCGCCTGATTGGGCAGCCAGATGTCGAGCGTGCCATCCTCGTTGAACCGCGCCAGTGTCGAGGCAGGCTCGATCTGGGCGTGGTGCAGGTATTGGCTCTGATAGGTCGCATCGACCGTCTTCGCAGCCCCGTCGAAGCCCGACGCGATGTCGCCTTCGCTCTCGGCCTCGGTGCCGTCGCCTTTTGTATTGGCCAGTTGCTTGGCGAACTCCTCGGTCGAGAAATCGGCGGGCATGTAGCGGATCTTGGACTTCTCGTCCTCGCTCGGCTCCTGCCAGTCGACCTTGGCAGCTTCGACCGCCGTCTTCGCATCCCAGAACCGCTCGGCCACGACAGCCACCGCCCCGTCGAGCTTGTGAACCGACATGACGCCGGCCATGCCCTTCACCTCGTCGAGGTTGCTGATGTCGCCGGGCTTGAGACCCAGACGTGGCGCGTGCTGGACGGCGGCGTGCAGCATCCCGTCGACCTTGGCATCCATCGCATAGATCGCCTTGCCGGTCGATTTCTCGTAGACATCGACGCGTTTCACCGGCTCGCCGATCCACTTGAAGTCTTTCGGGTCTTTCAGCGTCACGGAGTCGGGGCTCGGCACCTCCTGGTCGAGCGCATCGCCCGCCAGTTCGCCATAGCCCAGCGACTTGCCGGAGGCCTTGTGGACCACCTTGCCCGGCTCGGTCGAGAGGTCAGAGACCGGCGCGTCGAGCTTCTTCGCCGCCGCTTCCAGCATCATCTGCCGTGCCGCCGCACCGAGCTTGCGCATCGTGTCGTAGCTGGTGCGCACCGACATCGAGCCGCCGGTGATCCGCATCTTGCCGTAGACCACGAGGTAATCGCTGCCCGCGGGCGCGTTCTCGACGATGAAGCTATCGGGGGCGACGTCCATTTCCTCGCCCACGATCTGCGCCATCGCGGTAAAGACGCCCTGCCCGCCTTCGTTGAACGGGCTCAGCAGACGGACCTTGCCGTCTTTGCGCAGCTCGAGGAAGGCCGGAACGTTCGAGCCGGGCGGCATGTCTTTCGCAGCGGCGGCGGCTGCCTTGTTCGGCGCGACGCTCAGGCCGAAGCCCAGCACGAGCGAGCCCGCGGTGATGCCGGCCGAGGCCAGCAGGAAGCGGCGGCGCGAGACGTTCTCGGGCGCGCCGGTCGGGTAGCCGGGATCGGAGATTTTGGGATCGTGGTCGTTCATTGCGCATCCCCCGCTTTCGCTGCATCGGTACCGGCAATCGAGGCGATCGTGTCGTTGATCGCGTTATAGGTGCCGCAGCGGCACAGGTTGGTCATAGCTGCCGTGATGTCATCTTCGGTGGGCTTGTCGTTGGACTTCAGCAGCGAGGTCGCCGCCATCACTTGACCGGACTGGCAATAGCCGCATTGCGGCACTTCCTTATCGACCCAGGCCTCGACGACACGCTTGCCGACGGGGTCGTTCTCGATCTCTTCGATCGTGGTGACTTCGCTGTCGCCCACGGCGCTGACGGGCAGGACACAGCTGCGCTGCACCATCCCGTCGAGCAGCACCGAACAGGCGCCGCATTGTGCGATCCCGCAGCCGAATTTCGTGCCGGTCATGCCGAGCTCATCGCGGATCACCCAAAGGAGCGGGGTATCCGGGCCGGACTGCACGTCGACGGACTTGCCGTTGATTTTCAATTTCATGAATTCCTCCTCGCCGTTTCATCGGTGAGCGCTCGCGCGGCGCTGGTTGGCCGCTCTCCACCTAGGGCACGAGTGGCGCGAGGCACTAAATTTTCGTGAAAACTTCGCGAGAAAATGGAACCGCCGGGGATACCGGCGCGTCAACGCGGCGCGGCGCCCTGCCCTCGTGTCGATCCCGTGAAGGCAGGGAAACCGCGCGTCGCGCCAGAGGTCTTTGGAAGGTCTGCGCTCAGCCGCGCCAGGTGCGGACAGGACCGCAATCGACATGCACGAAATGCTCGCTCGGATAGTAGCCGACACCGCCGCCACGGATGCGCAGGGCCACTTTGTGCAGCATGCTGGTCGAGACATGCGGATGCGTCAGATCGAGCGCCTCGCCCCGCATGTGGTAGCTATGCGTCGCGCCATGCACGAGACGGTTCGTCTTCGGCGTGCGATAGCCCGACACCAGCATCAGCGGCGTGCTTTGCTCGAGCATGTTCTGCATGTTGTAGGCGATGTTGACCGTACGATTGTCGATCTTCACCTCTTTTTCCTGACGCCAATCGCGGGCGATCCGGTAGAACTCGCGCATCGCGTCGTCGTCATACTGGCCCTTCGCGAAATAGACCGCGTCGAAATTCTCGTTGGTATGCGGATTGTGGAAGCGCAGGCGGCGCTCGTCCGTCTGGCCTGCCTGTGCCGGGGTGACGATATAGGGGGTTGCGAGGGCGCCCGCCGCGCCCAGGAGAAACTCGCGACGGAGCAGTCCTGATGCCTTTGCCATGATAGATGTCCCTTCGAATGCGTGTCGAAGGGCGCAAATTCGAAATTTCGGCGACGAACAAAAGGGCCGCACACGGTTCCATCGATGGAACCAGCAGCCAAATGCCGAGAGCTCAGCGGGGACCTGCCGACAGACGCCTCCACCTCAAGGTCATCTGAACGGATGTTACCTCTTGAAACCCGCGCAGCCCTTGCAGGTCACGCAGGCGCGAGGGAGCGCGAGGACAGCCTCACACGGGGGAGAGGCCGGATTTTGGCTTCCGGACACGTCACCGCACCTGAAACCACCACCCGATTCGCCCCGTGGAGACTTGGACCCCACGAAGACGCAGCAGCTTCGCGGCGCGCCTTTCGGTCACCTGTAAGTCTCGTCCAACGCCGAATGTCGACATGGGTTCCCGAAAAAATCGGCGCGCGTGTGGGATTGGTCGCAACCGCAAGCGGGGAACAGCGCGCAGCCGTGGGCGTTCGTCCCTGCGCGCCCGCCGCGCCCGCCCCTCTTCCTCCGACCGCCGAAAGGATCGCATCCATGCCCGAGCACCCCACACCGACCGAACGCGAGGCGATGGCCCGCTTAATCGCCAAAGCGAAAGAGGCCGCACAGGAGCCGGGCAAGGCGGGGATCGCCGCCGCGATCCTGCGCGACGGGGAGATCATCGCCGAGGGGGAGAATGAGGTGCATCTGAACTGCGACCCGACCCGCCATGCCGAAATCGTGGCGATCGCGAAAGCGACACGGGCGCAGGACGACCCGTCTCTCGAGGGCTGCGTGCTTTTGACGACCCTGCAGCCCTGCGAGATGTGCCTCTCGGCGGCGCGGTTCTCCGGGATCAAGCGGATCATCTTCGGCGCGCAGAAGGAGAATGTCGCGGGGAAGTATTTCGTGTTCCCCGATTTGACGCTGACCAAATTCCGCGACGCAGGCGAGGCCTTCGAAGCGATCGGCGGCGTGCTGGAGGAGGATGTCGTCGCGCTTTATGTCGATGGCGAGGAGTGACGCCTTTCTAAGCTAAGCGGATAGCAAAAAGGCGGGGCCGCGGCCCCGCCTTTTCCTTTGGTCTGTCTTACGTTCAGCTTAGCGGCCGATGCTTTTCGCCGAGGCCATGCCCGGCGCTTTCGATTCACCGCCCAGCTTGTCGCGGACCGCTTTCTCGATGCGCGCGCCGATATCGCCGTCGATGTTGCGCCAGTACTCAAACGCACGCTGTAAAATCTTCTCGCTCACACCGTCGCAGAGGTGACCGGTGACGTTGTTCACGAGACGCTCGCGCGCCGCGTCGTCCATCACGTCCCGCACCAGCGCACCTGCCTGGCTCCAGTCGTCGTCATCCTCGCGCAGCGTGTAGGCCTGACGGACCATCTCGCCATCGGAGTACCACAGACCGGCTTCGGATTTCTGCGGATGCGCTTCCGGCCCGCCATAGGAGTTCGGGAAATAGACCGGGTCTTCGGACTTGTTGACCCGCAGCGCGCCGTCCTTGGTGTAGGCGTTGGTCTCGGCCTGCGGCTTGTTCACCGGGATCTGCTTGTAGTTCACCCCGAGCCGCGCGCGGTGCGCATCGGCATAGGAGAAGCCACGTGCCAGCAGCATCTTGTCGGGCGAGAGACCCACGCCGGGGACCATGTTGTTGGGCTCGAAGGCCGCCTGCTCGATTTCGGTGTGGAAATCGGTCGGGTTGCGGTCGAGCACCATCTTGCCAACCTCGATCAGCGGATAATCCTTGTGCGGCCAGACTTTCGTCAGATCGAACGGGTTGATGCGATAGGTCTTGGCATCCTCGAAGGGCATGATCTGGAAATAGAGCGTCCAGCTGGGAGCGTTGCCCTCGGAGATCGCGTTGAACAGGTCGCGGCGGTGATAGTCGCTATCGGCGCCCGCCATCTCGTCCGCTTCTTCCTGCGTGAAATGCGCGTTGCCGTCGCCCTGATCGGTCTTGAAGTGGAACTTCACCCAGAACATCTCGCCCGCGTCATTGACGAGCGAATAGGTGTGGCTCGAATAGCCGTTCATCTCGCGCCAGGTCCGCGGGATGCCGCGATCGCCCATCAGATAGGTGACCTGATGCGCGCTCTCGGGCGAGAGGGTCCAGAAGTCCCACTGCATGTCGTGGTCGCGCAGACCGTTATCGGCACGGCGCTTCTGGCTGCGGATGAAGCTCTGGAATTTCAGCGGGTCGCGCACGAAGAAGATGGGAGTGTTGTTGCCCACCATGTCGAAGTTGCCTTCCTCGGTATACATCTTCACCGAGAAGCCGCGCGGGTCGCGCCAAGTGTCGGGGCTGCCGCGCTCGCCTGCGACGGTCGAGAACCGCGCCACGATGTCGGTCTTCGCACCCGGCTGGAACACCTTCGCCTTGGTGTATTTCGAGACGTCGCCCGTCACGGTGAAATGGCCGAACGCGCCCGAGCCCTTGGCGTGGGGCTGGCGCTCCGGGATGCGCTCCCGGTTGAAATTCGCCATCTGCTCGATGAGGTAGTGATCGTTCAGAACGATCGGACCATCGGAACCGACCGTGAGCGAATGTTCGAGACTTTGGACGGGGGCGCCCCCGTCTGTGGTGGCGGGGCGTCCGCGCTTGTCGTTCGTCATGTCGGAACCTCAGATTTTGGAAAATATCGGTTCGGAAACGCAGGGGGCGTGGCGCAGTTCCTTGAAGTTTCCACGACTGAATTCACGGCTCCGATATGTTGTTCGAAATGCGTGCGGCCCGTCCCGATCCGGCCCTTAACGGCTTACGCTTGGGAACCGATTACACTGCGGCGCATTGATCCCGTTGGCGCGTCGCCGTTTCTTCCGCACATGGAGCCTCCCCCTATGACCCCGAGTTCGCTGCGTTTCGATCCGTATGCGGGGCGACCCGATACTCTTGGCGCGCGCGTCACCGGAGACGGTGTGAATTTCGCGATTTTCTCCGAAGAGGCCGAGAAGGTGGAGCTGTGCCTTTTCGACCATGAGGGCCAGGAAGAACTCGCGCGGCTGGAGATGCCGCAGCAGGAGGGCGGGATCTGGTTCGGCCATCTGCCCGGCGCGCAGGAAGGCCTCGCCTATGGTTACCGCGTCCACGGGCGGTTTGCGCCCGAGGAAGGGCTGCGCTTCAATCCGAACAAGCTGCTGCTCGACCCCTATGCGATGGCGATGCGGGGCTATCTGAAATGGGATGACGCGCTATTCGGCTATCCCATCGGTGGCTCCGATCTGAAACAAGACACCCGCGACTCCGCCCCGTTCATGCCGAAAGCCATCGTCGTCGACACGCAGTTCGACTGGGATCAGGATCAGGTGCTGCACCGCCCGTGGTCGGAAACCGTGATCTACGAGGCCCATGTGAAGGGCCTGACGATGCGCCATCCCGGCGTCGTTCAGGCCGATCGCGGAACCTTCCGCGCGCTCGCCTCGCCGCCGATCATCGACCACCTGCTGACGCTCGGCGTGACCACGATCGAACTCCTGCCGATCCATGCCATCGTGCAGGATCGCCACTTGGTCGAGAACGGCCTGTCGAACTACTGGGGCTACAACTCCATCGGGTTCTTCGCGCCCAATCGCAGCTATCTCGCCGGCGAGGACGTGCGCGAGGTGCGCGCCGCAGTAAAACGCTTCCACGAGGCCGGGATCGAAGTGATCCTCGACGTGGTCTACAACCACACCGCCGAGGGTAACGAGCTCGGCCCGACGCTCAGCTTCAAGGGCATCGACAACCGCAGCTACTACCTGCTGTCGCCGGAGAACAAACGCCACGGCTTCGACACGACCGGCACCGGCAACACGCTCAACGTGGCCCATCCGATGGTCCTGCGCCTCGTGATGGACAGCCTGCGCTACTGGGTGGAGGCGGTCCACGTCGACGGCTTCCGCTTCGACCTCGCCTCGACACTTGGCCGCGAACCCGACGGCTTCGAGCGCGAGGGCGCCTTCTTCAACGCGATCCGGCAGGACCCGGTGCTCTCCGGCGTAAAGCTGATCGCCGAGCCGTGGGATATCGGTGAAGGCGGCTATCAGGTGGGCGGCTTTCCCTGGCCCTTCCGCGAATGGAACGACAAGTTCCGCGATGACACCCGCGCGTTCTGGCGCCGCGATCCGGGGCTCTTGCCGAAAATCTCCCAGCGGCTGATGGGCTCGCCGGTGCAGTTCGACCACACGCATCGCCCCGCGACGTCGTCGATCAACTTCCTTGCTGCCCATGACGGGTTCACGCTCTGGGATGCGCTCAGCTACAACCACAAGCACAACGAGGCCAATGGCGAGGGCAATCGCGACGGCCACGACCATAACCTGTCCGACAATATGGGCGTCGAAGGGCCGAGCGAAGATCCCGAGATCAACGCCGCCCGCCTGCGTAGGGCGCGCGCGATGCTGGGCTCGCTGCTGGTCAGCCACGGCGTGCCGATGATCCTCGCAGGCGACGAAATGGGTCAGAGCCAGAACGGCAACAACAACGCCTATTGTCAGGACAACGAGACGACCTGGATCGACTGGGAGGGCGCACGGACCGATCTGCGCGACAGTTTCAGTGCGATGGTCGCGTTCCGGCAGGACTGGCGCTACCACCTCGCCCCGCCCGCCTTTGCCCCTAACGCCGCGACCCCGGTCAGCGATTGGTGGCACGCGTCGGGGCGGCAGATGGAGGATGGCGACTGGCAGGAAGCGGGGCTGTGCTGCGTCGGATTGCGGCACCGGTTGGCAGGCTACCCCGAGCTGCTGATCGTCGCCAATGCGGGCGACGCCTGCGAGTTCACCCTGCCCGGCTACGGCTGGCACCATATCCTCGACACGACGCGGGATCAGCCGCGCTGCGACGAGGCAGTCGACGCGGTTCAATCGCTGCCCTGGCAATCGTTGCACGCGTTCTGTCGTGAGGGCGAAGCTGCGATCGACGAGGGCGACGCGTGACGGCGGCAGGCGATCGGCGGCCCCTTCGCTGGGGCGCGCATCCGGGAACGGAGGGTGACTGGGACTTCGCCATCTGGGCCCCTGCCGCAAAGCGCGCGGAGCTGATGCTGGACAGAGCGGCACATGACATGACACCGGTCGGAGACGGCGGCTGGCAGGTCTCAGTCGCGGCCCGCGACGGACTGCCCTACGTATTCCGCCTCGACGGCACCGACTACCCCGATCCGGCCGCACGCCGCCAGCAAGGCGATGTTCACGGCCCCTCCCTGACCCACGACCCGGCCACTTTCGATTGGGGCGCGCCGTGGAGCGGGCGCCCATGGGACGAGGCGGTGATCCTCGAAATCCATATCGGCACCTTCACCCCCGAGGGCACGTTCGCGGCAGCGGCCGACCGCCTGCCCGAACTTGCCGATCTCGGCATCACGGCCATCGAGATCATGCCGGTCTCGCAGTTCCACGGTGCTCATGGCTGGGGCTATGACGGAGTTTTGCTGCGCGCTCCGCATCCCTCCTATGGCAGTCCCGACGAGATGCGCGCCTTCATCCGCACAGCGCAAAGCCACGGGATCATGGTGATCCTCGATCTGGTGTTGAACCATTTCGGCCCGTTCGGGAACTACCTGCACGCCTATGCGCCCCAGACCTTCGGCGGGGAGGCCACGCCATGGGGCGATGCGATCGACTTCACCCGGCCCGAGGTACGCGCGCTGCTGCGCGAGACAGCGACGGGATGGATCGACGAGTATCGGCTCGACGGGCTGCGACTGGATGCAGTCCACGCGATCCGCGACCCGTCCGAGCCGCATTTCCTGATCGAGCTTTTGCAAACGATCCGCGCACAGGATCGAGGCCGTCCGATCCACCTGATCCTCGAAGACGAGCGCAACCTCCCCGATCTGCGCGACGGCGGGTATGACGCGCAGTGGAACGACGATTGGCATAACGCGCTGCATGTTGCGCTGACCGGCGAGACACAGGGTTATTACGAGGCCCATGCCACCGACCCGTTCGGTGACCTTGCGCGGGCAATGGCGCGGGGCCAAGTCGAGGAAGGCCAGACGCGGGCCGACGGGACGAAAGCGCGCGGCGCGCCCGCCGCCCATTTGCCATGGTCCGCTTTCGTGAACGCCAACCTCACCCATGACCAAGCGGGCAACCGCCCCGGGGGCGAGCGCCTACTGAGCCTGATCGGCGACGAGGCGGGTGCGGTGATCCATGCGCTGTTGCTGCTGATGCCCTTCACGCCGATGCTGTTCATGGGCGAAGAGGTTGGCTCGACCGCGCCCTTCCCCTTCTTCGCCGATCCGCCGCCGGGCGCCGTCGCCGCGCTGCGCGCAGGCCGGACGAAAGAGCTGCAAAGCATCGGCTACGACACGGGGGCGATGATCGACCCGGCTTCGCCCGAGACACCGCGCCTGTGCTACCCTTACCGCGACACCGGTCCCCGCGGTCAGGAGTGGCTGCAGCTGACGCGCGAACTTCTGAGCCTGCGTCGGGCGCATGTGCTGCCGCTTTCGCGCAGCGGCAAAACCGGGCCCGGCGAGGTCACGCGCCACGGGGCAAAGGCCTTCCACGCGCGCTGGCCTTTCGCAGCGGGGACGCTCGATAGTCTCGTCAGCCTCGGGGCACCCGCCTCCAATGCGCCGCGCCGGGAGCCAGCGCTATTCTCGATGGGCGACCCGCGCCGGGACGCCTTCGCCATCGACATGAGGATTGAGTGATGCCGTCCGATCTGCCCGCTGCCACCGCCCACCCCATGATCGCGACCTACCGGCTGCAATTGCGAAACGGCATCGACTTCGCGGCTGCGAAAACCTTCCTGCCCTATCTCGCGGATCTTGGCGTGAGCCATCTCTACCTGTCGCCGATCTTCACCGCGACCGCGGGGTCGACCCACGGCTACGACGTTGCCAATCCGCAGGAGATCGACCCGGCGCTTGGCGGCGAGGACGGGTTTCGTGCGCTGTCGGAGGCGGCGCAGGCGCTGGGGCTCGGCATCGTGCTCGACCTCGTGCCGAACCACACCGCACTCTCGCTCGACAATCCGTGGATGCGCGACGCGATGCGCCATGGCCCCGACAGCGCCTATGCCGATTACTTCGCGATAGACTGGTCGCAAAGACTGATCCTGCCTTTCCTGCCGGAGCCGCTCGACGACATGCTGGCGAAGGGCGAGCTGCGACTGACTGAGGATCACGGTGGCGCGGTGGAATGGGAGGGCGGCTGGCTGCCGCTCGCGCCCGGCACGGAGGCGCTGGGAGACATCGCTGCGGTCCTGACGCACCAGCACTGGCAGCTGCGCGACTGGACGCGCGAACGCGGCGCGCTCTCGCATCGGCGCTTCTTCAACGTCACCGGGCTGATCGGGATGCGCATCGAGGATCCGGCGGTATTCGCCGCGATGACGGAACTGCCTGCGCGACTGGTGCGCGAGGGGCTCGCCCACGCGCTACGGATCGATCACATCGACGGGCTGGCCGATCCCGCCACCTATCTGGAGCGGCTGCGCCAGACGGTCGGCGATGCGGTCCCGGTCTGGGTCGAGAAGATTCTGACCGACGATGAGGCGATGCCCGCCGGGTGGCAGACCGACGGCACGACCGGATACGAGGCCGGACGGCAGATTTGCTGTCTGCTGACCGAACCCGAAGGCTTCGCGCGGCTCGACGCACTTTGGCGCGACCGCACCGGCGGCTGCGACGATTACGAGACGATGTGCCGCGAGGCGCGCGCGCAGGTGATCCCCGAAGACCTCGCGGCCGAGTTGCACCAACTGATCGACCTTGCGCAGGCGGCGCTCGTGGTGGATCGGCTCGACCCGCCGGATGCCGAGACGCTGCGCGAGGCGATGCTGGCGCTCCTGATCTTCTTCCCGCGCTATCGCAGCTATATCACCACGCCGCCCGCGACACCCGAGGACCGCGCCATCATTGAAGAGACGGTGGAAGCTGCGGCAGAGACCTTGCCGCAACGCGAGGCGCTCGATCTGCTTGCCGGGCTGCTGCTCGACAGGACGGACAAGCCGAGCCTCAAGTTCCGCATTCGGTTTCAGCAGGTGACGGGCGCGGTGGTCGCCAAGGCGCAGGAGGACACCGCCTTCTTCCGCCACACCCGTTACCTCGCCGCGAACGAGGTCGGCGCGGAACCCGATACGCCGCTGCTGGATGCGGAAGGGCTGAACGCGTGGTTCTCCAGCGCACAGGGGCAGCGGGACACGGCGCTGACGCTCACCTCGAGCCACGACACGAAACGCGCTGAGGACACACGGATGCGGATCGCCGCGATCTCGCACTATCCCGAGACCTTCGGCGCTTTGTTCGATACCGCGATGCAGGACGCCGCACTCTCGGATGCCGGTTTCGTCTGGTATGCCACGCAAAGCCTTCTGGGCATCTGGGACGATCCCGCGCCCGGTCCGGAGCTGTGCGACCGCCTGACCGAGCATCTGCGCAAAGCGCTGCGCGAGGGCGGGGAGATCACGCGCTGGTCCTTCCCCGACATCGAAGCCGAGGACGCCGCACTGGACACCGCGCGGCGCATCTGCGCGGCGTGGGAGGCGCAGCCGCCAGCCGAACTCGCGCCCCTGATCGCGACGGGACAGCGGCTGTCGCTGCTGCAACTGGCGCTGAAGATGATGCTGCCCGGCATGCCCGACATCTACCAGCGCGGGGAGCGCGCCCTCTACGAATTGACCGATCCCGACAATCGCCGCCCTTTCGCTTTGCCGGAAACCCTGACGTCCTTCGAGCAGGCGAAATCGGACGCCACCCGGCGCCTTCTGAAGCTGCGACGACAGGCGGAGGACGTGTTCCGCGCAGGCACCGCCGAGGCGGCAGAGCGTGACGGTATCTTTACGCTCACCCGTCGCGCGGGCGGGCGCGAAATCACCCTGCGCTTCCGTCGTGACCTTCGCGATCTGAGCGATGGCGTGTTCTTCGAGATTCGCGATTCGGCAGCAGAGGACACTGCCACCCGCCTCGCATTTCCGCCGCCTGCCTAATTGATCGGCGGATTGGCGCGACCTGCTTTTTGACACATCGTCCGAGACCGCCCCCTAGACTCAAAGGGTTATCGAGCAGCTCTCGAAATGGTCAAAAAACACACGCGAAAATCTTACCGCGAACCGGCGGAAATCCGGGAACCGCGGACCCGTTTCATGGCTTTCATTTTTGAAAAGCGTTAAGCTTATTCACGTCGCAGCGTCACGGTGGAGGAGCTCTGATGCTGACTCAGAAAAGACCCAATTTATTGATCGGCTGTCTTCCAGTGGTCTTGGCCGGCGGGCGCGGAAAGCGTCTGTACGAGCTGACCGAGGAGAGTTGCAAACCTGCCCTGCCCTTTGGTGCCGGCGGACAGCGATTGGTGGATTTCACCCTTGCTTCGCTGCGTGCTGCCGGTTTCACACGGGCGATCATCGCGACCCAGTATCGCCCCGCGCCGCTGATCCGGCACCTGCGCGACAGATGGGCGGATGCGTTTCCCGACGGTCTGCTCATCCGCGATGCGACGCGGCTCTCGCGCGGCGGCTATCGTGGCACGGCCCATGCGCTTCTCGCCAATCTCGACCTGCTCGAGCGCGAAGGCGTTAACGACGTTCTGGTGATGCCCGCCGATCAGATTTGCGACATCGATCTGCGTCCGTTCATCCAGCGCCATCGCCTGAGCGACGCCCCCGCGACGCTGGTCGCTGCAACGCTCTCATCGTCGGATGCGGAGCATCATTCGGTGCTGGAAGTCGCGCGAGACGGGCATGTCAGCGCGCTCACCCATCGCCCGAGCGCGCCCGCCGAGATCGGCGAAAGCTCGGGTCGCAGCCTAGTTGCCACGGGGATCTACCTCTTCAAGACCGCATGGCTTCGCAAGGAACTGCCGGAGCTGTCGCGGGGCCAGTTCGATATTTCGATCGAGGCCGACCTGCTGGAAGCCGCGCTGCGCGAGAAGGCCCTGCAAGCCTACCGCCTGCCGCGCAGCGACGCCGGGCGCGAAGCCTATTGGCGCGATATCGACACGCTCGACGACTATCGCTCTGCGCTTCTGAATTTCGCGGCGCCGCAAGGTGGCACGACACGGGGAAGCCCGCCGCTGAGCTGCCTTCATCTCGAGGCGCAGCCGGGCGTCATCGGGGTCGGTCGGCGCTCCGCGTTGACGGCAAAAGGGGCCGTCTCGCGCGATTGCCACCTGACCGATACGCTGCTGGCGCCCGATGTCTCGTTGCCAGCCGGAACTATAGTCGAAGGGATCGGACGCACGAATATGCAATGGTTCCGCCGCAGCGGCGACACCAACCTGATCACGCAGGCGATGGTCGATCGCTCCAGAGAGCGGCTGCACTAGCTGCCAATTCCGAGACGCTTTCGGGCGCGGACCTTCAGCGGTCCGCGCCTTTTTCAGTCCCGCGCTATTCCACCGCCAGCCTGACACCGACCTCTGCCGGCGGCAGGTCGTCCGGGGCGAAATCGACCTCGGGCGCTGGCTCCGAGAGCCCCGCCATGCACATGCGATAGAGCTCTTCGTAACGGTCGACCATCCGCTCCACCCCGAAGCGGGCGACCGCCCGGTCGCGCACGAATTGTCGGTCGCAGGTCATCGCCTTGCGTGCAGCATTCGCGAGCGCGGACACGTCGCCTGTCGGCACGATCACGCCCGCCTCGCCCACGACCTCGCGCACCGCGCCGGAGTCGAAGGCAGCGACGGGCACGCCGCAGGACATCGCCTCGGCTGCGGCGAGCCCGAAGGGTTCATCCCAGACCGGCGTGAAGAAGCAGACCGACGCCCTGGCGACTTCGGCGCTCAGGTCCTCCGCCGTCAGATTGCCCCCATAGGTGATCTGCGACCCGAGATAGGGGGCGATGGTGTCGTCGAAATACGCACGATCCTCGATTGGCCCGTAAATCCGCAGCGGCAGCTCCGCGATCCGCGCGGCCTTCACGGCCTCGGCGGTGCCCTTGTTGGGAGTGATGCGCCCGAACCAGACCGCCGAGCCATCGGCATGAGGGCAGAAGCCCCAGACGCCGGTATCGATCCCGTTCGGCACGACATGGAAGGACAGGTCGCAGTCGGGCTTGGCCCAACGCTCTCGTTGCGCCCCCGTGCAGACCGTGAAACGACACCATGGCGCGCGGGCATCGTGGACGGCGTCGCGCAGCGTCTCGAGGGGCGGCACATGCAGGGAGGTCAGCATCGCGATCCGCTCCCGCCGCGCCAGCCGCGGCGGATAGCGGTGCAGCGAATTGTTGTGAATGATGTCGAAGCCCCCCGTCTCCAACTTCTGCAGGATGCCCGCGAAGGCGCTGTCGAGATGGGTATCGGGCACATCGGACTCGCGGCCGCCTTTCGACGGATAGGCGCTGTCGACATGGCGCTCCGTGACCGGATACAGCTCCACCCCTTCAGGCGGCTGACTGTCGCCCGACGCAAACAGTGTCACCTCATGCCCTCGCGCGACGAGGGCGCCTGCGAGCGCGTAGGAATGAGCCTCCATCCCACCCATGAAGGGCGCCGAAATGGGGTGACGGATTGGGGAAATGATAGCGATGCGCATGTGCCTCCCTTCCCGGAAACGCATGGGCTCCGGGCGATGAACGGGCTGTTTCGGTAATGGGACTTCAATCGTATCGTGTAGGGGAACCAATGGGTGCGACGCTTGTTCCTGCATCGCGGAGCCGATCGTGCAGAAAGTCTCGGCTGTTGCCCGATTTCCCCCCGGGGGGCGGCGCGCGTCAGTACCCGTCGAGCGGCAGCTTCATGTCGATGATGAGCCAGCCATCCTCATAGCGGCGCTCTTTCTCCGCGCGCAGTTGCATCGCCGAGGCGAGGATCAGGCGCGAGCCGAAGCCCTGTTCGGCGGCCGCGTCGTAATCCGGGACCTGCTCTTTCCAGGTGAGGTGAACGCCGTTCTCATAGGGCTCCCACGTCACATTGATCTGGCCGTCCACGGATCTCAGCGCGCCGTATTTGGCGGAGTTTGTCACCCATTCATGCAAGATCAAGGCCAGCGAGGTCAGCGCCCGCGCGGGGATCATCACTTCTGCGCCCGACAGCAGAATGGTTTGCTCGGCGCGTGCAGGCGCAAGCACCCGCTCCAACAGCCCACCGAGCGCAACCGGCTGCGTGCTGTCCGTTCGCAGCATCATGGAATGCGCGCGATCGAGGGCGGTCACGCGGCCGCGCAACTCGTCGAGCATCTCCTCCTTGGTTTCGCTCGCGCGGGCCGCGCTGGAAATCATCGCGGAGACGAGCGCGAAGAGGTTCTTGATGCGGTGGTTCATCTCGGCGAGGTGCAGCTCGCGCTCGGCCAGCAACTCCTGCTCGGAGGTGATGTCGAAGCTGACCCCGATGACTTTGCGCTGGCCCGCCTGCGCGCGGTATTTTCCGACGCCACGGATCCAGCGCTGCTCGCCGGAAGGAAGGGTGATCCGGAAGACCTCGTCATAGATGTCGCCCTCGCTCACGGCACTGTCGAGCGCCTCGAAAACGCGCGCGCGATCTTCCTCGACCACCCGTGTCCGCACTGCGCCCTGCAAGTCCATCTCTCCCTCGGAGATGTCGAAAAGCAGACGACACGGCTCGTCGATTACCAAGCGGCGCGCCTCGACCGAGAATTCCCAGCGGCCGATCCCGGCAATGCCGAATGCGTCCTCGAGGCCGATGGGGGGAAGCGACATGCTGGGGAAACCTCGGTACTGACGATGTGCGGGGGAGGATGAGCGGGGCGCGGAGCCGAATGGCCCGGCCCGACAGTGACCTTTCCTCTGACCGAGTCAACTGCTGTAAACCGCCAGCCCCCGGCACCTATGCCTCCGGCACGGCTCAGACTTCCTGAAGCTCCTTGGTTTCGCCGCGACGACGGCGCGCAAAGGGGTCACCGCCGGCTCAACCCCCGACGCTTAGACCGCAGCGAAAAGCGGCGCGCCGATATAGGAGCCTTTCGGCGCGGCAGGCGGCACCCAGAACAGTCCCGACCCGGTGTGGGAGATGTATTCATTCAGCAGATCCGACGCGCCGAGCCGCCGTTGCAGCGCCTCGAAATACGCTGGATCGTTCTGGTAGCTGATAAAGAACAGCCCCGCATCGAGACGCCCAACCGCGTTCAGACCGCCGGTGAAGTTGTAGCCGCGCCGCAGGATGCGGATGCCGTCATTGGTTTCATGCGCCGATAGCCGAATATGCGCATGCGTCGGGATGACCGGCTCGCCTTGCGCGTTCTTCGCCTTGAAATCGGGCGTGTCGAATTCGTTCTCTCCGGTCAGCGGCGCGCCGGTGAGCTTGTGCCGCCCGAAGACGTCGTTCTGATGGCTGACCTGCGCGTTGTCCCAATTCTCGATATGCATCTCGATCCGGCGCATCACCTGATAGGTGCCACCATGCTGCCAGTCGGGACCGTCATTGGCCCAGACGTGCTGCGCGAGCTGCTCGGGCGTGGTGATGTTGCGGGTGCCGTCGCGATAGCCAAAGAGGTTGCGCGGCGTCTCCTGCCCTGCCCCGGCCGAGGCGCGCCCGAAGCCGAGCTGGGTCCAGCGCACCGTCGCGGCGCCGGTGCGTTTCGCGATCCGCGCGAGGATGCGCACCGCGTGATAGGCGACCTGCGGATCGTCGGCGCAGGCCTGCAGCGAGAGATCGCCACCGCTGATCTCGGGGCGCAGCGCGTCCGAGGGCAGATCGGCCAGCGGACGCAGATGCGGCGGGGCTTTCGCCGCCAGCCTCATCTCCTTGGAGAAGACGCGCGGGCCAAGGCCCACGGTCACCGTCAGCCCTGCCGGACCAAGCCCGAGCGCCTCGCCGGTCTCGAGCGCGGTGGCTGTCTCGCGGTCGGGCTCTGCCGGACCGACCGGCTGCCCTTCCATCATCAGCCCGATCGAGGCCGACCAGCGCGCGAGCAGCACTTGCAACGCGCGCGGATCGGTCCCGGTCAGGTCGAAGGCCATGGCCATCAGATGCTGCTGCGGCGGCGTGGCGATCCCGGCCTGCGGCCCGGTGCCGTAAAAGGCATAGCGCCTCTGGTCCGGATCGGGCATGGCGTCGGGCGCGACCTTGCCGGTCTCCGCCGCCTGCCCCGCCGTGGCGAAGGTGCCGCCAAGCGCTGCCGCGCCGAGAAACAACCCACGCCGCGACAGTCCTGCCGGTTTATCGTCTTGCCCGCGCATCATGGCCTCCTTCGTCTTCAGCTTGCCGTGGCGACTTTTTCAGCGATCCGCGACAGCGGTTCCTGCAGCATCTGGATCGCGCGGCTCAGCTTCACCGCGTCCGATTTGCGCAGTTCGGCATCGTAGATTTTGTAGCCGCCCAGAGCGTCGGGATCGCGGTAGTCTTCGAGCATCGTCTGCACATCCGCAAAGCGCTGCGCGATGGTCTCGGCCACGTCCGGGTCGATCCGCTTCAGCCCCGGCTCGAGGAAGGCGAACGCCTGATGCGCGCCTTCGATATTGGCCGCGAAGTCCACGAGGTCGATATGGCTATAGGCCTCTTCCTCGCCGCTGATCTTGCCGCTTTGCACTTCTTCCAGAAGGGCCGCCGCACCGTTCGCCAGATCCTCGGGACGATATTCGATCCCGCCCGACAGATCGGCGAGCATCTTGACGTTCTTCACCAGTTCCGCCGCATAGGCCTTGGTCTCGTCGGTGATCTCGCCTTTCTCGAACAGGTCGCGCTCCACCGCGTGGAAGCCGTGCCAGCCGACCGCCGGGTCGAGGTTCGAGGCACGCATGTCGATCAGGTAATCGAGGTTGCCCGAGTTGTCGGTCGGGTCGGTGCCGGGCAGGACGAAGCCTTCGACGTCGGGCTCGATCCGCTCATAGAACGGTCGCGCCTGCGCATAGGCTTCCTTCGCGCCCTCCACGTCGCCTGCGTCCACTTTCGCGGCGAGGCGTTCGCTTGCGGTCACCATCGCGCCGACCATGCCTTCGACGTAATTAGCATAGCCTGCGGTGCCTTCGTCCAAGAGATCGCCGATCGCGCTTTGCGCGCGCTGCTTGCTCTCACCAGTCACGGTGAAGGCCACGGTGTCTTCGGCCGCGCCCGGGCAATAGATGCGATAGTCGCCACCGTCGAGCGTGACGGTGAAGCTCGACGCGGGCAGACCGGGGGCGAGGTTCTCTTTCTCGCCGAGGATGCGGCTGTCCGACAGCAGCTCCAGCTCGGAGATCGCCGGGGCGGATTCATTGGTCACCGTGAAGGTGATCGGCCCTGCCGCCGCGCTGTCGTGATCGAGCACGCATGCGCCGCCATTCTCGCCCGTAAGCGTGATCGCGACCTGCGCAGCCCCGTTATTCGTGGGCGCATCGGCCAGCGCGGGCTGCGCGAAGAACGCGGTTGCGGCGAGAAGGGGGACAGCGCGGCGGCGCGCGCGGGACGACATGTTCATTGTCAGGCTCCTGTATTTGCTCTGCGGTTTTGGCTTGGTCAGAGGGACCTGGCGGGGAAAAACGGTGTGGGGCGCGCACGGGCGAGCGCAGAAGCTGCCAGTGCGAGCGCGATGAGGAAGAGGATCACAGGCAACTCTCGGGCCCAGAACTGATGCTCGATACGGGCGCGGCGCACGGAGCGCAGTGCATCGGCGGCGTCTTGCGCGGCGGCGGGGGCCATGACCCAGGCGCCGGTCGCCATGCCACCGGGAGCCATATCGACGCGCAATGTGCGTGCCGTGGTCAGCCCGCCGCCCGAGAGGCGCAGCGTAACGGCACTACGGCCCTGCGCATCGAGAAGCGCATCGCCTGCGGTCCAGACGGTCACCTGTTCGAGCCGCGTCCACTCGGCCACGAAAGGCCCGGGGTTGCGCGCGGGGCTGACGCCCACCGGCAGGCGCCCACCTGCAAGCTGCGCAAGCGTGGCGAGATCGATCTGGCCGGGGGCACCCGCGATCTCGGTCTGGCTCTGCACTTCGCGATGCAGGCTTGGCAGGCCCAGATGCCGCTCCGGCGTGGCCTCGGCGCCCGTCAGGTCGACGCGGGTCGCGCCCATCTCCAGAACCTCACCCTGCAAGCGCAGATCGGGCCCGGCGGAGGTGTCGACATCGCCTTCCAGCACACGCGGCGCATGATCGGGCAGCGTCACCTGCGGTTGCGGCCAAAGCGCCGCGATACCGACGGCCAGCGCTGCGAAGGCGACCGCGAGAGAGCCGCGCAGCCATTGCGCCGTGCGGGGATCGGGACGCAGTGCACGCGGCCAATAGGTCAGCGCCGCGACCGGGATCAGATAGGCGATCCAGCCCAGCACCTCGATCAGGCGCGGATCGGCGGGAATGCCCAGAACGCCGGTGATCAGAGCCGAGCGCACCGTGCCGGGGGCCACGAGCCAGCTCAGATCGGCGATGCGCTGCTGACCCGCCAGCAACCAGCCCGCCTCATGGGCCGAGCGCAGCGTCTGCAACACCAGCCCCGCCGCGACGAGGATCAGGAACACGCCGGTCCAGCGGAAGAAACGCCCCAGATTGAGCCGCATCCCGCCCTGCGCGATCGCCCAGCCAAGCACGACCGACGCCGCGAGGCCAAGTGCTGCACCAAGCCCAGCCCAATGTCCGGTCTGCGCGCCGGAGATCGTGGCAAGCAGGAAAACAGCGGTCTCGAAACCCTCGCGCAGCACGGCGAGGAAGGCCATCGCCGCCAGTGCGACCCGGCTCCCCTGCCCCAGCGCCGCATCGGCGTCGCGCTCGATCTGGCCCTTCAGACCTGCGGCGTGGCGCGTCATCCAGAGCACCATCAGCGTCACGAAGACGACCGCAACGGCCGCGATCACGCATTCGAGCTTTTCCTGCGCGCTATGCGGCAAAGCGGCCTCGACCAGCGCGAGCCCCGCGCCAACACCGACGGCCAGCGCCACGGCGGCAGCGACGCCAAGCCACATCTCGGTCAAACGCTCGCCCCGGGCGCGCAGGAAGGCTGCAATGATCCCGACGATCAGCGCCGCCTCGAGCCCTTCGCGCAGGCCGATGATGAATGTTGCCAACATGCTGTGGGCACCCCGTCGATTCCCGAGTAAATTGATTGGGTATTCGTTAGTGGCGCAGATCGGCGGGCGCAACCCCTTTTCCGAGTAAATTGCTCGGATTCTTGAAGTCGCATTTCTTCGCCCCTGCCGTTGCGGGCGATTTGCAACTTCCGCCATCTTGGGGCAATTCGTGCAGGTCGCCCTCGTAGCGCCGCGCAATCAGGCGGTCCGGCGCAGCGAAAGAGACAACGCCCCGGGCGCCTGAAGCGGCCCGCATGCAACAAATTCGGAGGCCGTATCTTGGCACAATCGCAAATCGGGCTGATCGGCCTTGGCACCATGGGCGGCATGCTCGCCCTCAACATCGCGGAAAAAGGGTTCGACATTTCGGTGTTCAACCGCACCACCAGCGTCACCAAGACCTTCCATGAAAACGCGGGCGAGCTGGCATCGAAGATCACGCCCTGCGAAAATCTCGAAGACCTCGTGGCCTCGATCGCGAAACCGCGCGCGATCATCCTGATGGTCCCCGCAGGCGACCCGGTCGATCAGCAGATCGCGGCGCTGCGCGCCCATCTCGACGCCGACGATCTGATCATCGACGCGGGCAACGCGAATTTCCACGACACCGAGCGCCGCGCGGAAGAAGCAGCGAAGGCGGGGCCGCGTTTCCTCGGCATCGGGGTTTCGGGCGGTGAAGAAGGCGCGCGCCACGGGCCCGCGATCATGGGCGGCGGCGAGCAGCAGGACTGGGACCGCGTGGCCCCGATCCTCAACGCGATCGCGGCGAAATTCGACGGCACGCCCTGCGCCGGCTTTATGGGCAAGGGCGGCTCGGGGCATTTTGTCAAAGCCGTGCATAACGGCATCGAATATGCCGACATGCAGATGATCGCCGAAACCTATGGCGTGATGCGCGACGGCATGGGGCTGAACTCGAAGGCCTGCGGCGAGATCTTCGCGAAATGGGACGAAGGCGCGCTGAAATCCTACCTGATCGAGATTTCCGGCAAGGTCGCCCGCGCCACCGATCCCGAGAGTGGCGAGCCGATGCTCGACATCATCCTCGACCGCGCGGGCCAGAAAGGCACCGGCCGCTGGACCGTGATCGAGGCGCAGCATCTGGCCGCCCCCGTCCCGGTGATCGAAGCGGCAGTGATGGCGCGCAACCTGTCGTCGCGGCTCGATGCGCGCAAGCAGGGCGAGGATATGTTCGGCGCGGCCCCCGAGGCGCTGCCCGAGGGCGCACTGAGCGCGGAGGATCTGGAGAACGCACTGATCGCGGGCAAGATCCTGTGCTACGCGCAGGGCTTCGAGCTGCTGCGCTCGGCCAATGCGCCCTTCGACTGGGATCTGCCGCTGCCCGACATCGCGCTGGTCTGGCGCGACGGCTGCATCATCCGCTCGGCGATGCTCGACGATATGGCGAGCGCGCTCAGCGAGTCGCCCGATCGCAACCTGATGTATGCGCCCTATTTCGCGGATCTGCTGAAGGCGCATCACGGCGCGCTGCGCAAGGTCGTCAGCATTGCCGCGGCCCACGGCCTGGCGGTTCCGGCCCTGTCGATGGCGCTGAGCTATTTCGACACGATGCGCACCGCGCGCGGCACCGCGAACATGATCCAGGGCCAGCGCGATTTCTTCGGCGCGCATGGGTTCGAGCGCACCGACCGCGAGGGCACCGACTTCCACGGCCCCTGGGCGATGTAAGCGCGCCCTCTACGCTGAAAGATCACCGCCCGCGGCTCGCGCAGAGTCGCGGGCGGTTTCCGTTTCGCGGGGCGTCAGACGCCGCGAACCATGCGGCACAATCACGAGTTCGTGTGCGTCGCAACCGGACCCGCCCCGCTTGATCCCCATCAAAGTCCTAAAGCATCGAGATCGTTACCCTTCCTGCATCCAAAACGGAGGCCGGGACTGCTATGACACGGGATTTCGAAGGTAAATCAGCTATCGTTACGGGCGCGGGATCAGGGATCGGCGCGGCAATCGCCAAGGAATTGGCGGCGCGCGGCGCTTCGGTCCTGCTTGCCGATCAGAACGCGGACGCGGCCAAGTCCGTGGCCGAGGAAATTCGCAAGGCTGGCGGCACCGCCGAACCGATGGCGGTCGACGTCACCTCTGCCACGGAGGTCGAGGCGATGGTCGAGAAGGCAGTCGCGACCTTCGGCAAGCTGGATCTGGCCGTGAACAATGCGGGCATCGGCGGTCCGCAGGTGCCGTTCGGGGAGTATCCGCTCGACGGCTGGAAGCAGGTGATCGACGTCAACCTGAACGGGGTGTTCTACGGGATGCGCTTCGCGATCGCCGCGATGCTGAAATCGGGCGGCGGCGCGATCGTGAACATGTCCTCGATCCTCGGCTCGGTCGCGTTCCCGAGCGCCTGCGCCTATGTCGCGGCGAAACATGCGCTTCTGGGGCTGACGCGGGCGGCGGCGATCGATCACGCGGCACAGGGCATCCGCGTCAATGCGGTCGGCCCCGCCTTCATCGAGACGCCGCTTCTGTCGGGGCTGGCGCCCGAGGTGAAGGACTCGCTGGTCGCGCTGCATCCCGCCGGACGGCTCGGCACGCCCGAGGAGGTCGCGGCGCTGACCTGCTTCCTGCTGTCGGATGCCGCGAGCTTCGTGAACGGCAGCTATCACCTCGTTGACGGCGGATATACCTCGCGATGAGCACGACGGAGGGGCGGATCATCGCGGTGCGCGGGCCGGTCATCGACGCAAGTTTCGATGGCCCGCTACCGCCGATCCATTCGATCCTGACGCTGACGGATGACGACATGCCGGGCAGCTTCGAGGTGCATGGCCATCTCGACGCGCATCGGGTGCGCGCCATCGCCTTGCAATCGACGCTCGGCCTGTCGCGCGGGCGCAAGCTGCGCGCCACGGGCAAGCCGCTCGAAGTGCCGGTCGGCGAGGCCGTTCTGGGGCGCCTGATGGATGTGACGGGGGCGATGCGCGACGGCGGCGATCCCCTGCCTCAAACGACGCCACGCCGCCCGATCCACGGCACGCCGCCGCGCCTGTCGGGCAGCGGCGCGGTCACCGCCTTCGAGACCGGCATCAAGGTGATCGACCTGATGCTGCCGCTGGCTCGCGGCGGCAAGGCTGCGATGTTCGGCGGCGCGGGCGTGGGCAAGACGGTGCTGGTGATGGAACTCATCAACACGATGGTCGAGAAATATCAGGGCATCGCGATCTTCGCGGGCGTGGGGGAGCGCTCGCGCGAGGGTCACGAGATGCTCGCCGACATGACCGAGTCGGGCGTTCTGGCCCGCACGGCGCTGGTCTATGGCCAGATGAACGAGCCGCCCGGCGCGCGTTGGCGGGTGCCGCTGACCGCAGTCTCCATCGCCGAGGATTTCCGCGACCGCGATCACCGCAACGTCCTTCTGATGATGGATAACGTCTTCCGCTTCGTGCAGGCGGGCAGCGAGGTCTCGGGGCTTCTGGGCCGCCTGCCCTCGCGCGTGGGCTACCAGCCCACCCTCGCGTCTGAGGTCGCGGAACTGGAGGAGCGCATCGCCTCCGCCGCCGGGGCGTCGGTCACGGCAATTCAGGCGGTCTACGTGCCGGCTGACGATTTCACCGATCCGGCGGTGACCGCGATTTCGGGGCATATGGACAGCTCCATCGTGCTGTCGCGTCAGTTGGCCTCGGAGGGGATCTACCCCGCGATCGACCCGCTCGCCTCGTCCTCGCAACTGCTCGACCCCGAGATCGTCGGGGCGGAGCATTTCCAGCTGGCAGGCGAGGCGCGGGCGCTTTTGGCGCGGTTCCGCGAATTGCAGGACATCATCGCGCTTCTCGGCGTCGAGGAGCTCGGCGCGGCCGACCGGCTCGCGGTGCGCCGCGCACGCAAGCTGCAACGCTTCCTCACCCAGCCCTTTGTCGTGACCGAGGCCTTTACCGGCCAGACCGGGCGCTCGGTGCCGCTGGCCGATACGCTGGAGGGCTGCCGTGCGATCCTCGCGGGCGAGGCGGACGACTGGTCGGATCAGTCGCTCTACATGATCGGCGGGATCGACGAGGCCCGCCAGCGAGAGGAGGCGGCAGCATGAGGCTCACCATCGCCACGCCCCTCGAAATCGTCGTCGACGCCAAGAACGTCACCGCGATCCGGGCCGAGGACGAGAGCGGCGGCTTCGGCATCCTGCCCGGCCATGCCGAGTTCCTCACCAGCCTCAGCATCTCGGTCATCTCCTGGGTGGTCGAGGGCCAACGGCACTATTGCGCGGTGAAGGGCGGTGTTCTTATGGTCGAGAATGGAAGCGATGTCTCGGTCTCGACCCGCGCTGCGGTGACCGGCGATCTGCCCGAGCTGGGCGACACGATCCTGAAGCGGTTTCAGGACGAGGATGACGCCGCGAAGACCAAACAGGCCGACTCCACCCGGCTGCATCTGCTCGCGATCCGGCAGCTGGTGGCGAGCCTCGACGGCGCGCAGGCTCGGAAGGATTGGACATGACCCACCCGCCGGAAGACCCGGAACAGACGGAGGAGCCGATGGAGAGCGCCGCGCGCCGCCACGCCGCCCGGATCGAGAAAGCCCGAGAGGAGGGTGACATCCCGCTGGCAAGACGGCTGGGCCAGATCGGTGTGCTCGGATGGATCGTGGTGCTTCCGATGCTGGCGGGGGCCGCGGGCGGCAGATGGATCGACCGGAGCGCTCAGTCGGGCATCTTCTGGACTGCCGCGCTGATGATGGTGGGGCTTGTCGTGGGGTGCTGGCTGGGCTGGCGCTGGGTGCAGCAGCAATGAGCGGGACGATGGTTCTTCTGGGTCTGGCGAGCCTCGCCCTCGGCATCGGCGTGGGCGTCGTGCATTTCGCGCTGCTGCGGGCGGGAACGGATGCGATGCTGCTCGAAAGCAAGGCGCTGAAGGCGATCGCGCTGACCGTGCTGCGCTTCGGGCTGACGATCGGGGTTCTCGTGGGCTGCGCGCTTCTGGGTGCCGTGCCGCTGCTGGCGGCGGCGCTCGGGATCGGCATCGGGCGGATGCTTACCCTAAGACGCGCGAGGTCCGCATGAATTCGCCGCTGGAGACCACCGTGCTGTTCTGGATCGGTCCCGTGCCGATCACGCAACCCGTCGTCACGACATGGGTGATGATGGTGGTGATCGTGGTCGGATCCTACGCGCTGACCCGAAACCTGAGCCTCAAGCCCGCACGGCGCCAAGCGGCGCTGGAGCTGCTGGTGACGGTGCTCGACACCCAGATCCGCGAGACGATGAGCGTAGAGCCCGGCCGCTACCGCACCTTTCTCGGCGGCTTGTTCTTGTTCATCCTGATCGCGAACTGGTCCTCGCTGATCCCGGGGGTGGAGCCGCCAACTGCCAACCTCGAAACCGACGCAGCATTGGCGCTGCTCGTCTTCGTAGCGGTGATCGTCTACGGCATCCGCGCGGGCGGCGTGCGTGGCTACCTGCGCAGCTTTGCGATGCCGACGCCGCTGATGATCCCGCTGAACCTCGTCGAGACGCTGACGCGCAGCTTTTCGCTGCTGATCCGCCTGTTCGGCAATATCATGAGCGGGGTCTTCGTGATCGGGATCGTGCTCTCGCTTGCGGGGCTGTTCGTGCCGATCCCCTTCATGGCGCTCGATCTGCTGACCGGCCTTGTCCAAGCCTACATCTTTACCGTCCTCGCCATGGTTTTCATCGCGGCGGCAGTGGCGGAATCCCAAACCTCCCACGGATCCGGAAAGGACTGATCATGGAATATATTGAAGTGGCGAGCGTTATCTCGGCCGCCGCGGCGGTGGCCTTCGGGGCGCTCGGCCCCGCGCTCGGCGAGGGGCGCTCGGTCGCGGCTGCGATGGACGCGATCGCCCGCCAGCCCGAGGCCGCGAACGCGATCTCGCGCACGCTCTTCGTCGGGCTCGCGATGATCGAGACGACGGCGATCTACTGCCTCGTGATCGCGCTTCTGCTGCTGTTCGCCAACCCGTTCATCGGCTGATCATGACACTGGACTGGTGGACGCTCGGGCTGCAGACGCTCAATGCGGCGGTGCTGATCTGGCTTCTGAGCCGGGTGCTTTGGCATCCGATCGTAAGTGCCATCCAGGCGCGTCAGGCCGAGGCGGACAAGCAATTGAGTGAGGCGAGCGAGACCGCGCGCAAGGCCGATGAGGCGAAGGCGCAGGCCGAGGCGGAGCTCGATCAGGTCGGCACGCGCAAGTCCGAGATGCTGGCGCAGGCCCAGACCGAGGCCGAAGCCGCGCGCAAGGCGCTTCTGGATCACGCCCGCGCAGAGGCCGCCGATATGGCCCGCACCGCAGAGGCCGAACGCGCCGCCCGCGCGGAGGAAGCCGAGGCGCGCTATGCCGCCCGCGCCGCCGATCTGGCGCAGCGCATGGCCGAACGGATCGGCGCGCGCCTGTCGCGGCCCGCATTGCTCGAAGCTTACGCAACGGATCTTCTGGCGCAGGTCGCGGCCCTCGACACCGAAGATCGCGCCGCGCTCGGCTCGGAGAAACTCATGCTGCGGATCAGCGATGCGACAGAGGCCGGTTACGGGGAGGCTTTCGCCGACCGCCTCGGGAAGACCTTGGGCGAAGAGATCCGCCCCGCCATCAAGACGGATGCGGAGCTGATCTGCGGCCTCGCGCTGGAGACCAAGCACCTGCACCTCGAAAGCTCATGGGCCGCCGATCTCGCCCGGATGCGCAAGGAGGTGGCCAATGACACCCAATGATCCCGACGAGTGGCTGGACCGCAGCCTCGAGGCCATCGCGCGTGCGCCGCTCGGTCCCGTCGTGCGCCGCAGCGGGCGGGTGGAGCGCGTGTCCGACGGCGTTGCGATGGTGTCGGGCCTGCCCGAAGCCCGCGCCGGCGAGCGGCTGGTCTTCGAGGGCGGGCAATCGGGCTTCGTGCATGTGCTCGACGAAGAGACCCTCGCGGCGGTGTTGCTCGACGATATCGCGGGCGTCGCACAGGGCGATGCGGTCACCGGCACGGGCGACGTGATGCGGGTGCCGGTCGGGCCGGGACTGCTGGGCCGGATCGTCGATCCGCTCGGGCGGCCCCTCGACGGGCTCGGCCCAATCACGACCACGGCCAAACACCCGGTCGAACGCCCCGCCCCGGCGATCATCGACCGCGCCGCGGTGGTGGAGCCGATGCAGACCGGCACGCTCGTGGTGGATGCCCTCTTCGCGCTTGGACGGGGCCAGCGCGAGCTGATCGTGGGCGACCGTGCGACCGGCAAGACGACGATCGCGCTCGACACGATCCTGAACCAGAAAGACGGCGACGTGACCTCGGTCTATGTCGCGATCGGGCAGAAAACCTCCTCGGTGGAGCGCGTGATCGAGACGCTTCGGCGCAACGGCGCGCTGGCGCGCACCATTGTCGTGGTCGCCGGGCCGTCGACACCGCCGGGGATGCAATGGCTCGCCCCCTTCGCAGGCATGACCATGGCCGAGGAGCTGCGCGACACCGGCGGCCACGCGCTGATTGTGCTCGACGACCTCACGCGCCACGCCGCCTCGCATCGCGAGCTTGCACTGCTGACCCGCCAGACGCCGGGGCGCGAGGCCTATCCGGGCGATATCTTCTATCTGCACGCCCGGCTTCTGGAACGCGCCGCGCGGCTGTCGGACGCATTGGGCAGCGGCACGCTGACCGCGCTGCCGATTGCCGAGACCGATGCGGGCAACCTCGCGGCCTTCATCCCGACCAACCTGATCTCGATCACCGACGGGCAGATCGCGCTGGACGCCAAACTGTTCAACCGCGGCCAGAAACCCGCCGTGGATGTCGGCACCTCAGTCAGCCGGGTTGGCGGCAAGACGCAGGCGCGCAGCCTGCGCGACGCCGCGGAGTCGATGCGGCTCGATTACGCGCAGTTCCTTGAGTTGGAGATTTTCACGCGTTTCGGGGGGATGCCCGATACGCGGGTGAAGGCGCAGCTTGCGCGCGGGCGGGCGGTGCGCGCGGTGCTGGCGCAGATCCAGCACGCGCCACTGCGCCTCGCCGATGAGGTGGCGCTGGTTCTGGCAGTGCAGACGGGGCTTCTCGACGGGTTGGAGCCCGAGCAGATCGACGCGCTGCGCGCGGCGCTGCCCGATGCGCTCGATGCGGCGGGGCTGTCTGGGGCGGATTTCTCCGCCACGCTCAGCGAGGGTCTGCATGACCAGATCGTGCAATGCCTGAAAGGGCTTTTGCCGGAGCCTTCAAAATGAGCGAGCAGCTTGCCGAGATCGAAGCGCGGATCGGCAGTATCCGCACGCTCGCCTCGGTGATCCGGGCGATGCGCGCCATCGCGGGCGCACGCGTGCGCCAAACAGAGGGAGAGCTTGCCTCGGTGGATCTGCACGCGGCGACGGTGAGCCGTGCGCTCGACCGGGTCCTGTCGCTCGCGCCCACACCGCCCAAACCCGAAGGGCCGCCGCTCACCGTTCTGTTTCTGGCCGAGCAGGGCTTTGCGGGATCGTTCAACGCCCGGCTTCTGAGCGAGTTGGGCGCGCCGCCCGGCGGTCTCGTCGTGATCGGCACGCGCGGCGCGGCGCTGGCCGCCGAGCAAGGCCTGAATGCGCTTGCGCAGTTCCCCCTGCCCTCGCACGGCCCGGCGGTTCCGCCCTTCGCCGACCGGCTGGCCGAGACGCTGCTGCAACTGGCGGGCCGCGCCCCGATCGACGCATTCTACGCCCAGACGGAGGATGGCAGCTGGAAAGCCCGCCGCCGCCGTATCTTCCCCCGCCCGACCCGGTCGACTCCGCCGCCAAGCCAGCCGCCGCTGCTGACGCTGCCGCCCGCGCAGCTTTGCGCGTCGCTCTTTGCCGAGCTGCTGCACGCGGAGCTGTGCCGCGTGGCGTTGCATGCCACGGCGGCGGAAAACACCGCCCGGATGCTCGCCATGGCGTCCGCCCAGGGAATGACCGAACGCAAGCTCGACGCGCTGCAACAGACCGCGCGGATTTCGCGCCAGGAGTCGGTGACGACGGAAATTCTGGAGCTTTCGGCAGGCGTCACGTCCAGCTGAGCTGAGCCCCCCACAACCCCGCTACGCACACGCATCGCTTGAAAAGCGCGCCCGCATGCAACAAGACTTGGGCTCGAGCAGAAACGAGGCCGATGTGACGCAAGAGATGTCCCCCGAGGCGCAACCCGGGTCGGGAGATGACCCGATCGACATGCGGATCATGGCGATTTTTCCCGAGTTGACCCCCAGCGAGAAACGCCTTGCCGAGGTCGTGCTCGAAGCGCAATCGACCCTGTCGAGCTATACGGCTGCAGAACTGGCCGAGAGCGCGGGGATTTCCTCGGCCACGGCGGCGCGCTTCTTCAAGCGGTTGGGCTATCGCAATTACAACGAAGCGCGGCTGCATTCGCGGCGCAATGGAAGCTGGGGCTCGCCGCTTAGCGAGTTGAGCGACGGTACCGAGCCGGGACAGCTCGCCGATCACTTCGCGCAGGATATGCAGAATCTGACCCGCAGCACCGAGATCCTCTCGGAAGAGGCGGTCGCCGATGCGGTCGAGCATCTCGCCTCGGCCCGCCGGATCTGGGTGCTGGGCTACCGGAATTCGCGGGCGCTTGCGATCTATGCCCGCGCCCTGCTGCTCAATCTGAAATCGGACGTGCAGCTTCTGCCCTATGAGGGCGCCTCGCTTGCCGAGGATGTCGCGGGGTTCGCGCCGGGCGATGTGCTGCTGGCGATCGGGCTGCGGCGCAGGACGCGGGCGCTGGGAGAGGTGATGACCGTCGCGCGCGAGGCGGGCATCCCGACAATCCTGATCGGCGACCCCACCGTGGCGCAGACCGCGCGGCATGCGACGATCACCCTGCGCTGCCACAATCGCGGGCAAGGCATCTTCGACAGCACGGTCGTCGCGATGAGCCTGATCAACTTCCTCTGCTCGAGTCTGGTGGACTCGCTTGGCCCCGAAGCGCGCGCCCGACTCGCCCGGATCGAGGACCTTCATGCGCGGTTCGACGACCTCGGACCGCCCCCGGAGAGCCTTGAGGCGCTCACCAAGGCTGCAAAACAGGACAAATAGCGCCTAAAAACTGCGCATGGCTCGAATGAAAGCTTATTTTCATTTTTAGCATTTTGTGAAATATTTCTTTCCTGCGAAGGTGACCTCGCCATCTCATGCAGCGAAAGGATATGCCATGGATCGCCGACTATTCCTGAAATCTGCGCTTGCGGGCACCGCTCTCGGGGCGTTCGGCCCGGCGGGACGAGCGCTGGCCGCGACCGACCTTCTGTGGATGACCTGGGAGAACCTCGCGAAAGACGACTATCTCGCGCCCTTCCTCGACAGCCATGACGTCGACCTGACGAAGACCTTCATCGGCACCGATGACGAGCAATTCGCGAAACTTCGCGCCGGCGGGGCCTCCTCGGTCGACCTGATCACGCCCGGTCTCGACAAGGTTTCCTACTACACCGCGTCAGACCTTCTGCAGCCGATCGACTTCGACAAGGTGCCGAACGCGAAGCTCCTCTATGACACGTTCAAGAAGACTGATCTGGGCAAGACGGACGGCCAGACCTACGGCATCCCCTTCTATTGGGGCATCAACCCGATCGTTTATCGCGCCGACCTGATGGATGAAGAGCCCGATTGGTCCGTCTTCTTCGAGGGCGACAAATACAACGGCAAGCTCGCGATGCGCGACTACGCGCTCGAAGGGATCATGATCGCCGCGATGTATCTGGGCATCCCGCGCGACGAAATGTTCACGATGGACGACAAGCAGCTCGCCGAAGTGAAAAAGGTGCTGATGATCCAGAAGAGCAAGCTGCGCACCTACTGGAATTCCATCGGCGACCTGACCAACCTGTTCGCGACCGGCGAAGTGGTCTGCGCCTTCTCCTGGGTGCCGCCCTATTACGACCTGAAGGAAAAAGGTCTCGAAATGGGCATGGCCAAACCCAAGCAGGGCGTCATCGGCTGGTGCGACACGATCGCCGTGCCCAAGGGCGTCGAGGGCGCGCGCAGGGACTCGGTCTTCGAACTGGTCAACTACCTGCTCGGCCCGACCTACGGCAAAATGCTCGCCTATGGCGGCCCCTATGCGCAATCGACCTCCGCCGCGCGCGACGAGATCGACGAAGCCCAGCAGGAGAAAATCTTCATCAAGGATCTGTCGGTGATGGATAACTTCGTCTGGAAGCAAAATCCGCCGCGCTACAACGACTGGGTCGCACTCTGGAACGAAGTGAAGGCCAGCTAAGAATGACCGAGGCAGGTTCCGGGCCGACGGGTGGGCAGGGGCAGACAATGCCCCTGCTCCGCGCGCGTGCCCTGTGTAAGACATATGGCACCGTGCAGGCCGTGCGCGGTGTGAATTTCCGGCTCGACGAGAATTCCTACGTCACGCTGCTGGGGCCTTCGGGCTGCGGCAAGACCTCGATCCTGCGCATGATCGGCGGGTTCGAGGAGGTGAGCGAGGGGATGCTCGAGCTTGACGGCAAGAAGATCAACGACGTGTCCGCAAGCGCCCGCCCGATCAACACCGTCTTCCAGAGCTACGCCCTCTTCCCACATCTGAGCGTGTTGGAAAACGTGGGCTTCGGGTTGCGCTACAAGGGGCTGAGCCGCAAACAAGAACGCGAGAAGGCCCGCGCGGCGCTGGAAACCGTGCAGATGACCGCGATGGCGGATCGTCGCCCGCGCCAGCTCTCGGGCGGGCAGCAACAGCGCGTGGCGCTGGCCCGCGCGATTGCCAACGAGCCGCGTCTGCTACTTCTGGACGAGCCGCTCTCCGCGCTCGACCGGCGGATGCGCAAGGACATGCAGATCGAGCTGAAAGACCTGCAGCGTCGGCTGAAAATGACCTTTCTCCATGTCACCCACGATCAGGAAGAGGCCTTCGCGCTCTCGGACTGGATCATCGTGATGCGTGACGGGATCATCGAACAACAAGGCGCGCCGGATACGATTTATCGCCGCCCCGAGACCGCTTATGTGGCCGATTTCATCGGCGGCGCGGCCTGCGTGCCGGGCAAGATCACCGACACCGCCATCGGCGCCTATGAGATCGAGACCCCCTTGGGCCAGTTCGCGACACCCGGCGTGCGCGGCCTCAAAGCCGGCTCTCCCGCCGTGCTCTGCCTGCGCCCCGAGCAACTGTTCCTCGACCCGCAGGGCCAGATTTCCGCGCGCGTGACCCATGCCGTTTATCGCGGCGCGGAATGGCTGGTGGAAGCTGAGGCCGCGGGCATCACGCTGGCGCTGACCGTAGGCCATGACGACGTGCCCGAGATCGGCGCGGAGATCCGCATCGGTTTCGATCCGGCACAGGTCTGGATCGCGCGGACCGAGGCCGAACAAGCGACGGAGGCCAAGCCATGAGCCTGCGCGTCGGCACGCTCCTCGCCGCCCCGGTGACGGCCTTCCTGCTGGCGCTTTGCGTGGCGCCGCTGCTGATCCTGTTCGCCTACAGCTTCTTCCGCGTCGATTTCGTCGCGATCTCCTACGACCCGTCCTTCGCCAATTATGCAAAGATCGCAGGCTCTGCGACCTATCGCGGGTTGATCCTGAAGGCCTTCGGCTCGGGCGCGCTCGTCGTCGCGATCACCGCCGTGATCGGCTACCCGGTCGCGTGGTTCCTCGCCAAACGTGCGGGCGCAATGAAATCCGCGCTGCTGACGCTGCTGCTCGTGCCGCTTTATTCCGGCGATCTGGTGCGGGTGTTCGCTTGGCGCGTGCTTCTGGGCGCCGAAGGGGTGATCAACCGCTCGCTGATCTGGGCAGGCGTCACCGACGCGCCCATTCAGGGGTTGCTGTTCTCGCCCCTCGCGACCCATATCGCGCTGACCTACAACTACCTGCCCTTCATGGTGATCGGGCTGTGGCTCGCCTTCGAGAGCCTCGATGACGCGTGGCTGGAAGCCGCCGCCGATCTGGGGGCGCGCAGCCCCAGCCGCTTCGCCCGCGTGACCCTGCCGCTGACCTTCCCCGGCCTTGTCGCCGGTGGGCTGATGGTCTTCGTGATGGTGGTGGGCGATTACCTCACGCCGCAACTGCTGGGCGGGGCCTCGGGGATCACCGTGATCTCGGCGATCAACGACCTCTTCGGCACCGCGTTCGACTGGCCGCTGGGTTCGGCCATCGCCTGGACGATGCTCGCGATCCTGATGGCCTTCTTTGCCGTGGGCGCGATGCTGATCCGCCGCTCCAGCCTTGTGGGAGGGTCCTGACATGTCGCGCCTCTCCACGCTTTGGGTCTGGGCGGTCTTCGCCTTCATGTATCTGCCGATCGCGATGATCGCGCTTTTTTCGGTCAACGATTCCAAGATCATGTCCCTGCCCTTCTCGGGCTTCACCCTGAAATGGTATGCCGAGGTGATGGGCGACGGGCGTCTGGGCGGGGGCTTCCTGACCACGCTCAGCGTCGCCTTCCCCGTCGCGATCTGCGCGACGCTTCTGGGCGGGCTCGCCGCTTTGGCGATCAGCTTCTACCCGATGCGCGGACGCGGCATCTTCGCGGTGCTGCTGCTCGCACCCTTCCTGATCCCGAAGCTGATCCTCGCCGTGGCGCAGCTGATCATGTTCAACGAGACCGGGGTGGAGCGCAGCCTGCTGACGGTGATCGCCGCGCAGACGGTGATCGTGCTTCCCTTCTCGACGCTGGTGATCGCCTCGGTGCTGATCCGGATCGACCGCGGGCTGCTGGAAGCGGCCGCCGATCTGGGGGCCTCGGGCCTCTCGGCCTTCCGCCGGGTGGTGCTGCCGCTGATGGCGAACGGGCTGATGGCGTCGTGGGTCGTGGCCTTCGTGCTGTCCTCGGCCGAATACGTCCTGACCGCTTTCGTCTCTGGCCGCGCGCAACCGCTTTCGGTGCTCGTCGCCTCCGACTTCCGCTTCGCGCTCTCCCCCTCACTCAACGCGCTCGCCGTGATGATCGTCTTCGGCAACATCGCCCTCGTGGCGCTGGCCGAGCTGATCCGCCGCCGCGCCTCCAAGACGGGGGCCTGAGCGCGATGACCAACCACAAGGACTCCACCATGATTTTCGAAAATGCCCTCGGAGAGGGGCAATCCAACGAGCTCATTCTGAACCCGCATTACGACACCGCGAAAGGCTATGGCCCCAAGCAGGAAGCGGTTCTGAACGACGCGGCCTTCGATCTGGCCAAGCGCACGATTTCTTCGTGGGAGGGCTACGCGCCGACGCCCCTCGTCTCGCTGCCCGCAATGGCGGCCAAGGCGGGCGTGGCCGAGATCCAGTTCAAGGATGAGGGCGGGCGCTTCGGTCTGGGCAGCTTCAAAGCCCTGGGCGGCGCCTATGCGGTGCTGCGCCTTCTGGCCCGCGAGATCGCGAAGGCCAAGGACATTCCCGAACCCAGCGCCGAAGACATCGTGGCGGGCAAATATGCCGATATCGTCTCGCAACTGACCGTCTGCTGCGCCACGGACGGCAACCACGGGCGCTCGGTCGCATGGGGCGCGCAACGCTTCGGCTGCCGCTGTGTGATCTTCATCCATGCCACCGTCTCGGAGGGCCGCAAGGAAGCCATCGAGGCCTACGGGGCCGAGGTTCGCCGCTGCGCAGGCAATTACGACGACAGCGTCCGCGAGGCGCAGGAGACCGCAACCCGCGAAGGCTGGTTCGTCGTCTCCGACACCTCCTATCCGGGCTATACCGAGATCCCGAAAGACGTGATGCAGGGCTACGAGCTCATGGCGGCGGAAGCCGCCGATACGCTTGGCACCCCGCCCACCCATATCTTCATCCAGACCGGCGTCGGCGGGCTGGCTGCGGCGGTCGCGGCACAATTCGCGCGTCGTTACGGCCCCGAGGCGCCGCGCGTGATCCTCGCCGATCCCGACCAATCGGCCTGCTGGCTCGAGACGATCCGCGAAAGCAAACCCACCGCCGTCGAGGGCGATCTGGACACGCTGATGGCGGGTCTGGCCTGTGGCGAGGTCTCGCTGCTGGCGTGGGACGTGCTGGAGCCACTGACCTTCGCGGTGATGTCCGTCGCCGACCCCGATGCCGTTGCGGTGATGCGCGCGCTGGCCAATCCCGAGGGGGGCGATCCCCCGGTGGCCGCCGGAGAATCCGCCGTGGCGGGGCTCGCAGCCTTCCTCGCCGCCGCCGAGAACGGCGACGCGCGCTCAGCCCTCGGGATCGACGCAAAGTCCCGCATCCTGTGTTTCGGCACGGAAGGCGACACCGACGCTGCCCTGTTCAAAACCCTCGTCGGTCGCAGCGCCGCCGAAGTTCGGGGCGCGGCATGAGCATCGCAATTGACATCCGCCGCCTGATGGCGCGGCTGGAATGGCTGGGCAAGGTTGGCGCCCTGCCCGGTGGCGGCGTGAAGCGCCTCGCACTTTCCCCTGAAGACGCCGAAGGCCGTGATCTCGTGATGCGCTGGATGCGCGAGCTGGGCCTTGAGATCACCACGGACGTCATCGGCAATTGCTGGGGCATCCGCGCGGGCGAGGAAGACGGCCCGCCGGTTCTGATAGGCTCGCATATCGATACGGTCGCGACGGGCGGTCTCTATGACGGCAGCCTCGGTGTATTGGCCGGGCTGGAAGTGATCGAGGCGCTCAATGCGGCTGGCGCGCGCACCCGCCACCCCGTTGCGGTCGCGTTCTTCACCAATGAGGAAGGCGCGCGCTTCGCCCCCGACATGATGGGCTCGGGCGTGGCGCAAGGCGCGCTGCCGCTCGACGAGATGCTGGAGGTGGAAGGCATCGACGGGGTGCGCCTGCGCGATGCGCTCGCCGCCATCGATGCCGCAGGCCCCGCACCGGTCGGCGCGCTGAAGCCGCATAGCTATCTGGAGCTGCATATCGAACAGGGCCCGGTGCTGGAGACTGAAGAACTGCAGATCGGCGTCGTCACCGGCGTGCAGGGCATTTCCTGGACCGAGATCACCGTCACCGGCGCCTCCGCCCATGCGGGCACGACGCCGATGGCGCTGCGCCATGATGCAGGAGCCGTGGCGGCACGGATCGCGGTCGAGGCGCAGCAGATCGCCGCCGATCACGGTCCGCCACAGGTGGCGACCGTGGGGCGTATGCGGGTTTCTCCCGATCTGGTGAACGTGGTGCCGCAGGAAGCGGTGATGACCGTCGATCTGCGCCATACCGACGAGGCCACACTGCAGAAGGCCGAGACCCGGCTCTGGCGCGCCGCGCAGGATTTCGCACGCGCCGGGGGATGCGCGATCACGCGCCGGACGCTGGCCCGCTTCGAGCCGGTGGAGTTCGACCCCGCGCTGGTCGACAGCGTCGAGGCCGCCGCCCACGCCCGCGGGCTGGGCCATCGCCGGATGCCCTCGGGCGCGGGCCATGACGCGCAGATGTTCGCGCCCCATTGCCCCTCGGCCATGATCTTCGTGCCCTCGCAGGACGGGGTCAGCCACAACATTCACGAATATACCGCCCCCTCGGACATCGCGGGCGGGGCACAGGTGCTGATGGATGTCGTCTGCCAGCAGGCGGAGCTTCAGGACGCGCCCGAATTTCAAACGATCGAGACAGGACAATTGCCATGACCCGCAAATTCATTGCCGCCGCCGCACAGCTTGGACCGATTGCGCGTGACGAGCCGCGCGCCTCCGCCGTGGCGCGGATGCAGAAGCTTTTGATCGAAGCCCATCGGCGCGGCGCGGAACTGGTCGTCTTTCCCGAACTGGCGCTGACCACCTTCTTCCCGCGCTGGCTGATCGAGGACGAGGCGGAGCTCGACGCGTTCTACGAGACCGAGATGCCGAACGCGGAGGTGCAGCCGCTGTTCGACACTGCCCGCGACCTCGGCGTCGGCTTCTATCTCGGCTATGCGGAGATCGCCTACGAGAACGGCGAGAAGCGCCGGTTCAACACCTCGATCACCGTCGACACGACCGGTCAGATCATCGGCAAATATCGCAAGATCCACCTGCCCGGCCATCCGGAGTATGAAGACTGGCGCCCCTTCCAGCATCTGGAGAAGCGCTATTTCGAGCATGGCAATCTGGGTTTTGGCGTCTTCGACGGGTTCGGCGGCAAGCTGGGCATGTGCTTGTGCAACGACCGCCGCTGGCCCGAGACCTTCCGCGTGCTGGGTCTGCGCGGGGCGGAGCTGGTGATGCTGGGTTACAATACGCCGGTGCATTACCCGCTCGCGCCCGAGCATGACCATCTGCAGGACTTCCACAACCACCTGTCGATGCAGGCGGGGGCGTACGCGAACGGGTGCTGGGTGATCGGCACCGCGAAAGCGGGGCGCGAAGAAGGCTGCGACCTGATCGGCGGCACGTGCATCATTGCGCCCACCGGCGAGATCATCGCCAAGACCCAAGGGTTCGGCGATGAGCTGGCGATGGCCGAAATCGACCTCGACCGTTGCCGCGAGCTGCGTGAGAACGTCTTCAACTTCGCGCTTCACCGCGAGCCGGACGACTACCGCGACATCTGCGCGGGATAAGCAATGTTAAGTTGCGGGGTTACCGATCAGTGCAGCGGCGCATTCGAGGCCGCGAGCTGTTCCGCATAGGCGCCCCGAACCTTGAGCGACGACAGCATCGGCTGGGACTGCATGATGTATCCCTCGAGGAAGGTGACGAGGGCGATGCGCCACCGGCGTTCGATCTCGATATAGGGATCGGAGGTCGCGAAGGAACTCACGTTGACGGAGACCGAGAATTTCTGCGGGTCGAAAGTCGCGCGTTGGTCGAGCAATTCGGTGCGCAAGGCCGGGGTGAACACCTTTTCCGGCTGCGCCAGTGTCGCCAAGCCTTTCAAGTTGATCGAGTCCCCGAGAGCGTCACGGGTGTCGTCCTGGAAATTAAGGGAGAATTTGCCCACTTCAGCCACACCGCGCTCATCAAGCTTAACCAACAATTCAAGCGACACGTGTTTAACATTCATAATCAATACCTCCGTTGGACGCGAGTGGCTCCGAATGGACCTGTGCGGCTCGCCGACGAGGGCTGGATCACATGCAAGAGCGGCGATGTTGTGACTTGAATTGGGCAACTATGTCAAAGTTAGTTTCTGACGCTGCGTGACCTTTCGAGCTGACTAGTAGGCCTCCATCTACGGGGCCTGCCATCGAGAAATACCCTTGCGGCAATCTCCCGCTCATGTGCGCCGGGAAATCCCCTGCGTGGCGCCGCTGCGTCAGTGAGGCTAAATACATCCACAGCAACCAAAAAATCTTGCCGCGACCACGGTGCGGCTCAAATAGTTGAACTGGTCCGTTCACTTTGAGGACCCGAGTCGTTTTGAAAGGAACCCGACATGCAAAGCCCGATGAAGAAAAAAGCCGTACTCGCTCTGGTCGCATGCTGCGCCATGGGCATTCTGGCCGCCTGCGCCCAAACCGAGGGCACGGCGACTGCTGCAAACGTTCCGAACATGAAGGCGAACATCGAAAACCCGATGTAAGCGATCGGAGCCTTTTCGCAGTACCAAAGCCGACCCGCTACTGACGCGCCCTCTCGACATCCGCGAGGAGCGCGTCAGGAGCGATCCCGCGTTTTTCCGCACTGGCGCGGACGGCCTCCTGCAGTGACTTGCTACGGCTCAGCAGTCGACGGAACCGGGCTTCGTCCAATTCCAGAAGAGTCGACGGGGTGATCGCGCGCACTTCGGTCCTGCGCGTCCGTCTCATCAGGATCGACAGCTGGCCGAACATCTCGCCGCGACCCAGCCGCCACGTCTGGTTGGCCGCCTCAACCTCGACGGCCCCGGAGGCGATGAAGAACACGCTTTTCGCGACGCTTTCGCGACCGAGAATGACCTCCCCCGCATTGGCGTGCCGCGCCTTGAGCAACCGGCTCAATCGTTTCTGGTCCCGGGCATCGAGACCGGAGAACAGCGGAAATTGCCGCACGAGCTCGATGCGCCGCAGCGCGATATCGAGCTTGGGGCGATCCTCTGCGCGCGACCGCTTCTGCGCAAGGGCGGCCCGGAGCTTGGTGTAGACCTCATCGCCGATCAGGCCGTCTTCGCGCATCGTCTCGTATTCACGCTCCTCCAGCCGCAGCGCGGTCCGGCGAATGATGCGCCGTTCGAGCTCTTCGGCGTAGCCGGGATATTGCAGACGCAGCCCCTGCAGCGCGGTTTCGACGATTTCGATGCGGCGCGACAGCAGGTCAGAGAGCAGGTCGCTCACGCGCTTGCCATGAATGCGGCGGATGCGGCCGCTGATGAAGCCGCCGAGATCGCGCAGCACCAGACGCTGCGACAGGAGCATCTCGAACCGGTCCGCCGTCATCAGCGCGAGGGGGCGCGACAGGTGGAGGCGGCGATGCAGGATATTCGCGAAGCGGAAGCCGAAGCCATATTTGACGCTGCGCCGCGCGATCCGGTTATAGCCGTGCCGCCCGTCCGCGCGTGCGCCCTCGATGAGGCGGTCGGCGTTCGACAGAACCTGTTCGGCGATGCGAGAGGCGATCGTCCGCTCCCGCACCCGCATCAGGATGGTGTCGCGTTCATGGCCAGCGAGCGCGATGAGCCCCAGGGTAATGCGGTCGCGGTCGTGGATGTCCTGACTGTCATCGGCGGCCTTGACCGCGCCCTCCAGCCGGTCCCCGAACCGCTTGGCCTCGGAGCGGACGACGTCTCGGCTGAGTTCGTAGTTCTCGGTGGTCCGCGCGAGGTCTTCGCGCACTTTCTGCAGCGAGACGGCGACCACCTGGCGCGATAGCGCATCGTCGATCGGCGACAGCCGGTCGAGCCCCAGCCGACCGATGATCCAGCGCAGCGTGGTGCCCTGCCCGATCAGCGTGAACAGGGTGAAGCCGGTGGCGAGGATGCCGACCATGCGCTGAACCTCATCGGGGACGCGGAAACTCTCGGTCACCGCCAGCGCCAGCGCGAGGGTCACCGCCCCACGCAACCCGCCCCAGAGGATGGCGACCCGATAGGGCCGCTCGACCGTGGGCGAGACCCGCAGCGCCGTGAGAAGTGGCAGAAGCCCGAACAGGATCACCGCGCGCGCGAAAATGGACGCAAGGACCACGACACCGACGAGGGCGATATCCCCGATGCGGATTTCTTCGAGAAGTCTGGGAATCAACAGTGCCGCCAGGACGAAGATGAGGGCCCCCGCCCAATGCGCCAGGACGCCCCAGAGCTCGCGCAGATTGATCCAAGTCTGCGGTTGCAGGCGTCCGGGCCCGGTCAGGTTCAGCGTCAGACCGGCGGCGACCACCGCGATGACACCCGAGGCACCGATGCTTTGCTCCGCGCCGATATAGGCCAGGTAAGGCAGCGCGACCGAGATCGAGAGCTGGGCAAGCTCATGACGCCGGAAGAACGACATCATCCCGACGGCGATACGCGCGACCAGCCAGCCGGTGAACGCGCCGCCGAGGATGAGATACGGAAACCGGGCGAGCGCATCGCCCAGCTTCGGATCGGGCACGCCCATCATCACGAACCCCATGAAAAGCCCGAACAGCGCAATCGCCGCCGCATCGTTGAGCAGGCTTTCCCCTTCGATGATCCGCGACAGCCTGCGCGGGGCAGAGATCGAGCGGAAGATCGAGACGACGGCGGACGGGTCGGTCGTGGAGACGATCGCGCCGATGAGCAGGCACGCGGTGAGCGGGATCGAAGAGACCCAGGACAGCGCGTAACCGACGCTGAGGGTCGCCGCGACGACCGCCACCACCGCGAGCATCAGGATGGGAACCCAGTCGTCCAGCATCCTGCGCAGGTCCATGCCCAACGTCGCCTGAAACAGCAGCGTTGGCAGGAACACGTAGAGGAACACGTTCGAGCGGATCGGAAGGTTCAGGATCGCTTCCGCGACCGGATTGAGCGCGTCGGTCAGCTCGGTCCGGAGGAAAAACACAGCCGCCACACCGATGAGAATACCGATGCCCGCAAGGATCACGCTGAAGGGCAGACGCAGCCGCGCTGCCAATGGCTCCGCCACCCCGATGACGAGGAAAAGCGACGCGACAATCGTGGTGATGACGACGATATCCATTCAGTCGAAATACCACGTTGATCGGGGGACGCACGGGGAATTGAAAGGTTTGGACACTTTGCGATCGGGAGACAAGCACGCCCCCGCCGAGAGAGGTGGGGGCGCTTAATGGACGTTAAGTCAGATCAGGCGACGAGTTTCGCCGTCATCTCGACGAGGCGTTTCGCCTGATGGGCGATCGCGGCCTTGCCAGCCTCGTCGACGCCCCCGGCATTGGTCGAGAAGCCGTAGGGGTTGCCGCCCGCATTGAAGATCGCCTCGTCGGTATAGCCCGGCGGAACGATGACGCAGCCCCAATGCATGGCCGTGGTGTAGAGGCCGAGGATGGTCGCCTCCTGCCCGCCATGCGCGTTCTGCGCGCTCGTCGTCGCGGTGAAGGTCTTGTTGGCGAGCTTGCCCGCGCCCCAGAGACCGCCCAGCGTGTCGATGAAAGCGCGCATCTGGCTTGCGGAGACGCCGTAGCGGGTCGGCCCGGAGAAGAAATAGCCCTCGGCCCACTCCATATCGTCGGCGGTCACTTCCGGAATATCGCTCATCTTCTCGAGCTGGTTCTTCCAGGCGTCCTGCCCCTCGACGACGGCTTTCGGGGCGGTCTCGGGAATGCGACGCAGGCGCACTTCGGCTCCGGCAGCCTCAGCGGCTTCCGCAGCCGCCAGCGCGACGGCATGGTTGGTGCCATAGGTGGAATAAAAGACGATTGCGATCTTCGGTTGTGCCATTTCTATCTCCTGTGTTGGGAAGGGTCTGAGGGGCAACGGCGCCCTCAGCCGTGTTTGATGAACGTGCCGTTGTTGAGTTCAGTCAGCGCCTGACGCAGTTCGTCTTGCGTGTTCATGACGATGGGGCCGTGCCATGCGACGGGCTCCTGGATCGGGCGACCGGTCATCAGCAGGAAACGGAGACCTTCGTCCCCGGCCTGCACCGTGATCTCGTCGCCCGCGCCGAAGCGGACCAGCGTGCGGTTGCCGGTCATGTCGCGGATGTTCAGTTCCTGCCCGCGATACTCCTTCTCGACCTTGATGCCGACGGGATCGCTGGCGTCACGGAAGGTGCCGGAGCCTGCAAACACATAGGCGAGCGCATTGGAGTGCGTATCGACCGGCAGCACCTTGCGGCGTCCCGCGGGGATCGACACGTCGAGCAGCATGGGATTGGCGGCGATACCGTCGACCGGGCCGGTCTTGCCCCAGAACGAGCCGATGATGACCTTCACGGTCGTGCCGTCATCGTCGCCTTCGATCGGGATGTCGCTGCCGGTGATGTCCTGATAGCGCGGCGCCGTCATCTTGAGCGCGCCGGGCAGGTTGGCCCAAAGCTGGAACCCGTGCATCTGCCCCTTGGCATTGCCCGAGGGCATCTCCTGATGGACGATGCCGGACCCGGCGGTCATCCATTGCACGCTGCCCGCGCCGAGAAGACCGCGATTGCCGAGGGAATCCGCGTGCTCCACCTGGCCGTCGAGAACATAGGTAATCGTCTCGATGCCCCGATGCGGGTGCCACGGGAAGCCCTTGGAATAAAGGCGCGGATCGTCGTTGCGGAAATCGTCCATCATCAGGAACGGATCGGTCAGCGACGGATCGCCGAAGCCGAACACGCGATGAAGATGAACGCCAGCGCCTTCGAGCGCGGGTTGCGCTTGGCTGGTGGCCGAGACAGGTCGAAAGGTCATGGGAGCCTCCAAATATCGTTGGTGATAGTGTGGGGCTTCCCGTGGAAATTTGAATTAGCGAAGGTCCCGCATGTCCTGTGCGCAAGCGCGCAGACGGGCAAAGGTTCCGCAAAAAGAACCGGGCCACCCATGGGCAGCCCGGTCGTCTTTTGCCTTAGCTGATCCTCTCGGGATCAGATGTTACCCTTGGACAGCTCCCCGGCGATGAAATCCGCCTGCCGGATCGCGAGCGCCACGATGGTCAGCGTCGGGTTCTCCGCGGCCCCCGTCGTGAATTGCGAGCCGTCCGAGATGAACAGGTTCGGCACGTCATGGGTCTGGCCGTGCTTGTTCACCACCCCGTCGCGCGGGTTCTCGGACATCCGGTTGGTGCCGAGATTATGCGTCGACGGATAGGGCGGCGTCGGGAAGGTCCGGGTCGCACCCACCGCATCGTAGATCGCAGCGCCACGCGCATAGGCGTGATCGCGCATCGCCCGGTCGTTCGGGTGATCGGTGTAGTTCACATTCGCGACCGGCAGCCCGTAGGCATCCTCGACCTCGTGGTTGAGGGTGATGCGGTTGGTCTCCTGCGGCATGTCCTCGCCGACGATCCACATCCCGGCCATGTTCTCGTAGCTGTCGAGCGCCGAGGTGAACTCGCGCCCCCAGCCGCCCGGATCGAGGAAGGCCGCCATGAAGGGCAGACCGAGACTGAGCGTTTCCAGCTCATACCCGCCGACGAAGCCGCGCGAGGGATCGTGGCGCGCCTCGTCACGGACGATGCCCGCCATCGTCGTGCCACGCCACATCTTCACCGGCTTGTCGAAGACGCCATAGACCGAGCCCGTGGTGTGACGCATGTAGTTGCGCCCCACCTGCCCCGAGGAATTCGCAAGCCCGTCGGGGAACATCGCCGAATGCGAATTCAGGAGCACGCGCGGGCTCTCGATGGAGTTGCCCGCGACGCAGACGATCTTGGCCTTCTGCATCTGCAGATTGCCCTCCTTGTCGAAATACTCGACGCCGGAGGCCATGCCCTGATCGTCATGCAGGATGCGGGCGACGTGGCAGTGATCGCGCACCTCCAGATTGCCGGTCGCCTCGCCGCGCGGAATATCGGTGTAGGCCGACGACCACTTGGCGCCCCATTTGCAGCCCTGAAAACAGAAGCCCGTCTGCTGGCACGAAATCCGGTCGTCATAGTCGATCGAGTTGATCGCCATGTGCCCGGTATTCACTTCCTCGTAGCCAAGCGACTTCGCGCCTTTCTCCAGCACCTTGAAGTTGTTGTTGCCCGGCAGGCCCGGACGGTCGCCGGTGCGGGTCACGCCCAGCTTGGCCTCGGCCTTGTCGTAATAGGGCGCAAGCTCGGCCGGATCGATCGGCCAGTCGAGCAGGTTCGCCCCGTCGACATTGCCGTAATGGGTCTTCGTCTTGAACTCGTGGTCCTGAAAGCGAAGGCTCGCGCCGGCCCAGTGGATCGAGGTGCCGCCCACCGCCTTCACGATCCATGCAGGAAGCCCCGAGAAATCCTTCGCCACACGCCAGTCGCCGCTCGTGGTGCGCGGCTCGGTCCAGGCGAGCTGGCCGAAGCTTTCCCATTCGTCGTTGATGTAATCCTCGGGCAGATAGCGACCGCCCGCTTCGAGCGCCACGACCTTGACGCCCTTCTGCGCTAGCTCGTTTGCCAGCACGCCGCCGCCCGCGCCAGTGCCGATGATGACAACGACGCTGTCGTCGCTCAGATCAAATTTCGCAACCATGTCTGCCTCCCTTACAGCCAGTCGATGTCGTCAAAACCGCGGTTGATGTAGCCGCCCTTGGAATAGGACTCGCCCTCGTAGCCGAAGATCGGCCAGACCGCTTTCTGGTTGTAGAGACCTGTCACCAGTCCGCCCCGGATCTTCTGGAAGAAGGGGCTCTCCTCCATGCCCCGCAGGATCGCGACGCGATCCTTCTCCCAGCCCGTCTCGAGGTAATTCGCGAAACCCTTGCCGCGCGCCGCCGCATCGAGCGCGGCAATCCCCGCTTCGATTTCATCGGCCGTATCGGCAGTGTCGTAGCCCTTCACCGCGATGACATAATACTGGTCGTCGATCTTGTCGTGCGGGTAGATATCGCGCGCCATCTGCACGAGCGTCGCGAAGGTCGTGGGCTTGAGCGCCGAGAGCTCGGTGGCCCAGGCGGCATTGCGCGCCGCCATGAACCCCGAACCCACGACGAAGCTCGCCCCCGCCACGGTTGCCCGCGCCAGCAGCTGCCGTCTGGTCAGCCCTTTCGAGCTTGCCTTGGTTGCCATTGTCGTCTCCTCCCTGATGTCTCCCTTAGGAAAATCTCACTTGAAGCGGCCTTCGCGCGCGAGCACCTCGATCTGGTATCCGTCCGGATCGGCCACGAAAAAGAACTTCGCGACGACCTCCCCTGCCGGCGCGAATTCCACGAGTTTGCGAGGCGCGAGGCCCTCCGCCTCGAAGCGCTTGTGTTCGGCTTCGAGATCATCGACCGAGACCGCGAAATGGCCATAGCCATCGCCGAGGTCATAGGGCTCGGTCCGGCCCTTGTTGACGGTGAGTTCCAGTTCGAACTCGCTTTCGGGATTGCTCAGATAGACGAGCGTGAAATCCGGAAAGTCGAGACGGTCGGCGACCTTGAGGCCGAAAGCCTTGTCGTAAAACGCGACCGAGCGGTCCTCGTCGAGGACACGGATCATGGAATGAATGGATTTTGCCACCGGTTGCTCCCGCTGTAGTGCTGTCAGTTGTCCTGAGAGCCTAGCAGCGGGCCGCGGTGGGGCGGGTAGTAGGTCTATACTACCCCTGAAGAATGTTTGACGTCAGGCTTGCGCTTACTCTGCGGCGACCGCGAGCGGGGCACGATCGGTCGAGATTTCCATGAATTTCAGGCACGCACAGCGCAGCAGCGACGTGAAGTTCGACGGCTCCCCGCGCAGCTCCAGCACTTCCGCATGCAGCGTCGAGATAAAGGTCGGCGTGGACACCCCATCGCGCGCGGCGATCTCGTCGAGAATATCCCAGAATGCGTTCTCGAGCCGGATGCTCGTGCTCTGGCCGTTGAGCCGCAGCCTGCGCGTCTCGCTGGAATAGCGCTCCGGGTCCTGACCCGCAAAAACATGGCACATATCGTCTCTCCTCCCTCAGATCCGATTGCCGAGGCGAACCAAGATTCACCCGAGACTCAAGAATATGGTCAATCCGGGGCGGGTCAATCGTGTTGTGACAGGGGGTCTGGGCGCGTCGGGCTATGGGGTCGCCCCGAACCCTCCCACGAGGTCACGCACCACGCGCTCCGCCGCCGCCAGCGCGCCTTCCATGTAGCCGCCCATCTCGGGCGCGGTTTCCGAAGACGCGAAATGCACACGGCCCTCACGGAGCCCGCGCAGCACCGACGGCAGGCCGTAATCGGGGTGGAACCTGAGCGGTTCGAGATCGGCCTCCGTCGCCGTTTCGGGCGCGACGGCCCAATCTTCGAGCGCATAGGTCAGCGGCTTGGCCGCCTCCGGCCCGAATATCCGGCCAAGCTGCTCGAGGGCGGCAGCTTTGACCACTTCTTCCTGCCCGATCCGCGCCCGCGCCGGCACGCCCAGAAAGCCGAACAGCGCAGCGGGCGCGCCGTCTGGCCCGGACGCATCATGGATTTCCGCCAGAGGGCCGCGCTGGCTCATCGCATCGCCCGACAGCCCGGCCTCGCGCCAGAACGGTCGCTCGTAGAGAGCGACGAATTTCGCGTGCCCCGCCATCCAAGTAGGGATCGCGCGGAGCGCCTGCATCTGCGCCTCGCTCAACTGCGGCGCGAAAGACATCTGCGCCGCAACGCGGGGCGGCACGGCCAGCACGACATGCTCCGCCTCGCAGGCCCGACCGTCCTCAAGCGTGACCGAGGGCCCTGCCCCGATTTCGACAACGCGCGATCCGGGATGAAGCTGCGCGGGGGGAAGCTCAGCGGCAAGCGCATTGGTCAGCGCAACCATCCCGCCTTCGAGACGCCACGACCCCGCCATGCTGGCAAAGCCCATATTGCGGTGAACCTCGCCGCTCGCATCTTCCAGCGACACCGCGCCGCGCGCGAACTGCTCGAACTTGCGCAGGTTCAGCGCCTCGGTGAGCGCGGCGATCCGGGGCTGGCCGGGCCAGAACCATGATGGGCCAAGATCGACCCTGCCCGTTGCGGTCTCAAGCGCCTTGATCCGACCGCCAAAGCGCGGTCGCGCCTCGAACAGCTCGAAAGAGACCCCGCGCGCGTGCAGATGCCGCGCGAGCGCCAAGCCCGCGAGCCCGCCGCCCACGATCGCGACCTGCGTTTTCATGGAAGCCTCGTCATTGTGAGAGATCGTTTCCCGTCACTGATCCGGCGCGGCAACAAAGCGCAGATGCCCCGTCTTGATCCAGAACTCGGCGCCGCCCGACCCGGCCTGAACCTGCAGCGGCTGCCCGTCAGGCAAGCGCAACCACGATCCCTTGCGCAGGTCATCGCCGCCTTCGGACAGCGTTCCGCCTAGCACGAGCAACTCCATCCCGCCCGGATCATCTAGCGACAGGGTCGCATCCGGCGCGAGCCGGTAGAAGCGGACAATCTCCCGCGCATCGCGATGAAGTTCAGCGCATTCGACGCCCTCGCCGGTCTGTGCCAGATCGGCCCGGATATCCTTGTGAAACTGATTGCGGTCGTCCGGGTCGAACTGCCAGAGCTTCACGAAGATCGTGCAGCCACCTTCCGATCCCGGCCGGTGCCGGGTCTGCGGTGGATTGCGCACGTAAGTCCCCGCCGGATAATCGCCGCTCTCATCCTGGAACACGCCTTCGAGCACGAGATATTCCTCGCCGCCGCCATGCGTATGCGCCGAGAAACTGTGCCCCGGGGCGAAGCGCACGATGCTCGTCGCCCGCGCCACCTCGTCGCCGATCCGGTCGAGCATCCGCCGCTCGACACCCGCCGACGGCGAGCCGTGCCACTCGAGCGTGTCGGAATGAACGAGCACACGCTCCGAGAATTCCGCGTTGATTTCCATCTGTCCTCCGAAATACTTGGCCCAACCCGGGTTGGACTGTCGCACCGCCCCTAAGCCGCGCGTAATTCGGAGCTATGCTCGGAAGGCAGAATTTCAAATGCCGCGAAGCCCCTCGGCTATTCGACGCTGCGCAGATCATCGAGCTGAACCGAGATCGCCTCGCCGGGATAATCGGCGGGCTTCGGCAGCTCGGCAATCAACATCGTCGGCCCGCTTCCTGCCTGCGCCACCGCCTGCCCGTCTGGGCCCGCGATGATGGACTTGCCACCGAAGTCGATATCGCGATCAGGGCCCGCGTAATTCGCATAGACCACGACGGCCGCGTTCTCATGCGCGCGCGCCCGCACGAGCAGATCGGGGACGTGATCGTAGCCAACCGGGTTCGCCGTCGGCACAAGGATCAACTCGGCCTTCGCTCTCGCCAAGGTCCGTGCGTGCTCCGGGAACTCGATGTCGTAGCAGATCAGCAGACCGGTCCGGATGCCATTCAGCTCGAAGACGGGCGGCGTTTCCGTCCCGAAGGCGAAGCTCGCGCGCTCCATCTCGCCAAAAAGCTGGATCTTGCGATAATGCCCGACCCGCGCGCCTGTCTTGTCGAGCACAGACGCCGCGTTGAACACGTCATCGCCCAGCCGTTCGGCCCAGCCATAGCAGATCGCGCATTCGTATTTGCGCGCGATATCGCCCATCGTGGTGCACCACTCTCCCCCGAGCGGCTGCGCCTGCGCGCGATGATCCTCGGGCCGGTTGTAGCCGGGCAAGATCAGCTCGGGCAGCACGACAAAATCGACGCCGAGCCTCGACAGACCGCTCACCCAAGTCTCGATATGCGCAAAAATCTGCGCCGGGTCAGAAGAAAGCGGCAGCGGCTGGACGAGCGCGATTCTCATGTTTGCCTCCATTCTCGACAAACAAGCGTATCGCTTGCGTCGCAGCCCGTCACCCTGAGCAAAGCCGGAAAACTCTGCCTAGGGGCGACAGACGTCTGGAGAGCGGGTCAGAACGAAAACAGCCCCGACAGCCTGTCCAGTTCAATCAAGACAGGAGTTTCGCCTTGGCCTCCCGCAGGGCACGCGCCAGTTCGAGATAGCCTGCATTGCCGTTATTGAGATGCATCAGCTCATAGTGGTCTGCCCAGTGGTCGATCCGCGCACGCGGCACCCGGTCCGACCACGCACCTCGGCGCACCCGGATGGCCCCGTCTTCCAAGCACTCCACTTCGATACGCGGTTCGATCATAACGATCTCCATCTCTAACTCGTCAAGGGCGCAAGAGGCTCACGATACAGCCGGGGCCCTCTGGAAAATTACTTTTTGCGAATAGACAATCGCTGCGAATAACCCACTGGTAACAAAGGAATGGGAACCCGCGCATTGCGGAATTCCTCAGTTTTTTCCGCGGTAACAGTGAATTGACTCACGGCGTGCCGAAATACCCCCTGAGTTGAATGCTCAGCGGGTGGTCCGGCTGGGTCAATTCGGAGTGCCTAGCCTCCGAGCGAGAAACGCCGCAGCAAGATCCGGTGTGGCGATCTGGGGGTAATCCGCCTCGGCAATCGCGACGCCGAAGCGCTGGTTGAGCGCGATCACCAGATTCAGGATATCCATCGAGTCGAGTTCGAGATCGTCCTGCAGATGGTCCGAGCCCGCGATTTCGGCAGGGTCGAGGTCGGGGGCGACGCGCACGAGTTCCTCGATATAGGCGCTGCGGATTTCGTCTTCGGTCATAGCTCCTCCGGGGTTTGCAGCTTCGCGTCGATCGCGGTCAGGAATTTCGAGCCCAGCCGCCCGTCGCTCACGCGGTGATCGGCGGCGAGGGTCAGCGTCACGGCCTGTGCGGCGATCACTTCGCCGTCGCGCACCAGCGGTTGCGGGCCGGGCGCACCGGCAGTCACGATGGCGACCTGCGGCGGCACGATGATCCCGGCCATCGCCTCGACCCCGCTTTCGCCGAGCGCCGAGAAGGTCAACGTCGCCATGCTCATCTCCGAGCTTTTGAGCCGACCGGCACGGGCGCGCATCGTGAGGTCGCGCATCGCCTCCATCAAATCCTGCAGGCTTTTCTTGTCGGCATCGAGGATCGCGGGGGCCACGAGCCCACCCCCCCTGAGCGCGATGGCCAGCCCGAGATGGATCGCCGCGGAGGGCGTGAACCCATCTTCCCCGAAATGCCCGTTCACCGCCTTTTCCTCGCGTGCCGCCAGCGCCATCGCCTTCATCAAGAGCGCGCCCATCAGGATGCGTTCTTCGGGCGGGCGGTCCGCATTGGCGGCGCTCAGCCAATCGCTCGCGGCGCTGAGGTCGACCGTGTGGGTGACGTAGTAATGCGGGATCTCGCGTTTGGACCGGGCCATCGCGGCGGCGATCGCCTTGCGCATCTCGGCGAGATAGGCCCCACGATCTTGCGCCGGGCTCGGTGTCGCGGCGGGTTTCGTCGTCTCGACATCGGCGAGGACGATTGCGCCCCCCGGCCCGCTCCCGGTGAGGCTCTCCAGCGCGATCCCGAGTTCCGCCGCGCGTGCTTTGGCGGCGGGTGATGCGGCGATGCCTGCTGCTGTGGCGGCAGGCGGAGCACTTGGCGGCGCCGCTTCCGCAACGGGCGCGACGGGTTCGGTCGCAGTCTTCGGTGCAACTGGCGGCGCGGTCTGCGTTGGCGCCTCCGCAGCGTCCCCCGGCGCCTGAATAACGGCGAGCGGCGCGCCGACGGGCAAGTCTTGCCCAAGCTCTGCCATCAGCTTCTCGACCACCCCGTCCTCGAAGACCTCGATCTCGATCGCGCCTTTCTGGGTCTCGACCACCGCGACGATATCGCCGTGCTTGACCGTATCGCCGGGCTTCACCAGCCATTCGACCAGCTTGCCCGCGTCCATATCCGCGCCGAGCGAGGGCATCTTAAAAACGGCCATCGCGTCACCCTTTCCCGAGCGTCGCCTTCACGGCGGCGACGATGGCGGGCACCTGCGGAATGGCGGCGTCCTCGAGATGTTTGGGATAGGGGATCGGCACCTCGGCCGAGCACACCCGCCCCACCGGCGCGTCGAGATGCCAGAAGGCCTGTTCCCCGATCCGAGCCGCAATTTCGGCCGAGAGCGAGCCGGACCGCCAGCCCTCATCCACGATCACCGCGCGGCGCGTGCGCGCCAGCGAGGCCATGATCGTCTCGTCATCGAGCGGCCGCAGGGAGCGCAGGTCGATCACCTCGGCCTCGATCCCCTCGCCTGTCAGCGCTTCGGCCGCCTCCAGCGTCTTCCACAGCGATCCGCCATAGGTGATCAGGCTGATATCCTTACCCGCGCGCCGGATCGCGGCTTTGTCGATATCGACCGGCCCGGCATTCGCCGCGATCTGCCCGGTCATGTTGTAGAGCATGACATTCTCGAAGATCAGCACCGGGTCGGGATCCTCAAGCGCGGTCCACAGCATCCCGCGCGCGTCCTCGAGCGTGGCGGGCGCGAGAACCCGTAGCCCGGGAATATGCGCGTACCACCCTTCAAGCGAATGGGAATGCTGCGCCGCCAGCTGCTTGCCCGCGCCGGTCGCGAGACGGATCACCACGGGCGCACCGAACTGCCCGCCCGACATATGCCGGATCGTAGCGGCGGTGTTCATGATCTGGTCGAGCGCGAGCAGCGAGAAGTTCACCGTCATCACCTCGACGATCGGCCGCATCCCCGCCGCCGCCGCGCCGATCCCGGCCCCGGTGAAGCCGGACTCCGACAGTGGCGTGTCGCGGATGCGATCCTCGCCGAATTCGTCCATCAACCCTTTGGAGACCGCGTAGCACCCGCCGTAAGCGCCCACATCCTCGCCCATCAGGAAGACGCGCTCGTCGCGGGTCATCGCGTCGCGGATGGCCTGCTTGACCGCCTCGCGATAGGTCATCTCGACGGTCTCGGCGCTGGGTTCGGGCGGTGCGGGCGGCGTGGGGCGGTCCTCTGCCATGACATGGCGGGTGAGCGTCTCGAGCGGCTCCCACTCGCTCGCCTCGGCATAGGCCACGGCAGCGGCGATCTCATCCTCGACGTCGGCCTCGATCTGCGCGACCTCCTCGGGATGCATCAACCCGCTCTTGTAGAGCCATGACTGGAACCGCACGATCGGCCCCTTCTCGCGCCACGCGGCCACCTCGTCCTTGTCGCGATAGAGCTGGGCGTCGAACATCGAATGCGCCCGGAAGCGATAGGTCAGACATTCGAGAAAATAGGGTTTGCCGGTCTCGCGGATCGCAGCGAGCGCGCGACGGGTGGCCGCCTCGACCGCAACCACATCCATCCCGTCCACCTGTTCCGTCACCGTGCCATAGGCCGCCGCCTTGCGCCGGATGTCGGTCTCGGCCTCGGTCCGCGCCAGGGCCGAGCCCATCGCGTAGCCGTTATTCTCGCACACGAACAGCACCGGCAGCGACCAGAGCTGCGCGAGGTTCATCGACTCGTGGAACTCGCCCTCGGCCACCGCGCCTTCGCCGAAGAAACAGGCGGTGACATTGGGCGCGCCCATCATCCGGTCGCGCAGCGCCAGCCCCACGGCCAGCGGCAGCCCGCCCCCCACGATCGCGTTGCCGCCGTAGAAATTCCGCTCGGCGTCGAAGATATGCATCGAGCCGCCCCGCCCGCCCGAGGCGCCGGTGGCCTTGCCATACATCTCGGCCATCACGCGCGCCATCGGCACGCCACGCACCAGCGCATGGCCGTGTTCGCGATAGGTCGCCACCACCCGATCCTCGGGGCCAAGGCGCGGGATCACGCCAGAGGCCACCGCCTCCTCGCCATCGTAGAGATGGAGGAAGCCGCGGATCTTTTCCTGCGTGTAAAGCTCGGCGCATTTATCCTCGAAATGGCGCACACGGATCATCGCCGTGAGCAATTCGCGGATGTGGTCATGGGTCAGATGCGGTTTATCGGCAGTCATGTCTCGTCACTCTCCAGCGTCGAAATATCGCCTTCCGGCAGGCCCAGCTCGCGCGCTTTCAGCAGACGGCGCATGATCTTGCCCGAACGGGTCTTCGGCAGGGTTTTGCGGAACACTACCTCGCGCGGGGCCACCGCCGCGCCGAGCTTCTTGCGCGCGAGGCCGCGGATGTCGCGTTCGAGATCTTCTGAGGGCTCGAAGCCCGGATTGAGCGCGACATAGGCCTTCACGACCTCGCCCGCGGTCTCGTCCGGCAGGCCGATCACGGCAGCCTCGGCCACCGCCGGGTGCTCGATCAACGCGCTTTCGACCTCGAAGGGACCGATCAGGTGACCGGAAGATTTGATGAGGTCATCGGCCCGACCGACGAACCAGAAATAGCCCTCCGCATCGCGCATCGCGAGATCGCCCGAGAGATACCAGCCATCCACGAAACACTTCTTGTAGCGCGCCTCTTCGTGCAAGTAAGCGCGCATCATCGAGGGCCAGCCCGGGCGCAGCGCCAGTTCGCCGATCTCGCCGGGTTTGCACTCGCGCAGCCCCTCATCGACGCGTTCGACGATCCCCGCCTCGATACCGGGCAGCGGTTTGCCCATCGAGCCGGGATGCACATCCATCGCGCGGGTATTGGCGATCATGATGCCGCCGGTCTCGGTCTGCCACCAGTTGTCGTGGAAGGGTTTGCCGAAGACCTCGTTGCCCCAGACCACGGCCTCGGGATTGAGCGGCTCGCCCACCGAGGCCATGAACCGCAGCTTCGAGAAATCGTAAGGCTCGGCCGCCTCTTTCCCTGCGCGCATCATCATGCGGATCGCGGTGGGCGCGGTGTACCAGACCTCGATCTGCTCGCGCTCAAGGATGCCATACCAGCGGTCGAGATCGAAATCGGCCTCGTCAATGACCATCCGCACCCGGTTCACCAGCGGCGAGATGATCCCGAAGGAGGTGCCGGTCACCCAGCCCGGATCGGCGGTGCACCAGTAGCGCGTGCCCGGCGTCAGCTCGAGCGCGTAGCGCCCCGCGGCAGCGTGCATCACCACCGCATTATGCACATGCACCGCGCCTTTCGGACGGCCCGTAGTGCCGGAGGTGAAATGGATCAGCGCGGGATCTTCGGGTTGGGTGTGAACCGTCTCAAAGTCCTCGGAGGCCGCCGCCATCGCGGGGCCGAGCGCGACGCAATCGTCGGGCGCCTCGTCGCCGATGATCAGCACCAGTTTGAGGGAAGGGATTTCGTCGCGCCAGGCGGCGATCTTGCGGCGATAGATCGAGGCAGTCGTGATCAGCGCATTGGCCTCGCCGATCTCGAGCCGCGTGCGCAAGGGTTCAGGCCCGAAGGCGGAAAAGAGCGGCGAGAAGATCATCCCGGCTTTCAGCGTGCCCAGCGCCGCGACGTAGAGATCGGGCACACGCCCTGCGAGACCGAAGAGCCGGTCGCCCGGTTTCAGCCCGTGGCTTGTCAGCACATTAGCGAAGCGCGCGGTCCGGGCGGCGAGATCGTCATAGCTCAGGCTTTCTCGCTCTCCCGACTTACCCAGCCATAGGATCGCCTCATCCGCCCCATGCCCCGAGGCGACATGCCGATCCACGGCCTCGTAGGCGATGTTCAACCCGCCATCGGGAAAGCCGTCGAGCATCGCCCGCGCGGTGTCCCAGGTGAACGCCTTGCGAACCTCATCGGTCAGCGTTGCGGCTGCCCGTTCGGCATCCGACTTCCGGATAATCGCCCAAGTCATCACGCCTCCTCCCAAGGTGATGCCAGTCGATGGGCCGCCCCCTGTCACGAACGGCCATGAACTTCCCTAGGCGAAGACAGGAGGCAGTTTCATTGATGTGGCTCAACGCGGGAGCGGAAATTATCTGCGGGTTGCGCGCGATACGACCAGATGTCCCAGCAGCGGCGGCAGCAGGCTCATCGCCCCGGCGAGCGTCAGCCCCGCGATTCCGGGCGACGGCAGCTGCAGCACATCGGAGAGCCCCGGCAGCCACAGCGCCCCGGCGATCAGCACGAGACACAGGACAAGCGCCCCCCAGACATAGGGGTTGCGCGTCACATCGTTGCGCAGGGCGTGGGTGTCGGCCTCGCGCATGTTGAACACGTTCCACAACTGGCCCAGCGCGAGTGTGACGAAGGCCACGGTGACGGCGGCGGCGGGCTCAAGCTGCAGACCGTAGAGCGCCCCCCCGAAAGCCAGCATCGTCGCCAGCGTGACGATCGTCCCGAGCGCAATGATGCGCCCCCATTCCCTGCGTGCGAGGATCGGCTCGGCGCGGTCACGGGGCGGGCGGCGCATCTCATGGCCGTCCCCATGCCCCAAACCGAGCGCCAGCGCGGGGAAGACATCGGTGACGAGATTGAGAAACAGGATCTGCAGCGGCAGGAGCGGTGAAGGAAGCCCCACTCCCACGGCGATCCCGACCACAAGGATCTCCGAGAGATTGCACGACATCAGGTAGACGATGAATTTGCGGATATTGCCGAAGATCACCCTGCCCTGTCGCACCGCCTCGACGATGGTCGCGAAATCGTCGTCCTTGAGCACCATATGCGCGGCCTCGCGGGCGACCTGGGTGCCGCGCTGGCCCATCGCGATGCCGATATCGGCTTTCTTCAGCGCCGGCGCGTCATTCACCCCGTCGCCCGTCATCGCGACAGTCTCCCCCTCGCGCTGATAGAAGCTGACGAGGTCCAGCTTCGTCGCCGGAGCCACGCGGGCGAAGACGCTAGCCTTGCGCAGGCGGTCGAGCGTTTCCTCCGGGGCGTTTTCCAGATCGAGCCCGGTGAGGTCTCGCCCCTCGATCGCCACCGCGCCGTTTCCGCTGATCCCGGCATCCTTCGCGATGCGCGCGGCGGTCTCGGCATGATCGCCCGTCAGCATGATCACCCGGACCCCGGCGCTCTGGCAGGCCGCGATCGCGGGGGGCACATCCTTGCGCAACGGATCGGCGAGGCAGGCAATCGCGACAAGCGTCAGCCCCTCATAGGGCGCGTCCTCCGTCCCGTCCGTCCGCTTCATCGCGAGGCCGATCCCACGCAGCCCCTCGCTCGCGGCGTCCGCGTTCCGCGCGATCCAGTCCGCCTTGGCTTCGGCGCTCAGAGGGCGCGGGCCTTCCGCCCCCAGAACCTCGGAGCAAGAGGCGATCACCGCCTCGGGCGCGCCCTTCACTGCATAGAGCGCGCCCCCGTCCGGCAACGCATGGACGGTCGCCATCATCAGGCTATCGCTCTCGAAAGCATGTTGGAGCAGGCGTGGCTCCGCTTCGTCCTCGGTCACCCCCGCCTGTCGCGCTGCACTCAGCAAGGCGAGTTCGGTCGGGTCGCCGATCCGGCCCTCATCGCCGTCGCCCAGCTCGGCATTGTTGCACAGCATACCGATCTTCAACGCGGCGCGCAGACGGTCCTCCGCGACACCGGTCTCCGGCCCATCCAGATCCACGCTCCCCCCATCGAGCAAGACCTGCACCACGCTCATCCGGTTCTCGGTCAGGGTCCCGGTCTTGTCCGTCAGGATCAGCGTCGTCGCACCGAGCGTCTCAACCGAGGACAGGCGGCTGATCAGGGCATTGCGCTGCACCATGCGCCACATCCCGCGCGCAAGCGACAAGGTGGCCACAACAGGGATGCCTTCGGGGATCGCGGCCACGGCAAGGGCGACCCCGGTCTGGATCATACTGGTGAGCGGGTGGCCCTGCGCGAGCCCCGTCACGATGATCGCGACGGCAAGAACGATCGTCAGCCAGACCAGTCGCTGCCCGAGCCGCGTCAATTGGTGTTCGAGCGGTGTGGGTTCGGTGCTGGCCGTCATCGCGAGCTGGCTGATCTTGCCGATCTCGGTCTCCATGCCGGTCCGCACCACCACGCCGGTTCCGGCCCCCCGTGTGACGGCCGCGCCCTTGAACCCCATATTGGTGCGATCCCCCAGCACCGCATCGGATGGCAGCGGTTTGGTGGTCTTGAGCACCGGAAGGGACTCGCCGGTCAGCACGGATTCGTCGCAATGAAGCCCCGACGCCTCGACGAGCCGCAAATCGGCGGTCACCACATCGCCCGCTTCGAGCATCACGAGATCGCCAGGCACGAGATCGCGGGCATCCACCTCGATCAGCATTCCGTCCCGACGGACTCGGGTGCGAACCTCGGCGACGCTGAACAGCGCCTCCATCGAGCGAGTGGCGCGCAACTCGGTGAAAAACCCGATCGCGCCGTTCAAGAGCAGCACGACGAGGATCGCCAGCGCCTCGACGATATCGTTGATGACGAGCGAGAACACCGTTGCCAGAACGAGCAGTGCGACGATCACCCCCTGAAACTGATGCAGCAGGATGCGCAATGCGCTTCGGGGCTTGGGACGACGCAGAGCGTTCGGGCCGTGGCGCGCGAGGCGCGTGGCGGCCTCCTGAGCGCTCAGCCCGTTCGGAAAGGGGACGGACAGACGCGCGATCACCGCCTCGGCGGTTTCGGCAAAAGCTGGCGCGGCGTCGGTATCCTGCATCACGAGGCCTTCAGTCATCCCGAGGCGATGGTAAGCCTTTCGGCAGGCAGCGCAATCGCCCGGACCTGTGTAGGGATGCCACGGGTCACACTCGCCTCTGCCACCCCCCCCTCACCCGTGATTCACAAATCGTTGATCGAGATCAATGACGTTCTGCGCCTGTCGTCTCAGCCTAATCCGCGTGTCGGGCTGCGATCTTGGACCGCAAACTCGACCGGGAGGAGGAGGAAAACATGCACATTTGTAAAGCGATGATGGCGGCGGTGAGTGTCGCCGGCGCGCTCTCAGCGAGCGCGGCGCGGGCGGATGGCACGGTCGAGGTCCTGCACTGGTGGACTTCGGGCGGCGAGGCCAAGGCCGTCGGAGAACTGAAGAAAGCCTTCGAGGCCGAGGGCGGCGAATGGATCGACTCGCCGATCGCGGGCGGTGGCGGCGATGCCGCGATGACGGCGCTGCGCGCCCGCGTCGTGGCCGGCAATCCGCCGACGGCCGTGCAGCTCAAAGGGCCGGGTATCCAGGAATGGGCCGAGCAAGGCGCGCTCAATGACGTCCAATCCGTCGCGGACGAAGGCAACTGGGATGCGGTCCTGCCACCGGCGCTGGCCGAGATCATGAAATACCAGGGCAAATACGTCGCCGCGCCAGTCAACATCCACCGCGTCGACTGGATGTGGGCTAACCCCGAGGCGCTGAAGAAGGCAGGCGTCGAGGAGATGCCCACGACATGGGACGAGTTCAACGCCGCCGCCGACAAGCTGCAGGCGGCGGGCATCGTGCCGCTCGCCCATGGCGGTCAGCCGTGGCAGGACGCGACGCTGTTCGAAGACGTGGTGCTGGGGATCGGCGGCGCCGATTTCTTCCGCAAGGCGCTGGTGGAGCTCGATCCGGAGGCTCTGACCTCGGACATGATGGTCAAGTCCTTCGACCAGCTGCGCAAGCTGCGCGGCTATGTCGATCCGAACTTCTCGGGACGCGACTGGAACCTCGCGACCGCGATGGTAATGCGCGGCGAGGCCGGTTTCCAGATCATGGGCGACTGGGCGAAGGGCGAATTCCTCGCTGCCGGCAAAGTGCCGGAACAGGATTTCCTGTGCTGGCCCACGCCGGGCAAGGGCTTCGTGCTGAATTCGGACAGCTTCACCTTCTTCAAGGTGGAGGGCGAGGACCGCATCGAGGGCCAGAAAGTGCTCGCACGACTGATCATGTCGCCCGAGTTCCAGAAGGTGTTCAACCTCGCCAAGGGGTCGATCCCGGCGCGCACGGACGTGCCGCTCGACGATTTCGACGCCTGCGCCAAACGCTCGCATGAAGACCTGCTGGCGGCGATCGAGAACGACACGCTGGTGCCGTCGATGGCGCATGAGATGGCGGTGCCGCGCTCGGTGCGGGGTGAGTTCCTCGATCTCGTGACCGCTTTCTTCAACTCTGACATGAGTTCCGAGGACGCGGTCAAGCAACTTGCGGCCGCGATCAAGCGCGCGCAGGAAAACTAGGGCCTGCAATGCCCGGAGGCACGGGGCCCATGGCAAGGTTCGGGCGGGCGCTGGAACGGCGCCTGCCCGCGATCGTGGTCTCGCCGCTTTTCGCGGCGAGCCTGTTCTTCGTTTACGGCTTCATCCTCTGGACGGCCTATATCTCGCTGACGCGGTCGGGGGTGATGCCAAACTACGAGTTCGACGGGTTGAGCCAATATGTCCGGCTCTGGGAGACGCCACGCTGGTATGTGGCGATCCGCAACCTCTTCGTCTTCTCGGGCCTGTTCATCTCGATCTCGATGGCGATCGGCATCCTTCTGGCGATTCTGCTCGATCAGAAGGTGCGCATCGAGGGGGTGATCCGCACGATCTACCTCTACCCGATGGCGCTCAGTTTCATCGTCACCGGCACGGTCTGGAAATGGATGCTGAACCCCGGCCTCGGGCTGGAGCGGCTGATGCATCAGGCGGGCTTCGAGAATTTCAGTTTCGACTGGCTGGTGAACTCTCATTACGCGATCTACACGGTTGTGATCGCAGCCGTCTGGCAAAGCTCCGGCTACGCGATGGCGCTGTTTCTCGCCGGGCTCCGCTCGGTCGATGACGAGGTCCTGAAAGCAGCGGCGATCGACGGCGCGGGGCTGTGGCGCACCTATACCGGCATCGTGCTGCCGATGCTGCGGCCGGTGTTTCTGTCCACCGTCATCATCCTCGCCCATCTCGCGATCAAGAGCTTCGATCTGGTGATCGCGCTGACCGGCGGGGGGCCGGGCTATGCGACCGACATGCCGGCCACCTTCATGTATTCCTTCGCCTTCCAGCGCAGCGAGCTGGGCGTGGCGGCGGCGAGCGCCACGATGATGCTGATGACGGTCATCGCGATCATCGTGCCCTATCTCTACTCGGAACTGAGGAAGACCAGCGGATGAGCGGGCGCAACACAAGCGGGATCGTCCAGCGCAGGGGCCTGCATCACAGCCTGATGCGCGCCGTGCTGTTCGCCGTGCTCGGGGTGTTCTGCATCTACTACCTGATCCCGCTTCTGGTGATGATCTCGACCTCTCTGAAATCGCTGACCGAGATCCGGGAGGGCTCGCTGATCAGCCTGCCGAAAGAGTTCGACTTCAGCGCCTGGGAGAAAGCCTGGAACAGCGCCTGCGTGGGCGTACGCTGCAACGGGCTGGCACCCTATATGTGGAACTCGGTGATGATGACCGTGCCGGCGGTAGCGATCTCGACGATACTGGGCGCGCTCAACGGTTACGCTCTGACCAAGTGGCGCTTTCGCGGCGCCGACACGATTTTCGCGCTGATGCTGTTCGGCGCCTTCATCCCGTTTCAGGTGATCTTGCTGCCGATGGCGCGGGTGCTGGGCCAGCTTGGCCTTGCGGGCACGATCCCGGGGCTGATCCTCGTACACACGGTCTATGGCCTCGCCTTCACCACGCTGTTCTTCCGCAATTTCTTCATCGGGGTTTCCAGCGGCATCATTCAGGCGGCGAAGGTCGACGGGGCGGGCTTCTTCGGCATCTTCTTCCGGCTCGTGCTGCCGATGTCGCTGCCTGCCATCGTGGTGACCGTGATCTGGCAGTTCACCCAGATCTGGAACGATTTCCTGTTCGGCGTGGCCTTCACCATCGGCGACAGCAACCCGGTGACGGTGGCGCTCAACAACGTGGTGAACACCTCGACGGGGGTGAAGGAATACAATGTCGACATGGCCGCAGCGATCATCGCGGCGCTGCCGACGCTGGCGGTCTATGTCGTCGCCGGAGCCTGGTTCGTGCGCGGGCTCTCGGCCGGAGCGGTGAAAGGGTAGCAATGGCAGCGGGAATTTCCCTTCAGAGCGTGCGCAAACGCTTCGGGACGAACGAGGTGATCAAGGGTATCGACCTCGAGATCGAGGCGGGCGAATTCATCGTCCTCGTCGGGCCTTCGGGCTGCGGCAAGTCCACCCTGCTCAACCTGATCGCCGGGCTCGAGACGCTGAGCGACGGCCATATCGAGATCGCCGGGCGGCTGGTCGACGACACCCCGCCGCGCGACCGCGACATCGCGATGGTGTTCCAGTCCTACGCGCTCTACCCGACCAAGACGGTGCGCGAGAACATCACCTTCGGGATGCAGACCCGCCACGTCCCGCGCGCCGAACAGGCCACCGCGGTCGAAGAGTTCAGCACGCTCTTGCAGATCCATCCCTATCTGGATCGCAAGCCCGGTCAGCTTTCGGGCGGCCAGCGCCAGCGCGTCGCGATGGGCCGCGCGCTGGTGCGCAAGCCCGAGGTATTCCTGTTCGACGAGCCCTTGTCGAACCTCGACGCCAAGCTGCGGATCGAGATGCGCACCGAGATCAAGAAGCTGCACCAGCGGCTCGGCAAAACCGTCGTCTATGTCACCCACGACCAGATCGAGGCGATGACGCTGGCGACCCGGATCGCGGTGATGGATAACGGCCATATTCGGCAGGTGGCCGAACCCGGAGAGATCTACGACGATCCGGTGGACCTCTTCGTCGCGAGCTTCATGGGCTCGCCGTCGATGAACATGTTGCCCGGCACCCTGCGGCGCGACGGGCAGACGGGCGCGATGTCCGTTGAGGTGGCCGAGGGCACGGCGGGGGCGCTTCGCTTTCCCCTGCCCGCGCGGTTCGCAGAGCGGGTCACCGTCCCCGACGGGCACAAGGTCGTTCTGGGGCTCCGGCCGGAGGCGATCTTCATGGCCGGAACCGAACTGCCCGGCCCCGACCGTTTCGTCTTCGAACGCCCGGTCGATCTGGTGGAGCCAACCGGCCCCGACACGATGATCGTCTTCGCCCTTGGCGAGATCGAGGTGATCGCCCGGGTCCGCCCGGAAGACGCCCTGCCCCCGGGTGCGCCCTTCAGCTTCGAGGTCGATATGGGCAAGGCCAAGGTCTTCGATGCCGAGACCGGCCTGCGCCTGTGACGCGGACCTTTGTAAGCCCCCTAAAGCCCCCCGCGCCGATTGGCGCAACGCGGCGTTCGGCTATCGTCTTCGCAAGAGGAAACCCGGTGGAGCGTCAAAGCTTACAGCAGGCCACGACTTGCAGCGATGCTCGCAGCTTCTCTCAACGTCTTCGCCCCGAGGCGGTCCGCAGCGCCCCTGAGACGGGCCTTTACCCCGCCGACGGAGAGCTGCAATTCATGGGCGACCTGCTTGTGCAGATAGCCCTTGGAATAGAGTTGAAGGGCCTGCATCTGCGCCTCTGTCGGCATCTCGGGCTCGGCTGCATGGATACGCGAGAGCACCGTCTCGATCTCTTCCATCTCGGAGACGTGCAGCTCCCGGTCAGCGCGCGCAAAGATCCCGAGGCTCCGCTTCGGCATCTCCTCCGTCCCATGGATCGACACGACACTACCGAATTCGAAGCCAAATTTCCGATAGTCACGCATGAAGTCCGTGCCGACGAAGCTGTCTATGTCCTTCCATCGCGCATAGCCCGAATTTTCCTGACACCAACGCAACAGCGGGTCGGCCAGCGCCAGTCCAGAAAAGGTATAATGATTGATCCAGTCAGCCGGAAACAGGTTCAACTCGGCCTCAGGCGCGAAGAAACCCGCCCGCAAAGCGATGTAGCAACCGGCTGGCGCGCGTTCGGCGAAAAGACTTTGAAAATCACTTAGCATCGTGTCGTTTCGATCTTCCATTCCCTCCGAGGGATTTATAGTCACCAAAGAGGAGAGCTCAATTAGGCCAAGCTAGTGCCGCGGCGTTTTGGTCAAGAATTTCTGTCAAGTTTATACAAGGATAGCTGCATGATCGACGTGCATGAAATGCGCCAGAGCTTGCAACGTCTGGGTGAAGTATCTGATTGGAAATTCGCCCTGGGGCTGCACATTCGCTTCGCCAATCCTACGCTGCTCTACCAGACATATCCACAAGAATGGATGAATTTCTACACCGCAAACGGCCTCGTATTCGTCGATCCGACGGTCAAGTGGGCGATGACCCATACAGGGATTTGTGATTGGTCCGAGCTCGCGGATCAAGACGAGAGCAATGTGTTCGGTCAGGCCGCCGAATTCGGACTGCGCTTCGGGAAGGCCATCGCGATCGGGGAGACCTCCCGGTCCGCTGGATTTTTCACACACCCTTCGCGGAAGATCGAAGACGCTGAGGCCGAGCAAGCCCGAGCGCTCCTGGAAGAGCTTCACGAGATGACGAAGGGTGTCGAGTTGTTGCCCGAGGGCGAGTTGGAGCGGCTCCGGTCTGAACTCCGTTTCTGAGACGATCCGGAAAGCCGGATCGTCCCCGAGAAAGCGCAGCAAGCCCGTGCTGTGTTCGCCCGAGCTTCGCTGCACGCGTTGCGATCACCCGTCCAGTCGCACCGCGGGCTCGGGTCGCCCTGCAATCCCGGAGGGGGCGCAATAGACCCGGCCCTGCGCGGCATCCGGTGTCTCGATCCCCTCCTGCGCAGTGGTCACGAAGAGAGTCTTGAAGTCCGGCCCGCCGAAAGCGGGACAGGAACTGTGCCGCCCGCCGACTGCGATCGCCCGGTCGAAGCGCCCGTCGGGCCGGTAGCGTGCCACGCGCCCTGCCCCCCATTGCGCGCTCCAGAGTGCGCCCTCGGCATCGGTCTGCGCACCGTCGGGGTTCAGACCCTCCGCACTCAGATCGACGAATATCTCCGGCGCGCCCTCAGGCCAGCCCTGCCCATCGAGCGCGATGGTCATGATCTTTCCGGTCGGGGTGTCGGCGAAATAGGCGCGCCGGCCGTCCGGCGCGAAACAGATCGAATTGGGGATGGTGATCTCGGGAAAGAGCCGCTCCACCGTGCCCTCGAAATAGCGGTAGATCGCCCCCGCGCCCGTCTCCGCGTTCTTGCCCATGGTCGACGCCCAGAAGCCCCCCATCGGATCGGCCCGGCCATCGTTGCAACGGGTGTCGGTGCGGTCGGCCTCGATCGCGGCGAGCGGCTCATGCGCACCCGAGGCAATGTCGAAACGGCGCAGTCCGGTCTCGGTCGAGATCACCAGCGTCTCGGCATCGACCCAGCCCGCGGCGGACGCCATCTGACCGAGCGCCCATTCGCGCGGCCCGGTCGCGTCGCGACTGAGAATCCGGCCCGCGAGGATATCGAACCAGAACAACTGGCTACGTTCGGGATGCCAGAACGGCCCCTCGCCAAGGAAACAGGCGCGGTCGTCGTAAATCTCGAAGCTCATGCCGTGCAGGCCTCGTCATAGCTGGCGACCAGCGCGCGGGCCTTCTCGGAAACGGTCTCCACGCTGTCGCCGGGTTTGTAGATCGACGAGCCGATGCCGTAGCCTGCCGCGCCCGCCTTGTGCCACTCGCGCATGTTCTCGGCCGAGACACCGCCCACCGCATAAAGCGGCACCTCGGGCGGCAGCACGGCGCGCATCGCCTTGAGACCAATCGGCCCGATCAGCTCGCCCGGAAACAGCTTGAGCCCATCCGCCCCAGCGGCAAGCGCCGCGAAGGCCTCTGTCGGGGTCATCACGCCAGGAAAGCTCTGCAGCCCGGCGGCTTTCGAGGCGGCGATCACCTCGGTGTTGCAATTGGGCGAGACGATCAGCTTCGCGCCGGTCGCGGCGACGGCGGCGACCTGATCGGTCGTCAGGACCGTCCCCGCCCCGATCAGCGCGTCCGAGCCGAAGCGCTCCACCATCGCGGCGATACTGTCGAGCGGATCGGGCGAGTTCAGCGGCACCTCGATCCGGGTCACGCCCTCGGCGATCAGCGCCGCGCAGACGGGAAGGCCTTCAGCGGGGGTGATCCCGCGCAGGATGGCGATGATGGGTCGGCTCATGTGTCAGCTCCGATGGTCTGGCGCGCGGCATAGAGCCCCGCAAGGGTCACGTCTTCGGCGTCATGGCTGGCTGCTTGGATGCCGCAGCCGGCCAGCGCCCGGGTATAAAGCGGGCTGAGAACCGGGCTTCCGATCAGCGCGACGGGCTGGCCCTGCCAGAGATCGCGCGTGGCGGACAGCTCCCAGCCGATCAGCAGCCCCGACAGGCGCGCGGCGGCGCTCTCGGGCGATTGCGCGCCCAGAAGCGCCCCGGCGCGCAGCGCGAACAGCGCGCCATAGGCTGCCGCCGGATCGGCCTGCACCTCCGCCACCGCTGCGTCGAAAGCTGCCATGTCCTGACAGCCTTCCCCGATCGTGTGGCGCAGCACCGAGCGATGCGCGAGCAGGTCGTAGATCTCGCCGGTCATGCAACTGCGGAACCGCTCGATCCGGCCCGCGCGCAGGGCCACCCATTTCGTATGAGTGCCCGGCAGACAGATCGTGCCCTCGAAATCGGGCGTGCGCAGCAGAAAGCCCGCAATCTGGGTCTCCTCGCCGCGCATCACGTCGGGCGGGCTGTCCTGACGCAGGCCGCAAGCGATATAGACCGGGCGCGCCGCGTGATCGGGCACCCGCACGAGGCGCGGCTGGGCAGCGCAGGGCACCGGCGCGTAAGGCGCCTCGGCCCAGCCCTGACGCGAGCCGACCATGCCGCAGGTCACGACCGGGGCCGCGCCCCAGCCCGCGACGGCGTCTTCCAGCACCGGGCCGAACGCGGCGGGGGAGAGCTTGCCCATCCCCTGCTCCGAGCTCCGTCGGTCGAGCACCTCGCGCCCGCGCATCGCCCAGACGCGCAGATGCGTCGTGCCCCAATCGGCGGCGATCCAGTCGGGAGCCGCGTCACTCATAGTCTTTCTCCTTCAATCACATGAATGCGCTCGGGGAAGGTCCAGGGCAGGGTGAGCCCCTGCCCCATCAGCGCTTGCCCGCTGAGCGTAATCGGTCCGGTCTTGAGCGCAGGCGTCCCACGCGACAACCGGGGCAGATCTTCCGCGGTGATCAGCCGCAACCGGTAGCGCGCTGCCGGGTCCAACCCGGTCAGCCGCAGCGGGCGCGGCAGGATCTGCGCAGAGGTTGCCGCCTGACCAGCGAAGGCCACGAAACGGCTGCCATCCTCGGCCAGCTGCAACTCGGCGATCACGGCGGGGTCGGCGCTGTCGAGCCGCAGGATATCCGCGCGCATCCGCCAGTCGCGATTGTCCTTCCACCAGCGGGTGACGGAGGTCAGAACCTCGGTTTCCTCCGCGGTCAACTCGCGCGGGTCCATCTCGAAGCCCATGTGTCGTTGCGCCGCGACCCATGCCCGGGTGCGAATATCGATCACCCGGCCCGAGGTGTGGCAATGGCGCGGGCCGACATGAGAGCCGGTGACGCAGCTCGGCAGGAACAGCGCCGCGTCGTGCTGGATGCGCAGGCGTTCGAGCGCGTCGTTGCTGTCCGAGAGCCAGACCCGGCCCGTGCGCTCGAGAATCCCGAAATCGATCCGGCCACCGCCCGAGGCGCAGCTTTCAAATTCCACCTGCGGATGGGCCGCGCGGAGCCGGTCGAGCAGATCGTAAAGGCCCCGCGCCTGCGCAGCGTCGGGATGCGGCAGCACCCGGTTATGGTCCCATTTGACGTAAGAGATCGCGTAGGCCGAGAGCACCGCGTCGATCGCCGTGAAAAGATGATCGCGCACCGCCGGGTTCGCCATGTCGAGCACGCGCTGCTGGCGGCCTTCGATCTGATCCTCCGGCCCCAGCAGCCAGTCGGGATGGGCGCGCGCCAGATCGCTGTCGCGATTGACCATCTCGGGCTCGAACCAGAGGCCGAATTCCATCCCGAGGCTTTGGACATGATCGACCAGCGGCGTCAGCCCGCCGGGATATTTGCGCGGATCGACCGTCCAGTCGCCCAGCGACGTGGTGTCGTCGTCGCGCTTGCCGAACCAGCCATCGTCGAGCACGAAACGCTCCGCGCCAAGTGCTGCGGCGCGCTCTGCGATGGCTTTCAGCTCGGCCAGATCATGTTTGAAATAGACCGCTTCCCAGCAGTTGTAATGCACCGGGCGCGATTTGGCCCAAGGGGCGCGTTTGCGCAGATGGCGTTGGAAGGCCACCGCGCAGCCATTGGAGCCCGCCTCCGAGAAAGCGGCATAGAGCGTCGCGGTCTCAAACCGCGTCGCCGGTTCCGGCTCGGAGCCGCTGGCGTTGCCGAACTGGATTTGCCTGCGTCCGTCGGGCAGTTCTTCGGCGACCATCCGATGCCCGCCGGACCAGCCGTAGTGGAAGGCGCGGGTCTCGCCCTGGGTCTTGGTGGCACCGCGCGCGGGCAGGATCAGGCCGGGGAAATGTTCGTGCCCGGTGCGGCCTGTATGGTTGTCGCGCACGCGCTGGCCGGGACGCCACGGCGTCGGCTCGATCTGGAATTCACCGATCCAGCGACCGGAAAACTCATGCATCTCGTCGGCCAGTTGCGGGCCGGGGAAAACCGGGGCGGCGAGCCAATGAAGCGTGATCGGCGCATCGCTCTCCAGCTCAGCGCGCGCCGCGATCAGACTGGTGTCGGCGTCGAGCGCGAAGCTGGCCCTGTAGCTCACACCCGACGCCGCATCGCGATAGACCAGCGTGAGCCGATCCTCGCGAAGCTCTTCCGACGCGAAGCGGAAGGCGGGCCGCAGCGGCCGCCCTGCCCCGTCGCGCGCGATCAGACCCGGCTCGCCCGGGAAGCTCTGGCTGGCCTCGGGGCAGATCGAAACCTCCGGCGCGCGATCGAGCATCCCGCCGGTGACATCCGGCACGCTCGCCGTGGCCAAGCCCGCGAGGTCTTCCCCCTCGGGCAGCGCCGCGCCCCAATAGACGATCTCGGGAAGCCGGTCGTCGTGACCCGCCAGAACGAGGCTCTGGCGGGCGTCTTGCAAATGCCATGTGCGGATCATTTCACCGCCCCGAGCGTCAGCCCTGCGATGAAGTGTTTCTGCATCAGGAAGAACATCGCGACCGGCGGCAGGGCCGCGAGGATCGAGCCTGCCGACACCAGTTGCCACGCCGCGACCCATTGGCCGTTGAGCGATTGCAACCCGGCGGTGATCGGCTGGGTATCGGCCCCCGTGGTCAGAACCGTCGCCCAGAAATAGTCGTTCCAGATGAAGGTGAAGATCAGCACCGACAGCGCCGCGATCGCGGGCCGCACCAGAGGCAGCACGATATGCCAGAAGATTTGCCATTCGCCCACACCCTCGACCCGGGCGGCCTCGATCAGCTCTTTCGGGAGCGCCTTGATGAAGTTGCGCATGAAGAGCGTGCAGAACCCGGTCTGGAAGGCGACATGGAACAGTGCGAGCCCGGTGATCGTGTCGTAAAGCCCCATCTTCACCGTCAGGTCGCGCACCGGCACCATCAGGATCTGGAAGGGCACGAAGTTCCCCGCCACGAAGATGAAGAAGATCAGCAGGTTGCCCTTGAACTTGTAGACGGCGAGCGCAAAGCCCGTCAGGCACGACAGCGCCACCGCCCCGATCACCGTCGGGATCGTCACCTTGAACGAGTTCAGCATGTAGCTCGCGAAGGGCGAGTTCTTGAACACGTCGAGATAGTTCGAAAACGCCAGATAGGACGGTATGCCGAAATAATTGCCCTGTGCGAGATCGCTCGACGGGCGGATCGAAGTGACGGCGACGCCCAGAAGCGGCAGCAGCCAGACCACCAGCATCACCGGAAGGGCTATCTGATAGGTCAGCCGGGCGGCGGGGCTCATGGATTGAATGGGTTTGGGAAACATCTCACAGGCCCCTTTCGTCGCGCCACATCTTCCAGATGAAGCCCGAAATGAAGATCATCATGATCGCGAACAGCACCACCGCGATCGCCGCGCCATAGCCCATGCGATAGCCGTATTCCGACAGCGCCTGCTCATACATGTAGTAGGACAGCACCCGCGAGGAGCCGAAGGGCCCGCCATCGGTCATGATCGAGACGAGATCGAAGCTGCGCAGCGCCCCGATCACGGTGACGACGACCGCGATGAAGGTAGCCGGGCGCAACTGCGGCAGCACGACATACCAAAGCATCTTGATGCCCTTCGCCCCGTCGAGACGCGCCGCCTCGATCTGGTCGGGCGCGACCGCGTTCAGACCGGTCAGGTAGAGGATCATGCAATAGGCGATCTGCGGCCAGAGACCGGCGGCGATGATCCCGTAGGTCACGGTATTGGGGTTCGCGAGGATCGCGATCCCGGTCCCGTCGAGCCATTTCGTCAGCTCGAAGAACAGCCCGAAGCCCGGCGCGTAGAACCACGAGAAGATCAGGCCGACCACGACCTGAGAGATCACGAAGGGGAAGAAGAACAGCGATTTGTAGATCCGGATGCCGCGCACGGTCTGGTTCAGGAAAAGCGCGATGAACAGCCCGAACGGGATCGCCAGCATATAGAGCACCAGCCAGATCAGGTTGTTCTTGAGGCTGGTGTAGAAAGCGTCGTCATCGAGCAGCTCGAGATAATTCGACAGCCCGACCCACGTCTTCGCGCTCAGCCCGTCCCATTGGAAGAACGAGATCCACATCGACTCGCCGATCGGGATCAGCACGTAGATCAGGAACATCAGCGCGCCGGGGGCGAGAAACAGCCAGGGCGCAAGTTTGCGGTTCAACCGGCGGCGGCGCGGTGCGGGCATGCCGGTCTCCGCGCGCGGCTCGGACATAGCGGGTGAGACGGTCATCGTCGCACTCCTCGGATCTGGAAAAACAGGAAGGGGCGGCACCCTGCAACAGGCACCGCCCCTCGGGGAGGATCAGTTCTTGTAGACGCGCTGACGCACCTTCTCGAGGCGCTCGAGGATCGCGTCGAGATGGTCAGGATAGGCCATGAATTCCTGGAAGCCTTCCATGCCCGCCTTCGCCATCTGAGCTGGCGCGTCACGATCGAAGAACTGCGCGATGCCGCCATCGGCCGTGGACAGGATCTTGAAGCCCGCCTGCAGATAGGGATCGTCGCCCACCGAAGAGTTCTTGTTGATCGGCAGCTGACCGAGTTCTTCGTTCATCTTGGTCTGCACATCGGCCTTCGCGACATAGGCGAGGAACTTCTTGGCGTCCGCCTTGTTCTTCGCGCCTGCCGGGATGTGGATCGTATCGGTCGGCGCTTCTTCGGCGCGCGGGATATCCGGGTTGATCGTCGGGAAGTCCATGAAGCCCAGCGTGTCATTGGTCATCCCGCCATCCTTGAAGGTGGCGACGGCGAAGTTGCCCATGACGTAGTTCGCGGCCTTGCCCTGCACGATATTCGACACCGCATCCTGCCAGTCGATCGCGGCGACGTTCTTCGTGGTGTAGGGCAGAACTTTCTTCCACTCCGCGAAGACGGCCTTCACCCGGTCATCGGTCCACGGGATCTCGCCGCTGGTGAGCTTCATGTGGAAATCGTAGCCGTTGGTGCGCAGATCGAGATAGTCAAAGATCCCTGCCGCCGGCCACAGCGCCTTGGTGCCCGTGGTCAGACAGTCGACGCCCATCTCCTTGAACTTCTTGCAGTTCGAGATGAACTCGTCCCAGGTCTTGGGCACCTCCACCCCGGCCTTCTTGTAGACGTCTTTGTTATAGTAGATGCCCCACTGGTAGTAGGTATAGGGCACGCCCCATTGCTTGCCGTCGATGGTCATCGACTTGAGCGCGGAGCCGAGGCTGTCCTTGAGCCCGTTCTCCTCCCAGACATCGGACACATCGGTGAACTGCCCGGCATTGACGAAGGGCGCCATGCGGTTGCCCGCATACCAGTTCGCCAGATCGGGGCTGTCGGCGGTCAGGAAGTTGCGGATCGCGGTCTTGTAGCCCTCGTGATCGAAGGTGTTCACCTCGACCTTCACATCCGGATTTTCGGCCTCGAAGCCTTTCACGAGCTGTTCGAACGCGGCTTTCGGGGCCGGATCGGACGCATCCGTGAACAGCTTGAGCACGCGCTGCTCGGCCATCGCCGGAATGGCGATCGAGCCCATCAGCGCCACAAGCGCGGTGGTTTTCAGAATATTCATTCGGTTCTCCTCCCGTTTCAGTAGCCCACGGATCAATGATTTTAGTTCCAAATATTGAAACCGTGTTTTACATATTGAAATGCTGCCGCGAATCTTTCATCCTGTCAACAGCCCTGAGGAGGAGCCCATGAACGACGCCACGCCCAAGCCGGAGAAATCGGACGGCACGGTTGGACGCACGCTGGCCGTGCTCGACCGCGTTGCCGAATTCGGCCGCCCCGTGCGTTTCGCCGAGTTGCTGCCGGTCAGCGATCTGCCCAAGGCGACCCTGTATCGTTTCCTGCAAACCCTGACGAACCAGGGCATGCTCGCCTTCGACGAGGATCGTCAGACCTATAGGCCGGGCCTGCGCCTCGTGCGCCTTGCTCATGCCGCCTGGGCGCAAAGTTCGCTTGCGCCGATCGCAGCGCCCTACCTCGACCAGCTGTCGAAGGAGACCGGTCAGACGCTACACCTCGCGCAGCTCGATCAGGGCATGGTGCTCTATGTCGACAAGCGCAACGCCTCGCGCCCGGTCGAGATGTTCTCGCAATCGGGCAAGGTCGGTCCGGCCTATTGCACGGGCGTGGGCAAGGCGATGCTCGCCTATCTGCCGGAGGACGCGCTGCAGAATGCGCTGACGCGGCAGAGCTTTCATCGTTTCACGGAACACACCCTGACCGACGCGACGAGCCTGCGCGCCGAGCTGGACAACATCCGCAAGCGCGGTTTTGCCTGGGACGACGAGGAGCACGAGCCCGGCATCCGCTGCATCGCCGCCCCGATCCTGTCGCCGCAGGGCCGCGTTCTGGGCGCGCTCTCGATCACCTCGGGCCAGCCCGACGGTAAAAAACAACTCGAAACCTATGCCCCGCTGATCCTCGAGACGGCGGAGAAGATCGCGAAAGCGGCCAGTGACTGGCGCTTTCCGGAACAGAAACGCGCCGACTGAACCCCGGCGCGTAAAAACAGGGAGGAGACCCCGTGAGCGGAGTCGCATTGGAGAAGATCGTCAAACGGTTTGGCGATGCGGAGGTGATCCACGGCGTCGATCTGACGGTCGACCCGGGGGAATTCTGTGTCTTCGTCGGGCCGTCCGGCTGTGGCAAGTCGACGCTTTTGCGGATGATCGCGGGGTTGGAGGAGACCTCGGACGGCGCAATCCGCATCGGTGGCCGCGAAGTCACGAAGGCCGAACCCGCCGAGCGCGGCATCGCGATGGTGTTTCAGACCTACGCGCTCTACCCGCATATGACGGTGGGCGAGAATATGGGCTTCGGGCTGAAGATGAACGGCCATCCGAAGGCCCAGATTAGCGACAAGGTGCAGGAAGCCGCGCGGATCCTGAAGCTCGAGCCGCTTCTGGACCGTAAGCCTGCCGCACTGTCTGGCGGTCAGCGCCAGCGTGTGGCCATCGGCCGCGCGATCACCCGTGGCCCGGAGGTGTTCCTCTTCGACGAACCGCTCTCGAACCTCGATGCCGAATTGCGCGTCGAGATGCGCGCCGAGATCGCGCGTCTGCACCGCGAGATCGGGGCGACGATGATCTACGTTACCCACGATCAGGTCGAGGCGATGACCATGGCCGACAAGATCGTCGTGCTGCGGGCGGGCAATATCGAACAGGTCGGAAGCCCGATGGAGCTTTACGACGACCCCGACAATCGCTTCGTCGCGGGCTTCATGGGCTCGCCTTCAATGAACTTTCTCGCCGCGACCGTGGTGGAGGGTCAGCTTGACGTGCCCGCCTTGGGGCAACGCGTCGACAGCCCCGTTGCCTTGCCCGCGAACGGCACGAAGCTGGAAATCGGCATCCGCCCCAACGCGCTGCGCTTGGGCGATACGGGCGACAATTTCACCATCGAGATGGCCGAGAACCTTGGCGGCGTCAGCTATGCGCATCTCGACGCGACCACTGGCGAGCGGGTGGTCGTGGAGACCGATCAACGCCTCCACGGCGCGGTCGGCGGCAAGACGGGGCTCAGCTTCGATCCGGCTTCGGTCTATGTGTTCGACACCAGCACGGGCGCACGGGTGCGCGGATGAGCCTTGCCATCGGCCTCGTGGGGCTGGGAGCGATTGCGCGCGCCCAGCACCTTCCCGCGATTGCGGAGACGGGCGGCGTGCATCTCGCCGCCATCGCGAGCCGCAATGCCACCCTGCCCGACCTGCCGAGCTATCCCGACCTCCGCGCGATGCTGGACGCCGAGCCCGAGATCGGCGCCGTCTCGCTCTGCACGCCCCCGCAGGGACGGTTCGATCTGGCGATGGCGGTGCTGCGCGCGGGCCGTCACCTGATGCTCGAAAAGCCGCCCGGCATGACGCTGAGCGAGGTCGAGGCGCTGCGCGAGACCGCAGCCAAGGCGGGGCTGACGATCTTCGCGACCTGGCATTCGCGCGAGGCGGCAGCCGTGGACGCGGCGCGCCAATGGCTCGCCGGGCGCGAGATTTCCGAAATCCGGATCGACTGGCGCGAGGATGTGCGCAAATGGCATCCCGGGCAGGAGTGGATCTGGCAGCCGGGCGGGCTCGGGGTCTTCGATCCCGGCATCAACGCGCTCTCGATCCTGACCCGCATCCTGCGCCAGCCGGTGCGGCTAACAGCAGCCGCGCTTAGCATCCCGCAGGGCCGCCAGACCCCGATCGCCGCTGATCTGGAGATGTGCGCGGGCGCGACCCCGATCACTGCCGCGTTCGACTGGCGGGAAACGGGTGACGAGCTGTGGCGCATCACCCTTCAGACCGAACGCGGCACGGCCATGCTCGACAAGGGCGGCGCGGAGTTCAGCGTCGATGGCGAGGTGATCGCCACGGGCGAGAACCGCGAATACGCCAATCTCTACGCCCGGATGCGCGATCTGGTGCGCGCCGGCCAAAGCGATCTCGACCTCGCGCCGATGCGCCTCGTCGCAGACGCCTTCATCAACGCACGTTTCGCGATCACCGATCCTTTCGACGCCTGATCGCGCCCACTAACCCTGAGGACCGTCATGAAAATTACCGCCATCGAAACCTTCATCGTGCCGCCGCGCTGGTGTTTCGTGAAAATCTCCACCGACGAGGGCATCTCCGGCTGGGGCGAACCGGTGCTGGAGGGCCGTGCGGCCTCTGTCGCCGCCTGCGTCGAGGAACTGTCGGACTACCTGATCGGCAAGGACCCCGGCCATATTCAGGACCACTGGACGGTGATGTATCGCGGCGGGTTCTATCGCGGCGGCGGCATCCACATGTCGGCGATCGCCGGGCTCGATCAGGCGCTGTGGGACATCAAGGGCAAGGCGCTTGGCGTGCCTGTCCATGCGCTTCTGGGCGGCCAGCAACGCGACCGCATCCGGGTCTATAGCTGGATCGGCGGCGACCGGCCCGGCGACACGGCGCAGATGGCGCGCGAGTGCGGCGACCGGGGCTTCACTGCGGTGAAGATGAACGGCACCGAGGAGCTGCAATTCATCGACTCCCACGACAAGATAGACGCCGTTCTGGCGCGCGTGCAGGCGATCCGCGAGGAAATGGGCCCCGATTTCGGCATCGGCGTCGATTTCCACGGTCGCGTCCATCGCCCGATGGCCAAGCAGCTCGCGAAGGAACTCGAGCCCTTCAACCTGATGTTCATCGAAGAGCCGGTGCTGAGCGAAAACGCCGAGGCGCTGCGCGAGATCGCGAACCATTGCTCCACCCCGATCGCTTTGGGTGAGCGGCTCTATACCCGCTGGGATTTCAAATCGATCCTGCAGGGCGGCTATGTCGATATCGTCCAGCCCGACCCCTCGCATTCCGGCGGCATCACCGAGACCTACCGGATCGCGGCGATGGCCGAAGCGCATGACGTGGCGCTGGCGCTGCATTGCCCGCTGGGGCCGATCGCGCTGGCGGCGAACCTGCAGCTCGACGCGGTCTGCTACAACGCCTTCATTCAGGAACAGTCGCTGGGCATCCATTACAACAAGGGCTCGGATCTGCTCGACTATCTGAGCAACCCGTCGGTCTTCGAATATGACGACGGCTTCGTCGCGATCCCGCAGGGCCCCGGCCTCGGCGTCGAGGTCAACGAGGAGAAAGTCCGTCAGGCGGCCTCTGAAGGTCACCGCTGGCGCAACCCGATCTGGCGCCATGCCGATGGCAGCTTCGCGGAGTGGTAAGCATGAGAGAGATCAGCAAACTGAACGAAGGTTGGAGTTTCGCGGAAGGCTTCGACGCGGCGAACGTCGCGGAGCCGCTGCAGGGCGAGACGGTCACCCTGCCTCATAACGCCGCCGACCTGCCGATGAGCTATTTCGACGAAGCCGCGTTCCAGCGCCCCTTCACTTATCAACGCGAGATCGCTTGGGACGATGCGTGGGCGGGCAAGCTTGTCCGGCTGCGGTTCGATGGGGCGATGGCCGATGCCGTGGTCTATGTGAACGGCCCGGAAGTGCTGCGCCACCGCGATGGCTACACGCCCTTCACCGTCGATCTGACGGACCGGTTCGAGGGCGGCAAGGCGCTGGTGACGGTGCATATCGACGGCTCGGAAAACCCCGAGATTCCGCCCTTCGGTGGCCGGATCGACTATCTCACCTATGCCGGGATCTATCGCGACGCATGGCTCGAGGTGCTGCCCGAAGCCCATATCGCAAGCGTGAAGATCGAGACGCCCGACGCGCTGGCCGAGACCAAGCGCGTTCTGGTCAAGCTCGACGCGCCGGGCACGGTGGAGGCGGTTCTGTCGGACGCCGACGGCCACGAGATCGCGCGCGGCGAGGGCACCGGCGAGATCACCTTGGAGGGCCTGAGCGGCATCACTCTCTGGTCCCCCGAGACGCCCGCGCTCTACACGCTGACGCTGACCCTGAGACAAAGCGGCGACCGCCTCACCCAGCGGTTCGGCTTCCGTCATGCGGAGTTCACGCCCGAGGGGTTCTTCCTCAACGGCAAACGCGTGGTCCTGCGCGGCCTCAACCGGCACCAGAGCTTCCCCTATTCGGGTTACGCTCAGGGCAAGCGCAGTCAGGAGCGCGACGCGGAAATCCTGCGCTACGATCTGGGCTGCAACATCGCGCGCACCTCGCATTACCCGCAAAGCCCCTATTTCCTCGACCGCTGCGACGAGATCGGCCTGATGGTCTTCGAGGAAATTCCCGGTTGGCAGCATATCGGCGGCGATGTCTGGCAGGATGAATCGGTGCGCAATGTCGAGCGGATGATCCGGCGCGACTGGAACCACCCCTCGATCATCATCTGGGGCGTGCGGATCAACGAGAGCCCCGATGCGGAAGCGTTCTACAAACGCACCAATGCCCTCGCGCATGAGCTGGATGCGACGCGCCCCACCGGCGGCGTGCGCTGCATCACCGACAGCCAACTGCTCGAAGACGTCTACACGATGAACGATTTCATCCTCGGCGACTTCGAACTGCCCTTCTCGAACCGCCCGCGCACGAGTTTGCGTGACCAGCAGGAGGTGACGGGGCTGCCCAAGCGCGTGCCCTATCTGGTGACCGAATATAACGGGCACATGTATCCGACCAAGGCGGGCGACCCCGAGCATCGCCAGCACGAGCATGTGCTGCGCCATCTCGACGTGCTCAACGCCGCCCACGACCCCGATGCCGGGCTCGCGGGCTGCATCGGCTGGTGCATGTTCGACTACAACACGCACAAGGATTTCGGCGCGGGCGACCGAATCTGCCATCACGGCGTGATGTCGATCTTCCGCGAGCCGAAATTCGCAGCCTACGCCTATGCCAGCCAGCGCGATCCCGACGAGGCGATCGTGATGGAGCCGGTCACCGTCTGGTCGCGCGGCGAGCGCAATATCGGCGGGGTGATCCCGTTGATCGTGCTGACGAACTGCGACGAGGTGGAGCTGTCCTACGCCGATGTGGTCAAACGCGTCGGGCCTGATCGCACCCGCTTCCCGCATCTGCCGCACGCGCCAGTTATCATCGATTACGACCATTTCACCCCCGACGAGGTGACCGCTTGGGGAGAGAGCTGGCATGCGGGCCGCCTGCGCGGCTATCGCAACGGCGAGTTGGTGATCGAGCGCGACTTCCCCGCCGATGCGATGTTCGACCGGCTCGAAGTGGCGCCCGATGTCACGAAGGCCGAGGCCGATCCGAGCGAGGAAATCCGCGTGATGATCCGCGCGCGCGATCAGGCGGGCAACAAGCTGCATTTCCTCAACGAGCCCGTTCACCTCACCGTTGAAGGCCCGGCTAAGCTGATCGGCTCCGACTGTCCGGTGCTCGCTGACGGCGCGACCGGCTGCTGGATCCGCCTGACCGGGACGCGCGGCACGATCAAGGTGACCGCCCGGCTTCGTGAGACGCTCGAGACAATCGAGATCGCGGTGGAGTAAGCGGCAAGGACGGCGACGCTCGATCAAGGTCATGGGGCAAACCGTTCGCGACATGACATGTCGTTGAACGGGCGCCCGCTTTGGCCGGTTCGAACCCGTCGGAGGCGCATGACGCCAGCACTTGGATTCCGCTGACAAAATGCCAATGCATAATTTTACATTATATGTCTTATTACAATTTCCAAATTTTTATTTATCACACTGCCTGCTATGAGCATCGGGCAAGGTAGGGACCCACGTGCCGTAGCCCCTATTCGGACAAGCTGCGGCATGTCAGACTTTAACCGGTCTCCCCGATCAACCCCGTGCTCAGCAGGAGGAAGCACAGATGGACGGAAATGACGTGAACACGGGCGGCAAGTGCCCGGTGATGCATGGCGGCAATACCGAGCTTGGCTCGAACGTGATGAACTGGTGGCCGCAGGCGCTCAATCTCGACATCCTGCACCAGCATGACACCAAGACGGACCCGCTGGGGCGCAGCTTCGACTATGCCGAAGAGGTCGAGAAGCTCGACTACGATGCGCTGAAAGCCGATCTGCATGCGCTGCTGACCGAAAGTCAGGAGTGGTGGCCGGCTGACTGGGGCCATTATGGCGGTCTGATGATCCGTCTCGCTTGGCACTCGGCGGGCTCCTACCGTCTCGCGGATGGGCGCGGCGGCGCGGGCACCGGCAATATCCGCTTCGCCCCGCTCAACTCGTGGCCCGACAATGCGAGCCTCGACAAGGCCCGTCGCCTGCTCTGGCCGCTCAAGAAGAAATACGGCAACCGGCTCAGCTGGGCGGACCTGATCATCCTCGCCGGCACCGTCGCCTATGAAAGCATGGGGCTGAAGACCTTCGGCTTCGCCTTTGGCCGCGAGGACATCTGGCATCCCGAGAAGGACACTTACTGGGGCGCCGAGAAGGAATGGCTCGCGCCGTCGGACGAGCGTTACGCCAATGTCGACAAGCCCGACACGATGGAAAACCCGCTCGCCGCGGTGCAGATGGGCCTGATCTACGTGAACCCCGAAGGCGTCAACGGCCAGCCCGACCCGATGAAGACCGCGGCACAAGTCCGCGAGACCTTCGCGCGTATGGCGATGAATGACGAGGAAACCGCCGCGCTGACCGCAGGCGGCCACACCGTCGGCAAATGCCACGGCAATGGCGACGCGTCGGCGCTCGGCGCGGAGCCTGAAGCCGCCGATGTCGAGCAGCAGGGTCTCGGCTGGTTCAACCCGAACCTGAAGGGGCAAGCGAGCAACTCGATCACCGGCGGGCCGGAAGGTGCCTGGACGACGAACCCGCTCGAATTCGACATGGGCTATTTCGAGATGCTCTTCGGCCATGAATGGGAAGTCACCCAGAGCCCCGCTGGCGCGAAACAGTGGAAGCCGGTGGACATCGCCGAAGAGGACATGCCGCTCGACACTTCGGATCCGAGCCAGCGCCGGATGCCGATGATGACCGATGCCGACATGGCGATGAAGGTCGACCCGATCTACAACGAGATCTGCCAGAAATTCATGGCCGATCCGGAGTATTTCAAGGAGACCTTCGCCCGCGCCTGGTTCAAGCTGACCCACCGCGACATGGGTCCGAAGGTCCGCTACAAGGGCCCGTGGGTGCCCTCGGAAGATCTGGTCTGGCAAGACCCGGTCCCCGCTGGGTCGACCGCTTGGGACGTGGAGTCGGTGAAGGCGAAGATCGCCGCCTCGGACCTGTCGGTGGCCGAGCTGGTCTCGACCGCTTGGGACAGCGCGCGCACCTATCGCGGCTCGGACATGCGCGGCGGCGCCAATGGCGCGCGCATCCGTCTCGCCCCGCAGAAGGACTGGGAGGGCAACGAGCCCACCCGTCTGCAGCAGGTGCTCTCGGTGCTCGAGCCGATCGCGGCGGAAGCCGGTGCCTCGGTGGCCGATGTGATCGTGCTGGCGGGCAATGTCGGCGTCGAGAAGGCGATCAAGGCCGCCGGTCATGACGCAACGGTGCCCTTCGCGCCGGGTCGTGGCGACGCAACCGACGAGATGACCGATGCCGACAGCTTCGACGTGCTCGAACCGCTCGCCGACGGGTTCCGCAACTGGCTCAAGAAGGACTACATCGTCTCGCCCGAGGAGATGCTTCTGGATCGCGCCCAGCTGATGGGGCTGACCGCGCATGAAATGACCGTCCTGATCGGCGGCATGCGGGCGATCGGCACCAACTACGGCGGCACCAAGCACGGTGTCTTTACCGACCGCGAAGGCCAGCTGACGACCGATTTCTTCGTCAACCTGACTGATATGGGCTACAGCTGGCATCCGGTGGGCGACGGCGCGTACGAGATCCGTGACCGCAAGACCGGCGCGGTGAAATGGACCGCGAGCCGCGTCGATCTGGTCTTCGGGTCGAACGCGATCCTGCGCGCCTATGCCGAGATCTATGCGCAGGACGACGCAAGCGAGAAGTTCGTGGAGGACTTCGTGGCCGCCTGGACTAAGGTGATGAACGCCGATCGCTTCGATCTGGCCTGATTACCTGTCTTACAGAAAACCGCGCCCCTCGCAGGATGACCTGCGGGGGGCGTTTTCGTTTGGGACAGGAGAGAGCCCACTCCAAGTTCAGACCGACGCCCGGGGCGACCAGCCCCGGGCAGCGCCCGACCTCCCCCCGGGAGGGCGCTTTTGCAGCGGCACCGCGCGCTCAACAGTTGGTCGGATGTGGCCCGATTAAGCGCAGACCACCCACCTCGTGCCTGCGCCCGCCCGAGGTCGGGCGCCGCCCTTCTTTCAAAGCCGCTCGTGCTGCCCGGGCCGCTGACGCGGCTGATCCGGGCGGGGCACCGTTCCGCCTTACAGCGCCGCCGTCGTCACGTAGCGCAGCGCACGGGCCACCTGTTCGGGCGTGCGCGCGACCGCATTGGCCGCCGCATCGACCTCCTTGAGCGCATGGTCATGCTCGGGCGGCTGAAGCACGATGATCGGCTTGCCGAGCGCCGCCGCATAACCCGCGTCGAAGGCCGCGTTCCACTGCTTGTATTTCTCGCCGAAACACACGACGAGCACGTCGCAGCGCTCAATCCCGGTGCGGATACGGATCGCGTTGAGCGACGCGCCCTTGCGGTCATGCCAGAACTTGTCTTCTTCCGCGCCGAAGATCTCGACCCCGCAATCATCCGAGGCCCCGTGATCGGTCACAGGACCGGACCATTCGATCTCGAGCCCTTCGCAGGCCGATTTCACAGCCTCGCGCCAATCGGTGTGAATTTCGCCGGCCAGATAGACATTCAGTTTCATCGCATCCTCTTTCGCTGTCGCGTGGGCCCCGCTTCGGACCGCATCGCTTTTCCGGCGCGATCCTTGAGGATCGGGACCAGCTTGGCAACCTCTCCGGTCGTCTGCCCCCCTCCGATCCGCTCCCCATGCGTTTGATACGGCAGCGCGCATAGCGACATGTCATTGACGCCGGTCAGTGCGCAAATTCGGCCACCTGCTTTGCTGGGAAGTGTTCGAAATCCTGGGAGGAGGAGAAAGCAATGAACGGTGTGGTGATTTCAAGCGTGGCAGCGCTCCTGCTGCTGACAACAAGCGCTCTGGCGCAGGAGGATGCCGGTCGCGAGGAATACATGGTCGCCTGCGCTGGATGTCATGGGGAGTCAGCGAAGGGGAATGGCCCGCTGGCAGGGTTGCTGGATATTCAGACACCCGACCTCACGAGCCTCGCGGCGAAGAAGGGCAACGGCGAATTCCCGTTCGACTACACGCTTCGGATGATAGATGGGCGAAACGAGATGCGGGCGCATGGCAGCAAGATGCCGGTCTGGGGGGACCGTTACGCGGCCTCGGCGACCAGCGAGCGCGGAGAAACGGCGGACATGGTGGCCCGGGGGCGCATCCTGTCTCTCATCTATTATCTGGCCTCGATACAGCAGTAGCGCCCCGGCGCAGATGGTGTTGGGCCTCGGCATCTGTGCCGGCACTTTGATCGGCGGGCGCGCGGCGGACCGCTACCGCTTTGGCGCGATGAAGATGGCGGCTTTCAAACTCGCCAACGCCCTCGGCGCGGCGACGGGCGGGCGGAAGGGGTTGATGATCATCGACGGCGCCGATCACGTCGACCTCTACGGCCAGACGGACATCATTCCCGTCGACAAGCTGCAGAGCGTCTTCGAAGGCCATCTGGCCTGTTCACACGAGGCAGGAAGCCGGGCCTCGCGTCCGGCTTCTTGATGTCCGCGGTCATGCCAGACGAAACACACGATGTGGCTTAGTCCTCATCAATCGGCCGAACAGCATGGAGCGCGCGACCCTTAGGATGGAAATCCTTCCTCTGCAGGACGAACATGCCGCAGCTTCTCGGGGTTTCGGACAATCCATATTGCTTTGATCTTTCCGGAATGAACCGCGAAGGCCGTGGTTTGCAGGACGCCATTTTCCCGCACCACATATCCTGTTGCTCCGTTGATCAACTGCTGTCTCGGCACAGGCCCATTCGTCAGCTTACCCTTCCGGGCCAAGCCTTCGAAGAAGCGCGCGGCGTTCCAGCTCCCTCTCAGCACGTTGATTGCTGCGGGAACTTTGCCGCCGCCATCCGTATGCACCTCGATATCTTCAGCGAAGATTTCCAGCAGCCGATCCATATCGCCCTCGCGGCTTGCGGCCCAGAATGCCGCGACAAGCGGGTGGGTCTCCTCTGCTCGCTCAAGCGTGCTCTGATCGGCGCCGGCAAGCTTGCGTCTTGCCCGCGAGACCAGCTGCCGACAATTTGCGGAAGACTGGCCGACGACCGCCGATATCTCGTCGAAACTGTAATCGAACCCGTCGCGAAGAATGAACGCCGCGCGCATCTCGGGCGATAGTCGATCGAGCGTGAGCAGGAGTGCGATCCCCACATCTTCGGTCAGGATCCAATCGCTTTCGGCATCCGCCGCATGGTCGGTGACAATCGGCTCGGGCAGCCACGCCCCCACATAGGTTTCCCGCCTCTTCTGCGCCGATCGCAGATGGTCGAGACAAAGGCGCGTGACGACGGTCGAAAGCCATTGCGCCGGACGTTCGATGCCGGAGAGACCGACGCTTTGCAGTTTGAGCGCCGCGTCCTGAAGGATGTCTTCCGTCTCCGAGACTGAGCCGGTCATTCGATAGGCGAGCCCCGCCAAGCGGCGGCGCTCCCTTTCGAAAACCTGCTGTGTCTCAGGCAGCTGCATGATCGCGCTCTCTGATCTTGTGGGTAGACCGGAATCCGATCGCGAAACGGTTCCAAGAGTTAATCAACGTAACAGCGAAAGTCAGGTCCACGCATTCGCGCTCCGTGAAAACATTTCTGAGACGCTGGAAGACTTCCTCCGAGGCGCCCTGTTGTTCGATCCTTGTCAGGGCTTCGGCCCAATCGAGTGCGGCGCATTCGCGTTCGTCAAACGCAGGGCTTTCACGCCAGGCCGCCAGCACATCGAGCTTTTGCTGCGACACACCCGCATCCCGCGCGGCAGGCGCATGCATATCGAGGCAATAAGCGCATCCGTTGATTTGCGACACGCGCATCTTGATAAGCTCCCGCAGCATAAGCGGGATCGAAAGCTCCTTCGTCGCGTCCTCGGCTGCCCTCATGGCCTTCATCGTCTCGGCGGCTGCTTCGTAGTAGTTCATTCGGGGCGTCATCGGCATCTCCTTGGGTTATATACCAGAAGACGAGACAGCCCCCCGCTTTGTGACAGGCGGAAAGAAAATCTCTCTGTTCAGGTCGCCGGGTCTGGAGCCTAAGGGGACCTACGCCTTTTCGCCAAAGCCATGCGCCGGAAAGGACGAACTCGGTCGAAGCTTTGGTCGCGCGGGGCATTTTAACGTAGATGCAATTCGCGGCGGCTTGTTCGGGCCAGCACCCGCGAATTTCAAACGTCGCGCTGCACGTCTTCAAGCACCTCGGCCAGCACCGACACGGCCAGCAGCCGCGGATCGCGCGCGGATTGGATCAGCCCGATCGGCCCATGAACCCGCGCGCGCGTCGCCGCGTCGATACCGCGAGCTTGCAAACCTTCCTGCCGCCGGCTTTGCGTGCGCACGCTGCCTTGTGCCCCGATGTAGAACGCAGGGGTTGCGAGCGCCGCCTCGAGAATATCCAGCTCCCAATCGTGGTCGTGAAACAGAAGGATCACCGCCGTGCGCGCGTCGATGGCAACGTCTGAGGGGATCGCGCTTCGATCCAACCTGCGCACCGTGCAGCCTGTAGCTTCAGCATTGGCGAAAGTGGCGTCTTCGGGCGTGAGCAAAAGATGCGGCGCGCCGGTCGCCCGCACCAGATCGGCGAAGAACACCGCCTCAGCGCCGGCACCGAAGATCACGAAGCGCGGCTCGGGGCGAAAGGCGATACGCAGTTCTCCCAGCGCGTCGGGGGTCTCGTCTTCCTGCATCAAACGCAAGCCACCCGAGGCGCTCAGTCCCAAGGCCGCCTCCGCGCGGCGCGCCCGCCTTGCCGCAAGCTCGCGAAGCAAGGAACGGTCCGGCGCGGGGGTCACCGTAACCTCGAGCGCGCCGCCGCAGGGCAGCTTAAGATCGAAAAAGGGCGAACCGGCCCCATAGCGCAGCTTGCGCACCTGCCCGTCGGCCAGCGCCGCGCGCGCATGTTCGACCACATCTTCTTCGATACAACCTGAGCTGAGCGCTCCGAAGCGCCGACCATCCGGCAAGATCGCCATCGCGGTGCCGACATTGCGATAGGCCGGACCTTCGATGGCAGAGATCACCGCGATCGCGCCGGGTACGTCGGACCTTGCCAATTCGAACCACGGATCTTGCGCAGCGGGATGGGTCACGGCTGGCCCCTCAATCGTTCGACCCGGCCAGCGCGCGATGCGCGACCTCGACGAAGAATTGCACGCCCAGCGGCAGGATGGAGTCGTTGAAATCGTAATGCGGGCTGTGCAGGTTGCGCCCGCCCTCCGCCGATCCGTTGCCGATCCAGCCGTAAGCGCCGGGCACCTTCTCCAGCAGGAAGGCGAAATCCTCGCTCGCCATGCTGGGTGCGTAATCGACCTGCACCGCGTCGCGGCCCACGATGGCCTCGGCGGCGCGGCGTGCCGTTTCGGCGGCCTCGGCATCGTTGATCGTGGCCGGGTAGCGGCGCTGATAGATCAGCTCGGCCTTGGCATGAAATGCCTCGGCGATCATTTCGGCGCGGCGCGTCATCTCGGCCTGAACGAAATCGCGCGTCGCGGGGCGCAGGGTGCGCACAGTGCCGTGCAGGGTCACTTCGTCGGGGATCACATTGAGCGTGTGGCCCGCATGGATCTGCGTGACCGAGATCACCGTCGCATCGGTCGGATCCACCGCGCGGCTGACGATGGTCTGCCAGGCCATCTGCAGCTGAGCCGCCAGCGTGATCGGGTCGATCCCCTCATGCGGCATCGCGCCGTGCGAGCCCTTGCCCATCACCTTCAGCTCGAACGTGTCGAATGCGGCCATGACGGGGCCCGCGCGCATCGCGATCTTGCCCGCCTCGAGGCCCGGCCAGTTATGCAGCGCAAAGGTGCTGTCGAGCGGGAACTGGTCAAGCAACCCATCCTCGATCATCACCCGCGCGCCGCCTTCGTTTTCCTCGGCGGGCTGGAAGATGAACACCACCGTGCCGGGCCCCGGTGGATCGGCCGCCATTGCCTGCGCGGCGCCCAGCAGCATCGTGGTGTGACCGTCATGACCGCAGGCATGCATCTTGCCGGGGATCTCGGAGGCATAGTCCGCCCCGGTCAGTTCGGAGATCGGCAGCGCATCGATATCGGCGCGCAGGCCGACGGTCGGCCCCTCGCCATTTCGCAGAACGCCGATCACCCCGGTCCCGGCCAGCCCCTCGTGGACCTCAAGTCCGAACGCGCGCAACTCAGCCGCGATGAAGGCGGCGGTCTCGTGTTCTTCGAAGGCCAGTTCGGGGCGGCGATGCAGCGCGTGCCGCCATTCGACCAACTGGTCTTCCATCGCCTTGATCGCCGGGGTGATATTCATCGCGCGTCCTTTCAACCAAAGAGCCAGCAGATCCCAAGCCCGAGGCCAAGACCGACCAGAAGCCACGCCACGCGGTCGATCAGCGGGATATGTCCCGCCGTCGCCGTGGCCACCGCGCCCGTCGGGGCGGCGCCTTCGCGTGACGGGGCTGTCTCCTCCGCCTCGCCGGTCACGACCCGCGAGAAGGCGTTGAAGAAATCCTCGGCATTCTTGCGCGCCACGCCCTGAATCAATCGCCCGCCGACTGCGGCCAGTTTACCACCGACCTCGACATCGGCGACATAGGACAGCCGCGTGCCCTCGCCCTCGGGCGCGAGCTTGATTTCCGCGCCGCCCTTGGCGAAGCCCGCAGGGCCGCCCTGCCCGCGCCCGGAGATCCGGTAGGAGACGGGCGGCACCAGATCGCTCAGCTCCACCTTGCCGCGAAAGCTGGCCGAGACGGGGCCGACCCGTGCCACGACCGTGGCGGTATATTCGGCCTCACCCGTCTGCTCCATCGCTTCGCAGCCCGGGATCGCGCGGCGCAGCACCTCGGGGTCGTTGAGCCCACGCCAGACTGTCTCGGGATCGGCCGGGATCAGGTGATCGCCTTCGAACCGCATCACCCGGCCTCCGCATGGATCGCGTTATAGGCACGGTAGAGCGCCTGCGTGCCCTCTTCGCCGAAGCCGTCATCCACCAGCTTGCCGTAGAGGCTGCGCGCCAGCGACAGGCCCGGCAGATCGAGGCCCAGTCTTTCGGCTTCGCTCAGCGCGATGGACATGTCCTTGACGAAGTGGTGGACGAAGAAGCCGGGCGCGAAATCCTCGTCCACCATCTTCGGCCCAAGCCCGTTGAGCAGGAAGCTCGACGCGGCCCCGGTTCCGATGACTTTGAGAACCTGCATCGGATCCAGACCGGCGGCGCGTGCGTAGCTGATGCTTTCCGCGACCGCGAGCATGGTCGAGGCGATGGCGATCTGGTTGGCCATCTTGGTGTGCTGCCCAGCGCCCGCCTTTCCCATCAGCGCGATATTCCCGCCCATCAGCTCCAGCACCGGAAGGACCCGCTCGAATGCCCGCGCATCGCCGCCCAGCATGATCGCGAGCTTGCCCGCCTTCGCACCGACATCGCCGCCGGACACCGGTGCGTCGAGCGCAGAGAGGCCGCGCGCGAGAGCCGCCTGCGCGATCTTCCCGGCCAGGGCCGGGCTCGAGGTGGTCATGTCGATCAGCACCGAGCCCGGGCGCGCCTTGGCGATGATCCCATCCTCACCGAGGTAGACCTGTTCGACATCGGCTGGGTAGCCCACGATGGTGATCGTGATGTCGCTGGCCTCGGCCACGGCGCCGGGGCTGTCACACCACGTCGCCCCCTTCGCGACGAGGGCGTCGCCCTTGGCGCGGGTGCGGTTGTAGATGTTGAGCGGATGCCCCGCGGCGAGGATATGCCCCGCCATGTGCTGGCCCATGATTCCGAGTCCGATGAAGCCGACGCTGAGTTTCTCTTCTGTCACGGCTGGGTCCTTTTCGTTGAGCTGGGCGCGGCCTCCCGCAGGAGCGCGCGAATGGATTGGGGGGTCAGCGGAAGACGCTCGATCGTCACGCCGCGCGGCGCGAGCGCATCGCTCACCGCGTTGGCGAGCACGCCGATCGCGCCCATCACGCCGCCTTCGGCCATGCCCTTGATCCCCGCGGGGGTGCGGCGGTTCGGCGTGTTGTGATGCAGGATTTCGAATTCCGGCAATTCGTTCGGAGAGGCCACGAGGTAATCGGCGAGCGTCGCGGAGAGGTTCTGCCCCGTGCGGTCGTAGATCACCTGTTCGAGCAGCGCGCCGCTCAGCCCCATCGCGATCGCGCCCTGCTGCTGGCCGCGCACGACGATCGGATTGAGAACGGTGCCGGAATCCTCGGCGACGAGATAGCGGTCTATGGTGATAGCGCCGGTCTGCGGGTCGACCTCGACTTCGCAGGCATGGGTCGAGTTGGAATAGGTCATCGCGGGCGGGTCGTAGCTATGCGAAAAGTCGAGCCCCGGCGCGATCCCTTCGGGAAGCGCCAGCGGATCGAGATAGGCGCGCCGCGCGATATCGGTCAGCGCAAGGCCCGTCTCCTGCCAGTCGTCGCCGATCATCCGTTCGATCTGGCCTGCGCGCATGCGCAGCCCGCCAGCATCGTTGAGATCGAGCATCGAAGCCGCAATCGCGAGCACCCGTTCGCGCGCCTTGAGCGCACAGAGATAGAGCGTCCCCCCGCCAGCGGTCGCGCCGCGTCCGCCACGGCTGCCCATGCCGTAGGGCGCGATATCGGTGTTGCCCATATGGACCGTGACATCTTCCGAGCGCACGCCGAGCCCTTCGGCCACCGCCTGCGAAAGCGGGCTCTCGTAGCCCTGCCCGGTGCCCATCAGGCCGACGGAGGCGTTGACCGCTCCGCTCGGTTCGATCCGCACCCAGGCCGATTCATGGCCCGATCCGGGGATACCGGCGGATTTGTAGAATTCCGAGCCATAGGTCGTGCTCTCGATCACCGTGCACAGCCCGAGCCCCAGATAGCGCCCCTCGGCGCGCGCCTTTTCCTGCCGCGTGCGGAAATCCGCGACGTCGATCGCGTCCACGGCGATCTCGAGCGTCTCCCGTGGGCTGACATCTTCGAGAAGTTCGCCCGTGGGCATCTTGTAGGGCAGATCCTCCGGGCCGAGCGCGTTGATACGGCGCACCTCGACCGGGTCGAGGCCGAGGTCGCGGGCGATGGCGTCGATCGTGCCCTCCATCACCCAGCTCGTGATCGCCATCGGCGCGCGCATCGGGCCTGCGCCGCATTTATTGGTCAGCGCGACGCGGACCTCATAGGCGTAGTCCTGAATCCGGTAGGGACCGGTCATGATGAGGGCGATGACGCGGGCCATATAGTTGGCCGGGTAGAAGCAGTAGCCGCCGAAATCCTCGTCGATCTCGAGCTCGAGACCGAGAATCCGTCCGGTTTCGCTGACCGAGGCGCGGGTGCGGCACTCGTATTCCCGCGCATGGGCGGCGGACATCAGGTTCTCCATCCGATCCTCGCGCCACCGAACCGGGCGGCGCAGGTGGCGAGACAGAGCCGCGACCGTGAGTTCCTCGCGATAGAGCGCGATCTTCTGACCAAAAGCACCGCCCACATCGGGACTCATCACCGTGACCTGGCTTTCCGACAGGCCCAGCCGCGCAGCAAGCTGGCTGCGCAACGGGTGCGGGACCTGATTGCCGATATGCATGTTCAGATGCGCGCGCCCGTCATCCCAATCGGCGACGCAGCCGCGCGTCTCCAGCGGCACATGGGTGTGGCGATGGAGCGAGAACCGGGCCTCGACGACGCGATGCGCCTCGGCCCGGCGCGCGGCAGGATCGCCTACGCACAGGCTTTGATGCGAGACCATGTTGCTGGTCAGGCTGTCGTCGACCAGAGCGGCATCGGGCGCGAAGGCCTCGGTGATCGAGGTCACCGCCGGAAGCTGGTCATATTCGACACTGACACATTCCGCGGCATCCTCGGCGAGGTAGCGATCGGTCGCGACGACGCAGACCACCGGATCGCCGTGGAAGCGGACCTTGTCGATCGGAAGCGTCGTCAGCTCGGTCGGCTGCAGCCCCTCGATCGGCGGTGCGAGGCGCAACCGCGTCGTCATCTGATCGAGATCGCGCCCGGTGAAAATCCCCACGACCCCCGGCATTTCCGCGGCTTCGGCGCTGTCGATGTCGAGGATGCGCGCATGGGCGTGGGCCGAACGCACGAAGCTCACATGCAGAGCGCCGGGAAAGGCGAGGTCGTCGAGATAGCGCCCGCGACCCGAGACGAGGCGCCGATCTTCCTTGCGCGGCAGGGCGCGACCGATCTCGGTGAAATCGCCGCTCATGCCGCCTCTCCACGCATCCAGGCCGCAGCTTTCAGCACGGCGGCGACGATATTCTGATAGCCCGTGCAGCGGCACAGATTGCCCGACAGGACATCGCGCACCTCTTCTGCGGTGGGGTCCGGGTTCTCGCGCAGGTAATGCTCGAAGGTCACCACGATGCCGGGCGTGCAGAAACCGCATTGCAGCCCATGTTCCTCGTGCAGCGCCTGCTGAAGCGCCGAGAGTGCATCGGGCCGTCCCATGGCCTCGATGGTCGTGACCTCGTGGCCCTCCATCTGGGCGGCGAAGGTCAGGCAGGCGCGCGCGGGGCGGCCGTCGATCAGCACGGTGCAGGCGCCGCAGACGCCGTGTTCGCAGCCGACATGGGTACCGGTCAGGCCGAGGTCGTCGCGCAGCACATCCGAGAGCAGCTTGCGCGCGGGCACCCGAACGTCGTGGGTTTCGCCATTCACGCTCAGCGAAAGCGTCAGGGGGTCGTGTGTCGGAGCGGTCATGCACCCTCCTCCCGGGTCAGAGCGGACTGGAACGCGCGAATGACAAGCGTTTCGGCAAGTTCCCGGCGATAGACCGCGGGCACCTGTTCGCTGTCTTCGGGCGCGATCGCCGCGGCAGTCGCGGCTGCGAGGTCGCGAATGGTGTCCTCATCGGCCAGCCTGCCCTGCGCGCGCGCCTCGATCTCAGGCAGGCGCAGCGGGACGGTATCGACGCCGCCGAGCCCAAGCCGCAGCGCATCGATCTTGCCCTCGGCGTCGCGCGCGAAACTGAGCGCGACGCTGACCAGCGCGAAATCGCCGTGACGGCGCGAGAACGCCTCGAAGGCCCACAGATCGCCGACGGGGAGCGGAAAGCGCAGCGCGGTGATCAGTTCGCCATCGCGCAGATCGACCGTCATGATCGATTGCAGAAAATCGGCGGCGGCAACTTCGCGCGGGCCTGCCGGTCCCGAAATCACCAGCGTCGCGCCCAGCGTGACCGCGATCAGCGGCAACTGGGCGGCGGGGTCCGCATGGGCAAGGCTGCCGCCGATCGTGCCACGCTGACGGATCGCGTAATGCCCGATCGAGGCGGCAGCGGCACCGAGAAGCGGCAGGCTCCGCTGCACTTCCGGCGCATTGGCCAGCCGGTGATGGCGCGTCAGCGCGCCGATCTCCAGCATGTCCTCCTTCACCCGCACGCGGTCCAGCTCGATCAGATCGTTGAGATCGATCAGATGGCCCGGGCGCGCCAGCCGCATGTTCAGCATCGGCCCGAGGCTTTGCCCTCCGGCGATCGGCTTGGCCGCCGGCCCATGCGTGCGCAACAGCGCCAGTGCCTCGGCAAGGCTCGCAGGCCGGTGGTAGGTGAAAGGGGCGGGTTTCATTGTGTCAGGCCGCGTTCCAGATCAGCGACTGACCGGTTTCGCGGTCGAAAACATGCAGGCGGTTGAGGTCCACCGCGAGGGTGATGCTCTCGCCGAACGCATGGCGCAGATCCTTGCCGACGCGGAAGAACAGCTCCTCGCCGCCGAAATCCATACCCAGATACTGATCCGAACCAACCGGAAGCACCGAGTTCACGGTGCCGCTGAGCGCATTATATCCCGGCTCGGCAGTGCCTTCCGCGACATCCTCGGCCCGGATACCCAGTCGCACCGCGCGCCCCTCCTGCCCTTTCAGGCGCGCAGCGTGATCTGCCGGCAGCACGAGACGCAACCCATCGCGAACGAAGGCCATCTCGTCATCCGGCCCGGCCTCGAGCACGCCGTCGAAATAGTTGATCGGCGGGCTGCCGAGGAACGACGCCACGAAGGTGTTCGCCGGGCGCTCGTAGATGTCGTCGGGTGTGCCGATCTGCTGCACGACCCCGTCATTCATCACCACGATACGATCCGCGAGCGTCAGCGCCTCGGCCTGATCGTGGGTCACGTAGACGAAGGTGGTCTCCATTGCGCGGTGGAGTTCCTTGATCTCCGCGCGCATCGAGATCCGCAGCGCCGCGTCGAGGTTCGACAGCGGCTCATCCATCAGGAAGACCGACGGGTCACGAACCATCGCCCGCCCCAGCGCCACACGCTGACGCTGGCCGCCCGACAGCTGCGACGGACGGCGGTCGAGCAGGTGCGAAATCTCGAGCTTCTTCGCGGCGTCTTGCACGCGCTCGTCGATCTCTTCCTTCGACGCGTTGCGCATTTTCAGCCCGAAACCGATATTGTCGTAGACGGTCTTATGCGGGTAGAGCGCGTAGCTCTGGAACACCATCGCGACGTCGCGCTTGTGCGGGGGGACGTAGTTAACGACCTGCTCGTCGAAGATCAGATCGCCGTCCGAGACCTCCTCGAGCCCTGCAATCATGTTGAGGGTCGTGGATTTGCCGCAGCCCGAGGGGCCGAGCAGGACGATGAACTCGCGATCCTCGATATCGAGGTTGAGATTGCGCACGGCATGGAAGCCGTTGGCGTATTTCTTGTTTACGTTGGTGAAGCGGATCCGGGCCAAGACTTTGTCCTTTCTAACCTTTGACAGCCCCGGCGGTCAGACCGGAAACGATGTAGCGTTCGAAGACGATGGCGACGATCACGGGCGGCACGACCGCCAGGACGCCAGCGGCGTTGAGGAAGGAGAAGCTCACCGTGAAATCGGAGGTGAACGAGGCCAGCAGGATCGGCAGGGTCTGCGACGCGGAGGTCTGCGTGAACATCAGCGCGAGCAGGAATTCGTTCCAGCTGGTAAGGAAGGTGAAGAGGACCACGGCGACGAGCGAGGGCAGCGAGAGCGGCAGGAACACCTTGATCAGCGCCTGGAGCCGCGAACAGCCATCGACCCGCGCGGCCTTGTCCAGCTCGTCCGGTAGGCCCTCGAAATACTGGATCAGGATGAAGACCGTGAAGGGCACCGTGATCGCGAGATAGGTGATCACCAGCGATCCGAGCGTATCGAGCATCCCGAGTTTGCGGATCACCAGGAAGAACGGCACGACCAGCGCAATATCGGGGATCACCCGCGTGATCAGGATGAAATAGACCGACGCGTTGCGCCCCCAGAACCGGATCTTCGCGATCGCATAGGCGGCCGGCACCCCGACGAGCAGGTTCAGGATCACCACCAGGATCGAGACGATCAGGCTGTTGGCCATCGACGGCAGGAGGTTCTCCGCGGTGGAGGGGATGAAGTCACCGGCAGCCGGATCGGCGCCCGAGCGCGTCTCGTAGGTGACGGGCTCGTCGTTCCCGGCGGTGAAGATTGCCTCGAAATTGCGCAGGGTCGGTTCTTCGGGAATCCAGTGCGGCGGGATCGAGACGATCTCGGTCTCGGTCTGGAACGCCGAGGAGACGAGCCACGACACCGGGGCGAGAATGTAGGCCGCAAGGACGATCGCGGAGACCACGATCACCAGACGCTGCACGATGCGCCCGATTTTCTGGCGGCGACGGTAGTCGATCGTGTCGACAGGCGGGGTGATAGGCATATCGCTCATGTCAGATCTTGCGCCCCAGCGTTCGGATGAAGAGGTAGGAGAGTGCGAAAGTCGCGATTGCGAGGAGGTAGGACATCGCAGCACCGCTCCCGAAGGACAGGTTGCGGAAGGTCTCGACATAGATGTGCCACGAAAGCACATGCGACGCGCTGCCGGGCCCGCCCTCGGTCAGGATGAAGAACAGGTCGAAATGGCGGATCGCCATCATCGTCTCGTAGATCATCACCAGCATGAAACCGGGCTTCATCGCCGGCAGGGTGACATGCACGAAGCGCTGCCAGACCGTCGCTCCATCGACGCGCGCCGCCGCATAGAGATCGGACGGGATCGACTTGAGCGAGACCAGCAGAAGGATCGTCGCCAGCGGCACTTCCTTCCAGACGAAGGCATTGGCAATCAGGAACAGCGTTTTGTCCTGATCCCCCAGCCAGACCATGTATTTGTCGATGAAATCGAGCTGATAGAGCAGGCCGTTCAGCGCTCCGTAACTGGAATCGTAGATCCATTTCCACATCAGCGCGTTCGCGACATAGGGGATCGCCCACGGCACCAGAAGGATCGTCGACAGGATACGACGCCCGCGGAATTCTTGGTTCAGCAGCAGCGAGACAAGCAAGGCTATGAAAGCAATCGCGGTGACCGAGACGAGCGAGAAACTCACCGTGCGCCAGACCGCGCCCCAGAAAGCCTCATCGCCGAGAAGATCGGTATAGTTCTTCAGCCCGACAAAGGGGGTCCGGTTCGGACGCGTCAGTTTGATGCTGAAGAAGCTGATATAAAGCGAATAGGCGATCGGGAAGACCGCAACCGCGCCCAGAACGGCCATGACAGGAGCAAGAAACAGCATGGCGCTGCGCTCCTCGTATCCCAGCCGCCATTTCGGGCGTGTCGCCCGTGTCATTGCATTCGCCACGTCATGCTCTCCCGTTGCCCTGCCCGACAGTCGGCGGGCCTTTTAGAAAGGCCCGCCGCACCTGCTCAGTAGCTGTCCTTCAGCTCGTTCCACAGATCGGCAGATTTCTTGACCGCTCCGGCGGGATCGACATTGCCGAGGATCGCCGATTGCCAGGCCGACCCGTTGGTGTCGTTCCACTCGCCGAACCACGGGGTGACCGTGTCCTTCTTGCGAGCGAGCGCCTGCTGAGCCTGGATCATGTCGACATCGCCATAGGAGTCGTAGGCCGCGCGGATCTCGGGATCCTCGAACAACGGCTTCACGCCGAACCCGGCGCCGATATCGAGGAACAGGAGTTTCTGGAACGTGTAGGCGCCATCCGCCTTGCCGCCGAACCATTCGATCAGCTTCGCGGCATTCTCGGCGCGCGCCTTGTCTTGTGCAGCTTGCGCCGACATGCCGTGGAAACGCATCCAGCCGACCGTCGCGTGAGAGCCGTTCGGGCCTTGAGGCATCATCGCCTGCTTCACATTGCCCGCGATCTGCGACTGCTCGGGATCGTTGAGCATCCGCAGACGGTATTTCGCGACCATCGCGAAGGCATGGTTGCCCGCCGCGAAGGATTTCAGGCCAGCCAGCTCGCCGGTCTCGACACAGGCGGGCGAGACGATCTCGTGCTTGTTGACCGCATCGACGACCCAGCTCAGCGCCTCGACAGCCCCCTCTTTCGGGTCCTGCATCACGGCCATGCCGTTGTCGTCGACCAGACGGCCACCATGCGAATAGACCAGCGTCGAGATGAACTCGATCAGCCAGCTTTCCTGCGCCATCGCGAGCATCATCGGATAGTCGGCAATGCCCTTCTCTTTCATGACGAGCGACTGCTCGACCAGCTCGTCCCAAGTTTCCGGCGGGGCGTCGAAGCCGGCTTCCTTGAGCTTCGCCTCGTCATAGAAGAAGGCCATGTAGTCGGTGTAATAGGTCAGGCCGTACTGACGACCGCCATAGGTCATGGAGTCGGTGCAGAAATCCTCGGCCTCGGCGTTGTATTTCATCAGGCTGTCGAACTCGTCGACCGGAGCGATCCAGCCGGCTTCGGCCCATTCGGGCAGCCAGGAATCCGAAACCCACATCGCGTCGAGCGGCGCACCGCCCACGAATTTCGCGACCATGCCCTCACGGTACTGCGCCCAGGGCGAGTTACCGTAATTGACCGGGATCCCGGTTTCCTTGGTGAAGGCGCTGAGGTGGCTCTGCACGGTGTCGACCGCCGCCGACCAGGTGTGCATCGTCAGCGCGGCCGTTTCGGCCTTGGCCGGACGAACCAGACCCGGCGCCATCAGCGCCCCTGCGCCCGCCGCCGAGTAGCGGAGGAAATCCCGGCGCCCGAGACGGCGCGTCTTATCCTTGAGCATCTTTCGATTCCTTTTGCATGGCCGCCTCAGCCCGAGCCCGTTCAAAGCCCAACCTGCAGCAAGCCGTCCCTGTTGATCTTCTTTATGGGAACTGACGCTATTGGCGATTTATTTATTCGTCAACTGACGACAAACGAAAAAGTGAGGATTCCCCTTCCGCAACGGAAATCGCACAAAATTTCAGCGCCCACGGAAGCCTCCGCAGACGAAATCAGGGAAAATGTAGCGGATTGCAGCGCTCAGCGGCCGCTGCACACCTCGACCATGTCCTCGAATCCCGCGAGGAACACGCGGACATGCATCGTTACCACCTGGTCTTCGGAGAGCGACAGGCTGCTTTGATAGATATGGCGTCGAATCGCGTAGTGAGAGATCGCACCGTGCAGCGTCCACGCCATTTCGCGGAGCAATGCGGGATCTTCCGGCAGCTCCACGCCCCGCTCATGCGCAACTTCGCGCATCACGGTCTCAAGCAACTGCATGACGATCGCTGCGATGTAGTCAGGCGCCATATTCGCCTCGGCCAGCGAGGCATAAAGGAACAATCGCAACCACTTCCGGGTCAAGGTAGACTGAAGATAGTCGCGATAGAATGCGTCGAGGCGCACGGCCATGGGCTGCGAACGATCCTGAAGCTCAACGAACCAGACGGCCTTGAAAGCACCAAGAATCTCTCGGTTATAGACCTCTTTGAGCAAGTCTTCCTTGGTCGGGAAGAAGCGATAGAGAAGACGCTGGGAGATGCCGCATTTCTCCGCCAACTGACGCGTCTGCCCCGCAAGCCCGTTCTCCGCGAAGAACTCGGTGGCGACGTCCAAAATCTGGGCACGACGCTCATTGAACGGCATGCGCACAGCGCCTTGCGGCGAGCCGGGCTTGTTTCCGGCGCCGTTCGTTTTGGACGAACCTTCAGTCATTTTTGGCTTGGCCTGCACGTTTTCCCCTTGGCACCCCTTGTTGTTCATTCCGACGCCGGACGCAACGACTTCAGGTTCATACATTAGCCCATTCCGCGCGAAGGCAAAGTATCTTTTCGTCACTTGACGACTTATGTGTTGCGAAAACCCAAAGTTTGGTCGTAGCTTCGGCGCGTGACGGGACGTCAGTGCCCGCGATTTTCTGCCATTCACGCCGGAGTCCAACATGATCTACGAACAAAGAACCTACCGCATCACCCCCGGGAAGGCGCCCGAGTTCCTCAAGCTCTATGAAGCCGAGGGCCTGCACATCATCACTCAATACGCAAAGCTCGCCGGGTGCTGGGTCAGCGACAGCGGCGTGCTCAACGCGGTCACCTTCCTTTGGGCCTATGAGGATTACGGCCACCGCAGCGCGCAACGGGCCAAGCTGGGCGCTGATCCGGAATGGCAGGCTTTCGTGCCCAAGATCCTGCCCTATCTCGTGCATCAGGAAAGCATCTTCCTGCAGCCCGCGGCCTTCTCGCCGCTCGACTGATCCGGGCGCGGGCCACCATGCGCACGCTTGGCATCCTCCTCGCCGCCGGCGCCTCGCGTCGGTTCGGCGCTCGGGACAAGCTCCTTGCAGATTGGAACGGCGCCCCTTTGGTGCTGGCAGCGGCGCGCGCGCTCGAGGCGTCGGGATGTGACGCGCTCGTGGCGATCGTCTCTTCCGAGAGGGTCGCCGTTTCTCTCCCGCCGTCGTTCAAGGTGCATCACGTGGCACCGGGCCTGCCGCTCTCCGAGAGCTGGCGAGCGGCGCGCGGCGTCGCAACGAGCCGCCGGGCAGAACGTGCGCTGTTCGTGCTGGGCGACATGCCTTTCGTTTCAACCGACACGCTCCGCGCCTTGGTAAATAGCGATGGCGGCAGCCGCGCCTGCACCTTCGACGGTATCCCGATGCCGCCGGCGCTTCTGACCGCGCAGGACTTGACGCAAGCACCCGATCAGGACGAAGATCAAGGTGCCCGGGAGCTGTTGCGCGCCCTGCCGCCCAAGTCGCTCATCCCCCTTTCAGCCGAAGAGGCGAGTGACATCGACACGCCCGAAGACCTCCGCCATCATCGGGTTAACGTCAGGCGTGAGGATCGTGCCTGACACGTTCTCCAGGGCGCGTATTGTCGGGAAACTGATCCTGGCGCGGACGCGAGTTCGGCTTGCGTGAGCCCACTCCCCATGCGCTCGGCTCTCAAGACCGGCAAAAGACGACAGCGTCCAACGCCCGTCCGTAATTTTCAGCTTTTCGTCCCGATCTCATCGAGTGCGCGGCAGAGCCGTTCCGTAACCTGCTCGGTGCTGGCTGTGCCGCCGAGGTCGCGCGGGCGACTCTCGGGATCGGCTGTCACGACCTCGATCGCGCGCATCATTTGCGCCTCGGCCTCGGTCTCTCCCAGATGCCCCAGCATCATTGCAGCACTCCAGAAGGTGCCGATGGGATTGGCGACGCCCTTGCCGGTGATATCGAAGGCCGAGCCGTGGATCGGCTCGAACATCGACGGCGCGGCGCGTTCGGGGTTGAGATTGGCCGTGGGGGCGATGCCGATGGAGCCCGCGAGCGCCGCTGCCAGATCCGAGAGGATGTCGGCGTGGAGGTTCGTGGCGACGATCGTGTCGAGCGAACGCGGGTCGAGCGTCATGCGCACGGTCATCGCGTCGACCAGCATCCGGTCCCATGTCACGTCGGGAAACTCGGTCGCGACCTCGGCGGCGATCTCGTCCCACAGCACCAACCCGTAGCGCTGCGCGTTGGATTTCGTCACCACCGTCAGACGCTTACGCGGGCGCGCCTGAGCCTGCGAGAAGGCCACGCGCATGATGCGCTCGACGCCGGTGCGGGTGAAGATGGCGGTCTCGGTAGCGACCTCATGCGGCTGGCCGCGATGGCTGCGCCCGCCCTGCCCCGCATATTCGCCCTCGGAGTTCTCGCGCACGATCAGCCAGTCCAGATCTTCCGGACCGACACCCGCAAGCGGGCTCGACAGGCCCGGCAGGATACGGGTGGGCCGCAGGTTCGCGTATTGATCGAGCCCCTGACAGATCGCGAGGCGTAGCCCCCAGAGCGTCAGGTGATCGGGCACGTCCGGAGCGCCGACCGCGCCGAATAGGATCGCGTCATAGGCTCGCAGTGCATCGACCCCATCTGCGGGCATGAATGCGCCCTCGCGCTGGTAGCGTTTCGAGCCCCAGTCGAAGCGGTCGACCTCCAGCCGGAAGGCGTTGGTCTGGCGGCTCAGGTGGTCAAGCGCCGTCAATGCGGCGTCGACCACCTCCGGCCCGATCCCGTCGCCGGGGATGGCCGCGATACGATGCACACGGGTCGTCATGGCCGCATCACTTCTTCAGCCACGCCTTGAAGGCGTCACCGTAATCGGGATGCCAGCGCGACAAGGGCGGGCGGTTCTCGGTGATGTCGCCCGCCGCCCAGAGGATGCGCTTCACGTCGGTAGCGCGATCCACGTCGTTGTCGGGGCAAAGGATGTAGAAATCGCCGCGCTCGATCGAGTCGAAGAGGAACTCCACGACCTGCTCGGGCGTCCAGGCATCGGCGGGTTTCTCGGTGCGCCCGCCTGCGGTGAGCGGCGTAAAGACGAAGCCCGGGATGAACAGCCGCGCCTCGACCTTGCAGTCTTCACGATTGCGCAGCTCGTGCTGCAAGGCCTCGGTGAAGGCCTTCACGCCAGCTTTCGACACGTTATAGGCCGGATCGCCCGGAGGCGTGGTGATCCCCTGCTTGGAGCCGGTATTGACGATCAGGCCCGGCGCGCCCGACGCGATCATGCGCGGCGCGAAGATCTGGCTGCCGCGGATGATGCCACCCATATTCACGTCGAGGATGCGGTCCCAGTTGCCTTCCGCATCGAAGATCGAGCTGCCGGGCTGCATGCCCGCATTGTTCATCAGCAGATTGACCGGCCCGAAATGCGCCCAGACCTCATCGGCGAGCGCCGTGAGCTGAGCCCGGTCCGAGACATCGGTGGCCTGCGTCATTACGTCAGCCGCCGCCGCGCCCGCAGCGATCAGGGCGTCGTAGGCGGCTTCGAGCGCAGCCCCCGGCAGATCGGCGATGCAGACACGCATCCCCAGCCCGGCGAGGTGGCGGGCGGCGGCGAGGCCGATACCCGAGGCCCCTCCGGTGACGACTGCGACATTGCCTTTGGCGAGAGCGGGATGCATGGGATTTCTCCTTTTTTCGTTCGGTGTCCGAGATCGGCGCGCCTCAGGCGGTTGCGCCGGCGAAGACCTCGAAATCAGTGTCGATGATGGTGGGTGTCGACGGGCGCTCGGGCGAGGCCAGAACCTCCTCGATCGCCTTCTTGCCGATGAGATAACGGTTCGAGCGGACGGTCGAGAGCGGCTGGGGCAGCTCCTTGCCGATATCGAGACCGTTGAAGCCGAATATGGCGAATTGGTCAGGCAGGCTGATACCTTCGGCAAGGCAGTGGAAGACGCCGCCCACGGCCATGTCGTCGTTGGAATAGACCGCGACGTCGATCTGCGGGGCCGACGCACGCAGGCGCGCGGTCTGCTCCCGGCCCGTCCCGACCGAGCTGGGTCCGTCGTCGATCGCATGCGCTTCGATCGAGAGTCCCGCTTCGGACAGCGCCTCGCACAACCCGTCATAGCGCAGCCGCGCCCGGCGGTCGGCGTTCCAGTCATGGCCGACATAGCCGAAATGGCGGTAGCCGCGCGAGATCAGGTGGCGACCGATCGCGTGGCCCGCGCGGCGATGCGAGGTACCCACCGCGATGTCGATCGGCGTGCTGTCGATATCCATCATCTCGACGACGCGGATGTCGCTTTGCTCGAGCATCTTGCGGGTGGCGTCGGTGTGGTCGAACCCGGCGAGCAGGATCGCGGCGGGTTTCCAGCTGAGAATGCCGCGCACGACGGCCTCTTCGCGGTCGACATTGTAATCCGTGGTCGAGATCACCGGCTGCAGGTCGCTTCCGTCGAGCCCGGCATGGACGCCCTGCAGAACCTCCGGGAACACGATGTTGGAGAGCGACGGGATGACGACGCCCACGAGGAAGGAGTCGAGCGAGGCCAGCGAGCCCGCGATGCGGTTGGGGACGTAGCCCATCGCGCGGACCGTCTCCATGACCTTCTCGCGGGTGGACTCGGCGACGAGCCCCTTGTTGCGCATGATCCGCGATACCGTCGACTCGCTGACATTGGCACGGCGCGCGACCTCGCGCACCGTGATCTTGCTCTTGCGGTCGGGCAATCGCTGCTTGGTCCCCATGACGCTTTCCTCCAATTCCTTTCGGGCAAGCCCGAGTTAATGACCCAGAAATGCACCTAGCGGCAGCGTTTTCAAAGGCCATACGTGCATTGGCGCTAAAAACATCGCGGGGACCGTGGCGATCATACCTCCACGTATTTGCGCCACGGATGCGCTTCCTTGAAGCCCAGAACCTCGCGCGCCTTGCGGTTCGAAATCGGCGCCTCATCGGGGCCCATCTCGCGGGTGATCGGCGTGTTCGGGCAGTATTTCTTCAAGAACTCGGTGGTCGGCATATCGGCGGTGATCGTGTCGTTGACCGCGTTGAACACCTGATAGCCCAGCCCGTCCTTCTCGATGCACAGATGCACGATCTCACCCAGATCGCGGGCGTCGATATAGCTCCAGGCGTTGCGCTTGCGGCTCATCGGGTCCTTAAGGAAGCCCTTGAACATGCCGTATTCATCCGGCTCGATCACGTTACCGATGCGCAGCGCATAGATATCCGCGCCGTAGCGGGCGGCGAAAGCGCGGGCGGTCTTCTCGTTGCAGACCTTGGAGAGGCCGTAGCTGTCCATCGGATCGCTGTCGTAATCTTCCTCGAGCGGGAAGGAGTGGAAATCCTTGTCGCCCTCGGCGAAGCACACGCCGTAGGTCGTCTCGGATGAAGCGATGATCACCTTGCGCACGCCGAGCTTCATCGCCGCCTCGAGCACATTGTAGGTGCTCATGACGTTGGCCTGATAGGTCACGTTGTCGGGCTCGATCAGCACGCGCGGGATCGCGGCGAAATGCACGATCGCATCGGGCGGCGAAGGCGGCGCGCCTTTCTCGAACCCGCCGAAGTCGTGGTGGGTGGTCAGCGCGTTGAACACGGCGCCGCTGTCGGTCACATCGGTGATCAGCGTGTTGACGCCGGGCAAATCGAGCGGCTTGAGGTCGACGTTGAGCACATCGTAGCCCTTGCTCAGCAGATGCGGCACCGCATGACGCCCAGCCTTGCCGGTTCCGCCTGTAAATACTACGCGCTTGGTCATTTCAGTCTCCGTTTCGTTCATTCACATTTGGTTCGACGGGACGGCCTCAGCCGGTCGCCGCCAGCATCACGCTCTCCTGCGTGGCGTTCTCTCGGGTCAGTTCACCGCTGATCTTCCCCTCCTTCAGCACGATCACACGGTCGCTGATCGCAAGGATCTCCGGCAGGTCCGAAGAGACCACGATGATCGACATGCCCTCCTCGGCCATCTTGCCCAGCAACGTGTGGACCTCGGCCTTCGCGCCAATGTCGATCCCGCGCGTCGGTTCGTCGACGATCAGGATCTGCGGGCGGCGCGCAGCCCATTTCGCCAAGACGACCTTCTGCTGGTTGCCGCCCGACAGGTTGAGCACCTTCTGCTCGGGCGACGGTGTCTTGATGCCCAGCGCGCGGATGTAATCCGCACAGGCCGCGGTTTCCTTGCGACGGTTCACGAAGTCGAGGCTGCAATAGTCACTCAGATGCGTCAGCGAGAAATTCTCGCGCACCGACATGCCGAGAACAAGCCCGCGCGACTGCCGATCCTCGGTCACAAATCCGAGCCCATGCTCGATCGCGTCCGAGGGAGAGGAAATCCGCGCCGGTTTGCCATTGATCGAAATCTCGCCGCTATGCGGGCGGCTGCCGAAGATCATCTCCATCACTTCGGTCCGCCCGGCGCCGACCAGACCGAAGAAGCCCAGCACCTCGCCGCGACGCAGGTCGAAATCGACGTCGCGCACGAAGACGCCTTCGTCCTTCACGCGCTTCTCGGTGAGATTGCGCACCGACATCAGAACCTCGTCGGTCGCGTGGGAGATGTGATGGCCGAACAACTGATCGAGCTCGCGATCCACCATCAGGCGCACCAGCAGATCGCTCGTCATCTCGGACACGGGCCGGGTGTCCACGGTGCGCCCGTCGCGCAGCACGGTGACGCGGTCGGCGATCTCGAAGATCTCCTCGAGCTTATGCGAGATGAAGACGATGCCGACACCCTGCGCGGCCAGCTTGCGCGACATGCGCAACAGCGTCGATGCCTCGTGGTGGCTGAGCGACGCGGTCGGCTCGTCCATGATGATGAGTTTGGAATTGTAGGAGATGGCGCGGGCGATCTCGATCAGCTGCCTCTGGCCGATCGAAAGCGTGCCGACCATCGCTTCGGGATCGATTTCCACGCCAAGCTCGTGCAGCACCGCGCGGGTATCCGCATTCATCTTGGTGCGGTCGATCAGGCCGGTGGGCAACAGCGGCTCGCGCGCGAGAAAGACGTTCTCAGCGACGGTGAGGTTATTCACCACCGCGAGTTCCTGGTAGATGATCGAGATACCGAGCGACCGGGCATGGACCGGATTCTTGATCACGACGGGCTCGCCCTCGACCCGGATCTCACCGCCCGGATCCGCGCGCAGAACGCCTGTCATGATCTTCATCAGGGTGCTCTTGCCGGCGCCGTTCTCACCCGCCAGCACATGCACCTCTCCGGAATTGAGATGCAGGTCGACGTGGTCCAGCGCCTTCACCCCGGGAAAGGTTTTGGAAATGCCGATCATTTCGAGAAACGGTTTCATCGCGGCCTCTGGCTGAAGAATGTCGGGCGGGACCGCGTTTGGCCCCGCCCAGGTCTTGTCGGAGATCACTTGGTGTAGCTGTCGAGGTTGTCGGCAGTCACAACGGTCACACCGGTGTCGATGTTCTGCGGGTCGGTCTCTTCACCCTTGATCTGGGCCACGAGATGCTCGACCGCCAGCTTGCCCATCGTGATCGGACGCTGCACCATGATGCCGTCGATGAAGCCTTCCTTCACGCCTTTGATCGTGTCGGGCAGATCGTCGAAGGCAAAGACCTTCAGCTGGCCTTTCTTATCCGCGAATTCCTGCTGCGCGAGAACCTTCGCCACGGCCGGGCCACCGACCTGGCTGATGCCGAAGATGCCTGAGAGGTTCGGGTTGGCGCGCAGGAGCGCCTCGGTCACCGACACGGCGCGCGCGAGGTCATCCTCGGTGCCTTCGGTCGCGACCAGCTTGATGTCGGGATAGTCCGCCAGCGCTTCCTTCACGCCGTCGATCCGCTCGTTCAGGTTCGAGGCGCCGAGCTGACCGGTGACGATCGCCACCTCACCCTTGCCGCCGAGCGCTTCGGCCATGGATTTGCCCATGGTCACGCCAGCCTGCTTGTTGATCGTGCCGATATACATGCTGCGCGAGCTGTTGGCGCTGTCACTGTCGAAGGTGACGACCTTGATGCCCGCATCGGTGGCCTGCTTGATGATCCCTTCGACCGATTTCGGCTCGTTGACCGAGATCCCGATCCCGTCGACATGGCGCGCCATCAGGTCCTCGATGATCTTGACCTGCGTCGAACCTTGCGTGTTCGCGGGCACAACCCACTGATACTTCACGCCCAGTTCATTGGCCGCTTCCGCGCCACCGGTGTTGCAGTCGTCGAAGAACGGAACGGCCACTTTCGGCACGAGCGCCACGGTGATGTCCTGAGCATAGGACGCTGCCGTCCCCATACCGGTTGCCAGGGCTAGAACCGCAGCGGCGGCTTTCATTGCAATACGCATCTTATCTCCTCCTCCGGACCCAACCAACCGCGGCGGGCCCCTGTTGTTGATGCAGTTTCGGTTTCACGCCCCGCACCGGGGCATTCTTCGTCCGGATCTCGCGCCGCTCTCTCCTCTTCGAGACGCGGTCCGGCTTCTTGATCTTGTTCCTTCCCGGACGGCGCGGCTCAGCCGCGCCCGCCCATCCGATTGCGCAGCACGTCGAGGCTGACCGCGATCAGGATCACGCCGCCGGTAATGGCCTGCTGGGCATAGGTGTTGATGTTGAGCAGCACGACGCCGTTGGCGATCTCACCGATCAGGGCAGCCCCGATGACCGCACCGAGCACCGAGCCGATACCGCCCGCGAGGCTCGCCCCGCCGATTGCGGCCGCGGCGATCACTTCAAGTTCCGAGCCAAAGCCGGACGCCGGTTCCGCCGAAAGATAACGCGAGAAGGCGATGACGCCGGCCAGCGCGGAAATCGTCGAAGACAGGACGTAGACCGCGAGCTTGACGCGCTGAACCTTCACCCCGCTCAGACGCGCCGCGTTCTCGTTGCCGCCCGTGGCGTAGACGTGCCGACCGAAGCGGGTCCGGGTCATGATGACCGTGAAGATGAGCGTCAGCACGAGCAGGATGACCACCGGCACCGGCACCGGGCCGACATAGCCCTGCCCCAGAAAGCTGAAGCTCTCGGGCGTCTCCGGGGTCAGCGGCACGCCGTGGGTGATCATGTACATAAGGCCGCGACCGATGCTCAGCGTGCCGAGCGTGGCGATGAACGGCGGCAGGCCGATCGCAGTGATCAGCAGCCCGTTGGTCAGCCCGAAGGCAAGCCCGACACCGAGCCCCGCAGCCACCGCCGCATATTGCGAATAGCCCGCGTCGAAACAGAGCGCCGTGATCAGACCGGCAAGCCCCATCGCGGAGCCAACCGACAGGTCGATCCCGCCCGTGATGATGACCATCACCATGCCGATGCTCATGATCGCCGTCAGCGAGAATGCCCGCGACACGCCCATCAGGTTCGACACGGTCAGGAAATACGGTGTGAACAGGCTGATCAGCAGCCCCATCAGGATCAACGCGATCAGAACGTTGAATTCACGCATGTGACGCAGTTGAAGCAATTGATGCAGGACTCGCATGGATTTCCTTTCCGATGGCGTGACCGAATTTTCCGACAGTGCCAAAACGCCCCTCCCTTCTCCGCATCCCCGACGTTCCACTCGCTCATCCCGGAACCGATCTCGTCGGTGAGGGGCTGGCGGGTCGAACGGGGATACGCCCGAAAATGCTAGCGCTGCCATTCCTCCGGTGACAGCGCTGTCATATTGCGAACTGCAAAGACGACTTGTCAATCAGCAAATAACAAAAACTTGTCTCAGGACAGGTGTCGGAACGACGCGCCCTCCCCGGCGGAACATAGTTCCGACCCCCGCCGAAGCGTTTCAAACAAGGGTCTTGAGACATTCCGGCTTGTCATCGCGCCGGGTCCGTGGTGATACTCGCAAAACATGACAGCGCTGTCATAACCAACGGGGCGAAAGCACCCAGACCGCAACAAAGGAGCCCGCCCATGACCGACGAAAGCTACGAATCACCCCGCCCCCTGGCGATGATCCACACCGTCGCCGGGCTGATCCCGGAACTCGAAGGTCTGGCGCAGGAGCACCTGCCCGACTGGAAAGTGTTCAACATGCTCGACGAGAGCCTTTTGCGCCTGACGATCCGCGAGGGGTCGGTCAGCCCGATGACGGCGCGACGCCTGACGGGCATGATCTGGTCGGCGGTCGATGCGGGGGCCGAAGCCGTCCTCGTGACCTGCTCCAGCCTCGGCGGCGCGGTCGAACGTATCGCACCGCTCTGTCCCGTCCCGCTGATCCGTATCGACGAGGGAATGGCGCAGGAGGCGGTCGCAAAAGGCCGCCGCATCGGCGTGCTCGCAACCCTGCAATCGACCCTGACACCCACCGTCGAACTGGTCGAACGCGTCAGCCGCGAGGCCGGGGCGGACAGCACCATCACGAGCGAGGTCGTCGAAGGCGCCTTCGAGACGCTGCAATCGGGCGACCGGGAGGGACATGACGCGCGGGTGGCCGAAGGCATCGCCCGGCTCGCCCGCGAAAACGACGTGGTGGTTCTGGCACAGGCCTCGATGGCACGCGCGCTCAAACGGCTCGAACCGAGCGCGGATGACCCGCCGGTCCTGACCAGCCCGACGCTGGGCATCGCCCATGCAGCAAGACGTCTGGCGCGCTGATCGCGCCTGAGGAAACGATACTCAAGAGGAGGAGATATCCATGAAATACAGAACCCTAGGACGATCGGGGCTCAAGGTCTCGGTGCTCACGATGGGCACGTTCACCTTCGGCGGCGCGGGCGCCTTCAAGGCCGTCGGCGCCCAAGGCGTCAGCGAAGCGCGCAAGCTGGTCGACACCTGCATCGACGCCGGTATCAACCTCTACGACACCGCGAACATGTACTCGACCGGCCTGTCGGAAGAGATCCTTGGCGAAGTGCTCGACGGTCGGCGCGATGACGTGCTGATCTCCTCCAAGGCGCGGATGCGGATCGCCGACGGCCCCAACGACGAGGGCTTTTCGCGCTATCACCTGATCCGCGAATGCGAACGCTCGCTCAAGCGGCTGCGCACCGACCACATCGACATCTACCACATGCATGAATGGGACGGCGTGACCCCGATGGAGGAAATGGTCTCGGCGCTCGATACGCTCGTGCAACAGGGCAAGGTCCGCTACATCGCCTGCTCGAATTTCTCGGGTTGGCACATCATGAAGGCGCTCGGCGTCAGCGACCGGAGCCTGCGCGAGCGCTTCGTGGCCCAGCAGATCCACTACACGCTCGAGGCCCGCGAGGCGGAATACGAATTGCTACCGATCTCGGTCGATCAGGGGCTGGGCGTCTTGGTCTGGAGCCCGCTCGCCGCCGGCCTCCTGTCGGGCAAGCATCGCCGCGGCAAGGACACTCCGGAAGGCTCGCGTCAGTTCGCAGGCTGGACCGAGCCGCCGATCCGCGACGAAGAGAAGCTGTGGAACATCGTCGACACGCTGGTCGAGATCGGCGACGCGCATGGGGTCTCGGCCGCGCAGGTCGCGCTGGCATGGCTGCTGACGCGTCCTGCAGTCAGCTCGCTCGTCATCGGCGGACGTAACGAACAGCAGTTCCGCGACAATTTCCGCGCCGTGGATCTGGAGCTGAGCGAGGACGAGCTGAAGCGGCTGCACGAGGTCAGCAAGCTGCCCGTGATCTACCCCTACTGGCACCAGCAGCAATTCGCCTCGGACCGGTTCAGCCCGGGCGACTGGGCGCTGCATCGCGATTACATCGAAAGCTGATCAGGGGCGCGCCTTCGTCTCAGGCGAAGGCGCGCATCCACCCGAGGCCATCCTCTGTCCGGCCCGCCGGGCGATATTCGCAGCCCACGAACCCCTCATAGCCCAGCGCGTCCAGCTCACGCAGGATGCGCGTATCGTCGAGCTCACCGGTTCCGGGCTCATGCCGATCCGGCACCGCAGCGATCTGCACATGCCCGATGATCGGCGCCATCTCCCGCAGCCCCATCAGCACGTCACCGTGCAGGATCTGGCGGTGATAGATGTCGAATTGCAGCTTGAGATTGGGCAGCCCCAACGCCGCGATCAGATCGGCGGCGAAGCTGAAATCATCCAGAAAATACCCCGGCATGTCGCGCGTGTTGATCGGCTCGATCACCACGTCGCGCCCCTGCGCCCCGGCGGCATCGCAGACCCGCCGCAGCGAGTCGCGATAGGCCTGCCGCGCTGCCGTATCTTGGCGTGAGGCCAGCCCGCTCATCACATGGACCCGCCCTACCCCGGTCGCCTCTGCATAGCGCAGCGCGGTGTCGATCGAGGCCCGGAATTCCTCTCCCCGCTCCGGCAGAGCCGCCAGCCCGCGATCACCCGCCGCCCAATTGCCGGGCGGCAGATTGAAGAGCGCCTGCGTCAGCCCGTGCTCCTGCAGCCGCTCCGCGATCGCCTCGGGCTGGTGGTCATAGGGAAAAAGATATTCGACCGCATCGAAGCCTGCCTTTTTCGCCGCAGCGAAGCGGTCGAGAAAATCGTGCTCGGTGAACATCATCGTCAGGTTGGCGGCAAATCTGGGCATCGCTCAGCCCTCGCTTGCAGGCGTGGCAGACGGCAGCTCGAGACCTGCGATATCCGCCAGCATCCGCGCCACCGAGGCGTCATCGTCGCGCCCCATCCCGGCCGCCGCTGTCATGACGAACATCTGCATCGCCGTGCTTGCAATCGGGGTCGGGAATTTCAGGTCCCTCCCGATATCCGCGACGATTCCGAGGTCCTTGGTGAAAATATCCACCGCACTGCGTGGGCTGTAATCGCCCTCGAGCACGTGCGGCACCCGGTTCTCGAACATCCAAGAGTTGCCCGCCGAGGCGGTGATCACCTCGTAGACCTTCTCCAGATCCAGATCCATCGCCTTGGCGAAGGTGATCGCCTCGCAGGCCGCCGCGATGTGCACCCCGGCCAGAAGCTGATTGACCACCTTGAAAGCCGCGCCCGTGCCCGCCTCCTCGCCCAGCTCATAGACCTTGGCCGCGACGCTATCGAGCGCCGGACGGATGCGCGCAAAGGTCGCAGACGGCCCCGAGCCCATGATCGTCAACTCACCGCTGGCCGCACGCACCGCACCGCCGCTGATCGGCGTGTCGAGATACTCCACGCCGACCTCGGCGCAGCGCTTGGCGAAGACGCGCGCCAGATCGGGCGCCATCGTGGCGCAGGACATCACGACGCCGCCTTTGGACATGCTCGCGACAGCTCCGCCCGGTCCGAAAAGCACCTGCTCTGTCTGGTCGGCATTGACGACCACGGCGATCACCAGATCCGCATCTTGCGCACCCGTCGCAGGTTCAGCCGCAACCGCACCGCCAAGCGCCGCGAAGCGCTCCATCGCATCGACATTCACATCGACGCCCGTCACCGCGAACCCGTCTCGCAGCAAGCTCTCGGCCATGCCGAAGCCCATCGATCCCAGACCGATGACACAGACCTTCGTCTCTTGGGGTGACTTCATGCGGAATACCTCTCAATCGCCGATTTCTAGTCTCACTCCGCCCCCTCCCAGCGTCCATCTTGCGCTTGCATTGCTGGAATGATAGCGTTGTCATTACATCGTTAGCCCGAGCCGCAACGGCTTGGCAAGGGCTATGTGAAATCGCCGTCCCGAGCCGTCGGGGCGATCGGCGATCTGTGGACCGAGGGAGGAATTTCCATGCTGATCGGAGCGGTCGCCGACGATATTACCGGCGCCACTGACCTGTGCCTGATGCTGTCACGCAGCGGATTGAAGACGCGGCAGGTCATCGGCCTGCCGGGGCCGCAAATGGACCTGTCGGGAGCCGATGCGGTGGTGGTCGCGCTGAAGTCGCGCACCATTCCGGCAGCCGACGCGGTCGAGATGTCGCTGCAGGCCGCGAAGGCCCTGCGCGCAGCTGGGGCGCAGCGCCTGATGTTCAAGTATTGCTCGACCTTCGACTCCACCGACGAAGGCAATATCGGGCCCGTCACCGAGGCCCTGATGGAGTTCACCGGCGCGACGCTGACCATCGCCTGCCCCGCCTTTCCGGCGACCGGGCGCACGGTCTACAAGGGCCACCTTTTCGTGGGCGACCGCCTGCTGTCGGAAAGCCCGCTGAAAGATCACCCGCTCACCCCGATGCGCGACCCCGATCTGGTGCGCGTTCTGGGGCGGCAGACGGCGCTGAAAGTGGGCTCCATCGACATCACCACGATCCGGCAGGGAGAGGCCGCGCTGCGCGAGGCGCTCGACGCCGCACGTGCCGCTGGCACCCGCATCGTCGTCACGGACACGATCGACGAATCGGATCTGATGACGCTCGGCGCGGCCTGCGCGGAGATGCCGCTGATTACCGGCGGCTCGGGCATCGGTCTGGGTCTGGCCGCAGCACTTCGCGACCAGAGCGACGCGCATAGCGCCCCGGATCGGATGCCGGCCCCGGAGGGCCGCTGCGCGATCCTCGCGGGCTCCTGCTCGGTCGCGACCCGTGGCCAGATCGCGGCGGCGCAAGCGGCGGGCCTGCCGAGCCGCGCGCTCGACGTGGAGGCACTGACCGAAGGCAGACAGAGCGCGGATGAGATCGCCGACTGGGCCATCGCGCAGCCCGCCGACAGCACACCCCTGATCTATTCCAGCGCCGATCCTGCGCAACTCAGCAAAATCCAGTCCCGTCTGGGCCGTGACGCCTCCGGCGCGCTGGTCGAAGACACGCTGGCCGCGGTCGCCGAACGCCTGCGCGACGCCGGGTTCACCCGGATGCTGATCGCGGGCGGCGAGACGTCGGGCGCGGTGACGACGGCCCTCGGCGTGCGCCTGCTCGACATCGGCCCGGAGATCGACCCCGGCGTGCCGTGGACGATGAGCCTGTCGGGCCCGCGCCTCGCGCTCGCGCTCAAATCGGGCAATTTCGGCGCCGAGGATTTCTTCCTCAAGGCGTGGGACCTGCTGGAGCCGGAGGCCGAACATGTCTGACGAAACGCGTTTGCGCGACCAGATCTGCACCATCGGGCGCTCGCTCTTCGATCGCGGCCTGACCGCCGGGTCTTCGGGCAATATCTCGGCGCGGCTGCCCGATGGCGGCTGGCTGATGACGCCCACCAACGCCTCGCTCGGCACGCTCGATCCGGCCCGGATCTCGCTCTTCGACCGGGATGGAAATTTCGTCTCGGGCGACAAGCCGACCAAGGAATCCTTCCTGCATTTCGCGATGTATGACGAGCGTCAGGAGGCGGGCGCGGTGATCCACCTGCACTCGACCCATTCGACGGCCGTCTCGATCCTGCGCGATATCGACCCCGAGGACGTGCTGCCGCCGCTGACCGCCTATCACGTGATGCGCGTGGGCAAGCTGCCGCTTGTCCCCTACTACGCGCCGGGCGATCCCGAACTGGCCGAGGCCGTGCGCTCGCTCGCCAGCGCGCATCACTCGGTGCTGCTGGCCAATCACGGCCCCGTCGTCGCAGGCACCAGCCTGTCGAACGCGCAATACGCCGCCGAAGAGCTGGAGGAGACTTCCAAGCTGTTCCTCGCGCTGCAAGGCCACGCGATCCGCCCGCTCACCCAGTCGCAGGTCGCGGACCTGCGCAAGCGCTTCAATCTCTGACACGATTTTCACGACCTACCGACCCAAGCGGAGTACCCAATGACTAAGACCCAGGAAACCATCGGCTTCATCGGCACCGGCCTGATGGGCCACGGCATGGCCAAGAACATCGTCGAGAAAGGCTATCCGCTGACCGTGATCGCCCACCGCAACCGCAAGCCGATCGAGGACCTGGTCTCGCGCGGGGCGACCGAAGCATCGTCCTATGAAGACCTCGCCGCCCGTTCGTCGATCATCTTCCTGTGCCTCACCGGCGCGCCCGAGGCCGCCGAGGCGGTCGCGAAGCTGACGCCGGGCCTGAAAGAAGGCAGCGTGATCATTGATTGTTCGACCGGCGAACCGACCATGACGATGAAGCTCGCACAGGACATGGAGGCGATCGGCGTCGCCTATGCCGATGCACCGCTCAGCCGCACCCCGAAAGAGGCCTGGGAAGGTACGCTCGATTGCATGGTCGGCGCGGATGAAGAGCTGTTCGCCCGCATCGAACCTGTGATCGACACCTGGGCGGGCAAGATCGTGCGCGTGGGCAGTCTGGGCGACGGCCACCGTATGAAGCTGCTCAACAACTTCATCTCTCTCGGCTATGCCGCGCTTTATTCCGAAGCCCTCGCGCTGTCGCGCAAGGTCGGCATTCCGATCGAGCAGTTCGACAAGGTGATCCGGGGCGGCCGGATGGATTGCGGCTTCTACCAGACCTTCATGGGCTACGCGCTCGAGGGCAACCGCGAGGCGCACAAGTTCACCCTCGCCAATGCCTACAAAGATCTGCGCTATGTCGAGACGATGGCCAATGCCGCCACCGTCGCGACCCCGCTCGCCAGCACGGCCAAAAACGCCTTCGCGATGGCGATGGCGACCGGTGGCGATGGCTCTGAAGATTACGTGCCGCATCTCGCGGATTTCGTAGCACGCGCGAACGGGCTCGACTGAGCCCACGCACCTCCCGGAAGCGACGTCTCAGCCCGGCCAGAAATGGTCGGGCTGAGCATTTACCGGCCCCACCTGAGGGGGTCGTTTTGAGTGTTCGAACTTGGCCGACCTCAGGTCCTTCGGGAGGATATTTTCGGGGCCGATGGGTGCCACCCCTCACTCGTCGGGGTGGAACAGATGCGTCCGGGCGGGGTCGAACGCCAGATCGATCCGTTCGCCGCGTTCGAATTGCTTGTCCTCGCTGAAGGCGGCGATCAGGCTCGTGCCGTCCGCCATCGCCAGATCGACAACCGTTTCACTGCCCAGCCGCTCGACGAGCGATACCTGACCGTGCAGGACGCCCTCATCGGGCGTGCTGGGGGTGACGTATTGCGGGCGCAGGCCCAGCAGGGCGGTGTCGCCGGGGGCGAATTTACGACCGCGCACGGGCACGACGATCGGGTCCATGGAGTGGCGCGCGACCTTGGCGTTTTCACTGTCGGCCTCCAGGACTTCGACCTCGAGGAAATTCATCGACGGCGCGCCGAGGAAGCCGGCGACGAAGCGGTTGGCCGGGTTGTGATAGAGCTCCATCGGCGAGCCCGACTGCATCACCAGCCCGTCGCGCAGCACCACGATCTTGTCGGCGAGCGTCATCGCCTCGACCTGATCGTGGGTGACGTAGATCATCGTCGCGCCCAGCTGCTTGTGGAGCTTTCCGATCTCCATGCGCATGTCCATCCGAAGCGCCGCATCGAGGTTCGAGAGCGGCTCGTCGAAGAGGAAGACCGAGGGGTTGCGGGTGATCGCGCGCCCGATCGCGACGCGCTGGCGCTGGCCGCCCGAGAGCTGGCTGGGGCGACGGTCGAGCAGATGCTCCATCTGCAGGATCTCGGCGGCGCGCTGCACCTTCTCCGCCTTCTCGGCCTTCGAGGCGCCCGAGATGGTGAGGCCGAAGGCCATGTTTTCGCGCACGCTCATATGCGGGAAGATCGCGTAGCTCTGGAACACCATCGCCACGCCGCGTTCGCGGGGCTGCACGTCATTGACGCGCTCGCCGTCGATCTCCAGCGTGCCGCCCGAGATGTCCTCGAGCCCGGCGATCATCCGCAGCAGCGTGGATTTCCCGCAGCCCGAGGGGCCTACGAAGACGCAGAACTCGCCATCGGCGATGTCGATATCGACTCCGCGGATGACCTCATGGGCGCCATAGCTCTTTCGCAGGCCGCGCAGCTTGATGTCTGCCATGTCATTTCCCTCCCTGCTCGGCATCCGGGTCGATGTGAAGATAACCCTCCGCATCCACGAGAACGGGCTCCGGGTCGCGGATCTGGCCGACGAAATGGTCGTGGCCGTTGTCGTCGAACCCCATGATCACAAGACCCTCGGCGGTCTTGAGGATACGCGCGGCATAGCGCCGGCACGGGTTCGCGCCATCGAGGAAGCCGGGGGCGATCCGCCACGGCCCGCGCGGGTCGTCTGCGATCAGGTAGTGGTTGCCGGTCACCGGGGTCATGCCGGTGTCCGCGATGCGCGCGCGGCTCCAATGTTCGGCGGCGGTGCAGAACAGGCAATACCAGCGCCCGCTCTCCTCGAAGACCTGCGGCACTTCCAGCTGGCCGAACCCGCCGACGAAGACCGGCGGCTGCAATTCCCAGTGGATCAGGTCGGGCGAGGTGGCGAAGCCGATGGCCCCGGCCGCGTTCGCCTCTTCGATGCCGGGGGCGCGGGCGGTGAAATACATCAGCCAGCCATCGCCTGCGGGGTCGCGCATCACCCAAGGGTCGCGCATCGCCCGGTCGTGCCAGTGACCGACCATATGTTTTGCCTCGTACTGCGCGGCATTGGGGCCGGTCAGGTCGAGGCAGAGCCCGTCGCCCACGCGGTCCCAATTATGCATATCATGCGAGGTTGCATGACCGATGCGCTGATAGAGCCCGTCTTCAGACTGCCGACCGCCCGTGTAGAACAGGTGCCACAGCCCGTCATCGTCGCGCAGCACCGACCCGGTCCAGGTGACCAGATCGTCCCAGGCCGGGGCCGGAGCCGGGGCGAGCGACGTCCCCAGATGCTGCCAGCTTATCAGGTCGTCCGAGACCGCGTGGCCCTGGCTCACGTTGAAGTGGCGCAGGTCCGGATCGCCGAGCGACTTGTCGGCCTTGAGGAACCAGGCATGCCAGCGTTCGCCATCATGGGCATACCAGCTGTCCCAGACCCATTGCTTGTCGAGTGCGAGAACCATGTCGGATTATCCTTTCACGCCGGTAGAGGCGATGGAGGCGATGAACGCCTTTTGAAGCACGAGATAGAAGGCGAGAACCGGCACCGTGATCAGCGTCAGGTAAGCCATGATCTCCCCCCAGGCGGGGTTGAGTTGGAAGAAATACTGCAGGCCGACCATCACCGGGCGATACTGCTCTTGCTGGACCACGATCAGCGGCCAGAGATACTGGTTGTACATGATCAGGAATTTCAGGATCGCAGCGGTCGCGATGACAGGCCCCGAGAGCGGGATCACCACGCGGCGATAGATCTGGAACCAGCTTGCGCCCTCGACGCGGGCCGCTTCGATCAGCTCACCGGGCAGGCCTTTGAAATACTGCACGAAGAGGAAGATCGTCAGCCCGTCCGCGATCCACGGGATGATCTGCACGCGGTAGCTGTCGAGCCAGCCCCAGCTGAGCCCGTCCAGCCCCAGCCAGGGCAATTTCGACACTTCCAGCAGAAGCGGGATCGCGATCGTCTCGAACGGCACGATGAAGGTCGCGAGAATGATCGAGAGCATCACGTCGCGCCCGCGCCATTGCAGGAAGACGAAGGAGAACCCGGCGAGCGAACAGATCACCAGCGACAGCAGCACGGTCGTGCCGGTCACGAAGATCGAGTTGAAGACGAAGAGCCCGACCGGGGCGCGCTCGAAGGCGCCGGTGTAATTGTCGAGGCTGAGCTGGCCCACCGGCAGGAAGGCGCGCAGGCTCGACGTGTCGCGCAGCAGCTCGTCGCTGGGCTTGAAGCTGGACATCACCATGAACAGCAGCGGCAGAACGAAGATCAGCGCGATCAGGATCAGCACGAGATAGCGCACACCCAGCCGCAGATTGCGGTTATCGGAACCAATGACACTCATTTCAGCGCTCCCTCGTCAGCCAGCGTTGGATCATCGAAATCACCAGAACGATCAGGAACAGGATCACCGAGATCGCCGAGCCGCCCGCGATGTTCTGCATCCCGTAGCCGCGCTGCACGGCCTGGAAGACCAGCGTCTGGGTGGAGTCGAGCGGGCCGCCCTTCGTCATGACGTCGATCTGGGCGAAGATCGCGAAGGCCTGCATGGTGATCACGATCAGCACCAGCACGGCGGTGTGGCGCAGCCCCGGCCAGGTGACATAGCGGAAGGTCTGCCATTTCGACGAGCCTTCGATCGCAGCGGCCTCGTAAAGCGTGGGCGGGATCGTCTGCAGCCCGGAAAGCCAGATCACCATGTGGAAGCCCACCGCCTGCCAGATCGACATCGTGATGATTGCGCCAAGCGCGGTATGTGGATTGCCCAGCCAGTCGACGGGCTGGAAATGCCCGAAGCTCAGGAAGGACAGCATGTTGTTCAAGAGCCCGTTCTGCCCCGAATAGATGAAACGCCAGAGCAGCGAGACGACGACGATCGAGACGACGACGGGCATGAAATAGATGGTGCGGAAGATCGTGATCCCGCGCAGTTTCTGATTGATCAGCAGTGCGAGACCCAGCGCGATCGCGGCTTGGATCGGTGCGACCATCAGCACGAAGATGCAGGTGTTGAGCAGCGCTTTCCAGAAGACGACGTCGCTTGCGATCACCACATGCGCCGTGTCGCCCGAGACCCAGCGGAACCATTCCTGCATGCCGTGATATTGCGGCGTGTCGGGGTTGCGCGTGATGGAGCGCAGGCGGGGAAATTCGGCCTGTCCATCGGCATCGGTGACGGTCTTGCCCGCGCTATCGGTCTTGGCCTGAAGGTCGACCACCGCGATGTTGAGCATTTCCCGGTAGTTCTCGAGGCCTACGAAACGCGTGGCATTGGGCGAGATCAGCCGCTGGTTGGTCAGCGAGAAGCCGACGCCCAGAAAGAAAGGCGTGATGATGAAGGCGAGGATCAGCACGATGCCCGGCAGGGCAAAGGCCCATCCCGCCCGATTGGCGGAAGTCAGTGACGAGCGCATGGCGCGGTCTCCCGGTCTGAAGTTGGAGGCGGGGGCGCGGCAATCGCGCGCCCCCGCGGCACAGCGGCTCAGTTCTTCTTGTAGCCGTCGTTGCGCTTGATATCGGCGTTGATCTGGTCGGTGGCGGAATCGAGCGTGTCGATCACGTCAGCCCCGTCCGCGATATCCGCGGCGGCCTTCTGGAACACCTTGGAGTCGACGACGTAGCCGGGCGTCACCGGACGTTTCTCGGCTTGCGCCTCGGACAGGCCGTAGAACACTGCAAGCGGACCGCCCGTCTTGTAGTTCTTCGTCATCTGCGCGGCCGACTTGGTCGCCGGGATCAGGCCGAGCGCATCCGAGAACTCCGCCAGGTACTTGTCCTGCGTCGCGAACTTGATGAACTCCGCCGCACCCTCGGGAGCCGTGGAGCTGGCCGAGATGCCGAACTGCCAGGACGCGCCGCCGATCTTGGAACCGTTGCCGAAATCAGGCGCGGGCAGGAACTCGACATCGTCGACCTTGTCCATCGTCTTGACCGCATTCCAGTTGCCGTTCCACGAGAAGGCGTATTTGCCGTCGATGAAGCCGGTTTCATGGGCTGCCGGGTCCTGGCTGGTGCCGGGCGCCAGCTTTTCGGTAAACAGCGACTGCCACCAGTTGCCCCATGCGATCGCGGCATCGCCGTTGAGCACGCCCTCTGCGGTGTCATAGGTCTCGCGGTTGACCAGCCCGCCGCCGAAGCTCTGCAGGAAGGGCAGGAACGCATAGGGATACCACTCGCCCTTGTCCGACATGCCCAGATCGATTGCGTAGTCGAACTTGCCGCTCTTCTTCGCGGCTTCGAGCGCGCTCATGAACTCGTCTTTGGTCCAGGGTTTGTCGAGCGTGGGCGGGCGCAGCCCCAGCTCTTTCATCGTGGACTTGCGCGCATAAAGCGCGACCGCCGCGTCCCACAGCCCGATCGAGTAGAGCTTGCCGTCATAGACGCCCTTGGTGCCGGGCAGGAAATCCTTGAAGTGATCTTCCGGGATCGGCAGCGGCTGCAGATAGCCCGACCAAGCCCAGTTCGGCATGATCGGCCCGTCCATGTCGAGAATGTCGGGCAGGTTGCCTGCAAGGGCTGCTGCCGTCACCGAGTCATTGTAGCTGTTCTGCGGGAAGCTCTGCAGCGCGACCTTGTAGTCCGACTGGCTCTTATTGAAGTCGTCGATGATCTGGTGGACGATCTTGCTCTCCACCTTGTTGCCTGCACCGTGATACCACATCGTCAGATCGGTGGTCGCGAAGGCAGCACTGCAGAACCCGGTGGCGGCAATGACCGCCCCGGCCGTCACATTCAATAGTTTCATGTCATCCTCCCTTGGATGTCTGGCTTTCGAGTTCGAGGTCGGTCACGGAGGAGCGCCAGAATACGCGTCCCGCCACCCGCACAGGGTCGTGCGGACGGGATGCCTCCTCCGAGATCAAGGAAAGCAAAAGCTCGGCCGCCTGCCTGCCCATCTCGGCATAGGGCAGTTCGACCGTGCTCAGCGGCGGGTAGAGGGTCTCTGCGATCGCACGGTAATTATCGAAACCGGCGATGGAGATATCCTCCGGGACACGGATGCCGCGGGTGCGCAGCAATCCGTAAAGCTGCATCGCCATCTCGTCATTGCCGCAGCAGATCACTGTTGGCGGTTCCGGCAGGGCGAGGATCCGGTCGAGCGCCTCGTCGAGCCACCGGTGCAGAAATTCGGTGTTGATCGGGTAGCCTGTCGATACGAGCGCGGGGTCGTAGGCGATCCCCGCAGCCTCAAGCGCTTCGCGATACCCCTCGATGCGCAGCGGCACCGCATCCATCGCGGGATCGAATGTCAGATAGGCAATGCGCCTGTGGCCATGCGCGGTCAGACGCTCGACGAGCCGTTTCTCGCACGCCTTGTCGTCGGGCACGATCGCCGGGGTGCCATGGGCGTCGTAGCAGTTTGCGAGCACGAGCGGGCAAGCCGGTGTCGCGGTCTCGAACGCCACCCGCTTGTGATAGTCGGCGACATAGATCAGCCCCTCGACCCGATGCTCCTGAAACGTGCGCAGGAGCGCGGGAACCTTGTCGATCTGTCCGGCCGTATCCGCGATCATCAAGGTCAGATCGCGCTCGGCGACGACCTGCTGAATGCCCTGAAGGATGAACAGATCGGGCAGACCCTTGGGGTCGGACAGCTCGGCCGTGCGCGAAATCGCCCCCGTCACGACGCCGATTAGACCCGACCGATTCGAGCGCATCATGCGTGCCGCGCTCGAGGGGACATATTTCAACTCGCGAATGGCGGTTTCCACCTTCTCGCGGGTCTTTTTGCCGACCGGCGCATCCCCGTTCACGACGCGCGACACCGTTTTCGGCGAAACGCCAGCCAGCTTTGCTACATCGTAAATCGTCGACACGACGGCCCCTCCAACGCAGAGAAAACCCCGCGACTCCCAAAAGACATCGATGTCATAATCAGAAATGTCATCGATGTCAAATTGAGTTGGGAGGCGCCCCTTAGGCCCTGCCCCGTGCGCCTTGGAAGTGCGATCTCCCGAACTGGAGCTCTCCCAGAGCCCTCAGCACCACCACGAAGTCCGGGTGATCGATAAGCGGTTCAATATCTTCGGAATGCATATTCCCGCGCAGGGCCCGCACGCGCGCGATCGTTCTCGGGCCGATTGTAGCCGGGCAGCACGACAAGGCCGACGCCGAGCGACGACAGGCCGCCCCCCGATGCCTTGAGGATCGCATGCGCCGCAGCCCGGCAGTCAGCGTGCGGCCCGCAAGATCTGCTCGACCCCTTCCGCGTCCAAGCGGATCGGATTGCCTCCGGCGCACGGATCGCGCAACGCATCGGCGATCAGATCGGGAATATCACTGTCATTCACCTTCACGCCCATTTCGCTCAGCGTCGAAGGCATGTCGATGCGCGCCTGCAACGCCTCGAGCCAGGCAAGAACCGCCGCGCCGGGATCGCCGCCCTCGAGCCGCAATTCATGCGCGAGCGTCGCCATCTGCTCTCTCACGGCAGGCAGGTTGAAGCGGAGCACATGGGGCATCAGCACCGCGTTGAGCATTCCGTGATGCGCATCGTAACGCGCGCCCAACGGATGCGCCAAGGCGTGAACCGCGCCGAGCCCCTTTTGCAGGGCCGTGCAGGCCATTGCGGAGGCGACGATCATGTTCGAGCGCGCCTCGAGATTTTCGGGCTCCCAGTAGGCCGTCGCGAGGGCCCCGTCGATCATCTTCAATGCCGTCAGGGCCAAGCCATCGGCCATCGGGTGCCAACCCGGCGCACAGAGCGCTTCCAGCGCATGCGAAAGCGCATCCATACCGGTCGCAGCCGTCAGAGTGGGCGGCAGGCCAACGGTCAGCTCGGGATCGAGGATGACCAGCTCCGGCAGCATCTCGGGGTGGAAGATGATGACCTTGCGATGGGTCTGGGTATCGGTGATCACCGACGATCTGCCGAATTCGGAACCCGTCCCTGCCGTTGTCGGAACGGCGATGACCGGCACCATTCCCTCGGTCTGAACGCGCCGGAAGTTGTCGCCGACATCCTCGAAATCCATCAGGGCGCGCGACTGCCCCGCCATCATCGCGACCGCCTTGGCAGCATCCATCGCGGAGCCCCCACCAAGCGCGATGACGCAATCATGGCCGCCTTTGCGCAAGATCTCCCGCCCCGCCATGACATTTTCCACAGTGGGGTTCGGCTGCACGTCATGGAAAAACCCGGGCTCCATGCCTGCAGCTTTCACGATCTCCAGCGCCTGCGTTACGATCGAAGAGGTGGCGAGGCCCCTGTCGGTGATCAGCAGCGGTGCCTTCGCACCGATCTCCGCCAGGCCTGCGGGAAGATCGGACAGGCGCCAGGCTCCGAACCAGACTTGCGTCGGGAAACTCCAGCGCGCGTGGAGGCTCGCAAAATCGAATTCACCCATGGGAAGGTCCTGTCGAAGTGATCAGCTCTCGGCAATCGCGCTCAGGCGGCGACGGGCGGCGCGTTTGCGCAACCTGTCGACGGCGAAGATCAATACCAAGGCGGGGATGAAGGTCAGCGTGGCGAGGGCCGGGTAGATCGGGGACGACCCCACCGCGATCCCCGAGAAGACGAAGGTCGGAAGCGTGCGCGTCGAGCCCGAGAGGCTGTAGGTGATGTAGAAATTCCCCCACGATAGCAGGAAGGCGAAGATCGCGGCCGAGAAGATTCCCGGCCAGATCAGGGGAAGCGTGATCTCCCGCAGGATCTGCCAGCGGGTCGCCCCCGCATCCTCGGCGGCATAGTCGAGCGTGTTGTCGTAGCCCTGCATCTGCACCGAGATGATCACGATGCAGAACGGCGTGATGTAGATGACATGCCCGATCACCGCAGACCAAAGCCCGGGCGACATGTTCAGCCAGCCGGCCAGCACCGAGAACCACAAGAGCATCACGACGCCCAGCAGAAGCTGCGGGAACAAAAGCGGCGCGAAGGTCAGGATGCGAAAGCCCCACTGGAAGCGGAACTTGTAGCGGCTCCAGGCGAAGGCGCCCCCGATGCCGAGAAGCGTCGCGAAGACCGTCGCGAGCACCGCGAGAAGCGCCGAATTGCCAAGCGCGGACCAGAAATCGCGATCCGCCAGCAACTCGCCATACCAGCGGGTCGAGAATTCGGGGATCGGCCAGGACAGGAAGCGGCTCTTGGTGAAGGAGAACAGCACCAGCGTGGCAATCGGGATGTAGAAGAAAATCAGCGCGGCGATCACGGAGCCGTAAAGCAGGACATCCGCAATTCGCTTTTCCATGCGATCAGTCATTTACCACCCTCCGCGCCTGCCAGAGCGCGACCGCTCCGGCCACCGTCAAAGCCGCCGCCCCGATCACGATCAGCACGAGCGTCAGCGCCGCGCCCAGGGGCCAGTTCACGCGGGTCTCGAAACTCTGTCGGATCAGTTCCGCCGCGAGCGGAGAGGTCCCGCCCCCCATCACCTTCGGCTCGAGAAAGACGCCGAGGCTGAGGACGAACACCAGAACCGCCCCCGCCCAGATACCGGGCTTGGCAAGCGGCAAGGTCACCTCGATGAAGGCGCGCAGCCGCGAGGCGCCCGCATCACGTGCCGCGAGCACCAGATCGCCGTCGATCCGCGCCATGGAGAGCGCGATGGTGAAGATCGTGTAGGGCAGCAGGTTGTAGACCATGCCGATCATCGTCGCGTTCGGCGTGAACAGCACGTTCACCGCGGCCGGTGGGAATCCGATCGCCTCGAGCGTGCCGTTCAACACGCCGGAGCGGTCGAGAAACAGCACCCAACCGAAGGTCTTCAGGACCGCGTCGGTGAGAAAGGCGAAGACCATCAAGAGGGTGATATGGTCGGACCAGCGCGACAGGCGATGCAGCATGCCATAAGCGATCGGGATCGCGAGGATGGTGCAGAGCACCGTGCAGACCAGCGCCATCATCAAGGTGCGCCACATGATCGTCCAGTAATGGACCTGGCTGAACACGTCGGTCCAGACCTTCAGATCCCATGTCCAGACAAGCCGATAGTATTGCGTGCCCTGAAAGCTCAGGAGCGCCGTCATGATCAGCGGGATCACGAAGAACAACCCCATCAGCAGCAAGAGAGGCAAGGTCGACAGGCGCAACGCCCCGTCCCGCCAGGATTTCTGTATCTCGGCCATTGTTTACGCCTCCACGGCGAACAGGTCGCCCAGCGCGAGGCCGAGCTTCACCGGATCGCCTTGTTTCGCCGGCAAGGTGGAGGTGCCGGGGATATCCATCACGATCTCGGTTCCGGCCGCCGCGATCCGATACTGGATCGATGCGCCCCGGATGAAATACTCGTTCACCGTCCCGGTGATGCTGCAGTCAGCGCTTTCGCCCGGCGCAAGCAGGCGCAGCATTTCCGGACGGATCATCAGCGCGGCATCGGCCCCCGCCGCGACACCGGGCGCGACCTGATCGGCGGCAATGATCGGGTTTGCGCAATCGAGAACGTCGCAGGCGAACCGGAACGCATCGCCCTCTCGGGTGACCTTGGCGGGCAGGAGATTGGTATCCCCGATGAACCCGGCCACGAAGGCATTCGCGGGGCGGTAATAAATCTCGGACGGCTCGCCCAGTTGCACGATCTTCCCGGCGCGCATGACGCAAATCCGATCGGCGAGCATCATCGCCTCTTCGAGGTCATGCGTGACATGGACGAAGCTCGTCCCGACATGGCGATGCAGGTGCTTGAGTTCGGCCTGCAGGGATTTCTTGAGCTTCGCGTCGAGCGCGCTCATCGGTTCGTCCAGCAGCAGCACCGGCGGCTGCGACACCATCGACCGCGCGAGCGCCACGCGCTGTTGCTCCCCGCCCGACAGCTCATGCGGGTAGCGGTTGAGGTAGCTCTCCTTGAGATGCATCAGCTCCAACATCCGGCGCACGGCAGCGTCGATCTCGGGCTTCGGGCGTTTGGCCAGATGCAGCGGGAAACCGATATTCTGCGCAACGGTCTTGTGCGGGAAAAGCGCGAGCTTCTGGAACACCATCCGCGTCGGCCGGGCCGAGGCTGGGATCTCCGTCATATCCTCCCCGTCGATCACGAGACTGCCCGCCGACAGATCCTCGAAACCGGCCAGGATCTTGAGCAATGTGGTCTTGCCGCAGCCCGAAGGCCCGACGAGCGCCAGAAACTCACCGTTGGCGACTTCCAATGAGATGTCGGTCAGCGCGCGATAGGTGCCGTAGTATTTATCGATTCCGGTGGCTTTGATGATGGGAGAAACCAAGGGGGACTTCCTGTCTCAGAAAGGGAGCAAGGGCGGCGAAACCGCCCTTGCAAATCGGGAGATCAACGCGCAGCGGCCAGTTCCTGAGACCAGATTTCGAGCATCTGGTCGATATTCGGCGCCACATTGTGGAAGTGGGATTTGTCCCAGGCCTCCCACATGTAATCCATCTGCAGCACGTCCTTCTGCTCGTCGGTGAAGAGAGCTTCGGCCTCCTGCGAGGGCACGAGGTTGCAGGTCGCTTCGGTCCAGGCGAGCTTCACGGCCACTTCCGGCGAGGTCAGGTCGCGCAGCAGAGCCTTCGCCTTGGCGTCGTCGACCGGGTCTTTCACGACCCCGCCCGCTTCCATCCAGATGATGCCCTGGTTCAAGCCGTCCTTGGGCTCCGGCACGATCGACATGATCTCTTTCTGGCCATCCTTGCGCAGCGCCGAGGTGCAGTAGGTGCCGCCCCCGATCAGGGTTCTGAACGAGCCGTCCATCAGGCCTTTCTGTGCGACCGACAGGTCTCCGACGATCGCCCGCGTGTTCTTGAAGAGCGCGCGCAGCACGAGGCGGATCTCGTTGAGCTCGGCGTCGTCGAGCTCCTTGTAGGGATCGATCCCGGCATAGAGCGCCATCGGCATGATCGGCCAGTCGCCCCAGTCGAGCACACAGATCTTGTCCTTGTAGGCCGGGTCGAAACAGGGGGCGTAGCTGCTCCAGTTTTCCAGCTTGTCATACTTGGTGTTGACGGTCGGCCCGACCCAGCCCCAGCGCGTCGGCAGGCCCGTGGTCTTCCCGTCGAAATCCAGCGGCGCGAAGGGGGCGCGGAATTGGGGGTAGAAGCTCTCGTAGACATCGGCGAATTCGGCGTCGTCCAGGAATTCCCCGATATCGGCCGGTCCCATACGCTGCACCCAAGGGCTGTCGGTGGCTACGACGTCGAAATCGCGCCATGCGCCCGCTGCGAGCTTGGCGAAACCGCCGGGGCTGTCGGTGATGAGGTCGATCGAGATCGAAACGTCGTTCGCCTCCTCGAAGGGCTTGATGATGTCGGGGCTGTCATAGCCCTCCCAGCACATGAATTTCATGGAAGTGGCGGCATGTGCCTTTCGCGGCATCAACCCTGCCCCCGCGAGCCCTGCCGCGCCCATGCCTTGCAGGAACGTGCGGCGATTGGGTGAAAACATCGGTATTCCCTTGGACTTTGTCATCTCTCTTTACTCCCGGTTGGTTGGATCAAGGCCAGCTTTGTTTTCTTGTTTCAGACGACCTCTAGGTATCTTTCGCGTTCCCAAGTGCTCACATGGCGAAGGAAAGAAGCGTATTCGTGGCGCCGCGCGCGCACGAAACTGTCGATGAACACGTCGCCGAAAATCGCCCGAGCGACTTTGCTTTCGTTCAGCCGCTCGGCGGCCATGCCAAGATCGCTCGGGAAACGGGTGTCGGGCGACGGGTCCAGAAGATACTGATCACCGGAGGCAGGCGGGCCCGGGTCGAGCTCGTTCTCGATCCCCCACAACCCGGCCCCGAGGCACATCGCCAGGGCCAGATGCGGGTTCGTATCAGCCGATGGCACACGGAACTCCACACGGGTCGCATCGGGGCTGTCATTCATCACCCGCGCCGCGACCGTGCGGTTCTGGATCGCCCAGGAGGCCGCCGTGGGCGCCCACATCCCCGGAACCATCCGGCGATAGGCATTCACCGTCTGGCTGCACAGCGCGAGCATCTCCGGCATCAAGGCGACCAATCCGGCGATGAAATGCCGGGCGGTCTTGCTCAGCCCGTCCGCATCGCCGGGATCGACGAAGGCGGGACTGTTGTCGGTCAGGTTGCGCAGCGAGACATGCAGGTGCCCGGACTGCCCCGAGAGGTTCTCATTCAACTTCGACATGAAGCAGGCGGTGAGCCCGTGGCGCCGGAAGTATGTCTTCGCGAAGTTCTTGAACAAGGCGGCATCGTCGGCGGCCTTGACCCCGGGCGCATGGGTCAGCGGCACTTCGAGACAGCCGGGGCCAAGTTCCGTATGCAGCGCGTCGAGACCGATCCCGAGGCTCTCCATCATCGCCACGAGCCCATCGAGCAGCTCGTGCTCATTCGCCAGCGTCTCGAGCGAGTAGGTCTTATTGCCCAGCGCGTAATGCTTGGGCTCAGCAAACCCGCCTTCGCGCAGGCTCGCCGCGTCCTCGTCGAGCAGGTTGAACTCGAACTCAAAAGCCGAATGGACCGAAAAGCCCATGTCTCGCGCTTTCTCGAGTTGGCGGATCAATTGATTTCGTCCCGACCGCTCTCCGAAGGGCATCGCATAATCGGCGATGCAGATCGCCTGATCGCCCTCGAAGGGCCAGGCGCGCACCGTCTCGGGGAAAAGCTGCGCCGGAACATCGGTATAGTCGCCGCTCCCGTAGGTTTCCTCGGCGCTATCCCAATTGTAGAGCACATCGCAGAACGGGTAGCCCCCTTGGGCCAGCTTCTCCGCCTTGGCGCGCGCGACCCGTTTGACGCGGAACATCCCGTCCTGATCGAAAATCCCGATATGCACATATTGCGCGCCGATCCGATCGAGCATTTCGTGCATATCGACATGATGGGGGGTATCAGCTTGCATTCCGCAGCATTCCATTTTTTCCTGATCGGGTTCAGCTTAGAGCCTTGGCTGAGCCTACCAATACCCCCCGAGGGGTATGCCGCGTTCCCCGCAACGGGCGCCGCGGATCAAAGCGAGACCGGGAACGATGTCAGGATGGAATGAACGCGTCGCAGATGCGATCACTGCGATGGGGACCGAAGAGTTCGCCCGAGCGCTGGACCGGGCGACGGAGACGCTGTTTCCCTACAAGATTTGCATGGTCTTTGCCTATGAGGGCAACGCGACGCCGCAATCGCTCTACCACAATCTGCCGCCGGATGCGGCGCGGATCGTGATCTGGGATTACTGCACCGGTCCGTATCTGCTCGACCCGTTCTACGCCGAGACCGAACGGCGGCGCTCGGGGATGGCCGGTCTTCGACAGATGGCGCCGGACAAGTTCTTCCAGTCGGAATATTACGCCAAGCATTACAGCCGCACCGGCATTCGCGACGAGATCGGCATCTTCGCCGCGATCGGGCCGGAGCGGGTCGCGGTGATCAGCTTCGCCCGGGAACGCGGCCAGCCGGTTTTCAGTGCCCGCGAGCGGGCGCGTCTCGCCGAGGTGGGGCCCGTCATCGAAGCCCTGATGCGCGGCCATTGGGGCGTCACGGCAGCGCGCGAGGCGCGCGACGATGCGGCGGAGACCGCCCTGCCCCCTCTGCAGGTCCTGCTCGACCGAATTGCCGGAGGGGTACTGACCCCGCGCGAGACCGAGGTGATTGCGATGGTGCTGCGTGGCTATTCGACCACGGCGATCGGCGCAAATCTCGAGATCAGCGACGAGACGGTGAAGGTCCATCGCAAGAACGCCTACCGGAAGCTGTCGATCTCGTCCCAGGCGCAGCTCTTCTCGCTGTTCCTGAAGGCGCTGGACGAAAGTTCAGTGGCAGGTCAGTTGCAGCAGCGTCGATCTGGGTAGCCCTCCGCCCAGCGCCGACGACTCCGAGAGCGCTAGAAAACCATGCTACCGACATCTTCGCGCTTCGCTTCGCGAACCGCCTCTGGCGCGGCGCTTGCCATCGACTGGTAGGCCATCAGCTCGACCGTGTCGCGGATGGCCACGAAATGCCCCTCCCCGACTTCACGCAGCGCGATGCGCTCGGGGTCTGTGGCGCGCGGCAGCAGAAGCTTCGGCGTTTTCAGGTCGGATGCGCGCTCGCGCTGGAGCGGTCTGCGCTGCGGGTCCGGATGCGGCACCGCCGACAGGAGCCGTCGGGTATAGGGATGCAGCGGGTTCTTCAGCACGGTGTCGGTCGGCCCGGTTTCGACGACCTGCCCCGCCCACATCACGGCGATGCGGTGGCTGACGCGTTCGACGACCGCGATATCGTGGGAGATGAAGAGGAACGAGACGCCCTCCTCCCGCTGCAGCTTGGCGATCAGATCGGTGATCTGGCGCGCGACCGATACGTCGAGGGCCGAAACCGCCTCATCCGCGACGATGATCGCCGGTTTGACCGAGAGCGCGCGGCAGATGCAAAGCCGCTGACGCTGCCCGCCGGAGAACTGGTGCGGGTAACGGTCCATCGCGGCGGCTTCCAGCCCGACCCGCTCCAGCAGCTCGCCCGCCATAGCCCGCCGTTCGGTGCGCGTCATCGGGTTGCGGATATGGGCAGGCTCGGTGATCAGATCGTAGACCGGAAGCCGCGGATTGAGGCTGGCATAGGGGTCCTGAAAGACCATCTGCATCTTTCCGCGCAGCGGGCGCAGCTCTTGCGCCGTCAGGCCGGTCAGGGTCTGCCCGCTCAGCCGAACCCGCCCGCCGGAGGCTGCCTCGAGACCGAGCAAGGTCCGCGCCAGAGTGGATTTGCCACAGCCGGATTCCCCCACCAGCCCGAGCGTTTCACCGCGCCCGAGGGTCAGCGAGACCTCGTTGACCGCGTGATAATCGAGCGCAGGCCGTCCCGGAGCAGCGCGGCGCACCGGGAAACGGACAGACAGCCGGTCGACTTCGAGGAGCGGCGCATCTGCATTGAGCGGTCGTTTCGGAGCCCCCGCGCCCAGCATCGGCGTTGCCGCCATCAGGTTGCGGGTATATTCGGCCTGCGGTGCCGCGAAGATCTGCCCGACCGGACCGGTTTCGACCTGTTCGCCGCGACACAGCACGACGACGCGGTCGGCGATCTCGGCCACCACCCCCATGTCGTGCGTGATGAACAGCACGGCCATTCCACTTTCTTCCTGCAACTCTTTGATCAGCGAGAGGATTTCCGCCTGCGTCGTCACATCGAGCGCGGTCGTCGGTTCATCGGCGATCAGCAGGTCTGGCTGGCAGGCCAGCGCCATCGCGATCATGACGCGCTGACGCAACCCGCCCGACAGCTCGTGCGGATATTGCACCAGCCGCCGCTCGGGTTCGGGGATCTTGACCCGCGCGAAGGCGGCACGGGCCGCCGCCAGCGACGCCTTGCGGTCCAAGCCCTGATGCAGGCGCAAGACTTCTGCCACCTGTTCGCCAAGCGGCATCACCGGGTTGAGCGCGGTCATCGGCTCCTGAAAGATCATCGAGATCCGGTTGCCGCGCACCTGCTGCATCTCGCGTTCCTCGAGCACGGTGATCTCGACCGGCGTATCGCCATCCAGATCGATGCGCCCGCCGGTCAGGCGCCCGCCCTCGCGTTCGATCAGGCGCATCAGCGCCAGCGCGGTGGCGGATTTGCCCGAGCCGGACTCCCCCACGAGCGCGACGGTCTCGCCGCGTGCGATGTCGAAGCTGAGCCCCGACAGCGCGGTGTGGGAGCCGAAAGCGAGGCTCAGGTTCTGGACTGACAAAAGCGGTGCGCGGCTCATGGATCAACTCGCGGCTGCGGCAGCGCGGCGAACGCGTGCCTCGGGGTGGTCGGCGAAGGACGGCAGCGGGGGCGTCCAGCGGCGATGGCGGGGGGTGGTCTCGAAGGAGAACGGATCGTCGCCCACGACCTCCCAGCGGAAACTGTCGCCCAGTTCGATCATCCCCATCGCGCCGGCGGGCTCGCCCTCGGTGGTAAAGCTCTCGGTCAGAGATTGCTGGGTTAGATGGGTGATGCCGTCGACCGTGGTGACAGTGTTCCAATGCACGTGACCGGCAAGACAGACGACCGGCACCTTGGCGCGAGACAGAGCGGCACGGGCGCGCTCGGCCATCGGATAGGTCGAGCTGGCCGGGTTGTTCTCGAAATAGTAGTTGCCCAGCTGCGAATGGCCCGAGATCGGCACATGGCTGACCACGAGCGTCGGACGATCGCTCGCCTGCATGGTGCGCGAGAGCCAGACCACATCGGGCTCGGTCAGCACGAAGCCGGAATAGTCGGGCATCCGGCGGATACGCGTATCGGCGCGCCACAGGACGATGCGCCAGCCACCGATGTCGACCACCCCGTGATCGAGCGTCTGGCCGAGGATCCCTTCGTTATCCGAGACCTCCAGATGATCGCGATCGTGGTTGCCGTTGAGATGCAGGATCGGGGCCTCGACGGCGCGGAACGCCTCGGCCACCTCGGCTTCCAGACGCAGGTCGGTGTCGCGGTTCTCATCCGAGATCCGGTCCCCGAGATCGAGCACCAGATCGGCGCCGCCGTCGCGAACGTAACGGGCGAAGTCTTCCATCAGGGGCAGCGCCATGTCGCCGCGCTTCGCGGTCGAGGGTTTGCCATGGTGGATATCAGTGACGATGGCGATACGGGTAGACATGCTGAAACTTTCCAAAGAGTTGGGGGAAGGTGCCCGCCGCCGCGCACAAGCGGCGACGGGCGGGGAGCGTTAGTTGGAGGCGAAGGAGATCGCCCCGGCGCGGAAGTCGAGCACATAGGGGATGTGGCCGGGCTTCGGCGCCCAGGCGATATCCTTGCGCATCGCCCAGCTCTCATAGGGGCGATAGAGCGGCAGCACCGGCGGGTCCTGCTTGATGCGATCCATCAGCTCGGCATAGGCGGCGCGACGATCCGCGACATCCTTGGAGAAGCGGAACTTGTCCCAGGTCTTGCGATAGGCTTCGTCGGTGGTGAAACGGCCTTCCGATTCCGAGGCCGCATCCGGGGCCCACATGACGCCGAACGAGCCGAAGGGGTCCGCGAAATACATCGGGTTCGACCAGTTGCGGGTCATCATGTCCTTGCTGTTGCCGGTCCATTTCTCGGCGACGTTCACCTTGCCCTTGATGCCGACCTGCGCCCACATCTCGACGATGGCCTGCGCGGCCAGAAGGCCGTTGGTGTAATAGACCGGGTCGGTGTCATAGGTGATCTCGAACCCGTCATAGCCAGCTTCCTTCAGCAGTTCGCGGGCTTTCTCGGGGTTGTATTCGAAGGTCTTCAGCTCCGGCATGTAGAGGTCGCCGAATTCCTTCATCGTGTGGGTCGAGGGAACGACGGCCTTGCCGAGCCAAAGCGCCTCGTTCAGCGCGTCGCGGTCGATCGCGAGGCTGAGCGCCTGACGGATGCGCGGATCGCGCAGCTTGGGATGGTTGGTGTTCATGATCATGACGTGGAACAGTGGCGTGACGCTGCCGGCGGCCTTGATGCTCGGGTCGGCTTCGATCAGCGACAACTGGTCGGGCGCGACATTGGTGATCATGTCCACTTCGCCGGTCTTGAGAGCGGTGATCCGCGAGGCGGTTTCCGGGATATGGATCACCGAGACCTTTTCCAGCGGCGCCTTGTCGCCCCAGAAATTGTCGAAGCGGGTATAGACCACGCGCTCACCGGGGCTGAACTCGCTGATCGCATAGGGGCCGGTGCCGACCGGAGCCATCGAGAAGGCTTCGTAATCGCTGTCCTCGGCCACGTTCGGATCGCCGGTCAGGCCCTTGGTGTAGTCTTCGGGGATGATCATGACCTGCTGCAGGTTCACGAGCGTTTCCCAAAGCGGCTCTTCGCGCTTCACTGTGATGCGGACGGTGTAATCGTCGACCTTCTCGGCTTTCTCGAAGTTGTTCAGACGGTCCTTCGAGCGCACCATGTAGGGCGGGAAGGTGGCCTGATACATGCGGTTGAGCGAGAAGACCACGTCATCGGCGGTCATCGCTTCGCCGTTCTGGAAGGTCACGCCCTGACGGAGCTTGAACTCCATGACCTTGGGCGAAACGAGGTTCCATTCGGTCGCCAGACCGGGGCGCCATTCGCCGCCGATCTTCTCGTGATCCTTGTCGATCAGCGTGTCGAAGGTGTTGTAGTAGAACTGCGAGCCGACATTCGAGTGGTCGCGGCCGGGATCGAGATATTTGGCGACGTTGGCAGCGCCGACTTTCAGTTCGCGGGCCTGAGCCCCCGTGACGCCAGCGGCAGCGATGCCGGCGGCAAGAGCGGTGGAAACGAGCAGTCTGAGCATTGGTATCTCCATTGCAGGGTTTGACGACGGGCGCTTGCGGCCTTCTGTTCTTGTTGCGGGGTGTCAGCGTGCGCGCAGGCGCACGTCGACGCTGTCGCGTAACCAGTCACCGACCACCTGGACGGCGAAGGTCAGCAACACGATCAGCGCGGCGGGGACGATGACGATCCAGGGGGCGGTCGGCATGTAGTCGCGACCGATGCCGACCATCGAACCAAGCGTCGCAGTGGGCGGCTGCACGCCGAGGCCGAGGAAGGACAGCGTGCTTTCAAGGAGCACGATATTCGACAGCGACAGCGTGAACTGGACCACCAGCGGCGAGACGATATTGGGCAGCAGGTGGGTGAAGGCGATGCGCCGCGGACTGGCGCCTGCGGCGCGGGCGGCCTCGATGAAGGGCAGATGCATCAGGCGGCGCACGTCGCCGCGCACGATCCGGGCATATTGCTCCCAGCCGGCGAGGCCGAGGACGATGACCATCACCTGAAGCGAGCTGCCGAAGATCGCCAACGTGAAAAGCGCGATCAGCGTGAAGGGCACCGCGATCTGGGTATCGACCGCCGACATGATCGCGGCATCGGTGCGTCCGCCGACCACGCCTGCCAGCAGACCGAGCAGCCCGCCGACGAGAAGCCCCAACAGCGCACCGAGGATCGCCAGCATCAGCGTCAGGCGCAATCCGTGCAGGCTGCGCGAGAGGACATCGCGGCCCAGCTCGTCCGTGCCCAGCGGATAGGCGATCTTCGCCCGGTCGAAGCCAATCGGCGGGCGCAGCCGCGAAAGCAGGCTCTGCGCATTGGGATCATGCGGCGCGATCAGTGGGCCGAGGAAAGCCATGAGCAAGAGGGCCAGCCCGACCGCGAAGGCGACTTTCTGGATCACGTTGGTGCCGGTCCAAAGGCGGCTCAAAGCCGAAGGCGCGGGAGTGTTGAGGGCCATGGTCATCGGATCACCCTTTGAGTTGATGGCGCAGGCGCGGATCGGCCCATGCGTAGGCAAGGTCGATGGCGGCGTTGATGAGGATGACGGCGATGGCGACGGTGATGACTCCGAACTGGAGCACCGGGTAGTCGCGCCGGATCGCCGAGGAGACGAGCAGGTCGCCGATGCCGGGCCAGGCGAAGATCGATTCCACCACCACCGAGCCGGAGGCGGCGAGCCCCGCAATCTGAAGACCGATCACCGACAGCAGCGTGATCGAGGCGTTGCGCAATCCGTGGCGCAGGATCACCGCGCGCTCGGGCAGGCCCTTGGCGCGGGCGGTGCGCATGAAGTCCTGCCCCAGCACGTCGAGCATGGCGTTGCGGGTAAAGCGCGTGAGCGCCGCGATCAGAACTCCCGACATCGCCAGCGTCGGCATGATGAAATGCAGCGGCGTTCCATTGCCCACCACCGGCAACCAATTCAGCCAGTAGGCGAAGACCAAGACCATCACCACGGCGAGGATGAAGTTGGGCACCGCATAGCCGAGGAAGGCTACGACCATCGCCGCGCTGCCCCGCCAGTGCTTGCGCCAGATCGCGGCGATCATGCCCAGCGGGAGAGACACGACGAGCGTGAGGCCGATCGCCGACAAGAGGAGCTGCGCCGAGGGCCACAACCGCTCCACCACGATCTGGATGACCGGTCGGCGCTCGATGAAGGACAGGCCGAAATTCCCGTCGAGGAAGGCGCGCAGGAAAGCGAAATATTGGTCCCAAAGTGACCGGTCGAGCTCGTAGTAGCGGATCAGGATCTCGCGGTCCTCTTGGGTCATGCCCTCGCCCGCGAGGAAATCTATGGCGTTCCCCGACAGGCGCGTGGCGAAGAACACAAGCGTGACGATCACGAAGAAGGTCAGCGCCATCCGGACGAGGGTGCGCAGGGTGTAGCTCAGCATGTCACGATCTCCTGGGCGAGGGTCACCCCACCCGGCCGGGCGAGCAGAACGAACTCGACCCCGGCGGCGGCGGCCGCGCGGCCATCTGTTTCGGGCGTGTCGCCAAGAAAGACCGCCGCGCCCGGCGCGACCCCGGCGCGCGACAGCGCGGCGTGGACCAGATCGGGGGCGGGCTTGGCGAGGCTCGATGCGGTGGCGGCGGGCACTGCGGCGCGTGCCGCGGCCCAAAGCGCGCCGGTCTCGGGTCGGGGCGTGCCGTCAGGGCCGGGATGGAACGTGTCGGGATTGCTCAGCAGCACGGGCAGGCCCCGCGCGGCCATCGCGGTGAGTTCCGTAAGGTCGGCGAAGCTGAAACCGGTGTCGCGCGCCAGAAGCACCAGTTCGGGTTGCGCCCGGTCGGGCACCAGCCCCAGCTTGCGCGCCAGCGTGACAAGCGGCGGCGCGGCGAAAAGTGCAACCCGCGCACCGGGGCGACGGCGCTGCAGATTGCGGAGCGTTTCCTCCCCCGCCAGCACCATGCGCTCGGCAGCTACCGCGAGCCCCATCATGCCGAGCCGGGCCGAGAGGTGCTCGGCGGTGTCGGTGGAATTGTTCGAGACGACCCAAAGCCGCTCGCCGCAGCGCTCGATCAGTTCGGGCACGCCGGGCAGCACGCGGTCCCCAGCGATCAGACAGCCATCGAGATCGGCCAGAACCGCAGCACGTTCGGGGAGCGGCCCTGACAGGAACTCGGACAATCCGACAGGCTGGGTCATGGGCAAATCCTCTCCGTTCGGGGCCTCGGCCCCGTTCGCGCGATGCGCGTCTGTTCATGCGGTGATGGGGCGTCGCCCCGGACTGCTCACGGTTTGACGAGTTTCTGTGACGTGGATGTTACATCTGCAAGCTAAGCCGTCAGATGATGAAAGCTTCGGTTGGATCTTTGGCGAGCGCCCTGTCGCTCTCGCGCCTGCGCTCGGTGACTGCGGTCGCCGAGGAGGGCTCTTTTTCGGCTGCTGCGCGCCGGTTGGGGGTGTCGCATTCCGCAGTCGCGCAGCAGATTCGCGATCTCGAGACCGCCTTCGGCGTGCGGCTGTTCGACAAGCTCAACGGAACCCTGTGTGCCACGCCCCTGTGCGAGCAGCTTTGCGATATCGGGGCACGGATGCGCGAGGCCGAGCATGACGCGCTGCGCATCCTCGAACGCCGGGGCCCGACCGGCAGGCGCAGGCTGCGCGTCGGTCTGGGCAATTCGATGCCGGGCATCGCGATCGTCCACCAGCTGCTGCGCCAGCACCCCTCGCTGACGGTCTCGGTGGAAAGCGGCTCGCATCAGGACATCCTCGCGGCCCTGCTGCGGCGCGAGGTGGATGTCGCGGTGCTGCCTGATCTGCCGAACGATCGCCGATTCCGCACCGCGCGGGTGCTGTCGCAGGAGGTGGTGGGCATCGTCTCCGCCGACAGCCCGGCCGGTTTGCGCGACGAGGTCAGTCTGGAAGAACTGGCGCGGCTGCCGCTGATCTTCCGCTCGCAGGGGTCCTCGACCCAGAAGGTCGTCGACCGCGCCTTCCGTGCGACCGGCCTGTCCCCCGAGCCGCAGCTGATCGCCGACACCCGCGACGCCGTCTACGAGGCGGTGGCCTTGGGGATCGGCGTCGGCTTCATGTGGCGCTTTGGCACTTACCGAACCGATACGGTGCGCAGGCTTTTGATCCGCGACATCCGGTCGACGGTGGACGAGGTCGTGTTCGCCCTGAAGGACGAACGGAACGAGTTGATCGAACTGTTCTTCAACGCCGCCAGCCAGATCGATCCGGCCGGGGCCGCTGGCGCGGAGATCATTCGAGACTAAGTGCGCCGACGCCCAAGCGACGTGGCCTAGACCGTCGCCACGACGCTCTCGGGAAACAGATCGCCTGTCCCGAAGCTTTTCACGCACCCGTCGTCCTCGCGCATCAGGAACAGGGCGTCGAGCCCGCGTTTTCTCGCAACCTCCAATCCCTTCTCCGGGCCAAGCACCATAAGCGCGGTGGCCCAGCCGTCGGCCTCGGCGCAACTGCGCGCGACCACCGTCACGGAGGCAGGCGATGCCAGCAAGGGCGCGCCGCGCACACGATCCATCGTATGCGAGAGCCTGCGCGCGCCGAGGTCGATCCAATGACGATAATCGCCGGAGGTCGCGACGGACGCATTCTCGAGCGCGAGGATCGAATGCGGCGTGCGGCGCAGCGGATCGGGGCTCTCGACCGCGATCGTCCACGGGCTGCCATCGGGCCTGAGCCCCATGGCCCGCATTTCGCCGTCGATCCCGACGAGACCGGCCTCGATCCCCTGCGCGGCCAGCGTCTCGGCAAGGCGATCCACGCCGTAGCCTTTCGCGATCCCGTTCAGGTCCAGCACCACGGGTCCGCTCTTGCGTACCCGGTCATGGTCGAGCTCGAGCCATTGATATGCGGGCTCCCGCGGCACGCTCATCGCGGCGCGGATCGCCTCGGGTGTCGCATCGTCGGGACCGAAGCCCCACGCCGCAACCGCATCTCCGAGCCCGACATCGAACGCACCGCCCGAGGCTTTGCCGATCTCGAGCCCGAGACGGAGCACTTCGGCCAAACGCCCGGGCACCTTCACCCATTCGCCTTCCGCAGCCGCGTTGAGCCGCATCAGGTCGCTGTCCGGTTTCCACGTGGACATCTGCGCATCCACCTCCGCAACCGCCGCCTGAAGCGCGGCTTGGATCGGCGCTGGATCGCGCTCGGGCGGTGCGAAGAACAGGGCGGTCCAGCGGGTGCCCATGGTCGCGCCTTGCAAAGCGTGGCGCAGCAGATCAGAAGATGTCTTCGACATAACGGCCCTCCGTTTTCAGTTTGATCGCACTCAGGCCCGAAGCCGCGAGAATGTCATGCAGGGCATCGGCGACGCCCGCCGCCATGTCCCGCCCGCCGCACACCATGATCCGCGCGCCGCTCTGCACCAGCCGGACAAGTTCGGGGGCATCGGCGCGCATCGCATCCTGGACATAGCGCGGTCGCTGGCCGCGCGAGACCGAGGTCACGAGCCGCGACAGACGCCCTTCGTTCTTCCAGCCGCCCAACTCCTGCTCATAGAGGAAATCGCTTTGCGGATCGCGCATCCCGAAGAAGAGGTGGATCGGGCGCCGTTGCTCGTTTTCGCGCACGAAGCCCACGAGAGGGCCGATCCCCGTGCCCGCGCCGATCAGGATCAGCGGCGCGCGCGAACGGTCCGGCCGGAAGGCGGGGTTGCGTCGGACGAAGGCGCGGACGCTCTCGCCGGGTTCGAGCGCCGTCAGCTGGCCCGAACACAACCCACCGGGGTGTTTCTTGACCACGATCTCCAGAAACCCGTCGCGGCGTGACGACGCGAGCGAATAGAGACGCGGCGTCGGCGACCCTTCGGGCAGTATCCCGATCAGGTCTCCTGCGGCAAATCGCGTGAAGCCTGCCCCCGTCAGCCGCTCCCAGAACGTGGCGCGCGGCAGGGAAAAGCGCAGGATCGACGTCGGAGCCTGCACGTCCGCCCCATAGTCGCGCCGCGACTGGAGCGTGAGTTCGGTCGTGGCAGGGGGCGTCGGTTGGTGGTGCAGTTCGAGCGCGATCCCGAGCGCCGCACCCAGCGCCTGCCCCCAGCGCGCGAAGGCCTGCGGCGACTGACGGTCGATCGTGTCATAGGGCAGAAGAACCGGCCACCCTTTCGCCTCCACGGCCTCGGCAATCTTCTGGGCGTAGGCGCAATAGGCAGGGAAACTCCGGTCCCCGAAACCGAGCACGGCAAACGGGATATCCAGCGCATCGGAGCAGGCGTCGAGTTTGGTCAGGAAGCCTTTCGCGGAACTGGGCTCTGCCCCGTCGCCATAAGTGGCCGCGAGCACGATGATCCGATCGGCCCGGGCGTAGCGCTCGGGGGCGAAGGACGACATCGGCGCGATGTGAACACTCTGGCCCGCCGCACGGAGCGCCGCATGCAGGGTCGCGGCAAAGCCCCAGGTGCTGCCGCTTTCGCTGCCGACAAGGAGGATCGTCGCCGCGCGCGCGGCTGGTTGGTTGGCCCGGATGCGCGGGCGGCCGCGCCGACCCGCAAGCCAGATCGTCAGGCCGGTGAGACCCATCACAGGCACGCCCAGCGCCATGAGGCCGAGCACCGCGCCAAGCAGCGCCGCCCCCTGCCCCGTATGCAGCATGTAGATGGTTTCCGAGATGCGTTGCCATGCGGTGAGGTCCGCCCAAGCGAGCACCGCGCCAGTGCCCTGATCGAGATAGCCGGTGCCGAGATCGGTCTTCAGCGTGAAAACATCGGTGGCATCACCGTCATAGGGGAAGCTCAGGCTCCGCAGCTCCGAGACGGGCATGTCGCCCAGCATCGCAAGACCGGCAAGCGGCACGTCTGTTTGGCCGCTCACCTCCGCAGGAACGCCGAGCGAGGGCCCGCCATCGGGGATCAGCTCGAAGGTCGAGGCCGTCATCCACAAGGAGGTGGCGGAGGATAGAAGCAGGCCGACCACCGCGACGCGCGCGATCTCGACGTGGAGCCGACCGGCGAGCGGCCCGCGCAAACGCGAGAACCAGTTCCGCCAGCCGCCGACACGCCGCGCCACGAGCAGGATGCCGGAGACCGAGAGCACCAGCATCGCGACGGAGCCGAGCGCGCTTGCAACGCGGCCGGGATCGCCGAGGAAGAGGGAGCGGTGAAGGTTGGTCAGCCAACGCTGAAAGGCATTCGGATCAGCCGATGCGACGCCTCGGCCCGTGGTGGGATCGATCACCGCCGCGCCGGGCTGTCCGGCTTCGAACCAATAGGCCGTGATCCGCCCCGACGGGGCGCGCCGGATCTGTTCGAGCCCCGGATAGATCGTCTGGATGCGCTCGGCGAGGGTCGCGACGCTGAGCTCCGCCCCCGCCTGCGGTGCCGCGATCCGCTCCGCAACCGGAAAGACCGCGAGCACCGCGCCGCTGAGCGCCAGCACCGTGACAAGCGCCAGGGCAATCAGCCCCGGCCAGCGATGAAACGCGCGGATCATGGCCTGTCACCTCACATGTCGTAGGTGAAATCGGCGACGTAGCGACGCCCCGGAACCGGCGTGCCTGCGCCCTCGGTCGTCAGCGGCACGGCGACCTCGTTGGGGCTGTCGCGCATGTCCTCGACCGCGGCGTCGATATGCAGCGTGTAGCCCGCATCAAAAAGCGCATCCGCAAGATCGAGCGTGATCTCGAGCGTCCGGCCCGCCCCGACGCTCGCGCCGGTGATGCCGTTGATCTGCGCGGGATCACCCCCGGTTGCGCGATACCAGTCGTTGAGATGCTCGTAATATTTGGACTTGCCGCCCGCCATCCAGAGGCTGCCCGCATAGGCGCCCGACGGATCGGTGACATAGAGCGCGAGATAAGCGCCGTCGCCGCCATAGTTGTTCAGCGTGGTCTTGAGCGTGACGGGCTGTGCGGATGCAAGCGCGGGAATGGTCAGAGCCGTGCTCAGCGCCAATGTTGCAAGTAGAGACTTCATTTCGGGAATCCTTGTTTTGGGGAGGAAAGCGGCGGCGGCTCAGTTCACCTGAACCTTGGGCGGAGCGCCGTCACCGAAGAGGCCGTTTTTCGGCGGGGCGACCGTGCCGGCGGGGGCCGGGTTGCGCGCCGATGCGCCGTAGTCGTCATCATCGTCGTCCTCGTCATCGTCATCATAGTCCGACGTGATGAGGCGCTGCGTCGCCGGATCGAGCTTGGCTTCGGTTTTCCGCCCGTCGCGGTCGCGGCCCTCGATCTCGTATCGGCCGTCTTCCATCTCGATTTCGTGGACAGTCCAGCCGTTCTCGCGCGCGATCTGCATCACTGCGTCGCGGGACATTCCTTCGCCGCGCGAAGACTTTCGGTAGTCGTCGTCGGCCAGAGCCATCCCCGCAGGCAGCAGGGCGATGAGGGGAAGTGCGGTCAGGATCTTTCGCATGGCAGGGTCTCCTTTTTTCATCTGCTAGCGACAATCTGGGCAGCGGACCTGAGCGCTTCCTGACGGGCGGAGAGTTTCCGCTTCAGCTTCGCGTCAGGAAAAAGGCCCCGCCTTGTGAGGGCGGGGCCAGGTGAGGCCGCGGGACAAACGGCCTTGGCGATGTGATCGGGAACGGTCAGGCGATATCGCCGGGTTCAGGCCCACGCTTGTCGCCGGTCAGCATCGACCGCGCGAGGTTTTCGCGATGCCGGAAGGAGGCCAGAACCACACCGGCGACATGCAGTGCCACGAGCAGCAGGACCAGATTGGCGAGAACCTCGTGCAGTTCTTCCAGCGCCTCGTTGCCTTCGCCTTCTCCGCCCTCGCCATATTCACCGTATTCGCCATCCTCGTCCGCGAAGGCCGGTGTCACGATCTGCGGCAGCGCGGGAAGCATCGCCACGCGCGTGGGTTCCGCCATCAGCCAGCCGGTAAAGGCGGTGCCCGACAGCGAGATCAGCAGCGCCACGATCATCAAAGCCCCCGCAGGGTTGTGGCCGAGATAGCGACGCTCTTTGCCGCGCAGCATGTCGCCGAGATAGGAGAGCGTCTGCCCGGGGCCTCTGAGAAACTGGGTGAACCGGGCATAGCGCCCGCCCACGAGCCCCCAGACCAGCCGGAACGCGACCAGCCCGGCGACGGTGTAGCCTGCGATCTCATGCACCGGCTGCAATTCGTCGGCCGTGAACCAAGCCGTGGCGAAAGCCGCGACGAGGCCCCAGTGGAAAATCCGCACCAGCGGATCCCAGACCCGCACCTTGCCTCCGGAGCTACCGCCGGAATTCGTCGTGTCGTGAAATGCTGCGTCAGTCATGTTTGTCTCCTTCACGATCTTCGCGGGACCGACCATGTTCATCGCCCTCATATTCGACCTCGAGAATCTGGAGCGTCGACGGATGAACCGTCACTTCGAGTTGGCGGCCCTGCGCGTCGGTGCCGTCGATCTCGTAGCAGCCGTCATCGATCTTGATGCGGCGCACCGTCCAACCGTTCTCTTCGGCGAGTTGGGCCACGGCATCGCGCGGCTGCCAATCCGCCATCGGCACGAAACAGTCGTCATCGGCCAGAGCCATTCCAGCCGGAAGCACCGCGAGAAAGGCGAGAATTGTCACTGTCTTCTTCATGGGCCAAACTCCTGTTCGCGGCCAACTCTGCACCTTTCATGGGCGATCAATCTGACGGGAACCTGAAGCCGCATCGCGCGCAACGTCAGCTTGGTGTCAGCCGGGCAGGTAAAGACTGGGCAACGGAAAAGAGATGGGACCAACATGCGCATCCTGCTGATCGAGGACGACACTATTCTGGGCACCGCGGTGCGCGACCAGATCGCGAGCGACGGCCACTCGGTGGACTGGGTCACGCGCCTCGATGAAGCGGGCGCGTCGGTCCGCAGCACCGGCTATGATCTCGTCCTGCTCGATCTCATGCTCCCGGATGGCCGCGGCATCGGTTTTCTGAAGTCGCTGCGCAGCCGGGGCGATGTGACCCCCGTGATCATCATGACCGCGCTCGATCAGGTCTCGGACCGGATCGAGGGGCTGAACGCGGGCGCCGACGACTATCTGGTGAAGCCCTTCGACCTCGCGGAACTCTCCGCGCGCATCGGGTCGGTCGCGCGGCGCTACAGCGGCAATCCGAACCCAATCGTGAGCCATGCCGGGCTCGAGATCGACCTCGCCGCGCGCAGCATCCTGCGCGACGGCAAGCCCGTGCAACTGACCGCGCGCGAATGGGCCCTGTTCGAGGCGTTCCTCTCGCGCCCCGGCCAATTGCTGTCCAAAGCCCAGCTCGAAGAGAAGCTCTACGCCTTCGACGCGGAGGTCGAGAGCAACACGATCGAGGTTCATGTCAGCCGCCTGCGCAAGAAACTCGGCGCCCATGTGATCGAGACCGAACGCGGCCTCGGCTACAGGCTGGGCAAGGCATGAGATTACCCCGAAGCCTTCAGGCCCGTCTGGGGCTTTCGCTCGGGGTCGTTCTGGCGCTGATGTGGATCGCGGCGGCAACCGTCACCGCGCTGATCGTGCGCAAGGAGATGAGCGAGGTCTTCGACTCCACGCTTCAGGAAACGGCGCAGAGGATCCTGCCCCTCGCGGTCATGGATATCGTGAACCGCGACGGCAACAACACGACACAGCGTCTTGCAAGGCTGCGCAACCACGAGGAATTCTTCACCTATATCGTGCGGGACGCGGAGGGGCACATTCTTCTGCAGTCCCACGCGGCCGATCCGTCCGCCTTCCCCGCCTATGACGGCCGGGGGTTCAGCCAGACGGCCACCCACCGGCTCTATAGCGATGCCGCCCTTCAGGACACGATCCGGATCACCGTCGCGGAACCGCTCGCGCATCGTGCGAAGGTCGCGCGAGAGGTGGAGCTTGGCCTTGGTCTGCCGCTGCTGATCGTGATCCCGCTCGCCTTCGCGGCGGTCGTGCTGGCGGTGCGGACCAATCTCGGGCCGCTGCGGCGGTTCCGAACCAGTCTCGAGGCGCGCAACGCCCGCGATCTCACCCCCATTCCGACCGACGATCTGCAGACCGAGATTTCTCCGGTCGCCGCCACGCTCAACAATCTTCTGGGGCGGTTGCGCGAAGGGATCGAGGCCGAGCGAAGCTTCGCCTCCAACGCCGCGCATGAATTGCGCACGCCCCTTGCGGGCGCCATCGCGCAGACACAGCGGTTGAGCGCGGAAACCACCGACCCGGTCGCGAAGACACGCGCCGCCGATATCGAGGCGACGCTCAAACGTCTCACACGGCTCTCGGAACGTCTGCTGCAACTCGCCCGCGCGGAAGGCGGGCCTTTGCGGCTGGAGCGCAGCTCGGACCTGCGGGTCGCTGCCCGCTTGATCGTCGAAGACCTCGCGCGCGGCTTCGATCCCGGGCGTATCGCTCTGGAGCTACCGGAGACGCCTGTCATCTCAGATCTCGATCCCGACGCTTTCGGTATCCTGTGCCGGAACCTGATCGAGAACGCGCTGAAGCATGGGGCGCAGGACGAACCGGTTGCGGTGCGCCTGACTGCGAAAGGCGTTTTCACCGTGACGAATGCCGGGCCGGTCATTCCGCAGGAGACGCTCGCGCGCCTGACCGCGCGGTTCGAGCGCGCCGGCAGCACGAATGACGGCAGCGGATTGGGCCTCGCCATCGTCGCCGTCATCGCGGAGCGGATCGGAAGCCCGCTCTCGCTGACATCGCCGCCGAGCGGTCGCGACTCCGGCCTTGAGGTCAGCTTGCAGCTGCCGCTGAGTGCGGCGACGTCCTGAAGAGCCGCGCGCCGAAATCCGTCACGTTCCGAAACCCGTCTTGTTCAGCGTCACTTGCCGGACCTCGTTCGGCTGATAGTCTGGAAAAATGACCGACGCGGACACGATGACTGCGGTGCTTTGCGACCGCTATGGGGCGCCTGACACGCTTTGGCTGGACGACGTGCCCATCCCGGCGCCCGCACCGGGCGAAATCCGGGTGCGCGTGCATTCCGGAACGGTGAACCGGACCGACACGGCCACGCTGCGCGGCCACCCCTTCTTCGCGCGGGCGATGACGGGGCTCTTGCGACCGAAGATGCCCACGCTCGGGATGGATTTCGCCGGCGTGGTCGACGCCTTGGGCGATGGCGTGAGCGCCTTCCGGCCCGGGGAGCGGGTGTTCGGCCTGTCGCCCGAGAGGTTCGGAGCCCATGCCCAATATCTCTGCCTGCCCGCCGATGGACCGTTGGCGCGGATCCCGGGCGATCTCACCTTCGACGAGGCCGTCGTGGGCGAAGGCGCATGGTATGCCGACGCGACCACCAGCCTGCTGTCCGAGGGCGCCCGCTGCCTGATCTACGGTGCCTCCGGCGCCATCGGCTCGGCGGCGGTTCAACTTGCCAAGGTGCGTGGGGCGCATGTCTCGGCGGTCGTCGGAACCCGTCACCTCGAATTGGCCCAGAGCCTGGGGGCCGACCGGGTGGTGAATTACGAGACCGAGGATTTCACCGCGATCGGCGAGCGCTTCGACCTTGTCATGGACGCGGTGGGCAAGACCTCGTGGCGCGCCTGTCGCCCGCTGCTGACGCCCGACGGCGTCTTCACGGCGACCGATCTGGGCCCCGGCTGGTCCCACCTGTTTCTCTCCGGCTGGTGCGCGCTCACCGGCAGCAAGCGCGTGCGGCTTCCCTTTCCCGAGAATGCCCCGGGCTTCGTGCGACGCCTCGCCGGGCTGATGGCCGAGGGGCGGTTCCGGGGCGTCTTCGACCGGCGCTATCGGCTGGACGCGATCGTCGAGGCCTTCCGCTATGTCGAGACCGGGCAGAAGACCGGGATCGTCAGGATCGACATCCCCTAGGATCAGGACGGGCGGATCACGATCTTGCCCCTGACCTCGCCATGACCGGTGCGCGCCAGTGCCTCCGGCAGCTCGGCCAGCGGCAGCTCCGCCTCGAGATGCGGCGCGATCCGCCCCGCCTGTGCCAGCGCCGCCACGCGCGCGGTCAGTTCACGCCCCGAGGGCACCATCAGCATTCCGATCGACTTGTGCCGCCCCCGGTAGATCGCCCCACCGAGCAGGAGCGACAAGAGCACGCGGACCTCGCCGCCGACCGCCCGGTAGATGCCACCCGGCGCAAGCGCCTTCGCAATGCGGCGTGGCCCGCGCGTCGCCACCATGTCGAGGATGCGATCCCAGGTGGCCCCGGTCTCGGTAAAGTCCTGTGCGCGATAGTCGATCACCTCGTCGGCACCGAGCGCGCGCAGCCAGTCGACCTTGCCGCCATTGTCGACCGCGCTCACGAAGGCCCCCGCCTGCTTCGCCAGTTGCAGCGCCATAGTGCCCGAACCACCCCCGGCCCCGTTGATCAGGAGCCTGTCCCCTGCCGTGACATTTTCGGTCCCCGCGACGGCGATGCCGCCCGCCTGCGGCAAACAGGCGGCGACCGCGTCGGACAGGCTCTCGGGCACCTTCACCATCAGCTCAGAGGGCACGCAGACATATTCGGCGAAGCCGCCGCGGGTCATGACGACATCCCCCATGACCCGGTCGCCGATCGCGAAGCCGGGAGTGTCGGGACCGAGCTTGTCGACGATCCCCACGACATCCGAGCCAAGCACCGGTTGCTTCGGCCGCCAGTACCCGCCGACCATTCGCGCATAGAACGGCGCGCCCGTGAGATATTCCCAATCCGACAGGTTCACAGCGCAGGCGCTTACCCGGAGCCGAAGCTGGCCTTTGCCCGGTTCGGGCACCGGCAGGTCCGCAAGCCGCAGCTGCTCGGCCCCGCCGTAGCGGTGATAGGTCATGGCCTTCATTTGCCGGGTCCGGGGGGATCGGTGAACACACGGACCAGCATCGTGCCGACGATCCAGACCCCCAAGGTCCAGACGATCGTGGCGCCGGGGCTCAGGTAGCCGCCGACAAATCCGGCAATCGCGATCACCACGCCGATTGCGCCGACCAGTCCGACCAGTTCTTTTCTCTTCTGTCGCAAGCCCATCGGTCTCTCCCCCTCTTCATGTAAATCCTAGTCGATTCGCGCGCGACGCCCAAAGATCACGGCACCCAAGCCGAACGGCCCGACAAGCCCGACCGACAGCCAGCCGAGCCAGTCGCCGATGCGCCCGTAGAGCGCCCTGATCCTTTTCATGGGCACGTCGACCGTCATAGCAGATTGTCGTTTGCATGATCATGCTCCTCCGGTTTGTCATCGTTGATTGAGCTGCGCGCGCACGGCTTTGATGCCTTGCCGCGATACGCGATAAGGCTGGCCGTTCTGCGAGCGGATGAAGCGCCGTTTTCTCAGGCGCATAAACACGTCGAGCGTGCAGTCCGAAAGGACGTAACCGTCGCGCGTGTAACAGGTGATGGCGCGTATCTTGCCGCCCTCGCCTCTTTCATGGTGGATTGCTCCGCCAAGGGCGAGTTCATGCAAAACACGCTGTTCGTGCTTTGAGATATTCAAGGGATTGGTCTCGATTTTATGAGAGTGCAGAAACAGAGGCACTCAGCGTTGCGCGTGAGTGTTCTTTTGGTTCTGGCGTTCCCGTATCACTTGATCGGGAACGGGCTTATGCCCGGGGCTCTTGCATAAAATCTCCATCGCATGAGGTCTCTGCCTCATACCTTTTGGACAGTTAGGCACGGACGCAGAGCACAACAAGTCCCCTGCGACATCTCTGCACGATCAAAGCAGTGGCGTTGCAGAAAAGCGGGCGTTCATGTCCCTCCGCAAAAGCTCTCGCGGCCAGCGCACTGAAGAAGAGACGCAAGACAGCGCGGTTGCATTGTCCTCAGCGACTATCTACGCCATCAGATACACCAGCCCAGATTGGACAGCGGTAATGCCGATATTCCTGATCCTCATGGTCATCGTCGCAGGCGCCGTTGGAGCGTTCTTCTGGCTCAAGCGGCATAAGCGCGCCCAACTGCTGACGACTGCGCTGCCGGAGCGTCAGCGTCGGATCGTGAAGCAGCAGGTTCCGCTAATCCGAAGACTGCCGGGCGACCTGCAAGCTCGGCTCGACGGCAAGATCAGCCTGTTTCTGGATCAGGTCGAATTCCTCGGCTGCAATGGCTTGGAAGTGACCGAGGAAATGCGGCTCTCCATCGCCGCCCAAGCCTGTCTTCTCGTCGTGAATTCAGACAGCTGGTACGATCACCTTCGCACCATCCTGATCTATCCCGGGGCCTTCAAGTCCAGACAAGCTCAGCGCAGCGGCTATGTTTTGACGGAGCGCGAAACCATCCGGACCGGGGAGAGCTGGGCGCGCGGTCCGGTCGTTCTGTCTTGGAAGCACACCCGGTGGGGCGCCTCCAACGATCATGACGGCCACAACGTCGTCCTGCATGAGTTCGCCCACCAGCTCGACGATCTTTCAGGTCACACGGACGGCATTCCGGTGCTGAGCAAAGAGCAGAGCTTCGCGGGCTGGGCGGTGCCATTCTCCGAGGCCTACGAGCGCCATGTTCAGCACGTCCGACACGGGCGGCGCACCGTGATAGACGCCTACGGCGCCGAGGGGCCGGAGGAGTTCTTCGCGGTTCTGGTCGAGGCCTTCTTCGAGCGACCGGCAGAGCTGAAACACGCCGAACCTGCAGTCTATGAACAGCTGTCGATACTCTTCCAGCTTGAGCCATCGACATGGGCCTGATGCCCCTGCGCGCAGGCTCGTCCCCGTGACCTTCCGGCCTGCACCGGAAGATCCGGCATCCGCCGGCTCATCCAGCTCTCATCGAGGGTTTCAGGACAGCGCGGCATGCTCTCCAGAACGAGGCCGCCTCCGTCACAGCCCGGCAAAGGCATCGGTGTGAATCCATCTGCGACGCACGCCGCATTTGCGCAGCATCTTCAGAAACCCGGAGACCATGGTGCTCGCGCCGGACACATAGACGCGCCGTTCGTCCAGATCGGGAACGCATTCGCGCAACTTCGTCTCGTCCATCCGGCCCTGCACCAGCGTAACATCGTCATATATGGCGGAGCCGGGTTCTCCGGACACCGCGTAGACCACCTTCATCCCCAATTCGTTGCGCGCGCGTGTCAGAAGCTCTCGATAGGCGATCTCGTCTGCTGACCTGTTCGCGTAGACCAGAACGATATCGCGTTTCTCTCCGCGTTCGAGGAGGTCGGCGATCATGCTGCGAAACGGGGTAATTCCGATCCCGCCCGCGATGAACAGAAGCTTCTTCTCGCGCTGCCGCGGCAGGACGAATGTGCCCGCGATCTGGGAGCCGTAAATCGTGTCGCCTTCCTGCAACCGCAAAAGCCCCCGCTTGAACGCGCTTCCCTGAGGGTTGAACTTGACGCCAACCCGCACGGCCGAGGCCCCGGGCGCGGAGGCGATGGTGAAGGGCCTGCGGTTGCCGCGCTTGTCCGACCCCGACAGCCCCAGCGTCCAGTCGAGATACTGGCCCGCCCGGAATTTCAGGGCGCGATCCGACTGAAAGACGAATTCGTAGCAGTTCGCGGCGATCTCCTCGACACCGATCAACTTCATCTTGAACCGACCTTTGGGGCTGGCGGCCCAAGCGTAGATATTCGCCACGAGGAAGGCCATTTCGGGGGAGAAGTACATCGTCCCGATATGGATGTTCGAGGAAGACAGAACCCCGACGATGGTGGCGTAGACATGCCGCGACCAGCGACCATGCGCGGCCGTCAGCGGCTCCGTCAGCATTGCGAAACCAGCAAAGAACAGCGGCGAATAGAGGAGCGTCTGTTGCAGCGCCATTCCCATCATGCCCGGAGGCGTCGTTACCAGAACGGCGGCGAGGTTGGACAGGATGTAGACCGCGATCATGCCAAGGCGTTCGATCTTGTAGGCGACGAGCAGCCCTCCGAGGATCACCAGAGGCAACAGCTGCGGCGTGCCCCCGACCCACCACAAGGCCGGGGTGTTGAGCGCTAGCCCCGCGACGACCGCGCCGATCGCCACCGGATTGAAGATGTGCTTATGCCCGAGCGTCAGGATGAATTTCGACGCGATCGCTGCGACCGATGCGAGCACGATCGCGGCCAGTGTCATCGGATCGGCGAAATCCGCGGGCGGCATGATGAGCGCGAGGATCAGGGCCGTGATATAGACGGATTCCGCGTTCGTCGGCAGCTTCAGAAACAAGCTGAAAAGCCGGTTCGTCACCCAGGCGCTCGCGACAGAGAGCACGAGCGACACGACCAGCCCGACAGGGTCGAGGAAGGCCGCTCCCATCATGCCGACCGCAATCCCGCCCAGAAACAGGATCCCGAGGTAATAGACCATCAATCGATACATCGTGACGCCATTCAGCGAACGCCTGATCAGTTTCATCATGAGAAGACAAACTCCTTGAAACCGGTCGTTTGCACGGCCGTTCCATCCTGGTGGATTTGGTAGGCTTCGAGGCCATCGAGGGCTTCGATGTAGTAGATGCCCTTGTCGCCCATCGCGAAGGCCGCCGTGGCGTGTAGGTCCGCGACGAGCACGTCATGCCCGATCACGGTGATGCTGACGGGGCCTTCGATGCGGCTGGTTCGGTCATGCGGGTCATAAATATGATCGCCACGGACGTAGTTGCCCGACGTCGCCACGCCCTGCCCTCTTGGCGCGATCGCCTTGACGATCTGGCGCGGATCGAAGGGATTGCGAATGCCGATCGACCACTCCCGGTCGCGCGCATCGCGCCCGCCGACTTGAATGTCTCCGCCCGCATCGATGCAGAAATTCCCGAACCCGTCTCTCTCGAGCAGTCGGGCCGCACCGAGGATCGCCCATCCTTTCACGACACCGGAGGGATCGATGGTTCCATCCTCGCACCTAATGTCGAAATACCCGCCCGTGATCTCTTGCATGTCATGGGCGATCTTCAGGACGTCGCGCATCTGAGAACTGAGTGCGGGCGCATCGATCTCGCCCGAATTGAAGCGCGAAACTTCGCTGTCAGGGCGGAAGGGGCTGAAGCGTTTATCCGCGTCATTGAAGACGTCGAACACCCTTTCGTGAATGTCTGCGCCCTCGGAATTCGGGATGTCGAGCGTGATCGGCATTCCCATGATGATCCGCGTCTCGACGGTCATGGCCGGACTATTTCAGCGATTTCAGCAGCGCATCATTTGCCGAATTCAGGAACGCCTGGCTGGTGAGCGTTGCGCCGGAAATGTAAGAGACGTTGGTATTCTGCGCCATGACGATCTCGCGCTCGAGCATCGGCAGCGCCTTGCTGTTGATATAGCGGCTCGTCCTGCGATCCGTCGGCGATCTCAGGATGTCGATGGAGGCGATTTTCCCATTTTTCACATGGGCTTGCACCTGCACATAGCCGTAATACTGGCGGACCGGAGACCCGGTCCAAGTGCCATCCTGAAATTGAGCGTTCGCGGGAATTTGGCGAGGCTGCGAAAAGCTCGAGAAAAAGCCTGCCGATGCCGCGGTCGAACTGAGCAGCACAGCGAGAACGGTGCTTGAAAGTGCGCTTGTAAACTTCCTGCTCGTCATTGGGGACCTCCTGATATTCCTTGCGGGCTCCCGGCCCAGTGACTTCGATTTGACGGTCGCTCGCCTGCCCCCAGACCACTTATAAAGATACGTGTTCCGCATCGACATTGAAGTCGCGCCCGTTCCCCTTTGCGTGAAGCAATTGCGAGCGAAGGGAGCGACCCTATCAAGAACGCAGTCGCGCCCAACCCCATATCAGCTTGAGGTGTCGCCTCTCCTTCGCGGATCTTTCACCTTGCCAGCACTTGCGCTCCGTCAGCCTCACCGCCGCCGGAACAGCAACCTGAGGGAGAACGCAGTCTCTGCGAGGATTGTCAGCCCATATGCGGGGCGAAAGCCGACGAGAGGTCGGGCACGGAAGCTATTGGCAACGCGCGGACGGTTCGTTCGCTGCCTGGCCCAGACCGACACGAGAACGATAGCCGCGCCGGGCTCGAGACGGGCGACGCGCCCCGACCGTATTGCGCCCGGCCTTCAAACGACCAGCTACGCTGGCACGATAATTTGACGCAATTTCTCAAGCTCCTCCTCGGACATGTCCAGCGCATCGCGGGTCACATCGTGAAGCTCCTGCATCAATGTTTGAGCCTGCTCGATCTCCTCCTGCGTGATCGGACGAGACGGATGGGCAAAGAAGCCGAGCGAGCGGTCCAGCTCCCCAAGCGCAATGACTTTTCCGAAGCGCAATCCGAAACGCGCGGCGGCGCCGAACACGTCACTCTGGTCACCGTCGGCGAGATCTTCCCAGTCACAAATGCCCTGATTGGAGATCGCCCAGCGGACGGTCGGATCCACAAAAACGAGCTCTTTTTCAGTGTAGTAATCGACCCACTCTTTTGGGTAGGTGAGATAGCTAAGGGTCGGACTAGCAAAGCGAACATGCAGGCCCAACGCGAATGTCCAATCGCAGACCCGGTTCAGACGTTGCAATAGGTCCTCGATCTTATGCAGATTATCCATGTCTCGCCTCCTGACCACATCTTGCAACTCTTCGCCGATGCTTTTGGCGTATTTAGGGCAGTTTCTTGAAAACTTCGATTTGTAAATTCGGGATACAAGCTGAGACCGATGAAACCCGTGCTGTGCCTGAGGACTCTGGACCATCCGCAGCGGGAGTTTTCGGGTCGAGAGTGCCTTTGGGGAGAAAGCGCGATAGCGCCGTTCCGATGAGACCGGCATCCTGAAACGACACCTCGCAACCAGAGAAGCGAAAGACAATGCGCTTTCGGAGGATCAGGCAAGAATACCCCCGGAATGATATACCTGTCTCCGGCCTTCGGGACTTATTTCGAGTGCAACGCCGATACGCAGATTGGCGCGTCGATCTCGAAAGGACACATGATGGAACTCACGCAAGACTGGGACAAAACCTTCCCGAAAAGCGACAAGGTCGACCACAGCAAGGTCACCTTCACCAACCGCTACGGCATCACGCTGGCGGGCGATCTCTACGCCCCCAAGGGCGACGGCCCCTTCGCCGCAATCGCGATCAGCGGCCCGTTTGGCGCCGTGAAAGAGCAATCCTCCGGCATCCACGCGCAGACGCTCGCCGAGCGCGGCTTCGTGACCCTGGCATTCGACCCGTCCTTCACAGGCGAAAGCGGCGGCAGCCCGCGCAATGTCGCATCGCCCGACATCAACACCGAGGATTTCAGCGCTGCCGTCGACTATCTCGGCCTGCTGGCGTCGGTCGATCGCGAGCGCATCGGCATCCTCGGGATTTGCGGCTTCGGCGGTATGGGCCTGAACGCAGCCGCGGTGGACAAGCGGGTCAAGGCCGTGGCGGTCACCACGATGTATGACATCAGCCGCATGATGGCCAAAGGCTACTTCGACAGCAACACGCCCGAGCAGCGCGCGGAAACTCTCGAGGCGCTCGGTCAGCAGCGCTGGGTCGACGCGGAAAACGGCGCTCCGGCCTATGGCCCGGTCTCGCTCGAACTTCAGGGCGGCGAGCCGCAATTCGTCGTGGAATACGCCGGCTACTACAAGTCCGAAGAGCGCGGCTTCCACCCCCGGTCGGTCAACTCGAACGCGTCCTGGACGCTGACGACGCCCCTGTCGTTCATGAACATGCCGCTCCTGACCTATATCGACGAGATTTCGCCGCGTCCGAGCCTGTTCGTTCACGGCGACAAGGCGCATTCGCTCTATTTTAGCGAGACGGCTTACGCCGCCGCGGCCGAACCGAAAGAGCTGTTCATCGTCGAAGATGCGAACCACACCGATCTCTACGATCAGGTCGACAAGATCCCCTTCGACAAATTCACCAGCTTCTTCACCGAGAACCTGTGATAAAATGCTCGGAGCCGCCTGCGGGCGGCTCCGAGCTGCAGACGGGGCATGATGCCGATGAATGAGCAGACCATCCGATATGGACACTCGCACGACGCCCTCGCCGCGATGATCGCGAAATGGGCCGAGGGTTCGGAAGATGTCTCGACCCCTCTCCCCGATCTGAGCTTCTTCCGGCGCACGCGCCCGACCGAGCCGGATGTCTGCCTGGTCGAACCCGCGCTTCTGGTCGTGGCGCAAGGGGCCAAACAGATGTTCGTGGGCGGCGCACCGCATCGATACGACCCGTCCGGCTTTCTGATCACTTCGCTGGAAATCCCCGGGCAGACGCAGATCATCGAGGCGAGCGAAGAACGGCCCTGCCTAGGGCTGGTCCTGAAGCTCGATCAGCGGATGCTGGCCGAGATGGTCGCGCGCAACGTTACGCCACCGCCCTCTCACGCAAAGGAGCGCAGCAGTGTCGCGGTGGGCACCATGACCTCTGACCTTCTCGCCCCGCTCGAGCGGCTCGTGGCGCTTCTCGACGAGCCCGAGGCCCTCCCTGTTCTTGCGCCACTGATCCGGCAGGAAATCCACTACCGGCTCCTGCGCAGCGATCAGGGAGACCGTTTGTGGTCCTTCGTCGCCGCCGGTAGCCCGAACCAACGCATTCTCGCCCTGCTCAACTGGATGAAGCTCAACTATGCCGAACCCCTCCGGGTGGACGACCTCGCGGCCCGCGCACAGATGAGCAGTTCGACCTTTCACCAGCATTTCCGCGAGCTCACCACGATGAGCCCGCTCAAATACCAGAAATGGCTCCGTCTGAACGAGGCGCGCCAATTGATGCTCAACGACCATCTCGATGCAGCCAGCGCGGCCTTCCAAGTTGGCTATGAAAGCCCCTCGCAGTTCAGCCGGGAATACTCCCGGCTGTTCGGAAATCCTCCCAAGAAGGACATCGACCAGCTGCGGCTCGATGTAGCGATATAAGACTCCCACATCTCTCCAAGGTGGGGCGTCTTGCGCTGCATGAATTCGATCCAAAATTCGAGCTTCAAGGCCAGAGGCGGGAATGTTGGCTCAGACGAAGCCGCGTCGCGACATAAGCTTCAGCAACGAAGGTCCGGTTCGGGCCGGGACCTTCCTCCTGCACTCTCATGTTGGTTGGAAAGGGCGGCGAAAAGAGGCCACCCTGCCCGCCGCGCGCTCGGGGCCAACGTGAGCTTGGCGGCTCACCACGCGCACCGTAGGATACGGGGCATGGGGTATGTGACGTCTCTCTTCGCACGCAAAATCGTTGCCGCAGCGGGCGGTGGCGTTGACGCTGCCGCGATGCTGGCCAGCGTCGGGATTGCTCCTGACGATCCCTGGAACGCCGGGCGGATGGTTTCCGCCGAGCGTTACTACGACATGCTCGAGAAAATTGCCGATCGGATCGACGTGACGGATCTTCCGCTGCGTACGGGCGCCTCGATGCGGCTTGATGAATACGGTGCGCTTGGACTGGCCTTCAAGGCCGCAACGACGCTCCGAGCGTCCTACGCGCGGGTCGAACGCTACGCGCGTCTCTGGACCAGCGTCGTCGAATACGAGCTGCGGCCGGAGGCCGGGGGCACCCTCTTCATCCTGCACCGTGAAGGCGAGCGGCGCCTCGGTATGCGGCTGTCGAACGAGGCGACCCTTGCGAGCGCCGTGTCCATCGCAAGGCAGGTCTCACCAGTGCCCCTCGCGCCCGTGGAAGTGCTTGTCCGGCATCCCGCTCCGCGCTCGATTACCGCACACGAAGATTGGTTCGGCTGTCCGGTGCGCTTCGGGGCCGATCTCGACGCGATCTTCTATGACAACGAGACGCTGGCCCGGCCCAATATTCTCGGCGACGAGGGGATTTCGAAATATCTAGCGAAGCATCTCGACGCGGAAATGGCCGAGATCACGCAGGAGCCCGCGCTCGTCTTGCAGGCGAAAACCGCAATCGCCCAAGCCCTCAGCGAGGGCGCACCCAAGATGGCCGAGATCGCCCGCAGCCTTGGGCTCAGTGCGCGGTCCTTTCACAGGCGCCTCTCCGAGCACGGGGTGAACTTTCAGAGGCTCACCGAGGAAACCCGCCGCAACCTTGCCGAAGGGCTTTTGCGCGACGAGAGCCATTCCCTGGCTGAAATCGCGTTCCTCACCGGGTTCTCCGAGCAGAGCGCCTTTACCCGCGCGTTCAAGCGCTGGGTCGGCACGACGCCGGCGAGCTACCGCAAGGATATGACCCACCGCTGACGGGCGCGTTGGCGACGGCGGTCAAAAGGATGGCCTCACCGGTCAAGACCGCGCTGCCTCCCTGCGCATATCCCTTGGTTATCGAAACCGAAGCCAGGGAGACAGCCCATGCAAGACCGGGAGATTCTCGTCATCGGCGCCACCGGCAAGACCGGCCGCCGTGTCGCCAACCGCCTCGAGGCGCGGGGCCTTCCCGTGCGCCGCGGCTCGCGCAGCTCTGCAACGCCCTTCGATTGGGACGCCCCCGAGACCTGGGCGCCAGCCCTGCGCGGAGCGCGCGCAGCCTACGTCACCTACTTTCCTGACCTTGCTTTCCCCGGAGCGGTGGAAAAGCTCGAGTCCCTCTGTGAGACGGCCCGCGACGTTGGCGTCGAACACCTCGCGTTGCTCTCCGGTCGCGGCGAACACCACGCCCGGCTGGGCGAAGAGGTGGTGCGCAAGTCCGGCATCGACTTCACGATCGTCCGGGCCGCCTGGTTCGCGCAGAACTTCTCCGAGGGCTACCTTCGCGACCCGCTCCTCTCCGGCGTTCTTCCGATGCCCGGCGGCAATGTCGCCGAGCCCATCATCGACATCGACGACATTGCCGAAGTCGTCGTCGCCGCGCTGACCGAAGACGGCCATAAGGGCGAACTCTACGAGGTGACGGGACCGCGGCTGATGACATTTGCCGACATGGCGGGCGAGCTTTCGCGGGCCACCGGGCGCGAGATCCGGCACATCCCGATCAGCTTCGAGGCATTCCACGAGGCCGTCGCGCAGGCTGGCGGCGATTTCGTCGCCGACGTCTTCACGGCCATCGCGCGCGAAACGCTGGACGGGCGCAACGCCCACACCGCGGACGGCGTTATGCGCGCGCTCGGCCGTGCGCCCCGCGACTTTGCAGATTTCGCCCGGGCCGCCGCCCGAACCGGCGCCTGGACAAGCGCTGCCTGATACCGCCCCACGAAAGGAAAATGACATGAGCCCCACCCTGTTCGAGAAGATCGCGCTCGGCCTCTCCGGCCTCACCGCGTTCACCATCGGCGCGTCCATCCTGTTCGTGCCGCACGCCTTCTACGCCAGCTACGGCATCACGTTGGGCGACGACGCCAACCTGCTGAGCGAACTGCGCGCGCCCGGCGCCGGGCTCGCGGGGTTCGGTCTTCTGATGCTGCTCGGCATCTGGCGGCAGGCAGCCCTGCCCATCGCGATCGCGGCGACCCTGACGGTCTTCATCGCCTTTCCGGTCGGACGGCTGGTCGGACTGATCGCGGACGGGATGCCCTCGGGCAACGTGATCGGCGCCCTCATCGTGGAACTGATCCTCGCCGCGCTCTGCCTCGCCGCGTTCCGCCCCCGCCTTTGGCAGCGGGCACCCGGACTCTCCACGGCGCAGCCCGCGCGCTGAGCCTGCCGTGCCAGCGCGGCGCTTCCGGGCGTGATCGATATGACCGGGGAAGTCTGCCGTGCAGGGCATCCAAAAGGCTGACTTTCCTCGAGCGCTGCCACCTTCACAGCGCCGCCGGCACCCCCAACTGAACGCTCCAAAAGGAGACACCCCGATGATCCAACAACTCTTCGAAGTCAGCCTCGTCGCCGCAACGCTTGCCACGGGCCTCGTCGCAGGGGTGTTTCTCTCCTTTTCCGATTTCGTGATACGCGCGCTCGGACGGGCCGAGCCCGCAGCCGGGATCGAAGCGATGCAGATGATAAACCGTGAGGTCTATCGGTCGCTGTTCGCCACGCTCCTGCTCGGGCTGGCCCTTGTCTCGATCCTGCTCGCCGTCGTCGGGATATACCTTGCGGGACCTGACGTGGCGCTCTGGCTCGCCGCGGCCGCCGGGTTCTACATCCTCGGCGTCGTGGCGGTCACCGCCCGCAAGAACGTGCCGATGAATCAGCGGCTTGACCGCATGGAGCACCGAAGCCCCGACTCACATGCCTATCGGGCCAGCTACACGCGCGACTGGACCCGCTGGAACCATCTGCGCTGGGTGGCCGCACTTGCCGCCTCGATCGGCTACCTCGGCGCGACCGTCACGATCGCCGGACAGGTGTGACAAGGTTCGGGCTGGAGCCGACGCGCTTGGGTTTGCCACCCTTGAAGGAGGACAAGACCATGATCGATACAGCACTGACCATTCGCCCGGCCCGCGAGACCGATCTGTTCGAGATCGTCGAGATGCTGGCCGACGATCCGCTGGGGGCCACGCGCGAGGATTTGCGCGCGCCCCTGCCAGAGGCCTACCGCGCGGCCTTTTCCGCAATCGAAAGCGACCCTAACCAGCTGCTGGTCGTTGCCGAGCGCAAGGGAGCGGTCGTCGGAACATTGCAGCTCAGCTTCCTGCCCGGCCTCGCCAGACAGGGCGCCTGGCGCGGACAGATCGAGGCGGTGCGGATTGCGCGCGACCATCGGGGCGGCAAGCTTGGTGAGGCGATGTTTGCCTGGGCGATCGGCGAATGCCGGGCGCGCGGGTGTTCGTTGATTCAGCTCACCACGGACAAGGCCCGTCCGGACGCGCATCGTTTCTATGACCGTTTGGGATTTGAACCGACCCATGTCGGATACAAGCTGAAGCTCTGAGGGAGAGGCGACTAATCTCGCAGGCGAACTCCAAAGAACCATGTCGCGCTTTCCGCGCTCCCTCCGACAGTGTAGGTCTGGCTCGTTTGACCCCTCCTCGTAGGGCTGGTCCAATCAGGGAGGCAACGATGAGCTCTGCGGTTTCCAACGCGCCGAGACCTTACACGCAGGGCATCTTCCTGATGTGCGTGGGCGTGGCCTGTCTGAGCGCCAATGACGCCTTCGCGAAAGCACTGACCGCCGGCTATTCCCCCCTGCAGATCCTATTCCTGCGCAACGTGATCGCCCTGCCGGCCACCATCGTGATCGCGCTGCTCTTCGGTGGCCCCAAAGCCTTGCGGTCGCACCGGCCGCTTGCGCATTTGCTGCGCGGTGCGCTCTGGGTTGGGGCCGCAATGATGTTCTTCACCAGCTTCATCCATCTCGGTCTGGCAGAGGCGACCGCGCTTATCTTCGTCGCCCCCTTCTTCATCACCGTGATTTCAGCCTCTTTCCTCGGGGAAGAGGTCGGTTGGCGGCGCTGGCTCGCCGTGCTGGTCGGGTTTCTCGGGGTTCTCGTGATCATCCGCCCGGGCGGCGCGACGTTTCAGCTGGTGTCACTGCTGCCAGTCGCGACGGCACTTGTCTATGCCCTGCTGATGCTCAGCGCCCGTTGGGTGGACAGCCGCGAGAGCGTGTGGACTTTGCTTGTCTACCTGACGGGCGCAGGCGCGCTGCTGAGTGCGCTGATCGTGCCATTCGTCTGGGTGCCGGTGCGGTCCGAGGATCTCTGGCTTTTCGCGGGGCTCGCGATATTCGGCACCGCCGGGATGACGATGATCACGCAGGCCTTCCGTTTCGCGCCTGCGGTCGTCGTGGCGCCTCTGGACTACACCGGTTTGCTCTGGGCGACGCTCTTTGGCTGGCTCATCTGGCGTGAGAGCCCCGATGCGATGACGGTCGTGGGCGCGGCGATCATCATCGCGAGCGGCGTTTTCACGATCTTCCGCGAGCATAAACAGGCCAGCGACTGAAGCGAGTTGTGTCACCGAGAAAGAGGATATCGGGCCATCCGGGCTAACCGCAGCGAAACCCTGCGATCCGACCGGGAAGATACCGCCTTGGCGAGAAATGCCCGTATCACGTATCGGTGATAATAACGTTAGTGATTTGACAGCCACGAACTTATCCACCTGATTGAAAACAGGGATGAGACGCACGTTACGTCAACGCGCCGAAAATCAATAAATTCAGGCCTGTGGGGGCCAAACGGGGACAATTTCAAATGGAAGCTTTCAACAAGCTTGCGCGCCTGTTCGCGCGTCTTGTCGCATGTCGTGAACCTGCCGCTACGGCAACCTCCAAATCCACTCAGAGCGACAATCCAGCCAGCCGCTTGGACCAAAAAATGCGCACGGGGCTGCGCGCCCTCGGGATCGCAACGGCGTTGATCTTCTTCGGGCAGGCCGCCGCCGCCGTCACCTTCGTGGGCACGCCGACCGCATCTCCGACGACCTTCTCCGGCGCGGGCCAGACCATCGATCTGAGCGTCACCTTCAACACGGACTCTTACGCCTACAATTCCGCTTCGATCACCTTTCAGGCGTTTCCCGCCGGCTCGGTTCAGACCATTTGCCCGCCAGGCACGAACCAGACGAACGCAACGGTCACCTGCACGGCGCGCTATGTAACGACGTCGAGCGACACATCGAATTTGGAGATCATCCCGATCGTCACGGTCAATGGGCTCGATACGGCAACCTATAACGGCGGCATCATCACCGTGGCCTACACCGGCTCGGGGCCTGCAGCCCCGGTGGCCGGCGCGGTCTCGAAGACGGTTGCCTATGGCAGCAGCGCCAACAGCATCCCGCTCGACTTTTCCGGCGGCGGCACCCCGACTTCGGTTGCGGTGACCTCGCAGCCCTCCCACGGGACGACCAGCGTCAGCGGGACCTCGATCACCTACACGCCCACCGCCGGCTATGCCGGGGCGGACAGCTTTTCCTATACCGGCACCAATTCCACCGGAACTTCGAACGCGGCGACCGCCTCGATCACCGTGAGCAATCCCACCCTGAGCATCGCCGCCAGCGGGTCGTTCAGCGCAACCGTCGGACAGAGCTACAGCCAGACCTTCACCTTCTCGGGTGGCACGGCCCCCTATATCGGCTATTCGATCCTCGGCATCCCCGCTGGTCTTAGCGTCACAGCCTTCAACAGCACATCCATCACGATTTCCGGCACACCCACGGTCAGCGGCACTTTCCAGTTAACTGTCGCAGGCACCGATTCCAGCACCGGGAACGGGCCCTTCAAGGTGACGAAGTCCTTCACGCTGACGATCGCCTCAGCGACGATAAGCATTACCTCGCCAGCTTCTCTTACCAATGCGACTGTGGGGAGCCCCTATAGTCAGGTGATCAAGGCCGGTGGCGGCATCGCACCCTACACGTTTACGGTTCAATCGGGATCCCTACCTGCAGGCGTAAACCTCACGACCTCCGGGACCCTCAAGGGCACACCGACTGCGGGCGGCACTTTCTCCTTCACAGTGAAGGCAACCGATAGCAGCACCGGCACAGGATCACCGGCGAACGCCACGAAAACCTACACGCTGACCGTAAACCAACCGACGATCTCCGTGGCGCCGACGACCTTGCCCGATGCGGCGCAGAATACGGCATACAGCCAGACGATCACCGCGAGTGGCGGCACCTCCCCCTACACCTATTCCGTTTCTGGCACCTTGCCCACTGGCATGACCCTCTCGTCAGGCGGCGTGCTTTCCGGCACGCCGACGGGCTACGGCAGCTTCAACTTTTCCATCACCGCCACTGACAGCTCGACCGGCACGGGGCCCTATACCGGAACGCAAAACTACGCGTTCAACGTGACGGCCGCCTCGCCGGTGATCTCCACCACGAGCCTGCCCGGCGCAATGGTCGGCACGCCATACAATCAGACGATCACGGCTACGAGCGGCAACGCGCCTTACACGTTCTCGATCGCCTCGGGCACCCTTCCGGCCAATATCAGCCTGAGCAGTGGTGGTGTCCTGAGCGGAACGCCGACAACGGCCGGGTCCTATGATTTCACGGTGCAGGTGAAAGATGGCGCGGGGAATACCGATCAACAAAGCTACGCGGGCTTTACCGTCTCGAAAGCCGCGACCGGAGTATCGCTGACCCTTTCGTCGAGCAGCGCGCTGCAAGGCGTTCCGGTCACGATGACGGCGAGTGTAACGAGCGGCGCCTCGCCGACCGGCAACATCATCTTCCGCGACGGTGGCACCGCGATTGCGACGGTCGCGCTATCCGGCTCGACGGCGAGCTATACCACGCGCACGCTCTCGACGGGTTCGCATTCGATCACCGCGGATTACTCCGGGGATGCCGCCAATGCGCCCGCGAGCTCGGCGGCACAGTCCTTGGCCGTCAACGGCCGCCCTGCCCCTGAGCTCGATCCGACCGTGAGAAGCATGATCGTCTCGCAGGTTTCGACATCGCACCGCTTCGGGCAAACCCAGATCGACAACACCCATCGGCGTCTCGACACGCTTCATGGCATGCTGCGCTCGGGCGGAAGCCGCACCGGTTGGGGAACGACATCCCAAGCCTTTGCGGGGACAGGCGGTGCGCCGGAGGCTTCGGCAGCCCAAGGGGCGACCACGCCGAGCACGAATTACCTGCTCGATCCGGCCGCCACCAATTCGGAGAGCTCCTCGGAGCCGGAGCAGGTCATCGATCTCGTTTCCCGCGCTTTGCAACCCGCACAGAACGGCTCTGATCTGCCCTACCGTATCTGGGCGACAGGCACGCTCGATTTCGGCAGGGATCAGGTCGATGGCGGCTATACCAACAAGCTCTCGACGCAGGGGATCACGCTCGGTGTCGACCGGGTCTTCGGCAGCGACATCGCCGCAGGGGCCGCGCTTGGCTTCGGATATAACCGGACGACCTTCGGGCCGGATGGAAGCAAGTCGCGCTCGCGGGCGAAAACCGTCTCGCTCTACGCCACATGGCAGATGAAGCCCGATCTCTTCCTCGATGCGACAGGCGGTTATGGGAAGCTGAACTTCCGGGAAAACCGTTACTCGACCGACGGCGGCGTGATGCTTTCGGGCGAGCGCGGCGGCCATATGCTCTTCGGCTCGCTCGGCCTATCGCAACTCGGGCAATTGGGACGATGGAGCACGTCGAGCTATGGCCGCCTCGACGTGGTGAAACTGTCGCTGGACAGCTACTCGGAAACCGGCTCGTCGGTTTGGGCGCTAGACTACGGAAAGCTCGAAAACACGACAGCTTCGAGCGTCATCGGGATCACGGCCGAATATGACATGCGTCGCGACTGGGGGACCCTGACACCCGGCGCGCAGCTGGAATACCGGCATGCGTTCAACGGTGGCTTCACGCAAACTCTCGGTTACGCCGATCTCGGAACGATGGATTACTCCTTCGCCGGGGATACGCAATCGCAGGATGCCCTGACCCTCGGGCTGTCGCTGCGCGGAACGGTCGATCAGAACATGGACTTCGAGCTGGGCTATCAGTTCACCTCCGACCTCGCTTCCGCACATAGCCAACAGGTAAGAGCCTCGATGCATATCTCCTTCTGATTTCGAAGTTCAGAACGGCACAAAATCAGAAGGTCCACTGAGCTTTCGCGACCTCGCAGAACGAGAACCATGGGCTGATTTTGATGTCGGCCCATGGGCATGGTCCAGAGCGCATAGTCAGAAGTTGACGATTGCGCGTGATCGTAGCTCTGCTCGGACGCCCATCGAGGCCGCCGCCTCCGCTCAGGCCATGTCTCGAGATCAGCGGACGCTCACGACGGTCACGGGAGACAGGTGCTGGACCTTTTGAGAAACGCTTCCAACAATCAGCGCCTTGAGGTCCGATAGCCCCCGGGCGCCCATCACGATCATGTCTGCGCCGGTGTCCTCGGCAGCTTCAACGATCCGGCGGGCGGCATCGCCATCCGCGGTCAGACTTTCCACGCCCTCCACGCCATGATCATGCAGCGTGCGTTCCGCGACATCGAGGATGCGCTTTGCCACGGCGCGCAGCAACTCGTCCTCGGTCCGGGCGTTCCTCGGTATGAGATCTGCGAGGGGGAAGCGGGCATGGGGCAGCGCCGAAACCGCTTCGAAGAGGGTCCGACCACCCTCCGCGGGTTCGTATTCCATTTCGGCCATGTGCCGCAGCCCCTCCGAGAGGTGATCGCGCAACAAAACATGGAGCAGCACGACCGGCACCCTGAAGCGCGCGGCGATATCCGCTCCGAGCTCCACCGCGCGATTTGACGCGTCCGAACCGTCGGTTGCGATGAGAATTTTCTTGACCATGTCATACCCCCTCGGTGCTCACGCTTCAGCATCACAGCGATGGCGCATCGCGACATTGATTGCGCTCAACGCCGAACGAATGGCCCTGCAATCTGGCCGTGTGGGCGATTGGGGGCATCCGAAAGGCATTGCCAACGAAGGACTGCTCGCTTCAAATTGATCGCGTAAGCAGTTTTCAAAAGGATACAGACAGGTGGCTGGAAAATTCGAACTCTATAAGGACAAGGCGGGCGAATACCGCTTTCGACTGAAAGCCGGGAACGGTGAGACCATCCTTGCCAGCGAGGGTTATAAGCAAAAGGCAAGCGCCGAACAGGGCATCGCATCCGTGCGCAAGAACGCGCCGCAGGACGAGCGCTATGAGCGCAAGGCCACGACGTCGGGCAAACCGATGTTCAACCTCAAGGCCACCAACGGGCAGGTTATCGGGACCAGCGAAGCCTATAGCAGCGAAGCCGCCCGCGAGAATGGCATCACATCGGTGAAAAACAATGCACCAGATGCCAAGCTCGACGATCTGACAGCTTGAAGAGGTGCTGTTCCGTCGGCGTGACGCACCCCGAATGAACGGCCCATGGAGAATGCGATGGCCCTATTGAGCTTGGAAAATCCGGTCTTTGCGACTTACGTGATTGCAGCCGCTCTGACGGTGCTCAAAGTGATGGGCCAGGGCTGGATGACAGTCTACCGGATGCAGAAAACCAACTCTGGGCTTGCGAGCCCGGAGGACGTTCAAAGTGGCCTTCTCAATAAGGCGCCCGACCCGGCCCAGCTTGAGATCAACGACTATGTTGATCGGTCTCGGCGCATGCATCGAAACGACCTGGAGAACATTCCAGCCTTCTGGGTCGCGGGTTTCCTGTTCGTCATGGTCGACCCCGCACTTTGGCTCGCGCAGGCTCTGATGTATGGGTTCGTTGCCACACGACTTGCGCATTTCTTGGCTTATGCCACGCGCCAAACCCACGAAGTCCGGGCGACCTTCTACACGATCGGTTCTTTGATCGTGATCTACATGGCCCTTCATGTTCTCTGGGTGGCGATTGCGTAGGCCCGAGCAAAAGAGAGGGGCCCGCGCCTTTCAGCACAGCTAGGCGCCGTGACGGTCGGCTCGCAGGTCTAGACGCATAGATCTCGCCAACACAATCATCAGCGTTATCACTGAAACCGAGGTTTCACCGGCAAAGGCACCAAATTACGCGCCCTATTCTTTCCTACGAAAGAGCTGAACTCACACTCGACGCCCCTTCGGATACATTCGGACCCGAGGCTTCTTACCTTCGGCAGCGCCACCCATGTTCTGCAACGGATATCCGATCGACACGTTCACGACCCGCGTCTTACCGACAAGGAGCTCAGTTCGGTGATGCGTATGCCCGAAGAACCATTCGCTCGGCTGATATTCGTGAATGAGATCCATCAGGTCACTCGCATAACACCAGCTGAGCTTCTGTCCTCCTGGGAGAACGTCAAAGGTCGGCGCGTGATGGGTGACAACCGCGGTTTCCCCATCAAAACCCTCGGCCAGCTTTGAGCGCAGCCAAGAGAGATGCTCGCGGTGTTTCGCGATCGTATCAGCCGGCCGAGCCTTTCTGTATCCGGCTGACGCCACCCGGATGTAGCGGTAATCGTTCATTTTCTCTCGGGCTTCAACATCCCTGCCCTCGAGAGTTCCGGGCCCCTCCTGGAAGTCCGTCCAGAGCGTGCAGCAAAGATATCGCTTGCTCCCTAGGATGATCTCTCGCTTCTGCGCGAAGTTTGCCCCAGCGTCGCGCGCGATCTGCTCGAGCCGGTCATCACCGTCAAGCGCGTGATGATAATAGTCGTGGTTTCCAGGCACGACATACACGCGCTCGAGATCGACCTGCTGCCCGATCCTCTCGAACGCCTGCTTCCATCTGACCTTCGGCTTGTTCGTGAGATCCCCGGCGACAATCATCAGCCCAACGTCGCTAAAATCGAGACGCTCAAGGGCATCTCGACCGGCTTCGGACCACATGTCCAAATGAAGATCCGCCACGATCAGAGCTTTCGTCATTCTTTCCGCTCCTCGCTTCCCGAGGAAATTGGCGGCAATCACATCAACTTATCGCGTCTGGTTGCGCGCAGAGATTTCGCAAGACGCCCGATCTGCCGCAGGCTCGGAGGACGCCCGGCATCGCACATCTCCTCGATGAAGGCGCCCACGCGTTCCAGCTCTCCCGGCTCGGCATCGTCTCCGGCCGCACGGTTGAAGAACGCCACGAGGTGCTCAGGCTTGCTCGCATCGACACGAAACACCTGACACCGGTCGAGAAGCGGCGCGGGAATCTGGTGCTCGTAATTAGCGGTCAGGATCCAGTTCACATGGCTAAGGTCGAAGCGCGTGCGCAAGAACGGGCAGACGAAGTGCTCTGCGCTCGACCGCTCAAGGACCTGTAGCAGCGATGTTGTCAGAGACGTTGCCGACCTGTCTGCAGAGTGCATGGCGCCGCCCGCCTTGCAGACCTCGTCTACAACGATCACCGGGTTCGCAACCGCGGTTTCCGAGATCAACTCGACCGGGACTCCTGACCTGGCAGAGGACCAGCCATGTTCAACGCCTGCGATCCGGAACCCGGCACCCCCGGCCCCCACGTCGATGATCGCGCGCGGCGTGCGCGCAAATTCAGCAACAAGCCGCGCGAAATGGGTCTTCCCGCATCCTGGCGATCCGACGAGGATCATCGGGTCGAAGCGCAACCCGACGCCTCCAGCCGCAATATGCGCGAGCCCCTGGTTCATGATCGAGGTCGACACCTCTGCAAGCCAAGGCGCCTGCGCATGCAACACCGCCGCGAGATCATAAACGGACTCCGCGGCTTCCGGCCCCGCAAGTCTAGCGCCATGCGTATAAAGGTGATGCATACGTTTGACGGACGTGTCGCTGATATTCTTGTCGACCTCGAAAGTGTTCCTGAATTTCTGATCGACAAGTCGCTCTACAGCGCGAAAAATCCGATGATTTTCACGCTTATTTCGCTCACGCCACTCTTTCGACGGACCGTCGAAAATGTCACCGCAATCATCTCGAGACTCGTCGCTCGGGAACATGCGACCCCACCGCTTTACGAAAGCGGTATTTGTTTTGCTCATGACCGTCGACCGGGCCAGGCTTGCTGAAAGGGGCTTTTTATGGAGAACTTGAACGCGCTTCTGCGTCATGGCGACCACCATCGCTTGAAAATGACCTGATTGAAATCTCGACACCGATAGGCACCCGGTTACGGGCGCAGCTCACGATATCGAGCAGGTAATCTCCGACGTGGTGGTTTTCGTGTTCATGGTGAGACGGTAGTCCGGGATAGGGGAATGCGTCAAGCGCGCCACATCCGGACAGGTCAAACCTGTCGGGAATGGGGCTCGGATAGCGGACGTTAAGGGGGGCGTGGAGGCATTTTGCGCATTTCTCAAAGCAAATCGCTCCAGCCCCCTGCCGAAACTGCGAGCGATCGACGGTCTGGATGAGACGATCCCATCCAGCAGACATGCGGGGTGAACCTCTCGAGACCCCTTGTCATGAACGAAGCACTGCCACGAACATAGAAGCCCCCTACTTGAAGAGCTTCAGCAGACCTTTCGCGGCCTCCTCCTTGAGCTTCTGCTTTGCGGCATCCTCGGTGCTCTGGCCCTCCTGCGGCGTGATCCCGAGCTTCTTGGCGATCTCGGCCTCCGCTTTCGCCTTCAGGTCTTGCTTCGCGGCATCGACCTTGTCGCCCGAGAGCGCCTTCATATCGAGGCCGAATTTCGGCTTCGCCCAGGGCCCCGTGATCGAGAGCGGCACCTTCACCCCACCCGTGCCATCGGCCTTGCTGAGCGCGGTCGGCGTGACGGTGTAATCGAGGCTCTGCGCCCCGATGTCGACCCGCCCCTTGCCCGCAGCACTCAGAAGCGGTGCTTTCAGCGCAAGGTCGTCATTCGACAGCACCCCTTTGGCGATGGTGAAGCTCGCGGTGATCTGATCGAAAATCGTCTTCGCCCCCTCCCCCACGTAGTTCAGATCGAGCGTGCGCAGCATCCCCACAAGATCGAGCCCCTCCAGCGCCCCCTTGCCGAAGGCGACATTGCCCGAGCCCGAAAGCGAGCGCGCCAGCGCGGCCTCGCTGTTGCCCGAGGCCAGGAGTTTCACCGCAAGATCCGCCTTCGCATCCAGCCGCGTGTAATCGGCCAGATCGCTCAGAAGCGGCTGCATCGAGACGCCCTTGGCCACCAGATCGGCGGAGGCCGAGAAGCCGTTGCGCGCATTGGCCACCACTTGCCCGGTGACGCTGCCGCCATAGGCCGAGACCTGACGCAGATCTGCCACCGCGCGGCCGTTGTCGATCGTGATCTGCGCTTTGGTCGGGCCCAGCTTGGCAGTGCCGAAATCGATGGAACTCGCATCGAGGGCGATCTTTCCATCCAGCGCTCTCAGGCCCGAGGCGTCGATCGGCGTGGTTGACCAGCCACTGGCGCCAGAGCCAGAGCCGGAGGAGGACCCGCCTGCGCCAGCCTTGCCCGACGCCCCGGTCAGCGCCGAGAGATCAAGCGCGCCCGCGTCGATCTGGGCATCGATCCGCGGCTTGCCTTTCGCGAAGGACAGATCGCCCGCCACGCTCAGCGCATTGCCGTCGAGCGTGAGTTTGCCACCGCGCAGTTGCATCGCGCCATCCGCGCCCAGTGTCACATCGCCCTTCGCGGTAATCGTGTCACTCCCCAGCCCCTTCGGCAGATCTCGCGCGGTCTGTCCGAAGATCGCAGCCAGCGCGGTTGGATCCTTGACGCTTGCGGTGAGCGCCCCTTTTGCCGCCAAGGGTGCCGTCCCAAACGTGCCTTTGAAGCCGATCGACGACGCGTCGAGGGTCAGCGCAAGATCGGTGGGGGCCGGATCGCCCGCAAGGAAGGACGCGAAACTTTCGAGCGTGCCATTGACCTTCAGCGCCTTGCCCTCGACCTGCCCTGTCAGGTCAAGGCGCGCTGGACCGTCGAAGGACGGAAGCGCGAGGCTCGCATCGAGGTGGCTGAGCGCAAGGCGCTGGCCACTCGCATGATCGATCCACCTCACCGATCCGTCGCTGATCTCCCCTTTGTCGAGGCTGAAAGCCGTTATCCCGCCGCCCTCGCCCGGGCTCGGGCGCGCGGCCTGAGTGCTGGTGGCCGCGGCCGGTGGCGTAAACCCCCAGTTCCCGGTCCCGTCCTTGCGCCGCTCGAGAAGGATGTTCGGCGAGAGCACGTCGACCTTGGAGACGCGAACCTCACCGCCGATCAGCGCGCCCGGATCAACACCGATCTGGAGCCCCTTGGCCGAGAGCATCGGCCCGTCCTTGGACCAATCCGCATTCGCGATCTCGACCGGCCCCGTGCGCACGCCAAGCTGCGGCCAGATCGTTGCATGGACCGCCCCGCTCAGCGTCATCTTGCGCCCGGTTGCGGCCTCGAACCGTGCCTCCGCGATCTGGGCGATCTTCTTCGACGGGATCAGCAGGAGCGCCCCCCCGAGGCTCAGGGCGATCAGAACGACGAGAGCGAGAGCGCGAAAGAGCCAGCGCATAGGGCCTCCGGGTGGTTGGGTCTTCGCGTTCAAGCTACGCGCCGGTCTGAAGGCCTTTCAAGTCGGAACAGCTGCGCCGCGGACAACGTGATCGAGTTGCCTCCTGCCCCGCCCCCTCCTTGTCGCGCCGGATCATATCGCGGATGTGTTCGCCGACGTTCTCACAGGAGCCGCCACCACCGACATCGGTCGAGCCAAAATCACCGAGAGGGCCACCGAGCCGGACGGTCCGCGTTGTCGGTCGGGATATCGCACCGCAGCTCTCACTTCTCGTGCATTCAAATTTTCAAAGGCAATCGCAAAACGATTGCAGCCTGGCGCGACCTTGTTGGAGCTAGAGGTAAAAAGCTCCGCATCGGCGATGCCATCCTCTACGACCAATTTCTATTCCGGTCTGAAGCGCAGTCTGTGCTATCGTCCCTCCAGGGAGGCGACGCGCCATGAGAGATGCAGGGCATGTCGAGGAGATCGGACGGGTGCTGGACGGCAGCCAGACCGGGCGAGACAGTTTCGTTTCGGCCTCGTGGCGGCGTTGTGTCGAGCTTTACGGCATGGATCCGACGCGCTCCGACCCTGCCTATATCGTGACCGAGGCAGAGCTGCGCGATCACCGCAAGCAGGCGGAATGGATGATCGCCGCGGCGCGCTCCGGGTTGCAATCGCTTTTCCGGCAGGTTGCCGGGCAGAATTACGTTTTGCTGCTGACCGATGCCAAAGGGGTCTGCGTCGATTTCTTCGGCGATGATCTCTTCACCGAAGACCTGCGCAGCGCGGGGCTCTATCTAGGCTCGAACTGGTCCGAGGATCTCGCCGGAACCTGTGGCGTCGGGGCTTGCATCGTGACGCAAGAGCCGGTGACAGTGCATCAGGACGACCATTTCGGAAACGCGCATACTGTCTTGTCCTGCACCGCCGCGCCGATCTTCGACAGTCTCGGGCAATTGGCAGCGGTGCTCGACATTTCGCTTTTGCGCTCGCCCACGCCCAAGAGCAGCCAGAACCTCGCGATGAATCTCGTGACCTCAGCGGCACGACGGGTCGAGATGGCCAACCTCATGGCCGAGAGCCCGCGCGACTGGGTGTTGCGCCTGTCCTCCAGCCCTGAGTTTCTCGATGTCGATCCCGAGGCCGCTGTGCGGCTCGATGGCTCCGGTCGCGTGCTGGGCTACACCCGCGCCGCGCGGCGGTTGTTTCCCGAAGGCGCCCCGATCCTCGGGCGCGGGATCGATGAGGTGCTCAGCATCAGCGTCGACGACCTGCCCGACCTGATGCGTGACCGCCCAACCGAGGAGCGGGTGATCGAGATGCGCGATGGCGGGGCGTTGTTTGGCCATGCGATCGCACCCAAAGCGCCACGTCACCCTCATCAGGGACTGCGTCGTGGCGGGCCGCTCGCGGGGTTGACCGGGGGCGATCCGGAGATGAACCGTTTGATCGGACAGGCTGAGCGGCTGGCCCCGGGCAATGTGCCCTTGCTGATCTGTGGCGAGACCGGCACCGGAAAGACGAAACTCGCCCGAGCGATCCACATGACCAGCAAGTCGCAAGGGTTCATCAGCCTCGAATGCGCGGGGCTCGCCCCGCAGACGCTGATGCAAAACTGCGCCGAGGCGATCGGGCCGACGACACTCCTGCTGCGCCGGATCGAAGAGATCGCTCCGGAGACGGCGATCGCGCTCGGCGGGCTCCTCGACCGGCGCCCCGAGTTGCGCACGCTGGCGACGAGTTGCTTTGAGCCCAGCCAGATCGCGCTGCCGCGCCCGCTGTTCCATCGGCTCGCGGGGTGCGTGCTCAGCGTCCCGCCCCTGCGGATGCGGCGTGATCTCGATTGGCTGATGTCGCGTCATCTGCGCCGCCACGCGGGCGACGCGGTCCGGCTGTCGCCCTCGGCACGGGCCGAATTGCTGGGACGTAGCTGGCCCGGCAATATTCGCGAGCTCGAACAGGTTCTCGACGTCGCGGCGGCGCTCTGTGTCGGCTCGGTGATCGATCTGCTCGATCTGCCCAGCCCCGTCGAAGTAACCCCGCAAATCGAGAAGGCTCTGCCCGCACCGAGCGACCCTTGGGACATGCTCGAGGAGATTCTGGACGCCTGCGAGTGGAACATGGCGCGCGCCGCCCGGCGGCTCGGGGTCAACCGCTCGACTATCCTGCGCCGGATTCGCAAGGCCGGGTTGCGTCCGCCCGAGTGATATGTTGCGCCCTTGTTGCGCACGCAACATGCCGCGCCGCAGCAGTCGCTTTTCCTCCCTTTGCACGCGTCGCGACCATGGATCGCTCAGCGATCACGCGCCGATACTCCTCCTAGAGACACGCGCAGAGGAGGAGACGCGATGCTTGATACCACCATTAACACACAGACCCAGGACATGCTGGACAGCCTGAACGCCGCGCTGGAGAGCGGCGATATCGACCGCGCGGCCGCGCTGTTTGCGACCGACAGCTACTGGCGCGACCTCGTTGCGGTCAGCTGGAACCTGAAAACCGTGGAAGGGCCGGACGGCGTCGCCGACATGCTGAGAAACCAGCTCGAGCACACCCGCCCCGGCAAGTTCGAGATCCAGTCGGGCGAGATCCCTGCCGAGGAGGGCGGCGTGATCACCGCCTGGGTCACTTTCGAGACGAAGTCGGGCCGCGGCTGGGGCCTGATGCGGATCCGAGATGGCCGCATCTGGACGCTGCTGACCGCGCTTCAGGAGCTCAAGGGTTTCGAGGAAAACCGCGGCACGCGCCGTCCGATGGGCGCTGAACATGGCGCGCGCAAGAACCGGACCTCGTGGAAGGAGCACCGCGAGGCGGAAGAGGCGGATCTGGGCTATGGCACGCAGCCCTATGTGCTGATCGTCGGCGGCGGCCAAGGGGGCATCGCGCTGGGAGCGCGGCTGCGCCAGCTTGGTGTGCCTGCGATCGTTCTGGATAAGCATGACCGGCCCGGCGACCAGTGGCGGAGCCGTTACAAGTCGCTCTGCCTGCATGACCCGATCTGGTATGACCATCTACCCTACATCAAGTTCCCCGACAATTGGCCGGTCTTCACGCCCAAGGACAAGGTTGGCGACTGGCTCGAGATGTATACCAAGGTGATGGAGATCAATTACTGGACGCGGTCCGAAGTGACCGGCGCCAGCTACGACGACGCCACCGGAAAATGGACGGTCGAGGTCAATCGCGACGGCGAGACGGTGACGCTGGAGCCGACGCAGCTTGTGCTCGCGACCGGAATGTCTGGCAAGCCGAATATGCCGCGTTTCCCGGGCATGGAAGACTTCAAGGGCACGATCCAGCATTCGTCGCAGCATGAGGGACCCGATCCGTGGACTGGCAAGAAAGTGGTCGTGATCGGCTCGAACAACTCCGCTCACGACATTTGCGCGGCTCTCTGGGAAGGCGATGCGGATGTCACCATGGTGCAGCGATCCTCCACCCATATCGTGCGCTCGGACTCGCTGATGGAGATCGGGCTCGGCGCGCTCTACTCGGAAGAGGCGCTCGCGAACGGGGTCACAACCGAGAAGGCGGACATGATCTTCGCCTCCCTGCCCTACAAGATCATGCACGAGTTCCAGATCCCGCTCTACGACCAGATGCGCGAGCGCGATGCGGAGTTCTATGCAGGGCTGGAAAAGGCCGGCTTCGATCTGGACTGGGGCGATGACGGCTCTGGGCTGTTCATGAAATACCTGCGCCGCGGCTCGGGCTATTACATCGACGTGGGCGCGAGCCAACTGATCATTGATGGCGAGGTGAAGCTGGCCAAGGGTCAGGTCGACCATTTCGAGGAAGACGCTGTGGTGCTCGCCGACGGCACGCGCTTGCCCGCCGATCTGGTGGTCTTCGCAACCGGCTACGGCTCGATGAACGGTTGGGCCGCCGATCTGATCAGCCAGGAGGTCGCCGACAGGGTTGGCAAGGTCTGGGGGCTTGGCTCGGACACCACAAAAGACCCCGGCCCGTGGGAAGGCGAGCAGCGCAATATGTGGAAGCCGACCCAGCAGGAGCATCTGTGGTTCATGGGCGGCAACCTGCACCAATCGCGGCATTACTCGCTCTATCTCGCGCTGCAACTGAAAGCGCGGTTGGAGGGGCTGGAGACCCCGGTCTACGGGCTCCAGGAAGTCCATCACCTCTCCTGACCCCATCCCTCTCCCGGCCCCTCACGGGCCGGGAGAACTTCCCCCGTTGAACGGAGACATTCCATGAAAGCTGCACGTTGGCACGGCGTGAAAGACATTCGCGTCGAGGAAATAGACACCCCTACCCCCGGCCCCGGCGAGGTCGCGATCAAGGTCGCATGGACCGGGATCTGCGGTTCCGATCTGCACGAATATCTGGCGGGACCGATCTTCGTCCCGGTCGAGCAGGATCATCCGCTCAGCCACGACAAGGCGCCGATCACCATGGGCCACGAATATTGTGGGACCGTGGCGGAGTTGGGAGAAGGCGTCACGGGACTGGGCATCGGCGATCGTGTCGCGATCGAGCCGATCTTCGCCTGCGGCACCTGCCCCGCCTGCCTTGAGGGCAAATACAATCTCTGTGACAGCCTCGGTTTCGTCGGGCTCTCCGGGGGACATGGCGGTTTCGCGGCGACCTCGGTCGTGCCTGCCCGGATGGTTCACAAGATGCCCGACGCGCTGTCGATGGAACAGGGTGCGTTAGTCGAGCCCGCCGCTGTCGCGCTGCATGCGGTGCGCATGTCGAAGATCAAGGCCGGGGACACGGCTGCTGTCTTCGGCGCGGGGCCGATCGGGCTCTTGGTCGTCGAGGCGCTGCGCGTCGCGGGCGCGGCCCAGATCCATGTCGTAGAACCCTCAGCTGAACGCCGCGAGAAAGCGCTCGAACTCGGCGCCACCAGCGCCATAGACCCGATGGCGGAAGACCCCGTCGCGAAAATTCGTGCGGCCACCGGCGGTGTTCACGTTGCTTTCGAGGTGACAGGCGTGCCGCGCGTTCTGCCGCAATGCATCGACAGCACCCGCCACGAAGGTCAGACGCTGATCGTGTCGATCTGGGAGGGAGACGCCGCCTTCCAACCCAATACGGCCGTTCTGAAAGAGCGCCAACTGCAGGGCACCATCGCATACCGCAATGTCTATCCGGCGGTGATGGAGCTGATGGTGCAGGGCTATTTCAGCGCCGACAAGCTGGTTACCAAGCGGATCAAGATCGATCAGATCGTGGAGCAAGGCTTCGAGGCCCTTGTCGCGGAAAAATCCCAGGTGAAGATCCTGGTGGAAGCGCCAGACTGAAGAAGCCAGAACCTCTTCGCGCTGCGCGCGCTGCATCCCAAAAGCACGCGCAGCGCCCCAGAGCGGGAGATTGCTCTATTCGTCCGCGGAACCTTGGGGGTCGATAAATGGCGCTTCACGCTGTGAATGCATATTCTCGAGCACCGCTTCTTTGAAAGCTTATCCTTGCGAGGATACGGGCCAACGAGGATTGTCGCTGACCCCGAGATTGTGCTTTTCCATGTGCCAATTGAGGTCGGGATCGGCCGCTATGATCCCTCAAAATAAGCGGGCGTGCCCCGGGCTTCCACGGATTCAGCGATCCGCCGCAGGCCGTGGATATAGGCGGCATCGCGCATCGACAGCTCCATTTCGTTGTGCAAGGTCCAGATCGATTGCGTCTCGGTTTCCATCGTCGTCTTCAGATGATCCCGGACACGCGAGCTGTCCCAATAAAAACCCGATCTGTTCTGGACCCATTCCAGATGAGACACTGTCACGCCGCCGGAATTGGCGAGGATATCGGGCACGATGATATGCCCTGCTTCCGTCAGCTTCTTGTCGGCCTCGGGCGAGACCGGCCCGTTCGCCATTTCCAGAATGATGCGGGCGTTGATCTTGTCGCAATTTTCGAGCGTGATCTGCCGTTCCAATGCGGCAGGCACCAACACGTCGCAATCGAGCTCCAACAACTCGGCGTTTGAAATCTCTTTCGTTTTGCCTTGTCCCTTCGCGCCTTTGACACCGCCGGTTTCATGCTTGTGTTGCATGACGGCGAGCGGATCCAATCCGCTTGGGTCGTAGATGCCGCCGGCGGAATCCGAAATGGCGACAATTTTATACCCGTCCGCATGCAGAAGCTTCGCGCAGTGGAAGCCGACATTCCCGAACCCCTGGATCGCCACCGTGGCGGTGTTCGGGTCGAGGGCGAGCGCGGTTTCCAGATAGCGCAGAGCATAGTATCCGCCGCGCGCCGTCGCATCGACCCGCCCGTTCGTGCCCCCGAAAGCAAGAGGTTTTCCGGTGATCGCGCTCGGGGAGGCCTGCCCTGATATCCAGCTATATTGGTCCGCCATCCACGCGATGACGATCCCGTTCGTATACATGTCCGGCGCCAGAATATCGCGATCGGGGCCGATGAACGGCGCGAAGGCTTCGACATAGGCCCGGCTCAAGCGCTCCAATTCGTTCACCGAGAGCGTCTTCGTGTCCACGCAGACCCCACCCTTCCCGCCGCCGAATGGCAGATTGGCCACGGCGCATTTGAATGTCATCCAGAAGGAAAGCGTCTCGATCTCGTCGAGCGAGACGTTCGGATGGAAACGAACGCCGCCCTTGGTCGGACCTCGCCGGTCGTTATAGCGGCACCGCCAAGACTGGAACGCGCGTCGGCTCCCGTCATCCATCCGGATCAAGAGCGTGGCGGCCAGAGTTTCACGGGGCCCTTTGAGCTCTTCGAAAACGTCGGGATGAATGTTGAGCCGCTCGCAGGCTGCCCGCAGTGTCTCGCGAGACTTCGCCAGCATTCCCGTGGTTGGAGGCGTATTTTCCTCGACGTCTTTTTTCTTAGTCGGCATGGGCTCGAAACTCCGTGGCGAGGTTTTCTAGGACGGTTTCTTCAGGACTATTTCCGACAGTCAGCCGACAGGGCGGGCGGCGTCATTGATTTGTCTCAAAATATGCGAGCCGGCGTCCAAGGCTTCGACTTCGCTCCAAGTCGCGGCTTGGAGGCGCGGCCTGACTGCAGACTGACGCCCCAGACTTGCAGCCGGCATCGTTGACGATGGGAAATTTCGTTCGCCTTGGCTCAGCTGTTCAACGTCAGCGAGCTGTCGAAGGTCAGCCGGAAGTAGTCGTAGAGCGCGACCGCGCCCGGAGACAGCTCGGCCCCTCGGCGCCAGGCCAGACCGACATCCATTGTCGGAACGGGCGGATCGGTTTCGACCGTCACGATCCGTTTGCCCTCGAGAGACCAGGGCCGATAGACCATGTCGGAGAGCACGGTCACCCCCTGCCCGTTCGCCACGATCGAGCGCACCGCCTCGATCGACGAGGTGCGCAGCTTCACGCGCGGCTGGGTCGAACCGAAGTTCCAGTATTTCATCGTCGTGTTCGCCGCCTCGTCGACGGTGAGCATGATATAGTCCTCGTCGGCGATCTCCTTGAAATCGACGCTGCGCAGGTTCGCCAGCCGATGGCCCTGCGGCAGCCAGAGCCTGCGGGGCGAGCGCATCAGCGTCTCGCTCTCCAGTTCCGGGTTCATCACGTTCGAGGTCAGCACGATCGCGATGTCGAACCGGTTCGACAGCAGCCCTTCCTCCACCGCCTCGCGGTTCAATTCGTGGAGCTGGATATCGAGATTGGGGTGCAGCCGCGCCAGCCGCCCCAGATGGTAGGGCAGGAAATACCCGATCACCGTGTAGGTGGTCGCGACGAGAACCCGCCCGGTCACGCCGCTGCTGCGCTCGCGGATATTCACCGCCTCGTCGAGCTTGGTGAGGATATCGTAGGACAGGCCCAGCAGCTCGCGCCCCGACTGGGTCAGCTCCATCCCGTGCGAGGTCCGGGTGAAAAGCTCGGTATCCATCTCGGCCTCAAGCTCGCGGATCGCGGTCGTCACCGAGGACTGGGAAATCGAGAGTTCGTTCGCCGCCCGGCTGACCTGACCGGTCTCGGCGGTAGCCACGAAATACTTGAGCTGACGGAAGTTCATGCCGCCTCCTTTCGGATTTTCCGATAATGCTGACCACGGGATTCAGATATCATAGGTTCGCAATCTGCACAGATCGAAGTCATATCCATATTTTTCAGCGATTTGCACCGGACAGTGTCTAATCACATTATCGATTATCACGATAATGCCCTCACTGATATTAGAATTTTACATGTCGTTCACATTGTCGAAAGCTGATCTTGCAACAGAGATCTGGGAAGAGACATGCCGAAACTCATCGACCTGAACTGTGACCTCGGAGAAGGCTTCGGCCATTGGGCCATGGCTGGCGCGCCGGATGATCAGCTGATGCCGCTGATCTCCTCGGCCAATGTCGCGAACGGTTTTCACGCCGGCGACCCGATGCAGATGAACCGGGTCGCGAAGCTCTGCCATCAGCATTCCGTCGGTCTCGGCGCGCATCCCGGCTATCGCGATCTCGTAGGCTTCGGGCGCCGCCATATCAACGCGAGCTCCGAGGAGCTGGTGAACGACATCATCTACCAGGTGGGGGCGATGCGCGAATTCGGCCGCCGCTACGGGGTGCCGCTGCAGCACGTCAAACCGCACGGCGCGCTCTATATGGAAGCAGCGCGCAACGAGGACCTCTCGCGCCATCTGGTCGAGACGCTGCAACGCTACGCGCCGGGGCTGATCCTGTTCTGCATGGACATCTCGAAGACCTACGAGGTCGCCAAGCGCCTCGGTCAGCCGGTCGTGCGCGAGTTCTATGCCGACCGTGACTATGACGACAGCGGCTCGATCGTCTTCGCCCGCCACGTCTCCGCGCCCGACCCCAAGAAGCTCGCGGCGAAATGCGTGCGTGCGTGCCTCGAGAACACCGTCGAGACGGTCACCGGAAAGACGATTACGGTGGAGTTCGAGTCGATCTGCTTCCACTCGGACACGCCCGGCGCGCTGGAAATCGGCCACGCGATCAAGACTGCACTGCAAGAAAATGGCGTCACCATTGCCCCCGCGGCGATGGTTCTCGCTGAAAATGAAAAGACCTGACAGGAGAGAGCCATGACGGATATCGTTTCCCCGCTTCCCGGAACTTTCTACCACAAGCCCGACCCGAATTCGGCCCCGTTCAAATCCGCGGGAGACGCGGTTGCGGTCGGCGACACGATCGGGCTGATCGAGGTGATGAAGACCTTCATCGAGGTGAAGGCCGAGGCTGCGGGCACCTTCTCGGACTATGTCGCGGCGGATGCGACGCCGGTTTCGGCGGGCGATGTGCTCGCGAAGATGGGCTGATCCAATGGCGATCGAAACTCTCTTCATTGCAAACCGGGGCGAGATCGCCGTGCGGATCATCCGCGCTGCGCAATCGCTCGGCATCAAGACGGTGCAGGCCTATTCCGAGGCCGATGCCGAGATGCTGGCGGTCAAGCTCGCCGACGAGGCGGTCTGTGTCGGGCCTGCCCCGGCTGCGAAATCCTACCTGAACATCTCTGCCGTCGTGGCGGCCGCGAAAGACGCGGGCGCCGATGCGGTCCATCCGGGCTACGGATTTCTCGCCGAGAACGCCGATTTCGCCCGCGCCGTGGAAGACGCCGGGATGATCTTCGTCGGCCCCAAGGCTGAGACGATCGAGCGGATGGGCGACAAGGTCGCCGCCCGGATCGCCGCGAAAGAGGCTGGCGTGCCGACGGTGCCCGGCTCTGACGGGCGCATCACGGCAGACGAGGCGCTGAGCGTGGCCGAAGAGATCGGCTACCCGGTGATGATCAAGGCCGCCGCCGGTGGCGGTGGGCGCGGCATCCGGATCGCGCAGGACGCGGCCGAGCTGGCCCGTCTCGCCCCGCAGGCCCGCGCCGAGGCCGAAGCGGCTTTCGGCGACGGTGGTCTCTATCTGGAAAAGGTGATCATCAATCCGCGCCATATCGAGGTGCAGATCCTCGGTGACGGCACGGGGGCCGCGGTCCATTGCTACGAGCGCGAATGCTCGCTGCAGCGCCGCCGCCAGAAGGTCTGGGAAGAAGCCCCGGCCTTCGGCCTGCCCGAAGCCACCCGCGAGGCGATGTGCAACGCGGCGGTCGCTCTGGCCGAGGCCGTGAACTATCGCGGCGCGGGCACGATCGAATATCTCTACGATGCGGCCGCCGATGAGTTCTACTTCATCGAGATGAACACCCGTATTCAAGTCGAACATCCCGTGACCGAGATGATCACCGGGCTCGATCTGGTCGCCATGATGCTGCGCATCGCGGGCGGCGAGACGCTGCCTGTCACGCAAGATCAGATCACCTGCACGGGCCATGCGATCGAGGTGCGCCTCAATGCCGAGGACCCGCTGATGCAGTTCATGCCCTTCCCCGGCAAGGTGGCCTCGCTGTCGATCCCCGAAGGCGAAGGTATGCGCTTCGATCACTTCCTCTATGAGGGCTATCAGATCCCGCCCTTCTACGACTCGCTTCTGGGCAAGATGATCGTTCATGCGCCGACCCGCGAGGCCGCGATCGATCTGATGGCCGAGACGCTGAAAGACCTGGAAATCGGCGGTCTCAAGACCACCACGCCCCTGCATCTGGCGCTCGCCGCCGATCCGGGCGTGCGCGCCGGCGACTTCCATACGCAATGGCTCGAGCCGTGGCTCGATGCCGGCAACCTCACCGCAACCGACGCAGCATAGGAGATCCCCATGAAGACAAGGTATTCCTTTGGCGGCGACGAGCACGTCTATGTCGAGGTCGACGAGGAGATGTCGCTCGAAGCCTTCTTCGTAGCACTGTCGCTGCGCAACGCCGTGGCCGAGGCGAACATTCCCGGCGTAACCGAGATCTGCCCCGCCAATGCCAGCTTTGAAGTGCGCTTCAACCCCGACGTGATCTCGCCCGACGAGATGATGGCGCGGATCAAGGAGCTCGAGCACAAGGCCGAGGCCGGCGAGAAGCGCCTCGACACGAGGATCGTCGAGGTCCCGGTCTATTTCCAGGACCCCTGGACCCACGAGACTCTGATGCGGTTCCGCGAACGCCATCAGGATCCGGAGGCGACCGATCTCGAATATGCCGCACGGATCAACGGCTATGAAAGCGTGGAGGCCTTCATCGAAGCCTATCACTCGCAGCCGTGGTTCGTCTCGATGGTGGGTTTCGTGGCGGGCTTGCCGTTCCTTTACCAACTCGTCGAGCGCGAAAAGCAGATCGAGGTGCCGAAATACCTGCGCCCCCGGACCGACACGCCCAAGCACACGGTCGGCATCGGCGGCTGCTTCGGCTGCATCTACTCGGTGCGCGGCGCGGGCGGCTACCAGATGTTCGGCATCACCCCGATGACGATCTTCGATCCGACCCAGACCGTCTCCTATCTGCAAGACTTCATGGTCTTCTTCAAACCCGGCGACATCGTGAAGTGGAAACCGATCGACCGCGCCGAGTTCGACCGGATCGAGGCCGCCGTGAAAGACGGCACCTATACCCCCCGCATTGCCGAAGTGACCTTCGATCTCGAAGCGTTCAACGCCGATATGGCGGGCACCAATGCGAAACTGATGGAGGCCCTCAATGGCGTTTAAGGTTGTCAAACCCGGCCTGTCGACGACGATCCAGGATCTTGGTCGTCCGGGCTATTTCCATCTCGGCATTCCCGAAGGCGGCGCGATGGATCGCTTCGCGATGCGGGTCGCCAACATGCTGGTCGGCAATGACGAGGCTGAGGCCGGTCTGGAAGCCGTCTTCATGGGCCCGGAACTGAGTTTCGAGGATGACACGCTCGTGGCCGTCACCGGTGGCGAGATGCCGATCATGGTCGATGGCGAGCCGCGCGAGAGCTGGTCCTCCTTCGTCGTGAAGGCCGGTCAGACGCTGAGCTTCGGCTTCCTGAAATCCGGCGCGCGCATCTACATCGCTTTCGGCGGCGGGATCGACACGCCGAGCGCGCTCGGCTCGCGCTCGACCTATCCGATCGGCGCGCTTGGCGGGGTCGAAGGCCGCGCCATCGCGGCGGACGACGTGATCCCGGTCGGCAAGTCCAAGGACATGACCGAGCGCACGCTCGACAAGGCGCTGCTCGCCCCGGTCGAGACGCCGGTCAGCCTGCGGGTTCTCCCGGGCCTCTACTGGCACCGGCTGACCCCGGCCTCGCAGGCGCAGTTCTTCGCCGACGAGTGGACCGTCGCCCCCGAGGCGGACCGGATGGGCTATCGCTTCCGCGGTGGTGCGCCGATGGAATTCGTCGAGCGCGAACAGCCCTTCGGCGCGGGCTCCGACCCGTCCAACATCGTCGATGGCTGCTATTCCTACGGCTCGATCCAGGTGCCGGGCGGACAGGAGCCCATCGTGCTACATCGCGACGCGGTCTCGGGCGGGGGGTATTTCACCCTCGGCGCGGTGATCTCGGCCGATATGGACCTGATCGGGCAGCTGCAACCCAACACCAAGGTGCGCTTCGTCGAGGTGACCATGGAACAGGCACTGGCCGCGCGCACCGCACGCCGCGAACGGCTCGACAAGATCCGCGCCGCGCTCGGGTAAATCCCGGGCGCCCCGCGCCGACGTTATTCCACAAGCGGGGACAACCCGCGATCAAACCAAGCAACAGAGAGGTCTCTGAACAATGAAACATGTCCTGACATCCGTCGCGCTTCTGGGCGCTACGTGTGCCGCGCTCCCGGCCATGGCCGAGGATGCGTGGTTCCCCTACCCCGCCGAAGAGGTTGTCCCGGCCTTCTCCGCCGATGGCACCGCCCAGCCCATCGAATATGAGGCGCTGGCCAAGGCCGACAAGGATTACAAGATCTGCGTCTCCTTCCCGCATATGAAAGATGCCTATTGGCTGGGCGTCGATTACGGCGTGACCGAAGAGGCCAAGCGTGAAGGCGTCAGCCTGAACGTGGTCGAGGCCGGTGGCTACACCAACCTCGCCAAGCAGATCAGCCAGATCGAGGACTGTGCCGCCGGTGGCGCGCAGGCGGTCATCATCGGGGCGATCTCCTATGACGGTCTGAACTCGGTCGTGAAGGAACTGGCCGACAAGGACATCCCGGTCATCGACCTCGTCAACGGCATGTCCTCGCCCGACCTCGCGGCCAAGTCGCTCGTCTCCTTCGAGACGATGGGCAAAGAAATCGGCTCCTACCTCGCGCAGAAGCACCCCGAGGGCAGCGACGAAGTGACCGTCGGCTGGTTCCCGGGCCCGGCAGGCGCCGGTTGGGTCGAAGCCGCGAACAAGGGCTTCATGGAAGCCGTGAAAGGCTCGGCCGTGAAAGTGCTCGAGCCGCGCTACGGCGATACCGGCAAGGAAGCCCAGCTCAAGCTCGTCGAAGACGTGCTGCAGGCGAACCCGGAAGTGAGCTACATCGCGGGCACCGCAGTGACCGCGGAAGTGGCACAGGGCCTGCTGCGCGAGCGCGGCCTGACCGACAAGGTCGGCAACCTCGCCTTCTACCTGACGCCCGGCGTCTATAGCGGCATCCAGCGCGGCTTCATCGAGGCGGCCCCGGCAGACTCGATGGTGATCCAGGGCCGGATCGCGGTCGATCAGGCGGTGCGGATCCTCGAAGGCAAGGACTACGTGAAGCATGTCGGTCCGAAGATCTTCGTCATCACCAAGGACAATATCGAAGACACGCCGCGTTCCGCGGTGCTGCCCCCGGACGGCTTCCAGCCGGTCTTCTCGGTGAACTGACGAAGCGCGGCGCCGGCCCTCCCCCTTCCGCCGGCGCCGCCAATTCCTGCCCTGGGAGACAGCAAATGACGAGCAAACCGCTTCTACAGGCGCATGGGCTGAGCAAGGCCTATCCGGGCGTCCTCGCCCTCGATGCCGTCGATTTCGACCTCTATGCGGGTGAACTGCATGTGCTGTTCGGTGAGAACGGCGCGGGGAAATCGACGATGATCTCGCTGCTGGCGGGCGCGAATACCCCGACCTCCGGCACGATCGAGATGCGCGGCGAGCCGGTCCAGTTCGCCTCGGTGGCCGATGCGCAGGCCAAAGGCATCCATACCGTTTTTCAAGAATTCTCGCTGATCCCGACGATGAGCGTGGCGCAGAACATGTTTCTGGGCCACGAGCCGGGTGTCGGCCCCTTCCTGTCGCCGCGCGCGATGCGCCAACGGGCAAAGCAGATCCTGACCGATCTGAACTTCGACATCGACCCGGACCTGACCGTGGCGCGCCTGTCGCGGGCGCAACAGCAGATGGTCGAGATCGCGAAGGCGATGCAGGGCGATCTGTCGGTCCTGATCCTCGACGAGCCCACCGCCTCGCTGACCGATCGCGAGGTCGATCAGCTCTTCGAGGTGATCGGGCGGCTCAAATCCGAGGGTGTGGGGATCATCTATATCTCGCACCGCGTGCATGAATTCGAGCGCATCGGAGAGCGCGTGACCGTGCTGCGCGACGGCGCGCATATCGGCACCGCGCCGATGGCCGAGATGACCGAACAGTCGCTCGTGGACATGATGGCCGGGCGCGAAATCCGCGACATCTACCCGACCATCGCCCACAGGCCGGGCGAGGTTGTCCTCGAGGTGAAAAACCTCGTCGCGCCCGGAATAGATCACGCCTCCTTCGAGGTGCGCCGGGGCGAGGTGCTGGGCGTCGCGGGCCTCGTGGGCTCGGGCAAATCGCGGCTGTTCCGCTCGGTGATGGGGCTCAACGCGACCCATGCCGGGCAGGTCCGCTTCAAGGGCCGGGACGTCACCGGCGCACAGACCCGCAAGCTGGTGAAGGCGGGCGCGTGGTATCTCTCGCCCGACCGCAAGCACGAGGGCCTGATCCTCGCCGAGACGCCGCGCGGCAATTTGGTGATGGACCTGATGGCCGAGGGCGGCCCGCTGCTGCGCTCGCGTCAGCTGAGCACCCGCGCGGCGGAAATCTTCGGCCATGTCGAACTGCATGAGAGCTACCGCAGCCGCGTCGTCGGCAAGCTCTCGGGCGGCAATCAGCAGAAGGTGCTGTTCGGCAAGGCCTTCGGGCATGAGGCCGATCTCAACATCTTCGACGAGCCGACCGTGGGCGTCGACATGGGCACCCGCGCGGCGCTCTACCGGCTGATCGCGGAACTGGCCGAGGCCGGAAAGGCCGTCGTGGTGATCTCGTCGGATCTGCCCGAGGTGATGAACCTCGCCCACCGCGCCATCGTGCTCGCCAATGGCAAGATCACCGCCGAGCTGCCGCGCGAGGATCTGCGCGAGGACATCGTCCTGCGCTATTTCTTCGACCAACCCGGCGCCTCCCAACAGACACAAAAAGACACAGAAGGAAGCCCCGCATGATGCAGGCCAATTCCAAGCCTTCGCTGGCGGCGCTGCCGCTGCGTATCTTCATCAAGCTCGGCGTGCTGCCGTTCTTCCTCATCGCGGCCGCCGTGATCTTCACCCTCGCTGCGCCCAACTTCCTGTCGCCGCAGAACCTGATCAACGTGGCGCGGCAATCGGTCTATCTGGTGCTCGTGTCGCTGGGCCAGATGCTGGTGCTGATCTCGGGGGGCTTCGACCTCTCGGTGGGCACGGTGATCGCGCTCAGCTCCGTCGTCTCGGCGCTGGCGATGACATGGGCTGCGCAGATTTTCCCCGATGCGATCTGGCTCGTGATCCTGATCGGCGCCTTCGCAGGCTTCGCGGTCGCGCTGATCGTGGGCGCGGTGAACGGGATCGGCGTCGCGCTGTTCGACGTCTCGCCCTTCATCATGACGCTGGGTGTCTCGTCTGTCGGCACCGGGCTTGCGCTGTTCCTGACCGGGGGCGTGCCGGTCTCGGGCCTGCCCTTCGCCTTTGGCGATACGTTCGGCTTCGGCCGGGTGTTCGGAGTTCCCGTGCCCGTGGTGATCGCCGTGATCGCCATCATCGTGATGTGGGTGCTGATGGCGCGCACCCGCGTCGGCGCCCGCATCTATGCCGTCGGCGGCAATATCAAGGCGGCCCATCTGTCGGCGATCAACACCCGCGGCACGTTGATCCTCGTCTATGGGCTTTGCGCCGTGATCGCGGCCCTGACCGGCCTGCTGCTGACCGCGCGCGTCGAGAGCGGCGATGCGAACCTTGGCGGCACGATCGCAATGGAGAGCATCGCAGCCTGCGTCATCGCCGGGGTCTCGCTGCGCGGCGGGATCGGCCGGGTGGAGAATGTCGTGCTCGGCGCGTTCTTCATCATCCTGATGCAAAACGGGATGAACCTCGCGCAGGTCAGCTCCTACATGCAGATGGTGCTCATCGGTCTGTTGCTCATCTGCGCCGTGATCTTCGACCAGCTGCGCTACCGGATGATCGTGAAGGGCTAAGAGACCAACCTGGCCGGGTGCGCGCGTCTCGCGCCACCCGGCTTTTGTCTTTTCGTTCGGTCGAAGCGATATGGAACGAAGCCGACATTCGTTGCGCAACCCCGAACCGCTTCATCAGTTCGCGCATCGTCGGCAAGCGGTCCCCCGGCCTTCCCGCCTCGCGATAGGCGCGCAGCCATGTAGCCAATTCGTCTTCGCCCGAGGACTTCTTCATTCCGCGATCACCAGATCCTGCGTCAACGGGCGTTCTCCTGAACCACTTTCGTCCGAGAGCCGTGTATGAGGGCTGGGCGCCGGTTCCGTCAACGCGACGCGGGAAGCGGGTGGTTGGTGGGATTTACCTAGCAAGCCGCACTCGTCGCACGCGACAGATACCGGCTAGGCTTAACGGCTCATTTACTCTCAAATTGTTAGCCTGCCCACTCGTGCAGTTGATAGGAGAATGCAATGAAAGACCCGACCCAACCTGACACGGCGGAAGCCGTGTTACTCGACTATGTCGAGCGATATGGCTTAACGGACAGGGCACGAAGATACTTCCTCAACCTTGGCCAAGAGGAAGCAACCCATGGATCACGCGCCGAAGCTCGACACCCACAAGACGATCAAAGCTCTTCCTGAAAGAGCGCATCCTTATTGGAACATTCTCGAGTATTGCCGTCACATTGGGCTCGAGAAGAAACCAGCTAAGCCCCTTCATTGGGTCGCTCGGATCCGCAAGAAGGATGGCCGCTATAAGCAGCAGCGGCTCGGACCCGCAGATTCGGAAAACTCTCAGGGCCTTTCCTACGAAGCGGCGATCTCGCTCGCGCGCGCTTGGTTCGCCGAGCAGGAATTGCGGGGCATCGCCTCTGCGAGCTATCCGGTGGGAACCACACAGCATCTGCGATATTCGAAGAGTGACACTGGCTTTACTGTGGGCGACGCCCTGATCGACTATGTGGAATGGAAGCGCATTGCTGCCACGAAGACGACCTTTGAGACGCTTGTCGCACTGATCAACTTCCATATTCTACCGCGCCTCGGATCAGTTCTGCTCGATGACCTCACCGGAAAGACCATCACCAATTTCTGTCGTGCCGTCCTTGAGACGCCACCCAAGCGCGGGAAACAGGCGCTCAAGGCAAGGGTAAAGATTGAGAGCCTCGACCCCGATGCGTTGCGCCGCAGGAAAGCAACACTGAATACACTGCTGGGGATAGTGCGAATAGCGGCTCGGATGGCCTGGGAGAACGGGCATACTGACTCGGAACGGTCTTGGCGCTGCATCCACCGCGTCCCGAATTTGGAAGTGCCTCGCCAGATCTTCCTTACCCGCGCGCAGTGTCGTGAGCTGATCGCCGCATGCCGCCCAGATCTTGCGGACTTGGTGCGTGCAGCGCTTTATACGGGCTGTCGCGTGTCCGAGCTTTCAGCGCTTCGCGTGTGCGATGTCGGAAAAGACATCTTTGGCATTTACGTCTCCTCTCCCAAAGGCTGGCGACCACGCTATGTGTATCTCCCCGAGGAAGGGATGCGATTTTTCTTGGCCAAATGCGCCGGGAAAGCAGACGATGACATCGTCTTTCGCACTGGCGCAGGCCAGATCTGGAAAACCCGTCACAGACATCTCTTCAAAGCAGCTGTCGAGAAGGCCGGGCTGCCGCATGAATTCGTGTTCCACGGATTGCGGCACACTTATGCCAGTCAGCTTGTGCAGGCTGGCGCGCCGCTTGCCATCGTCGCGCGTCAACTCGGCCACGCGAACACAGACACGGTGAGCCGGACCTACGGCCATCTGTCTTGCGAGAGCATCGAACGTGAGCTCGCTCTACGATTTGCCGCGTTGGAAGATCAGCCTCGGGAATATGACGTGCGAATGCGCTCGTTACGGAAATCGCTGCAAGCTCCGCCTCCGTCGATCCCCGTCGCGTCTTGGCCACGGAGCAACTTCGCACTGTGTCGAGGCGACGAACTTCAGTTCGTCAGCCGCAGAGGAGCCTGAGGCATTCGGGCCATAGTGCGGAGAACGCTTGCGAACACACTGAGCCGCCATTTTCTGGACAACGTGACGCATGTCTTCAAGCCTGCCTTAGATCACAGCTCGGACCGAATTTAGAATGGGGAACGACACCCGAAACCCGCCGCGACCAGTTATTATACTTACTCGGAAGTTCCGTTCGCGAGAGTGAGCGGACCTGCGTTCGATTTCAGCAATTGGGCATCAATCCCGCATGGTCGCTGCGCCGAAGACCGAATGCGCGGCAAACGCTATGGCGCGATTGCACTAGAGACGCTCAGGCACGCGACCACCTTTACCCCTTCCGTCAATTTCGCTCCCCACGCTATCGCTGAGGCTCTCTCGACGCGAAACGAGAGATAACACCTCTTCGAAATTGTCGCACCATCGGCCGAAGCGCACCCTCCGTCGCTTCCAAGTAAACTGCCAATCCAAAGATGAGAAGTGAGGCGATGAGAGCCGTCTCACGCAGTGCCGCGCTCTCCCAAACGTAGGAAATATCCTCAACAAACATCACCGTCGACGCAACTGCGAGAACACCAGACATCACCAAATATCCGTAAGGCGAGACGACAAGCATGAACAGCGAGAGCCCGAGAAAACCACCACAGACACCGATCAGATAGCAGACAAATTCCCGAAAAGAAGATCCATCGGGGGCATAAATGAGCCCCCAGGTGAGTAGAGCGCCCAACATCGAAAAACAAAAAATAACGAAACACGCAGCGGCTTTGGTCAACTTTCGCCGCAACGCGAGCGCCAAGAGGGAAAGAGTTACGACGAGAATAACAGCTTCTAAACCGACCATGGGCGGACTTGTAAGACCTAAACCATTCAAGTTTTCACCCTCTAAGTTTTGCTAAAGCAGCGCCGTGCTTGAGACCAACTCACCGCGTGATCAGCACAACCCCTACGAAAATCGCAAAGATCAGCAGGAAGCCCCACACGCCGGACCGGTTCAGGAGAGGCGCGCTCCGACCGCAAGCCCCACATCGGCTTGCTCCGAAACGCAACCGATGCGAACAAGACTCGCATGTAAAAATTCGCAGCGACCGGCCTTTGGCTTTTTGAAATTCACGCATTGATATATCTGAAATGTAGGAACGAGGTGTTGTTAGTAGATTTTATGAACGTTGAACGCCTCGAAACGCAGAAACTTTCGCTGTGCGAGAGGCGCCGAAGCAGTCGAAGGTCGCTTCCAGAAAGGTTAATGCAGGCTTTCAAGATATTTGCAAAAGTAATTTTATCTTTTCACACTCAGCAAGGCCGATTCACTACCTTGAGTTGAATTTACCTAAAACCTTGATCGCCGCACAGTTATTGCGTGCATTGAATTGCCGGGACTTGGGGACTCAATTTCTGATCATCGCAAATTGCAATTACGTCACATAAATCGATTCGTCTGTGACATGTTTGCGGAAGAGCTTGGCCGCCTCGAAGAGATATTGCGAAGCAACACGCGTCGTAGAGCCCCGGCCATCCACCTGTAAGCATCGTTGCTCTAATCGCTCAAAGGACCGACTGCGAGAGTCCCCGTTCTCTCCAAGGCCGGAAGCCTCCCGTATCTTGCAGAAAATCCGAGCAGGCATCGGGTTCACTGGCTACATAACTGGGGAGCCTGTCGGCACGCTCAGGCTCATCGCGCCCGGCGGAGCCGCCTGCGGCTTCCACGTGGGCGCCCAGCTCTGGATCGATGAATACCATCGAGGCTCGGCCCTATCGAAAACACTCGTCGAAACCATGGGAGATCTGCTCGGGGGATCGCCCAGCAAGAACGAGGACGGGTTGGGGTTTTCTACGGCTGGCTATCGGGCGCACGAACGAGCTCGGTAGAGCATCGAAGCGGCGGCGCGGCACGCTGGATACCCGGGAGAGAATGTCGCTTGCGAAATGCGAGGCACACGGGTCCACAAAACTGATCGTCGGCTTGGCCGGAAAGACAAAGGCGACCTACACCGGGCGTCGCGCTTTCTTGGCCCGGCGGGGCCCCGTCAGGCACAGACGTCTGTTAGGGCCTGTTGGCTGAGGCGTAAGACGGGTGCGCGGAGCTTTGAGTTGGCCATCAATCTTGATGAATCGAGGTTCGGGAAGGTCACAGGCCTCAAGTGCCCTGAGATCTTCTTCCGTCATCGTGGCTGGCTCCGAAAGGGTGGCTCGCAAGACATAAGCGGCCACCGCCGCTCCCCCGGAGAGCACGGTGAGCACGCCCGCAATGATATATTCGGCCAGATCCATGACACATCCTTTCGTCAGAACTGTAGCGACGAAACATCAAAAAGATCAAACTCGGAATTGCTCGGGTTGGTCCCGCCTTCTTTGCGGAATACTGACGCGCGTCGAGGCCTCGGAGCAGCCGTGGTAGTCGCTCACCGGGCGCACGCAGTCGCACAGCTCAAAAATCGCGAAGCCGATGCCCCCAATCAAACGAGACAAAGCCCACGCTTTCAGGCTATTATCGGCAACCACGGAGGGCACTGCATGGAAGACCTTTACAAAAAACGACAAGAAGAAAAGGCGCGAAGCCGCGCGAAAGATGAAGAGCGCCTGGCGAGGGGCGAAGTCGATCCTGTCGAGCTGCAACGTCAGAATTTCGTGTTCAAGAAAGTCCGAGCCGACCGGGTCGGCTTCGTGAAGAACCGCGAGCCGAAATCCATCAAGTTCCTCAGCCTTTGAGGCTGCTATATCCAACGGTCGGCACCGAGCTCCCGAGCTAGAAATCGGCCCGCATCTGCGCGGCGGCTTGGATATCTGCGAGAAGATGCTTTCTGCGAGATCAAGATGCTAAGCTTCCGATGTAATCAGCATCGCTTTCAGGTCGATCCATTCGAAGGATCATCCCCCTCGCCGTCATCCGTCGTCCTTTCGCCAAAATAGGCGTCGCCGGAAAGAGGGAGTGAATTGAACCACCGAATATCTTCAGCACTCAGGCTCGCCACATCGGTAATATACCGGCGCTCACGCATCACAATCCAGAAGGCCGCCACAGCGAACACGCCCATGAGGATCATACCGGCTGTCACATTCCAGTCCATACCGCGCTCCCTCCGTCGAAATTAGACCGGATAGGGCTAAATAAGTCAAACTGGCCCGAGATCATTGCTTCACCAGAAGCGCCTCTGAGAAGAAGCGTAGGGATGCCGATGCTTGTCGCAGTTTTCGCCGCAGCGCTGAGGGCAGATCACCTGCCCGTGTCGGCACGTCTGCGACAACCGCGATAGCCGCTTACGAGGAGCGCGCCGTCGCACATCTCAAATACTCGCAGCCAGCGCCTCCGATCAAACGAGACAAAGCACGGGCTTTCAGGCTATAATTAAGTTTTACGGAGGGCACCGCATGGAAGATCTTTTCAGGAAGCGGCAAGAGGAAAAGGCGCGAAGCCGCGCGAAGGATGAAGAACGTCTGGCGAGAGGCGAGGTCAGCCCCAGCGAGTTGCAGCATCAGAATTTAGTATTCAAGAAAGTCCGAGCCGACCGGGTCGGCTTCGTGAAGAGCCGCGAGCCAAAATCCGTCAAGTTCCTCAGCCTTTGAGGCTGCTATGTCTATCGATCAGAAACTTGCTCGAGCGAGAACTCAACGCCCAAGGGTCCTCGGCGAGCTGGAGGCACTGCTGCGAGCAGGCAATCCAGACCTCAACCTCTTCGTCTCGGCCCGCGCCCATTATGGCGAGCCCGGATTGGCGCATCTCCATCTCTATGGCGTCGAGGACGACCACGAACGCAGATCCCGGCTGATGAAATTTGCGACAGCCTGGCTTCTGGAACGCGGCATATCGATCGAACTTCAGGAGGGACGCGACGTCTATGACATTCGTCCATGGCGCGAGACCCATGGGGGCACGGCTCAAGATATGGGATCTCTGGACGAGCTGGACGAGCTGGACGAGCTGGACGAGCTGGACGAGATCTGAAAGCGCTCGAACGAGGATCAACACAAGACAAAGTGCAGGGCACACTAAGAGGCTTGTGCGCCCCCTCCCCCTCGAAGCTGGGCGACCTTCCAATGCCCGGTATACCCTTTCTTCAAATGGGCCGCGACGATCTGAAAACCGCTCTGTGGCCAGCTCTTCGGTGTGTCGACGAAGAGCAATTCCGCAATTCCGAATCCGGCCTCCTGGAGATCCCGCAACCGCGCCTTCGTCGTCAGATTGGTCAACGGCGCGAGCCAGACAATATTTTCGGAGACGCGCATAGCATGTCGCGTGAACGTGCGCAGCTCTGACCAGGGCGGATTTGTGACAACCCACTCTACGCGATCAGACCAAGAGAGAAAGTCGCGCCCCTCACTGATCTCGCACCAATGCCGCTCCAGGTGATCCGGATAGTGATTGTAGAATGCCCCTTCTCCGCGCGACGGATCGAGAACGCGACCCTCCATCGCATGCGAAAAATGATCGATGATTGCCTTGGCCAGATCAGGCGGCGTCATGACACGGTCCTGTTCCGCCTCATTCTTACGCGGCACCAGCCCTCGTCCTTTCGCGAGATCGCTCCGTTCCAGTGGATGGTGGATGCGGAGCAGCCGCAACGCTGCGGCAAGCGTCGCAACCCGTCCCGAGAACTCTGCCTCCAAGGCAATTATTGTCACGCGGCTGCAACCGATCTTGCGGGCGAGAGCCTGCTGCGAAAAACCGCGCGCACGCCGCCGCTCCATGAGCACACGCCCCATATGTTCCCCGGGCTCAGTGACACGCCAGCGCAAGCCAAGGATCGGCAAGATGGCCTCGAGCGAAAGGATCGTGCCCGCCCCGCTCTCGAGAGCGCGCACCGTCGGGATGCTGATATTGGCGCGGGAGGCAAGGTCAGCTTGTGTGAGCCCGCGCCCCACGCGTTCGGCCCTCAGGAGCTCGGAAAATGACATGTGCGAAAATCTTTCTATCCAAAGCACACAGATAGAAAAAAAACCTGACCAAGCGCAACCCGCCCGAAACGCAGCGGGACACGGGTCGGCGAAATTTCCTCTGCCTCGCAAAAAATCGAAAACCCGTTTTTTCAGCCTCGGCACTTAGACTGAACGCATCGTCAAGATCCGCCCCGGATCGCCTTACCCGTCCCCGCCGAGCCTCGCTCGCGCGGTCTCAGGAGATGCATGCCATGGCCCAGCGTCCTTTTGCGCCAAATAGGCGAAAATCTCATCGCGCAACTGGGTTCACCAAATCCGACGAAGAGCTTCTCGAACGGCTCGTGAAAGCCCGACAGCGCGTCGCCGAGCTGATGCTCGAAAAACTAGTCTACGCACCGATCTTCGAGAGACTGGAACACGAGATCGCGGCCGTCGAGGCGCGCCGGATCGAAGATCCTCTGGCCCGCGCAAGGGCGATCCTGCGTGGACAGCCAAGTGACGCGACCTCCCCGTCAGACGATCAAGACGATACGCCAGAGCCTTGGTAGGTTTGACTATCTCACCTGTCGATGCAGCAAGAATCCCGAACGCAGCGAACAGCTCAGCCGTCATGCGAAAAGCGAAAAGCGAAAAGCGAAAGGCGAAAGGCGAAAGGCGAAAGGCGAAAGGCAAAAATCCCCCAAAGCCTTCTAGCCAAGAAACATGAAGCGAAAATGCACAAAAATCCAAAAATTCAAAACAAGCATCGTCTGATTACCCTGCGGCAGCGCCAAGCATGCAGAAAATCGGGGACATCCGCGAACGCGTGCGAAAAAGATTTGCGATGGCAACTTGGCGATGCTCTCGACAGAATGGGACCGGCGTCCTCTGAAACAATGCGAGCCTTCGACAGCCGCAAGCGATCGCCCTCTTGCGATGAAAGGTGAAGCGAGATTCGGCCGCGCCCCGCGAAAAGCCGGCCCACTAGCTCATGCGAAAAACGGACGGCGAACGGGCGCGGCTTGCCCCCTTGCGCGAGCTATCTTTCTCGCCCGCGCCGCCGCCACAGCTTCCTATCATCCCCCTTGTCACGGTTCAGGCTCCGCGCCGAGCGTCTCTGGAAGTTGCTAGGCGTAATGCCGGACGAGAGCCGGGCAGTCTAGGGAGATCAATGGATAGCATTGCAAGCTGAGCCCGGCTTTTCAGCAGCCAGCCAATCGGACGGGATCTACTTAAGGTTTTGGGCTACGAGGTGATTGGCTGGCTTGAGGCCCGGTGCGAAAAACGATCGCAAAGACGACGCGTAGACCGACATCAGTCGAAGGACGGCCTGCCCCTCAAATTCGACGCGCGCCTCTCGTAGTGGGCGGTAGCGCGCCCGCGCCTAGCTAAGCTAATACCTAAGAAATACGCCGACACGCTGATCATTGAGAGCGTAGGGCGCGGGAATGTGCGCTTTAGGCGACAGGGCTGATTCGTGAAGCTGCCGGTTAAGGTTTAAGTATTAAACCAGTTCCCTTAATAGGCGGCGATGCGAAAAAAGAAGCATTTCGGCACCTAAGGAAGCACTTTGCCCCACTCAGCCAGCAACTTACCAGACCGAACACCCCATGCGAAAAACGTCAATAATACCAACAAGCTAGCCCTCGACGGCGAACCAAGGATTTAGTACTGTGTTCTGGTGAAACAAGCCCCGCGAGGGCAAAGCGAGGATACATAGATGGCACACACCTAGCCCAATCTGCCGGAGTGAACCGCCCCATCTTTGAGGCGCTCCGCAGCGACACTCACTCTACAACGCACCCACCGGGCATCTAGGTCGACATGCTGTCGGCCTGCGCCCTTCGTCATGGAAACCAACTCGTACATATGCCTGTCCGAGCACAGCAAACGCATGTCCGATGTTTAGCTGGCAGGCTAAATGGAGGCAATGGAGAAACAATAATGGAAGACGACACGAGACCGATTAGACCTTTTATTCCAATACTCAAGTCCATCTCTGATGTCAACTCGCTCGGGACGCTCGATCTCGGCAGCACCCAGCAGCGCATTCGAGAACATCCGGCGCTTGTTCCACTCCTGCAGACCTATCTCGCCGATCGCGCCCTTGGCGGACAAGGCGGATCGAGCGCGGACGGAACCTTCGACGCCACACTCTTTATGAAATGGATGATCGCGCTCAGTAACCTGGCACCCGCAATCGGGGATAACCTAGCGAGCGGGGAGCTATCAACCGCGCCTCTCCTAGACTCGTGGTGCGCGATCTTCGAAGACGCCGTGCCACTACTCGTCGGGCGAGTCTCCGGCCACCCGCATCTGCGTGAGGGTGCGCGGGTTCGAACTTCGCCTCTCATGAATCTCCAGCCGAAGGCGGGCTGGGCTCGAAGTTGTAACCGCTTCTATCGCTTGGGCTTATACGATCCAAGTTTCCTGAAAACCCTGCAAAAAGATGGACGCCTTTCTGCGAGCGCAAAGCTCCTGCGCGCCGATCGGAGATCCTGATCATGTCCAAGGTGCTTATCTTGGCGGACCTGCATCTCGATCTCTGGATGCAGAAACACCGCAACCCATTCGATGACCTTGAGCTCGAGAACGCTGAGCTTCTCATCATAGCTGGCGACCTCGCCAACAAGCCCAAGATCCGTTGGCGCCCCGCGCTTCAACTGATCGGCCAGCACGTCGATCTCGATCGGATTCATGTCATCCCGGGCAATCATGACTACTACGACTTTCGGCTCGATGGCGACGACCGCCTCGCGGATCTCGCGCGTGAAGCCGGCGCTCATCTCGCGCAGAAACGAGTGCTCATACATGAGCGCACGCGATTTCTCTGCGCCACGCTCTGGACTGACTTCGCGCTCGGACCGGGAAGCGTTGCGGAAAAGTCGTCCCGCAACGACTGGGTGATGAATGACTATCGCTATATTCGCGTCGCAGGAAGCGGCTACCGCAAGGCGCGGCCAGCCGACACCATCGCGAAGCACCATGAACATCTCGATTGGCTGCGAGGGCAATTGGCGACGCCCTTCGATGGCGAAACCGTCGTCGTCACGCATCATGCCCCGCACCCGGCTGCACTCCCTCCGGGCGCGCCGCTGCCTTGGTGCTACGCTTCAGACCTGACTGCGCTCATCGAGGAATACCAGCCCGAGAAATGGCTTTTCGGCCATACCCACCATGCTGCGGAATTTCAGGTTGGGCGCACGCAGCTGAAGAATGTTTCGAAAGGATATCCGAAATGAAAACAACGTGCGCATATGATTTTTGGGGAAATCACATTGAGGCAAAACCGTTTGATGGCTTACTGGCAGAAAGCGATTACATCTTCAAATCTACTGGCAGCATCTACAAAGTTCGCGCAAAAGACATAGAACTCATTCCCGCCAAACCTGGAGTTTATATTATAATTGGAAGAAACTCAGTTTATTGCGGAATGGGAAAGAATTTAAGGCAAAGAGTATCTCAAAGCATTTCCAAGCAAGGCTTTGGTGAGTGGGTATTTTTTATACACGAAGATGAAGTCTCCATACAAGACGGTGAGCAATATTATCAATTTTTCACAATATTAGAAGCGCTATGCATACGTGCATTAAGCACAATGCGCACCTACAACAACCTACCAATCAAGCTCACAAACCAGAAACACCGCAAGCCCTTACCTCCTATCGCCTGGAAAGATCCGGAAAACTCACGCTACAAACTTCCGATCACCATGGCCCAAACCGCCCTTTCCAACTTCATGCCTCCGAACCCACCGCCTCATAAAATAAGCCCATTTGAATACGCCTACCGTTTATGGCCGATCAAAGAGCTTACGATTTTGGATGTCCTAAGTCGAAAAAGGATTATTTGGGCACCAAGAATAGTTCAAACCTTAGCGATTACATATGTAGAACCACCCGATGAACTTTCCGAATATCGCAAATATTTACTTTCTTCATCTGATCGGTAACTGTCGCAGATTTGGCGCAGGGATCGTTTTTAGGCGCCTCAGCGTTCGACTCGATCCAACAGAGTCTGGCCCTGAGCCGCTCAGAAATAGCATCGCCTTGTCCAATTCCATATAGGCAAGGCGACCACGAAATACTCAAACCACCCTCGAGGAATTGCCATTGATGGCATCTGGAATTTTTCGTAGATGATAGACCACGCACCAAACGACGGCTTCATCACGTGCTAGGTTCCCTCACCACAAGAATCAACCTCACCCCTTTAGGCGATCCAAGAAGCCGATGAAAACGCATCTCGCCGATGGGATGAGAATGTGCAATCTTGGACTTTGAAGGCGGCGCCCCAAGGGACATGCCTCCGTGCCATAGCAGGTTACGCGACCACATCGGTCATTCCGCGTTCAGGTTTTGTTGAAAAGGTATTTGTCGTTCTCGCGTATGGATCTCGTTTCTCATTCAATCTTCGGATTTCTCTCAAACCCTCGTGGAAAGCATCCGCGCTCATTGACCCTGGCGGAGGGTGGCATTTCTGTTGCCTCGGGCATGCGGACCTGGATCGGCTTCGAAGAGGTCGCCGACAAACCCACGCTTAAACGAGGAGTGTTTTTCTCGCGGCTTATCCTTGATCTGCAAACCGGAGAGAGAGTAGCCCTGCCGGCTGTTAACCAAGCAGAAGCCAAAGCTTTCGCTGAGGCTCTCGAAACAGCTTGGGCGGCGTTCAATCACGAAGAACTGGGAAGACAAGAGGAGACGATCGAGCGCCTCCTCGCAGCCTTGCGGCCCCTTCGGACGCCTGAGGCATACCCGGCCGCATTTTCTGTGGCAACACTCGCGCGCGACGCATTGGAGCTAAACGAGCGCGTTTTGTCGAAACTTAAGGCCACAGCCATTGGTAAAGAAAAGATTGCACGCTTCGCCCCAATAGTTGCCTTCGCCAGCGATCCCGCCGCCGCGCGCGCCGCGGCAATCGAGCGTTTTGTCGACACCCAACTCGAGCGCTGGAAGAGTTTCCTCGACACGGTCGAGTCGAAGCCGCTCACACCAGAGCAGCGCTTGGCGGTGATCGTCGATGAAGATGCGACGCTGGTTCTGGCCGGTGCCGGATCCGGCAAGACGAGCGTCATCACGGCAAAGGCTGCCTATCTTCTCAAGGCTGGCATCAGAACGCCGGACGAAGTGCTGCTTTTGGCCTTCGCGCGAGACGCTGCTTCGGAGATGTCGGAAAGGATCGAGAGCCGCTGCGGAGAGCCTGTTGCAGCACGCACCTTCCATGCGCTCTCATATGAAATTATCGGTGCGGTCGAAGGTAAAAAGCCGGCGCTCGCGCCAACAGCGACGGATGACAAAGCCTTCCTGTCTCTAATCAAGGACATCCTCCGAGACATCGTGCGCGGCGATACTGAGCTGGCCGAAACCGTGATTGGATGGTTTGCAGGGTATTACGATGATTTCCCCAACCAATGGGATTACTCGCGGGCGCACGAGTGGTATTCGGAGGTCGAGAGTCGCAACCTCAGATCTTTGAAGGGCGACACCGTCAAAAGCTTCGAAGAACTCCTGATTGCGAACTGGCTCTATCGCAATGGCATCGCTTACGAATACGAACCGACCTACGAGCATAAACTTCCCGAAACCGGGCGGCGTATCTACACCCCCGATTTTCGCTTGACCGAAAGCGGCGTCTATATCGAACATTTCGGCGTGCGAAAATCTCGCGACCCGAACGGTAAAGAGCTACTTACGACCGCTCCTTTCGTTGATCGCAACGCGTATCTCGAAGGCATGCTGTGGAAACGGGAGGTCCACGCGGCGCATGAGACTGTCTTGATCGAGACCTATAGCTGGGAACGTCAGGAAAGTCGGCTTCTTGAGGAACTCGCAAGGAAACTCGAACCGCATGTCGCTCCGAGCCCAATCCCGCCAAAGGAAATTTACGACCGGGTGACGCAGATCGGCGTCGTCGATGGTTTAACGTCTCTGATCGGAACCTTTTTACGCCACTTCAAGAACGGCGGCTACGAGCTCAAAACTTGCGCCGAAAAAGCCACGACCCTGAAAATGGGTAAGAGAGCGGAAGCCTTTTTGAAGATCTTCGGTGCCGTTTATCGAGAATATCAGGCGCGACTGGGCGAACGCATCGACTTCGAGGACATGGTCCTCCGTGCGACCGCACATGTCGAATCCGGACGATACCAGAGTCCATTCCGCCATATTCTCGTGGACGAGTTTCAGGACATCTCGACCGGTCGCGCCCGCCTCATTCAGGCCCTTAAAGCGCAGCATGCCGATGCCAGAATTTTTGCAGTCGGCGATGACTGGCAGTCAATTTATCGCTTCGCCGGATCCGAAATCCACATCATGCGCAACTTCGGAGACGAATTCGGAGGGACATTCGCCGGTGAGACGGGCATTCATCGGACAGTCGATCTCGGGCGCACCTTCCGATCGGTCGACAAAATCGCACTGGCGGCCAGGCTATTCGTTCTGCGCAATCCGGCTCAGATCTCAAAAAAGGTGGTCCCTGCGGGGGAAGCAAACCAACCAGCCATTCGCATTTCCTTGACCCACCGCGAGACCGCGGATGAGGCACTCGATCGCGCGCTCACATCACTGTCGACATTCCACTCACCAAGCGATCGAAGCGCTTCGGTCTTGCTGCTGGGAAGGTATCGCTTCATCAAGCCCGACCTCGGGCGTTTACAAAAGAAACACCCTTCGCTTTCGCTCAGCTTCAAGACAATCCACGCGTCCAAAGGTCTCGAAGCGGATCATGTGATCATCCTCGGGGCTGACAATAGCCGTATGGGGTTCCCCTCGCAGATCGTTGACGATCCACTCCTGACACTAGTCTCCCCAGAGGCGGAGCCATTCGAAAACGCCGAGGAACGCCGCGTGATGTATGTCGCGATGACACGCGCACGCAACACGGTGACCATTCTCGCCTCGGAAGCGCAGCCATCGATCTTCGTCCGCGAATTGATCGACGACCCGCGCTACGAAATCAAGCGCCCTCACGGGGCCTCGGAGCAACAGCATATCTGTAGCCAATGCGGCGGGCGATTGATTTACATGCCCGGAAAAGGCGGTTCGGGCTGGTATCGCTGCGAACACGTAAAGCTGTGCGGCAATCGCATGCCCGCCTGCCCGCAATGCGGCGCTGGATTGCCGCTTCGCGATACGAAGACCGGAGAAATGACCTGTCCAGCATGCGGCGCGGGGCAACCAGCCTGCCCCAATTGCAGTGAAGGCTGGCTCACCAAACGCAGGGGCCGCTACGGTGTCTTCCTTGGCTGCGTGCGTTTTCCGGACTGTCGGGGCAAGGCGAAAATGCGAGCCCCTCGCTAGAGCAAACGCGAAGGACGCCCCGAGCGCGAAGAGTGAGAAGACATGTCGGTCTTCGGAGGAGCGAGGCATACGCCTCGGGGCTCGTTTAACAACACGTCACACCCGGAATGCATATAATCGAGCACTTTAAGCACCGAGCCCGCAGGTGCTCGTTCAACTTCACGGGGGTGCGCGATTCGCGCCGTGGCATACCGTCTATCAAGCACCCTTACCCCGCCGTAAGCCATTGATATGCTTTGAAACCGGGATTTATGAAATACAGCAAAACGAGCCCCCCGGATTTGGCGCAGTCTAGCCGCCGGCAAGATGAACGGCTGCTTGGTTACTCAAAGAACAATGTGGTCGGACCGCATTGTCGTCGTATCGCCGCAGGAAGGCCGCGAGCAGCAGCCCGCAGCCTCGAGAGAAACGATGAATCACCCGGTATCGCCACCTGCAACCACCAGAGTGCTGCCGGTGATGTAGGACGCCTCTCGTGACGCAAGGAAGAGAATAGGCGCGACTTGCTCATCGAGTGAACCGTAGCGTCCCATCATGGTCGAATTCTTGACCTGTTCGACCGCCTCCGCCATCCAGCCTTGCTCAGCCTCGGTGTCGCCTTTGGCATTACGCGGGATACGGCGAGGCGGCGCTTCCGTGCCACCCGGAGCGGAGGCCACGACCCGGATATTTTCGCCTGCGACTTCCATCGCGAGGCTGGCCGTCAGCGCATTCACCCCTCCCTTGGCCGCCGAATAAGGCACGCGATGGATGCCGCGCGTGGCGTTGCTGGAGACATTCACGATGACGCCCCCACCCCGCGCGCGCAGATGCGGCAGGACCGCATGGCAGGACCAAAGCGTTGGCATCAAGGAACGTTGAATCTCGGCCTTGATCTGCGCAGGCTCGAACTCTGCGTAAGGCCGCATCCGGATTGCGCCCCCGACACCCGTCACGAGGATGTCGATCCCGCCGAACGCATCTATCGCTCCCTCCATGACCGCCTCGGCGCCCTCATAGGTTTCAAGATCGGCCACCACCGCTTTTGCCCGGCCCGGACTCGCAGCGTTGATTTCAGCTGCGACCTCGGAGACGAACTCCGCCCGGTCCGCAAGAAACACATCAGCCCCTTCCGCACAGGCTCGGGCGGCCACGCCAAGACCGATGCCTTGCGCCGCCCCGGTCACGACCATGACCTGCCCCGCAAAGCGTTCCGGGAAATGATCCGTTGCGCTCATGCGGCCTCCGAGGTGCTGATATCTGCGGGCGTGAACTTCTCGTAATGGAAGCTCGCAGGCACGATGTTCTTCTCCGCGAGGAAGTTGCGCACCGCCTCCACCATCGCAGGTGGCCCGCAAAGATAGACGTCCAGATCGCCGCCACGCAGATCCGCATCGCTTAGGTGATGGGTGACATAACCTTTCTGCGGATGGACACTGGCCTCATCGGCCACACAGCAGGCGAATGTCAGGTTCGGCAAACGCTGAGACAGCGCCTCGAGCCGCGCAACCTCCACCAGATCGTCATCCGTCGTCACACCGTAGACGAGGTGAACCGGTTGCGAGGTTTCCCCGGTCTCGGCCACAACTTCGAGCATCGACAAAAGTGGCGCAAGGCCGGTCCCACCGGCCAGCATCAGCACCGGGCGCTGAACCTGCCGCAGGAAGAAGCTCCCATAAGGGCCTGTGAACGACATCTTCTCTCCGAGTGTCACTGTCTCTGTCAGATGCGTGCTCATCGCCCCGCCGGGCACGTTGCGAATGAGGAACGACGCCTCGGACGCACCGGGTGCCGAGCTGAAGGAATAGGAGCGGGTTTGCCCATCCGGGAGAGCGATATTCACGTATTGCCCCGGCAGGAAGTCGAGTGTCCCTGGGTCAGGCAGCGTCAACCCCAGCCGGATCGTCGTCGGCGATACACGGTCGAGCGTGCTCACCTCGACCGCGAACTCCGCAGGGGTCAGCTTGCAGCTCGACGAGGGCACCGGGACCGAGACGATGCAATCCCCCGAGGGCACCATCTGGCAGGAGAGAACATACCCCTCCTGCGCCTCGTCTTCCGACAAGGCTTCCTCGAGGAAATCATCCCCGAGATCGAAAACCCCCTGCTCGCAACGGCACTTGCAGGTGCCGCAAACCCCGTCCGAACAGTCGACCGGCAGATTCACCTTCTGGCGATAGGCTGCGTCCATCACCGTTTCCATCGGCTTGACCTCGATGACACGGGTCACGCCATCTTCGAAATTGAGCGCTACGCGATAGCTCATGATTGCCTCCGATCACACATGATAGACGTCGATGACCTGATGGATGTAATCGTCCTTCAGGATCACTTTCTTGGCGGCAATCAGCGGCGTGTCGCCCGACAGATCCACCGTATAGAAAGACGTTCCGAAAAAGCTCGTCGTCGTCTTGTAGCGGTGGCTCAGCGTGTGCCAGTTGAACCGCAGATCGATCTCCGTTTCGCGCCGCTCGAGGATTTCGACATTGCTGATCATATGATTGGTGCGGGGCTCGGGCATCGTCGCGCCGGAGCGTTCGGTCTTGATCCGAAAAACCCGGTCTTCGAGCCCGGCCCGATCGGGGTAATAGATCAGGGAGACTTGGCTTTGCGGATCCTCGATCAGCTGATCGTCATCGTCCCAGGACGGCATCCAGAAGCTCGCCTCGGGCGCGTAACATTCGAGCCAGCGATCCCATTCCCGATCATCGAGCAAGCGCGCTTCGCGATAGAGAAACTGCGTGAGTGCGGTCAGATCATTTGTCAAAGGCGCGTTCATGCCAGTTCCTCCACGCGGCTCTCTGCCTTTTCTGCCTCAAGCGCCTTCAGAAGGGTCTCGGCCCAGAATTCGTGCTGACGAACGAAAAGCCCCTCATCTTCGGCACGCTCTGCGCTGAGGATCGGGTTCATTCCCATCGCCTTGGCGTTTTCATCCGGACCATTCTCCCAGCGGGTGGCCCCGCGGCTCAAGTCGTTCCAGACGCCATCCGCGGCGGCGTAGGCCTCTTGGCACGCGCGGAACTCTTCCAGATCGTCGGGGGTGCCCATGCCTGAGACGTTGAAGAAGTCCTCGTATTGCCGCAGCCGCAGCGCGCGCTCTTCCGGCGGCTCGCCGACGGGGGCGAAGCAGTAGATCGTGATCTCGGTCTTATCGACGGAAATCGGACGCACCACCCGGATCTGGGTCGAGAACTGATCCATAAGGTAGACATTGGGATAGAGGCCGAGATTTCGCGTCTGGTTGACGATGAAGCTCGTCTTCTCCTCGCCCAGGCGTGCGGCCAGCGCGTCCTTGTGATTCCAGATCGGGCGCACCTCCGGGTTTAGTGTCCGGGTCCACAAAAGGATATGCCCCTGCTCGAAGCCGTAGACACCACCCGTGGATTTCGACCAACCATTGGCATCGACGGCCTTGGTGCCCTCTTCCTTGCGGTGCCCCATCGTGGCGGAATAGTTCCAGTGAACCGAGCTGACGTGATAGCCGTCTGCGCCGTTCTCCATCTGCAGCTTCCAGTTCCCGTCGAACGTGTAGCTGGAATTTCCGCGCAGAACCTCGAGCCCCTCAGGTGCCTGATCGACGATCTGATCGATGATGACACGGGTTTCGCCAAGATGCTCTTCCAAGTCCGCCACGTCGGGGTTTAGAGACCCGAAGAGGAAGCCCTTGTAGCTGGCGAATTTCGCAACCTTCTTGAGGTTATGCGACCCATCCCGGTTGAAGGCTTCGGGATAGGCGCCGGTCTTGCCGTCTTTCACCTTCAGCAGCTTGCCCGCGTTGTTGAAGGTCCACCCATGAAACTGGCAGGTGAAACTCGACTTGTTGCCATGCTTGCGACGGCAGAGCGTGGCGCCGCGATGCGCGCAGGCGTTGACCACGGCGTGCAACTCACCTTCCTTGTCGCGGGTGATGATGATCGGCACACGCCCGATCCAGGTGGTAAAGTAGTCGTTGTTCTGCGGGATCTGGCTCTCGTGGGCAAGATAGACCCAGTTGCCCTCGAAGATATGCTTCATCTCGAGTTCGAACATCTCTTCATCGGTGAAGATGTCGCGACGACAGCGGTGAATACCGGTCTCTGGGTTCTCGATCACCGCGTTCTCGATACGGGATTTCAGGTCGTTTGCCATAGGTCCTCCTCCAATCTGGTGCGTTCCTGCAACGGCAGGGTCTTGGCTGGATCGTCGAGCCGAGCGGCTGGGAGACCGACCGTCCGGGTGTAAAAAACCGTTCCCGAAAATCGGGTTTCGGAGCCATCTCGCGGCTCTTCAGACCTAATAGGTATCGAGCGATACCTCCCGACGGGTAGCGTCCTCCTCTACCCGGCTCAATCAAGCTTCGGCTAAACTGACAAAGTGAGAGGCGTTTGGCCAAGACCAAGTAAGTCTGCCTTTATGCCGGGAGGGTATAGTATGGAAATGCGGCAGCTCCGCTATTTCGTGGCGGTGGCGCGGGAGAGGAGCTTCTCGCGTGCGGCGAACACACTCAACATGGCACAGCCTCCTCTGAGCCGGCAGATTCAGATGCTCGAGGCGGAGATGGGCGCGGAGCTGATCGACCGCTCGGTGCGTCCGTTGCGCCTGAGCCCGGCTGGGCGTCTGTTCCTGAAGCAGGCCGAACAGATACTCGGCCATGCCGAAGCGACGAAGGTAATGATGACGCGAACGATCAAGAGCGCCAAGCGCAGCGTGGTCTTCGGCTTCGTCGCCTCGACGATGTATGGTCGATTTCCAGCACTGATCCGAGGTTTTCGCAAGAAAGCCAGCGATATCGAAGTGCATCTCGTCGAGATGAGCAGCCTTGAACAGATTAACGCCTTGAAGGAAGGAAGGATCGACGCGGGTTTTGGCACCCAGCGGTTCGAGGACACTGACATCCGGCGCGTTCTGCTGCGTGAAGAACAAATGATCGTCGCTCTTCCGATCACGCATCCCCTGGCCGGAACCGACGCGCCGCTGCCCCTGTCGCGGGTCGCCGAAGAGCCGCAGATCCTTTACCCGAGCAAGCCGCGCCCGAGCTACGCCGATCAGGTTCTGACGGTTTTCCACGACCACGGACTGACGCCGATGATCGCCCATGAAGCCCGCGAACTGCACATCGCCCTCGGCCTCGTCGCGGCCGAGGAGGGTATCGCGGTCGTGCCTGCTTCTCTGGACAGGCTCCGGATGGAAGGCATCTGCTATCGTCCCATCGAGGAACACCCCACTTCGCCAATCTTCATGAATTACCGGCAAGGAGACACCTCGCCGCCCATCTGCCTGATGAAGGAAGTCATCTGCGAAATGTATCCCGACTGGGGTTACGCCGTGCCTGAGGGCCTGCGCGAAACCTGACCCCTTGCGGAGCAGTTTCATTCTAAGCGAGCGCGGCCCTATGAAGCACGTGTCAGAGGAAGAAATACGACCGCGTCGGGGCATGACCTTTCTCGCGATACGTTCCTCGTGCCCGCGCGATCTGCCGGAGGGAAAAACACCCACGCCGAAGGATACCCGCTGTGGGAAAGATGGGGGGGGGGGGGGGCCGGATTTACCAAAAATCGAACCGAGTGGGTCGGCAAAAGGACGCAAGCCATACCCCTGGAGGAAAGCTTCTTTGCCGAGACGACCAATTCAGCTCAAAAGCAGGGAAGACCGCTCTCGATCGTCCGCTTGACTAGATATAGGCGCGTGTGGTGAGCAGTCTTCTCTGGCTGAGCGACGAGAAGATGGCACTGCTCGAGCCGTTCGTCAGAAAAACAGTCCAATGGACTGTTTTCTGATCTTCCTCACTTCCGAAGAGCCATGGCCGCCCACGGGTTGATGATCGTCATATTCTGAGCGGGATAATCTTCATAAACCGCAATGGGTTGCACTGGCGCGATGCACCGCAGGAATACGGTCCACCCAAAACACTCTACAACCGCTGGAAGCGTTGGAGCGAGATGGGCTTCGTGCGCCCAGTGATGGAAACCCACCCTCTGGCCTGGACCTTCTTCTTGCCCTTCATAATGGTCACGACCTTCGCAGTGGTGAACCTCCTGGTGGGCCTGATCGTGGATTCTATGCAGGACGCTCATTCAGAAGAGGAGACCACGCGCACCGGTGCCTACCGGGATGAAGTTCTCCTGCGGCTCGACGCGATCGAGCGGCGGATCGGCGATCTTCGGAGAGGCGACCAAACGGGCGAGTGACGCGGGGAGCCGGGGTGCGTATGAGGCAACCTCGACCGGACTTTGAAGGCGTGAGTTGCCATGGGGGGCGCCACTATCTCTCATAGTCCGCCCTATCTGATTGCGGGGCTCTGAGGGCATACATCTCTCGCTGCAAAGACGCGCAGATCCTCGTAGAATTCGGCGAACGCAATTATAAACGCCGCAATCGGACCGAAATCATGGTCGGCACAAGAAAGAAAAAGTCAGACACAAATCCGTCACTTTCCCACCGTCCTCTCGCCACCTTCTCGCTCAAAGGTTGAGTGGTCGTCATTTCAATTTAAGGAACGACACTTTCTCCAAATAGTTATCTTGGAGCCTAAAATGCATATTTTTTGGTCTTTTTCTTACCTTATATCTCTGCTTTGCCCGAGATGTGATCCCGTTTTCTCAGCCCGCCTTGAGACCCTCAAGGCCATCCAAGCTTTTCCACCCTACCGCTATCGACGGCGTGAACCACCCACACCCTTTCAAGCACATCGTCGAGTGACCTGACGCAGTTAGCCCCTCAAGCTGTCAGGTTGGTGGCGGGAGCAGCCGGGCGATCGCCCGGCTGCTTCGCGTTCATCTGAGCCTTCCCCGGCCTTCTTCTATGTCAGCTTCTGAAGCTCAAATTGTCTAATCTTTTCGGCGGCATGCCAAAGCAAAGAGCGATTACGTCGCTTTGAGCCTCCCGGTCGCACGACCCCACCGTTCTATTCAGAAAACGGAGGACGAGAGACATCGAATAAGCGGCACAAGCCGGAAGAGATTGCCATGAAGCTTAGGCAGCTAGGACGTTCGATCGACGACACATCATGCTCAGAACGTATATCGACATGCGGGTGAAGCTCCGGGCTCGCAGGAGCTCGTTCAACAGCAAGAGGGTGCGGTTCTAGGTGCGGCCCGTCGTGTATCGTCCCCTCCCCTTTTCAAGTCACCGGCATCTCTTCAAAGCAGCTCTGGTCACATAGAGCGGCGGCCCGGCGCTCGACGGATAGAGCGCTGGGACGAGGTATCAACCGATCTGCGCGGATGCGGGGCCGAAGAACTCATAGTGAATGCGAGCGTCCGGAACGTTTGCTGCCTTCAGACCGGAAACCATCTCCTGCATGAAGCCCGTCGGGCCGCAGATGAAATAGTCCGCCCTAGCGGGATCGCTGATCTGCACGAGCCAGTTCGGATCGACGCGGCCGGTATGGACACCATTCGCGACATCATTCTCTTCCGGCACCTCATAGAAGACGTGGCTCTCATGCGCCTTCGCACGGGAGGTCGCGGCAAGCGCATGGGACTGGCCGTTCCGCGTCGCGTGGACATAGACCATCCGCAGATCGCCGCCGCCATAGCTCTCCAGCATCGAGATCATCGGGGTGAGGCCAACGCCGCCTGACAGCAGAACCACCTCTCGCTTGTCTGCGGGATCGAGGAAGAACTCGCCAGCGGGCGCGGCCACGTCGAACTCGGCGCCGACCTCGACCGCATCATGCAGCCAGTTGGAGATCCGCCCGCCGGGCTCGCGCTTGACGGTGATGCGGTAGGACTGACCATCCGGCGCCGAGGAGATCGAGTAGTTGCGCCGATACTCCTCGCCTTCCGCAGGTGCAAAGCGGAAGCTCAGATACTGACCGGGGCGATGCTTGAGAACAGGCAACCCATCCACGGGATAGAGCGTGAAGGACGCGATCTCGGAGGTTTCGCTGTCCTTCGCGCCAACCTTGAAGCGCCGCCACCCGCGCCAGCCGCCGTCCTGTTCTTCCGCACCGGCGTAGATCTCTTCTTCTCGCTCGATGAGCGTATTGGCAAGGAACCAGTAGGCCTCGCCCCAGGCATTCAGGATCTCGGGGGTCGCGACCTCGCCCAACACCTCGGCGACAGCGCCCAGCAGCGCTTCGCCGACATGGGGGTAATGCTCGGGGAGGATCTGCAAACCGACATGTTTCTGTGCGATCCGTTCCAGCGCATCGGCCAAGACCCCGGGATTCCGGATATGGGTCGCATAGGCCACCAGCGCCCCCGCGAGCGCTTTGTGCTGCGGCGAGTTGCCATGTTGATGCGACATGTTGAACAGCGCCCGGATTTCGGGAGCGGCGAGCAGCCTGCGATACATGACCGGCACGATCTGATCGACGTGCTCGGCGACGACGGGTGCAGTGGCTTCGATGATCGCGAGTGTGTTTTCCGAGAGCGGCTTGGCCATCATTGTCTCCTGGGTTATAAAACATACCAATGAACCGCATCTATTCTCTCGGGAATTAAGATGCCAATCACAGGTATGTTTTTCTTGTGCGACATTCTGTCCGGCCTCGTGATACGAGACGCGTCGCTTGGGAGCCCGATCAGGAGAGATCTGCGAATGCGCTTGAACGACACTACGGACCTTGCCTTGCGCGTCATGATCTATGCGGCGTCGATGAAAGACCGCCGCTTCACGATCGATCATCTCGTCGCGGCCTATCACGCGCCTCGAAGCACGGTCATGAAGGTCGTCAACGCGCTGACCCGAGGCGAATTTCTGACTGCCCAACGCGGCCGGTCCGGCGGCCTGGGGCTTGCACGTGCCGCCCAAGAGATCGGCGTCGGAACAATTGTGCGCCACATGGAGACGGATTTCGATCTCGTCGAATGTATGCGCAGCGACGGAGATTGCACGATCACAGCATCCTGCCGTTTGATTTCTCCCTTGGCGGAAGCCCGGGCGGCTTTCTTGGCGACGCTCGACAACTACACGATTGCCGATATCGCGATCTCGCCGCGCGATTTCGGGCTGGCAGCATCATGAGGCGGCGATCCTGAGGACTTAAGATCAAAAATCTTGACCGAGGCCGTATCACTCTGAGCAACTAACAATAATCAATCCATAAGACCGAAGAGCTGAGCCGACGACTGGGGTGAAGAATGGAGATTGAAGCCCGATCCCCTCTCGGGTCGCGCTGCGTGCCGCTGGAACCGGCAATCTTGGCCACTCGGGGGATCGCGGCATCGCAAGTTGCAAGACGAGCCCCCTCTTTGGTAGCTACGCAGCTATGATCGCCCCCGGCTGCGCGATCACCTCGAGCGCGCAGGCATGAGCCTGAACAAGGCAGCCCTCGTCTGAAGCGCCCCGAAAATGCGCGGCGAGCCATGCACCGTTGAAACTGTCGCCGGCTGCGGTGGTATCGACCACCTTTTGCGCAGCAGGCAGGTCGAGCGGCTTGGCGGTGGGATCGAGCGATATCGCCCCTCCCGCGCCCATCTTCAACGCGCCTTTGCGCGCGCCCCAGCCGTTAAGCCGTGCGCGCACCGCTTGCGCATCGCGATCACCGAAGAGCGCCATCTCGTCATCCAGCGAAGGCAGCGCAATGTCACTGATGCGCCACGCCGCCTCGGTCACGGCGCGGGCGGTCTCGATATCTTCCCAGAGCCGCGGGCGGTAGTTGGAATCGAAAGCCACCCGGGCGGGATGTGCCTCCAGATGTGCCAAGAGCGACAGGCGCACCGAATGGGGCAGGATCGCCAGCGTGATCGCGCTGAGATAGATCAGATCGACCCCTTCAAGCTGCGCGAACCCGTCCTCAAACAGGCAGCGCGCCGCGGATTGATCGCGCCAATAGGAAAAGCTGCGCTCTCCCTTTGCGTCGAGTGCGATCGCGTAGATACCGGGCAGACGCTCGGGGTGGCGACGAATGTGCGCGCAGCCCACGCCTTGGGCGGCAATGAAAGCGCCCATGCGATCGGAGACCGCATCACGCCCCAGCACGGTCACGAATTCGACCTGCGCTGCCGCCCCAGTCGCGCGCGCAAGATAGACCGCGGTGTTGAGCGTATCGCCGGCAAAGCCGATCTGCTGCTCGGGGCGATCGAAAGACAGCTCGACCATCGCTTCCCCGACGCATGCGATCACGGGTTTCTTCGTCACATCACCGCTCCGATTTGCCACGGCTGGAATTCGTTATCGCCCAGCCCGAGGTCTTCAGATTTGGTTTTCTCTCCCGATGCGACACGCAGGATCGCCTCGAAGATTTCCGCGCCCTTGTCAGCGATCGACACGCCTTGGCTGAGGATGTCGCCGCAGCCGATATCCATATCGTCGGGCATCGCCTCCATGAGCCGATCCGAAGTCGCCAGCTTGATCGTCGGCGCGGGTTTCGAGCCGAAGGCAGAGCCGCGCCCGGTGGTGAACACCACGATCTGCGCACCTGCCGCGATCTGGCCCGTCGCCGAAACAGGATCGTAACCCGGGCTATCCATGAAGCTCAGCCCCGGCGTGCGGACCTGCTCGGCATAGTCATAGAAGGCCCGCAGCGGCGTCGCCCCGGCCTTCGCGACCGCGCCGAGGGATTTCTCGAGGATCGTGGTGATCCCGCCCTGCTTGTTGCCGGGGCTGGGGTTGTTGTCCATCGATCCGCCGCCCTGTGCGGCATAGCCCTCCCACCAGTCGAGACAACCAAGGAGCTTTTCGGCCACCTCGGGCATAGTGCGGCGCAGCAGCAGATCTTCGGCGCCATGGATCTCGGGGGTCTCGGAGAGGATCACGCCCCCGCCCTGCCCCACGATCAGGTCCGAGGCCACACCCAGCGCCGGGTTTGCGGTGATCGCGGAGAACCCGTCCGAGCCGCCGCATTGCAATCCGATCCGCAGCGCGGAAACCGGGCAGGAGCTGCGGCTGGCCTTGTTAACCTGCGGCAGGATCTCGCGCAGCTTCGCCTTGATCGCCTCGATCGTGGCGCGGGTGCCGCCGGTCTCCTGAATGGTCAGCGCATGGAACCGTTCGGTCCCCGCAGACCCGAAATGCGCCTCCATGCGCGCGATCTGCATCACTTCGCAGCCCAAGCCCACGAAGATCGCCGCACCGACATTCGGGTGGGTCGCATGCCCCCAGAGGACACGCTCGAGGCTGTCCGCCCCGCGCCCGCTCGCCGCCATACCGCAGCCGGTGCCATGGGCGAAGGCGACGACGCCATCGATGTTGTCATAAGGATCGAGCGCGCCCTCAGCCGTGATCTCGGCGGCTGCGCATTTGATCACCGTGGCCGAGCAGTTCACCGTTGCGCAGAGCGCGATATAATTACGCGTGCCGACCCGACCGTCGGCGCGTTCGTAGCCCATGAAACTGCGGGGCGCGACCTTCGGGATCGCGGCCTCGGCGTTTGCGAGATCCGCGCCGATCTGGTGGGTCTCGTCATGCTTGGAATAGCTGACATTGTGGCTATGGAGATGTTCGCCCACCGCGATCGGGGCACTGGCGCGGCCGATAATCTGGCCAAACTTGATCACCGGATCACCCTCGGCCATCGCCACCCGCGCCAGCTTGTGCCCGGCGGAGACTGGCTGCGCGAGCGGTTCACCGGTGCCAAGCGGGATGCTGCCCGCATCGGCGCGCGCGGCCAGAACGGCTACGGTATCGCGCGGATGAAGTGTAATCGCTTCAGCCATCGCGACGCCCTTTCAACCCGGCAATCACGCCGCGCATCTCGGCCAGCCCGCGCATCCGCCCGATCAGCGGATAGCCAGGGAAAGAGCCGCGGGCGGCGTCATCGAGCAAGACATGACCGTGATCGGGGCGGAACGGAATCTGCGCATCCGCACGCCCCTCGGACGCCCGGCGCGTTTCCTCGGCCAGCAGAGCCGCGGAAACCGCGACCATATCGGTATCGCCACCCAGATGCGCGGCTTCCTCGAAACTGCCATCGGGATCTTTGCGCACGTTGCGCAGATGCGCGAAATGGATATGCGGCGCAAAGCGCTCGGCGATCGCGGGCAGATCGTTGGCCGGGTTCGCCCCGAGCGAGCCGGTGCAAAGCGTCAGCCCGTTCGCGGGACTATCATGCGCCCGCAGGATCCAGTCGATATCCTCGGCGTTGGAGACGACACGGGGCAGACCCAGAATGTCGCGCGGCGGATCGTCGGGATGGACGCAGAACCGCAGCCCCAGCTCCTCTGCCGCGGGGATCACCTCATCGAGGAAGCGTTTGAAATTGCGCCGGATCTCGTCGCGATCGATACCGTCATAAAGCGCGAGCTGGTCCCGCAGCCCGGCGATGTCGTAGCGGTCATAGGCACCCGGCAGACCCGACATGATCGCGTGCAACAGCGCGTCACGCTCGTCTTGTGTCGAACCCTCGAACAAGGTCTTGGCGCGGGCGCAAACGTCGGGCGTGTAATCGTCCTCGGCCCCTTCGCGCTTCAGCATGTGAATCTCAAAAGCCGCCATGCGATAGGCCTCGAAGCGCAGGCAGCTACCGCCTGTCGCAAGTGGCGCGGTCAGATCGGTGCGGGTCCAGTCCAGAACAGGCATGAAATTGTAGCAGATCGTGGTGATGCCCTCGGCGGCGAGATTGGCCATCGATTGACGGTAATTGGCGAAGAGCGCGCTCAGATCGCCTTCGCCGCGCTTGATCCGCTCATGGATCGGCAGGCTTTCGACCACGTGCCAATGCAGCCCCGCCGCCTCGATCCGGGCGCGCCGCTCCGTGATCGCCTCGCGCGACCAGACCTCGCCATAGGCGATCTCGTGCAAGGCGGTTACGATGCCGGATGCGCCCGTCTGCACGATCTGCGGCAGGGAAATCGTGTCCAGCTCGGGGCCATACCAACGCCAGCTCTCGATCATTGGAGAACCTCCCGCACCGCGGCGCGCGCGCCTTTTTCGACGAGCACGCGATAGGCCTCCGTGACCGGGGCCTGCAGGGATTGTGCGAGCTCGGGCGGAAACACAGAACGCAACGACAGAAGCGCCGCAACCTTGCCCTCGGCATCCGCGGCACTGTCGGAGAGCGCACGCAACTCAGCGGCCAGCGGGTCTTTCACCTCGATCGGCTGCCCGCTCTCGTCGACGCCGCCGACGTAGCGCATCCAGGCCGCGATCGCGAGCATCAGGCCCGGGCAGCTCCGCCCGGCCTTCAACGCATCGGCGACGGTGGCCAGAATGCGCTGCGGCAGTTTCTGGCTGCCATCCATCGCGATTTGCCATGTCCGGTGACGGATCGCGGGATTGGCGTAGCGCTCTGCGAGCGCGTCGGCATAACGCTCGAGCGAGACGCCCGGCGGCGGGGTCAGCGAAGGGATGATCTCGTCGCGCCACAGATAGCGCACGAAGTCGGCCATCACCTCGTCGTCCATCGTGTCGGAAATCGTCTCGAACCCCGCCAGATAGCCAAGATAGGCCAGAGAGCTGTGGGTGCCGTTCAGCATCCGCAGTTTCATATGCTCGAACGGAGTGACGTCGCTGACCATCTCGACACCGACCGCGCCCCAATCGGGCCGCTCGCCATCGACGAAATCATCCTCGATCACCCATTGGCGGAACGGCTCGTGCATTACCGGCAAGGCGTCGTGCCAGCCGGCGAGCTCTTCGAGCCGCGCGATGTCCTCCGGCTTCGTCGCGGGCACGATGCGGTCCACCATGGTCGACGGGAACCGCCCCTCAGCCGCGATCCAGTCCGCCAGCTCCGGGTCGATGCGACGCGCCAGATCCAACACCACGCCGCGCAGCAGCCGGCCGTTTTCGGGCAGGTTGTCACAGCTCATCGCGGTGAAGGGACGCAGGCCGCGCGCGTGGCGCAGCTGCAGCGCACGCACAAGATAGCCGGGCGCAGAGACGGGCAGGTCGTTGGCCATGTCATGCACGATATCGGGATGATCGGGGTCAAGCGCGCCGGTCGCGGGCGAATGGCAATAGCCCTTCTCAGTGATCGTGAGCGATACGATGCGCACATCCGGATCGACCATCACGTCGAGCACCGCTTGCGGATTTTCGCGGGCCACCAGAATATCGCTGACGATCTCGATGCGCTCGGGCGTTTCGCCCTCGGGGCCGAACTCCAGCCCGCTATAGGCGAAATCCTGCGGCGCCAGCGCATCGCGCATCCGCGACGATTGCAGCGACACGCCGGTGATCCCCCAGTCGCCGCCGCTTTTCGCAGCAGCCTCAGCCGTGTAGATCGCCCCATGGGCGCGGAAGAACGCGCCGAGGCCGAGATGGACGATACCGGTTTTGAGCTTCGCGCTTTCGCGGGTGAGACGTTCAGCGGGCAAGCCAGCCTCCATCGACATTCAGGACCGCGCCATGGATGTAGCGCGCGGCGGGGGAACACAGGAAGGCGGCGGTGCCGCCGATATCGGAAGGATCGCCCCAGCGCCCGGCCGGAATTCGCGCAAGGATCGCTTCGCTGCGCTCTGGATCGGCGCGCAGAGCCTCGGTGTTGTTGGTCGCGATATAGCCGGGTGCGATGGCGTTTACGTTGATCCCTTTGGCCGCCCATTCGTTGGCGAGGATCTTGGTCAGCCCCGCCACACCATGCTTGGACGCGGTGTAGGACGGCACGCGGATGCCGCCCTGAAAGGATAGCAGCGAGGCGATGTTCACCACTGCCGAAGGCGTATTGCCCTGCTCGAGCGCGGCGCGGGCGAAGGCTTGCGTGGTGAAGAACAGCGCCTTGAGGTTCACGTCCATCACCGCGTCCCAATCGGTCTCGGTGAACTCCAGACTGTCTTCGCGCCGGATGATGCCCGCGTTGTTCACGAGGATCGAATAGCCCGCCTCCGTGAAGCTGTCCTGCGCGGCCATCGGGTCCGCGAAGTCGAGGAGCAGCGCCTCGCCCTGCCCGCCCGCATCAGCGATCATCGCCAGCGTTTCGGTGCATTCGCGCCGCCCAGCACAGGTCACATGTGCGCCTTGCGCAGCCAGCGACACAGCGATTGCCTGACCGATGCCGGTGTTCGCGCCGGTGACGAGGGCGCGGCGGTTCTCTAGCGAAAACGGGCTCATTTCAGATCCGCCGGCTGCACGAAGTCCATGTCGGTGTAATCGACATTGTCGCCCGCCATCGCCCAGATGAAGGTATATTCGCCGATCCCGGCCCCGGAGTGGATCGACCACGGCGGCGAGATCACGGCCTCCTCGTTGGCGATCATCATGTGGCGGGTCTCGGTCGGCTCGCCCATCAGGTGCAGCACGCGCGCCTCGGGCGTCATGCCCCAGTAGAGGTAGGCCTCCATCCGGCGGTCATGGACATGCGCGGGCATCGTGTTCCAGACTGACCCCTCGACCAGTTGGGTATAGCCCAGCACCAGCTGGCAGCTTTCCATCACGGTCGGATGGATGAACTGGTTGATGACGCGTTTGTTGGAGGTCGCAGCTTCGCCCAGCTCGACGCGGTTCGCCTCGGCAAGCTTGATCAGGCGATGCGGACAGGCGCGATGCGCGGGGGCGGAAACCAGATAGAACCGGCCGTCGCCCTCGAAGGTCACCGGTCCTGCGCCCATGCCCAGATACAGGACATCACCGCGCCCCATCTCCCAGGTGTCGCCAGCGGCTGAGACGCGTCCCGTGCCGCCGATATTCACGACGCCCATTTCGCGCCGCTCGAGGAAGGTGGCGGTCCGCGTCTCGTCCACCACGTCGAGCGTCAGCGATGCGCCATTCGGCACCGCGCCTCCGAGGGTGAAGCGGTCGTAATGCGTGTAGATCAAGCGGATCTCGCCGGGCGCGAACAGCCCCGTGCCCAGGAAATGCTCACGCAGCTCTTGCGTGCCCATGGTGCGGGCGTGATCGGGATGGATGGCGTGGCGGGTTTCTACGCTGAGCATTGAATGTCCTTTCACAAAAAGTCGTCGCGGCGCGGGGTAAAGCAGTCGAGCAGCTCCCCCGCTTCGACGCAGACACAGCCGTGTTCGGCGCCGGACGGTATCATCAGGCTGTCCCCGGCGCGCAGCACGTGCTCCGCACCATCGAGGACAAAGCGAAATTCGCCGGAGGTGCAGTAGGTGGCCTGCACGTGAGGATGGGAGTGGAGCGCGCCCTCTGCCCCGGCCTCGAAGCGAACCGAGACCAGCATCATCTGCTCGTTTTCGGTCAGCACCTGACGGGCGATGCCCTCATCGGGATAGGCGATCGGATAGCTCATGCGAAAACTCCTCTCAGTGGAAGACCGACGGCAGCCAGAGCGAAAGCGCCGGGATGTAGGTCACCAGCATCAGCGTGGCGAAGGTCGCGAAATAGAACGGCCAGATCGATTTCATCACCGTCGTGATCGGCACCCGGCCCACTGCGCAGCCGACGAACAGCACCGCACCGACCGGCGGCGTGCAGAGACCGATCCCGAGGTTGAGCACGAGGATCACCCCGAACTGCACCGGATCGACGCCGAAGGCCTGAGCCACGGGCAGGAAGATCGGCGTGGTGATCACGATCAGCGGCGACATGTCCATGAACGTGCCCAGCACCAGCAGCAACAGGTTGATCAGCAGCAGGATGACGATCGGATTATGCGAGAAATTCTCGAGCAGATTGATCAGCTTGGCCGGCACTTGCAGATAGGCCAGCAGCCAGCCGAAGGAGGCCGCGCAGCCGATCACCATCAGCACCATCGCCGTCGTGCGCACCGCGCCCTTGGTCGCTTCGATGAAATCCGACAGCTTCATCGTGCGATACAGGAAGACGGTCACCAGAAGCGCGTAGACCACCGCGATATTGGAGCTTTCAGAGGCGGTAAAAATGCCCGAGCGCACGCCGCCGAAGATGATCAGGATCATGATCAGACCGGGCATCGCGTTCCAGAACAACCGCCCGAGGGCCCTGCGACCGGGAAACGGTTCGGTCGGGTAGCCGCGGCGTTTGGCGACGAAATAGGCGGCGGTCATCAGCGACAGCGCAAGCACCAGACCCGGAATAATCCCGGCGGTGAACAGGTCGGCGATCGAGATCTTCCCGCCTGCCGAGATCGAATAGATGATCATGTTATGGCTGGGCGGTAGCATCAGCGCGATGATCGCCGCCGTGACGGTGATGTTCACGCCGTAATCCGCGCCGTAACCTCGTTCGCGCATCTGCGGCACCATCAGGCCGCCCACTGCCGAGGCATCCGCCGCAGCCGAGCCCGACACGCCGCCGAACATCACCGAGGCGAGGATGTTCACCTGCCCCAGCCCGCCGCGCATATGCCCCACCAAGGCGCCCGCCAGCGCGACCAACCGCCGCGCGATATCGCCGCGCACCATCAGGTCACCGGCATAGATGAAGAACGGGATCGCCATCAGCGCAAAGACCGAGACGCCGGAATTCAGACGCTGGAACACCACCACCGGGGGAAGCCCGAGATAGGTGACTGTCGCAAAGGAGGCCACGCCGAGACAGAATGCGACCGGCGTTCCGATCAGCAGAAGGACGGTAAAGGTCCCGAACAAGATCCAGAGTTCCATGAGCTCAGTTCCCTTCGCCAGTTACAGCTTCGCCCTCGAGCTCCGCCGCGTCGTGATCGTCGCCGAACCGCGACGTAGACAGACCCGCGAGCCGGCGCAGGATGCGCTCGGCGCAGAAGATCATCAGCAGCGCTCCGCCCGCCGCGACCGGCACGAAGCGGAAGGCCCCGGAAACGCCGAGCCCCGAAATCGTCGTGGCGGCCATCTTGTCAGCCAGCTCCCAGCCGTATTTGAGCATCCCGAAACCGAAGGCCGCGACCACGAGGTCAGAAATCGAGAAGAAGGTCAGGCGCACCTTTTCGGGCAGCACGAAAAGCAGCACGTCGAAGCTGAGGTGGTAGCCCTCCCGGATGCCGACAGCCGCGCCGAGAAAGATGAACCAACCCATCAGGATCACACTGGCCGGTTCGGCCCAGAACAGGCTTGAGCCGAGGACGTAGCGGTAAAAGACCTGGGCGAAGACGAAGGCCGTCATCAGCACCAACCCGATCCCTGATAGCCATAGGGCAGCCTGGCCCAACCAGCCGGTCCAGACGGCTAGTTTCTCCACAATGTTGCGCATCGGAGGGAACTCCACGGAAAGAAGGTGCCCCCGCCCCTTCGGGCGGGGGTCGAGGGGTCAGATCACTTCGTCGCTTGAATGCGCGCCACCAAATCCTTCGCCTCGGGCGTGGTCACATACTTGTCGTAGACCGGCTTCATCGCGTCGATGAAGGGCTGCTTGTCGATATCCTTCACGACTTTGACGCCAGCCGCTTCGACCTTGTCCTCGGATTTCTTTTCCTGCTCGGCCCAGAGCTTGCGCTCGAGCGTTTCCGAGTTCTTCGCAGCAGCCTTGATGACCTTCTGGTCGTCGGGGCTCAGCTTGTTCCAGGTCGTGAGCGACATCGCCACCAGTTCCGGCACCATCAGGTGCTGGTCCTGCGTGTAATAGGGCGCGACCTCGTAATGGCCCGAGCTGTCATAGGAGGGCCAGTTGTTCTCTGCGCCGTCGATGACGCCGGTCTGGATCGAGGAATAGACCTCGCCATAGGGCATCGGCGTAGCATTGGCGCCGATCGCCTTCATCATGTCGACGAACACGTCGTTCTGCATCACGCGGAACTTCATGCCCTGAAGATCGTCGATCGATTTGATCGGATGCTCGGAGTTGTAGAAGCTGCGCGAACCGGCGTCGTAATTGGCCAGCTGCACCAGATCATGTGCCTCGAACGCCTTGCCGACTTCCGCGCCGATCGGCCCGTCGAGAACGTGGTGCTGATGCTCGACCGAGCGGAACAGGTAGGGCAGCGAGAACAGCTGCGTTTCCGGCACGATGTCGTTAAAGGTGCCGAACGAGGCGCGCACCATGTCGATCACGCCCAGCTGGGTCTGCTCGATCGTATCCTTTTCCTCGCCGAGCTGAGCCGAAGGGTAGACCTCGATGCAGATTCGGCCATTGGTCTTCGCCTCGACCTCTTTCGCCATCGATTTCACCGCCTCGACGGTCGGGTAGCCGTCGGGGTGGGTGTCCGACGAGCGCAGGGTCATGTCGCAGGCCGACGCGGTCGTGACGCTGGCGGCCGAAATCAGCAGCGCAGCGATAGGTGTCAGTGTCTTCTTCATTACTTCTCTCCTCCCAGAAAGTGCTCAATCAGAGCTTGTAGGCTTGGCGTGCAAGCCTGTGTGTGAGGTCGTGGATGACCTCAGAAGCTTCCTCCTCCGTCAGCCGCCCGGTGGCGACCAAGTTGGCAAGGAATCCGGCATCGACCCGGCGCGCGACGTCATGGCGCGCGGGGATCGACAAATAGGCACGGGTGTCGTCGTTGAAGCCGACCGTGTTGTAGAAACCCGCGGTTTCGGTGGTCATCTCGCGGTAGCGCCACATGCCCTCGAAGCTGTCGTGGAACCACCACGCGGGGCCGAGGCGCAGACAGGGATAGACCCCTGCCAGCGGCGCCAGCTCGCGCGCATAGGTGGTCTCGTCGAGTGTGAACAGGATGACGCGCAGCTCGGGGTTCTGCCCCACCGCATCCAGAAGCGGCTTGAGGGCTGCGACATAATCGGTGCGCGTCGGGATATCGCAGCCCTTGTCGCGCCCGAAGCGGGACAGGATAGGATCAGAATGGTTGCGCGACGAGCCGGGATGGATCTGCATCACCAGACCGTCCTCGCAGGACAGCTTCGCCATCTCGGTCAGCATCTGGGCGCGGAATGCCTCGCGCTCCGCCGCGTCCGCTTTCCCCGCGAGCACCTTGTCATAGAGCGCCTCTACCGCGGCGCGATCCAGATTGAGCGTCGCGGCACTCGGATGACCGTGGTCGGTCGAGGTCGCCCCGAAAGAGGCGAAATAGGCGCGCCGGTCGCGATGGGCGTCCAGATAGGCCGCGAAGGATGTGCCCGACTGCCCGCCAAGCTGACAGAACGTCTCGACATTCTGCGCGAAGCCTTCGAAATCGGGATCGACCACCGGATCGGGGCGATAGGCGGTGATCACGCGCCCGCCCCACCCGCTTTCGCGGATCATCCGGTGCCATTTCAGATCCTCGAGCGGGCTTTCGGTAGTCGCGATCACCTCGATATTGAACTGATCGAACAAAGCGCGCGGGCGCATCTCCGGGCGCTGAAGCGCCTCCGAAATGCGATCGTAATACATGTCCGCGGTGTCGGCGCTGAGCCGCTCGGTGAAGCCGAAGATCGTCTCGAACGCATAGTCCAGCCAGATCCGCGAGGGCGTGGCGCGGAACAGGTGGTAATGCTCCGCGAACAGCCGCCAGATCTTGCGGCCATCGGTTTCCGTCTCGCCGCCATCGACGCGCGGCACGCCAAGCGCTTCCAGCGGCACGCCTTGGCTGTGAAGCATCCGGAACACATAGTGATCGGGCGTCACGAAAAGCTGGGCGGGATCGGGAAAGGCTTCGTTCTGCGCATACCAGCGCGGATCGGTATGGCCGTGGGGCGAGATGATCGGGGCGTCCTTGATCGTGTCATAGAGATCGCGCGCAAGGGCACGAACCCCCGGATCCGCTGGCAGCAGGCGATCTTTATTCAACAGCGCCATGGTCTATCGCTCCCCCTGTAGCTATTTTCTTAGGTGGACTACCACCGAACTAATAAACTAATATGCTAGAATACCCGGACCGTCAACGAGGAGTTCCGATGCCCGCGCCCCTGCCTTTGACCCAGCTTGATCAGAACGCACGCATGTCGGTTTCCGATGTCGTTTTCGAACATTTACGCCAACAGGTTCTGGGGCTATCCCTGCCACCGGGCACCAAGCTCTCAGAAGTGGAGGTCGCCAAGCAGATGGGGGTTTCGCGCCAGCCGGTGCGCGATGCCTTCTACCGTTTGTCGAAGCTCGGATTTCTTGTGATTCGACCTCAGCGTGCGACGACGGTCTCGCTGATTTCACGCGAAGCGGTGCTGCAGGCGCGCTTCATTCGCAACGCGCTCGAGGTTGAAACTGTGCGCGTCGCGGTCGCCGCATTGACCGATGAGGATCTCGCGGCGTTGCGCGATCTGATCGAGCAACAGCGCGCCGCGATGGAAAAGGGTGAGAAGACCAAATTCCACGAACTGGACGATCAGTTTCATCGCGAGATCTGCACCCGTGCCGGGCTCGGCTTCACATGGGAACTGATCGCCGAGAACAAGGGGCACATGGACCGCGTGCGGATGCTGTCGCTGTCTTTCGCCTCGCGCGATGCGTTCGACGATCACGTGAAGATCCTGAGCGCGCTCGAAAGCCGGGACCTTGACCGCGCGACGCAGGCGATGCGCGATCACCTGTCGCGGATCCTCGATCAGATCGACCGCATTCAGGATGATCACACAGAGCTTTTCGAGGTCGCGCCTCGGCAGAGCTGAAGTCGGGACGGCGTGATCGCCGAATACTTCGACTTAGGAACGCAAGGTCGGCATAGGAGAAGGCATCGGGCGCCTACCCCATCCCCGGCCCATCAATCTCGTCATCGCGCGACAGCTGCAGCGCACCAACACCGGCCTCCCCTGCACGCACTAGGAGATCCAGAATCCCCTGGATGATCCGGTCTTCGTCGCTCTCACCAAGCTTAGTGAGACAGTTAGGCATATCCTCCATCACTAACTCGCCGCCCAAAATTTCGGCACCGCCGCCGGAAAGCGCGGCGATGACATTGCTCAGGGCGGCTTGCTTTTGCGCAAACTCAAGAGTTCTTCGGTCGAGCTCCGCAGACTGCACTCGCATCTGCTCCGCGATCGCCTTGCGCGCGGCATGTTGTTTCGTCGTTAGCCGCGCTTTTCGCGGCCCGTCGCGCAAGAGCCCGCAGTGCTCTCCGACCGCCCGGTGGTAATCGTCCTGGAACTGACGCATGGCCGCACGGTAGGCGACCATTTCCGGAACCTCACCCCGCAGTTTTCGAGCCGCCTTCAGATGGGTGCGGTTCTCTTCTTTCCACGACGCGAGCACCTTCGCATTTTCAGCCCGCGCCGCGCGACAGTCCGTGCGCCACGCCTCAAGACGCGCAGCATTATGCGCCTTGTTGCGCGCGATGGTCTCCGGTCGCTTGCCAAGAGCCCGCTTGCGCGGTCTCGGAGGAAGAGGCTTGGGAATGGGACGCGGGAGCGAGCAAATGGCCGAAGGGGTCTCGCAGGAGGCGCGCACCTCCGTGGCCGCGCGTTTGCCCGCATGCAGCTTGTTCGCATCGAGCTTCGGATCGTCGACATTGATCGCCAAGATGTGGAGGTGGACATGGGCCTCATCGAGATGCAGCACGGCCGCCCACTCCACGCCCTGCGGCATCCGGATTTTAAAATGCGCAAGCACTCGCTGCACCCAGGTCTTGATCTCAGGTGCATGCCGTCCCCCATCATGGGTCAGGGTCTCAACCGATAATGGATGCGAGTGAATTTCCGCATAAAGCGTCGCCGCATCCCGACGCAGCCGACGCTGATAGCTCGTGCCTTTCGCACTTTTCACGGTCTCACGGATCGTCTCCACCTTCTTGGCCCAGAGCGCCTCGAGCTTTTTGAGCGTCGTCGTGCCGTCAAGCTTGATTGGCGTTTTCGGCTCCGCAACATGGCGCGAATAGCGTGGCACCCGCATCGCCTCGCCAAAGACCTGCTCGGCCGTGTTCACCTGCTCAGGCGCCCCCTTAACCTTGCGCGGGGCGGCCGAGTAACATTCGATATGGACAAACTGATAGCTCATGGATCACCTCTTCTCTTCCTTGGCTCTCGCTCGAGGATAAGTTGGTGACCTGAAAAAACGGGCAGGAGACCGGTGCGAAAAACGGCGCCGGGGGTCTGTCGGGAAAAGCTAGCTATATGACAGACTATAGCTAGCTTTCCTGAACGGCTGGATTGCGGGCCGGCGCGGCAGCTTCGGCTTATGCTCAAAAAAGGCGGCACGCGGGGGGCACCATAGTTCGCCCCCCCGGGAAGGACTTCGCCCGACCAAAAATCGAAGGCCTGCCAAACGCAGCAACATCCTCAAGAGCGTGTAGCTTAAGCGACCACTTCAGGCTGTTCATCGTTCTGCCTGAAACGAAAGCCGACGAAACTCACGCAAGGTCCGCGGGCAGCACGCCCTCGGGGATGTTCTGGTAGCAGACCGGACGCAGGAAGCGCCGGATCGAAAGGGTGCCGACCGAGGTCGCGCCGAAGTTCGTGGACGCGGGATAGGGCCCGCCATGGACCATTGCGTCACAGACCTCCACGCCGGTCGGGA